>NZ_JBSWWS010000001.1:0-1882500 GCF_056160205.1 Halobacillus sp. ABA4_118
AAGCAGTTCCAAATCTTTATAGACCATTGTAATGGCTTCACGAAGGTATTGATACCCTTTAATGTGGGCCGGCACCCCGACTTCATGAATGATATGGGTGATGCTTGTATCGAGATCCGGTTTTTTCGATCTTGCTGAGGAATAACTGCTGCCGAGGGCACGATTGATGGGATCGCCGGCATGTTTGATCTGGCGGACCTGCTCTCCAAGGTGATCAAGGTCGAATGGCTTCATCATAAAATAAGCCGCTCCAAGTTCGACAGCTTTTTTCGTCACTTCTTCCTGGCCGAACGCGGTTAACATAATGACCTCAGGATGCTTGTCCATATCCCTCAGCTTGTTCAACACAGCAAGGCCGTCGAGGTGCGGCATAATGATATCCAAAATCAGCACGTCCGGTTTCTTCTCTTCGACCATTTGCAGACAGTCTTTTCCATTGTAGGAAGTACCGACCACTTCTATATCGTGAGTGTCTTCAAAATACTCTTCAAGAAGCTTTACCAGCTCTCTATTATCATCAGCCAAACACACTTGAATCTTTTCCATTCCTTTTTCCTCCTTAAGAGAATAATCCTCTTTATTTCCGTAATACACGTATTCGACAGGCATATAAGACTTTCCTTTTTTATTATAACAAAAAATATAAAGAATTAGAGAATATCTGGCAAATGCTTAAAAATACTCGGTTTTTCGTATGTATTCGACATATGCCCGGCCATCGGTGTCGAAATTTGTCGACGAAAAAGAAAAGGAGCCCTTTATGAGCTCCTAGCCTGCTTTCTTTTCCCCTTCTTCTTCATGAAGGTTAATACCTGCTTCCTGAAGCATCCATTCAATATGGACGCCATATCCGCTTGTCGGATCGTTGACAAACACATGAGTCACGGCACCGATGATTTTTCCATTCTGGATGATCGGGCTGCCACTCATCCCCTGAACAATCCCTCCCGTTTTATCCAGAAGCTCAGGGTCTGTGATTTTGACAATCATTCCTTTTGTTACCGCAGATTTCTTCGGCATATTGCTGACAATTTCCACATCAAAGGTCTGCATTTTCTCCCCGTCAAGGACCGTCATAATTTGAGCCGGGCCTTCTTCCACCTGTTCTGCGAAACCGATAGGAAGTCCCTCCGGATATTCCTCATTCGTCATATCATCATCTAATGTTCCAAAGATACCGAACGGCGTGTTTTTTGTAATGATTCCGAGGCGGTCGTTCCTCAAGGAAAACCTGGCTTTTTTCTCTCCCGGAACGCCCTGTGCTCCTTTTTCAATGGAGGTGACCTGCGATTTGACAATGGTGCCTTCATGAATTTCAATCGGCTTCTTCGTATCCATATCCGAGATGACATGACCGAGAGCGCCATACTTTTTCGTTTCAGGATCATAAAAAGTCATTGTCCCTATCCCAGCTGCCGAATCACGAATATACAGACCAATCTGATATTCCTTTTCCCGCGGGTTGTAGGCCGGTGTCAGGCTTGTCGTCGTTATTTCCTTTCCCCGTTTAATTTTCAGTTTCAGGGGTTCTTCCTTTTCCCCGGTTTTCTTTACGATGGAGGATAATTTCTCCATACTGTTAATTTCCTCTCCATTGCCTTCAAGCAGGATGTCGCCGATGAGAATTTCCGCCTTTTCTCCTGGCGAAGTCCGTTGTTCGCCTTTGCCGTTTACAAGGTGGTGCCCTACGACAAGCACACCTTTCGTATGAAGCTCTACACCTACCGACTGACCGCCGGGGATCAACCGGATATCCTTGAACGGCTCCAGGCTGGTTTTTTTAACCGGTACACCTGCAAATTCATAAAACACTTCGTGATCATTTGTGGACGAAAACGCCGTCCACGCTTCCTGGTCAACAGAAGGTTGATCAGGGCTGGCGCCGACTTTTACTTCTGTCGGGATGGATAGATAGTGCTGGACAGGGGCATAAAAGGGCAAAATAAGCATAAACAGCAGGAGAACAGAACCACATATATAGTTAAAGGCTTGATTTTTCACGGGTTCACTCTCCTTGTACTCCAGTACCAACTAAATGGCTTACTTATAATGTGGTCTTCCTTAATCCTTTTTAAACGAGCATAATCTGAGTAATTATAGTACCGTTTGCCTTGCTTTGAAACATTCTCCAACGTATAGGTAAACGTTGTATAAAGAGGTGTGTCGGTGGAAAAGATAAAACAAACAAAAGCGCATGGACTCGTCCATGCGCTTAGGTTCATCATAATGATTTACTTTTATGTTTATCTGCCATCGTAAGCAGTTCCCGCGCATGCTCAACGGTTGTAGCGGTTAATTCTGCTCCGGTAATCATGCGGGAGATTTCGTCAGCTTTTTCGTCCATTGAAAGTTCCTTGGCTGCTGTCGACGTCCGCTCATCCTCCACACGCTTTTCAATGCGGACATGTGTATCCGCCATAGCCGCTACCTGTGGCAGGTGGGAAATACAGAGCACCTGCGATCCCTCTGAGATCCCGTAAATCTTCTCAGCAATCGCCTGGGCCACCCTTCCGCTGACACCTGTATCCACTTCATCAAAAATCACGCTCGTAATGCCCTGATGCCGCGAGAAAATCCGCTTCAACGCAAGCATAATCCGGGACATCTCCCCTCCGGATGCTACTTTATGTAGTTCTTTCAGCGGCTCTCCGGGATTGGTCGTGATCAGGAATTTCACTAAATCAATACCGTTTGGCAGCAGCTGGACAGGAGTACCATCCAGTTCCGGATCTCCTTGTTTCCCCGGTTTCGTCTGCAGGTCCACAGCAAAGGCTGCTTTCTCCAGATAAAGGTCTCTCAATTCTACATGAATGAATTCAGCCAGCTGATCTGCAGCTTTCACGCGGATTTCACGCATCCCCTGCGCCTCAAGAAGAGCATCCTCGGACAAATCGGCGATTTCACTCTCCATCTTACTCAAATGGGAATCTTTATTGCGGATTTCATCAATTTCCTCTTCAATCCGTGAAGCATACTGAAGCATATCATCCACCGTAGCTCCGTACTTCTTCTTCAGACGGTTGAGTTCGTTAAGCCGGGATTCGATCTGGTTGAGTCTCTCAGGGTCGAATTCAAGCTCTGCCATATGGTTACTCAGCTTAAACGTCATTTCTTCCATCAGGTAATACGTGTTCGTCATTTCTTCCGACAGTTGTGCAAGGTTTTCATCTACATCGGATGTACTTTCCAAAGAAGTCATTGCATGACTAAGCCAGTCCATTCCGCGCTGTTCCCCGTACAAAGAATAATAGGCATCATGAATGCCTTGGTACACCTTCTCAAAATTCATGAGTTTCTTCCGCTCTTCGGAAAGCTCTTCATCTTCAAGCGGCTGCATTTCAGCTCCTTGAAGCTCGCGCAGCTGAAATTCAAGCAGATCCAGACGCTGAGCCATTTCCTGCTCATTCTCACTCAATTCTTTATAGCGCTTCTTCATCGTTCTGTACTTGTCATAAACGCTCTCATACTCGTCCAGGACCGAACGAAGCTCTTCACCGGCAAATACATCCAGAAGCTCGACGTGCCGGTCAGGATCCATAAGCGACTGCGTCTCATGCTGGCTGTGAATGTCGATCAAGGAATGTCCGAACTCCCTCATGATCCCGAGTGTCACCAGTTTTCCATTCACCCGGCAGATGCTTTTCCCCTGATGGGTAATGGTCCGTTCAAGAACAACCATGCCGTCCTCATCAATATCGACACCATAGTCCTGTCCGACCTTATGGATCGGATGCTCAGGCTGCACGGTAAACAACCCTTCAATTTCAGCTTTTTTTGTTCCATGACGAACAAATTCAACGGATCCCCGACCACCGGAAAGAAGCTGGATCGCATCAATAATGATGGATTTACCAGCACCTGTTTCACCGGTCAGTACAGTCAACCCTTCTTTGAACGTGATTGAGATCTCATCAATGATTGCAAAATCACGAATAGACAACTCTGTTAGCATGAAACCATCCACCTCAGTTATAGCATATTTAGCAACTGCTCACTAATTGACTCCGTATGATCTTCACTGCGGCAGATAATTAAGCAGGTATCATCTCCGCAGATGGTCCCCATAATTTCATCCCATTCCAGATTATCCACGAGAGCACCTACAGCATTGGCGTTTCCCGGCAGAGTTTTCAAAATAATAAAATGTCCGGCCCGATCTATACTGACAAAGGCATCCATCATGAGCCGTTTCAGCTTTTCAAACGGATTGAAGCGCTGATCTGCAGGGAGACTGTATTTGTACCGGCCATCCATCATCGGCACCTTTACAAGATGTAGTTCTTTGATATCGCGGGATACGGTTGCCTGGGTGACATTGTATCCCATACCCTTCAATCGATCGACCAGCTCATCCTGGGTTTCAATATCGTCGTTTGTAATCAGTTCCCTGATTTTGATGTGACGTTGTCCTTTGTTCATGACCATCCTCCGTTTCAAGTCCTTCCATAAGAAAAGGGCCTGTGCTAAGCCCTTTTACATTCATTATGCGTTTCTGCTGTGCGCCTCATGCGCTTCTTTGACTACAGCATCGATATCCACCTGTTCTCCACTGCTGCTGCCTTCATCAAGCCGCAGATGGACGAGGAATTCTATATTCCCATCCCCGCCGGTAATCGGAGAAAAAGTGAGTCCATAAACAGAATATCCGTGATCAGAAGCAAAATCAAGAATTGTTTTTACGACCTCTTTGTGAATCGAAGGGTCTCTCACAATTCCTTTTTTCCCTACCTGTTCTCTACCTGCTTCGAACTGTGGTTTTATTAGTGCTGCCACATCTCCCTGCTGCTCCAGAATCTCAGCAAGAACCGGCAGAATGATACGAAGGGATATGAAGGAGACATCGATGGAAGCAAACTGCGGCTGACCGTGTGTAAGGTCCTCTTTCGTCACATATCGGAAATTGGTCCGTTCCATAACAACCACCTGGTCATGATTGCGGAGACGCCAGTCAAGCTGATTATATCCAACATCCACGGCATAGCTGAGTCTGGCTCCGTTCTGAAGCGCACAGTCCGTAAAACCGCCTGTGGATGAACCGATATCAATCATAATCTTGTCCTTAACGGAAAGATCAAAGTGCTTCAATGCTTTTTCAAGCTTCAATCCGCCGCGGCTGACATACGGAATGGGACGGCCTTTAACAATCAACTCCAGATCCTCGTCCACCTTCAAGCCGGGTTTATCAAGGCGGACCTGTTCATGAAAAACAAGTCCGGCCATGATGGTTCGTTTCGCTTTTTCACGCGTTTCTATATAGCCTTTTTCTACAAGTAATACATCTAAACGTACTTTTCTGCCCATATCTTTTATGCCCTCTGTTGTTTTGTAGGTATCAATTCTTTTAGGTTTTTCACCATGTTTTCCGGGGTCAATCCGATTTCTTCCCAGAGCTTTGGTACACTGCCGTGTTCAATGAACCGGTCTGGAACGCCCATCCGGCGCACCCATTGGGAGGTGTAATTGTTTTCCTCAGCGAATTCAAGCACTGCTGAACCGAATCCTCCCTGAAGAACCGCTTCCTCTACTGTCAGAATCGGCAGCCCCTGCTTCATCATATCATGCAGCATGGACTCGTCCATCGGTTTGATGTAACGGGCATTCACCACCCGCACAGACCGTCCTTCTTTTTCCAGACGGCCCGCCGCATCAAGAGCTGCATCAATGGTCGTCCCAAACGTAAGGATGACAGCCTCTGTTCCCTCTTTCAGGATTTCCCAGCTGCCGACGGGGATGGACCTCATATGTTTATCCGTGTCGATTCCTTTAGCGTTCCCCCGCGGATAACGGATTGCAAAAGGCCCCTCTTCATATTCTGCAGCTGTATGAACGAGATGCTGGGCTTCATCCTCATCTTTCGGCATGCTGATAATCATATTCGGAACAGACCTCAGGAATGCAATATCAAACACACCCTGGTGGGTCTCTCCGTCAGCTCCGACGAGTCCTGCGCGGTCAATACCGAAAATCACATTCAATTTCTGACGGGCCACATCATGGACCACCTGATCATAACCGCGCTGCAGGAACGTGGAATAAATGGCCAGGAACGGCTTCATCCCCTGAGTCGCAAGACCGGCGGACATCGTGGTAGCATGCTGTTCGGCAATGCCTACATCAAATAAACGGTCCGGGAATTCCTCGCCGAATTTTTCCAGTTTGGACCCGAGAATCATGGCAGGAGTCACAGCCACTATGCGGTCATCTTCCCGTGCTTTTTTAATCAGCGCATCACTGATAACCGAGCTCCACGCAGGAGGAGCATCGACCGGTTTGATTTTCTCTCCTGATTCGATTTTATAAGGACCTACACCGTGCCACTTGTCCTTCACATCGGTTTCGGCGGGATGATACCCTTTCCCTTTCTTGGTCATTACATGAACGATGACCGGTCCGTCTGTTTTTCTCGCATAGTTCAGGTTTTCCATCAAGTCTTCAAAGTCATGACCATCCACCGGTCCGTAATACGTAAACCCGAGCTCTTCAAAGAACATGCCCGGAACAACAAAGTACTTCATGCTGTCCTTCAAGCGCTCTGCTGCCTGCGCGAGTTTTCCTCCAACGGCGGGAATCTTCTTCAGCAGCCATTCGAGATCATCCTTGGCACGATTGTACTTCCCTGCACTTCTCATCCGGCCGAGCGCCCCGTGCAGGGCTCCTACGTTTTTAGCGATCGACATTTCATTATCATTCAAGATAACGGTTACATTCTTTTTCTCATGCCCGATATGGTTCAGCGCCTCCAGCGCCATACCGCCTGTCAGGGCTCCATCACCAATGATGGGAAGGATGGAATGGTCCTGTTTTTTCAAGTCGCGTGCAATAGCCATCCCCATGGCCGCGGACAGCGAAGTTGAACTGTGGCCGGTTTCCCATACATCATGCTCACTTTCATCACGTTTCGGGAAGCCGCACAAGCCCTTATACTGCCGCAATGTGTCGAACTGCCCTCCACGGCCGGTCAGAATCTTATGGATATATGACTGGTGCCCGACATCCCATATAAGACGGTCGACGGGACTGTTATATACTTTATGAAGAGCCAGAGTCAGCTCCACTACTCCCAGGTTCGCCCCGAGGTGGCCGCCTGTTGTGGCCAGGTTTTCAATTAAAAACTGTCTCACTTCTGCTGCAAATTCTTCCAATTGCTTCGTATTCATATCCTTCAATAACGAAGGGTCGTTGATTCTGCTCAGATCCATTGAAGGACCCCCTTGTAATTATCTTGATTTTTTAGTGGACGACATGACATTTGATAATATTCTTACATTTAATTTGTTTTCTAACCATGCAATCACCCTGGCAGCAAAAAAGATAATCTGCGTGGATTTATTGATGGCGAAGAATTTACCAATGGCTTTTCCTCCCACCGTCAGTGCTGCCACGATACTGGTAAGGGCCACGTTAATACCGATTTGGACGGCAGACCCTTCTGTATACCCGAAACTCGAAGCAAGCTGAAGTACGACGACAGTGGAGGCCGTACCACTAACTATACCAGATATATCCCCTATAACGTCGTTACAGAAACTTGCGAATCGATCCGCATTTCTGACAATCGCAATAGCTTCCTTGGAGCCCGGGACTTTCTCGGAAGCCATCGCATGGAAGGGTTTCTCTTCAGCAGCTGTTGCTGCTATACCAAGCATATCAAAGACTACACCGGTAAACACGATGATAAATACAATGATCAGTCCAATGACCCACATGACTCCACTTAAAACGGAAGAAGAGATAACTGAAAAAATAGCCGCTAACACAAATGTGATAACGGCAATACTCAAACTGAAATTTACGGCTTTTTTTAATTTATTATCCATTCTTACCCTCTATATCTATATATAATCATAATTTAATTATGTAACAGAAAGGAATGGTCACAAAACGGGTAAAAATTGCGGCTTAGGTCTAGTAGGTTTTCCCAATCAAGTACCGAGTGTCACCACTCTGGCGGTTCCCCTTTAAACTCGACTCAGCCTCGTTTCCGATAACTGGACTAGATTGCCACTCAGTCCGCACTATAATTCCCGTTTTATGTCCATAGAACAGTCTAGGGGATTTCCCCGACAGCCTTTGACCGTTCCTTAGCCTCTTTTGCAGTTGTGATTTCATACAGCTTACGTCCCAGGACCACAGTGGCCATCTGTAGTCACCAGGGGCTCATGGACTGTAATCCCCTCAAAAACCACTCAAGGCAGGCTACGCTGCGCATATAGATGTTACTCCATATGCTGCAGGTTCATACCCCATTTCATAACGGTATCTGGCTCAGAGCCCGTTACAAGAATGGGCCTCCGCGGAAGCAGGGTCAACGCCCACATGCCTTTGTGGATCGCCCTGCGACCTTAACTCCCAGCATCGACCCAAGGCTGGGCGCCTCAAGCCAACACAAGGAACTTCATCGATGTGCCCTTTGGCGGATTTTTAGGCCCGCCTTCAGGAACGGAGGACCGACTAGAATACTGCACCATTCCTTTTGTAAAAATAATATATCATATTTCAGCACACACCTCAATCGAAATCCTTCCGATTAATGATCACGCGTACTTAAATAGTGAATAAGTTGTGACAGAACCGTACCTTCCACACCTGCTTCCGTCAAAGCGGACTCAGCTGTTTTGACGTAATGATCCTTCTGCTCTTTTGCACCGTCCAGACCGAGAAGACCCGGATAGGTACTTTTATCATTCACCACATCACTGCCTACAGGTTTACCGATCACCTCTGCATCGCCGGTCACATCCAGAATGTCGTCCTGGATCTGGAAAATAAGGCCGAGCGCTTCCGCCATTCCGCTCATCTGCTGCATGGATTGCTCTGAGGCCTTTCCAAGCTTTGCACCTGCACGGATCGCATATTTCAACAGCTCGCCGGTTTTGTTTTTATGAATGGCTTCCAGAGACTCGAGAGATATCTCTTTTCCTTCACTCAGCATATCCTGCATCTGACCTTCGACCATACCTCTTGGACCGGCAGCTTTAGTCAGCTCCTGAATAAGAAATAATTTTTCTTCCTGTGCAAGAGACGGGTCTTCTGCAATCAGCTGGGTACTCATGGTGAGCAGGGCATCTCCGGCAAGAATAGCTGTCGCTTCATCGAATTTTTTATGATTGGTAGGCAGCCCGCGCCTGGTATCATCATCATCCATAGCTGGAAGGTCGTCATGTATCAAGGAGTACGTATGCACCATTTCAAGAGCGGCGGCAGCGGTCAACCCTTTGCCCGCTGGAGCTCCAAAGGCTTCCGCCGTGGCCAGAAGAAGAATAGGACGCAGCCTTTTCCCACCAGCCTCAATAGAATAAAGAATCGAATCCTGAAGTCTGCCAGGGACGGTATAATCTCTTACATACATGGTCAACTGGTCGTTAATGAACGTTTGTTTATCTGTTAAATAAGCTTTCAAGTCCACAGGCTATTCTTCCTCCTGTACGGTGAAAGGTTCAAAATTCCCATGTTCATTCATTATCTGCTGCATCTGCTCTTCCACTGTTCCGAGCTTTTCACTGCATACCTTTGAAAGCTTCATCCCCTCTTGATAGTATTGAATAGCTTTCTCAAGGGGGACTTCGCCGGTTTCCAGCTTTTCGACAATTTCCTCAAGCTGATTCATGGCTTCTTCAAAACTGATTTCCTGTTTATTTTCCTCCATGTTCATCCTCCTTCACCGATGTAACCTGACATTGAATGAGACCGTCCTGGACTTGAAGGGAAAGACTGCTTCCCTCCGACACCTGACCAGCCTTTTTAATGACCTGATTTTCCTCATCAAAAGGAATGGCATAGCCGCGTTTCATAATTTCAAGCGGATTCAGCAGGGTCAGCTTATCCAGCGTGGAATGGAAACGGTCTTTTTTCCGGGAGACGATGGTATCCAAAGCTTTTTGGAGCTGTTTCGTATCCCTTTGAAGAGCCTCTGTTCCTTCTTTGATTTTTTTATCGGGCCCCTGCTGCTCCAGACGTTTGGTTAGATAACCCAGCTGTTCACGGCGGCTCGTCTGCTGCCGGTTCATCTGTTTGGTCAGACGTTCCAGCACCCGGTCCAGGTCCTGTTCTTTCTGACGCATCAGCTGTTCCGGATACTTAAACGCATAGGATTTTTTCAATCGGTTCAGCTTCTGCCTGGATTCAGTCCGCTGTCCGTCCATGGATCTTATGAGCCTCTGTCTGAACTGCTGCACCTGTTCCCTCAGTTCCGTAATGGAAGGGACGGCTACTTCTGCGGCCCCAGTAGGCGTCGGTGCTCTCCAATCAGCAGCAAAATCACTGATGGTTGTATCCGTTTCGTGACCGACGGCAGAAATAATGGGAATCGACGATGCTGCAATCGCCCGGGCGACTATTTCTTCATTGAATCCCCAAAGATCTTCAATAGATCCACCGCCGCGGCCGACGATTAAAACGTCGCAATCGAGATGCTCATTGGCGTACCGGATGGCGTTGGATACCGATTCTGCTGCGCGCTCCCCCTGGACAAGAACCGGAAGGATGGATACCGGTACAATCGGATAGCGTCGCTTAATCGTTGTCAAAATGTCCCTGACAGCCGCACCGGTAGGAGAAGTGATCACCCCGATATGCTTTGGATATGTAGGAAGCTTTTTCTTACGTTCTTCAGCAAACAGACCTTCCTTCTCCAATTTCTCCTTCAGCTGTTCAAAAGCAAAATACAAGGCACCGATTCCATCCGGCTGCATTTCCTTAATATAGAGCTGATACTGCCCCATCGGTTCGTATACGTTGATCTCACCTTTTACGAGGACATTCATCCCATTTTCAGGCATGAATTTCAGCGAGCGGTTGCTTCCGGCAAACATAACCGCCTGAATTCTTGCCTGATCATCTTTTAAGGACATATACATGTGTCCTCTGGAATGATGTTTGAAGTTGGAAATTTCTCCTCTGAGCCATACGGTCTTCAAATGAGGATCACCGGATAGTTTCCGTTTGATATATTTGGTTAAAGCCGTTACCGTCAAATACTGGTCCTGCACGACAACGCCTCCTTACACGCGGTGAATCTGCTTCGCCGCCTTAATGGTATTGTGGAGCAGCATGGTAATGGTCATCGGCCCCACCCCTTTGGGAACAGGAGTGATATGGGAGGCCAATTCCTTAGCTGATTCAAAGTCAACATCGCCGGTCAGTTTACCATCCACACGGTTGACTCCGACATCAATGACGACAGCACCTTCCTTCACATGCTCCCCGGTTACGAGTCCCGGTCTGCCTGCAGCTACAATCAGAATATCTGCCTGTTTCGTATGAGACTTTAAATCCTTTGTCCGGGAGTGGCAGTGGGTGACCGTTGCATTTTTATTGAGAAGAAGCTGCCCTACAGGCTTACCGACGAGGTTGCTGCGCCCTACAATGACAGCATGCTTCCCTTCCACATCAATAGCTGCACGTTCAAGCATCACCATAATCCCATATGGTGTGCAGGGGAAAAAGGTATCCTGACCTGTCAGCATTCTGCCAACGTTTTCAGGATGGAAACCATCCACATCCTTGCCAGGGTCGATCGCTTCAATTATTTTCTGATCAGAAATATGCTCCGGAACTGGAAGCTGTACCAGAATTCCATGAACCGTATCATCCTGGTTCAACCGATGGATCAAATCAAGAAGCTCCTGCTCAGAGGTTTCCTCAGAAAGTTCAATAAGATCAGAATCCATACCTACTTTTTCAGAAGCCCGCTGCTTCCCTTTTACATAAGATTTTGAAGCAGGATCTTCTCCGATAATGACGACAACCAGTTTAGGGTGTACACCTTTTTCATGGAGCACCGCCACCTCCTGCTTCATCTCTTCCCGTAAATCTTCCGCTAACTGCTTTCCATAAATAACTTCCGCTGCCATCTCCGATTCCCCCAGTTCAAAGTTAGATCATCTTGGATAAAACGCCATTGACGAACTTCCCGGAATCTTCTTCGCCGAAGATTTTAGCAAGTTCTACTGCTTCGTTGATTGCTACTTGTGTCGGGACATCTTCGTTATGTTTCATTTCATACGCGGCCATTCGAAGAACGGTCTTCTCTACTTTAGGAAGACGTGGGAACGTCCAGTTGTCCAAATGGTCGGCAATCCACTGATCCAGGTCATCCCTGTAGTCCATGACTCCGTGGACAAGATCGTGCAGGAATGGATCCACCTCTGGATCTTCTACCACGTGCTGGATGGCCTCATCCGTATCAATATCCTCTGTAATCGTTTGAAAAAGCGCCTGAAATGCTTTTTCTCGTGCTGTGCGTCGTTTCATGTTCATTCTCCTTTAAGGTAATATCCGTTAGAATCATAACATTTTAGTTGGATAAAAGCCATGATAACAGGGATATACAGCCTGGTGTTTCCTTAGTGCAAAAAGAAAAATCAGAAAGGGTCTCCCCTTTCTGATTCCTATGAATAGGCTTCCGTTTCGTTTTCTTCTTCTTTTGCTCCCTCCATTTGGATACCAACGATGTGCACATTGATTTCACTAATTTCAAGAGCTGTCATATTTTTCAATGCCTGGCGGGTATTGTCCTGGATTTTCTGGGCGGTATCAGGAATACTGATGCCATAATCCATAACGACGTAGGCGTCAATCAAAATGCCGCTTTCTGTCAACTCCACTTTGACACCCTTGCCGTGATTTTTCTTGCCCAGTCGTTCTGCAACACCGGAGGCAAAGTTCCCCCGCATTGAAGCAACTCCTGCCACTTCGGATACGGCGATGCCCGCGATGACTTCAATTACTTCAGGAGCAATCTCAATATTGCCTAATGTCGATCCATCTGTCACATTCAACAATTGCTTATCAGTCATTAATGACCACTCCTTTTAAGCTTCATCTTTCATAATCGGATATTTCTCAAGGAACTTGGTATTAAAGTCGCCATTCACAAAGACTTCATGCTCCATCATACGCTGGTGGAACGGAATCGTTGTATGGACACCCTCTACGACAAATTCATCGAGCGCACGTCTCATACGACGGACGGCTTCATCTCTGTCACGGCCGTACGTAATGAGCTTGGCCACCATAGAATCGTAATAGGGAGGGATGGTATACCCCGGGTATGCTGCAGAATCCACACGCACACCGAGACCTCCCGGCGGCAGGTACATATCAATTTTCCCTGCCGAAGGCATGAAGTTTTTATAAGGATTCTCCGCATTGATCCGGCATTCAATGGACCAGCCTTCAAACTCAATGTCTTCTTGTTTAAAGGAAAGCTTTTCATCGTTGGCAATCAGCAGCATCTCTTTAATAAGATCTACACCTGTTACCATCTCGGTCACCGGATGCTCTACTTGAATACGCGTATTCATTTCCATAAAGTAGAAGGATTCCGCCTCTTTATCGAAAATGAATTCTACGGTACCGGCCCCTGAGTAATTAACAGCAAGAGCCGCTTTGACGGCAGCATCGCCCATCTTCTTCCTCATCTTTTCGGAAATTGCCGGAGATGGTGTTTCTTCGATAAGCTTCTGAAGACGGCGCTGGATCGTACAGTCCCGCTCTCCCAGGTGCACAGCGTTCCCGTGGTTATCGGCAAGTACCTGGATTTCCACGTGGCGGAAGTCCTCAATGAACTTCTCAATATAGACGCCCGGGTTGCCGAACGCCGTTTCCGCTTCCTGCTGGGTCATGCGGATTCCTGTTTTCAGATCATCTTCATTACGGGCTACACGGATTCCTTTTCCTCCACCGCCGGCTGTCGCTTTGATGATGACCGGATATCCGATGTCGTCCGCTACCTTCAAGCCTTCTTCCTCGCTGCTGATGATTCCAGCGGAACCGGGTACAACCGGAACTCCCGCTTCTCTCATCGTTTCTCTGGCCACATCTTTCGTCCCCATTTTTTGAATGGCATAGGCGGATGGGCCAATGAAGGTGATGTTGCATTCTTCACACATCTCGGCGAACTCTGCGTTTTCAGAAAGGAAACCGTATCCTGGATGGATCGCATCCGTCTGTGTCAGGATTGCCAGACTTAAAATATTGGTATAGCTCAAATAGCTGTCTTTACTTAATGTAGGTCCAACACAATAGGCTTCATCCGCCAGCTGGACGTGCAAGGCTTCTTTATCTGCTTCAGAATAAATGGCGACCGTCTCAATGTCCATTTCTTTGCAGGCACGGATGATCCGGACAGCAATTTCACCTCTGTTGGCTATTAAAACTTTTTTAATCAACGTCTCATCCCCCGCTTACTTAGACTTCACTCGGAACAACGGCTGTCCATATTCGACCAGTTCGCCGTCTTTAGCCAGAATTTCTACAACCTCACCAGAAACTTCCGCTTCAATTTCATTGAAAAGCTTCATAGCTTCAACGATACATACGACAGAGTCTTCTTTGACATCGTCGCCGACTTTCACGTAGGCATCCTGGTCCGGGGACGGAGACACATAGAAGGTTCCGACCATCGGAGACTTGACTTCAGCATCGTAATCGCTGGAGGAAGCTTCTGCTTGAGGTGCTTCCTCTGCAGCCGGCTCTTGATTTACTTCCTTGCTCTGCGCAGGCTCCTGCGGCTGTGGTTTCGGCTGTGCCTGAACCGTCTGCTGCGGCTGTACAGCTTCTGTAACAACCTGCTCCTGTTGTTTTTTCATCGAAACTTTCGTCCCATTTGCTTCATAGCTGAATTCATCGATGGAAGATTGATCGATCAGCTTAATAATTTCTCTGATTTCCTGTACCTTTAACATAGCTGGCACCCCTTTTATGTATAGTTGCTTTATAACTGGTACTAATAACTCCTCTTAACATTCTATTATAAATTCCTGCTTTCCTGCAACTGAACCTCCTGAAAGAAGGTAGAAAGACAGACGTTATCCGTTAACAATTGGCAGTTCTATAGGTCTGTGGATTTCTTTCTCCACCACTATTTCCATACACACGGCTTTTTAACCATGCACAAAAAGGAGCTGCCGTTTTTAACGGCAGCTTCAGCTTGTAGAGAAACCCCGTGTTTTTCTGCAAGCTTTTTTTGTGCAGTTCGTGCAGGCGAATACCACTCGCTTTCCACGGACGAACGCCCGAGCCTCCTCGTGAAAACCCACACTGCGGGGTCTCGGTTCGCCCGTTTTTCCGCAGGAGTCTCCTGGTATTCGCCCGCCCTTCAACGAAAAAGACTCTCCTTCACCTATCTCACCCTGGATAGGTGAAGGGCAATCTTTTTCATGTTTTGGCAGGCCGCCGTCAGTAACGCTTGTTCGCGCACATTCTCTTTTCCGCGCAAGCGACAATAACGCAGACCATGCCGTTCTTTTGAATCTGCAAATCTGCATAGGGCACAGTCTCTCTCCTCTATATTCTAACGTCGGCACGAGGAGCGTTCGGTGGTGACGCCTGCGGGAACAGCACGGGCCGAAGACCCACTTGGGCAGGCGACCTTCCTGTCCAAGTCAGCGGAGGGCGTGCCCGCGGCATTCATCCACCGATAAGCGGAAAATGACCCTTCGCACGACAAATGGACAACTCTAACTGGTTAACACAGGCTTTTCTACAGCCAAAGAAGCTGCCGTTTTCAACGGCAGCTTCTTTTGTTCAGCCTGCAGGCTGGAATTGAACCTGTACCTGCTTATGTCCGAATTCATCGGAGACCATCTGGATTATCTGGTTCGTTTCTTCCTTGGATAACTCCTGGGCTTTTACGGTTACGTGGACGACGTCATCTTCGGCACGTACGAGGACATCATCATACTGGGCGCTTGCAAGGATGGTATTTTCGATGATGGATTCTTTTGATTGATTGGTTTTAATCGTTTCCATTTTTTCCAGTGCTTCATTTTTCTCGTCAGTCGTAAAATCACTGGACGCTACAATTTCGGAAAGCTGCTCCTGGACCTGATCCCGCTGGTTTTTCATATCGAGACGGATAGCTGAAAATAACTCATCAGTGGAAATTTGCGAAATCACTGTCCCGTCTCCTGCCGTTTCAACGTTTTCCCCTTCTGCTTCTTCACTGGTCATTTCAGCCCAGTCCTCTTCCTGAATAAAAGCCATCTCGCCGTTTTCCGGGGATGTCATGTAGTAAACACTCAACACAATCAAAAGACTCAACATTGTCAACAGCCACACCGTTTGTTTTTTTACCAAGGTAATCCCTCCTTATTGTTTAGGCAGAACTGATATTCTATGTGTCGGTACATCAAGCACCCGGGAAACAGCTTCAACCACCCATTCCTTCACCTGAATTTGATCGACTCCCTTGGCCGTTACGAAAACCCCGCTGACTTCAGGCTTGGATGTCTGGGTGAGCAGCGGAACTTCGCGGTCACCCTGTCGGACTAGAACCAGCTGCTGTTCTCTCGTATAATCTTCAATTTCTCTTTCTCCTCCATTCTTATCGGATTCTTTTGTGTTCTGTTTGCCTATGATCAAGTTTTTGTCATACTCCTTTTTGTGTGTGGATGATAGATTTATCATAATATCCACAGCACTGACACCCTGGATATTCTCAAGAAGCGGCTTGAGCTGTTTTTCATATTCCCCTTCCAGCTGTGTGATGGAATCGGTCTGTTCCGGAGATGGAGAAGTTTCCGATGCAGCCTGCTCCTGTGTACTCCCTGCCGCGGGAGGGGTACGCGGCTCTGCATCCGGCTGGAACCAGCTGCTGACAAGAATGATAAGAACCCCGATCATTCCAAGACCAATCAAATACTTGGTCTTGTTCACCTTCTTCCCTTCCTTATCGGACGATAGAGTGATCTTATTCCACCATTTATTCATCCTGATCCTCCCAGTGGATTTCTATTTGTTCAGGCTTCAAGTCCAGTTTCCCAGCCACCCAGTTCACCAGTTCTGCATCCTCTTCCGAAGAGACTGACGGGGAGGGCTCATCCATAAAGGAGATATCGACATTCTCCACGTCCCCCATCTCCTGGCTCCGTGATAACGTCAGTGTCACCTTTTCAAGAGTTTCCACGCTGTATGGCTGTCCGGTAAAAGTCATCGCCGTATCCTGAAGCGTGACATCCTTCTCTTCTTCCAACGAAGGCTGCAGTTCAGCAGATAGAGCTTGGGTAACCTGTTCTAATCTATATGCATCTTGTCCCTGCAGTATTTCATTTTTCTTCGATTCAATAGTGTCATCCAAACCGTCGGTATCCCACTGCTCTTCCATTTTCTGATCAGCCGACTGCAACAGACGCTCAGGATCGATCTGCAGAAGCTGAAGCAGGGGGCCGAGGAAAACAAGAAGCAGTAAAATGGACATCACAAGTCTTGCATAGTTCTTCATGACCCCCGACGGCAGAAGCGCATCCGCAACCATTGCCAAAAGAAGGAATAATACGATTCTTGTAATCCACTCAATAAATAAGTCCATTACCCGCCCCCCTATCTGATCATCATTGTAATATTGCTTGCTGCGACCATAATGACTATGACAAGGAAAAACATCATGGAGACCATAAGCAGTGCGGCAAAGATATAGAAAATGTGCCGGCTGATTACATCCATCGCCTGGATGACCGGTCCATCGCCGAGGGGCTGCAGCAGGGCAGCGGCCAATTTATAGATAATCGCGATAGCAAGGACTTTGATTGACGGAAAAACAGCGATGCCGAGGAGAATGACCACTCCTGCAATCCCGAGGGTGTTTTTTAATACAAGAGAAGCCCCAAGTATGGTGTCGGTGGCATCTGTAAACAAACGTCCGACAACAGGAACAAAATTTCCGGTCACAAACCGGGCTGTTTTCATCGTGATGCCGTCCTGAACAGCCGTGACGGTTCCCTGCACGGAAATAACACCAAGAAAAACGGTAAGGAAAATCCCCATGACAGCCATTCCCGTCTTCCGTAACAGTTCTGCTAAATGGTCGACCTTGAAGTCTTCATTCAAACTCCCGACAATCAATAAAAGAGCTGATGATGTAAATAACGGGATAAGCAGATATTTAACCAGCAGACCACTGGACTGAACGAGAGCGATGATGATGGGATGGAAAAAAGAAATGGACATGAGATGACTGAAGGAAGCCATGATACCAAGAAGAAGAGGGATCAGACCGATCATGAAACTGCTCATCCGCTCCACCGCATCCAATGTATAGACAATCACCTGCCGGAAACTTTCCAATGCAAGAGTCAGCAGGACGAGATAGACGACCATGTACGCTGCTTTACTTACGACTGAATTTTGAAAGGCGGACTGCACAGACTGCAGGAGCGTGCTGAATAAGGTTAGAAATAAAAGAGAAGAGAGCAGCCGGCCGTTTAAAAGAAGTTCGTGAAAGAAAAATTCCACCATTCCGGAGTACCAGTCGGAAGACTCGAGCGCCCCTTCCTTTTGAATAAACTCCATAAAGTTGTCATGCTGGAAATTCGGCATATAATCTCCATACTGCTGCTGCAGATCCTCCCAGTTCGCTTCCATATCTTCTGTTGAAATGTATTCCGACATGGAAGGTCCTGTCGTTTCCGGAGCTTCAGGGGATGCCGCAGAAGCCGAAGGAAAAAGAAAAACCCCGATGATTCCTGCACACAGCCACATCCATAGACGTTTCATCTGCTCCCCGCCTCCCTAACCTCCGGGTATGAATTGAAGAATGGTTTCAATGACAGCTGTAACAATTGGAATGGCAAGCATCAAAATGAATAATTTCCCAGCCAGTTCCACTTTCGATGCCAAAGCATTGAGGCCGGCATCCCGGATCAGCTGGGCACCGAATTCAGCGATATATGCAATACCGATGATTTTCAAAATCGTTTTGAAGTACATCGGTTCCACCTGGGCCTGATCAGCCATATAGGAAAGCAATGTAAATACATAAGTCAGTTGATCGAGGACGGTCAGGAAAATAACGATGACGGTGAAAAGGAGAAGCAGAAAAGCGACTGATGATTTCTGTTCCTGCAGCAGAATGATCAGTATAGTCGCAACAAGACCCAGCGAAACAACCTGGATAATATCCATAAAGCTATCCTTGGTAGAGAAAGACGGATTTGATCTGTTGGAACAAGTCAGCCAGACGGTGCAGGACGATAAACAGTACAATGATAAATCCCGTCAATGTGACAGCCTGGGCGATCTCTTCCTTTCCCATTTGTTTTAGAATACTGTGAATCATGGCGACGATAATTCCTACTCCCGCTATTTGAAAAAGGATTGTGGCATCTTGGAGCACAATGGTCCTTCCCCCTTCTATATAATTAAGATGATGACGAGAAGACCGCTTAAAACCCCCATCCCTCTGGCCATCTTCTGGTACTGATCGCCTACTTCCAATGCTTCCTGAAGCACTCTGTCTAAATGGTGGATGGTCAATTGGATCTGTTTCTGCTGCTGTTCCAGATCATGTTGTCCGAGGGTCCGGCCGAACTGAAGCAGAATTTCCATTTCTGTTTTGCCCATGGCATTCCAGGGCCAATGTTTTTTCAAAAGGGTTTCCCAGAGAACGGAAAAATCCCGGCAGCTGTCCTGCTCCTTTTGAAGCTGCTCAAAAAATCCGGCTATCGGCATAGGCAGATGTCTCGATAAGGTTTCACATACCTCCCAGAGAGAAGACTGACCATAAACCATCTCCGCTTCAATCAGTTGAAGAGCATTTTTCCACTGTCTGATATGGCCGGGCCTTTTTTTGAACCGGGATGCAATTTCAAACCCGCCCAGTGTTGTAACGGTTAAAATGATGACGGCGCCGATCCACTCCATCCATCCGACCTCCTTCCCCTTCACCAAGAACTTGTCCAAGGTGGTTATACACCTTCCATGTAAGGACCGATCCTGCACGCAGACGTTCCAGTGTAATATAACGTTCGAATACCTGGTCGTGCATCAGTTGGGAAACCGACGGTCGCCGGCTTACGGACTCCACCCCGTTACCATGCAGACTGCATATGACCTTCACACCGGTATAAACCGCTTCCTGAACAGCACGGGCATCCCTTTCCCCGCCGATTTCATCGACGATTAAAACATCCGGGGACATGGAACGGATCATCATCATCATCCCGTCCGCTTTTGGACAGGCATCCATCACATCTGTACGGGTGCCGACGTCCAGCTGCGGAACCCCCCGTAAACTGGCTGCTATTTCCGACCGCTCGTCCACAATGGCGACTTTAGACGGTGAATAGGGACCGGCTGCTGCCCCAATAACACAGGCCAGTTCACGGAGCAGTGTCGTTTTTCCGGAATGAGGGGGGCCTATGATCAGAACACTTCTCCATCCCATGTCGTCATAAAGATAAGGAAGCAGAGAGGATACCTGCCCCCTCGTGGATCGAGCGACGCGGATGTTCATAAAAGAGATATGCTTCAACGTCTCTACTTTATCTTCCTGTGTGTTTGCTTTGCCCGCCATCCCTACGCGGTGGCCGCCTTCAATAGTAATAAAACCCTCTTTCAGTTCATCCTTGAATCGATAGAGAGAAAACTGGCTGATTTGATTCAAGACGTAGGAGAGATGATCCGCGGTCATCGAGAGAGACTCTAAAACGGAATAGCCTGAACTGCTGATCATCTCTATGGGACGTTCCACCCTTAAACGGATCTCCTGGACTCTCCTCCAATCCACCTGCTCTAGTAAAACCTTCTGAAATGAAGGCGGAAACAGACGTAAAATCTCTTTCATCCTTCTCCTACTCCTTTATTTGGTTTACTTCATATGTATGTCCCACGTTTATACTTATGACAGGTCAAATCATATAAAAGTAGAAGAAATCAGCACGTACTAGAGTTCTGCTAGAGCAGGCCTCTAGTGCAATTTGGGAGGGCGGACATAAAAAAAGCGTGCTCCCGGATGGGAACACGCTTGATGATCGATTTCATTACGCACGGGAGACATATTTGCCGTCTGTTGTGCTGATGAGCAGTACTTCTCCTTCATTAATGAAGAAAGGTACCTGAACCGTTAATCCTGTTTCAAGCGTCGCAGGCTTCGTACCTCCGCTCGCCGTATCACCTTTGATTCCCGGTTCTGTTTCTGTCACTTTCAATTCCACGTTTTTCGGAAGCTCGACACCAATGGTCTCACCTTGATACGACTGAATCTGAACTTCCATGTTTTCTTTCAAATAATTCAGCTGTTCCTGAATAGTCGCAGAAGGAATTTCCACCTGCTCATACGTTTCCATATCCATGAATGCATGCATGTCACCATTAGCGTAAAGGTACTGCATTTTACGGTTTTCGATATGAGCACGTTCTACTTTCTCTCCACCGCGGAACGTTTTTTCCTGGATGTTTCCATTACGAAGGTTACGAAGCTTTGAACGAACAAATGCGGCTCCCTTTCCCGGCTTTACGTGTTGGAAATCCATAACCTGCCAGATTCCACCATCTACTTCAATTGTTAAACCTGTACGAAAATCGTTTACTGAAATCATACGTTGTTCCTCCTTCTTTCCTTACAAAGTAATTAGCTCTTTCGTTGATTGGCTCAGACGCTCGTTGCCGGTTTTCGTTACGATCGTGTCGTCTTCAATACGGCAGCCGCCGACATCCGGTACATAAATCCCCGGTTCCACAGTAACGACCATGCCTTCTTCTAGGATCGTCTGTTCAGAACGGAAGGAAAGTCCCGGACCTTCATGAACATCAAGACCGATGCCGTGGCCTGTGGAGTGTCCAAAATAGTCCCCATATCCTTTTTCTTTAATATAGTCACGGGTGAGAGCATCCGCTTCCTTACCGGTAATACCTGCTTTAATACCTTTCATACCTCTTAACTGCGCCTGTAAAACCGTATCATAGATATCTTTCAGCTGATCACTGATTTCCCCAACAGCGACGGTTCTCGTAATATCAGAACAATACCCCTTATAGAGAGCACCGAAATCCATCGTGACAAGCTCACCGGACTGAATTTCCTTTTCCGAGGCTGTGCCGTGCGGAAGGGCAGACCGATAACCGGACGCTACAATAATATCAAAGCTGGAGGAAACCGCTCCCTGCTTCCTCATGAAAAACTCCAGTTCATTGGAGATATCGATTTCCTTAACACCTGGTTTTATGTAGCTTAGAATGTGGTCAAAAGCGTCATCAGCAATCTTAACAGCATCCTTTAATATACTAATCTCCTCATCGGTCTTAATCAAGCGTAATTTTTCAACGAGCCCAGAGGTTGGGACAAGTTCAGCATCCATCACCTGTTTGTACTGCTCGTAGGACGAATATGTAACGTGATCTTTTTCAAAGCCGACCCGTTTCAAACCAAGTTCCCTGGCTTTGGCAGCTGCCTCTTCGTGCAGGGGACGTTTATGCTCGATAATGTCGAACCCTTCCGTCTGATCGGCGGCCTGCTTGGTATATCGGAAGTCTGTAATCAGAAAAGCATCACGGCCTGTAATGAGCAGAACTCCTGAAGAACCTGTAAAACCGGAAAGATACCGTCTGTTTTTCGAACTCGTGATCAATAGTCCATCCAGTTCTTTTGTCGCAGCTGCTGTACGCAGTCCTGTCAATTTCATCATATTAGTGATCTCCTCTCTCATTCAGCTTATGAACCAACCCTTCTACCGCCAGTCGATATCCATCGATTCCGAATCCTACGATCTGTCCTGCCGTGACAGGAGCAAGCATCGACGTATGCCGGAAAGCTTCTCTCGCGTGGATGTTGGAAATGTGGATTTCAATGACTGGTAAGGAAACGGAACTCACTGCATCCCGCAGAGCTACACTCGTATGAGTATAGGCAGCAGGGTTCATGACGATCCCGTCCGCAGATGCTTCAGCCTGGTGGATCCAGTCCACGAGATCCCCCTCATGATTGGATTGGTAAGCCTCCACCTCGAAGCCGGCTTTCTGCGCGGTCTCAGTAACGAGCCGGACCACATCCTCAAGTGTACCGGTGCCATATGTTCCGGGCTCGCGGACACCCAGACGGTTCAGGTTCGGCCCATTCAGTAAATAAATCTTCTTTTTCTCCATTCCATATCCCCACCGTTCCCCAAAGGATCATACAGTTAAATCTTATCATACTCCCTCCTTATTTGAATAAGAATCTGCCGTTTGATTAAATTCATGATACTCATAAGATATGGAATACCCTACAAACACACCGTATAAGATAAATAAACAGGCCGTTGTCACCCACGTATCACTGCTCAGTTCCATGAAACCAGGAATTGCTGGAAACACAGGGGTTAACACAAAATAGACCACACCCCACAGAAGCAGTCCAAAAATGGCGCCCGGCCAAATGCCTTTTCTTGATCTTAAAGTAAAGTAATAAACGAAAGCCGTTCCGATTGAGAGAAGCGCAACTATCAGCACCGAAAGAACTTCTGCGAGCCATGTTCCAGTCCAATCCGTCTGCCAGAAGGACCGGAATATAAAGGATGCTGCGGACACTTCCGTAAAATGAAAATAATAGGCGCCGGCACCCAGAGCACTCCATAAAAGCCCCCCGGCAAAACCTGTTGCTGCCGCTTTTGAGGCAACACTCTGCCGGGGCTCCTGCTTCCGTTGATCTTTTGTTTGTTCTGCCATCTCCATCACCTCTTTCCTCATTTTAACCAACCCGCATTTTTTCATGCCCGCTTTCATAATAGACCTAGTGATTCTTCTCCATTTGTTGTAAAATAAAGGTCCAGACATACTTACCATGTTTCTAGTTTAGAGGTGACAGTCTAAAGGAAAGAAAAGAATAACCCCGAATCTTTCACCTGAACTTTGAGTATAAATACTGCATAAATTCATCTACTACGGAAACAATTGAAAATAGCACATACCCGCCACAGGAAATGTTGAAAAGTGTACAATCCAGGGTATATATAACTAAAAGATGTCGTACAGGTGACCTAATACTAGAAGGGAGGACATTGACATGCGTAACTGGATGACACCAGTCATGTACATTTTAATCGGGCTTGCCATTTTCTTTGTAGGCGTTCAGCTGTTTACCAATACATCAGGTTTCTTAACAAACATAGTGGTTATGATCGGGATGGCGGCTATCCTCTATGGAGCCATCTACTTCTTCTTCCTCCGCGGACGCGGATTTGGCGGGGGTTCCGGCAACCGCACAGAAATGAAAAAATACAAACAGGCCGTTAAACAATCCAAACAGAAATACAAACAGCCTGCACCGGTCGTCAAGAAAAGTCCGGCTGCGAAAACAGCGGTTAAATCCGCTCCGTTCACACGCAAAAAAAGCCGAAGAACAAACGGGCCGCAGCTCCGGGTCATTGAGGGAAATAAAAACAAAGACAAAAATCGAGCCTCTTTTTAAAAGGCTCGATTTTATTTTGTCCATCTTTTTAAAAATTCCAATGCATGCTGGCGTCCGTAATTCATCAAATGTTCTTTTTCCTCATTCGTCATATGAAAATCAGTGGTTTCTATGCCGCTTACCGGTATGAAAAGAATATCCTTACTGATGGATTTTGAAATGTAGCGGGAGTCGTGAGCCCGCTGCATCGTTTTAAACAAGGCATGAAACATCTGGATGGCGTTTCTGATTTTCTGTTCAGGAAGCTTATCCGGCTCATCACTTAATTTTAAGCCGATTACCGGTCTCGTCCGGCATCCATCCTGCTTTTCCCATATCCACAATGGGAAATTACTAAGGACCCCTCCATCGACGATCACCGATTTCCCACGCTTTCCATGAATCTTCACAGGAATAAAGAAGTATGGAAGACTCGAGCTCATTCTTACAGCTTTTGCCACGGAAAATGTAGCGGGATCAATGCCATAAGTACTCTTCAAGTCATCGGGGAGGACGACGATTCTCCCTAAAGTAAGATCCGAACAGATGATCTTCAACGATCCGGGCCGGAGATCTGCGAACGTACGCACCCCTTTTTCCTCCAGCCACTGAGCCAGTACGGTTTCCATCTGCGCCCCGTTGTAAAGGCCGAGACGATAATAGAGGAACAGCCATTTCATAAAAGGGAAGACCCGGTCTGTCAGTGGAACATGGATCATCTCTCCAAAGGATATGGACATCAGACGGGATTTGATTTCCCCGGCTGTATACCCCGCTGCCGTTAATGCCGCCAGAATTGCTCCTGCAGAGGTACCGGCAACACGTCTGAACTCATAGCCCTGGCTCTGTAGTTCCTCGACGGCTCCTATAAAAGCGAGTGCCTTCACCCCGCCTCCGGAAAACACCCCATCTACTTTCACCACGCTTCACCCCGCTTTAATTCATTATAAACAGCGGGTCCACTAAATAGAACGCAGGTGGCAGAATTCCCCCTTCCTCATAACTTCCCGCCACGAGCCGGTTGGACATAAAAAAAAGACACGGACATCCGTGTCTCAGGCACTCTATTCGTTATTCTGGTCTTCGTTTTTCTTCTGCACTTCTCTCAAAGCTTCCACATACCCTTTATTCTCATCAAAGAACTGGACAAGGTCGCCGATACGGTCGATGGAATTCCAGCTCATATGGTGCTCAATACCTTCGACATCCTCATAGATGTTTTCCTTATCTACACCGATCAGTTCCAGGAACTGTTCCAGCAGCTCATGACGATACACCAGCCGCTTCCCGATTTTTTTCCCTTTCGGAGTCAAAATCAATCCCCTGTACTTTTCATAATTCAAATACTGGTCGCGATCGAGTTTCTGGACCATCTTCGTCACGGAAGACGGGTGAACATCCAGGTTCTCAGCAATATCCGAGACGCGGGCATAACCCTTTTCTTCAATGAGTATATAAATTTGCTCAATATAATCTTCCATGCTTGGTGTTGGCATGATGAACCTCCAATACCCTGTCTTTATGTAGATATAACGCTTGTGATCTGCTGATGACTACATAGAAAAATGATACACTAGTTTCTTATGTGATACAAGCAGCCGCTGTTTAACATAAAAAAACAGTCCTTCAGATTTGAAGGACTGTTTTTCTAGTTATTACAAACCGCACTTCAACTGAGCATTACAGTTGGTACATGTGTTACAGCCGCCGATGTCTTCCACGGTTCCTTGACGGCAGACCGGGCATGTGTCGCCGACTTCCGATCCAATCGTCACGTTCGTCTTATCCAGCTCATGAACGGTATCGACCAGGACAACACGTGGACGCTTGTCATCTTCAAACAGTTCCGTCTGCTCTCCATCAAAAGCGTTCTCCTCAGCTTTCAAAGTAAGCACCTGGCTGTCACGGCTCCCATCCACGTACACGGTACCACCTTTCGCACCGCCCCGGTACAGGCGCTGATAGACGCTTTCCACTTGTTCGACCGTATATCCTTTGGGTGCATTGACCGTCTTGGAAATACTGCTGTCGACCCAGCGCTGAATGACGCACTGTGTATCCGCATGAGCTTCCGGAGACATCGTCATCGCCGTCACAAACCATTCAGGAAGCTGCTCCGGATCCTGCTCTGGATGTGCATCCAGATACTCCTGAAGGATATCCGCCTTCACTTCAATAAACTTGCCTAAACGACCACTGCGGTAGTAGGAGAAGGAGAAGTATGGCTCAAGACCTGTACTTACTCCTACCATTGTTCCTGTACTTCCGGTTGGAGCTACAGTAAGCAGGTGGGAGTTACGGATTCCATAAGTCAGAACATCCTGCCGAATGTCTTCCGGCATCTGCTTCATATACCCTGTCTGAATGAAGTTCTCACGAAGTTGTTGTGTTTCTTCATCCGTGGCTCCGACAAGGAACGGGAAGCTGCCTTTCTCCTTCGCGAGTTCAATGGATGCGCGGTAGGCTGTGACAGCGATCGTTTCGAAAATTTCATCCACCAGTTTGTTGCCTTCTTCTGAACCATAGGTTGTTTCACAATAGATCAGGAGATCATGGAGACCCATGACACCAAGGCCTACACGACGCTCACCAAGGGCCTGTACTTTATTTTCCTCCAGGAAGTAAGGAGTAGCATCAATCACGTTATCCTGCATACGGACACCACGTGTAACAGTTTGTGTAAGTTTTTCAAAATCGACCGTTTTATTTTCCTTATCCGCTACAGACGCCAGGTTTACGGCCGCCAGGTTACAGACGGAATATGGCGCAAGTGGCTGTTCCCCGCATGGATTGGTCGCAACGACCTTCTGTCCATAAGCTGTCGCATTTGTCTTTTCGTTGGCATTATCAATAAAGAAGATTCCCGGTTCTGCTGAATACGTCGCGCAGACATTAATCAGATTCCACAGCTCTTTCGCTTTAATGGATTTGTAGGCCCGCACACCGAAGCCGCGTTTTTCCCACTCGCGTACATCGCCGCTCTCATGCCATTCTTCATTATAGGCGTTCATTTCCTCTCCCGTGTAATTCTCTACATCAGGGAAACGAAGCTGGTATTCGTCATCATTTTCCACAGCTTCCATGAACTCATTCGTGATACAGACGGAAATATTGGCTCCTGTCAGGAATTCTGAATTATGAACGGAATACGTCCCGCCGAGGGCCAGTTTTTCCTGTGCTTCCTGCACGCTTTGATCTGTAAAACCACCCTGACCCTGAATGTGCTTGTAATTGACGACACTTTGATAAAGGTCTTTTTCCACTTCGGTCAACGGCGTGAATTTCAGCTTGTCCTTCGCCAGTTGTTTAATGTTTTCATCTTCCGTATTTTCAATAAGAAAACGGAGGATACGCGGGTTCTGCATCTTGGAAATAATGAATTCAAGAATGTCTGGATGCCAGTCTGCCAGCATGATCATCTGGGCACCACGTCTGGATCCCCCCTGCTCCACCAGGTGGGTCAGCTTAGCAATATCATCCAGCCATGAAACGGAACCGGATGATTTCCCATTCACCCCGCGGGCGAGCGTGTTCCTCGGGCGCAGGGTCGATCCGTTCGTCCCGACACCACCGCCACGGGACATGATTTCCATGACTTGTTTACGGTGATCCGAAATGCCTTCCCGTGAATCCTGGATATAAGGCATCACGTAGCAGTTGAAGTAGGTCACATCCGTATTGGAACCTGCTCCGTACAGCACACGGCCGGCAGGTATGAAATTCAGGCTGGATAACTCCTCGTAAAATTCCTCAAAGCTCTGCGCCTGTCTTTCCGGATCTGTTTCCACCTCTGAGAGTCCTGTCGCATTTCGTAAAGCAATTTGTTCATAATAAACTTCCAGCGGTTTATCGATGGTATCAAGATTTCTTTTAATGACGCCGGTCTCTCTTTCTTCCTCACGGTCGAGAACGTTCACGAACTCGTCTTCCACTTTTACAAACGCTTCGTGGGTCTGCCAGTCAACGGACTGAATGAAACCGAATCCGCGAGCCGGAAACTTCGGATCGTCTTTTACTGTAAGTACGACAAAATCCCCTTCGGACAACGTCAGCTTTTCTGTATCTTTAAACGCATAACGGTCGAGCATGACAAGCCTGGATACCCCTTTGTGGGTAATGGACATGTTGTCCGTTACCGGGTGGACCTGTGGGAACTGTTTGATATCGGCATTCAGCCGGTCTATGTTGATTTTTGTATGCACATCTTTAGAAGTTGTCGTCTGCATGTTCGCATCTCTCCCTTATCTTGAAAAAGCCAATTCCATAATTGATATATGTAACATACCACATATACAGATTTTTAATCAATATATTGTGTTTGTTTATTATTCGATCACCATATATTGTGTTATTGAACGAATGTGTTGAATTTTGTCAATCAGAAAATCGTAAGATACAGTTAGAAAAAAGCAGGGAATAAGAGGAAAGCACCTCTCATGTCTTTTTTTTTCGATTTTTCCTGTCTTGCATCTGTTAAATCGATATAATCCCCTCCAAAACGGCATTTTTTTTCAGGCAGGAAGAAAAATTTTTTTGAAATACCCGCCCTTCCCTTCTATAATAGATAAAAGAATAGAGAAAACAGGGGGGAAATGAAAATGGAATTATGGATCTTACTCGGAGCACTTGTTCTACTTATTGCTTTCGGTTTGTATAGATTCTTCAAAACAAGAAAAATCTTGAACACGATATCTGAAGAAGAATTCCGTCAAGGTTACCGCAAAGCTCAGCTGATTGACGTCCGTGAACCGAAGGAATTTGACGGGGGTCACATCCTCGGAGCGAGAAATATTCCGCTCTCACAGCTGAACAACAGACTCGTGGAAATCCGCAAGGACAAACCCGTCTACTTGTACTGCCAGAGCGGCGCACGGTCTGCACGTGCGGCAATGACCCTTCATAAGAAGGGGTACAACGACCTGAACATGCTTGAAGGTGGCTTCAAGAAATGGACCGGCAAAATTAAGACGAAGAAATAACGAAAAATATCACAACACAGGAAAACCGGCTCCCCACGAAGGGGGCCGGTTTTTCTCTACTCCATCGGGTGGCGGAGAACAGGCTTCCTTGCTGCCTGGGTTTCATCCATCCGGCTGACAATCGTCGTATGAGGAGCTTCCTGAACCGTCTCCGGCTCATCTTCTGCTTCCTTGGCTATTTGAAGCATACGATCGATAAAGTCATCAAGAGTTTCCTTGGATTCCGTTTCCGTCGGCTCAATCATCAACGCTTCCTCCACATTGATCGGGAAATAGATCGTCGGCGGATGATAGCCGAAGTCAAGCAGGCGTTTAGCCATATCCAGTGTTCGTACGCCGAGTTTTTTCTGACGGCGGCCCGACAGAATGAATTCATGTTTACAGTGCCTGTCAAAAGGAAGATCGAATGCTTCCTGCAGTCTGCGCATCATATAGTTGGCATTCAAAACGGCGTATTCACTTACTTTTTTCAATCCCTCCGGTCCCATTGTGCGGATGTACGTATAGGCCCGCACATTGATTCCGAAATTCCCATAATAGGGCTTCACCCGGCCGATGGAACGTGGACGATCATCATCGAATCTGTACCAGCCGTCTTTTTTCGTAAGGATCGGCTTGGGAAGAAACGGCTCAAGCTCTGCCGTTACACCTACAGGACCTGATCCCGGACCACCGCCACCGTGAGGGCCTGTGAAAGTCTTATGCAGGTTCAAGTGGACAACATCAAAGCCCATGTCTCCCGGCCTTGCATACCCTAATACAGCATTCAGATTGGCGCCGTCGTAATACAGTCTGCCACCCGCTTCATGAACGATGGCCGCCATTTCCTCAATATCCTCTTCAAACAGACCGAGCGTGTTCGGGTTTGTCAGCATCAGTGCAGCTGTCTGATCGTCTACGACACGCTTCAGGTCTTCAAGGTCCACTAATCCCCGCTCGTCTGATTTTACCGTCACGGCTTCGAACCCAGCTACCGTAGCAGAGGCAGGGTTCGTACCGTGGGCCGAATCAGGCACAATGACTTTTGTCCGCTGATGATCACCATTCGCCTCATGGAAGGCACGAATCATCATAAGTCCTGTCCATTCGCCATGAGCACCTGCCGCAGGCTGAAGCGTGACGGTATCCATACCTGTAATTTCCGCGAGCGTTTCCTGAAGATCATACATGAGGTGGAGCGCCCCCTGAACCGTTTCCTCCGGCTGGTACGGATGGATATGGCTGAAGCCGGCCAGTCTGGCTACATCTTCATTCATTTTCGGATTGTATTTCATCGTACACGATCCAAGAGGATAAAACCCGGAGTCCACCCCGTGGTTACGTTTGGACAGACCTGTGTAATGCCGCATAATCTGCAGCTCGCTGACTTCCGGCAGATGAGGTGCGTCCTGTCTCACATACTTATCTTCAAACATCTCATCAATATCGGTATCCGGCACATCCAGTTCAGGAAGACTGAACCCAGTGCGGCTCTCCTGACTCAATTCAAAAATCAATGGAAAGTCTTGGTTAGCCATTCAAATCCCCCATTTCCCCTGCGAAGGTGTCGATTTCTTCTTTTGTACGGATTTCTGTAACCGCAATCAGCATACAGCCTGCCAGACGTTCATCTGTACGTCCAAGGTCATACCCACCAATAAATCCTTTCTCCAGAAGCTGCTGATTGATCTCTTTCACAGGCTTCTTCATGCGGATGACCAGTTCATTGAAAAAGGCTCCCTTATACAAAACTTCGATGCCCCGGGATTGAAGCTGTTGTTTCATGTATAACGTCTTCTTAATGTTCATCGCCGCCATCTTTTTCAATCCCTGCTTCCCTATGGACGACAAAGCGACCGAAGCAGCCAGTGCATTCAATGCCTGGTTGGAACATATGTTGGAAGTCGCCTTATCCCGGCGGATATGCTGTTCACGCGCTTGAAGGGTAAGGACGAAACCTCTGCGTCCACCCTCATCCACCGTCTGGCCCACTAGACGGCCGGGCACTTTTCTCATCAGTTTTTTCGTTGTTGCAAAATAACCGCAGTGCGGACCGCCATACTGGGCAGGGATTCCGAACACTTGAGCATCGCCGACGACAATATCAGAGCCAAACGCACCAGGCGGAGTTAAATACCCGAGCGCAAGCGGATTGCTTGAAGTAATCATCATCGCCTTTTTCTGCTTGTCTACGAGGTGGCGGATGGAATCAAGCGGCTCCGCCTGACCGAAGAAATTAGGATATTGAACGACCACTCCAGCTGTATCTTCATCGAGGTGATGTTCCAGCTGTTCAAGGTCTGTCAAACCTTCCTTGTGGTCGATTTCGATGATTTCAACCCCCGGTCCCTTGGCGTAGGAATGAATCACAGCGAGAGATTCTGGATGGACTGCTTTGGATACAAGCACTTTTTTCTTTTTCGTCTGTCCAGCAGCAAGGTTAACGGCTTCGGCCAATGCTGTCCCGCCATCATACATAGAAGAGTTGGCGACATCCATGCCTGTCAATTCACAAATCATCGTTTGAAATTCAAAGATCGCCTGCAGCTCCCCCTGGGATATTTCCGGCTGATAAGGGGTGTAAGCCGTATAAAATTCAGACCTTGATATGACGTGGTCAACAATGGAAGGAATGTAATGATCATAAACCCCTGCTCCAAGAAATGACGTATGGGATTTGAGGTTGACGTTCCGATCGGCTGTATCCGCCAGTTCTTTCATCAACTGGTATTCATTTTTCGGCGGCTTAATATTTAAATCACCTTGAAACCTTACGCGTTCAGGAATATCAGCGAACAATTCTTCAGATGACTGGACACCGATGGTCTCAAGCATTTCTTTTTTATCTTTTTCCGTCATAGGCAAATATCGAAATTCCATTGTTCCATCCCCCTCAGGTATTTATCTTTTGTAGAAAGGTGTCGGGACGACCCTGGCCTTCAGGCGTCTCTTCCGAACCTGAACCGTTACTTCTGTCCCTTCCTCTGTATACGCACGGTTAAGTAGAGCGAGTCCGACATTTTTACCCAATGTCGGCGACTGGGTCCCTGTTGTTACAAAACCAATCTTCTCATCGCTGTCATAGACCTCATAATGAGTACGCGGAATACCTTTATCGAGCATTTCAATACCGACCAGCTTCCGCTCGGGCCCCTCTTTTTTCTGTTTAACGAGAGTTTCCTTCCCAATGAAATCCTCTTCCTTTTTTATTTTGACGGCAAAATTCAGACCGGCTTCAATCGGCGTAATATCACTGCTCAACTCCTGTCCGTAAAGAGCGAGGTTCGCTTCAAACCTGAGCGTATCTCTTGCACCGAGACCGATCGGACGCAGCCCTTCCGGCTCACCTGCTTTTAATAGAACCTGCCAGAGATCCGGCCCTGAAGCTGAAGGAAGGTAGATTTCAAATCCATCTTCCCCTGTGTAACCTGTGCGGGAAACAATGGCGCTGTCCTGCACTCCATCAAGGGAAACGCCCTGTTCAAATCGGAAAAACTTAATGGCGGACACATCGGTATCCGTGAGCTTTTGAAGAATCTTTTCTGCTTTTGGCCCTTGAACAGCCAGTTGAACATACGTATCAGAAACATCCCTCACAGACACATCGCCCTCGGCGTGACGTTGAAGCCATTCCAAATCCTTTTCCCTGTTCGCCGCATTGACGACTAACAGATACGTGTTTTCAGAAAGGTGGTAAACGATCAAATCATCAACCGTCCCTCCATTTTCATAGCACATAATCGTGTACTGTGCTTTTCCAGGGACGAGCTTTGAAGCATCGTTCGTCAGCATTTTCTGTAGAAAAGCCAGGCTGTCGGATCCTTCGATCATGATTTCCCCCATGTGAGACACATCAAAAAGACCAGCCGCATTTCTTGTCGCTGCATGCTCCTCTTTAATGCCGGAAAAATGCACCGGCAGATCCCAGCCTCCAAAATCAATGGTTTTCGCTCCAAGCTTTTCATACTCGGGATATAAAGGTGTTCGTTTCAATTCTGTCAATTCAACCACTCCTTTACGTCGTTCCGCCCATAAAAAAAGAGACTCCTCCGCTATAAGCGGGAGTCTCTGTCCGTGAACCAGAAAGTTTCACACCTGTGGAGGGTGTTTGCTTCTTGGGTGGTCCGCCCGTAGAAGGCAGACGCTCTCCAGAGCTGCGTCCTGCAGAGGTCTTTTTGCCTGAGAGATTCACAATTCTGCTTGCTCCTTCGGCGCCCTTACAAGGGTCTCTCCCTCTGCAGTCATTCGCGTTTGTATTTTCCTAGATTTTACCGGGCATACTATCGTGTAATGTATGGATGACACTTCATTTCCCGTTCATTATATCATGCGTGTCCGGCAAAGAACACGAAAATTCTACAACAATTCACAATCTTAAAATATCGGAATCCGGAGGGTTGTTTCCATGTTTACCATTCATCCAGATCAAACGTTCATCCACTCTCTGTCCAGCCATCTTGACCAATCGGAACATCTGGCCTCCTGGGAAGGATTTAAACTGGCCTACCAGGCTGCCCAATTCAAAACCGTGCCGGAATTCGGAGGTCTGCTGGCACTTGATCACCTTCCTCATGTAGACTTTATGGATCATCAGATAGAAGCCGCGGAAACCGTCGTTCATCACATGAACGGCCGTGCGATTCTGGCTGATGAGGTCGGACTCGGAAAGACATTGGAAGCCGGGCTGATTTTAAAAGAATACATGATTCGAGGCCGAGCTGAAAAAGTGCTCATTCTTACTCCTGCATCCCTCGTTAATCAGTGGATTCAGGAATTGAATGAAAAATTCTACATCCAGGCTGCATCCCCGAGAAAAAAGCAGGCGTCCTGGAAAGAGTGGGATGTTGCGGTTACATCCATTGATATGGCTAAAAGGGACCATCACAGAGAAGAGATTCTTTCCCAGGAATACGATTTTATCATCATTGATGAAGCCCATAAGCTGAAGAACCATCAAACGAAGAATTATCAGTTTGTCCAGTCTTTAAAAAAGACCTACTGCCTTCTTCTCACAGCCACCCCCATCCAGAATAAGCTGAGTGATTTATTTAACCTTGTATCCATCCTGAAGCCCGGATATTTAGGAAACCTGACGGACTTTAAAAAGAAATATCAAAAGCATGCCCGGGAAGAAGAGCATATCCAGCATATTCACTCCCTTGTCGGTCAGCTGATGATCCGCAACCGCAGAAAAGATACAGGGCTTGATTCCTCTAAACGCAGGGTGAGGAATGAAAGACTGACATTTACAAATGAAGAAGCCGAACTATATCAATCCCTTGAACAGTTAAAAGCTGATCATCCTTCGTTCACATGGCTGACCCTGGCCAAAGAACTGTGTTCTTCAAGGGAAGCCTGTTACATGTCTCTAACCCAATTGAAGAAGAAAGCCCCACCTGAAAGACAAGCGGTTTATGATGATTTCATCGAGGCGCTCGGCCGGCTTCCCCACCATATTAAAGCTGAACGTATGGTGGATCTGATAAAGGAAAAAGATGAGAAATTCATCGTTTTCACCGAATACAGAGCCACCCAGTTTTACCTGCAGTGGTATTTACAGCAGCATGGAATCACATCTGTTCCATTCAGCGGGAAATTTAATAAGAGCAAGCGTGACTGGATGAAACAGCTTTTTCAAAACAAAGCACAGGTGATGGTCGCTACAGAAGCAGGCGGAGAGGGCATCAACCTCCAGTTCTGCCACCATATGATCAACTATGATCTCCCCTGGAATCCGATGCGTCTTGAACAGCGCATTGGAAGAATTCATCGTTTCGGACAAAAATATGATGTGAATATTTATAATTTTGCTGTAGAAAACACGATTGAGGACCACATTATGAAGATGTTGTATGAAAAAATTGAGGTCTTTAAGAATGCGGTCGGGGATCTGGATCACATTCTCGAGCAGATTCCCGGCGGGACGTTTGAGCAGCAGATACAGTCGATTGTCAAACAGTCCGAAAGTCAGGGGGAAATGGACATTAAGTTAAAAAATCTTGTCAGTTACGTTGAACATACGGTTAATGAAAGGAGAGAATCGAGTTGAGTGTTCCCCACCCCTACGCTGCATTTGTTGAACATTTTTTCGCTGCCTATAATTGTCCGGTTCTTGAAAAAGGCCCCACTCATTTCACCGTCCAGTTGACGAGTGAAATGGATGAAGAAATCATGAACCGCCCCTTTTACTGGCACTATATGAAAAAGATGAACCGCGAAGGCGAACCGATGCGCCTCACGTTCACCCAGACCGATGGCAGTCAGAAACAAGGCATCTACCTTCATGCCGGAACACCTAAACTGCATGCCCTCTATCAAACAGCCATCAATAAAGGAAAGACTGCCCGGCTGTATGAGCGCATCCCGCCGGAGAATGCAGGCCATACAGCTGTAAGTCCGTGGCTTGTCGTCAACTTCCTGCTGCATTACCGCGGGAAACAGGCACGGGATGAACCACTTTCCATCGGATTGAATCTCATTCATGGAACGATGATGTTAAAGATGATGGAAAAACTGGAAACGGTCCCGTTCGGAAACACTGTATCAGACTATACGTTCCCCATGACGCCTGTCATTTCTCTTTCCAACGCATACAGACGGATGGAAAAGCACGTGGAGACGTATATTTCATCACAAAATAATCAATGGGCGGTGGAATCACATCAGCATTTACAAAGAGAAACAGCGCTGCTTGAATCCTTTTATGCGTCGGAAGACATCGATCTCGAGTCGTTTACGAAAGAACGTGACCAGATGGATACCCGCTATAAGCCCTGCATTAAGCTTGAAGTGGTCAATGGTGGTTTGTTTTATATTTCTCAGGAAACAAGTGCTCCGTGGATCCATCAAAAAAGCCGCTGATGAACAGCGGCTTTTTTAATGATGGGAGATGTTCCGTTTCCTTTTGAACATGCGTATAGCAAGAGGAATTAATCCAAACCAGTAAACAGACGATTTCTTTGAAGGTTTTTCCCGCTTTCTCTGTTTCTTTTCTTCTTTGGACAGCTGCATGTATTTGACCATTTCCTCCGTCAAAAACTTCACATAGTCATTTTGGTTCATAAAATCCCCTCTTTTAAGCATCAATTACAAATAGTATGCCCGGGAATTCATCATTTTAGACGTGCGGCAATCTCCTCAGCAATGACTTCTGGAGCTTTATCGTCCACGACAACCACGTAATGAGCGGCTTCCTTATAAAGGGTAAGCCTGTCTTCAAAACGCTGCTTTTTCTCCGATTCATCCCCTGACCATAACGGCCGGGATGTATCATTTTTCAATCGATTCACAATGGTGTCCCATCCGGCATGAAGGTAGATCACGGTGCCCTCCCGCATCATCTCACGGTTCTCCTTGGACAATATGACACCGCCTCCGGTGGAAACAACGGCTTCATCCTCTAAGCCTCGCAGAAAATCCCGTTCTTTTTCCCTGAAATAGCCTTCGCCATGCTGAGCAAACATTTCCGGGATAGTCATTCCCTCCTGCTTTTCGATACTTTCATCCATTTCTATGCAGGAGCACTGTAGTTTCTCTGCAAGCCTTGAAGCGATGGTTGATTTTCCACTTCCCATAAAACCAATTAAATAAATCATTTTGTTCCCCTTTCCTATTTTCATGCAGGATATTTTCACTTTATGTCGAATACTTCTATTTAACCACGATATAAATGAGGTGATAACCCTTTGAAATCCATTGCGACTTATGCTTATGACCTGATCGTCTCCGCAGTTCAGCAGTCCGCCTCGGACATCCACTTTTCCCCCTACCGCGAATCATGCTCCATTTATTTCAGGATCCATGGCGAAAGAATTTTCCACTCCAGTCTTCCTATGCCTTTGTACCAAAAAACACTCTCCTACTTTAAGTTCACTTCCGGGATGGATATCGGTGAGCAGAAACGTCCGCAGAACGGGACCTTTCAACACCGCTCCGGCAGCAGCCTCTTTGACCTCCGTCTCTCTACGCTTCCTATCCAGGACTCCGAAAGCCTCGCTGTCCGAATCCTCAATCCTATGGATCATACCCCGCTGGAACAGTTATTTCTTTTCCCTCATCAAGGAAAACGATTGAAACGATGGCTTCATCACCGCAGCGGCATGATTTTATTCACAGGACCGACCGGCAGTGGAAAGACCACCACTTTATATGCCCTTCTTCAAGCCTTGATGACGCAGAGTTCGTATCAGGCCATCACACTCGAGGATCCTATTGAGAAAAATATTAACAACCTTATTCAGGTACAGGTGAATGAGCGTGCGGGCATCACCTATGATACCGGGTTGAAAGCAGCCCTCCGACATGATCCTGATCTTCTTATGGTTGGTGAAATACGCGATCAGGCAACCGCTCAATTCGCCTTCCGAGCGGCCTTAAGCGGGCATCTCGTCATTAGTACAATCCACGCTAAAAATGCCGAGGGAACCCTGCACAGGCTGAGGGAAATGAACATTCAACAAGTGGAAATGGAACAGACACTCCTGGCCATCGCCGCTCAGCAGCTGGTTTCCCTTACTGGAAAAGACCGCCTTCCTAAACGTGCGGCCATCCTTGAAACACTGGAGGGCAGTCAGCTGCTCCGGGCTCTGAACGGGAGTCCCTCCTCTATTTATACTTTCGAACAACTAAGGAGGAAAGCTTATGCGCTCGGCTTCATTTCTAGGGAAGAAATGGCCGATTAAACGAACACCGGGCCCTTCCATTCAACTGCAGATCGATTTTTTTCACAGGTTGAGTCATATCCTCGAAAAAGGATACCCCCTGCTCGAGTCCCTCTCTATGACAGGATGGGACGCGCGCCTCCAGCCAGTCAGTCATCAATTGATTGAAGTGCTGAAAGGAGGTGACACGTTAAGCCTTGCGCTGGAGAAAGCCCATTTTTCCAATACCGTCACCCAGTACCTCTCCTTCAGTCAGTACCAGGATGACCTGCCAAAAACGTTTAAACAGTGCCGTGAACTTCTGCTTATGAAGAAAGAATACAAGGAGAAATTTCTCGCGGCTGTCCGCTACCCCGTTTTCCTTCTTCTGTTCCTTTTCCTTACTTTTATCATTATGAAAAGGACGATCATCCCTAATTTCACTACCTTGTTTGCTGATCAGCAAAGTTCTTCTCTGACGCTTATGCACCTTATGAACCATGGCTTAAACACCGCTGCTATATTGTTTGCCGCTATCTTTATTCTAGGAGCAGGGCTCGCTGTTTTCATTCCAATGCTGCCGTTTGAGAAAAAAATGCAGGTAATCGAAAGATTTGCTCCACTGCGTATGTATCATTCCTACAGGCTTTCTTTTCTCTTTTCCTCCCATCTGGCCTCCCTTTTCCAAGCCGGACTCCCTCTGAAGGATGCCCTCATGCTCGTCAAGGAGCACAAGCAGCATGACATCCTGTCCTACTATTGTACGAATATTCTCGAAAACCTGTCTGAAGGGAGCACCATATCCGCTTCCCTTCACCAATGCCGTTTGTTACGAAAAGAACTGACGGATGTGTTCCATCATACCAATGATATGCAAGCTCTCATGCACGAACTGGATCTGTTCTCGGAGTTTCTCATGACCCTCATGCAGGAAAAAATCCAGAAATCCATCCAATGGATCCAGCCTGTCTTTTTTGTCGGCATTGCTTTTGTCATTGTAATGGTCTACGCCGCTATTATGCTGCCCCTCTACCAATGGATGAATCAATTATAAATAAAGGAGATCGACCTATGTGGAAAAATGAAAAAGGGTTTACGCTGATAGAAATGCTGATCGTTCTGCTCGTGATTTCTGTTCTGCTGATCATCACCATCCCCAACTTGTCGCAGAACACAGAAAATATCAGAACTAAAGGGTGTGACGCCTTAAAAGTGACGGTGGAAGCTCAGATGGAAGCTTATCAAGTCGAAAACAATGCTGTTCCGACCATCGAAGAGTTGAAAACAGCTGAATACATCAAGACAACCGAATGTCCAGATGGTACAGCCCTGACCATTACAAACGGTGAGGTAGTGGACGCTGCGGGGGAATAAAGGATTTACCCTGACAGAAACGCTTCTCGTCCTGCTCACATGGTCTGTGCTGATTCTCTGCCTGACTCCGATCCACCACTCCACTTATGAGCAAGTGAAGACTACGCAGGTCCTGGAACAATTCAAGGAAGATGTATACCTCATTCAACACTTATCCATGAACGATCATGGGTACCATTCACTCCGTTTTAATACAAGCCGGGGATACTATTACATTTACGACTCCCTTCACAGGGAAACCATCACAAAAACTACACTGCCTGAAGGGTGGACGATTGAAATGCTGACACTTCCCTATAACGTTTACTTCAACCAGCAGGGGACCATCCGGAAAGCCGGGACGATGAGGATTTCATCACTTGATGCTACGTATAAAATCACGTTCCCTTTTGGGACGAGCAGGATGAGAATTGAGGAACTCTAACGGGTTCACTCTTCTGGAAACCGTTACAGCGTTCAGTGTCCTGCTGGTGCTGCTTCTCACCCTCTTCCCGGCTCTTATCTCACTCGAAAACGGCCGGGCTGCTCTTTCATGGGAACGGGAAGCTGTTTCCCTTTTATACAATGAATATCACCTTCACCTCCAAGAGAACCGGCCCTATCCTTATACAAAAGTGTATCAAATTCAAATTCCAGTCACACTGATATTCACAGAGGAAGGCGGTGGCACGGGCTGTGCCTATTGGAAGGATATCAATGATCGCGAAAATGAATTCTGCCTGTATGATGTTCCGCCGGAATAAGGGCTATACCTTCACGGAAGTTGTTCTAAGTCTGACACTCCTGACAATCGTAACAGCCTTCATCAGTCCCGTCTTTCTTCTCATTAAAGGTATGAGCAGCTATACAGAGAAATTTGCTGCGGAACAATTCACCCATGTTCTTTATGAGGAGGTAAGTCAGTCCAAGACGTATACCTTCACCCGGGACGTCCTTGTCGTTACAGACAAGGATGACCGGACTATCGAAATCTCCCAAAATGGCTCCACGATTAAACGTACGGTAAATGGAAAGGGATACGAAATCCTTCTGGAAAACGTTAAAAACCTGTCGTATACCGAAAAGGACTTTACAGTATCTGTAGAGGTGGGTTTAACAAATGAGGAAACCTTTGAAGAGGTGGTTCACCTGCCTCACAAAAAGTGAATCCGGTATGATTTTCCCCTGGGTCCTGATGGTTACCCTTGTCTTTGTCCTTCTTGTATCATACACAGCTGCTTCCTTTGAAAACCACTACAGGCTTACACAAAGCCACCAATATGGCATTACAAAAAAGCATCTGCTGGAGAGAGCACGGCACTACATCAACACTGAGCTGGCACAGGTACCGGATAGCGAGGCGGTTTTTCCCTATTCCTACCGCACCGCGAACGGAACAGCCGCTGCGGAATGCAGGAAAGAAACCGAAGCCTTATGGAAGTGCAGCTGGGAATTATCCGTGAACCAATCGGGAAGTAAATATGTTGTCACTTACCAATATCCAGACAAATAAAAATGCACCTCCATTCAGGTGCACCATTAAGTAAGTTCATGAAATTTTTTCTGTGTATTCCACGCGTTTATCTGTAATTCCACGCAGTCCCTCAGGATCATAGCCAATGACAAGCTTTTCGCCATTTGTCAAAATCGGACGGCGCAGCAATTTCGGTTTTTCAATCACAAGGTTCAAAAATTCATTGAGGGAAAGGTCGTCTACATCAATATCCAAAGCTTTGAATTCCTTGCTTCTTTTAGCTAGTATTTCATCAATTCCATTTGTTGTAAGGGCGAGAATCTGTCTCAGTTCATCGGCTGTAGGAGTTTCACGGAACAAGTGCTGTTCGTTAAAAACGACCCCCTGACTGTTTAACCATGACTTCGTGCGTCGGCAGGACGTGCAACTCGGGTAGGTATAAAATTTCAACTCTTCCATGCTCAGCTCTCCTCGCTGTGTATTATTTATTGTTGTACAGTGATTGTATAACCTTTGTACAATATTTTAAACACATTTCTTCACTTGACATAAAATGTTCACAATTATAAGGCATTTTTCTGCATAATTACGCAGCACTCATCGAAAAATACAAGCAAGATCCATGAAAAGATCAGATGAGGTAAAGAGTTCACACTGAATCAGGACGATTACGAGTAAGTGTAAATGGATATACACATACTACACAAAGGAACATGTATCCGTTTTATTTACAATTATTTCAGGGTCGTATATAATATGGGTGATGGTTTAACGACAGAAAAGGAGGGGGAAAAAAGCATGGATCGTATGTTTCGAGTTCTGGCCTTTTGGACAGGTATTTTCGCTGTCATGTTTTATACCGGTGATATGGTGGAAGCATCTCTACTTTCACTAGTTCAAACGGCTTTTTTCCTTACTATTGGGTATCTTAAGCTGTCAGAGCGTATGTATGTGTACATATTTTTCTCATACCTGACAGTCTTTATGATTGGTTTTACTTACTACTGTTCGTTTATTCTGGTACCGGGGTTTGGTGGACACTAGAAAAAAAGCTGTTATCCAGTTCCATGGATAACAGCTTTTTTTTAGTTAAGGAAAGGATTTTCCTCTATCTCTTCGCCCACTGTAGTCGGTTGGCCATGTCCGGGGAAAATCCGCATATCCGCCCGCAGCGAAAACAACTGCGTCCGGATGCTGTCCTCCAGCACCTCCCGGCTTCCACCAGGAAGGTCCGTTCTCCCAATGCCGCGCTGGAAGAGTGTATCACCCGCGATGGTAAACCTTTGATTCCTAAACACAAAGGACACGCTGCCCGGTGAATGACCGGGAGTAAAACGCACTTCAAACGGAAAGCCTTCCAGTTCCATTGGCCCTTCCTTAAGGAACTCATCCGCGGGAGCCGCTGTTATCCGGCCAAGCCCAAACAGCTGGGAACCATTTTTCTCAGGATCTCCAAGCCACCCGGCTTCGTTTTCGTGTATGTACACAGGAGCATCATAGGCCTTCCTCACCTCATCGACGGCACCGATATGGTCGAAATGGGCATGTGTCAGAAGGACTGCTTTCACGTCCAGTTCTCTTTCCTGGAGATAACTTTCCAGCTTTTTGTAATCACCGCCGGGGTCGATAACCAGCGCTTTTTTATTCTCATGAATAATGTAAGCGTTTGTGGATACCGGTCCTAAGGGAAGACGGGAAATTTTCATCATAGGATCCACCTCTTTTTGATTTTCAGAAAATACGGAGAGATAACTCGACATTTTCCTTATAATACTATAAAATATGAGTATCAACGTTCGTTACATATAGTATAACATCCATGGTTTTGGGATGATAATAAAGAAAAGTGAGCCGGGAGGTGCTGAATTTGGTAACAGCTATTCTTCTATTACTTGTTACAATTCTTTGTGTCTTTGCAATTTTCCGCGAACTGAAAACAAAAAACTTTTTCGCTGTCCTTTTTGCAGGGGCCTCAGCTTTAGTTTTTGGCTGGTTCTCTGTCATGACAATCTGGTACAATCTCTTTGCTTAAATGAAAAAGCAGGCTCTTCTGATGAAGAGCCTGCTTTTTTTAGGATCTGGAACTGCGGATTTCCTCTTCCGACTGGAGCAGCTGCTTCTCCCTGTTAAAGAAATACCTATACATAGCGAGCGTAATAAACATAGAGCTTAAGGATACAGAAGAAAAGATACTCAGGGAAATCACAAGCTGATATTTAATCGCCATAACCGGCGATACACCTCCGAGTATCAAACCCGTCATCATTCCGGGAAGCTGTACAAGACCAATGGTCTTCAGCCGGTCTACGTTTGGGATCAATGAAGCATGCAGTGTTTTTTGTACAATTAAATGTGAGGCCTGCTTCGGCTCCGCTCCGAGTGATAAAGCCGCCAGCAGCCGACCATTATTTTCCTTGAACTCACTCTTCATCCTTTCGAGAGCCAGTCCCATGGCTGTCATACTGTTCCCAATGACCATCCCGCTCATCGGGATGACTTCTGAGGGCTTAAACTGGATCATGTCAAAGATCAGCCAGAGACCGAGCACTCCTGCCTCAATCGCAACCAGACCGGCGAATAAGACATAGCCGACATAAGGCAGCTCTTTTCCCCGTTGCCTGGCATGAAAAGTGGCGATGATGATCATAACCGAGAGCATAAGAGGAATACCATAAGAGGCCGGGAGTTCAAATAGAAAGGTTAATATGTAGCCGATGGCAAACAACTGCACCGTCCCTCTGAATGTTGACCACAACACACTTTTACTGACTCCAAGCTGATAAAAATAAGACAAAGCAAGCGGGACGATGACAAAGATCACTAAAAATAATAATGACTGATTTGATATTTCAGGAGCCAACCTTCACCACATCCTTACTGTTCCAAAAATTCACGGAGTCGTTCCGTTTTCGGGTTTTCCAACATTTCCGGGATGGTTCCATCCTCTTGAAGCTTTCCGTCAGCAACAAAAAGGCCGCGCGTTCCAAGCCGCCGGGCCTGATTCAAATTATGGGTAACCATCACCATCGTCAGTTCGTGTTCTTGTATGAGCTCTTCCAACACTTCCTCGATTTCTTCAGCCGTCCGGTAATCCAGTGCACTTGTCGGTTCATCCAGGAGCAGGACATCCGGTGAATTCGCAAGTGTCCTTGCCAGGGAAACCCGCTGCTTTTCTCCTCCGGACAGTTGATCGACATCCCTTTCCAAATAGCTGGATGGCAGCTGGACATAATCCAGGAGCCTCCTGCCGTCCTCTTCCTGCCATTCACCAAAAAGGCTGGGACCATATTTCAAATTGTCCAGAACGGTCCCCGGAAACAAATTCGGAGCCTGCAGGACCAGCCCCACCTTTTTTCTTAATTCCGTTACAGGGTGTTCAGAGATAGGCGCATCTTTAAAATAGATGGTCCCCTTCCCGGGATCATTCAGTCGGTTCAATAAAAATAACAGCGTGCTTTTTCCAGCTCCTGATGGACCGAATAAAATGACTTGATCTTTTTTTTCTATTGTAAAATTCAAATCCTCCAGCGGCTGCTGGCTGACATGTTCAAAACGAAACACAGCCCTTCCCCCTTTTTCATCTATCTGCCTATCTTTACCCTCCTGATAGGACATTTATGCAGCAGAAAAAAAGCCTGCACAGTTCAACTGTACAAGCTTTTCTCATTATTTAAAATCATAGAACCGGAATAAATCTCCGTAAATAATATTATCAGAGTAGTTCAACTCCTGGTCCACTTCCTGCTTCACAGGTTCACAAGCTTCCGCCTGCCCTTCTTCCAACGGTTCCCCTGTTTCCCTGTCATAGCATGTCTCACTGGTATAGACATACTCTTCCGTCACAAAACTGCCATCACGGAGGGCGATGAAATCTTTTTTCTTCTCAGAGAACATGTTGTCACCAAAGGTCATATCTCCTCCGGAATCAACCCCCAGCAAATGCAGCAGGGTCGGTTTCACATCAATCTGCCCGACGACCTTATTCTCCACGCCCCCATTTTCATACCCTGGGATATGAATCATGAACGGGACACGCTGCAGCTGTGTTTGAACGAATGGATCCACTTCTTCTCCAAGGAACTGACTCATCGCTTTATTATGAAAATCGCTGATGCCGTAGTGGTCACCCATCATAACAATAATGGAATCCTCATAAAGATCCGCATCCTTCAGCTGTTGGAAAAACTGTTCCAGCGCTTCATCTGTATACCTGGCTGTCTGGAAGTATGCATTCAACGTATTGGAATTGGAATCGTATTTGTCAATATGCGCTTTTTCTTCCGGCAGTTCGAATGGGAAATGGTGGGTCAGCGTAATAAACTTGCTGTAAAACGGCTGCTCCTGCTCTTTCAAATAATCAATCGACTGCTCGAAAAACGCCTTATCCTCAAGTCCCCATCCAAAGGAATTTTCCGGTGTCACGTCAAAGGACTGTTCATCGTGGAACTCATCGTATCCGATATTGTCATACATCACATCCCTGTTCCAGAAGCTTCCATTGTTAGCATGGAAAACAGATGTTTCATATCCTTCATTGTTGAGAATTTCAGGAAGCGCATGGTACTCATTCCCGGCATGGGTGAAGTACACCGCTCCCCTGCCAAGAGGGTACAACGAATTTTCCACGATAAATTCTGAGTCAGACGTTTTCCCCTGAGCAGTCTGATGATAGAAGTTTTCAAACGTAACCGTATCACTGCTTTCCTTCAATTCGTTCAGGAAAGGTGTGGTCTCTACTCCATTGATTTCTGAATCATATAAAAAGTGCTGGAAAGATTCCACACTCACGAAAATCACATTTTTATCTTCAGCGATTCCGTACAAATCAGCATCCTTATCAGCTTCATCCGGTGATTTCTCTTGAAGATAAGACTCGATTTCACTGATTTCACTACCATCAGCGAATACTCTCTGCGCTCTCGTTTTTGTCTGCATGGTCGCATCATACACGTGGTAGTTAAAGATGCCTATGTTTTTGACGAGATACTCGCGGTCAAAGGCACGCACAAACAGCATCGGACGCTCAATTTCAGCAAGGACGACATTGCCGGCCAGCAGCAGAAAAGTGACGGCTGTTGCAGCGATCTTCCCACGCTTAGGAAGCTTTACAGTCAAATCAAACCTCTGTCTGCTCAAGTACCAGACGATGGCTGCATCGGCAAAAATGAAAATATCCTCGATATGCAGAAGCGTAAGGAAACTCCCTGTTAAGTCCGCTGCATTATTCCCCTGGAACAATACAGGAATGGTAATGAAATCAGTGAAATTCCGATAGAAGATCAAGTTCACGAACAAAATAAAAGAACCGAGAAGCACGGTCCACCGTAAGTATTTCCTTTGATTCTTAGGTTTCATCCATACACTGATGGCGAAAATCAAATAGGCACTCGCAATCGGATTAAACAGCAGGATCAATTCCTGCATGGGGTTTTCAATCGATAAATCAAACATAAATCGGTAAACGATGTATGTCTTAATACCAAATAAAACCGTAGCAATCATAAATAAAGGCATGCGAATATTTCTCAATTGCATGGTGGTTCCTCCTCTAGTACATCTATGGCCATATCTTTACACTTTTTAACCATAGCCATTATTTAACTTTACATTTTCCACTTATTATCAATATTAAACCGTCACTTTATATATGACGTCTATTGTACCATAAAAGTTTCAAATTTTATTACCCTGATTTTACCAGTTTTGATAAGGTCTATCTACCTATTTCATTATAATGGCCTCCTTCAACATGAAGAATGTTTTCTATGAGCCGAATCCCCACAAAAAAACTGGAGCCGACAAGGCTCCAGTTTTTTATTTGTTCTTTTTCACTAAATACGCTCCACCGATAACCCCGGCATCATTTCCAAGTTCTGCAAATTCAAAAGTGGACGCTTCCGCTGTTCGGGAAAGGGCATATTTACGGTACGCCGTCTTCAAGGGGTTCAGCAGTTGATTACCAGCCTGTGAAACCCCACCACCGATGACAATTTTCTCAGGGTTGATAACGATTGCCATGTTGGCAATTGCCATTCCAAGCACGTCGGTTACCTGATGAAGAACAACCGATGCCGCTTCGTCTCCCTCCGCAGCAGCTTGGAAGACATCTTTGGCTGTAAGCTCATCGGATTGAATAAAGGAATGAAGAGCAGAGTCATCATAGTTTTCCGCTTCCACTTTCGCCTTTCTAACAATCCCTGTAGCTGACGCCTCTGTTTCCAGACATCCGGTCTTCCCACAATTACAAGGGGCCCCGCCTTCAGGGATGACCGTTACGTGGCCGAGTTCTGCTGCTGTTCCATTCGCCCCATTCAATACACTGCCGTTGGCGATCACACCTCCGCCTACTCCAGTTCCAAGCGTAACCGCGATGAGTTCTTTACATCCGCGCCCTGCCCCGAGCCAGTTCTCTCCGAGCGCTGCAAGGTTGGCATCATTATCGACCCAAACGTCATAGCCCGTCAGTCCACTTAAAATTCGACCGAAGTCAAAATCTTTCCAGCCTATGTTTACAGCTTCGTGGATATAACCAGTTGAAGTTTCCACAAATCCAGGAGCTCCTGCCCCGATCCCCATAATTTGTGACGGATTGATGCCCAGCTCCGCCCGGACCTGCTCTACGGCTTCGGAAATGTCTTCAGGAATGGCCGCCCCTTTGTCATCCGTATTCGTCGGAACTTCCCACTTTTTCATAATTTGTCCATCTTCGTTAATAAAAGCAAGCTTAATCGTTGTACCGCCAATATCAGCACCTATGTACACCTGTCCGCTCATCGTCGATTGTCCCCCTCCTGCCGGTCTCTCTCCCGGGCAATTTCACTGCGGAGCAGCAATAAAGCCATCTGAAAGTCTTCTGTTGTCATACACTGGGATTGATAGAGCTCCCGGATCTCATCTTCCATCATTTCTAAGTCTGCTGTCCGATCACCAATATATATGATCGTTCCAAATTTTTTTAAAAACTGCTGAACATCATAAATCGTTTTCATATTTTATCACCAGTTCCTATTATAGCAAGAGTCGGTCCAATTGAAAATGCAGAAAAACCCCGGCCGTCAGCGGTCAGGGTCTTTCGGGTGAAGAAAGGCGGGTCGTCTGTTTTTCAAAGGAATGGGCGAACGCAGCAGCACATCTCTTAAGGGCTTCCAGGAAAACGGCATAAACGGCCAGAGATACGGGGTTTTGAACGTCTGCATCCGCGTCAGGTAAATCAGCCAGAACGTAATCCCGATCACATACCCTTTAAGTCCGAAAAGTCCCACAGCCAAGAGAAGCGCGAGCCTGGAAAGGCGGTCCGCCAGACCGACCTCGTAACTTGGTGTAGCAAACGTCCCAACCGCAGCAAGGGCGAGGTACAGCACGACCTCACTTGAAAAGAGCCCGACTTCCACGGCGACCTGTCCGATTAATATGGCAGCCACGAGCCCCAGAGCTGTCCCCAGAGAAGACGGGGTGTGGATGGCGGCCATCCGCAGCATATCTATTCCAATTTCAGCAAAAAGGAACTGCACAAGTAATGGGATGGTTCCCGCTTCTGTTGGACCGATATAGGAAAGGGACTCCGGAAGCAGGTCTGGATTTTTTGAAAATAAGAAGTACAGGGGCAGAACAAAAATAGATGCAAAAAACGCAAAATAGCGGACCCACCGTAAATAAGCCCCCACCAATGGTTTCTGCCTGTATTCCTCCGCATGCTGCATATGATGCCAGAACGTTGCCGGAGTAATCATGACACTTGGAGATCCATCAATAATGACGAGTATATGTCCTTCATACAAGTGGGCGGCCGCTGTATCCGGCCGCTCTGTGTAACGAATGACCGGGTAGGGGTTCCAATGCTGCCCACTGATATATTCTTCGATCGTCTTTTCCGCCATAGGTAGAGCGTCCGTATCGATCTCCTGCAGCACCCTTTTCAGATGATCCACTCGATCTGTATCGGCAATATCCTTGATGTAACAGATACAGACATCTGTCAGCGATCTTCTTCCGACCTGCAGATACTCCATTCGTAAGGACCGGTCCCTCACACGCCTTCTTGTCAGGGCGGTGTTAAAAATAATCGTTTCTACAAAGCCGTCCCTGGAGCCACGGACAACCCTTTCCAGATCTGGTTCCTGCGGCCCGCGTACGGGGTAGGTCCGGGCATCAATGATAATGATCTCGTCGACCCCTTCTACAAGAAGGGCTGTCGGTCCTCCCAGAACGAGATTGGCCGCCTGATTCATATCTTTTTCCTGCCCCAGTTCTACATAGGGAAGATGGGTTTTCAATAATTTATCTAAAGGATCGGGATCGAGCTGCTCTGGCTCCAGACGAGACAACAGCTTCATTAAATAGTGAAGAATATCATCCTTCACAAAGCCATCGATGAAGAACAAGGACATCCCCCGGCCGGCATATACCAGGTCCAGATGAACCATATCAAAGCTTTCGTCCACGCCGAGTCGTTTTCTCATATACGCTACATTTTCTTCATAACTGTCAAACAATCGCTGATCTTTCTTTTCTTCCACGCGCCTGCCTCCTTACACTCTCCTGTGCTATCTTTTATTTTTCCTACAAACCCCCGATTTCATGCGCAGAGGTTCATGTAGAAGTTCCAGTCAGAGGCATGTCCTGCTTTTTCAATACATATCCTTTACTAATTCAAGATTGTGACAGGCCAAGGAGAGAGTCGAATGAAAAAAGTGTGGATCTACTGGGTGCTGGGCCCGCTGACTCTGGCAGTCGCCCTGGCATTATTCACCCAGACTGGAGAGCAGCCCGTCATCAAATATTTCCCAATCGATCAATCGGAAATATTCGAATCATTTGGAACCGCTCTTGATTATGACGCTGAGGAAGACGAGGATGAATACAAAGTATCCTGGAAGGTAGCTTCCAAAAGTGAAAGTCCTGTGTATTTGAGGCAGGACGTTTCCCTGCTTTACGTGAATGGAAGATTGAAAGGGGTTGTATCGAAGTGGAAGGAGAATGCAGACGTCATTGAAAAAGAAACGTCGCTCCATGGCGAAGACAGTCAAAAATATCAGGCGGTTTCCTTTCACCACGGAGAGGTTCATGAAGGGGAAAATGAAATAAAGAGCATGCAGGCCACCTCCAAGGATGAACTGTACGTCATCGATTCCCCCCACTCGCTCCGAACCGCTTTTAAGCAACCGGAGACTGAGGAGGAAAAGGAATGGAAACAAAGGCTCGATCATTCTATTGACCAACAGATTGAAGCCCAGTGGCAGGACCTTATCACCCATTATCAAATTCCACGGGACAAATATACAGCAGTCGCTCTTACAGAACTTGCGGATTATCATAACAAGCCCTTCCCCGGGACAAATGAAGCTGATTCTGAACGCATCAAAGGCCAACTATGGGAAGGGCTGTATAAAAATTATGTGCTGGGTATCAGCGATACGAAATCATCGCATCCGATTCAAAGTTACATTCCTCTGATTCTGTTCGACAAGGATGGGAAGCATTTAATTGTATTGTACGAAGATGATACAGGAAAAAAACATCAGCTCATTCAATATTATTGAGCCAATTCTTCATTCAACTGTTGAAAGTTTGTATTGTCCGGATTTAATTCAGCGGCTGTGGACGCCCGTTCAGCCGCTTTTTCCAATTCACCATCCTGCTGAAGCAGAAGGGCCAGGTTGTAGTGGGCTTCTGCCAGATCCGGCGCGATGGATATGACCTGCTCGAGATCGTCCTTGGCTTCTGACGACTCTCCGGACTGCAGGTAGGCATAGGACCTGTGGAAAAGAAGGTCTGCCTCATAGCCCTGCGGGTCTTCAAGAGCCTGGGTGGTGCGTTGGATTACTTCCCCGTAGGACTGCTGTTCGTTCAACTCGCTTACTTCCTCAACAACCACCCTGGACTGCTCCCCATTAAATACGCCTGTGATGCCAAGATATACCATAGCTGCCATGGCTCCAATATAAAGCAGAGCAGCAGCGGGCTGCCATTTTTTCATGGAATGCGCCGGCATATGAACCATTGCAGACGCAGTAAATCCTCCGATTAATCCGCCAATATGGGCGCCGTTATCCACTTGAGGAACCATCACACCAAAAGCAATATTGATCCCGATAATCACGATGAGGTTATACCCCATCGTCCGGAGGAACAGCTGCTTGTACTGAACACCGAAAAACAACAGGGCGCCAAACAACCCAAAGATAGCTCCCGAAGCTCCGGCAGCGACCGAAGGATTCATCATGAAACTTGCCATCCCTCCGAACAGGCCGGCAGCAAAATAGATGACCGCAAAACGCACCGTGCCATAAATCCTCTCTACTGCAGAACCTAAATAATACAAGGCCAGCATGTTCATAAAGAGGTGGATGAAGCCAATATGAAGGAAGGTCGACGTAAAGATCCGCCACCATTCTCCTTCCATAATTGCCGGGTTATATTTGGCACCATAGGAAATCAACGTTTCAATGGAGGTTGTGCTTCCGATGATCTCCAGATAAAGGAAGACCAAAATGTTGACGGCTAACAGAACATAGGTCAATCGGGGACGACCGTAATCAAAAATGGAAGCTGCAGCCTCTCTTTGATCTTTCTGTTTTTTCACGAGCTGATGCTTCATATAAGGAAGGGAAGCTTCCATTTCCTCTTCCCTTATACTCCGGTTGATTTCAGGCTTATCGATGTCTAGTGATTGAAAAAGGTCAGCCAGTGCCTGCTCCTTGTTTTCATCATTCATATAATACAAATGCAATGGGATTTTTTGATCCTTATACCCCTTTACAGTATCTTCCCACTCGTCAACAGGAGGATGTTCAGATACGAATACCATATGAAACTCAAGCTTCCCTCCGCGAAATAGAGACCGGTTTTGATTGAGCTGTCGATACCCGGTTTCCAGTTCCCTCGCCAGTTCATTTCTCCAATTCAGCTGTTTATGGGAAAGCCTGAACACATGGTTTTTTTTATTCACTTTTTTCTCCAGCCATATCTCCCCATGATTCGTATTCACATGGAGAACCTGGAAATGTTGAACCTGGACCATATAGTCAGCCATTTTCCAGAGGTAATATTCCTGTTCAATAAACAATGGCGGTCCCTCCCTGCACCTTTCATATTACCACGCTTCCCACCTGCACAGCCATTCACACTACCTGACTGTACAAATAAAAAACGGCCAGGATAACCTGACCGCTTCAAGAGTGCCCCCGAAACATCTGGGATAGAAATTTCTGCCGCACCCACGGGATATTCATAGAAAAACGTACAAGCATCCGGCGCAGGGCAGGAAATCTCGTGACTACATCCAGGGCTTGGTAACGATACTTGTATAACGCTGTAATCAAAGACCCGATAATGAAGATCCACCGAAAGAATAGACGCATGTAAGACACCTCATTTGTGATTGGATACGCCTAGTTTCTGTTCAGCTCTCTTCCCTTATACAAGCTTCTTTTGATTTTTAAACCAGTATTGTATTACAGAGTATAGGTGGAATGAATCCCTTTTTCTGTGAGAACATATTCCACCCGCTGATCATAGTCCTCAAACGGAAGGGTATCCTCGCGCTGTTTTTCTGAAGCCATCATCATCGTCTTCCCTCTAAAGCCTTCAATATAACGGTCATAGTATCCCCCACCATAACCAATTCTGTACCCTTTGGAATCGAACAGCAGTCCGGGAACGAGCAGCAGATCAATAGCATTCTTTTCAACGAACCAATCTTTATCCCGCACCGGCTCCCTTAATCCAAAATAAACGCGCTCCAACTGATTGTAGCTGTCCAGCTGATAAAATTCCAGCTGCTTTTCCTTAGGCAGACACCGGGGCGCCGCAATGGTCTTCCCTGCTTTCCAGCCTTCTTCTATGATCGGCTCTGTAGACCATTCATGGTCCTGCGAAAGAGTGACTCCTATAATCTTGGCCTTTCTCCATTCTTCACTGGAGAATAAGCTCTGATACATGGATGATTCAATGGACTGTTTCTCTCTTAATGATATGTTATGAAGGATGCTTTTTCCTTTAAAGCGGTACGCTGTTTTATCCATCCCGTCACCTCCGATATGTATAAAAAAAACAGTAGGAATAAATCCTACTGCTTACTTCGTTTCGCGGTGAAGTGTGTGCTTACCAACGCGCGGGCTGTATTTCATAAGCTCGATGCGCTCAGGGTTTTTACGTTTGTTTTTAGTACTAATATAGTTGCGGTCACCTGTTTCAGTGCAGGCAAGTGTAATGTTTACACGCATGTTCATTCCTCCTAGTATCTAATCACTGACTTAATCACATTATCAGACTTACTCATAATAACAAAAACCTGCCTGTCTTTCAAGTGAATATTCCAGTAAAAACGGCTGAATATCCCATAGCCATGCCGTGATTTGTATGATATAAATAAACAGGGATTCGTTTAGGAGTGATATTATGTTTTATGCAGTTGCAGCGCTGGCGGGCGCAGCTATTGTTTTTTTCATTCTTTCCTTCTTTGCTAAAGACCGCATCAAACAGTTGGAGAATCAAATGGAACAGATGAACTTGACAATGATGCAGAACGATTATCAAATGAAGAAAAAAATGAAAGTCCTTGAAGAGGAATTGCTTGCTGGAGATTTGACACAGGAAATTGTCGATCAGCACAATCAAAAACAAACAAGCAGGCCTTCCACACCACTGAATGCAGCAGATACGGTGCTTACCATGTATCAAAAGGGTTATAAAACCCATTACATAGCGAAGCAGACGAATTTGAGTGAAGATGAGGTTCTTGCCATGGTCCACCGACCGAAGCAGGGAGTTCAATCATGAAGCAGTGGATACAGGCCTTTTCCATAGGATTACTGACATCAACCGCTGTTCTAGGAATAACATACTGGAATACGGAATCCCCTGAAGCGGAAGTGATTACAGAATCTATGAGTGAACAAGATATGCTGGACGATCTGGAGCAGTCTGGATACCGGGTACTCTCCAATGAGGAATGGGCAGCGGTAAAAGCTGAAAATCCGTCAACCCGAAAAGCAGAACCATCCAGTTCCGGGGAGACAACGTATACCATTGATATTGCCGAAGGTACGACAACTCCCGAAATCGGTGAAAAATTAGTGGATGCCGGCATCATTGAGGATGCGGATGATTTTACTGCATTTATGGAAGACGGCGGTTACAGCCGGTATATCCAAATCGGCCAGGCCACAGTCAAGTCAACCATGTCGTTCGAAGAAATGGCCGGGGCCATGACTTCAAAATAAACGTATGTAAAAAGACCGCAAGAGCGTGTAGAGTGCTCTTACGGTCTTTTTATTTTCTTCTTACAGGTGGTATGACAAAAAGCGTCTGAATATCCATATCCAGACGCTTTTTATTAATTAATTTAAATCATACGTTCTTCCTTTAACTTGATAGAAGATACTTTCACCGATGTTCGTGATGTGATCGGCATATCGTTCTATATATCGGGCTATATAAGCCATCTGCATGACATGCTGCACCTGTTCAGGATTGATGGCCGTGAATTCAAGCATCTGCTTCACTACATCCCCGCACTTCCGGTCAACGACATCATCCATTTCTGCAAGCTTATTCGCCAGGGAAATGTCTTCGTGTTCAAAGGCTTTCACAGCCAAATCCACCATATCCATCGCTAAAATGGCCATCTCCCGAAGCTCAGGGTCAATCTGAATCCCATGATTTTTTCCGAGGTGAATCGTCGCCTTGGCAATGTTTGTAGAGTGATCCGCCATCCGCTCCAAATCAGAAGAAATCTTAATGGCTGTTACAATTCTTCGTAAATCCCGGGCAACGGGCTGCTGCTTGGCAAGCATTAAAATGGCGTCCTCGTTGATTTTTTCTTCCTTTGCATCGATCACCGCATCATCTTCAATTAATTTTTCAGCTGCCTCCACATCTCCCTGATACAACAGATGGATGGCTGTATCAAGGGAGTACTTGACATCGATAGCTAAATCCTTAATTTGTTCTTTTATACTTTCAAGTTCTTCCTCAAAGTGAACACGAATGGACATAGAATACCCCTTCCCGAATTAGCCGAACCGTCCTGTAATATAATCCTCTGTACGCTTATCCTGAGGGTTTTGGAACAGGTTATCTGTATCGGCATATTCAATAAGCTCCCCATTTAGGAAGAAGGCCGTTTTATCAGAAATACGCGCTGCCTGCTGCATATTGTGTGTGACAATGACAATGCTGTACTTCTCCTTCAGTTCCTGAACCAATTCCTCTACTTTTGCTGTAGAAATAGGGTCTAAGGCTGAAGTCGGCTCATCCATAAGGATAACGTCAGGTTCTACAGCGAGGGCACGGGCAATACACACACGCTGCTGCTGACCGCCGGACAATCCATACGCGTTCTCATGAAGACGGTCTTTCAACTCATCCCAGATGGCTGCCCCTTTCAGACTCTTTTCAACAATCTGATCGAGAATTTCTTTCTTTTTCACACCATGAATACGTGGACCGTAAGCAACGTTATCATAGATGGACTTAGGGAATGGGTTCGGCTTTTGGAAAACCATCCCCACTTTTGTACGAAGGTATTCTTCCTTGAATTTACTGCTGAAGATATCCTGTTCGCGATATTTAATAGAACCAGACGTTTTAACAATCGGCACCATTTCAACCATACGGTTCAATGTCTTTAGGAACGTAGATTTACCACAGCCTGAAGGCCCGATAATAGCCGTTACCCGTTCCTGTGGAATACCCATGCTTACTTCATAAAGAGCCTGATCGGATCCGTACCATAGGTTCAAATCATTCACTTCGATGATGCTGTTGGTTTTCTCTTTTTTTACCTCTGATTTCACTTCAGGTTTTTTTGTTTGTTCGTTTCTCACGTTTGTTTTCTCTTCCATTACTTTACTCATAATGAAACCCTCCTCATCCTAATTAAAAGCGTCTCTGATATTTGTTCCGGATCAAGACAGCGATTGAGTTCATCAAAAGCAGGACAGCCAGTAGAATAATGATCCCCGCACCGGCTACATACTGCCACTCTTCCTGTGGTCTGCCCGTCCAGTTATAAATTTGAATCGGCATCACTGTATACTTCGCAAGCAGTGAATCCGGCAGTGTATAAATAGCTGTAGCTGCTCCGACAATAATCAACGGAGCTGTTTCCCCAATGGCCCGTGACAACGCAATGATGGCACCTGTCAATATTCCTGGTATTGCCGCTGGAAGTATCACGCGGGCAATCGTCTGCCACTTGGAGGCTCCCATTCCATAGGAAGCTTCCTTGATTTCAGACGGTACAGACCGGACAGCTTCCTGCGCTGCCACAACGATAACAGGAAGAATAAGAAGTGCCATGGTTAAACCACCCGCAAGAAGGGTGTACCCAAAGCTGAACATATAGACAAAGAAAGTTAATCCCAGAAGTCCAAACACAATCGACGGAACGCCGGCAAGGTTTTGGATATTCACACGAATAAAGTCTGTAAAGCGATTTTGGGGTGCGTATTCTTCAAGATAAATGGCTGTTGCTACACCAATAATGATGGCAAACACGGCAACGATGACCATTAAGAAAATCGACCCGATCAAGCCGGCATATATCCCTGCCTCTTCCGGGTACGGAGCAGGAAAGTTTAAAAGATAATCCAAGCTGAGGTATCCAACCCCTTGAGTCAACACACGGTAAAATAGTAAAACTAGAACGATCAGGCCGACAGCTGTAGCAAGTCCAAATAAAACCATGGAGATTTTATTTGCGGTTACTCTGCCTTCCATGCGCTTCTTCATATTTTGTTCATTCTGTCCAAGCATTAATATTCCTCCCTGAACTTACGCGAAATGTACTGGGCAATCAGGTTCATGACCAAGGTGAATACAAACAAGGTCATACCTACTGCATAAAGGCTGTAATAAATCGTGGATCCGAATGTCGTATCCCCTGTTGCAGCCTGTACAATAAAGGCAGTCATCGTCTGGATGGACTCTGTCGGGTTGAAAGTAAGATTCGGTGTAGCGCCGGCCGCAATCGTTACAATCATCGTTTCCCCAATTGCACGGGAAATAGCAAGTACAATAGAGGCAACGATTCCGGAAAGAGCGGCTGGAAGAACAACCTTTACTACAACTTCCAATTTCGTAGCTCCCAGACCATACGCACCTTCACGTAGAGCATTCGGTACAGAGTTCATGGCATCTTCAGAAAGGGATGCAACCATAGGAATAATCATAATTCCTACGACAACCCCTGCGCTTAAGGCGTTGAAAATTCCAAGATCAGGAATAATAGATTGAAACATTGGAGTGATGAACGTCAAAGCAAAATATCCGTAGACGACTGTAGGAATACCAGCCAGTACTTCCAGGATAGGCTTGATGACCCTTCTAACTTTATCATTCGCATACTCACTCAAGAAAATGGCTGCCATTAGTCCAAGTGGAACTGCAACAAGTGTTGCAATCAGCGTAACAAGCAGTGTACCACCGATTAACGGAGCAACCCCATATTCGCCGGACCACGGAGACCAGTTTGATCCTGTATAGAAATTAACAATTGAAACATCGGAGAAAAATCCGATCGATTCTCTTAATAAAGTAAATAAAATACCCAGTGTCGTGAGAACACTTACTGCTGCACAAAGTAACAGGAAAAACGGGATGATTTTCTCTATTCTTTCACCGACCGTTTTCTTTTTCTTATTGTTCTCAATCATCTGCTGGACGTCAATCATATTCCCCTCTGATTGCAAACCTTTGTCCATCATTAAACTCCTCTCATCCATAAGGCAGGGTGAGACTGGAATCAGCCTCACCCTCCTTGTTAGGTTTTAAAGTAACTTACTCTGCCCAGCCTTGAACTGTATCAAGCTGTTCTTGATATTTCTCGTCTGGAAGAGCTACATAACCAACTTCTTCAGCTGCTTTACCAGCATTGTTCAACGTGTACTCTACAAAGTCACGAACCTGCGCTTTTTCTTTATAAGCATTCACGTTTACATATGTGAATAGCGGGCGGGAAAGTGGCGTGTATGAACCATCCTGGATCGTTTCCGGATTCGGTTCAACAGCTTCGCCTTCACCTTCAGAAATGGCAAGAGCTTTCAGGCTGTCCTGGTTTTCAGCGTAGTAGGCATATCCAAAGAATCCGATCGCGTTTGGATTGTCTTTAATTCCACGTACAAGAACGTTGTCATCCTCAGAAAGAGTTGTGTTTTCGCCTTCTTTCATCGGCTCTTCTTCAAGAACAACTTCGTTGAAGTAGTCGAATGTACCGGAATCATGACCAGGGCTGAAGATTTTAATTTGTTCCTCAGGCCAGTCAGGGTTAATGTCAGACCACATTTGAGCGTCAGAAGAGTCGAGGAAAATCTGCTTAAGCTGATCGATTGTAAGCTCTTCAGCGAAATCATTTTCAGCACTCACTACTACAGAAAGACCATCGTAAGCCAGCTCTAGAGGCTCAAGAGTAATATCATTTTCTTCAGCGATTGATTTTTCTTCTTCCTTGATCTCACGGGAAGCGTTACTTAGATCAATTTCACCAACTGTAGATTTTTTGAATCCACCGCCGGAACCAGAAGAGTTCAATGTTGCGTCAACTTCCGGTTGTTCCTGCTGATAGGAATAAGTTAAGTTTTCCATGATCGGGAACACAGTAGAAGAACCATCAATGTCGATTGGGCCGGATACTTCTTCGGAGCTTTCTTCTCCAGAACCTTCACCGCTTGTGCTGTCCTGTTCTTCTGTGTTGCCTTCCTCGGAACCACCACATGCTGCAAGCACTCCTACTACAAGGATGAATGCAAGCATTAATGCTAAACTCTTGAAGTTTTTCATTTCTTTCTCCCCCTATTATTTATAAATATTTAATGCTGCCGGCCGCTTGGCCAACTCACATTTTATATACTAACGACGGAGTTTTAATAACATATGAATGAAACGTAAAGGTTTTGTAAATTGAGGTTTTTTAGCGAAAAAGATTGGGAAATGACTTATTTTTACGCTATATTTCTCCGTCTTCGTATAAAAAAGGAGTGATACGTTGTGTATCACTCCTCAGTTTCTGCATCTTCTCCGTTGTTATTCTCTTGTTCATCCGGTCCTTCGTCAGCGGTACCATTTTCCCGTGCTTCTTTCAGCTCGAAGTACGCCTCACCAATCCGGGCACCAATGTTATTGCTGATGTTGAACGTACTTGTTGCCCCTTCTCCCAGGTAAGGAGAAATGATGGAAAAGGCAATTTCCGGATTATCCGATGGGGCATAGCCGACCAAAGTTTTGTTCAGAAGCTCATCGTAGGTGGTTCTCTCTCCGTCTTCACTGAAAACTGTTTTAGACGCCTGTGCCGTACCTGTCTTCACAGCCATATCATACTGGGCATAGGGCTGCTTCGAGAATATGGAACTCGCCGTTCCTTCGCTCGTCTGGGCCACCTGCCTGAAGCCTTCCTGTACACGCTCAATATAGGACGAATCCATATCAAGCTGGTTCAGCACCTCCGGCGTATAATCTTTATAAACCGGACCGAGTCCCTCGCTGCTGGATGGTTCGTGGACACTGTTGACGAGACTCGGACGTATACGGTCGCCGCCATTTGCAATTGTCGAGACGTATTGATTCAACTGCATCGCTGTATACGTATTGAACTGCCCGATGGAAAAGTCGAGGATTTCCCCAGGGTTTTGAAGTGTACCATTGACTCCAGTTGCCTCATACGGAAAGTCAATTCCAGTGGTGACGCCCAGCCCGAACTGGTTGAAATTGTAAACGAACTTGTCTAACGTTTCATCTTCCAGTTTCAAAGCATTCATATTATATTGATTGCTTGTTTCTCCACCAAGATACATAGCTAGGAAAAACATGTAGACGTTGGAGGATTGCTGCAGGGCAGCTATATCGTTAACAGATCCGATCCCCGACGTGTATGATGCTTTTTGGCTGCCGGCTATTGTAATAGGTTTGTCATTGATCCATGTATTCGGTGTAACGACACCTTCATGAAGACCTGTCAGAACTGTTGCCCCCTTAACCGTTGATCCCGGCATATAGGCATTGTATAACGCCTGATGGGAAGTGTCTGTGAAACGGTCCTCTCCTTCTTCCGGACTGCGGTTGTAGGTCTGTCCGCTGATCGCCAGAATTTCTCCTGTCTGCGGATTGGAAACGACAGCAATGGCATTCTCCAGATGACGGTTTAGAGAAGGCGCATTGACGATGGCTGATTGAAGCTCTTCCTGGACAATTTTATTCACTTCTTCCTGAAGCTCCATATCAATGGTCAATTGCAGGTCTTTTCCCGCCTGACCTTCACGGATGACTTTGGAATTGATGACGGTGTTGTTGCTGTCCGTTTCATACTGGACCTTTTCCTTCGTCCCCCGTAGAACATCCTCATATTCCTGTTCAAGTCCGCTTGTACCAACACGGTCATTGCGGCTGTAATCCAGAGACATGTAATAATCAAGATCATCCTTAGGGAGACCCTGCTCACTTGATGTGATACTTCCGAGGTAACTGCGAAACGTGGACTCATACGGATATGTACGTTCCCAGTCTGAAGTTACATTCACGCCTGGAAGCTTCGCCAGGTTTTCTGCCACCGCGGAATATTCCGCTTCTGTAATATCTGAATTCTTAATTACATGCGGCGCCAGGGAATACGCCTGATCAAGCTCCTTTTTCACAGCGATGACTTCTTTCGTCTGATTATCGTAGCCGGAGATCTCTTCTTCTGTAATGCTGTCCAGCTGCAGCTGATATACATCGCCGTTATCCTTATCTTCTGTCACTTGATCCTCTACACGATCACGGACCTCCTGCTCATTCTGCAGGTAGAAATATTCCTTCAGGTCACGATCTGTCAGACTTTCATAGTCCATGTCAATATAAGAGGACAATGTCTGAGCAAGTTCCAGCTTGTCTCCGGCCTGCACCCCTTTGGGTGGTGTATACGTAATCGAGTATAACGGTTCATTATCAACAATCACCTGACCATTACGATCATACATTTCACCCCGCGGCACAGAAATGGTTGTTGTTGTATTTTCAGTGCGGTCAATTTCATCCTGTGCTTCTTCGCCATTCAATATTTGAACAACTCCAAGCTGCAGAATGATTCCGGCAAATAAGACGAACACAATAAAAAACACCACGTTCAACCGAAAGGGAAGGTGTGTATTATCTTTATGTCGTTTGTTTTTCCCCATGAACTCCTCTCCTTCTTTCAAAATCCTTCTGCTATTATACCATTTCTTCAGGTCCTGAGAATAGAAGAAGCTCATGGGTGTTTGGTTTCAATTATGTGTCACTCGGGGAGGTTTCGAATCAATACCTCGAATGAAAAAGTAAATCAGGAAGTGTCCTCCGCCGACAAGAAGCAGAATGTAAGGAATCCCCGTTTCCGGAGGAATAAATGTAATGGCCCCTAAAAAAACGAGGATGGATAGAACTCTCCCCATATTCAAAAAAATTTCCCGAACTACGATATATTCGATCCGCATCTCAGCCGCATTCCACGATCTCCCGATGACATCATAGGTGAGAGACACGTAGGGCACGTACAACAAAGGAAAAAAGACTCCGGCAACAGCGGCGTACAATAAAAGCAGCGGCATCGTGCTGCTGAATAGAAGGATGATGACACTGACATATAAGCAGAGGCCTGAAATAAAGATCGATGTTTTCCTCCGCTTCGGTTTCACCCATCTGCTCACAAGAAAATAAAACATAAATGAAAAACCGGAGTAAACCAAATTAAAAACTCCGAGAGACAGTTCATTTTTTGTCAGCAGGAAAATCCAAATGGATACAGCAAACAAAAAAGTTCCCTCTCTGAATCCCTGGGCTACATGAGCATTTAAAATACGTTTCCAGTCCACATTATGCTTCCGCTCGGTTACAATCCGCCGGAAAGAAAAATTCCCCCGTGCTCTTCTTCTAGATAATCCAAAACTCACCAGCACGGCTACAATAAATAAGGCAAACGAAGCACTGAAAATCACTGTGTACCCGGTAAAGTTATTGAGGCGCGAAATAATAAAGCCGGCCAAAAGGGGTCCTGTCATACCGCCAAGCGACTGCAGGACACCGAGAAAGCCGTTAAAAAAATCTCGTGTATCCGGCTCTGTAATTTCAAAAGTCAGAACGTTATAAGCAAGCCAGTAAAAACCGTAACCGATTCCGAGCAGGGCACCGAGCATCAAGTTGAAGGAAGCCGCCCGTTCCCCCACCACCAGCACAGTCAGGAAAAATAACGAAAGGACTGTTACTCCTGTTCGCAGCACAATGACACGGTCCATCTTTTTCGCCCACCGTCCCGCAACGATAAAGGTAAGCGGCTGAAAAATGTATATGCTGAGGTTATAAAGAGCGATATCCGTGTAGCTGTTGGACTGCTTCCATAAGTATATGTTCACAAAGGTACTGGATAAGAATATTCCGAGGGAGTACAAGCCTCCAATGAGAAGTAACAATAATAAATCTCTAGAAACGTTTTCGCGGCTCAGCCATGTGCGCAGCTTACTCATCATATGCATGTCTCCTTTATGTTCTCCTTTAGTGTTTTCAGAACATATGGAGATATACAAAAAGAGAGGGACGGAAATATCCGTCCCTCTCTTACCTATTCTTCATACGATTATTTAGCTGCATCGAAGCGCTTCGCTACTTCATCCCAGTTTACAACATTCCAGAATGCAGAAACATAATCCGGACGGCGGTTCTGGTAGTTCAAGTAGTACGCATGCTCCCATACGTCCAGGCCAAGGATAGGTGTTTTACCTTCCATGATCGGAGAATCCTGGTTTAGTGTATCAATCACTTCCAGGCTGCCATTATTGACTACAAGCCATGCCCAGCCTGAACCGAAACGGCCGGTTGCTGTCGTTTCGAATTTTTCTTTGAATTGATCAAAGCTTCCGAATGTGTCGTTGATCTGAGTAGCTAGATCTCCCGCCGGCTCACCGCCGCCGTTTGGAGACATGATCGTCCAGAAAAGACTGTGGTTGGCATGACCACCGCCATTACGGCGCACAGCAGTGCGGATATCTTCCGGTACAGCTGAAAGGTTGTTGGAAAGAAGCTCTTCCAATGATTTGTCCTGAAGATCAGCATGTCCTTCAAGAGCGTTGTTCAGCTTGGTAACATATCCGTTGTGGTGCTTCGTATGGTGAATGTTCATTGTTTCCTTATCGATCGTTGGTTCCAATGCATCGTATGCGTAAGGTAGTTCTGGTAGTTCAAATTTAGCCATAATGTAACTCCTCCTTTAAAATAGTATGTAAAATAAGAAGCCTCTGCCTCTCGTTTTACATTATCAAACAGACCTGCCGGTTGCAACTGATTTGCAAGGCAGTGAAATGGAATATCTTCCGGTATTATAAATTCCCTTATGTATCGGTCTTAAACATAAAAAAAACAAGCATACCGCTTGTTCATTCAATCAATGGTGGCTCGGGACGGAATCGAACCGCCGACACACGGATTTTCAGTCCGTTGCTCTACCGACTGAGCTACCGAGCCATAAAACTATGCTGTTTTAGATATCCCTTTATAAAAAAAGAAAAGATGGCGGAGGAGGAGGGATTCGAACCCCCGCGGGGCGTAAACCCCCTGGCGGTTTTCAAGACCGCTCCCTTCAGCCAAACTTGGGTACTCCTCCGGAATCTATATGGTGGACCCTGCAGGACTCGAACCTGCGACCGATCGGTTATGAGCCGATAGCTCTAACCAGCTGAGCTAAGGGTCCACATGGGGCGGCTGATGGGAATCGAACCCACGAATGCCGGAACCACAATCCGGTGCGTTAACCACTTCGCCACAACCGCCATGTTTATAGATAAGATCATATGTATGGTGGCGGTGGAGGGAATCGAACCCACGACCTCACGGGTATGAACCGTACGCTCTAGCCAGCTGAGCTACACCGCCATATTCGCTCTGTAAGCGACTTAATTAATATACCATTTATGTATCACTGTGTCAACATATTTTTCCGTTCCGTTTTCAGCGACAAAAATAATATACCATGCAATGAACGGCTCGGCAAGGATTTTTATAAAAAAAGGTGAAAGCTTTGGTAAGCTTTCACCTCGTTCATTACAGACTCTCTTTTTCTCCCAGTACTTCTTCTGCGATATTCACAGCGTGATCTCCGATCCGTTCGAGATTACTGATCATATCTACAAAGACGATACCGGCCTGTCCTGTACATACTCCTTCATTCAGACGGATGATGTGTTTCTTGCGATAGCTTCGTTCCATCCGGTCCAGTTCATTTTCCTTCTGGACAACAGCGAGTGCTTCCTCACGGCTCATGTTTTCAAGGGATTTTGTTGCCTGTTTCACTGTCATCAATGTCAGATCGAACATTGTATTCAAGTCGTCGACAGCTTGAGCAGTAAGATTTACTTTGTTGGAATTCTTATAATCGATGAGCTCGATAATATTCTCAAAGTGATCCCCGATCCGTTCTAGATCACGGACAGAATCCATAAGAGCTGAGTGTTTCCGGCTTTCTTCGTCCGTAAGCGATGCTTGAGAAAGATCAACCAGGTAATCGGTGATTTTCCGATCGAGGTTGTTCAATGCATCTTCAATCTGCATCGCAATTTCTGAATGCTTCTGCTGTTTATTGTTTAAATACAGACTCGTTTCTTCCAATCCTTTATAGGCATATTCGCCCATGCGGATCACTTCTTCCTTCGCCTGATCAAGCGCAAGAGAAGGAGACTGCTCGATAAAGATCGGGTCCAGATGCTGAGGCTTGAATTCAATCAGGGAATCATTCCCTGGTACGAGTTTAACAACGATCCACGCCAGAACAGCGATGAACGGGAACTGGACCACCGTGTTGGCAATGTTGAACGACCCATGCGCGAAAGCGATGGTCATCTCCGGTCCAAGGTCCATATAGTTCTGGAGCCACTCGACGTATAAGGTAAAAGGCTTCAATAGAATGAGGAAAACGGTAGCACCGAGCACGTTGAAAATCACGTGTACAAAAGCCGCACGCTTCGCCCCTACACTTGCTCCAACCGCTGCAATGACAGCTGTGATGGTTGTTCCAATGTTATCTCCGAAAAGTACCGGCAGAGATGCCTGTATATCTACAAGGCCTTCTCCAAACAGTCCTTGCAGAATACCGATCGTGGCACTGGAACTCTGTACGATTACTGTGAACAGTGTACCGATCACGACACCAAGTACCGGGTTCTCACTCATACTGAGTGTCAGTTCCCTGAATGCTTCAAGGGAACGCAGCGGCTTCATTCCTCCGCTCATTAATTCAAGACCAAAGAATAAAGCACCGAGTCCAAAAACGGTCTGGCCGATATTGGATACTTTCTTATTCTTAAAGAAGAAAATCAACAGGGCACCTAGAGCCAGGATCGGCAGTCCATACTCTTTAATATCAATTCCAATAATGAATGCAGTAAATGTCGTCCCAATATTGGCACCCATTATAACACCGATGGCTTGTCTAAAGGTCATAAATCCAGCGTTAACCAATCCAACAGTCAAAACGGTTGTTGTAGAACTACTTTGAACGAGAATCGTCACTACGGCACCGGCAATGACACCCATTAACGGATTGCTGGTAAAACGGTCTAAAAGTTCCCTCAAACGGTCTCCGGCCACTTTTTGGAGGCCGTCCCCCATAAATTTAATTCCAAACAGGAAAATACCTAGCCCGCCGATGAATTCGAATATCATCTGCTGCACATCGATTTCCATGTTTTCCACCCTTTCCTCATCCAAAATTTCTGTATGTCTCTCTTTAAAACACCTCATCCATTATTAACGAACTATGATTCTTTTGTAAAGATGTAATAGAAAACTTAACATTAAATTTACATTGCCGTTTTTTCTCACACAAACTAACCTGGGATGGTGATTTCCTTAGCTCTCATGCATCTCTGTCTGTTCCATAACAAAAAGACCCCCTTTTACAAGGAAGCCTTCTTTATGTACAGGTATTTTCAAACGCTCGATATTTAAGAAGCATGAGGCTCAGAAACATTCTCCCCACCTTCATAAACCAACTGTTTAGTTGTAATCATGTCGGACAGTTCCTTGGTCAGTACGACCAATTCTCTTATGAATTCCTCCGTCATTCTCACATTTTCCTCCTGCCAGTCTGATGCCTGGGTTAAATGGTCAATGGACAAGGACTGGTCCCTTGTCAGGCGGTCCATCCCTTTTATGACCTTCTGCATCCGGGGCATCACTTCTTCTCCATCCACCAAATGAAGGTATGCGGATTCTAATTGTACGTTGAACGTTTCCATTCCAGAGGAAAGATCTCGAAAAGCTGCTTTTGAAATATCCATTTGCTTCTGCTGATCATTCATTTCAACAGAAAGACGTTGAAACTGTCTGGAAAAGTCAGATCCAAGCTCGATCAGATCCGCCATTCGCTGATCGATGTTCAAGGCCGTGTTCCGGGAAAGATCGGCCAGCTTACCCACTTCCCTGGCTACAACAGCAAATCCCCGGCCATGATCTCCGGCTCTCGCTGCCTCAATGGAAGCATTTAAAGCAAGCATCCTCGTCTGCTCAGCCAGCTCCTGGATTTTAGCTCCTGAATCCTGTACCGAATGCATATAGCTCTGAAAGGATTCTACTCTTGATGTTATTTCTTTCAATTCTCTTCTTATAGTCATATAGGAGCTTTCCACGCGCTCCGCCCCGTCATTACCGGAAGCAGCCGACTGGTTCATCTGCCCTTGTCTTTCCATCATGTTATCCATGGCTGATTTCAAATGGGAGAAAACTTGAGAAAGTTCACGAAAGACTTCCTGCTGATCCTCCATAAATCCTTCTGTTTCAGCAGCAGTTCTATCTACTTTAAGCAGCTCTTCCTTTAACGCCCGCTGGGATTGATCAAGGACCCGCGCCGATTCATCCATGCGGCTTCCCCCTTGATCAAGGTTTTGGACGGCTGCGTTTACCGTAGACAGAATATCCACAATATTGGTAATGGACTTTTCATAACTCCTTTTTAATGCTTTTACCGAAGAGGAAGTAGAGGAGGTTTTAAGTAAGGAAAATGGCACAGAACAGTGGACGACAAATGGAGAATCGTTTGTGTATTCGTTTGCTCCTGTCCAGGAGCTGCAGGGGATCTATCTTGTTCAGTGAACAGGAATGCATCCGCTGTCAGACCATCCTGCTGCATCTGAGCTTTCTGTGCATCTGCATAGCCTTGAAAACGCTGATCGAATTCCTTCTGATCCCCTACGAAGGCATACATCAATTGCTGCGCTACATCCTGAACCACGAGCAGCTCTCGTTCCAACCGGTCCTGCACAAGAGCCAGCTGGTTTTCCTCTGCTTTCGTATAGGAAAAAAAACCTGTTGCAAATACAGAGAGAAGGACAAGTAAAATAATCAGGAGCGTCAGCCTTACCTGAAGAGGCCATCCGCCCCGTGTAAATCTTAATAAGCCGGTCTTTCTTTTAACGTTCATTAGAAAACACTCCATTGTCATTTGAATAATCATCCAAATAAATTATGACAATGAAGTGTTAAGAAACGATGAAGAATATGTGAATAATTGTTAATTCTGAACCTTTTTGACCATGATTTTAGTCCCGTCGACAGAAGCGACCGTTACCGGCTCTCCTTTGTAAATCCACTGGCCGTTCGAGACAGCGCTGTAATCCTCTCCATCTACCTCTATCGTACCGGAAGGACGCATATCTGTCTGCGCAGACCCCGTTTTCCCTAAAAGCTTCTGATAGGATTCATTCATGGAATTATAGCCCATCTCCGAGGTCATCTGATCATTCAACGCCATTTTATTCCACATGTTTCTGCGCTTAAAAACCTTGAGGAAAATGAGGGCAGAAAAGCCTCCGGCAATAACACCAATGACACTGTATAATCCCGCCGTCCAGTTAGGCGCACTGAAACCAACAGCTGTAATCATCGCTGCTGCACCTATAGTGGCAAGTGTTCCATCATTAATCAGCTTTCCATCAATAATCATAAGTGTAAGACCTAGAAAGTACACAAACATCATAATAATGAACATATCGACAGCCAGGTAACTGGAAAAAAACACGGTAATAAATCCAAGCCCCAGCACAGCGAAAACCCCACGCATGTTAACAAGCAGCTCACCAATCAGGAACATTGTTCCTAAAAATGTAATCAGGAGTGCTATCCAGTCTGTTTGAAGCATAACCGCTCACCCTCTCTTCTATTACTATACATACGAACAACTGTGGTGCTATGTTTCAAATGATAACAATTTTCTTCCGTTTCCTCTCGTGATATACTTTTCACGTCGAGGAAATCCAATCTGTTTACACAAACTTTACGTGAAATCCAGGGCTTTTAAGAGTCCTTACTTCTCATTTCCGGCCATTAGCCTTATAATGAAGATTGGAAAAACATCCTGCAACCCTTTTTTTAATTTAAAGGAGCGATATTCATGCCAATTACGCACAGAAAAGATACACGTCCCGTGAAAGTCGGGGACCTTACTATAGGTGGTTCTGATGAAGTTGTCATTCAGTCCATGACCACGACGAAGACCCATGATGTGGAGGCTACTGTAGCTGAGATCAAACGTCTGGAGGAAGCCGGATGCCAGGTCGTCCGTGTGGCCTGCCCTGACGATCGTGCTGCTGACGCCATCCCTGAAATCAAAAAACGCATCAATATCCCGCTTGTTGTCGATATTCACTTCGATTATAAGAAAGCATTGAAAGCGATCGAAGGCGGGGCGGATAAAATCCGGATCAACCCGGGGAACATTGGGAAGCGCGAAAAAGTTGAAGCTGTCGTAAAAGCAGCAAAAGCAAAAGGCATCCCTATCCGTATTGGAGTCAACGCCGGTTCCCTTGAGCGTCACATCCTTGAAAAATACGGTTATCCAACGGCTGATGGAATGGTTGAGAGTGCCCTTCACCACATTAAAATTCTTGAAGATCTCGACTTCCACGACATCATCGTTTCCTTGAAAGCTTCTGATGTCAAACTGGCGATTGAAGCCTATGAAAAAGCAGCGGCCGCTTTCAATTACCCGATTCACCTTGGTATTACAGAATCCGGGACGCTTTTCGCAGGTACAGTAAAAAGTGCGGCCGGTCTTGGTGCCATTCTGAGTAAAGGAATCGGAAGCACCGTCCGAATCAGTTTAAGTGCTGATCCTGTAGAGGAAGTAAAAGTAGCGAAGGAACTTCTGAAGACTTTCGGACTTGCGTCCAACGCTGCTACGCTGATTTCCTGCCCGACATGCGGTCGTATTGAAATCGACTTGATTTCCATCGCCAACGAGGTCGAGGAATACATCCAGAGCATCAAGGCTCCTATTAAAGTAGCTGTTCTTGGGTGCGCAGTCAATGGACCAGGCGAGGCCCGTGAAGCTGATATCGGTATCGCCGGTGCCCGCGGGGAAGGCCTTCTCTTCCGTCACGGAGAAATCATCCGGAAAGTGCCTGAGGACATCATGGTCGAAGAGCTTAAAAAAGAAGTAGATAAACTTGCTGAAGAGCATTATGAGAAAGAGCGCCAGAAAAAGCTTGAACAGCAGCAATCCTAAGATAAAAAGGGTGGACCATAATGGTCCACCCTTTTTTTTACAGGAAATTGATAAACGGAGCGAAGAAAAGAGAAAAGGCGATGGAAACGACACTGATAATGATCGCCGTGTTTCCAAGAGTATCGGCTCCCCTTCTCTTCCCGACAATCCCAAGAATAATCCCGGCGGCACCGAGAATCAGTGGAGCAAAAAAGAAGGAAAGAATAGCGGCCGATAATCCTAGCCAGCCCATTCCTACTTTCACATCATCCTCCATCGTCGTTTCCTGCTCACCATTATTCATTGGTTCATCAATGGGACCGACAGCAGCCTCCTGAGCAAATTCCTCTTCATAACTGTCGCCATAAACAGGCTGATAAGGACCGCGGCCATGGTCATCCACGGATTCCACCTTGTCATACCCGGATTCTTTTCTTAAATCGCTGTCCTGGATTTCATCAAACGCTTCATCCAGCACCTGCTCCGTTGTCGGCTCATCTTCATGAACCTGTTCCCGTGCGTCCCCGTGATGGGGAGCATTTTCTGTTTGATTCTCAACAGTTTCTTTTGGATCGTACATGCGAATTCCCTCACTTTCTGTATGGAGAATCACCTATATTATGTGACGTTTCTCTTGTATTTAACGAAGGGATTTGATGGCAGAAAAAAAAACCGGATGAGTTCATCCGGTTTTACCATTATTCAGCTGAAGCCAGTGTCGTATGAGCTTCAGCGTTTTCCTGAATCTCTACGGCATACCAGCTCTCCGCATGTCCATGTTCACTTTTATACTGTTCAAGACCGGACATTCCCCTGTGATAAGCGGTTAATGCCTCGTCCCAGTTTTGATAACGGCTGTTTAAATAATCCAGATAAACCAGAGATAACTGCATGGAATAGTAAGGATCAAACAGCAGCTCCTCTTCATAGGGAAGACCAGCCATATCCGCAATCCACGGCGCTGTATTCTTCATGAACTGGGACATGCCGTAGGCGCGTCCATACTTTGTTTCAGGTCCTACAAGCTCAGGGTCAAATGTCCCGCCCGTTTCCACCTTCAACAACTCATAAACGAGGTATGGATCCAAATCATACCGTTTGGACTCCTTCACTAAATACATGGCCCAGGCCTTCTTGAAGGCTCCCTCACTTTCCTGTACCAGAATATCAGCCTGGTCTTCGATCCCGGGCCATGTCAGATATCCATTTTTTTGTTTATTCTCTGAAGACTGCTCCTTCAAATAGTCGTTGACAGAAGACAGCTTTTCCTTATCTCCCTCAAGCTTTTCCTTGTTCTGCTCCAACGTTTTATTTTCATCTGCCAATGCCTGCTGTTCGTTTTGATGCCATTGATGATAAGTTATAAAGACAAGACTCATTAACAGCATAGCAAAGACCGTTCGAATGATTGGTTTTTGATCCCTCATTCTGTTCACTCCTTCCCGTGACTCTTCCTTTACCATAAGAGCCCATGAAACCCATTGCGCCATCTTAACCGAATGGGTGTTTGATTTCAATTTATCTACTCACACGTGAATGATTTGTAAAACACACATCATTCCCACAATTCATAAGGTGTATGAAACAGTGGAAAAAGGTGATGACATGATGAAGAAGATGGCCCAACAGTTCATTACCCAGAAATTGAAGCAGTTAACCGTCAAAGAACTGCTTCAATACAGCACAAAGTATCGGATACCGATTACCGAGGGAGAGGCACAGGCTATTGTTCAAGCGTTGAAAAAAAATAAGGAAAACCCTTTTGAAAAGAATGGCCGGAAGAAAATGTTGAAGAAACTGGCCGGGCTGACCTCCGCAGACACAGCCCGCTCTGTAAATAAACTGCTTCATAAACTGGCAGAGGACTACGGGGTCGAGGACTGGCTGAAATAAAAAAAGGCGGAAGGTTCAGGACCCCCGCCTTTTTCTTATGACTGTTTTAGAATCTTTTCTTTAAGGTCCGGATCAAACGTCCCTTGCTTAACCATATCGATTTCAAATCGATACGGAGGCTTTTTGTTCTTCTTATCTTCCCCCACGTACGGGGTTTCCAAAATTTTTGGAAGATCCTTCAACTGCGGGTGATGAATCACCTGATGAAGGGCATCGAAGCCGATATGACCGAAGCCGATATTTTCATGGCGGTCCTTGGCTGCTCCCTGAATGTTCTTACTATCATTGACGTGAATGACTTTCAGGCGGTCCAGTCCGACAATTTTATCAAACTCGTTCAGCACACCATCAAAATCCTCCACTACATTGTAGCCTGCGTCATGAATGTGGCACGTATCCATACAGACGGAAAGCTTTTCGTTCAATGTGACACCATCAATAATCTGCGCAAGCTCATCAAAACTTCTTCCAATTTCGGAACCTTTGCCGGCCATCGTTTCCAGGGCAATCTGGACATTTTGATCTTTATGAAGGACTTCATTCAGCCCTTCAATAATTTTCGGAAGACCCTTTTCCACTCCCTGCCCCACGTGGGACCCCGGGTGAAGAACGATTTGTCCTGCTCCCAGCGCTTCTGTGCGCTCTATTTCGCTGCGCAGGAAATCAACACCCAGTTGAAAGGTTTCCGGCTTGGTCGTGTTACCTACATTTATGATATAGGGGGCATGCACGACAATATCCTGAATACCGTTGGCCTTCATATGCTCCTGACCTGCCTCGATATTCAATTCTTCAATTGGACGGCGGCGCGTATTTTGAGGGGCGCCTGTATATATCATAAATGTGCCGGATCCGTAGGAAGCTGCCTCTTCACTTGCGCCAAGAAGCATTTTCTTCCCTTTCATTGATACGTGTGAACCAATTTTAACCATGACGATCTCGACCCTTTCTTATTTCTTTTTAAAGCGGTTCTGCTTCAATCTGCGTTTATTTTGTTCCGCCTGCTTTTTCATCTTTTTCTTATAGCCCGGCTTCACCTTTTTCGGACGGCGGACGAGCTGTTTCGCCTGTTTATCCAGATCCGTTTCTTTCTTTTCACGGATCTGCCGCTCATTATAGGCATTCACTTCTTTCCATTCCCCTTGTTTCACTTCATAGAATTGGAAAGACAACCCCTTCTTCTCAAGCTTCTGGATCAATGGAAGATCGGTTTCCTGATAGAGGTTGATTGCTGTACCTTCCAGCCCGGCCCTTGCTGTACGTCCGACACGGTGTATATAGAATTCCTCTTCCTTCGGCATCTGGGCGTTGATGACGTGGCTCACACCCTGGATATCAATCCCACGCGCAGCAAGGTCGGTCGCTACGATGTATTGATAACGGAGGTTTTGGATTTCTTTCAGGACTCTTTTACGCTCTCGCGGGGACAAGCCTCCGTGAAGGATACCTGTTTCCAAACCACGACTCATCAAATCCTCCGCCAATTCGTCTGCAAGACCTTTGCCATTCGTGAAAATAATGGCCAGATAAGGTTGAATCGCCTTCGTGATATCCATGATCACTTCTCCAGGCTGTTTATGCCGGAGAGGAATCAGCCGGTGCTCCATCGTTTCCGGAGATGGCTTATCGTCCTCAATTTGAATATGGACCGGATTGGTCAAGTACTTCTTCAGGAATGGCTGCAGCCGTTCAGGAATGGTTGCAGAGAAAACAAGCATTTGTACGTCTTCGGCCATGCGAACAAGAATCTGATCCACTTCTTCGATAAATCCGAGGTCCAGCATTAAATCCGCTTCGTCCAGAACGAACGATTTGGCTTGATAAAGGTCTACCGCTTCCTCTTTGACCATATCGAGTATACGGCCCGGTGTTCCTACGACAATGTGCGGCGGATTGGAAGCCAGTTTCTCCACCATCTTCTGTTTATCCGTTCCACCGATCAACAGCTTGGACCGCCAAATCTCTTGTTTACCTGCGTGCTTCACGGCTTTTTTCACTTCTTCATGAATCTGGATGGCCAGTTCACGTGTTGGTGCTGTAATGACAAACTGTACGGCATCGGCATTCTCATCCATCCGGCTGAATAAAGCCAGCAGATAGGCATGTGTCTTACCGGATCCAGTGTGGGATTGTCCGATCAAACTTTCCCCTCTTAATGCCGGCGGCAGCACCTGCTGCTGGATCGGCGTCGGCTGTTTAAAGCCCAAACCTTCTACAATTCTGCTTACTGTAGAGGAAATTGCGTATTGTTCAAAAGTATGCTTACTCATGTCCGTTCTCCTTTAATGTAAAATGTTCCTTCCCTATTATAATAGAGTGCGCCCTAAATTGCACGATAACGTTGTCTGACCACCGCTTTCTTTGTCAACTTACGCTTTACCCTTTATAATGAAGATGGTATCTTAAAAGTTGTTCGATTGGATAAAGAGGAGGACGTTAATCAATGGAAGTTATTAAAATCGCCCCTCGCGGTTATTGTTACGGAGTCGTAGATGCCATGGTCATTGCGAGAAATGCCTCAAAAGACCAGAATCTGCCGCGCCCGATTTATATATTAGGTATGATTGTCCATAACTCCCATGTGACCGAAGCCTTCAAAGAAGAAGGCATCATCACTGTCGATGGTAAAAACCGCAGCGATATGCTGGAAGGTATTCATGAAGGTACGGTTATTTTCACGGCCCACGGCGTTTCCCCGCAGGTGAAGGAAAGGGCCCGCGATAAAGGACTGACTGTTCTTGATGCTACATGTCCGGATGTTACCAACACCCATAACCTGATCCGCAAAAAAGTTGCGGAAGGATTTGAAGTCATCTACGTCGGTAAAAAAGGACACCCTGAGCCGGAAGGGGCGATGGGCGTCGCTCCCGGGAAGGTCCACCTTGTACAGACAGAGGAGGATGTCGAGAATCTGGAGCTGGATCATGATAAGCTTATGATTACCAACCAGACGACGATGAGTCAATGGGACGTCTATGATGTCATGGAAAAAGCCAAGGAAAAGTTCCCTCAGCTTGAAAAACAGCAGGAAATCTGCATGGCTACACAGGTACGCCAGGAAGCTGTGTCAGAACAGGCGGGTGAAGCCGATTTGACGCTCGTTGTTGGTGACCCGATGAGTAATAACTCCAACAGGCTTGCCCAGGTATCCAAAGAAAAGGCCGGAACCACCGCCTACCGGATTGCTGATGTAACCGAAATACAGCTGGAATGGCTGGAAGGTGTTCATAAAGTAGCCGTTACCGCCGGTGCTTCCACGCCAACACCGATCACAAAAGAAGTGATCAAGTTCATTGAGCAGTTTGACCATGAGGACGATGCTACCTGGATTCGTGAATCCAAGGTCGAGCAGAAGAAAATCCTCCCTCCTGTAAGAGCACGCAAAAAAGTGAAACGATAATAAAAAGGATGAAAGCTTCCCGCTTTCATCCTTTTTTTACTGGATTATAAAGGGCTCTGTATCCACTTCGGACACCAGGATGTTCAAGGCTCCATCTTTATTGCAGCGTTCCTCCAGATACTGCTGTACTTTTACGCAGACCACTTTCTCCACATGGTGACCGGGATCAATCACATGTAAGCCCATCTCTACAGCGTCCTGGGTCATATGGAAGGTCATATCTCCGGTCACATATACGTCAGCTCCGCTTCTCTTAGCCTTTTGAATATATTTTTCTCCACTTCCACCCAGAACGGCGACCGTTTGAACGGTTTTTCCCATTTTCCCTGCCACACGCACATGAGGGACGTCGAAACGCTCCTTCACTTTGTCAGCAAAATCCTGGAGGGAAATGGGCTCGTCCAGCCGGCCCACTCTTCCAATTCCGAGGGTCCTGCCTTCATTGAGAAGAGGATAAAGATCATAAGCCACTTCCTCATACGGGTGGGCTTTTTCCATCGCTTCAAGAACTTTAGACAGCTTATCCTGTGGAACGATGGTTTCCAAACGTTTCTCCTGGACCTGCTCCAAGCGGCCCTGCTCCCCAAGATAAGGGTTTGTACCCTCTTGAGGTTTGAACGTCCCTTCACCGGAAACCTGATAGGTACAGTGGCTGTAATCACCAATAAAACCTGCCCCTGCTTCGCTCACCGCATCCCTTACAGCTTCCAGGTGGGAATCAGGGACAAAAACAGCCAGTTTCACAAGCTTTTCCGTTTCTGTCGGAATCAAAGGCCGGCGGTTTTTAACATCGAGGAGGTCTGCCATCACATCATTCACTCCGCCTTCTGCAACATCCAGGTTCGTGTGCGCCGCATACACCGTAATGTCGTGTTTAAGAAGCTTCTGGACTATCCGTCCTTTTGGCGTATCCACATTGATTTGATGAAGTTTCACAAATAACAAAGGATGATGGGCAATGATAAGATCTACCTTTTTTTCAACCGCCTCATCCACTACACTTTCAACAACATCAAGCGTTACCATGACATTCTGCACCGGCTTGTTCAGGCTGCCCACCTGCAGCCCTACGTTGTCCCAGTCATAAGCAAAGCTTTTCGGTGCCCATGTTTCCAATGTTTTTATAATTTCCCCGGCCGTTACTTTATTCATTTTGATAAAACCTCCTGCAGCCATTTCATTTCCTTTTGAAGCGTGTCCACTTTCACTTTATCCACAGTGGAAGCCTTCTGCATTTGATCCAGGATATATTCCTTCTTGATCATTTCCTCGTGCCATTTCTTCCTAAACGCTTCTGACCTTTCCTTCATAAGGTAAGGGCCGAGCCAAAGCTCTTTGTCCAAGTCGGCGGGGTCATAAGCACGGGCAGGGTCCCCTTTTTCTGCTGAAAGGATTTCATAGATGTGTCCGCCTTCTTCCATGATCTGTTCGTCGATCAGGCTGTATCCATGCGTGTAAAACCATTGACGGATCGAGCGTGCATCAATGTTCGGCTGGGCGATGATGCGGTTAACGGCGGTTAACTTATCCCTGCCTCTGTCCAGAATATCCCGGATTAACGGCCCTCCCATACCGGCGATGGTGACCTGCTTAACTTCTCCAGGCTGGATCACTTCGAGACCATCTCCCAATCTGACATCGATCCTGGATTGAAGATCATGGGCTTTCACTTCATTCAGGGCGCTGTCATAAGGGCCTTGATTAACCTCTCCGGCTATCGCTTGTGCCTGTGGATCCTTTAAACAGACATAACAAGGCAGATAGGCATGATCAGACCCTATATCAGCAAATACTGCTCCAGCAGGCAGGTATTCCGCTACCTTTGCCAGCCGTTCGGATAGTTGATGTACATTCATAAAAAATCGTTCCTCTCATAAAGAAAAGCTTTCTGACAGCAGCAGAAAGCTTCTCACGTACTTCTTATTTTTTCTCAGCGAGCCATTCTGCCAGCTGAGTGGCCTGCTCACCGGTATAAAGACCAGGTGGCATCTGTGATCCTTTACCATTGATGATAATGTCCTGGATCTCTTCTGCTGAATAACGGGAGCCGACTTCCTGAAGATTCGGACCTGCGCCTCCACTCAAGTCACCGCCATGGCAGCTTGAACACTTGTTCTGGTACATTTCTTCCGGATCAGCGGATGCAGTTTCTTCCGTCTGTTCTCCTCCGCCTTCTTCCTCGCTTTGAATCGCTTCACGTTGGTTGATACCGGCAGAAGAAACAATGATCATGGCTACGATCCCCAGTACAGCGATAATTGCAAATGGGATCACAGGGTTCTTTCTCATGAATGGCAACCTCCTTATGTATTCCCTATATGAATTTTTCGCGTCTATTCGACTATTTTTATTTTATATGAAAACCGTTACTTATTAAAGGCTTAACCACCGAAAACTTATAAAACAATGAAAATGATCCATAAAATGACAGCGGTTACGCCACTCCATAATAAAAACCTGATTTTCATAAACACTCCGACGCTGATCCAGATAAGAAAATGAAACAGCATCGTTATGTAGACAGCCTGGACGGATGTTGTCCAGTGATCCACTACGAAGATGGACATCATTAGAAGAATCAACAGACCGTTCACAAAAGGTATCAAATACCAGTCGGTCCGTTTATAGTGTAACCATCCACTTATAAACCATACCGATCCCACAAAAAACGACAAAAGCCCTGTTTGCATTATGAACCCCATTTGAGTAAAATAAATGACAAGTAATGTAAGGGGTATCATAAACAGGCTGAGCAGAACAAAGGCCGGGACCAGCAGCTGTACGGTCTGTACAGGAGCATGGCCGGGTTTTTCTTCCTCGCCTTTGGTGTACAACGCCAATAGAAAGTCACAGTATTCCGCGGGTAGAAGCCTGCTCTCTTTCCAGTACTGAATCTCATGAATGATGGTTTTCGTACGCTCATCCTGCATACTTTCCTCCAAAACACAGGTAAACTCAAGATCCTCCTACATAGGCGTTGTAAAAGAACCTTGAGTCTACGGCTGTTCTTATTCCATAAAGTCTTTCAGGCGTTTGCTGCGGCTCGGGTGTCTCAGCTTACGAAGAGCTTTCGCTTCGATCTGCCGGATTCTTTCCCGGGTTACTCCGAACACTTTTCCGACCTCTTCGAGTGTTCGCGTACGTCCGTCATCAAGTCCAAAACGGAGGCGCAGGACATTTTCTTCTCTATCTGTCAGTGTGTCCAGGACGTCTTCAAGCTGTTCCTTCAATAGTTCATAGGCGGCATGGTCAGATGGGGAGGTTGCTTCCTGGTCCTCAATGAAATCACCAAGATGGGAGTCGTCTTCTTCCCCGATCGGTGTTTCCAGTGATACGGGCTCCTGGGCAATCTTAAGGATTTCACGGACTTTATCCGGTGTAAGATCCATATCCTGTGCAATTTCCTCTGGTGTCGGTTCGCGGCCGAGATCCTGAAGAAGCTGCCGCTGCACACGGATCAGTTTGTTGATCGTTTCCACCATGTGAACCGGAATACGGATGGTACGTGCCTGGTCGGCAATCGCACGGGTAATCGCCTGTCTGATCCACCATGTAGCATAGGTACTGAATTTGTAACCTTTGCGGTAATCGAATTTTTCTACCGCTTTGATCAGACCCATGTTCCCTTCCTGGATTAGATCAAGGAAAAGCATGCCGCGGCCGACGTAACGCTTGGCAATACTTACAACGAGACGAAGGTTGGCTTCTGCCAGATCCCTTTTCGCTTCTTCATCCCCATTTTCTATACGCTGGGCAAGACTGATTTCATCTTTGGCTGATAATAGATTGACGCGGCCGATTTCTTTCAGATACATACGGACCGGGTCATTGATTTTCACACCTGGAGGTACACTCAGGTCATTGAGGTCGAATTCCTCTTCCTTATCGAGCTGCTTGATACTAGGGTCCGATTCAGAATCACCGATGACCTCTACGCCCTGTTCATTCAGGTGCTCGTAAAATTCATCCATTTGATCGGAGTCGAGTTCGAAGCTGGATAATTTCTCAGCCACCTCTTCATACGCGAGGATTCCGCGTTTTTTCCCTAACTCTACGACCTGCTCTTTGGCCTGCTCCAGTGTCAATTCCGTCTGATTTTCAGTTTCTTTAGAACGTGATGGCTGTTGTTTCTTCTCTGCCATAAGTCCCCCTCCTTCCAACAATCTATCCAAACTCTACCTGATTACGCTTTTAATTCTTTTTTCCGTTTTATAATCTCCATCGCAATTTCCGCGGCCTTGATCGGCTCGTTCTGCTGTTCAGCCCGCTTCAACTCGGATTCCAGGCTCTTAATATCCGTTCGATCCCAGTTTTCCAATCGAATCCGCTCTATATAATCATGGATTTCCTGATCGGATACTTCCTCACTGACGGGTGCCATTGCGAGCTCGATCACGAGGTTTTTGATGGACATATCCTCAATCATTTCAACGAACTGACTGATATCTGATTCATTGCCGTCTTCATAATATGCGTAAAGATGTGTGACAATGACCTGATGATCTTCTATATTGAAAGCCCCTCCTATTTCCTCCTGAACTTTATCAGCAATGTAGGGATCTTTCAACATATATGCAATCAGCTTTCTTTCCGCATTATGAAACGCAGGAAGAAGCTTGTTCTGAACCGATGTTTCCCTCTTAGGATTAGTATATCGGTTCTTTGGCTCATTATCCTTCACACCCTGCTGACTTCTTATCTGACTGATTTCCTCTTTCAAGGTTTCCAGAGATAACTGAAATTCAGAGGACATCTCATTCAGGTAATGCTCTCTTTCGACCGCACGATCCAGAGTGGCAATCTCCTGTAGTACTTTTTCGATATAGGCGATACGATCTCCTTCCACCTGCAGGTTATAATCCCTGCGGAGATAACTCATCATAAAGGAGATGTACGTGTCGCTGGTATCAAGCACTTCCTTCTTGAAACGGTCCCCGCCATGCCGCTGGATGAAATCATCCGGATCCAGACCGTCGGGCACGCGGGCCACAAACGTCTGACAACCGATGCTTTTTGTCAGTCTGGCAGCCTTGACAGCCGCCTCAATCCCGGCGCGGTCACCGTCATAACAGACGATGATCTGATCCGTATACTTTTTCAACAAGTTGGCCTGTGTACTGGAAAGCGATGTCCCCATCGTCCCTACTGCATAAGGGATACCCGACTGGGCAGCGGATATAACATCCCCGAACCCTTCGAATAGGACAACGGTTTTTTCCTTACGTATGGAGGACCGGGCAAGATCGAAGTTATAAAGCAGCCGGCCCTTATGAAAGAGTTCCGTTTCCGGACTATTCAAGTATTTGGGCTGCTGCTCTCCAAGAGCTCTTCCTGCAAAAGCCACGGTCTTTCCCAGGTGGTTGCGCAGCGGAAACATGACCCTTCCGCGAAAGCGGTCGGCATAATTCCCCTGATCATTCACACTCAGCAGGCCGGCTTTGACCATCGTCTGGGGGTGAAAGCCTTTTTTCTCAAGAAAAGTGACGACGAAATCCTTATCATCCGGTGAATACCCGAGCTGATACTTCTGGATGGTTTCTTCTGTAAAACCTCTGTCCAAAAGATATTCATAGGCTTTCCGGCCGTCCTTGGAATTCTTTAACAAATGATGGTATAATTTTGTCAGCCACTGGTGTGCTTCAAGCATCGCCTGTGATTCCTGATTATCCGCACCGGTGTAGTTCTCCTCAGCAAACTGCTCTGGAATTTCCACACCTGTGCGTTCAGAAAGCTGCTTGAGGGCCTGTATAAAACTGTATCCTTCCATTTCCATAAGGAAGGTGTAGACATTCCCTCCCTTTCCACAACCGAAGCAATGGAAAATCTGCTTATCCTGCGAAACGGAAAAAGAAGGCGTGTTTTCCCCATGGAATGGACAAAGGCCGAAATGGTTTCTCCCCTGCTTTTTGAGGTCAACATAATCGCCGATCACTTCCACAATGTCGGCTGATTTCCGAATCTCATCTACTTTTTCTTCTGGAATGTGTCCAGCCATATGATCACCATACTAATCAATTATTCTCTTCCAAAGGCTAAATTCCTTCATGATCAGACAACAAATATTGGAAAGTTTCCCGGAACTCTTCTCTGTGCTTGTCCGTAAAGGCGGAAGGCCCCTTCCATTTACGCTTCTGCTTCATCGTCTGCTGCCGGATAAACTTCTGGTTCATAATGTGATCCGCATCGGTTTCCTTTATCAGTTTTCCTCGCGGCGTCATCACATAAACCCCTTTAGAGGTCAGGAGAACAGCCAGCGACAAGTCCTGCGTAATGACCACATCTCCCTTGGCAGCTGCATTCAAAATGTAAAGGTCTACAGACTGGGAACCATCATCAACAAAGGTCCACGATGTCTGTGACTTTTCTGTACTGAAATGATTAACCGTAGCAATGAACCTGGCCGTCACGCCGCAGTCCGCACTCATTTCCTCGATTTCCTTCTGAACGGGACAGCTGTCTGCGTCCACCCAGACCGTTCGATGTATTTTTGGCATAGTATCAATATTTCTACAGCAAGCGGTAGAATCCTCCTAAAAAGCAAATGTTTTATTTTTCTGAAAAATAGACAATGTGCGTAAGGAGTAAAGATCCTGCAGATATGAAAACCGGACCTGTCAGGATTTTTCCACAAAAAAATATTATAATACATTTCTCCTGTGAATGCTATGTCTAATTTTACCTAATTTCATTCTTCCCAACAAAAGCCGCGCTTAATCAAAGCGCGACTTTTTGAGATACTGCATTATTCCTGAGCATCTTTCCTCAGCTTATTCATAATGATATTCGCCGTTTCCTCTACAGCTTTATTAGAGACATCAATAACCGGGCAGCCGATTTTATCGACGATTCTGTTGAAATGCTCCAGCTCCTGGCTGATCCGTTCAAGGTTGGCATATGTAGCCTGATCACCGAGTCCCAGGGATTTCAAACGTTCCTTCCGGATATCATTCAGCTTTTCTGCACTGATTTTCAAGCCGATGCATTTCTCCGGGTCCACCCGGAACAATTCAGACGGTGGCTGGACTTCCGGAACAATCGGGACGTTTGCCACTTTCAGCCTTTTATGAGCAAGATACTGGGACAATGGAGTTTTGGACGTTCGGGATACGCCGATCAAAACGATATCTGCCTTGGAAATGCCCCGCGGGTCACGGCCATCATCATACCGGACAGCGAATTCAATGGCTTCCACCCGCTTGAAATAATCCTCATCAAGCTTGTGGACGAGGCCGGGTTCCAGTCTCGGCTGTATTTGGAGGTGACTTTCCATCGCTTCCATCATCGGCCCCATGATATCAACACAGCGGACTCCGTGTTTTTCGGCTTCCTGTTTCAGGTGAATCCTGTACTCAGGAACGACAAGGGTAAAGCCGATCATGGCATCGTGCTCTTTCGCTTGAAGAACAGCTTCGTTAATTGTCCCTTTATCTTCTACATAAGGGATGCGCTGAAGATCAAAAGGTCCGTCATCAAACTGACTCAAACAAGCCTTGGTAACAAGCTCAGCGGTCTCCCCTACGGAATCGGATAGTACATAAATTAATGGTTTCTCCATACTGCCCCTCCTAATCCTGAATCAAATATGCTGATCGCGTGCAAGTTCTACAAGGGCTTTGGTTATATTCGTTTTCGTTAACCTTCCAACGACCTCAAGCCCATCCTCTGCAGGATTCACGACCGGCAGTCCGTCGATCTGTTTTTCTATTAACTGCTGGGCGGCGTCCAAAAGGAGATCCTCAGGTTCACATATCGTAATATTCGGCATCCGCGTCATAATGATATGGACCGGGATGGACGTTAAGTCCTTCGATCCTATGCTTGCCCTCAGCAGGTCCTTTCTGGAAAGGACGCCGACAAGATGGGATTTATGGTTCGTGACAAACAATGTTCCGACATCTTCAAGAAACATCGCACAGATCGCATCATACGCCGATACGTCTTCCTCTACAACAATCGGGAGGGACTGGTATTCCCTCACTTTGAACTTTTTCAGTTTTTCCGTGAAAAGTTCAGAACCTGTTTTCCCCGTGAAAAAATACCCCACCCGCGGCCGCGCATCCAGATAGCCTGCCATGGTTAATATAGCAAGATCCGGACGCAGAGTCGCCCGTGTTAATTCCAGTCTTTCTGCGATGTTCTCTCCGGTAATCGGTCCATTATCCTTCACAATTTGAATAATCTGCTCCTGCCGGTTTGATAATTCCAAGTTCTCACCACCCTGAACGCTGAATGTGACATACTATTCTTCATTATACCTCATTTTCCTGAATGGGTAAAAGAAGGGTGCTTAGAACTGTTGTTTCCACTCGATTCGTGTCAGATCGGCATACTGATAAATGTCTTCAGAAATCTGCTTCAACAGGCCGAGTCGGTTGGCTTTGACTCTTTCATCCTCTGCCATGACCATGACCGCATCAAAGAAGGCGTGAATGGAGTCTGCCAGTTCGGACAAGGTCTCCAGTGCCTCTTCGACAAGGCCTTCAGACATCTGACGGCTGTACGATTCATGGACCGTTTGGAAAACATCGTAAAGCTGCTGCTCTTCTTTGTTCTCAAATAGATCCGGATTCACCGCGTCTGCATCGGCTTTTTTCGCTAAATTTAATACGCGGCCGAGGGCCTCCTGGACAGGTTTGAAAGAAGGTTCATTCCGCTTTTCAACCAGGAGTTCTGCTTTTCTTCCTGCAACAGGGAAATGACCGATCCCCTGGGCGAGAACAGCTTCCACCACATCGGGATCCACTTGTTTTTCACGAAGCAGGTAGGCCGCACGGACACGGAAAAATTCATGAAGATCGTTGTGAACTTCTTCTTCCGATCTCGTAGGGAGTTCAAGCTCGATATAGAACTGATGAACAAGATCGATCAGTTTCTCGACGGACACGGACCAGCCACGGCTGTTCAGGGTTTGAAGAATACCGAGGGCCTGTCTTCTCAACCCGTATGGATCCTGGGATCCTGTTGGTACACGACCAATAGATACACTGCCGACGATCGTATCGAGCTTATCTGCGATGCTTACAATGGATCCGATTGTAGATGCCGGAACTTCACCATTGGCCTGCCGAGGCATATAGTGTTCATTGACAGCTACAGCCACTTCCTCATCTTCGCCAAACAGACGGGCATACTTCTCCCCCATCACTCCTTGAAGTTCAGTGAATTCATCGACCATCTGGGTGACAAGGTCAAATTTGCAGATTTCCGCAGCACGGGTAGCTTTTTGTTTTTCTTCTTTACTCAGGTGGAGCCATTCACTCAGTTTGCCAGTAATGGCTGTTATCCGCTGAACCTTATCCGCAAGCGTCCCAAGTTCCTCCTGATAAACCATACGGGAAAGCTTCTCCATCTTCTCATCGATGCTTCCCTTCTGATCTTCCTCATAAAAGAACTGCGCATCTTTCAAGCGTGCTTTCAACACCTTTTCGTTTCCTCGGGCTACGATATCAATGTTCTGGTCGTCGCCATTACGCACACCGACGAAATATGGCAGCAGCTTGTTATCATGGGAGCGGACAGGGAAATAACGCTGGTGCTCTTTCATGGATGTAATCAATGCTTCTTCAGGCACCTCCAGGAATTCCTCTGAGAATGCGCCGCTGAAAACAGCTGGATATTCCACCAGATGGGTCACTTCTTCGAGAAGCTCCTCATCTATCATAAGCTTCCAGCTCTGTTTCTCTTCCAGCTGTTTAAGCTGGGTTACAATTTGGTCCTGACGCTTTTCCACGGAGGCCATCACGTATTGATCAGAAAGCGTCTGTTCGTAGTGATCCGCACTCGTGATGGTTGTTTCTGATCCAAGGAAACGATGACCGAATGTCCGGCGGTCTGTATGAACGTTCTCAATCTGGAAAGGAATCACCTGCTCCCCGAATAAAGCCACCATCCAGCGGATCGGGCGGGCAAAACGGAGGTCACGGGCTCCCCAGCGCATATTCTTTGGAAAATTCAGAGAAAGAAAAACCTCTCCAAACTGCTCAAGCAGAGCGGCTGTTTCCTTTCCTTCAATGAACTTACGCACGTGCACATATTCTGTACCCTTGATTTCCTTGAAGTAAATATCATCAACGTCTCTGCCCTGCCCTTTCGTAAATCCAATGGCAGCCTTCGACCAGTTCCCTTCTTCATCCAAGGCAATCTTTTTAGCAGGGCCTTTCGCCTCTTCCTCGACGTCCGGCTGCTTATCAGCAACTTCTGTGATTTGGACAGCCAGTCTTCTCGGTGTGGCAAAGCCGTGAATATCACCAAAAGGAATCCGGTTATCTGTCAGCCACTTCTCTGTCTTATCTTTCAACTGGGCAAGAGCATCATTAATAAAACGGGCAGGAAGCTCCTCCAGGCCGAGCTCAAATAATACAGTCTTACTCATCTGCTCCACCTTCTTTCTTCAACATTGGGAATCCGAGGCGTTCCCTTTCTTCTACATAGGTTTTCGCAATTTTACGGGCAAGGTTCCGGACCCGTGAAATGTACCCCGTCCTCTCTGTGACACTGATGACGCCCTTAGCGTCCAGGAGATTGAACGTATGCGAACACTTCAGCACGTAATCATACGCCGGGAACACGAGTCCCTCTTCCATGATGCGTTCCGCTTCTTTCTCATAGGTCCCAAACAAATCAAAGAGCATCTTTTCATCAGACGCTTCGAACGTATAAACGGAATGTTCGTATTCCGGCTGTGTGAAGATATCTCCAACTGTCACGCCATTGGTCCACTCCAGTTCAAATACGTTTTCCTTATCCTGGATATAGGACGCCAGACGCTCAAGTCCGTACGTGATTTCCGCTGAAACCGGCTTCGCTTCCAATCCACCGATCTGCTGGAAGTACGTGAATTGAGTGATTTCCATACCGTCCAACCATACTTCCCATCCAAGGCCGGCGGCTCCAAGTGTCGGGTTTTCCCAGTTATCTTCAACGAAGCGGATATCATGCTTCAACGGATCGATGCCAAGGGCACGCAGGGATTCTAAATACAGCTCCTGGATGTTATCCGGGGATGGTTTCATGATGACCTGGAACTGATGGTGCTGGTACAAACGGTTTGGGTTCTGGCCATAGCGTCCATCAGCCGGACGACGGGACGGTTCTACATAAGCTACGTTCCAAGGTTCCGGACCAAGGCTTCGAAGCAGGGTCATCGGAGACATCGTTCCTGCCCCTTTTTCCGTATCATAAGCCTGCATGAGCAGACACCCCTGGCTGGACCAGTGATTCTGCAGGGTTAAAATCATATCTTGAATATTCAAGTCTTTTCCTCCTCCTAATAGTGAGCGGATAAAGAAAATCCCGCCCCTATGCCTGAATCAGACATAGGGACGGGATTTCCGCGGTTCCACCCTAATTGCTCTTCTATGTAGAAAAGCCACTTTAAAAAACTGCTCCAGAGCGCCTTCACTGAATGGTTCCCGCCTGACTTTCACCGGCTCAGGCTCGCTTGTGGAGAACGGGGTTCAGCTACTCCTCTCTTTCACTGCAGTACGTATATTTGATATTAGAATCATACTCTAGTTGCAAGGATGCTGTCAAACCTCACTCAGAAAATAAATCAAGCTGCTTCAAAAACTTTTTGGATTTGATAAAATATCCGCCGTAACGGTCATAGTATTCATCCATCAGCTGACGGAGCAGCTTTTTATTTTCTTCCTTCATGGTAATCTGTCCGAGTCGTTTTACATCAATATGTAAAAATACACGCAGCAGCTTTGGAAGCGGATCCGGCAGGCCGTAGGCTCCGGGATCGATATGCTTGCAGCGGTAGCAGAGAAGACCGCCTTCGGACATGGAAAAGGAATACGGACCTTCTGTACTGCCGCAGTTCAGGCAGTGATCAACCACCGGCGCAAATCCGGCCTTTTTAAAAAGCTTCAATTCATACATCATAGTGAGGATGTTCGGATCTTTATCTTCATTCATCCACACCATCGTCTGCAGAAGCTGTTCAAAAAGAAAAGGATCCGGTTGTTTTTCTTCTATGAGCTTGTCGGTCAGCTCTGCAATGTAGGAAGCATAGGCTGTTTTGACAATATCCTCGCGGATGGAACGGAGGGAGGATAACATTTCCCCCTGGCTCATAGATCCAAGTCCGGATCCTGACTGTATGAGATACATTCCGTGAATAAACGGCTGGGATACAGATGCCATCCGGCTCTTCGGCTTCTTAGCGCCTCTGGCCATGACACCTATTTTCCCTTTCTCCCTTGTCATCATCGTGACTATCTTATGTGTTTCCCCATAATTATTAGTACGGATCACAAGGCCTTCCACTTTGTCCATCAAGTGTATCACCTGCTCCGTTTACGAATTTTGGTCATTCGTTGTCAGGGGATCAGGGGAGGAAGCAAATGGTTCCTGAGACTGTTGTTGATCCTGCGACTCAAATTCTTTCATCATCAAGTAAGTTTCCACACTTCCCGTCTGCCTGAAAACGTTCCATGAAAGGTTGTCGAGCACAAGAAACACCGCCTTTCTTTTATTCGCTGATACCATTTACATTCTTATCTTGCTTTCCCCGGCCTGATCTATAAGGCTTAATTTTTTCCAACCTTTAGTATTCGTCGTCCCTGTAACCGAAATCGCTGAGTTGAATCTGCTTGTTCCGCCAGTCTTTCTGTACTTTCACCCACAGTTCAAGATACACTTTACTGCCGAGCAGGGATTCAATATCCTTACGGGCTCTCTTGCCGACTTCCTTCAGCATGCTGCCCTGCTTCCCAATAATGATCCCTTTTTGAGATTTACGTTCCACGATGATCGCCGCCTGGATATAAACGCCGGGAGCATCTTCCCTGGGCTTTATCCCTTCGATGACTACAGCAATCGAGTGCGGAATTTCCTCCCGCGTCAGGTGAAGCACCTTTTCACGGATAAATTCACTGATGACAAACCGCTCCGGGTGATCGGTAATCTGGTCTTCCGGATAAAACTGCGGACCTTCCGGCAGATGGCTTTTTAAAACCCCGAGCAGATGGTTGACGTTGTTACCTTCGAGAGCGGAGATCGGTATGATTTCTTCAAAATCATACATGTCCTTGTACTGCTCAATCAACGGCAGCAGCTTGTCCGGGTGCACCCGGTCGATTTTGTTAATGATCAGGAAGACAGGCTGGTTCACGCGTTGGAGACGATCGATAATGAACTGATCCCCGCGCCCGTATCCTTCTTCTGCATTGATCATAAACAGGACGGCATCCACTTCATTGAGCGTATTTTCAGCTGTGTTCACCATAAAATCGCCGAGTTTGTGCTTTGGTTTATGAATACCAGGGGTGTCGATAAAGACCATCTGGGATTCTTCATCGGTGTAGACACCCTGGATTTTGTTTCTCGTTGTCTGGGGCTTATCACTCATGATGGCAATTTTCTCACCAATTACGCGGTTCATGAACGTGGATTTACCAACGTTCGGACGGCCCACAATCGTAATGAAGCCTGATTTGAAATTCTCTGTCATACATGTTCCTCCAATAAAATCTAACCTTTAGGTTCTTCTATATTCTATTATAACATCCCGTAAGGTCTACCGTTACATGAATAAAGCAAGGAGCTTCGGCCCGAACAGGAAAACACCTACGACCACAGATCCACCGGCAGCCGTAAGTACCGCACCTGCCGCCACGTCCTTGACAGCTCCCACGGCCGGGTGACGGTCCGGATGCAGGTGGTCCAGCAGTTTTTCAATAGCGGAATTAACCATCTCTAATGTCAGGACCAGAGCGATTGTCACCGTAAGAACAGCCCATTCCACCAAGGATAACCGCAGGATTCCGCCTGCTGTTAAGGCCAGAATGGCAGCCGCGGTATGAATGCGGAAATTCCGCTCCGATGTCCAGACCAGTTTGATGCCTCTCCATGCATAGGCAAATCCTATTCCTTTTTTCTTAGGATCGCTGGAGCCCGAATTCACGGAGAATGTCCTCCTGGCGGGTGAACATCTTCTTTTCATCCTCTTCATTCAGATGATCATATCCCAGCAGATGGAGGAACCCGTGAAGAGCAAGGAAACCGAATTCCCTTTCCAGAGAGTGATGATAATCCTCCGCCTGCTCCTTGGCCTTGTCCACAGAGATGACGATATCACCGAGCATCATTGGAAGGTTCTCATCCAGGATGTCCACTTCGCCTTCCCCTGTCTCCTGCATGGCAAAGGAAATGACGTCTGTCGGCTCATCCTTCTGGCGGTAGTTGCGGTTGAGTTCCTGAATTTCTTTATTGTCAACAAAGCTTACCGATACTTCAGCATCTCCAGTAATGCCTTCCCGTCCACCTGCAAATTCAAGAATGCGCTGGATCATATCAACAAAAGCTTCGTCTACAGAGTTCGTTTCATCATGAAAATCAATCGTGATCACTTGTCTTCCTCCTTATTTAAGGGCTTATTCAGCCTCATCCATAGTAACTGCGTCTGCTGCAGGGTGTTGTTATTATGGGCCTTTTCTTTCCGGCCATAAGACCGCTTTTCCAAGTGAAAAGCTCCCCTCTCCCCCTATCATATAGGGTGTCATGCTCCAAGGCAAATGGTTCATGGTAAGCGGACACAAAAAGAAATAAGACCCGGGGAGGGTCTTATTGTTTGTCGCCTTCATATGCGTCAATGATTCTCTGTACAAGCGGGTGACGTACAACGTCCGACTGATCAAGCTTAATGAACGATGCACCTTTGACATACCCAAGCGTCTCTTCAGCTACACGCAGCCCTGACTTTACGCCTTTTGGCAGGTCGACCTGGGTAATATCCCCGGTGATGATCATCTTCGATCCAAAGCCAAGCCGGGTCAGGAACATTTTCATTTGTTCAGGGGTGGTGTTCTGCGCTTCATCCAGAATGGCAAACGCATCATCCAGGGTCCGGCCCCTCATATAGGCAAGCGGGGCGATCTCGATCGTCCCCCGGTCAATCAGTCTTGCTGTGTGTTCTGCTCCGAAAACGTCATGAAGAGAATCATACAGCGGCCGTAGATAAGGATCCACTTTTTCCTTCAAATCCCCGGGCAGGAAACCAAGGCTTTCCCCGGCTTCAACGGCAGGCCGTGTCAAAATGATCTTTTTTACGTCTCCATTTTTCAGGGCATTGACGGCCATAATGACAGCTAAGTATGTTTTTCCGGTTCCGGCCGGGCCGATTCCGAATACAAGATCATGATTTTTAATAGCAGCAATATAATTCCGCTGACCGAGAGTTTTTACCCGGATGGACTTACCTTTAGAGTTTTTCGTGATTTCGTCTTCAAACAACGCTTCAAACTGATTGATTTTCCCTTTTTTTGCCAGTTCCACGGCGTAGACAATGTCACGCTCTGTCACGGACAGTCCTTTACGGATCAGAGCAAGGACACTCAGAAGAATATCCTCAACTAATTGAACATGTTCCGCCTGTCCGGACACCCGGACCTGACCGCCGCGGGAGATGATCGTCACCTGCAGCTGTTCTTCAATTTGCTTTAAATTACGGTCCTCTGTCCCGAACAGGGCCAGAGTTTCTGTTGTATTATCCAATTGGATGTCCATTGTTTTCAACTCTTCCGGCATACTCAATCTCCTTGACTAATATACTTGGTCTCTGCAATGTTTTCATAAACTTTGTACAATAGGATTAATTTTACTTTACCATGCTCCTCACTAAGGTGCAAAACTTTTTCATCTTTGATTTCCGCTCCCGGTTCAAGCTCCTGCAGCAGGCTCTGTCCCGCAGCCTTCCGTCCTATTTTCTCGATTTCCTTGCGGGATAATTCCATCGCATCTGTATCAATGGAAAAATGGTCTACGCGCTTCATGTTCAAAGGGAGGGAATAAGAAAAAATTCTCCAGTCTGTGGTTACGTTTTCGTCTCTGTAGCTTCCATCCGTTCCGCGCCACCACCCCCATACCGGAACAGACCAGCCTCCAATTTTCAAGTGATACTCGGTTTCTACAGTGCCGTCAGTGAGTGTAACGATCTGCTGAAGGGGAAGCTCCTGCTCCACCCGATACCATGTCTCTGCTGTGACATCCCCCTCTGTGTGGACAAACGTATCCCCTTCTTCGACAAGTTCACCTGTGGCGAGGACCTGTCCTTTCTTTACGACATCATAGACAGACACAAGCGGCCGGCCTTTTTTTATAAAGGTCTGAACGATCATCCCTTTCTTGGATGCGACGAGATTGGAAGGCTGGTTATCCTGATTCGTATCATGCCTGGTCTTTTTCACACCGTACAACTGGTAGCTTGTCCCTTGTTTTTTCACCCCGATCCATAACAGATCCGGAATATCCTCCAACAGCATCTGCTGGATATCGTTTGGATCCTTCATGCCGATGGTCAACCGTCCCGGGGATACTCCATAACTGTTCAGCTTCTTTTCAACCGCTGCCTCTAATTCAGGCGTCAACCCCTCCACCTTGATCGACCACAATGTATTCGCCGCCAGAAAGATGAGAACGAGCGCAGCCAGAAAAGCGGCCGCCACGGAGAGCCGCCTCCGCATGAGCTTGTATAAAAAAGGAACGCCCTTCCCTTCCTTGATGGTCAGGCGGCACTTGTATTTTCTCCGGAGCGATCGGAGGATTTTCCAGTCCTTGAGCCGGATGGAGAAGCGGACCGTCGTTTCATCCAGGCGCCTCAGACTGGTCACCCTGCACCCGCGCCGCGTGCACGCCTGTAAAAAAGGTTCCAGCAGTGGACCGGAAGCCTCGATGGTTAACACACCCTCAACAAATCCCCGCTGGTTTCCCATAAGACTCATCCTCCTTTGGAATCAGGAAAAAACTCGACAGATTTCAACTCCCCTTCCAGGAGGAGTTCTTCTTTCAGCATCATTTTCACTCCGAGGTCTCTGCCAACAATCCGGACCTGGCCCTTTTTGTATTGAATCCTTACTTCTTCCTCTGAAAAATGCAGGAGGCCTGTATGATTTTCTATGTAGACATGTATGGAGCCGATCGTAGTAATTCGTGGTAAATCCAGCATCACATCAGCCGGAAGGTCAAAGTAACGGCCGATCCATGTTCTAATCTGCTGCTGCCATTTTGGCATACAACGCCCCCCCTTCTTTTCATTTATACGAAAAACGCCCGAATTGTATCACTACAATTCGGGCGTTCGTCTATCTTTTTCGGGGATGCGAGCGATGCGGCTTGTGCGCACGCGGGGGTCCAAGAATTTCAGCCATTACAATTCCTTCGGCCAGTTTTTTCTTATCCCACTTCCGCGCCTGCTCTACCAGAGGGCCGTCCGTCGTTAACGGAGGAGCCTTCGTCGAGGCTTTCCGGCCTGCCGGAGGGTTTTCCTCCATCGGGCTGGATTTCTCTGCGTTATAGACCGGAGAATCCGTTATGCTCCGGCCATTGTTGTATCCAGAAGCGTCAGACCTTGATTTTTCCGCTATTTCTTCCAGACGCTTCTGTTTTTCTTCATAATACTCGCGGAGACGGCCTCCTTTATCTTGCTGACCCTCTTTTTCCTGCTGCGGTTCCCCCTGGGACTTATTCGGATAAGGACGGGGCGCCGTTTGTTTCTTCGGAGCTCCCGGCTTTTGATCCTTTTCTTTTGACATCCCGCTGAACCAGCTGATAATACCACCGATAATCGCAGCGACGATGACAAAATTACTGAATATCAATTCAATAAGATCTGCCATATGCATGCTCCTTTAAGTCAGCGAGGATTTACTTATCTTCTTCGGCTTCTTCATCTGATGTGCGGCCGAGCGTATTTCTCATATCCGTATCAGCATTGATGTTCTGATAGTTCATGTAATCCATGACGCCCATTTTTCCGGTACGAAGAGCTTCTGCAAGGGCTTGAGGAACCTGTGCTTCTGCTTCCACAACCTTCGCCTGCATTTCCTGTACGCGGGCGCGCATTTCCTGCTCCTGGGCAATAGCCATCGCACGTCGTTCTTCTGCTTTCGCCTGGGCGATGTTTTTATCCGCTTCTGCCTGGTCGGTCTGAAGAATCGCACCGATGTTTTTGCCGATATCAATATCAGCAATATCGATGGAGAGAATTTCAAATGCCGTTCCTGCATCCAGCCCTTTGCTCAATACATTTTGAGAAATACGATCTGGATTTTCCAATACTTTATTATGATTTTCACTGGAACCGATGGTCGATACAATTCCTTCACCAACACGGGCAATGACGGTATCTTCACCAGCACCACCGACAAGACGGTCGATATTGGCACGAACGGTGATACGCGCTTTGGCTTTCACTTCAATCCCGTCCATCGCCACACCAGCGATAAATGGTGTTTCAATCACCTTCGGATTGACACTCATCTGTACGGCTTCCAGAACGTCACGGCCGGCCAGATCGATCGCAGCGCAGCGTTCAAAGCTCAATTCGATATTCGCTCGCTGAGCGGCAATCAGCGCATTGACCACACGGTCGACGTTACCACCGGCAAGGTAGTGGCTTTCCAGCTGGTTGGTATTGACGTTGACGCCGGCTTTATGGGCTTTAATCAACGGGTTGATGACCCGGGAGGGAATAACCCTTCTCAATCTCATTCCAACAAGCGTAAAGATATTGATCTTAACTCCGGCTGCCAGGGCACTGATCCAGAGCATGACCGGGATAAATGTGAAGAGCACAGCCAGTACGATAATAATGATACCAATAATGATAATCGGCATGAGTTCCTGCAATGTCACGTTGTTTCCTCCTCTTTTTTCAGTTCACGGACCACGATTCGTGATCCTTCGGTTTTCATGATTTTCACTTTCTGATTCACTCCGATAAAGACACCTTCGGTAACGACGTCCAGCCGTTCGCCGTCAAATTCAGCCGTTCCCGACGGCCGCAGCGGTGTCACGGCTGTCCCTTCAAGACCAATCAGATCCAGACGGTTGACCGATGAAACATATCCCTGCTCGGATGAGGTAGAATCATTCAGAATGATGTGCCGGAAAAAGCCACGTTCAAGCCCCATCGTCTTAAACAGGATGACAGATACTATTACAGTTACCAGAAGTGCAATACCAATGCTCATCGCCATATGTCCCATATCCGCTGAAGAAAGCATCAAGGAAAAGACGACGGCCGCAACCCCGGCAATACCGGCTATCCCACCCGGCAGAAAGAATTCGGCAACAATAAGACCGATCCCCAGCACGAGTAAGATGATGGCCTCATAGCCGGCAAGACCAGCAACAATATGACCATAGAAAAACAGCACAAGAGCTGTAACGCCCATCGTTCCCGGGATGCCGAACCCTGGTGAGTAAAGCTCCACCACAAGGCCGAGACTGGCCACTGATAATAATATCGGTATGACAACGGGATCTGTTAGAAAACGGGCTGCGTTTTCTGACAATGTCGGGTTCTGCTCCACCACTTCCGCTCCGGATAAAGAAAGCTCATTTAATAATTCGTTCCGGTCTTCGACAATTCCTTCTGCATAGCCGACTTCTTCCGCTTCCCCCGGCCCAAGGGTAAGGAACTCGCCCTCAGGAGCCCCGTAATCCGGAAGGTCGATGGCTGCATCGGCCATGGCACGGGCGTAAAGTGGATCTCTTCCATTCGTCTCTGCTGCAGCAGCCATGGAGGAAATCCAGGCGGACTGGGCCTTTTTATCAGCCGCTGTCCCATCTGAGTTGATCACTCCGGAAGCCCCCATAGTCGCCTGCGGCTTCATGTATATGTTATCGGCGTTCAAGGCGATGTAGGAACCCGCCGAGTAGGCACGGCTCGTTACAAACGCTGTGTTAGGTATATCAAGATCCTGAAAAATTTCTCCAATTTCTCCTGCCGCATCGACACGGCCTCCGGGTGTATCCACTTCAAAAATAATGTGATCGACACCATTTTCCTCAGCTTCACCTGTCGTCCTCTTCAAAAAAGCGGCCATTCCACGTTCGACGGTATCTTCAACCGGAATGACGTAAACCGTTTCCCCTTCTCCTTCTGCTGCAGCAAAATCAAAACTGAGCACCAAAGAAGCGGCGGTTCCAAGCATAAACAATGTCAGCCAGAGTCGTAAACGCCAAGTACGTGTCATCGAACAATCACCCCCTCTTTTATCTTCCCCTCCGTATACTTCCTATACGAATGACAAAACAAAAAGTTTCGTTTAAAAATAAAAAGGCCTCTCTTTCTACAGAGAGGCCTTTTATATTTACGATAATTGCTGAAGAACGAACTTATTGACCTGTGAACCATCGGCTCTGCCTTTTACTTTAGGCATGATGGCACTCATCACCTTGCCCATGTCGCTCTTGGAAGCAGCTCCTACTTCCTCGATTGTTTCATTGACAATCTGTTCAAGTTCTTCATCAGTGAGCTGTTTCGGCATATATACTTGTAAAATCTCAATTTCACGCTCGAGTCCTTCTACAAGATCGTCACGTCCAGCTTCTTTGAATTCATGGAGGGAATCATTTCTCTGTTTTACCTCACGAGATAAAACAGTCAATGCTTCTTCTTCAGATAATGAATCTTTACCCAATTTAATTGCTTCATTTTGCATAGAAGCCCGAACCATGCGGATTGTAGATAATTTTTCCTTATCCCGCGCCTTCATGGCTGTTTTCATGTCCTGGGTCAGACGGTCAGTGATCGTCATCTATTCAACACCCTCTTTGATTACTTACGCTTTCTAGCCGCCTCAGACTTTTTCTTACGGCGTACGCTAGGCTTATCGTAATATTCACGCTTACGATATTCCGCTAATGTACCACTCTTTGATACAGAACGCTTAAAGCGACGAAGAGCATCTTCAAGAGACTCGTTTTTACGAACGCGAGTTGTATTTGACATGCTAATTTCCCTCCCTCCGAAGCAAACAAAACTGTTTCTCTTGTATGGGACCTCCCATACCTTTGACAATTATAGTATATGGATTAAGGATGGTCAACTTTTTTTATAAGAAAAAGGGTCGATAAAGGATTGTTTTTTTATCTTTTCATCAAGCTTTATGTACTCGGAACGACCTAAATATAAAGGAATGTGAAGGTTTTTAAAATTGGGAAGACCTCTGTTATTAAAAATTTCAGGAATGTAGGAACAGGAGGTAATGGTCCCGGTCACCCAGTCATGATCTCCGGTTGGAATCATCTGATCAAGGCTGCATTCATAACTAAGGTAGGCCCTCTCCAGGACAGGACCTCCGTCCTTCCCTCTTTTCCATGCCTGACCGAAACTGGAAGCTTTATCCGTATCCACCCCGGATGTACTTCCGGCATATTGAATAAAAGCCGCCTCCTCATAAGGCAGAAAATTAATCGTGAATGCACCGGCCTCCTGGATCAGCTGGTAGGAATAACGTTCTCTTCCCACCGCCACTCCATACATCGGCGGTTCCATAGATAAAAAGGAATGCCACCCGGCTGACATGAAATTCACTTCTCCATTACACTCACTGCCTACAACGGCCACCATTCCTGGATAGCTGTGCATTTTCAATGATTGTTTTTCCATTCCATTCTTCCTTTTTTAAATAGTGTATCAAAAAAAGGAAATTAAAAAAAGCGGCCGTAAGAGGCCGCTTTCGACATTTTAATAATCAGATGTTCCTTGTCCACCACTGATAATTGCTTTACCAGAGCTTGCACCAATACGTGTAGCGCCGGCTTCAATCATCGCTTTAGCTCCTTCATAATCACGGACGCCTCCAGAGGCTTTAACCCCCATGTCCGGTCCTACGGTTTTGCGCATCAAGCTGATATCCTCCACCGTTGCTCCACCACCAGAGAATCCAGTGGATGTTTTCACGTAATCAGCTCCAGCTGCTTTCGCCAATTCAGAAGCTTTCACTTTTTCTTCTTCCGTTAGAAGAGAGGTTTCAATGATGACTTTCACAAGAGCTTTTCCTTCAGCTTCACGAACGACAGCTTCGATATCCTGCTGCACGTTGTCGTAATTTCCTGATTTCAACTCTCCAACGTTGATCACCATGTCCACTTCTGTGGCTCCTTTTTCAATCGCCTGCTTCGTTTCGAAAGCTTTTGTTTCTTTCGTAACGGCTCCAAGCGGGAAGCCGATGACTGTGCAGACTTTTACATCTGTATCCGCCAGCAGTTCTGCGCAATATTCCACCCAGTATGGGTTGACACAGACAGACATGAAGCTGCTCTCTTTAGCTTCCTCACAAATCTGTGTAATTTTTTCTTTCGGTGTATCTGGTTTCAACTGTGTATGATCAATCATTTTTGCAAGATTTTGTTCCATTTCCAAACGCTCCTTTATCATAGGTTGTACGTACCTCTCTACTATCTTAGCATGAAAGCGGTTTGATTGCGAGAGTTAACGAAGTGGTTCAGGCTTCCTCCAACACGTAGGACAAAGCGGATAAAAAGTAAAGCGGAGCTGTTTCCATCCGCAGAATGCGCGGTCCCAGCCGGATGGATAAGAACCCGGCGTTCTTGAAGGCTTCCACTTCTTTTTCAGAAAAGCCGCCTTCCGGACCAAAAATGACAGCGATGGAGTCGCCGGGTCGAATGCTGCGCAGAACTTCGGAAAACTCCTGCTCAGACTCAATCCTCGCTTCCTCTGCATGGGCGAACAAGCACCAGTCATGGGATGCTTTCAAGTCCGTAATGTCCTTCATGGAATATAGTCCGGAGATAGAAGGGATGACTGTGCGTTCTGACTGTTCACTTGCTTCTTTCGCAATCTTCTCCAGCCGCTGAATTTTCTTGGGCGCTTTTTTTCCATCCCATTTGGCCACAGAGCGGTCGGCCTGATAAGGAATAAAGGAGAATGCACCAAGCTCTGTCCCCTTTTGAACAACCTGTTCCAGCTTGTCCCCTTTACCTAAGCCTGCGGCGACAGTCACTTTGACAGGCAGTTCACGATCTTCTTCAATCCAATGGGTGATGGAGCAGACAATCTCCTCAGAGAGACTGTCAATCCTACATGCAGCAGGTCCATGGACAGGGTGGACCGCAATGAGCTGGCCGCCCTCTCCCATCCTCATTACCCGGCTGATATGATGGACATCTTCCCCGGCAATGGTTACCGACGTATCACTCCAGTACGGAGCGTCTATAAAATAGCGCTGCATAGGGGGTCACTCCGGCTTTTTAGCGATAATGCTGATCCAGTCTTCCATTTTATTTGTTTCCACAATGTCGAAGCCTGATTCAATTAAACGATCGCGTACCATTTCCTTGCGGGCAGAGATGATGCCGCACGTAATGAAATAGCCGCCTGGTTTTACGACGCGGAACGCATCATCTGTGAATTTCACAATAATCTCAGCAAGAATGTTGGAAACAATCAAGTCTGCTTCCCAATCCACCCCTTCAAGCAGGTCATTCACTTCGGAAGTCACCTGGTTTTCGACACCATTCAGCGCGGCATTGTTTTTCGTGCTCGAAACCGCCACATCGTCCAGGTCGTAGGCGTACGCATGCTCGGCTCCAAGGAGGACGGAAGCTACACTCAGAATTCCGGAGCCGGCACCGACATCAGCGACGACATCTCCCTTTTCCAAATACTGTTCAAGCGCCTGGATGCTCAGCACCGTTGTCGGGTGAGTCCCTGTACCAAAGGCCATTCCCGGATCCATTTCTATGATAATTTCATCACTGGATACAGGTGTGTAATCCTCCCATTCAGGAATGATGGTGATTTTCTCGGATATTTTAACGGGCTTGTAATACTTTTTCCAAGCTGTTGCCCAGTCCTCCTCATGGATTTCCTGGATCGTCACTTCATTACGGCCGATATCAATGCCGAATTCAGTTAGATTGCTGATGGTTTTCTTCACTCCATCAACGGTCTCCATAAGAAAGCTGTTCATAGGCATATAAGCCTTCACATAAACACCTTCCGCCGGATAGTCAGCGGGGTTCAGCTCATAAATTTCTCCAAGCTTCGTTTTCCTGCGCTGCATATCAGCGGGGTCCTCAATGACGACTCCACTGGCACCGGATTCATGCAGGATGTTTGATACAGGTTCAACCGCTTCTGTCGTCGTATGAACACAGACTTCAGACCATTTCATTACACTCCACCCTCTTCTCTTATATCTAAAAAAGCCCGCAGGCCTTTTCTTCCCTCTCAAAAAAAGTCTGCACGATGAAAACAGGACATTGAATCGGAAATCACCTGCAAATTCCATCGTACAGACTCTGATACATCCTTAGTCGCCTTTGAAGGCGCGCTTCATTCGCTCAAAGAAATTGCCGTGCTGTTCTTCAGCGGCTTCATTTCCACTAATATCATTGAATTCACGAAGCAGCTCTTTTTGGCGCTCGGTCAGATTCTTCGGTGTGATGACTTTCGTCTTCACATGCTGATCACCCTGGCCGCGGCCATGAACGTTCGGTGCTCCTTTTTCTTTCAGGCGGAACGTTTTTCCAGTCTGCGTACCGGCAGGAATTTTCAGCTTCACATTCCCGTGAACGGTAGGCACCTGGATTTCGTCACCCAGAGCTGCCTGTGCAAAGGTCAAAGGCACTTCACAGAAGATATGATCGCCTTCACGCTGGAAGAATTCATGTGGCTGCACACGGATGACAACAAACAAGTCGCCGGCCGGTCCGCCGTTGGCCCCGTCTTCTCCTTTGCCTTGTACACGGATCTGCTGGCCATCATCAATACCCGCAGGAATATCAAGGTGGATTTTGTTGCGTGTTTTCACGCGGCCATCGCCGCCGCACGTATTACATTTATCCTTAATGATTTTTCCGCTGCCCTGACAGTGGTGACAGACACGGCGGTTTACGACACGGCCGAATGGTGTGTTCTGCTCCTGATTAATCTGGCCGGAACCTTGACAATGGGAACACGTTTCCGGTGTAGTTCCCGGTTTCGCCCCGGAACCATCACACGTATCACAGTCTTCCTCTACAGGAATTTCAATATCCGTGGATTTTCCGAAGATGGCTTCTTCAAACTGAAGGGTCATCGTATATTGCAGATCGGCACCTTTACGAGGGGCGTTCGGATCACGGCGGCGGCCTCCACCGCCGAAGAACATATCAAAGATATCACCGAAGCCGCCGAAGTCTTCGGCGCCTCCGCCAAATCCGCCGAACCCTCCCTGGTTCGGACCGGCATGGCCGAACTGGTCATACTGGGCTCTCTTCTGCTGATCGCTCAGGGTTTCATAAGCTTCTTTTGCTTCCTTGAATTTTTCAGAAGCATTTTCCTCTTTGCTGACGTCTGGGTGATATTGACGAGCCAGCTTGCGGTAGGCTTTCTTAATTTCATCCTTCGAGGCATCCTTGGACACACCAAGCACCTCATAATAGTCACGTTTACTCACTTGTAGATCACTCTCCCGGACGCTATTGCATAACGTTAATATTAACACTGAAGGGTAGGGTGGGCAACCGTCGCCCCTTCCCCTTCTTATTCATTAAAAAAGTCAAAGTCAAGAAGATCCTGACTTTGACTTTTTTCTACGCTATCTTACTTCTTGTCGTCTTCATTGACTTCTTCATAGTCAGCATCTACGACATCTTCCTCGGCTCCGCCGGCCTGTTCACCCTGCTGGGCTTCTGCCTGCGCCTGAGCCTGCTCGTAAAGCTTAACGGAAAGTGCCTGAACCTGCTCTTGAAGGGCATCTTTCTTTTCCCTGATGGCATCAAGGTCTTCGCCTTCAAGGGCTGTTTGAAGTTCTTCCTTAGCTGTTTCTGCTTTTTGCTTTTCCTCTTCACTGACCTGCTCACCAAGATCCTTGATGGTCTTGTCTGTTGTGAAGATCAGCTGATCAGCTTCGTTTCGAAGTTCAACAGCTTCACGTTTCTTCTTGTCTTCTTCCGCATTTTCTTCTGCCTGACGAACCATGTCTTCGACTTCGTCATCAGAAAGACCGGAAGAAGATTTGATTGTAATGGACTGCTCTTTGTTTGTACCAAGATCTTTAGCACGAACATTCACAATACCGTTGGCATCAATATCGAAGGATACTTCGATTTGTGGAACACCGCGTGGTGCCGGTGGAATATCCGTCAATTGGAAGCGTCCAAGTGTTTTGTTGTCCTGAGCCATTTCGCGCTCCCCTTGAAGGACGTGAATGTCTACAGCTGTCTGGTTATCTGCTGCTGTAGAGAACGTCTGGGAGTGGCTGGTAGGAATCGTTGTGTTCCGTTCAATCAGCTTCGTTGTTACGCCGCCCATTGTTTCAATACCCAGGGAAAGTGGAGTAACGTCAAGAAGAACAACATCTTTTACATCTCCTTGAAGGACACCACCCTGAATGGAGGCACCAAGTGCTACAACTTCGTCAGGGTTTACACCTTTGGAAGGATCCTGGCCGATTTCACGCTTGATGGCTTCCTGTACGGCTGGAATACGTGTAGAACCACCAACAAGAATAACTTTGTGGATGTCCCCTGCACTCATGCCGGCATCTTTAAGAGCCTGACGAGTCGGCTTCATGGAACGCTCAACAAGATCAGAAGCAAGCTCTTCAAATTTCGCACGAGTCAAGTTCATTTCAAGGTGAAGCGGTCCTGCTTCTCCTGCTGTGATGAACGGAAGGGAAATTTGCGTCTGCGCTACGCCAGAAAGATCTTTCTTCGCTTTTTCAGCTGCGTCTTTCAAGCGCTGTTTCGCCATTTTGTCCTGGGACAAGTCAATGCCGTTTTCTTTCTTGAATTCAGCTACCATGTGGTCGATAATGACTTGGTCGAAGTCGTCTCCGCCAAGACGGTTGTCACCAGCTGTGGAAACTACTTCAAATGTACCGTCACCGATGTCAAGGATGGATACGTCAAACGTACCGCCGCCAAGGTCATAAACAAGAATTGTCTGATCCTGGTCTTCCTTGTCAATGCCGTAGGCCAGTGCTGCAGCTGTCGGCTCGTTGATGATACGCTCTACCTGAAGACCAGCGATCTTACCAGCATCTTTTGTTGCCTGACGCTCCGCATCGTTAAAGTAGGCTGGAACTGTGATCACCGCTTTATCAACGGTTTCTCCAAGATAGTCTTCAGCATAGTTCTTGATGTATTGAAGGATGATTGCAGAAACCTCTTGAGGTGTGTATTCTTTTCCTTCAACTTCCACCTTATAGTCTGTACCCATGTGACGCTTGATGGAAAGAAGTGTGTTCGGGTTTGTAATGGCCTGACGCTTCGCTACTTCCCCTACCTGACGTTCTCCATTTTTGAATGCCACTGCGGATGGCGTCGTGCGGTTACCTTCAGGGTTAGGGATAACTTTCGCTTCCCCACCTTCCATCACTGCTACACAAGAGTTCGTTGTACCTAAGTCAATACCTATGATTTTACCCATGGTTGAATGTCCTCCTTTACGTACTCATCTACCTGTTTTTTATTGGTTTACTTTTACCATTGACGGGCGGATAACCCGGTCATTCAATCGATAGCCCTTCTGGAGCTCTTCCACTACGATATTGGATCCGTAGTTTTCATCCTCTACCTGCATCACTGCCTGGTGAAGGTATGGATCAAACTCCTCGCCCTGTGCAGGGATGACATCAACGCCTTCTTTCTCAAGAGCGGATTTGAATTGGTCGTAGACCATCTTCATACCGTTGGCAAGATTTTTGGCGGCGTCACTGTCGACCTCCACCTGAAGGGCTCTATCGAAGTTATCTAAAGCTGGAATCAGCTCTTCAATAAGACTTTGAGATCGATATTTCCGATCCGCCTCTTTTTCTTTCTGTGTACGACGGCGGAAATTATCATAGTCTGCCTGCAGACGAATCAGCCGGTTGTTCAGCTCCTCTTTTTCCTGACGGAGCTGCTCTGTTTCCCCTTGAGACTCTTCGGTTTCTTCTACTACTTCACCTTGAACCTCTTCCGGTTCCTGCTGTTCATCTTTTTCATCAATGATTTCCTGTTTGTTCTCTTCCATGACTTCCACCTCCTACTATCCATTACACCGTTAATGAATATAACATGAATCTATATCCTAAAAAAGCATCACACAAAAAGATGCGATGGGAAATCCCGCCCATCCTCCTTCTGCCGTCCGCAGGGTCAATACCAGCCCCGGAACGTATTGGTCATATGCTTGGATAGTACATTCATCAATGAAAACATCCGGTTGTACTCCATGCGCGTCGGACCTAATAAAGCGATGGTCCCCATCTGATCGTTGCCAAGATGATAGGTGGCCGTTATCAGGCTGCAGTTCTGCATGGAATCGAATGGATTCTCCTGACCTATTCTGACTTGAATGCCTTCCTGACCGGAACGCAGCAGATCAGCCATTTCATTTTCCTGTTCAATCGTAGCATAAAGCGACCGGACCTTTTCCAGATCCCTGAATTCCGGCTGCATGAGAATGTTTGTCTTACCACCGATGTAAAGCTTCGTCGGGTGGTCTTCCACAAGAGCGGCTCTTAAATAAGCGAACGCTTCTTCATGGTGCTCTGTATGGTGTCTTAACAAGGCGTTAATTTCCGTATAGAGCTTCTCGTGCAGCTTGACAAGGGGAACCCCCTGCAGACGCTGGTTCAGGATGTTGACCATCTTCTCAAGGTCTGTGCCTTTCATTTCCACAGGTACATTAAAAGCCCTGTGCTCCACATGCCCGGTGTCTGTAACAAGGATGGCAATCGCAGAATAATCAGAGAGTGGAACGATTTGGAGCTGCTTCAGCTTCGTTTCAAAAACTTCCGGCCCAAGAATAATGGAGGTGTAGTTGGTCATTTCAGACAGGATCCCCGCCGATTTTTGAACCACTCTTTCAAACTCCATCATTTTTTCGTTAAAGGCATCTCTGATCGTAACGATTTCCTGCTGGGACAACCGCAATGGAGAAAGCAGATGGTCGACATAAAAGCGGTAGCCTTTTTCAGAAGGCACCCTTCCGGATGAGGAATGGGTCTTTTCAATAAACCCCTGATCCTCAAGGTCGGCCATTTCGTTACGTATCGTAGCGGAGCTGAACGTTACAGCTTCTTTCTTCGCTATGGTACGCGATCCTACCGGCTGAGCGGTCAGAATGAAATCATCAATAATCACTTGCAAAATCAGCAATTGTCTATCTGTTAACATCGATGATCACCTCTGTTAGCACTCGTTTAAAGTGAGTGCTAAATCTAATAATAAATTATCAAAAGGGTTCGGTGATGTCAACGGAAAACCATCAATTTTTCATTCGTCCAGAAGGAATTCCTGGAACACTTCATTCCCAAGGATTCTTCCCCGTGGTGTAAGCTGGATAAACCCGTTGTTTTCCTGAATCAGCTGCCTGTTTTTCAATGTCCCGAGTGCGTCACCGAAAATATAATCCATCGGCTTCTGGTATTTTTCGTAGAAACGCTCTATGGATACACCCTGCGTTTTTCTCAAACCAAGGAACATCTCTTCTTCCATTTCTTCCTTGGTTGTGATGGGTTCTTCGTGAAGAATCGGCTTTCCGTCTTCTCCCGCCTTTTTTACATAGGCTGGAAGCGGGCGGATATTAATTGTTCGTTTTCCAGGCATATAGCCATGGGCTCCGGCCCCGATTCCGTAGTAATACTCGTTATTCCAGTATGTCAGATTGTGTCTGCTTTCAAACCCAGGAAGGGCGAAGTTGCTGATCTCATACTGATGGGCTCCGGCGGCAGACAGTTTACGCTGCAGCAGCTCATACATCTCGGCCTCATCCTCTTCCTGTGCCTTTGTCAGTTTCCCTTTTTTATAACGTTGATAAAAAATCGTTTTCGGTTCAATCTGCAGTGAATAGGACGAATAGTGAGGCAGACCGAACTGGACCGCTTCATCGACCGTTTTTTCGAAGTCTTCCACCGTCTGGCCGGGAAGAGCATACATTAAATCAATGCTTATATTGGTAAGGCCCGCCTGTACGAGACGGTCAATATTCGTATAGACGTCCTTGACTTTGTGTACGCGTCCGATTTTTTCCAGCATTTCATCATCAAAAACCTGGACGCCGAGAGAGATCCGATCCACTCCATACGCTTTCAGCAGACGTACCTTCTCCACGTCGAGGTCCCCCGGGTTCGCTTCGAATGTATATTCTTCGCACGAGGCGGTATCAAAGTGATCATCAATCATCTTCAGCAGCTTTTCCAACTGCTTATGATTGACGGCTGTAGGCGTTCCTCCACCTACAAAGATCGTGCGCACGCGGGCTTTCTCCCCCGGGATGTACGTGTGAATTTCTTTCTCCAATGCTTCTAGATATTCATCTGCCAGCCGTTCATTGTAAAAGAACTTTGTAAAGTCGCAGTAATGGCAGATCTGTTGACAGAATGGAATGTGTATATAAGCGGATGGGATATTCATGGATGTTTCCACCTTTCATAAGGAAAACCGCAAGAGAATAGTCTCCTGCGGTCTTTATAGTAAGTCTGTTCGTTTAGTCTTCGTTCAAATCAAGCACAGACATGAAGGCTTCCTGTGGGACTTCCACAGAGCCTACCATCTTCATGCGCTTCTTCCCTTCCTTCTGCTTCTCAAGCAGTTTACGCTTACGGGAGATATCTCCTCCGTAACATTTGGAAAGGACGTTTTTACGCATCGCCTTGATCGTCGTACGGGCGATGATTTTGTTTCCGATTGCAGCCTGGACCGGAACCTCAAACTGCTGTCTCGGAATGAGTTCTTTTAACTTATCTGCAATCAGCTTTCCACGCTCGTAGGCAAAATCTCTGTGCACGATGAAGGAAAGCGCGTCAATGGTGTCTCCGTTCAGAAGGATATCCATTTTCACAAGGTTGGAAACACGGTAGCCGATGAGTTCATAATCAAAGGAGGCATATCCTTTCGTCTGGGACTTCAAGGAATCGAAGAAGTCGTAGACAATTTCAGACAATGGAATTTCATACACGATGTTGACACGGTTGTCGTCAAGATACTGCATATCCATGAAGTTTCCACGCTTGCGCTGACAGATCTCCATAACCGGACCGACATAATCATTCGGAACCATTATTGTAGCTCTGACAAAAGGCTCCTGCACCTCATCCAATGTCTGGTTATCAGGCATCATGGATGGGTTATCGACATTCATTTCAGAACCGTCTGTCGTCGTAACCTTATAAATCACGCTCGGAGCCGTTGTAATGAGGTCGATTTTATATTCGCGTTCGATCCGTTCCTGGATGATTTCCATGTGCAGCATTCCGAGGAATCCACAGCGGAAACCAAACCCAAGCGCCTGGGAGGTCTCTGCTTCGAACTGCAGGGAGGAATCGTTCAGTTCGAGACGCTCCAGGGCATCACGAAGATCGTTATATTTACTGGCGTCCACCGGATACATCCCACAGAATACCATCGGATTCATACGCTTGTAGCCCGGCAGCGGTTCAGCTGCGGGGTTGGAGGCCAGAGTAATCGTGTCACCCACACGGCTGTCTCCAATGTTTTTAATGGAGGCGGTCAAGTAACCGACATCACCGACTGTCAGTTCTTTTTTATGAGTCGGAGTCGGACGGAAGACACCGAGTTCATTCACTTCAAACTCTTTGCCTGTTGCCATCATTTTTATTTTGTCGCCCATTTTAATAGAGCCCTCGCGGACACAGACATAGGCAACGACACCGCGGTAGGAATCATAAAGGGAATCAAAGATCAACGCTTTCGTCGGATCTTTGACCCCGCCTTCCGGTGCAGGAATGTCGGTCACGATACGCTCCAGAATTTCATCAATGCCGACGCCCTCTTTAGCTGAAGCAAGGATCGCATCGGATGCATCAATACCGATCACGTCTTCGATTTCCTGTTTAATCCGATCAGGATCCGCACCAGGAAGGTCGATTTTGTTAATGACCGGGATGATCTCCAAATCGTTTTCCAACGCCAGATACACGTTCGCCAGTGTCTGGGCTTCGATTCCCTGTGCAGCGTCGACGACGAGGATCGCCCCTTCGCAGGCAGCAAGACTTCGGGAAACCTCATATGTAAAATCGACGTGGCCCGGTGTATCAATCAGGTGAAACGTATAATCCAAACCGTCATTCGCTTCATAATTCAATTGAACGGCGTTCAGTTTAATCGTAATCCCGCGCTCACGTTCCAGATCCATAGCATCAAGGAACTGCTCTTTCATTTCACGCTGGGTTAAGGCTTTTGTTTTTTCTAGGATACGGTCCGCCAATGTCGATTTCCCGTGGTCGATATGGGCAATAATCGAAAAGTTCCGGACCCTCTCCTGTTTGTTTTGTGCTGTCAACTTAAATCACTCCTACTGAATTCGACACAAATATCTAGGTTGATTATAGCAGTAACCCCCGGATTATTCAATGGCATAGAAAAGCAGGACGTGTCATCCTGCCTGTATGATTTCCGAAGCCACGACGATCATAACGTTGAACGTGACCGCCACTCCTTCCCCGATCCCTGCAGCGAGACGGGTAATCCAAGGGACGTCTTCTTCTTGAAAAGATGGGTGGCAGTCTTTTTCATCCGAGGGAATTTGTTTTGTTGTTTGGGAGGAAGTCTGCTCGCTTGCTGCTTTTTCCTCCTCCACACGTTCCTGATGGACAGGCACGGCCTCATCAAACGTTTCATTGTTCTTCTCAATGCCATACAAAGCGCCGGCAATAAAGACGCCGAACAGGATGATCAGACCGGCCAGTCCCTTCATGATCGTCCCTCCTTATGGTTCTGTCGTTACTTTTTGTTCGTCAAAGTAATAATCACTGAACACTTCAGCCATGATATCCGCTGAACGGTACAATTCATCCAGATTATTATAAACACCACCGAACTCAATAAGTATGGCATTGGGATTGATATCCTGATTGTAGACGCCATCGACGCCTGATCCTTTTTTCGTAATGACTCCGCGGCTGATGCCCGGATACGTTTCCTCCAGCTTGTTATGAAGGGTGGTTGCAAAGGCCAGGTTCTTCTCATAACCAGGATGCTCCGCACCGATGACAAAAGCGAAACGGGCGTAATCCTTTCCATCGATCGTTGTCGTTGTGTGCTCCCTTCCAAGACTGTCCCTGTGAAGATCGAAGAAGTAGGTCAACGAACCGTTGGAGCTTACTGCCTCCTCCACAACCGGACGGACAGCATCATAGGACTGGTAGTACTCCATACCATTCTCACTACGGAGAGCGGCTACATCTGTTTTATCCACCACCGTCCCAACCCCTCTTCTTTCCAGACTCTGTCCTAAGCGGTCGCCCACAAGGGTTATATTCACTTTCCCATCGTACACGGTCGTTTCGTCTGGAAGATGAGGATAAAAGGATTCCGTGTTGTGCGTATGGTAAATATAGACAGAGTCTTCGCCAGCCGGTTCAGCTTCCTGATCTGTACCAGAATCCTGCTGTTCCTCGATGTCCCCTTCTTCTCCACGATCCTCTACTTCAAGCGGTGGCTCTGATTCAATCGGCAGTGTAGAAAAGTCCGTCCCCTGCCCGGCAATAATAATCTGACTGTTGTAGGAAGATAACCCGGGAATCTCTCTGCCAAGCAGGCTTCGCGGGTCATTGGGAGTCAGACTTGTCAGCAATTGAAAAGAGAGGGAGGTGAGACCAGGGATCCGGTTTCCCTCTGGATGTGCATCCTTAAACACACGGTTTTCCATTTCAAACAGATAGATGAAGGATCCGCCTTTCAACTTCGCCGTCCACTCCTGTATCGTATCGGAATACAGCCGGTAGGTCGTTTTCGCACCGGTAAGTACACCGATACCAATGAATAATAGAATCAGGATCGTGACACTCAGAACCACCCACCGGGTCCCGCGCTTTACTATATTTTTGTCCGCCTTTTTCCACTTGTCCGGGTAACGGGACATAAAAAATCCTCCTCTCATACACATCTAGTAAATGGTATGAGAAAGAGGAATTTCATAGAACCGGTCTCTATCATTTTTTCTATTTCAGTATGACTCCAGCCGGCCGTCTTCTACTCCGGAGTGAAGCGCGCCGTTGATACCGGCAGCAATGACACAGGCCATATCCTTGATAAAACTGTCGACTTCTTTCGGAGTGACCATCAAATTGTGACCAAGAGGAGTCAGGACTTCCTTGATCAACTGCTTTTTCTCGTTTGCCTCAAGCTGACCGAACATGCCCATCACCGCCTGGCTTTGTTCGTCGTCAGGATGATCTTCTTCTGTCAGTGTTTTTCTCTCAAATGGATTGAGGGCCGGTGACAATGCGTTGGAGGGACGGTCTTTTTCCCTCCATTCACGTCCAAAGTGCTTGAGAACATAGTCAATCGTATCACTCGTAATGGTAACGGCATCCACAACTGTGGGGACACCTATAGAGATGACAGGAATGCCGTACGTTTCCCGGCTGATTTCCTTTCGTTTGTTTCCGACACCGGATCCTGGATGAATGCCTGTATCCGACAATTGAATGGTCGCATTAATCCGGTTGATGGACCTCGAGGCCAGGGCGTCAATAACGAGGACAAAATCAGGCTTGATCTCCTCGATAATCCCATGGACCATATCACTCGTCTCTATCCCTGTGACCCCCATGACCCCCGGTGTAACGGCAGAAACCGGGCGCCACCCCTCCGCAACGGTTTCTGGGTGCAGTTCAAACAGATGACTGGTCACATAGACATCTTCGGTCACAAGCGGACCAAGGGCATCCGGGGTTACATTATGATTTCCGAGCCCGACAATCAGACCTCTGTCCATATCTTTGATGCCGCACGCTCCCATTAATTTTCTCAATTGAACCGACATCGTTTCTGCCAGGTTTTCCTGGAGTTCCTTATCCTGTTTGCGGATGGCCAGGGATTCCAACGTCACATAGTGCCCTGGTTTTTTACCAATTCTTTCTGCCCCCGCTTCATCTACGGTCACATACGTAATGGTAATATCATTTTTCTTATTTTCATGAACTTCCACCCCGTCGCTGTCTGAGGATGACGGATCATCCTTAACATTCATTTCCTGCGCTTCAAGCGCCAGATCCGTGCGGATGGAGTAGTGTAATCGTTCTTCCATATCGTCAGCCTCCTTATTCAAATGTTCTCCCAAGCAGAAGAAATCTATGCAGATGATCGGATAAGGAATGAGATAAGTATTGAAAACACCTCGCTGCTCTGGTAGAATGTCTCTTGTTCGATATGAATGAGTCTTTTGTTTTTACCTAGGAGGTGAAACCATGCCTAACATTAAATCAGCGAAAAAACGTGTACGTGTAAACGATGATGCCCGCGCTCTTAACGCAGCATTCAAATCTGACATGCGTACGGCGGTTAAACGTGTAGAAAAGCTTGTTGAAGCTAAAGATGTAGAAAACGCGAAAGAAGTGCTTCCTACAGCTGTTAAGAAAATTGACAAAGCTGTTCAACGCGGCGCCCTGCCTCAAAACACAGGAAACCGTAAAAAATCCCGCCTAACTAAATTAGTTAACGCACTATAATTAAATCGTAATTTATGACCAACAGACGATCCTTCTATTGAATGGGTCGTTTTTACATGAAGGAAGCCCCCCGGCCTGCTGCCGGAGGGCTTCTTTGTTTTATATCGTCGCTTTTTCATCAGCCGCCTGCTGTTTAATGTGGATCAACCGGTACAGGAGCATTTCAAAAGCGAGCGCTTTTTCCATTTTCCCCTGCTTCAGATTATAATCCGTCTCCGCAAGTTCATTCATGATTTGGTTCAGTTCCTGGTTCGTGAAAAACCGCTCTCTTTTCAATGCCATTTTTATGACGTAGGGATGTGCTTTAATATACGTTTTCATCTGGTTCTGGGCATAACCCTTTTGTTTAAGCACTTTCGCTTGATTGATGATGCGGAACTGGGAGGAAAGAAGGGCTGTCAGCGCAATCGGCTCTTCGTTGACTTTCTCAAGATCCTTATAAATCCGGATCGCTCTTCCAAGGTCCCTTTCCATCACAGCATCGACGAGTTTGAGTCCGGATGCTTCCGCACTGTGCGAAAGGAGCTGCTCTGCCACTTCTTTCGTAACAACGCCGCCTTCCCCTACATAAAGGGCAAGCTTTTCCATTTCATTCCTCAAAGCCATCAGGTTCGCGCCAATTTCCTGTGTGAACAATTCATAAATATCCTCCGGCACGGTAATATGTAAATCCCGCGCGAGACTTGAAATCCACTTATCCATATTCCATTCTTTCACAGGCTCACAGTGGATGACCTCGCCATGTTTTTTCAATTCCTTGAAAAGCTTTTTCCGTTCGTCCAGTTTTTCATACGGAGCGATGAGGATCAGTGTCGTGTATTCTGCTGGATTTTGTATATACTTCAGCAGCCTATCCACATCATGCTCAAAGGAGAGCTTGTCCGGTTTCGCCTTTAAGAAGACAGGACTGGCAGCGATCACCACTTTCCCATCCCCAAGAAACGGAAAGGTTTCCGCATCTGTGATAACATCCTCGACAGGGATTTCCTCCAGGTCGTACTGGGATACATTAAATTCGCGGTCTTCTTTCTTTAACGCCTGCTTAATGATTTTATCTTTATTCTCTTGTATCAGATACGGCTCTACTCCATATAGTAAGTACACCTGTGATTGATTCAGCTTGGCCATACAGTGGTTGTCCTTTCTTATAAAAAAAGAATACGGCACCCTCCTGAGAGGGAGCTCAGTGTCACTATTTTATTGTCCTTTTCAAGATCTGTCAAAAAGTGACGTGAGCATGCCGTATGAACCATCTATATAAACGCCATTTCAAAAGCCCCGGGTGCTTTTGAAGAGGACGATGTTGTTCGTCTCTTGCGTTTAGTTTGACCGCCTGGGGAAGAATTATCTGTGACAAGTCTTGCTAGCTGTGGCAAACGTATGAATCCAGGATAATTTTAGAAATCCTTTTCACACCATGTAGATTTTTGGCTGTAAATGGACTATACTTAGTAATTGATATAGGAGGGGTAATATGAACGAGTTCAAGAATGATATTCAATCCAAAACGAATGATGTCATTGATTCCGGATTGGGATTTGTCTTCTCATTTGTCTTCTTCTTCATTATTTTCGCAATCGGGGTTGTATTTTCTGTGGTCGGTCAATAATGGTGCAATTCCGGAAGGCTGCTTATGAAGCAGTCTTTTTTTATTTTCTGCTTGCATTATACGGAAGAAAAGTAGAAAACGTTCCATCATCTCCATAAAAATTATAGGTGACAGCCCCGGATTGATCTGTCCGGAGAATGACCGCCTCCTGATCCATCAGTCTTTTCAGTACTTCTTCGTGCGGGTGACCGTAACGATTATCGACGCCTGCAGATATCCATACCACGTCAGCATCCACCCGCTCCAGCCATTCCTCACTTGAAGATGTGGTACTGCCGTGGTGAGCTGCCTTCAAGACATCGGCACGAACAGCCATAGACCCTTGAAGCAGCTGTTTCTCAACGGGGGCTGAGATATCTCCAGCGAACATCCACTTCTTCCCACCAAGATCGAAATCCACCACGAGGGAATTGTCATTCGCATCTCCCTTGTTTTCTGCCGGATGCCGGACACGCATTTCAAGACCTCCGCCCTTCAACAGGTCTCCTGCCTCCACCCTTAGCTGCTCCACCCCTTTATACTGGACAGGATTAAAAGGTGACGTCACCAGACGATTCACATTATGGTGTTGGAGCAGGTATGGAACACTTCCATCATGATCACTATCCTCATGAGTAATGAGAAGGGTATCAACCGTATGGATGCCTCTGGATTTCAAGAAAGGGACAATAATGGTTTCCGCCGTCTCGGCCTTATCTTCCATGAAAACAGGTGGCCCCGCAGCATCAATCATCCATACACCTTTCCTGTAAGGCAGTTCAATGATAAAGCTGTCCCCCTGACCAACATCGAGCATTGTCACAGTCCCTTTCGATGACAAGTAAGGAAGGGAAGCATAAACCATAAGCACACCCACACACGCAGCGCCGAACAAAAGAGTCTTCCCACGTTGTTCTCTGCACCAATGAAGCATCATCCTGACAAACAAGACCATAAACACAAGGATTGCTGAAACAGCCAGTTCCCCAATGACCCAGGGAAAGTCCAGCAAACCTCCCACTTCCATAACTGCTGAGAGGACACGCTGGTGAAGATCAGAAAATATCGAGGAAAACCTATAAGTGACAGAACCGGGAAAAATAAGCGCAGCAAGAAACAAAAGGAAGGACACCGGAATGACGAAGAAGGAAAAATAGGGGACCACCGCCACATTTACGAAAAGGGACAGGGGTTGAAATTCGTAAAAATAGTGGATTTGAAGAGGGAGGATGGCCAGCAGACAGATGAGACTGATGATCATCGTCTGCTGCCAAAGACCAGATGCCTTCTTCAACACAGGTGCAGAAAGGATAAGGCTGAAGGTGACAAGGAAGGAAAATTGAAAGCCCACCTGATGCAGGTAATCAGGATTCCAAACGAGCAGGAAACCTGCTGTCCAGGCAATGACATCCGACAATGGAATCCGGCGGTTAAACATCGAAGTGACAAGGACGATGAGGGCCATAGCACAAGCCCGGATGACCGATGGCGCGGCGCCGGCGAGGATTGTATATGATGGGAGAAAGAAGAACAGAAAGATGCGGGCCTGCCTTTTTGTTGCCAGGCCGGACCGGTAAAGAGAGACATAGACTCCTCCGGCCAGCAGTCCGGCGTGCAGTCCTGAAATAGCGAGGATATGAGAAAGGTTATACGCTTGAAACCACTTGATGATATCTTCGGGGACAGCATCTTTCTCTCCAAAGACCAGCGCTTTGACCCAACTGTACGATTCAGGATCCAACTGACGCTGGACCTTTTTCAGAAGATGCGTCCGCCATTCATACAGATAACTGAACCGGGACCGCCCCTCGCACGCTGTATCTGAGTGATCCTGCACCACCATCTCCGCAAGGACACCCTGCGTGTACATATACGCCGCATAATCAAATGCACCCGGGTTCCGGGCAGAATCAAACGGGCCTGTCACACCGGAAACCATACAGACAGATCCATGGTGAAACACAGGTACCTGCTCATCAGGATCACTTTTCAAAATACGGACCTGCCTTTTGATGCCGTCTTCATCTTTCATAAGGAACTGCACAGCATAGGAGGTTTCCTTCACTTCTGAATCAATAATACCGGTCCATGATTCACTGCTTTCCTTTTGTGTCAGAGGAGACTGAGGGGCAAGGTAGATAAAACCAGCAGCGAGGAGCATACAAAGGAGAAGAAATTGATGGAGATGGGTGCGGTAACCAAAAAGGACAACGGATATCAAAACCGCAAACACATAAACGGCATCCTCTTCCAGGGAGGCCAGAACCCCGCCCGATGCAAAAGCAAGGACGGGGAGGTGCCACCGGCCGGTACAGGCGTTCATTTTTCGTGAAGGGAGAAGTAATGGCCGGCTAATTCCCTTAACTGTTCCACTTCAGGATCCCGGGACTCTTCCAGTTTCTCAATAAGCCGGCCGACAAGGTCCCGCTGCTCCGTCTGCATGGGAGGAATTTCCATTGGCACCTTTTTCATCCGGACACCGGCCTGTTGGAAAAGCTCGACAGCATATGGATCATTTTTATAATCCTCCCCATAATAAACCGCTCTAATTCCCGCCTGTATTAATGCCTTCGTACAGTGAACGCAGGGAAAGTGAGTAACATAGACCTCCGCCCCGTCTGCAGCTACGCCAAATTTTGAACACTGAAGCAGTGCATTCATTTCAGCATGAATCGTCCGGACACAATGGCCGCCTACGACATAGCATCCTTCATCAATACAGTGCACTCCGCCGCTCACACTCCCGTTATAACCGCCGGCTATCATACGCTTATCCCGGACAATGACAGCTCCTACGGCAAGCCTCTGACAGGTGCTTCTGGATTTCAACAGGTAACTCTGTGCCATAAAATATTGGTTCCACGTGATTCGTTCCATCTATGTATCCCCCTGTTTTTTCATTAAGTTTACTTGCTGTATGTCCTGCCGTCAACGTTATGGAACAGCGATATATTCCTTCAGCTGGTCTAATGTTTTCTCTCCGATTCCGGGTACATCGAGCAGTTCCTCGACAGATCCAAACGGACCATGCTCTTCCCTGTATTTGATGATACTTTCGGCTTTTGACGGCCCGATGCCGTTCAATGTCTGGATTTCCTCCATAGAAGCCTGATTCACCCTTATTCTGGCCGTATCCATACTTGATGACTGGGAAGTGTCTTCCCCCTCTGCAGCCGCCTCTGTCACGAGCACAACCATTTCATCCTGCAGGACCTGGGCGAGGTTGACGCTCCGAGGGTCAGCCTCCTTCGTCATTCCCCCTGCCTTCGCGATGACATCATCCACCCTTGCCCCACCCTTCATGGAGTAAACGCCCGGACGTAAGACCTCTCCTTTTACGTCGACCACAATTTCATCACTGGAAACCTCCCCTTCAGCCATGACCTGGACCTGCTCTTCTTCAGTAACAACCGTGTTTTCGACATCTGCATCCGGCTGTACCTGCCTGTAAACGAGTACAAGCAGAAGAACAACCATTCCTATCCAGCCGTATCGTTTGATCATGAATCGTCCGCCCTTCTTTCATAAAACTTTACTCTCGGAATACTATTGTATAGGTAACCATTAAGGGAGGGATTCCAATGAGATGGGGAATCATCGGAACCGGAAATATGGGGAGCATGCTTACAACATCACTGATCAAAAGCGGAGCCGTGCGCAGCGATCAATTAACGATTTACAATAGAACAAAAACAAAGGCGGAAGCGTTAAAAGAAGAATTGGGGTCAATTACTGTCGCCGATACGATTCTGGAAACGCAGCAGAACAGCGATATCCTTTTCATTTGTGTGAAACCGCATCACTATAAGGAGATACTCGACCAACTGAAAGGAAAGTGGAAAAAAGATCAATGTCTTGTTTCCATCACCTCTCCGATCGCTGTGGACCAGCTTGAGAAAGCTGTGCCCTGTGAAGTCGCCCGGGTGGTGCCGTCCATAACGAACCACGCTCTTGCCGGCGTCAGCTTAATGACTTTCGGAGAAAAAACGAGTGAAACCTACCAATCGGCCCTTCATAAGGCCTTCTCTCACATATCGACTCCGGTGGAAATTGAAGAAGAATATATCCGGGCAGCCTCTGACATCGTATCCTGCGGCCCGGCATTCATCAGTTTTCTGCTGAGTCAATGGATCAAAGCGGCCGGAGATGTCGCCGGCATGCCAAAGGAAAAGGCTGCGGTCTTAACAGAAAATATGATGACAGGACTTGGAGAACTGCTTTCAAGGCGGGTTATGACATTGGAAGAACTCATGGAGAAAGTGACTGTCAAAGGCGGGGTGACCGGCGAGGGCCTTCAGGCTCTGGAGGATCATATCGGGCCATTATTCCAGAAGATGTTCGAAGCCACACAGAGGAAACATCAGGAGGATAAAAAACACATTCACTTGTAATTTTATTATTCGACATTACTTGACGAATTCCTGCCGGATAGGATAAAAAAAGAGTCCGATTTTCCAATCGGACTCTTCCCTATTTTGTACAAGCAATCAACCAGCGGTCTCCTTCAGCACCGGGTTCTGTACTAAAGTCTGCATAGACTCCCCGGAAGCTGAAGCCGGCGGCCTCCAGCCACGCTTTAAGATCGTGAAGCTCAAACCCCTGTTGGTAATGAACCTCATCAAATCGGTGATAACTGGAACCTTCCTCGATAAAGAAGGTCAAGTCGTGAACGATGCTGTAGTCCTTTTCACCGGGATCACAAAACCATACATAGGACAAATCATCATACACCTCTGCGAAGGTGGAACCACTCAGGTCCCTCTGAATATGCTCTATAGAGTGAACGTCAAATAAAAACAGCCCGCCCTTTTCCAGAGAAGTATAAATACTGGTGAACGCTGCTTTTACCTGCCCTGGTTCCTGCAGATAGTTAAAAACATCACAATAACTGATGACCGCATCAAAAGCCATAGGAAGTTCAAGCTCGGTCATATCCTGTTTCAACCATTGGATGGAGGAACGGGGATTTTTCTGCTGGGCGACAGCAAGCATCTCCTCCGACAAGTCCACACCTGTCATTTGAAATCCTTCCTGATCCAGTCTATGAGTGATCTCACCTGTCCCGCAGCCGACATCAAGAATCCTGCTCCCAGTCACATTGTGGTGCTGCATTTGATTTCTGGTGAATGTCACCCAGCTGCTGTATGGAGCGTCTTCCATCAGACGATCGTACACCCGTGCCATGTCCTTGTAACTCATATTAGTTTTCCAAGCCCTCAACGAACACCGTGTCTGCGTCTCCCCAGAGTCTTTCCAGGTTGTAATAATGACGTTCATCTTTATGGAAGATGTGACACACGACACCGTTCAGATCAATCAACACCCAGCGGGCCTGCTCAAAACCTTCCATACGTTTCACTTCCATACCATTCTCTTCAGCCTGAGCCTTTACTTCTCTGGCAATAGCCTGTACCTGTCTTTCATTGGATCCTTCACAAATCACGAAGTAATCCGCGATTAACGATACATCCGCCATATCCAATACGACGATATCCTGAGCTCTTTTTTCATCACAGGCCTGTGCGGCCAGTGTTACTAATTCTCTGCTTTCCATGAGTTTCCTCCCTTATTCATCCTATATCTCTTTGGGTCTCTTTCTGATTATAATAAATCATTATAGGCATGAAACGTGTCCGGATAAACGGTCCTTCCCTTGCCGACCAAAAATACAATGGTGTTTTTTAATGCAAGGAGACAGGCTTGATCCAAATCCGTTTCCGCCGTTTTACGGACTTCATCAACTCCGGGGAAGTTCCGACCGGGTTCAATGTAATCCGCTAAAAATACAACTTTATCCAAAAGACTCATCTGTTTCTTTCCTGTCGTATGACAGGATACTGCACTGGAAACCTCGGGATCTGTCAAATGAATTTCCTGTTCCAGCATCAGGGCTCCAACAGGGCCGTGCCAAAGCTCATGATGATAATCAAGAAGATCTTTAGGCAGACGTCTGTCGCTTTCAATCCAGCGCCTCATCAAGCCCCTGTCCTTGTACTTGGCATAATCATGGAAGGCACCGGCAAGGGCTGCCTTTTTTACATCAGCGCCAAAGCGCTCAGCGAGGATGACCGCCTCATCAGCGACTCTGACAGTGTGGTCAAAACGCTCTTGTTTAAGAAAAGGTTTGACGTACTCCAACGCTTGTTCACGAGTCATTTCCATAGAGGTGATGCTCCTTTATATAAGAATTCACCGCTTCCGGTACGAGGTAACGGACACCTTTTCCATCTTTAAGTTTTTCCCTGATCATGGTGGAGGAAACATCGACACCGGGGATCTCTACATAATGAACACCGGCTTCCGGATTCCACTCATACCCCGGCCGCTTCACTCCGACAAAATCCACAATGGTTTTCAGTTCATTTATTTTATACCATTGCGGCAGATTTTGTACCATATCTCCACCTATGATAAAGAAAAAATGGTGATCCGGGTATTCGTTATTCAAAAGTGTCAGCGTGTCATAGGTATAAGACGTTCCCTTTCGAACAAGTTCGATATCACACAAACGAAAATCCGGATGACCGGCAATCGCCTGTTCCACCATCTCCAGACGAAGGTCAGCATCTGTCTGTGATTCTTTTTTATGAGGGGGGATATAGGACGGCATAAACCAGACTTCATCCAGCCCCATATCCTCCCGGCAGTATTCAGCCATTAACAAATGTCCATAATGGGGTGGATCAAACGTTCCGCCGAGGATGCCGATTTTTTTCATAAGGGCATCCTGCTTTACGGCAGCTCAATCTGCTTATTTTCTTTAGACTCTTTATACAAGATGATCGTGCTTCCGATCACTTGTACGATATGGGCATCTGTAGCATCTACAATTTCTTCTGCTACAGATGTGGGTTCTTCCAGACAGTTCTGCAGAATGCTGACCTTGATCAATTCACGCTTTTCAAGGGCCTCATTGATCTGTGTCGTCATATTTTCATTGACCCCTGCTTTACCAACCTGAAAAATTGGCTGCACCTGGTGGGAAGCCGCACGCAAATGCTTTTTCTGTTTACTTGTTAACATGTTATTCCCCTTTCAACTTTCGTTCGAACTTTTCAAGGAGCGGATGCGCTTCAGGATGAAGATCCGTCCAGATTTGGAAGGCATAAACCGCCTGCTGCAGCAGCATTTCATGGCCAAAATGCAGACGGGCTCCTTTTTCTTCCGCTTCTTTTAAGAAGCTCGTCATCACCGGCCGGTAGACAATATCACTGACCACCGTACCTTCCTTGATATTTTGAAGCGGCATAATGGATGTATCATCATTCGGGCTCATGCCTACCGTGGTGGTTTGGATAATTAAATCATATCCCCCGGCTGCTTGTTCAGCTTCCTCAATGGTAACTGCTCTGGCAGCGTGGTCACCACCGGTTTCAGTAATCATAGCCTCCGCTCTGCTGATCGTCCGGTTCGCTACATCGACCTTAACCTCTGCCTGGTCCATCAGCGCGGCAAAGATCCCTCTGGCCGCTCCTCCGCTTCCAAGAAGCAGAACGTTGATTTTCTGATGAAAAAGATCTGGAAAACGTGCCTGAAGCGAATGCAGAAACCCTGTTCCATCTGTATTATAGCCGATCCAGCCATCAGATGTCCGCTTGACTGTATTCACAGCACCCAGCTGCTCGGCACTCGCGTCGATTCCGTCAAGATATGGAAGGATCTTCTCCTTATAAGGAACCGTCACGTTGAAACCATCCAGCTGCTGTTTTTTGATCTGATCGATCTCCTCATCGAAATCTTCCGGTGTGATTTCGAACAGGTGATATTTTCCTTCAACCCCCGTCTGTTCCATCAATTGTTCATGAATCCATGGAGACAGCGAGTGTCCGACCGGAAATCCTGCCAAGCCGAATGTAAACAAAAAATCTCCCCCTAAATGAGTGATGAACGAAGGGATACTTTCACACCTTCCGGCACGTGAGCCGTTACTGTGACATCTCCTTCTGGCACAGTGATCCATCCCAGTCCCGAAAATACGATATCTGTCTTAGGCTCCGTAATTTTCAACGTCTGGGCTTTCAAAGGAGGCAGCTTCTCTTTTGTATCCTGATCCGGTGGTGTTAGAAGCTCCCCTAAATGATTTTTATACAAGTCATCGGCTTTTTCCATTTTCGTCCGGTGAATGTGGAGTTCATTGGAGAAATAACCGATAAAGGACGAACGCTCCCCTTTTTCAAAATCAAGCCTGGCCAGTCCACCGATAAACAGAGTCTGTTGTTCATTCAGCTGATAGACCTTCGGCTTCACTTCTTTGCGGGGTGTAATCAATTTCAAGTCTTTATCCGACACGTAGTGGGCCATCTGATGACGGTGGATCACCCCGGGTGTATCGAACATAGAACTCTGCTCATCCAGCGGGATATCGATGAATCCAAGAGTCGTTCCCGGGAAGTAAGAAGTCGTAATCGCATCCTTCACTCCTGATGTGTTGGAAATGAGGGTGTTGATGAACGTTGATTTTCCTACGTTCGTCGTCCCTACTACATAAACATCTTTTCCGTTACGGTAATCCTCTACGGCTCTTGATAATTCTTCGACACCCTGGTTTTTTTCAGCGGAAATCAGGAACACATCCTCGACTTCCAAACCATTTTCCCTGGCGGATCGCTTCAGCCAGTGCTTCACCTTGTTATGGTTCACTGACTTTGGCAGCACGTCCATCTTATTCCCTACAAGAAGAACAGGATTATTCCCGGTCAGTCGTTTCAAACCTGGAATAAAACTTCCATTGAAATCAAAAATATCAATCAGCTGGATGACGAGGCTTTTCGTCCCATTGATCTGATTGAGCATCTCCAGGAAATCATCATCCTGATACGGCACATCCTGCACCTCGTTATAGTGTTTCAGCCGGAAGCACCGCTTGCAAATGATGTCCTCCCGATTTAAAGCGGAAGCGGGGGCGTAACCCGGTTGTTCAGGGTTTGTTGTCTGTATGTCCGCTCCGCATCCCTGGCATTGAATCTCTGCCATTATCCATCTCTCCTCTGCCATGTAATTTTCCCTTTTCTTCTCATCCAGTTTAAAATCCGCCGCTCAATCTTCCGGTTAAAACGGGTAACAAATCCGTCTGTTTCGACGATCGGTACGACGAGAATGGTATGGTAACCTGCAGAGTTGCCTCCAAGAACATCTGTGAGAAGCTGGTCACCGATAACAGCAACCTCGTTCTTATTTAAATTCATCTGCTTGCGTGCTTTCTTGAACGCTTTGGACAGGGGCTTCCGGGCGCTGTGAATAAAAGTGGCATCCAAAGGCTCCGAAAACAATTTCACACGCGCTTCATTATTGTTTGAAGCGATGGTCACCTGAATTCCATGACTGTTCATCTTTTTAAACCATGCCTGAATTTCTTCGGTAGCATCAGGAACATCCCAGGCTACCAGCGTATTATCCAGATCTGTGATAACACCTTTGATTCCTTTGTCCTTGAGTTCCTGTGGATCTATATCAAATACACTTGGAACGTGTTCATCAGGCAGAAAATTATTTAACATCAACTCACTCCATCTCTTATACAACGGCAAAATCTCCTTCACCATCATATACAAAATTTCATTATGTTTCAAAAGGTCTTCCATTAAGAACAAAATTCGTTCGACATTTACCGACAAAACCGGGCTGTGGATAAGTTTATACACATTTTCCACACAGTAACTTCTTTGTTATCACTAAACCTAGATGGTTTTTTCAATTAGTTATCTACATTTTCTTGTAGATAACTTCTATATTGTGGCAAATTTCGGGTCATGGTAAGGTAAACATACATTCAAAGACGGACGTTGAGAGATTAAGAAAACGGGAGGTGACTGTCACATGAGTGACAGCGGTATGAAGCAATTATCGGATTCCCTGCTTATACAATCTTACCACAAAGCTATTGAACTCAATCTTTCCGAAGAATTTGTCGAACAGATCAGTAATGAAATCAAAAAAAGAGCCATTCAGAACCAATTGGAAAAAACGATTCCCCGCGTCGGGTAGATAAAATAAACAAGCTTCATCGTAAACATTCGTTTCTCTCTGGAGAATGAATGTTTTTTTGTGTTTTTTTATTTTTATTATTGATGTGTCTCTTCTTATTTATAAGGAAAGACTAAAATAAGTCTACAACATGCTGCTGCTGGTATGCTACAGTTGAATAATGACCGTTTTTTTGATTACAATTGAATGGATACAAGGCTGTCATCATCCCTATACGAACCAAATAGATGAAACATAGCCAAAGGAGGAATTATCCGCATGCTGGTGGCCGTATTACTGCCTTTTATTCTTGCTGTTTTCATTCCATTCTTAAGCAGATGGAAAGAAAAGCTGCACCCGGGCTTTTTTGTAACACTTGTGCCTGTGGTCATTTTTATTTACTTTGTCCGTCATATCGGAACAGGTTTTGAACCTGTCGTCCAGGAATACTCATGGATTCCCTCGCTTGGGATCAACATGGTTTTCCACCTGGATGGCCTGAGTCTGCTGTTTGTTCTTCTTATCAGTGGAATCGGTGCCTTAGTGGCTTTCTACTCGATTTACTATCTACATAAATCTGAGCAGCTGGGCCATTTCTACGTGTATTTTCTTATTTTCATGGGATCGATGCTCGGTGTCGTTCTCTCCGACAACGTATTTGCCCTGTACAGCTTCTGGGAATTTACGTCATTGTCTTCTTTCCTGTTAATCGGTTTTTGGAATTATAAACAGGAATCTCGGTATGGTGCACTTAAATCCATGCTGATCACCGTGTTCGGGGGCTTGAGCCTGCTGGGTGCGTTGATTTACATGAGTGTGTTAACGAATACAACAAGTATCCGAGCAATGATTGATCAGCAGCAGCTGGTTTTAAACAGTGAATACTTCCCGCTGATTTTAAGTCTGCTTCTCTTAGGGGCTTTCACGAAATCCGCACAGTTTCCTTTCCACATCTGGCTCCCTGATGCCATGGAGGCACCGACGCCTGTCAGTGCTTATCTTCACTCAGCAACCATGGTTAAAGCAGGGATTTATTTAGTTGCCAGGTACTCTCCGATGTTATCTTCCAGTGAATGGTTCTTCATTATTGTGTCCACAGCTGGGATTGTTACATTATGCTGGGGATCTTATATGGCTGTCCGTCAGACAGACTTGAAAGGAATTCTCGCCTTTTCCACCATCAGTCAATTGGGAATGATTATGGCGATGCTCGGTTTCGGAACGAAAGCCGCCGTGTTTGGCGCAGTATTCCATATTTTGAACCACGCTACCTTTAAAGGGAGCCTCTTCATGGTTGCCGGAATCATTGACCATGAAACAGGGACAAGGGATATCCGCCGTCTTGGCGGCTTGATGACTTATCTGCCGATCACAGCGACGCTGGCTGTTTTTGCCTCATTCTCTATGGCCGGTGTCCCGCTGCCGTTCCTAAACGGCTTCTATAGTAAAGAAATGTTCTTTGAATCTTCCCTTCACCTGGAAGCATCAGCCGCTGGTTTCTCTGGTTTTATGATGAGTGTGATTCCTTACCTGGCTGTTCTGGGGAGCATTTTCACATTCGTCTATTCCATGTATTTCTTCTTCGGCACCTTCCGAGGACGTGCGAAGATTGATCAGCTTCCGAAAAAACCACACGAGGCTCCAATCGGAATGCTTGTATCTCCGATGATTCTGGTCGCTGGTGTGATCATTATCGGTTTATTCCCGTTCCTTGTGAACGGATCGTTCATCGCCCATGCGGCGGAGGCCGTTAAAGGCACAACCCTTGATGAAAAACATATTACATTCTGGCACGGTATTATCCCGCCGTTTGTCATGTCCTTAACCGTTGTGGTTTTCGGTGCAATTCTGGCCATATCAAGGAAGGTTTGGTCACCGGTGTACAACTTCCTGCCTGGACGTCTGAATCTGAACAAGTTTTATGATGGGCTTGTCGATCGGACGGAGAGGTATTCCGGAGTCATCACCAAAGGCTATATGAACGGATCGCTCGGGCGCTATGTCCGCTTGATTCTTGCAGCCATCTTAATCGTCAGCTTTGCCTTTATGGCTCTGACCGGCGGATTTACCGTGGATACGTCCAACTTATCCAGAATTACCGCACCTGAAATTGCTGTAGCTGTCACTATGGTCTTGGCAGCCATCGGTACAGCCCTGACCAACAACCGGATCGCGGCCATTTTAATTCTGGGAGTCGTTGGATACGGACTTTCCATGCTGTTCGTCCTTTACAGGGCTCCTGACCTGGCCTTGACTCAGCTCATCGTGGAAACCGTAACAGTAGCTCTATTCCTGCTTGTGTTCTATCACCTTCCTAAGCTGAAGAAGAAAGATCAGCCGATGAGCACGCAGGTTCTTAACGTGATTATCTCTGTCGGCTTCGGGGCACTCATGACAATGGTTGCCATCTCCGCCCACAGCAGTAAATGGTTTGATTCCATCGCCGAATACTTCGTTAAGAACTCCTATAAGCTTGGAGGCGGAGATAACATCGTCAACGTCATTCTTGTTGACTTCCGTGGTCTCGATACGTTGTTTGAAATCGTCGTTCTCGGAATCGCCGCCATGGCCATTTACGGATTAATCCGATTAAAGAAACCGAAGGAGGATGAATAACAATGGAATTCATTATGGCTGTATTAGCCGGTATTTTATTCACCACCGGCGTGTATAACCTCCTTCAAAAACAATTGCTGAGAATCATTATTGGAACGGGGCTCATTTCCCATGGAGCCCACTTGTTCATTCTTACAATGGGAGAGCTGAAACGGGGGGCACCCCCGGTTCTGACAGAAGGAATCGAGAAGTACACAGATCCGCTCCCACAGGCTTTGATTTTGACGTCCATTGTTATCAGCTTTGGGGTCACCAGCCTTCTGCTGGTCCTTGCCTATCGTGCCGCTAAAATCAATGGTACGGATAATATGGAGCAACTGAGGGGTAACGACTATGAGTAATTTAGCTATACTGCCGATTCTGCTGCCGCTTTTGGCAGGAATCATAACTGCCTTTATACACAAGAAAACAAAACTGGTCCGCTCCTTTTCCCAGATTACAGCGGTGATCAACCTGATTGTGGTTGGGTACGTCTTTATGACCATCCGCAGTCAGGGGACCATCGTCCTTGAGGTCGGAAGCTGGGAAGCACCGTTCGGAATTGTTCTTGTCGGTGATTTATTAGCAGCCGTCCTCGTTCTGACCACCAATATCATTGGTGTGGCGGCCGTATTTTTCGCTCCTAAGTCTTTAACAGAAAAAGAAGAGTCCTTCTATTTTTACAGCTTTTTCTTCCTGCTGATTGCAGGGGTCAGTGGAGCCTTCCTTACCGGAGACTTATTCAACCTCTTCGTTTTCTTTGAAGTTCTATTGATGGCTTCGTACGGATTGATCGTTCTCGGGAATGGAAAAGCCCAGCTTCGGGAATCGATTAAGTACGTCTTAATCAACCTGTTTTCTTCCATGCTGTTTGTTACAACGATCAGCTTTCTCTACTCTGTTGTGGGAACCGTCAACATGGCGCAGATTGCCCAGCGTGTGCAGGAAGTCGAACAGCAGGGGATCTTAACAACCATTGGCATTCTGCTGTTTTTCGTTTTTGCTACAAAAGCAGCCGTGTTCCCGCTGTACTACTGGCTTCCAAGACCTTATTCAGCACCGAATGCCGTCGTTTCTGCACTCTTTGGAGCGCTGCTGACGAAGGTCGGAATCTACTCTATCCTGCGGACCTTCACACTTATGTTCAATCAGCAGGTGGATATGACGCATACCTTGTTCATCTACCTCGCCGCACTGACAATGATCTTCGGTGTGATCGGCGCTTTATCCACGCACAACGTGAAGCTGATTGTTGCGTATAACATCATTCCAGCTGTCGGGTTCATGCTGATGGGGATCGGGATCTTCTCTGAAGTTTCTCTAAGTGGTACGGTGTATTACCTTATTCATGACATGATTATTAAAGCCGCCCTCTTCATCCTGGCCGGTGCCACGGTATATGTGGCCGGCACATCGGATTTAAGAAAAATGGGAGGCTTGATCCACCACTATCCTTTACTCGGGTGGATGATGTTCCTTGCTTCTCTTGTTCTGGCCGGAATACCTCCGTTCAGCGGATTTATCGGCAAGCTGCAGTTGATCCGGGGAGCTGTTGGGCAGGAAGAAGTTATGATAGTCATTGTGGCGTTGATGTCGAGTCTGTTGATTCTATTCTCGATGATTCGTATTTTCATCAGAGGATTCTGGGGAGACAAGACCGATATCCCTCGGCCGGATCGGAAAGAAAAAGGCAGCCGTATGGTTTACCCGGCTGTATTTCTATTAACGCTTTCCGTGCTGTTAGGCGTTGGCGCTGAATGGTTCTTCCCCGTAGTGGAGTCCATCGCCCAATACTTAATGGATCCGGAAATCTACATTGATTCTGTATTAAAGGAGTAGAAGCCGATGCCATTACAAATTGTACTGAACATCATTATCGCCATCATGTGGATGTTCCTGAGTGAAAGTTACACATTCACCTCTTTTCTTGTCGGCTATATTCTCGGGATTATTCTTCTGTTTCTCTTACGTCGTTTCGTCCCTGATTCCTTTTACATGAAACGGACGTGGAAGTTTGTCCAGCTGATTCTCCTGTTTGTACGGGAGCTGATCCTGTCCAACCTGGATATACTGAAATATGTGTACAAACCGAAGCAGGATATGCAGCCGGGGATTTTCGCCCTTCCCATTGATGTAAAAACGAATTTTGAAATTACGCTGCTTGCCAACCTGATTACATTGACCCCTGGAACGCTGTCTGTTGTAGTCAGTGAGGACCATACAAAGATTTATATTCATGCGATGGATATTCCCGACGTACAGGAAAGCATTAATGATATTAAGAATTCATTTGAAAAACAAATCATGGAGGTGACACGTTAAATGGAGGCTGTTTTAGATACAACACAGACACTGATTGAAACTTCAGCCATCATCGCCATTGTAGCGGTTGCTGCATCTGTCATCCTTCTTCTTTACAGAGCGATTCTCGGTCCGACAAACCCGGACCGGGCCGTTGCTCTGGATACCATCGGAATTAATTTAATGGCCCTCGCAGGGCTGATTGCCGTCCTGCTTGTGACAACCAAATTCAATGACGTCGTGCTGCTGATCGGAATTCTCCTGTTTATCGGAACAGTAGCTCTGGCGAAATTCTTAGAAAAGGGTGTTATTATTGAGCGGGACGTGGATTAACCTCATCTTTGATATTGTCATTTGTCTATTCCTGCTGAGCGGTGCCTTTTTCCTTGTTTCAGGGTCCATTGGGATTCTTCGGTTCCCCGATGTCTATACCCGTCTCCATGCGGCTACAAAGAGTTCTACACTCGGAGTGGCCGGCATAATGATCGGTGCATTCCTCTTTCTCTATGTAGAGAATGGAATCGTCAGCGGGAAACTGCTGCTTGGAATCTTCTTTGTCCTTCTGACCGCCCCTGTATCCGGTCATATGATTTCGAGAGCCGCCTACCGGGCCGGCGTGCCCCTATGGGATAAAAGTGTGCAGGATGATTATGCAGAAGATCTGGAAAAGGAACGAAAAAACCAGGCTCAGGATTCATAAAGAATTAAGAAGCGTAGACAAACGTTTTTATACGTCAAAACCCGTGCGAGTTTCAAACACCGCACGGGTTTTTCTTTATCATGAAGATCTTCCTCATCTCCTTCGTTATGCCTTTTATTTTTAATTGCAGACAAGCACGGAGCCCCTTTTCTCTACATACACATGAGATAGGCAGTTGCCTAATTCATGAGGAGGTGCATCCATGAGCAGTCTGATTGCTTCGATCCTTTATTTTTTCAAAGAGTCCCTCTTTTTCATGTCCTATGTAAAAAACCAGGCCTTCCCCAACCCCCTCTCACCGGAAGAAGAAGCCAAGCAGCTCCAGTTGATGGCCGAGGGCAGTCATGAGGCACGGAACAAACTGATCGAACATAACCTCCGTCTTGTGGCACACATCGTCAAGAAGTTCGAGAATACGAAGGAAGATTTCGAGGACTTGATCTCGATTGGAACGATAGGACTGATCAAGGGGATTGAAAGCTACTCGACTGGAAAAGGAACAAAACTGGCCACTTATGCCGCCCGGTGTATCGAAAATGAAATTTTAATGCACCTCAGATCCACGAAGAAAATGAGCAAGGATGTTTCCCTTCAGGATCCGATCGGACACGACAAGGAAGGGAATGAACTCAACCTCCTCGATATTCTGCAGGCAGATGTCACCGACATCGTTGAGGAAATCCAGCTTCACATGGAGCTTGAAAAGATCAAGGATTTTATTAATGTGCTTGATGATCGGGAAAAAGAGGTGATTATCTTCAGATATGGGCTGAATCAAACAGAGGAGAAGACACAGAGGGAGATTGCCAAGGAACTTGGGATATCAAGAAGCTATGTCTCCCGTATTGAAAAAAGGGCATTAATGAAGATTTTTCATGAATTTTATAAGCAGAGTAAGCAGGGAGGCCTTTCATAAAAAAAGCTTCATTGACAATAGTCAATGAAGCTTTTTCGGTATTTATTCCCCGACCGACTGCTGTTTCCACTTTTTCATTTTAAGAATCATGAAAAAGGCAGCCGCTGATGAAGCGGATATAACAGGGTACATATATAAATGAGCCCGGGATTCATACACATACAGACTGATTAACGCTCCTGCATAAAGATAAGCGCTTAAAATGATGAGTGTCAAAACAAATCTTTGATAGTCTTTTAATTTCACGGATGAAGCTTCTCTTGATGCCAACTCCTCCACCTCCCGATTTCCATCATCGTATCATAATGGAGGTATCAAAAAAGGTGGAAAAGGCTGTCAATCGGCTTCGATCATCGTCATGATCATCTGTGCTGCATTTTCGGCAGCAACAGGTAGAAACTGATCAAAGGAAATGGAAGACTCTTTTCCCGCTATGTCGGATAACGCACGCAGCACGACAAAGGGTGTGCCGTATTTGTAGCAAACCTGGGCGATGGCTGCCGCTTCCATTTCGGCAGCGATCATTTCAGGAAAGCGGCCTCTGACGAAAGCCACCTTCTCCGGATCCTGCATGAAGGAATCACCGGTCGCAATAATCCCTTTGGCCGCACGGGCATTTGTGCTCCCGACCGCCTTCATCGCTTTTTCCACCAGGACAGTGTCCGCCTCATACATCGCCGGCATACCAGGCACCTGGCCGTAGGCGTACTTGAAAGCTGTTACGTCAACATCGTGATGCGTAACAAAGTCGGATACGACAATATCTCCGACTTCCAGGTCTTCAGCGAAACCACCCGCGGATCCGGTATTGATGACACTTTCAATCTCATACTGCTCATGCAGAATGGTTGTCGAAACAGCTGCGTTTACTTTGCCTATTCCTGATTTAAGGAGAACGACTTTTTTCCCTCGCAGCATGCCTTCGATAAACAAGCTCCCAGCCGTTTCTTTTTCTACCTTATCCGTCATTTCCGCCTGCAGGCGTTCGACTTCCTCATCCATTGCTCCAATAATTCCAATCGCCATCATCCATACGTCCTTTCTATCTTTCCACGACTTTTTCTTTTAGTACTTCCAGTTTCACCGGTTTGTATCCTTCGTTGTCCACCCATTGGACATGCACACGAAGATAGCCGGTTTCACTCTTATCAGAAACGGTGGCTACAGCTTTTTGCGGGCCGCCATCGTTTCCAATCCACCAATAAATAATATTGTCCTCAGAAAGGTTCACAGCGCTTCTGACAGCTTCCTGAAGCTCTTTGTAGTCCTGTGTACCCTCAATGTACGAAATGCCGTGACTGCCGTTCGTATCCATTTCTGTCGGAATAACCGGCCAGTCCTTAGTTACGACACTTTCTACGTTAGGGTCGTCGCTTTCTTCTATCTGCAGGCCTTCCTCTTCCTTAATCGGCTCCAGTTCTTCAAATCCTTCCAGGGATACGCTTGTTTTGTCAGGATCGGCTTCTTCCTCAGGTTCTTTTTCAGTTTCTTTCTCTTGTTCCTCCTGGGTGTCATCCTTTGTAGTGTCCACCTGCTGTTCTTCCTCCGGATTCTGAGCTTGTCCGGTCTGATCATCTCCGTTAAATAACATCAAAGAAATCAACAGCACTGCAAATATCCCGGCCGCTCCTGCAAGCCACGGAAGTCGTTTGGTCCATTGACGCTTTTTTTCAAAACGCCCGGTACGGGACTCGGATGTATGCTTATCTGCCATGTTCATTTCCTCCTTTGAATACGCCGTACATTATACAATATCCGGCTGTTATGACCAATCCATCCAAGGTCCTCTCTATTTCCCGGGGAATAACAGCTCCCCTTTGGTCTATAAATATAGATGAAGAAAAAGACAGGGGCATCCCCTGTCTTTCGTTCTATTCCACCGTAATAATTTGAACGTCAATCTCTCCACCTGGTGTGGCTACTTTCACTTTATCACCGACAACGTGCCCGATCAGGCTCTGGGCCATCGGAGAATCGTTGGAGATTTTCCCTTCGAAAGGATCAGCTTCTGCACTGCCGACAATGGTATACGTTTCCTCATCTCCATCAGGAAGTTCCTTGAAGGTTACGGATTTACCCATTGTTACCGTGTCAGGATTCTGATTGTCATTCTCAATAATAACGGCATTGCGGATCATATTTTCCACCTGTGTGATACGCGCTTCAACAAAGGCCTGCTCGTCCTTCGCTGCATCATACTCCGAGTTCTCGGAAAGGTCGCCGAAGCCGCGGGCAATCTTAATCCGTTCCACCACTTCTTTACGGCGCTCTGTTTTCAGGTGATGAAGCTCATCTTCGAGCTTCTGTTTTCCTTCTTCTGTCATATAATAACTTTTTTCTTCTGCCATGGTCCGTCTACACTCCTTTAGTACAAGAAAAAATGAGATGTCCTTAATATAGGAAATGAGCAGTACATCTGTACGCTCATTGTAGAGATTCACTATACTTTACCCGAGGACATAAAGTTTTAGAACTACTATTGAAAACTATGCCAGATTTTTGCCAGTATTTCAACTATTTTCTTCGTCTATCAGTAAACCCTTTTCATAGAGAACCGTCTGGATTTTCGAAGCCATCAGATCAATAGCCACGTGGTTCTGTCCACCTTCTGGAATGATGATGTCCGCATACCTTTTCGTAGGTTCTACAAATTGAAGATGCATCGGGCGGACGACATTAATATACTGCTCAATCACCGAATCCAGGGTGCGTCCCCGCTCATTAATGTCTCTCATCATGCGGCGGATAATCCGAACATCAGCATCTGTGTCGACAAACACTTTAATATCCATCATATCACGGAGGCGCTCATCCTCCAAAACAAGGATCCCTTCAACAATGATGACTTCCTTCGGCTCCACGTGGATCGTCTCATCCGAACGGGTATGCATTTTATAATCATACACCGGCTTTTCAACGGATTTCTGGTCGATCAGCTGTTGGAGATGTTCCATCAACAGGTCATTATCAAAAGCAAGAGGATGATCATAGTTCGTTTCAAGTCTCTCCTCAAAAGGGACATCGCTTTGATCCTTATAATAATAATCCTGTTCGATCATCAATAAAGTTTTATCCGTGAAGCGCTGGATAATGGATCTGGTAACACTCGTTTTCCCAGAACCTGTACCACCTGCTACACCAATGACTACCGGTTTATCGTTCATAGTTACGTGGTTCTCCTTTCATCCCATCCGTGAGTCAGCTGTGACTGCTTTTCTTCTTTGTAATGGCAACGCCGTCCCCGATGGGCACAATCGTTGTATCATAATCCGGGTGTTTGACAAGCCATTCGTTGAACTTACGGATTTTACCCGCTATTTTCGCCATCCGTGGACTGGCTTCCCGGTCATCAGCAACATAGCCTTTAAATAGAACGTTATCCGTAATGATGACGCCGTCATCCTTCAGCATCGGGGCATATAAGTGGAAAAATTCCTCATACTTCCCTTTGGCTGCATCAATGAACAGCACATCATACGGGCCTTCTTCACGTGCTTGGTCCCCTGTTTCCAGCGCATCCCCAAAGATGACAGAAACACGGTCCCCGGCCTCTATGTTTTCTATATTTTTCAAGGCTTCCTTATAGCGCCATTCATCTCTTTCAACGGTCGTAATACGGGCTGCAGGATAGGCCTCCAGCATACACAGGGCTGAATAGCCGATGGCTGTCCCGATTTCCAGAATCCGCTCCGGCTTCTGCATACGGATCAGCTGCATAAGGAAGTTCATTCCCAACGGCTCCATAATCGGTATCTTATGTTCTTCAGCGAACGACTCCATATCTTGAAATGATTTAGAAGGCTTCGAGAGCAACGATTGTAGGTAATTCTCCTGCTCCATCCTGCTTCATCCCTTCACATCAAATTTACATCATTTTTACAACCCCATTATTTTAACACAAATCTCTCTGGTAACGCCATTGTTCTTTAGAGCTGCGTTCGTTTACAGAAACTTCAGAACCCTCTCGTTAAAGGGGGGATTACGGATAGCAAGGAAGGATTCTTCTATGTTTTCCTATAAAAGGAACGGGACACTCATGAAAGAATGTCCCGTTCTAAACTGCATTTGCACAGGTAATGCGCAGTCATTTAATTGATGTATTTTTCTTTCAGCTCATTATGCTCTTTCAGCGTATCAGCATAATGAATTTCCCCCTCACTGTCTGCAAGGAAGTACAAATGATTATGCTCTACAGGTTCCACAGCTGCCTGAAGGGAGTTTTGATTGAAGTTGGAAATCGGTCCGACAGGCAGGCCCTTCACATGATACGTGTTGTAAGGTGACTCAATCTCCAGATCCTTGTAGTAGACCTTTTCCTGATGCTCGCCTTTCGCATATAGGACCGTAGGATCGGTCTGCAGCATCATATCTTCTTCCAGCCTGTTATAAAAAACACCGGATATTTTCCGGCGGCTCTCTGCGGTCCGTGCTTCATTTTCCAACAGGGAGGCCATGGTCACTAAATCGTGGACATTTTCTATATCATCCAGTTCTTCGATTTGACTATAGTAGGGAGCGACTACTTTCGTTGTCTGGTCCAGCATTTTCCTCACGATTTGATCAATGCTTGGATCCTCGACATACATCGGATAGGTGGCTGCAAATAAGTATCCTTCCAGTGGATAACGGATATCCTCATCAAGGATATCCTCAGTCAGCAGCTGAGGGTAGTCTTCCATCAGCATTTCCACATAAGAGACATCATTGATTTTGTCCATGAATTCTTCAGCAGTAAAGGAGAATTCTTCTGCGTAAATAGCTGCAATCTGCTCTATATTCTGTCCTTCCGGCACAGTGACAGTAAGAGCGGGATCCTTCACCAGTTTCCCGGATTTCAGAGATTCAATCACCTCATCCAATGTCATGGAGGATGTGAACTGATAGTCTCCAGCTTGAAAACCGGATTCATTTTTGAATTTTGTATAGAAGCGGAAAATCATATCATTTTTGATGATATCGTTCTCTTCAAGGATGGAAGCGATATTGGAAGTAGAGGAACCGAGCGGGATTTCCACATCCACCTGCTTATCATTTCCTGGATCGACAGGTTCGAGTGCGGATTTCACATAAAGGTACCCGGATATTCCTACGATGAGAATCACAAGTGTGAAAACCGTAAGAATGATGGCGACAATTTTTCTCACTTTGCCGGCTTCTTCTATTCTATTTTTCAATTTCTTTTGGTATTGGGATTTAAAGTCAGAATTAGACAACGGACTTCCTCCTTTCATCCGGTACATTATACTATAAGTAGAGAGAATCTTTCTACATATTCCCGGAATTTTCAACAATATTCGAAGAACGCCAGTGACATAGTTCTTCTTCTCAAGGGTATACAAAAACAATCGTCCCCATACAAAAAAGCTGCCGGGAGCTCCCGGCAGCTTTATCGTTTCATGCATTATGTCAGATTTTCATCTGTCAGCGTGTTGAGCATTTCCTCAACCATTTCCCACTCATCATCTGATTCGATCTGATAAAGAGCAAGATCGTCTTCCTCGTTGCCTTTTTCTTCAAAACGGAAAGCAAAGACTTCCACTTCCTCGCCATCCTTTTGTTCAGCTGGAATAACGGCGATATAGGAATGGCCGGTCTTTTCCACATCAAAAGTGAACAAGACTTCAAATAAATGCTCTTCCCCATTTTCATCAGGGATAATAATGCGCTCTTCTTTTTCTAATGCCATACAGACATCCTCCTCATTGTTTTGAATCTAAATAGCTCTGCAAAATCATGACCGCTGCCATTTTATCAATGACTTTCTTTCTTTTTTTCCGGCTCATATCAGCATCAAGCAGCACGCGTTCTGCTGCCATCGTCGTTAACCGCTCATCCCATAGATGGGAAGTGAGCTGAAATTCCTGTTCCAACCAGGAGGCGAAAACCTGGCTGGCTTCTCCGCGCGGGCCGACCGTGCCGTTCATATTTTTTGGAAAGCCGACAACAGCTTCCGTAATCTGATGATCGTCAATGATCTGTTTCAGCTCTTCCCGCGCTGTAGAATAGTCCTGTTCATCCCAGTGAAGTGTTTTAAGGCCCTGGGCTGTCCAGCCTAAGGCATCCGAGATGGCAATGCCTATCGTTTTTTCGCCTACATCCAAACCTATTTTTTTCATTTACTGCCCTCTTTATTCTCATTAATGTAAAATTTGACCAGTTCCTCGATCAGTTCATCACGTTCAATCTTACGGATTAAATTTCTCGCATCCTGATGACGGGGAATGTAGGCAGGATCACCGGAAAGCAGATAGCCGACAATCTGGTTGATCGGATTGTACCCCTTCTCCTGCAGCGCCCCGTAAACAGAAAGCAGTACAGACTGGACATCCTGATCGAAGGGTTCTTCTGAAAAATTAAAACGCATTGTTTTATCCATTGAACTCATTTCGGTCACCTCGCACATAAATGTATTTACTCCATTATATACCTAAATCTCGTTCAGGAAAAACTAAGAGTTTTGACCGGCATACTCTTTGGCGTACTGCAGCGCGTCCGGAATCTTGGAAGCGTCTTTTCCTCCGGCCTGAGCCATATCCGGACGACCGCCTCCTCCGCCGCCGCACAGAGTGGCGGCTTCTTTGATCAATTTGCCGGCATGATAGCCTTCTTCGACCAAATCCTTGGAAACCCCGGCAATCAACTGAACTTTTTCTCCATTTGGAGCAGCCAGTAGAATAATGCCTGAATCGATTTTCTGTTTCAAATCATCCACCATGGTTCTCAATGCGTTCATATCTTTTACATCCACCTGTTTCGCAAGCACATTTACGCCATTCACCTGCTCTACTTCATCGAGAATGCTGGCTGCCTCCATATTGGACAGCTTCGCGCCCAGGGAGTCATTCTCCTTCTGAAGATCCTTCATTTCTTTATGAAGGGTTTCAATGCGTTCCGGCACCTGTTCAGGAGATGTTTTCAATAGAGCTCCGGCCTGCTTCAGGACAGAAGCTTTCTGATTCATATAAAGATACGCATCTTTAGCCGTGACCGCTTCAATCCTGCGTGTCCCTGCCCCGATTCCTGATTCAGATACAATCTTGAACAAGCCGATTTCCGCTGTATTCAGCACGTGACAGCCTCCGCAGAGCTCCAGGCTGTAGTCGCCTACTTGAACGACTCGGACCGTGTCGCCATACTTTTCACCAAAGAGCGCCATCGCTCCTTTGGCTTTAGCTTCCTCAATGGAGTTGATTTCAATGGAAACCGGGATGGACTGCCACACTTTTTCGTTGACGATCGCTTCGATTTTTTCCATTTCCTCATTGGTTACCGCTCCAAAGTGAGAGAAATCAAAACGCAGACGATCTGGAGCGACAAGAGAGCCTGCCTGGTTCACATGCTCACCAAGAACATCTTTCAGGGCCTGATGCAGCAGGTGGGTGGCCGTATGGTTTTTCACAATGAACGAACGGCTTCCCTGGTCGACTTCTGCTGTGACCTGTGCCCCTTTTTCAATCGTTCCTTCCTTCACGAACGCTTCATGCATGTGCTGTCCGTTCGGAGCTTTTTGGACATTCGTCACTTCAAGCACACCGTGATCTGTTTTAATCCAGCCTTTATCGGCCATCTGTCCGCCGCTTTCAGCGTAGAATGGTGTTTCAGACAAGAAAAGATAAACGGTGTCGCCTTCCTCCGCTTTCTCGGCGAAACCTTTGTCTTTAATTAATTCCACCAACGTGGAAGGAACCGTAAGCTGATCATATCCGACAAAAGTACTGTCTACATGGACCTCACCAAGCACACCGTCCTGGACCTGCATGGAATCGGTTTTCTGGCGGGCACTGCGGGCACGTTGCCGCTGTTTCTCCATCTCTTCCTTAAAGCCGGCTTCATCAATGGTAAAGCCTGCTTCAGCTACATACTCTTCTGTCAGTTCTTTCGGGAATCCGTACGTATCATACAGACGGAACACTTCCGTTCCAGGGAAGACAGTGCTTCCTTTTTCCGTTTCCTCTTTCATGATGGTGGAAAGAATTTGAAGACCATCATTCAGTGTTTCGTGGAAACGTTCTTCCTCTGTCTGGATCACGTTCTGAATGAAGGCTTCTTTCTTCTTCACTTCTGGATAGAAATCGACCATGATATTGGAAACTTCAGGTACAAGCTTATACATGAACGGCTTATCAATACCGATCTGTTTAGCAAATCGCACCGCACGACGCAGCAGCCGGCGGAGAACATAGCCGCGCCCTTCGTTTGAAGGCAGAGCCCCATCGCTGACAGCAAACGTGACGGTTCTCATATGGTCCGCGATGACCTTGAAGGAAGAATCTCCTTCGACGCTGCCGCCGTATTTGTGTGAGGTCATTGTCTCTGTCGCTTCGATAATCGGTTTGAACAAGTCTGTTTCAAAGTTCGTCTCTGTTTCCTGGATCACACAGACGATCCGCTCAAGCCCCATCCCTGTATCAATGTTTTTCTTCGGAAGCGGCGTGTAGGTATCATCCGGATTGTGGTTAAACTGGGAGAATACAAGGTTCCAGATTTCCAGGTAACGCTCATTCTCACCGCCTGGATACAATTCAGGATCACCGGCGTCACTGCCGAACGCTTCCCCGCGGTCATAGAAAATTTCCGTGTTGGGTCCGCTCGGGCCTTCGCCGATATCCCAGAAGTTTTCTTCAATGCGGATGATACGCTCTTCCGGAAGTCCGATGCTGTCTCTCCAGATTTGGAACGCCTCGTCATCTTCAGGGTGAACAGTTACCGAGAGCTTCTCAGGATCAAAGCCGATCCACTTGTCACTCGTTAAGAATTCCCAGGCCCATGCCATCGCTTCTTTCTTGAAATAATCGCCGATGGAAAAATTACCAAGCATTTCGAAAAACGTATGGTGACGGGCGGTAAAGCCGACATTTTCAATATCGTTGGTACGGATGGATTTCTGGGCATTGACAATTCTCGGGTTATCCGGAATCACGCGGCCATCGAAGTATTTTTTCAATGTCGCTACACCACTGTTGATCCATAACAGCGTCGGATCTTCGTGGGGAACGAGTGATGCGCTGGGTTCTACGCTGTGACCTTTTTCTTTGAAAAAGTCCAGAAACATTTGACGCACGTCAGCAGATGTCAAATTTCTCATAATAAAGCTGCCTCCTTAAGTATATATAGAGAGACCGTAACGAACGAAGAAACATAAAAACTCCCGCCTCTGCCTTCATCGGCAGGGACGGGAGTTTTTCCGCGGTACCACCCTGGTTACAGGTTCTGCACCTGTCAGCTTGGAATGCCTGTAACGCGGCATGACTACGGCGGGGGTTAACCGCACTCGGGAATAGCGTTCAGCACGATCATGCAGCGTGTTTTACAGCCGGGAACACGCCTCTCTGTCCATGAATAAAGCACCTACTCGTTTCCTTCATCGTTTTCTTCGTTCAAAAAGTCTACGCTAAGCGTAATTATAGGGAAGTGTACTTCATCTGTCAATATGGAGCCTTCCAGCCCGTACTTCATCGATAATCACCTTCAGACACGTCAAAACCGGCACAGCCAGAATCAATCCTGGAATCCCTGCGATCTCCCCTCCCAGTAGAAGGGCGAAGATGATGAACAAAGGGTGGGTGTGGATACTCCGGCCCATAATGTAGGGTGATAATAGGTTCCCTTCAATCACTTGAATCAGGATGACAACGAGAAGGGTAAGGAGCAGGCTGTTCACCGACACGGTTACAGCGACCACAACAGCAGGAACAGCCCCAAGGATCGGACCGAAATACGGGATGATATTGGTGAGGCCCGCAATCAATCCGAGAACGAGCGGATAGGGAAGATCGATCAGCCAAAAACCAATAGCTGCCAGCACACCGACAACAAGACTGATGAGCAGCTGCCCCCGGATGTAGCCGCCAAGCGAGTGATTCAGCTGTACAGCCAGACGCCCGCCTTCCCTGTGCCACGTTCGCGGAAGCAAGGTGAGTAAATACCGTCCGATCATTTTGTAATCCTTCAAAAAATAGAAGGTCATCACAGGAATAACAGCAAGCAGCAGAATCATATTGAAAAGACCGCTGATTCCGGTAAAAACCGTCATCACTTTTTGACTGATCCATCCTTCAAAAGCTTCAAAACGCTGATCCAGTTTTTTATGAATCCCGTCCGGCAGCCGCTCGGTCTGGGCATACCACTCCTTCGTCCAGCCTTGATACGATTCCACAAGAGCTGGAAGATGCTCATTCAAAAGCTTCAATTGATCCAGCAGCCTCGGGATCCCTTTATAAAGTCCATAGCTCGCCAACGTAAAAAAAGCCAGAAAGATGACCAGAATGGCTATAGGCCGGGGGACACCGGTTTCCTCAAGTCCATGGACCAGTGGATGAAGCAGGAGCGAAAGCACGAGGGCCGCAGCAAAAGGGAGAAGAACCTTCCCGATCACTGCCAGCCCCTGCTCATAATAAGGAAAAAGCCAGGCCAGAAGCAGCAGGGACAACAAGGTAATAAAGAAGATGGTTAATCGTTTGAGCCACTTGGAAGAACGCTCACCCATGAAACATCAGGATCCCTGTTGGTAAAAGATATCATTCAGAGAACTGAGACTGCCATCCTCTTCGATCTGGTTGATATTGATTTTCCCATCCTCGACTGAAAGCTCCAGACAGCAGTTCCAACAGTAATACTGTTCACTACCGATTTTTCCCAGGTTTTTATTGTTACAATTCGGGCACCGCATAGGACATACTCCTTTTTTTACCCTTCAGTATGTCCTCATCACGGAAATTCATACCCCGCCGAGCACGTCCTTCACCCAGCGGATTCCTTCGTCCACTTCTTCGGGTGTTGGATTCACGTGCGGCGTATGTTCGAATATGAAGTATTTCCCCCTGCCTTCACCAAGCATCTGCAGCATTGGCTCCATGTCATACGCCCCATTCCATTTCCCTTTGTCCGGATGAAGCGGAATCCAGAAATACTTGTCTTCGATATAACAGACATTGTGAAGGTGTACGACAGACGTAAAAGGCAGGAGAGGCTCCACATACGCGCGCCAATTCTCCCCTGCCGCCATCCGGTAGTCTCCAAGATCGACACAGATATCCAGATCATAACGCTTCCACAGTTCAACAGGAAACCGCCACAGGTATTCCATCCCTTTACCTGAACGGTTCCGGCCGAGCTTGGGCTCACAGACAATTGGCAGAGCATAGGTTTCTTTCAATCTATGTAAAAATTTCAACCCTTCTTCGATTTTTTGAGAAGGGCTGGTTGAGGTTCCCGCAAAATAGGGAAAATGAACAAGCACATAGGCCGCCCCGTGCGCAGCAAGGCGGGCGACTTCCTGCTCAAATGCCTCCCTGGCCTGCTCCGGGTCCACAGCGACATGTTCAATCAAGTCGTACTTGCTCCTTCCCCTGATTAAAGGGGAGTGGATGCCGAAGCTTTCGAGGTGATGATCGTCGGTCATCTGCCTGAACGTCTGATAGGAGGCTTCATCCGGGAATTCACCAATTTCGACATGGTCCAGGCCTCGTTCAAATAAAAAAGAAAGCTGATCCGGATCGGATAATATCGTACTTCCTGACAGTCCTAATCTATGATTCAATGCAATCCCCTTCCTACATAAAGTCATAAGGAGACAGCTGCTCTTCTTCCTCTTCGGGCTGGATCTCAGGTGTGCTCTGTTCCTGCAGCTTGTCTTTAAGTCTTGTATACCGCGTATTCGTATCGGTCGTCCGGACTCCATCTAAAAAGGCGTCTTTGTCCCCGCAGATGATCAGGGACTGTTTGGATCTTGTAATCGCCGTATAGAGCAGATTTTTACGCAGCATCCGCCGGTAGCTCCTCACGACGGGAAGAATAACGATGGAAAACTCACTGCCCTGCGACTTATGAATCGACGTACAGTAGGCATGCATAATGCTGTTCAATTCCTTCTTAGGATACACAACTTCCTTCCCGTCAAAATCTACGACAACCTGTTCGACACCATCTACGTTTTCCTCCTCGCGGAAAATGGCCGCTACTTCCCCGATATCGCCGTTGTAGACACCATCATCCGGCTGGTTGACAAGTTGGATCACCTTATCCCCTTTACGGTAAGTCACTTCAAAATGCTTTAAATCACGCTTCTGCTTCTTTTGCGGGTTCACTGTCTGCTGGATCGTTTCATTGAGCTTATGGATCCCGACATCGGTCCGGTACATCGGGGCGAGCACCTGGAGCTCCTTCGCATCGATGCCTTTATCCATGGCTTTTTTTACAATGTTCGTTACAAGGTCGGCCAGCTGGTGTTCTTTGGCCGGGATAAAGTTGAAATCATGTTCTTTTTGAAGCGACGCCTGGGTGCACGCATCATTTTTAATCTCATGGGCCAGCTGGATGATTTTGGACCCTTCCTTCTGTCTGTACACTTCGGTCAGTTTGGAAGAAGGCACCTGCTCAGAAGCCAGTAAATCTGCGAGCACCTGTCCGGGACCGACAGAAGGCAGCTGATCTTCATCTCCTACGAGAAGGACCTGCATGTCGTTGGGAATGGCACGGAAAAGCTGGTTGGCCAGCCAGATGTCCACCATTGAAAATTCATCCACGATCAACAGCTTTCCTTCCAATGGATTGTTTCTGTTCCGTTCAAAGGAGTCGTGACCATCCCATCCAAGGAGGCGGTGAATCGTACTCGCCGGCAGTCCCGTCGATTCGGTCATCCGTTTAGCCGCCCGTCCTGTCGGGGCAGCAAGAATGAACGGAAAAGTCTTATCCCCGTTGTAATCCTCCGGGTCCACCGTTTCCTCGTTCAAGGAAGCATACGTATGGATAATTCCTTTAATTACAGTGGTTTTTCCCGTTCCCGGCCCGCCGGTAAGAATCATCAACTTGGAGGTAAGAGCTTTTTCGATGGCATTGAACTGATCTTCCCCGTAGCTCATCGCCTCTTCCTCTTCCAGATCACCGATGATCTTCATCAAGTCCGCCTGCGTGTGTGTGACTTCAACCTCTTCCTCCATGATCCGCTCGATGTGACCGCGGAAGCCGTTCTCTGCAAAATAAAGAGAAGGAAGATAGAGACGGTCATCTTCGATGTAGATGAACTTATCTCCGCCAAGGTGGATGATCTGCTCAGACAGCTGATCGAAAGTGATGGCTGTGTCAGACCCATGGTTCAACAGGCTCTCCACCTGGACAAGACATTCCTCCGTTGGAAGATAGACGTGGCCGGCACTCATGCTTTTCTGCATCACATACAGACACCCGGCCCTTATTCTCGTGGGGTGGTCGTAGGAGAGGTTCTGCATCCGTGCCATCTCGTCCGCCCGGTGGAAACCGAATCCTTCTACGTGAAAGACGAGCTGATAGGGATCCTCTTCAATAATGGAAAGCGTCCGATCCTTGAACGCTTCATAGATTTTCTGAGAAAGCTTCAAACCGAAACCGTACTGGGACAAATGAATCATGACGTGCTCAAATCCCTGATGCTCTTTCAAAGCCTCATAAAGCTGATCCGCCCGTTCCTTCGGCAGTTTCGGAACTTGATCCAGCACTCCCCTGTCCTCGAGAATACGGCTGACCGCTGTTTCACCAAGGGTCTCTACCACCCGTTCGGCGGTTTTTTTACCAATCCCGTGAAACAGGTCACTGGAAAGATATAAGATGAGGCCGTCCTTTGTTTCAGGAAGCACCCGGTTATACATTTCCACTACATACTGCTTCCCGAATTTCTTATGATCTGTGAATGATCCGTGGAAGATATAGGTCTCCCCTTCTTCCAACGGTGAGAAATGCCCTTTGATGACGAGCGTTTTTTCTTCAAAGGCCTCATTCGTCTCCTTCACGTTGATAGAGGCGATGGAAAAATGCTCCGACTCGTTGTGAAAAATCATCCGATTGAGCTCCCCTTTGACATAGGGACGTTCTTCTTCATTCATTTCGCTAAAAAAGGATTGTTGAGTCATATCCATCGTTCTCCTTCGTTCTTACTCGTTTAACGCCTGTTCCACCTGGCTTTTCGCATGAGCGGCGAGCATGTGCTCGGGATTGATCTCCAGTGCCTGTCGGAAATGATCCAGGGCTTTATGGGCATCTTCCTTATGAAGCGCCGCTACGCCCAGGTTATAATGGGCATCACTATGCTGTTCCTCCAATTGTAGCACATGATTCATCACCTTTTCAGACGCATCGATCTGTCCGTTCTGTGCGAGACACAGCCCATACTGGAACTGAACATCCACGTCTTCCGGAGCCAGTTCAGCTGCCCGTAAAAGGTAAGGCAGAGCCAGTTTGACATACTCCTGATGAATGAAGGTCATGCCGAGCATAAAGTGAACATCGGCTTCCTCCAGACCGTTTTTCACAGCAAGAAGGAACTGCTCCTGCGCTTTCGTATATTTTTCCTGCTCATAGTAAGCATTGCCAAGACCATAATAAGCGGTGGCTGCCGTTTCATCGATTTCAATGGCTCGGTTGAAGAAGCGCACGGCCCTTTCATTATCGTTCATATGCATCAAGAGGTTTCCGAAGTTGATATACCCGACCGGCTCTTTCGGATTTTCATCGATGGCTTCTGTGAAAAGCCTCGCTGCCTCTTCATAATTGTGGTTCTGCATTTCCTGGATCCCCTGTTTCAATTTATCCATGTTATCCACTCCTTTTCCAACGTTCATTTTAATACGAATTCCATAAAAAAGTCATGCCCCTCCCAAGATGGACATGACTTTTTTTATTATCCTACATAATTGAGGGCTGTATCCTCTTTCAATACTGTGTCAATGGTGGCACCACCAAGGCAGACATCCCCATCATAGAAAACGACGGCCTGACCAGGAGTGATTGCACGCTCTGGTTCGTGGAATTCCACTTTCCAGTTACCATTTCCGGCCGGATGCACGGTCACACGGCTGTCATCCTGGCGGTAACGGAATTTTGCTGTACACTCGAACGGAGCTTCCGGTGCTTTTCCACTCGTCCAGTTCGCTTCTGAAGCCATCAGACCATCAGAGTAGAGCGCATCATGGTGGAAGCCTTGTCCGACGTAAAGAATGTTAGCTTCTACATTCTTCCCAACGACGAACCATGGATCACCGGCGCCGCCGATTCCAAGCCCTTGGCGCTGTCCAAGCGTATAGTACATCAGACCGTCATGCTGGCCTTTCACTTCTCCATCCAAGGTTTCCATACGTCCCGGCTGTGCAGGGAGAAATTCACTTAAGAACTCTTTGAAGTTCCGCTCCCCGATGAAGCAGATGCCGGTGGAATCTTTCTTCTTGGCTGTTGCCAGATCATTTTCCTCGGCGATGGCACGCACTTCTTTCTTATCGAGGTGCCCGAGCGGGAACATGACTTTAGACAATACATCCTGGGACAGCTGATTCAGGAAGTAGGTTTGGTCTTTGTTGTTATCTTTCCCGCGCAGCATTTCATACTGTCCATCATTTTCACGGACCTGCGCGTAATGGCCGGTAGCCAGGTAATCGGCCCCAAGCGACATGGCGTGATCCATAAACGCTTTGAACTTGATTTCTTTATTACACATGACGTCCGGGTTCGGAGTCCGGCCTTTTTTATATTCATCAAGGAAGTAAGTAAATACTTTATCCCAGTATTGTTTCTCAAAATTCACGGCATAATACGGGATGTCCAGCTGGTTACAGACACGGATCACATCCTCGTAATCCTCTGTTGCTGTACAGACGCCGTTCTCATCTGTATCATCCCAGTTTTTCATAAAAATACCCACAACGTCATACCCCTGCTCTTTGAGCATCAAGGCCGCCACGGAAGAGTCCACTCCTCCACTCATACCGACGACGACGCGCGTGTCTTTCGGTTCTTTCATTATCTTTCACCTTCCTTAAATCAAGCGAGACGCTTGATGATCTGGCTGATCTTCTCAGCCGCTTCTATCACGTCATCCTCATTATTAGCCAAACCAAAACTGAAGCGAATCGAATTTGTCGTTTTCGGATGACCGGTTCCGAACATAGCTGTCAGCACGTGGGAAGGCTCTACAGAACCTGCTGTGCAGGCACTTCCACTCGATGCAGCAATCCCGGACAGGTCGAAATTCGTAAGCAGCGTTTCCACGTTCATTCCTGTAAAACTGATGTTCACAATGGAAGCCGCTGTTGTTTCTTCCTTTCCGTTCACTTCAAACGCTACTTCTTGATCCTTCAATGTCTGGATAAAGCTTCTTTTATAATGAAGATACTTTTCCTGATACGTCGAACGCTCAGCTTCCATTACTTCAATCGCCGCCTGAAGCCCGCGGACCGCCGGCACATTTTCTGTACCCGCCCGGCGTTTCCGCTCCTGCTCTCCTCCGTACTGCTGGGAGGAAAGAACGGTACCCTCCTTCACATAAAGGAAGCCGACGCCTTTAGGTCCGTTGATTTTATGACCGGACACAGCAAGAAGATCTACACCGAGTTCCTTCACATCCATCTCCATCAACCCGTAGGCCTGTACGATATCGGAGTGAAAGTAAGCCTGATGGTCTTTTAACAATTCTGCTGTCTCTGCAATCGGCTGGACAGCCCCTGTTTCATTGTTGACCATCATGATTGAAACGAGGATGGTATCCTCCCTTAATGCCTGTTTGATGTCCTCAAGTTGTACGAGGCCGTTTTCATCAACAGGGAGGTAGGTCACATCAAAACCTTCGGTTTCTAAAAATTCGACTGCATGTAATGTAGCATGATGTTCAATCGAAGTGGTAATGATATGACTTCCCTTAGCTTTATTGGCGCGGGCCGTTCCGATGACAGCCAGATTATCCGCCTCCGTACCGCCGCTTGTAAACACAATTTCCTTTTCATCCGCATTCAGACTGGATGCCGCTTTACGACGCGCCTTGTCCAGGATGCTTCTTGCTTTCCTTCCAAACTGATGAACACTGGAAGGATTCCCGAACGTCTCCTGATAGACAGGCACCATCGCCTCCACCACGTCTGGATGGACAGGTGTCGTCGCTGCATGATCCAAATAAATGGATTTCATAGAGTTCCCTCCCATGAATCAAATGTAAAACATGTAGGCGTCCTGCGTCTGGTCGTCTACATGATCTTTTAAGTCTTCCAGGGTTGTCGTATCCAGCACATCTTTGACGGCATCCCGGACTCTTTTCCATAAGGCCTGTTTGGCAGGCTCCTCATTTTCTATGCCTTCCACAGGAGTGATCGGTCCCTCAAGGACACGGATGACATCCCCGGCAGTAATTTCGTGCGGGGCTTTGGTCAGCATGTAGCCACCGTAAGCTCCGCGGACACTTTTCACCAAGCTGGCATTCCTTAGTGGAGCAATCAGCTGCTCCAGATAGTGCTCGGACAAATCATTATCCCTGGCAATCTGTTTCAGGGAAATCGGACCGTCCCCGAACTTTCTTGCCAGTTCAATCATAATGGTCAGCCCGTAACGGCCTTTCGTAGATATCTTCATATAGTTCACCCTTCATTATTAAAAACTGCAGCCATCTTTTTGCATGAGGCAGTGTGTATCCTACAAATGTACCCAGAAATAAAGCAATGAATACAGTCCCTGCTCCAACAGGGCCACCCAGAAGAAAACCAAATACAGCAATGATGATTTCTATTCCATTCCGGACATTCGATACCTTCCATCCGGTTTTCTCAGTAATCAACAGCATCAGACTGTCTCTCGGACCTGCTCCAATTTCAGGAGCCACATAGATTCCGATACCAAGAGCAGTGACAAAGATTCCTGACACAAATACAAGAAGCTGCATCCATAACATGTGAGGTTCGGGCAGCAGCCAATTAAAGAAATCAATAAATACACCTATAAAAACCATATTTAAGATGGTCCCGATCTGCGGCCATCTTTTCTGAAGTACAGAACTTACAACGACAATGAAAAGACCGGCGATAATGGACCATGTCCCAACTGTCAGACCCAGCTGCAGGAAAAGGCCGTAGTGAAACACGTCCCATGGACCGATCCCGAAGTCCTTGACCTGCATAGTCATTGAAATGCCCATTCCGAGGATGATCAATCCCATACAAAAAAAGCTCCAGCGAAGCCACAGGGCACGCTTTTTATTCGTGGTCGATTGCACGGCCATCCTCCTCTCTCTATTATACCAAACGCTATTATAGCATGGATGGCAAGTCCCTTGCATTTTATGTGCAATCATTCTACGCTTACATTTATCACCCCTTAAAGGAGAATGAACCATGAGTCAGCAACCTCTTGCCTACCGGATGCGTCCGGAAGATATTCATGAAATCATCGGGCAGTCCCACCTCGTTGATGAGGGAAAAACGATCAACCGAATGGTCAAGGCCGGCCGCCTGGCTTCGATGATCCTGTTCGGACCGCCCGGGACAGGTAAAACATCGATGGCAACGGCCTTAGCCAAGAGTCTACGTATTCCTTTTAAAATGTTGAACGCTGTTACAGATAAGAAAAAAGATATGGAGGCTGCTGTCGAAGAGGCAAAAATGCACGGCCGGCTCGTCCTTATCCTTGATGAAGTGCACCGCCTGGATAAGGCGAAGCAGGATTTTCTGCTTCCCCATCTGGAAAATAACCGGATTACCTTGATCGGTTGTACAACAAGCAACCCTTATCATTCCATCAACCCGGCCATACGCAGCCGCTGTCACCTCTTCGAACTCCAGAAATTGACGATGGATGAAATTAAACAGGCCCTTACCCGTGCGGTAGAAGACGACGGGAAAGGGCTCGGGCATTTATCGATTGAAATCAGCGACGACGCACTCGATCATCTGGCAGGGGCTTCAAACGGAGACCTACGCTCAGCTATGAACGGCTTGGAACTCGCCGCCTTCTCCACACCGGAGAACAACGGAACCATTTCCATTGATCTTGAAGCCGCCGAGGAATGTATGCAGAAAAAAAGCTTTTCCCACGATAAGAATGGAGATGCTCATTACGATGTTTTGTCAGCCTTTCAAAAATCAATCCGGGGCAGCGATGTCAACGCATCCCTGCATTATCTCGGCCGTTTAATCGAAGCAGGTGACCTGGACAGCATCGCCAGAAGACTCGTTGTTATCGCTTATGAGGACATCGGTCTGGCCAATCCACAGGCAGGCCCAAGAGCACTCGCAGCCGTCGAAGCAGCGGAACGGATCGGTTTTCCGGAGGCGCGGATCCCTTTATCGGTAACCGTCACAGAACTCGCCCTGTCACCAAAGTCCAACAGCGCTTATAAAGCACTGGATGCCGCGTTATCTGATATCCGTAAAGGAAAAAGCGGCGATGTTCCCGCTCATTTAAAGGATGCGCATTATAAAGGAGCAGAGGCACTGGGACGTGGAATCGGATATCAATATCCACATAACTATGACAATGCCTGGGTCGATCAGCAGTATCTGCCGGACACATTGAAAAATAAGCGGTATTATGAACCGAAAAAAACCGGAAAATTTGAACAGGCTCTGGAGCAGGTATACAGCAGGATTAATAAACAGCGGACCACCTGAGTATATTCCTGCCTTATGTTGGCTACACTACTACTAAATCTGACAAACTATTACCTTTTCAATTAGATTTAGGAGTGATGAAGATGCCTAAAGTAAGGCAGGATGCCTGGTCTCATGAAGATGATTTACTTTTAGCGGAAACAGTGCTGAGGCACATCAGAGAAGGCAGTACACAACTGAAAGCTTTCGATGAGGTCGGTGATCTGTTGAACCGGACGTCTGCAGCCTGCGGGTTCCGCTGGAATGCTGAAGTCCGCCAGAAGTACGAACAGGCGGTTGAACTGGCAAAAAAACAGCGCAAGGAAAAGAAAAGGAAAGAGGCCAAAGAACAGCAGGCGTATCAGAAACCTCAGCCGGCCGCATATTACCCGCCTTCTCCTGATCCGGAAGATTTCAGACTTCCAGATCAGGAGAAGGCAGAACCCGCTCCCCCTTCGATGGCTCTCCAGGAAGAGATCGGCTTGAACGAAGTCATTCAATTCCTTAAGGAGCTTCAGCAGGAATCTTCCGGCCAGACGGATGTTCAGGCCCGCCTCGATGAATTGGAGAAGGAAAATCAATCCCTTTCCGAGCAGAACACGCAGCTTCATAGAAAGCTGGAATCCGTGACAGAAGATTATCAGGCCTTGATTCAAATTATGGACAGAGCCAGAAAAATGGTTATGTTCGATGAATCTGAACAGGAGTACAAGCCGCAGTTCCGCATGGAAAAGAACGGGAATCTCGAAAATATCGCCAGATAAATACAAAAGAGGAGCTCTCTATTCAGAGAGCTCCTCTTTGTGCATAAAAAAACCAATCCCAATCGTGCCGTTGCATCATGAGTTTTGAACCCGCTCCAGGCAGGTGGGTGCCCTGTTCCACATTTCTTGCGTCCTCCCATCAGTGATGGTTATGAGGCGTGCATTCCATGTGGAAACACCAGGCTCCCGTATCAAAAATGTTCGGTCAAAACGTACATTCGAACAACGTACACATCAGGATTGGTTTCTTTAATTTTGTAAATTCATCTTAGCATATTTACATGAGCTTATCAAGAATGAAGATGAAAATTTACTGGTCAGACTTTAATGTTTCCGACGGCTTCAGTTGAAGATGAAGTTCATCCAGCTGAGCTTCACTGACCGCGCCGGGAGCTTCCGTCAATAGATCGGACGCAGAGGCCGTTTTAGGGAACAGAATGGTATCCCTCAAGTTTGTCCGTCCGGCAAGAAGCATGACAAGACGGTCAAGACCAAAGGCAATTCCCCCATGTGGAGGCGTCCCATATTCCAAAGCTTCAAGCAGGAAGCCGAATTGCTCTTCCGCTTCTTCCCTGCTGAATCCAAGCACATCAAACATTTCATTCTGCATTTCTTTTTCATAAATACGAAGGGAGCCTCCACCAAGCTCATATCCGTTAAGCACGATGTCATATGCTTCTGCCATCACATCACGAGGGTTCTTTTTCAATTCCTCCAGATCCCCGCCGGCAGGCATCGTAAACGGGTGGTGAGCTGCGAAATAGCGGCCGGCTTCTTCGTCATATTCAAATAGCGGCCAGTCCGTCACCCATAGGAAATTGAATTTTGTTTCATCAATCAGATCAAGACGGCGGGCTAGCTTTTGACGCAGCGCACCGAGGCTGTCCCAGACAACATCTGTTTTATCTGCAACGAACAGAAGCAGATCCCCGTCTTCAGCCTGAAGCTTCTCACGGATGGCCCCGGCTTCTTCTTCGGCGAAGAATTTAGCAATTGGACCGTTGAATTCCCCGTCCTTCACTTTCAGCCATGCCAGTCCTTTCGCTCCGTACACTTTGACGTCTTCGGTCAGCTTATCAATATCTTTTCTGGAAAAGGCATCCGCCTGTGCCTTCACATTGATGGCGCTGACCTGTCCTCCGGATGCTACTGCACTATGGAAGACTTTGAATCCGGAATCCTTCACAACGTCTGAAAGATTGACCAGTTCAAGTCCGAACCGGGTGTCCGGTTTGTCTGAACCAAATCTTTCCATCGCTTCTGTGTAGGGCATACGTACGAACGGCGTCTCAATATCAAGTCCTTTGACTTCTTTCATGACGCGCTTCATCATACGCTCTGTCATGGCCATGATATCCTCTTTAGTCATAAAGGATGTTTCAATATCCACTTGAGTGAATTCGGGCTGACGGTCGGCACGAAGGTCTTCATCACGGAAACAGCGTGCAATTTGATAATATTTTTCAAAACCTGAAATCATCAGCAGCTGTTTAAATAACTGAGGGGACTGCGGCAGCGCATAAAACTCACCCTCATGTACACGGCTCGGAACAAGGTAGTCACGGGCCCCTTCCGGCGTGCTCTTCGTAAGCATCGGCGTTTCCATATCCAGAAACTCCTCTTCGTTAAGGAAGCTGCGGATGGACTGGGTCGTCTGGTGACGCATTTTGAACGTTTCCTGCATTTCTTTTCTTCTAAGATCAAGATAACGGTATTTCAAGCGGAGGTCCTCAGAAACCTCGGACTGCTCTTCGATCATGAATGGGGGAGTTTTAGCCTTGTTAAGGATCGTCACTTCCTGAGCAGCGACTTCAATTTCCCCAGTTCCAAGATTCGCATTGACCGTCTTAGGATCACGTGCAACCACATGCCCCTTGACTTCCAGGACATACTCACTTCTTACGTCTTCCGCTGTCTTGAGAGCTTCTGCGGATGTTTCAGGGTTGAACACCACCTGTACCAGTCCGGAACGATCGCGCAGATCAATGAAAATTAAACCGCCCAGATCCCGACGCTTCTGCACCCAGCCTTTTAAAGTAACTTCCTGTTCTAGATGTTCTTTGCGGATTGTTCCGCTTTGAGTTCGTGTCATCTTACTTTCCTCCTGCCATCTGTTCTTTCATATATTCAATCACCGAACCAAGTTCGATTTCCTTCTGTTCACCTGTGGCCATTTCCTTCACATTGATGACCCCGTTTTCGAGTTCCTGTTCTCCCAGCACGAGTACGTATTTCGCATTCAACCGATCCGCCGACTTGAACTGGGCTTTCATTTTCTTACCCAGATAATCCTTGTCGACTTGAAGGCCGGCCAGACGCATGGCATCGGCAAGACGGACCGCTTCGACCTGTGCTTCGTCGCCAAGAGCTACGACATAACAGTCCAGGTCCTCATCGACAGGCAGCTCAACACCTTCAGCCTCCAGAGCCATCAGAAGGCGTTCAATGCTCATTGCAAAACCGATGCCGGACGTTTCCGGGCCTCCGACTTCCTGGACAAGCCCTGTGTAACGGCCGCCTCCGCTTAATGTCGTAATCGCACCGAACCCTTCTGCTTCACTCATGATTTCAAAAGCGGTGTGATTGTAATAATCAAGACCGCGTACAAGATTCGGGTCAATGACATATTCAATACCCATCGCATCCAGGTAACTTTTCACTTTCTCAAAATAATCTTTAGAATAAACATTTAAGTATTCCAGGATGGAAGGAGCCGTTTCCATGGCCGGGTGATCCTTGTCTTTTTTACAATCCAGCACACGCAGCGGATTTTGATCAAGGCGTACCTGACAATCGGAACAAAGCTCTTCACGATGCGGGTCGAAGTGACGGACAAGCGCCGCCCGGTGAGCTTCACGGCTTTCTGCATCCCCAAGACTGTTCAATACCAGCTTCAAGGAGGAGAGGCCGAGTTCCCTGTAGGAATTCAAAGCAAGGGACAGTACTTCTGCATCGATCGCCGGATCGTCGCTTCCGAGTGCTTCAATGCCAAACTGAACGAACTGGCGCATTCTTCCCTGCTGCGGACGCTCATACCGGAACATCGGCCCCATGTAGAAGTATTTGGACGGCTGGTTCGGCAGGCCGTATATTTTGTTCTGGACGTAAGCACGGACTACAGAGGCGGTGCCTTCCGGACGAAGGGTAATACTGCGCCCCCCACGGTCTTCAAAGGTGTACATTTCCTTTTGTACGATATCTGTGCTGTCGCCTACTCCCCGCTGAAACAATTCTGTGTGTTCAAAAATCGGGGTTCTGATTTCTTTATAATTAAAGCGGCGGCACAAATCCACCAGCTTCTGCTCTACGTACTGCCATTTTTCTGATGTACCCGGCAGGATGTCCTGCGTACCTCTCGGTGCATTGATCGTCATTAAAATTCCTCCTGTCATTTCAACCATTTTTTCCCACAAAAAAATCCGTCCCTTTTCCTGTTACAGAAAAGGGACGGATTTAACCGCGTTGCCACCCTGATTGGAGCTTCCTGCAGCTCCCGCTCAAAACAGTTAACGCCTGTGTACGTCTATGCCTACTCTAAGGATTTCGACATAGAACCTAAGGAATGTCTTTCGCCTGCACGTGACGGGGGGATACTTTCAGCCTATGGTATTCCCTCTCTGTCCGCATGGGTGCTGATTACTTTTTCCCTCAACGGTTTTTTCGTTTCATGTTAGAATTGATTTCTATCATATATTCTCCTTTCCACTTATGTCAAGTTGATGCTTCGATAAAAGTATGAAAAAAATTCACAAACTTTGAAGGATAGAAGAGCCTTTTGTCGAATAGTGAAAGGAGCTTATAGAAACAGGAGGTGGGAAAATATTGAAAAAAGGACTTTTTCTTATTGTCTTTTTATTAGCAGCTTTCAGCATGCTGGAAGCTGAAAGCAGGACGGTGCATGCGGATCAAGCCGTCATTCAGGTGGATTACCTGAACGTAAGAACAGGTCCTGACACAAGCTACAACCGGATCGGCCAGGTGCATGCCAACGAAACGTACACCATCGTCAAGCAGCAGAACAACTGGCTGAAAATCAACTGGAATGGAAAAACCGGGTGGGTGGCTGAATGGCTCACCACTGTAAAGAAGGAAACCTCACAGGCTTCCGGTACGTACTATTCCAAGTATGATTACTTAAGGATCCGCTCTTCGGCGGGACTGGACGGAAAAATCAAAGGGTACTTGATGAAGAATGATGTCGTAACTCCGCAGAAATCCAGCGGAAAATGGGTGTATATCCAGCACGGCAGCATCAAAGGCTGGGTGCATGGGGATTATCTTGCCCAGAAGAAATCATCCACGTCTTCATCCGGGAACTCATCATCCAATGAAAGTTCCGGCAGTCAATCAGTTATTGGAAAAATTAAAGTGGACACACCGGTCCTGAATGTCCGCAGTCAAAATTCAACAAAAGGGACCATCCTGACGCAGATTAAAAAAGGCGAGGTTTATGAATACATAAACGAAAAGGATCGCTGGTACCAGATCAAGTGGGGGAACGGCCGGACAGGCTGGGTGGCCGGCTGGCTCGTCGATCCTGTGAGCGGAAACAGCTCCTCAGGGACGACAGCCGCGGATGCAGCCGTCACTCTGGACTACAACTACACCAATATCCGCAGTGGTCCATCGACAGGATATAAAGTTGTAGGACAGGCTCATAAGGGCGATCAATTTGATGTCATAGCAGAAGAAGGACGCTGGTATAAGATCAAATTCAACGGCAGTACAGCCTATGTCGCCGGATGGATTGTTACAGAAACAACAAAAGGTGCCCAGCACACCAATTATTCTTCAGGATCTTTGAAAGGAAAAACGATCATGCTTGACCCCGGTCACGGCGGGCGTGATTCCGGCGCCGTAGGAAGAGCCGGGAGTTACGAAAGTGATCTGACATTGAGTACCGCTCTTATTTTGAAGAAGCAACTGGAGCAGGCCGGCGCGGACGTCCTGATGACAAGAAGCAGTAATGAATATGTCGCTCTATCAGCGAGAACTTACTATTCCAACGCTTCCAGTGCCGACGCATTCATCAGTCTTCACTACAATAGTGCTCCTTTGTATATTTCAGCAACCGGATTGAATACGTACTATTATCATTCCAAAGACAAAAAACTTGCCTCAGCACTTCAGGCAGGCATGGTCCAAAAAACGGGATTGAGAGACCGCGGAATTAAATACGGCAACTTCCATGTGATCCGCGAGAACCAGAAACCATCTGCACTATTGGAGCTTGGCTTCATTTCAGATGCCCGTGAAGAGCAGACCGTACGTACATCCTCCTACCAGCAGAAAGTCAGCCAGGGGGTTGTCCAGGGACTTATTCAATATTTTAAATAAGCCGGACTTATAACAAAACAAAAACAGCTGCGGGAACGATTCCCGCAGCTGTTTTTTTATCGTTCTTTACTATCCAGAATAAGAGTGACAGGTCCTTCATTCGTTAACTGCACATTCATCATCGCTCCGAAAGAACCGGTTTCCACCTGCACACCCTGATCCATCACCATCTTATTAAAGGACTCATAGAGCTGAGCGGCTGCATCGGGCCGGGCAGCCCCCATAAAGTTCGGCCGGCGGCCTTTACGCGTATCCCCATACAACGTGAACTGGGAGATGGACAGCATCTGCCCCTCGACGTCCTTAAGAGAATGATTCATTTTCCCGTTCTCATCTTCAAAGATCCTCAAATGAGGAATCTTATCTGCTAAATACCGGGCGTCTTCCTCTGTATCTTCATGTGTAACCCCAAGCAGGATTACGAGACCACGCTCGATCCTTCCAACCGTTTCATTTTCAACAGTAACAGAAGCATCAACCGCACGCTGGACAACGGCTTTCATCTTCTATTCCCCTTTTTACTGCATAACACGGCGTACCGTGTATACTTCCTGTATTTGTTTGATCCGTTCTACGATCTTCCTTAGATGATTCGTGTTCTGAATTAAAATCGTAATGTGGATGGTCGCCATTTTATTCCGGTCTGATTTACCCGAAACAGCAGTAATATTGGTTTTCGTTTCATTGACCGCCTGGAGCACTTCGTTCAACAGGCCTCTCCGGTCGTAGCCCCAGATTTCCAAATCGACATGATACTGTTTGGAATCGGTGACCGATGTCTCCCATTTCACCGGTAGAAGACGTGTCTGTGCTTCCTCTGCATGCACGTTCGGACAGTCGGTACGGTGAACCGACACTCCACGCCCTTTGGTAATATAGCCGATGATATCGTCACCAGGTACCGGGTTGCAGCACTTGGAAAGCCGCACTAACAGGTTGTCGACACCTTCCACTCGGACACCGGAATCCTTCTTCCCTTTTCTGGAAGGCTTCTTGATTTCCGTTGTGCTTACATCAGCCAGGGTCTGTTCAAGATCCTGCTCCTTCTGCTTCTGCTTCCTTATCTTCTCCGTAAGTCTGGTCGCAATCTGAGCGGCAGTTATGCCCTGGTACCCGACAGCAGCAAACATATCTTCTTCATTGGCAAAATTGAACTTCTCAGACACTCGGTTCAAGTTGTCCTGCGTATACACATCTTTCGGTTGAAGACCGAAGTTCCGGATTTCGCGCTCCACAAGCTCTTTCCCTTTGGACGTGTTTTCGTCCTTCTGCTGCTTTTTGAAGAACTGCTTGATTTTGTTTTTGGCCTGAGATGTCTGGGCCAGCTTAATCCAGTCTTTCGAAGGGCCGTACGCATGCTTGGACGTCATAATTTCCACAATGTCGCCGGTTTTCAGTTCATAGTCCAGCGGCTCCATTTTTCCGTTGACCTTGGCGCCGATCGTCTGATTCCCCACTTCTGTGTGAATACGGAAAGCAAAGTCTACGGGTACAGAGCCGGAAGGAAGTTCTATGACGTCGCCCTTCGGCGTGAAGACATAGACCATGTCGGAAAAGAGGTCGACTTTCAACGATTCCATAAACTCTTCGGCATCATGGGTTTCACTCTGCCACTCCAGAATTTCACGGAACCATGTCAATTTCTCTTCAAACGATTGTCCGGATACCGTCTGCCTGCCTTCCTTATAAGCCCAGTGAGCGGCAATTCCGTACTCGGCAATTTCATGCATTTCATGGGTGCGGATCTGAACTTCCAGCGGGTCACCTTTCGGGCCGATCACCGTTGTATGAAGGGACTGGTAGAGGTTTGGCTTCGGCATAGCAATGTAATCCTTGAAACGGCCGGGCATCGGTTTCCAACAGGTATGGATGATTCCAAGAACTGCGTAACAGTCCTTTATGCTGTTCACGGTAATTCTAACGGCTAACAAGTCATAGATTTCATTGAACTGCTTGTTCTGAAGCACCATCTTCCGGTAGATGCTGTACAGATGTTTCGGCCTTCCGTTTAAATCAGCACCAATGTTCACATCGTCGAGCTGTCCACGGATTTCATCGATCACTTCTTCGATGTAATGCTCCCTTTCGTTCCGCTTCTGCTTCATCAAGTGAACAATCCGGTAATACTGCTGCGGATTTAAATACCGGAGCGCTGTATCTTCCAGCTCCCACTTAATCGTCGAAATCCCAAGGCGGTGGGCAAGCGGAGCGAAAATCTCCAGCGTTTCATTGGATATTCTCCGCTGTTTTTCAGCTGGAAGGTGCTTCAGTGTTCTCATATTATGCAGGCGGTCAGCCAGCTTAATAAGGATGACACGCATATCCTTCGCCATAGCTACAAACATTTTCCTATGGTTTTCCGCCTGCTGAGCTTCCTTGGACTTGTATTTGATTTTACCTAATTTGGTAACGCCATCGACAAGCATGGAAACCTCTTCATTGAAAGCTTCTTCAATCTGCTCCAGTGTAATATCCGTATCCTCCACGACATCGTGAAGGAATCCCCCTGCAACCGTTTCGGGATCCATTTCCAGATTGACCAGTATCCCTGCAACCTGAATGGGGTGGATAATATAAGGTTCACCGGATTTGCGGAATTGACTGCTGTGCGCTTCTTCTGCGAACGCATAGGCACGGCGGATAAAAGCCAGGTCCGACTCGTTTAAATACTGACTCGCCTGTTCTATGACCTCTTCAGCAGTTAGAACTGTATCTTTCGCCATTCAATCACCCTGATTCCTTTAAGACTTTCTAAAGTTATTTGTCATCATTATCAAAAAAAGCACCCTCTTTGTAAAGTCATACACTTCAAGCGCTTGTAAAACAAAGAGCGCCCTAAAGAAAGGGCACTCTTTTCTATTAATATTGCATCAATGTCAATACGTCATTGTTTTTCAATTTTTCACGGCCATTCAAATACGTAAGTTCAATTAAGAACGCGCATCCGGCTACTTCTCCACCCAGCTGCTCAACAAGGTCGATGGTCGCTTCAATCGTTCCACCGGTAGCCAGCAGGTCATCAACAATCAAAACACGCTGACCAGGCTTGATGGCATCCTTGTGAATAGTCAGGACATCTTTGCCATATTCCAGACCGTAATCCACTTTGATGGTTTCACGAGGGAGTTTCCCTTCCTTACGTACCGGTGCAAAGCCGATTTCAAGAGCATAGGAAACCGGGCATCCTACGATGAAGCCACGCGCTTCCGGACCTACGACAATATCAATTTCCAGCTGTTTCGCGTACTCTACAATCTCATCAACAGCGGACTTGAAGGCAGGACCGTTATCCATCAATGGGGTGATGTCCTTAAACTGGACACCTTCTTTCGGCCAGTCCTGTACGATTGCAATATGTTCTTTATAATCCATTAACTACTTCCTCCTTGACTTGCTTCGAACGTTGGTTCAGATAGCGGTCGAACCATTCCTTCAATTCTTTATATGTGGAATAATATAGCGTTTGTTCCATTTTCAACTGTTCTTCGCGTTCGATATAAAGCGAAGATTCACGTAAATCTTTTTGAGATGGTTCGGATTCAACCGTTAAAATCCCATCTTTTATTTTAACAAACTGAAGTTCAAAAAACACCTCTGAAATAAATTCCACCATGGATCGGTCCCAGCCTTTTCTTCCGGCCAGAAGATCCGCTTCTTTTTTCATGTCAAAACGGCCGCGCTTCAACAGCATACCATAAAACCATTTGAAGTGGTCCCGTGACGGCCATGTTTTTAGGAAGGTACTCTCTTCCAGGTGATAACAGGCATACACCTTTTTCACTTGCACGGCCTCCAGCATGGATGTCAGTTCTTTCATTTCCCGCGGCAGATCAAGAATCAGAAGGCCGTCCCACGAAGATTCATCGATGACCTGTTCCGGTTTCAGAACGGGGAGGTCGAACGGAGCTGCCTCTTTATCTTGAAAACTAACAGCCCCATACTTTTCCCTGGGTGGGACAGCTATATTTTTTTCAAGATGCCTGGACCCGCGGTGATCAAAAAGCTGCCACTCTGACACGCTGATATCCCTGATCATGACCTGAAGGTTTTTCCGTCCATTCCACTCATTGACACCCAGCTCCCCGACAAAATCAATAACAGCATGCGGTGACAGCTGTGTATACAAATCTCCAAGGCCAAAAGCAATGCCGTCCACTTTTACCTGCTCACCTTGGAATTGAAATTTCAGATGGTTTTTCTTACTTCCTATCAACCGTACTTCTTTAGGGGTATGCTTGAGATGAAACAAAGGCTTAGGGTTACCCATACCGAACGGCCGGAGCTGATCAATTTCTTCAATCTGCTTCAAAGAGACATCGTCCACGGCTACTGTGGTTTCTATGTCAAGCACCTGATGGTAATCGTCTGCAGACAGCTTTTCCCTTGCAATACCGATCAAGTCGTCTCTCAAGGCATCCAGCTGATCCAGTTCTACGGTCATTCCCGCTGCCTGGGCATGTCCACCGAAATGAAGGAACCGGTGACGGACTTCCATACAATTGGTAAACATATCAAAAGCATCGATACTACGGGCCGAACCTTTGGCTACCCCTTTTTCGGAATCAATGCCAAGAACGATGGCGGGCCTGTCAAACTGACGGACAAGCTTGGAAGCTACAATACCGAGCACACCCGGGTTCCAGCCTTCCTTGGCTACAACGATGACTTCATCAACCACGCCTTGTTCATTCACAACCATCTCTTCTGCCTCTTTGGCAATGGCTGCGACGATTTTTTGACGCTCCTGATTCAACTGGTTGATAAAACCGGCTGTTTCCTGAGCCTCTTCCAAACTTTCGGACAACAGAAGGTCAACCGCCGGAGCAGCGTCCTGGAGACGGCCGACAGCGTTGATTCTCGGGCCGATGGTGAAACCGATCGTTTCCTCATCCATCTCCCCTTCAATCGAGCAGACATTACGGAGAGCCTGAATTCCCGGCCTTTTGGACTGGGAGATCGCTTTTAGACCAAAGTAGGAAAGGACACGGTTCTCATCAACAAGAGGGACAAGGTCCGCAATGGTGCCGATGACCACAAGATCAAGAAAATGCTTCGGACATTCTCCTAAAAGAGCGTGAGCGAATTTAAAAGCAACGCCGACGCCTGCCAATTCCTGAAACGGGTAATCCGCCGAGGTTTTCGGATGGACGATGGCAAACGCATCCGGCAGGGTTTCCTGCACTTCGTGGTGATCGGTAATAATTAAATCCAGACCCAGTTCTTTAGCAAACGCCGCCTCTTCGACAGCAGCAATTCCTGTATCGACAGTTATAATGACGCCGTACCCGGAATCGAAGGCAAATTGGAAGGCGTCCTTGTTCGGACCATAACCTTCTGTGAAGCGGTTGGGAATATAAAAGTCGCATTCCACGCCAGCCTCTCTCAGCGCCTCAATCATAAGCGTAGTGGAACTGACCCCGTCTGCATCATAATCGCCGAACACAAGAACAGGCTCCCCGGCTGAGGCAGCCTCTTTCACGCGTGCAACAGCCTTTTCCATCCCTTCCATCAGAAATGGATCATGGAGTTGTTCAAAAGACGGGTGCAGGAAACGCTGTTCCGCTTCCGGCTCAAAAATCCCCCGCTTTTCCAGCAGTTGTTTCGTAAGCGGCGTCAGCCCGCCCGGGCGGCTGCTTCTATCTCCCTGGACCGGATCGTTATATGTAATTTTCCATTTCATCTTACTTTCTATCATAAGTTCACCCCTGACCCATCTATTATACAAGAGCGGGTCAGGGGTAGCAAATGCAATTATGTGAAGTTTTCCCTGGAGTTATTCTCTTCACCGGCTTCAGAGGCGGGCTCTGTTTTCTCTCCGCTTTCCTTCTCGAATGCCTGCAGTTTTTCCAGTAAGGAACGTTTCTCTTTTCTTAATCTGAAGTAGCGGACCGCCCCTACAGAGGCTGTAGCAAGACCTCCAAGGAGCACGGAAACGAGAATCACAAGAATTAAGGGAGCCTCCCCGGTTCCGAATAGATAATTGACCTGCACAGACTCGACGTTGATAACCGCGAACACAGCAATCACAACAGCAAAAATAAGAGCTGAAATAATATACGTTTGACCTTTCATAGAGCATCTCTCCTTTTTCATATCCGATTACTAAAATATACCCGTTCTCCAAACAAACAAAAAGCGGTCTTTCCAACAGGAAAGACCGCTTGATCCGGACCACATTCCATTACCCGAAGGAACGGTTACACCTGAGGTCCGTCATTACGCTTTTTCTTCACATAGTTGATCGGCTTATCTTTGATATTTCTGCCGCGCCAGACGAGCCATAGCTGGGACGCAATAAACAGGGACGAATAGGTTCCTGCCAGCAGTCCGATGACAAGGGCGAAAGAGAAATTCGTAATCGATGAGGCACCGAAGACGAGCAGCATAACCGCTGCAAAGATGACCGTAATCACCGTATTGAAACTTCTAGCCAAGGTCTGCATTAAGCTGTCATTCACAATCTTAGCCAGCTCCGTAAAGGACTTGACTTTCTTCTTCAGTTTCAAGTTCTCCCGGATCCGGTCAAACGTAACGATGGTATCGTTGACAGAATAACCGACAATGGTGAGAATGGCTGCGATGATCGTGATATCGAATTCCAGCCTTGTAATGCTGAAGAAGGCGAGAATGAAGAACGCATCATGCAGCAGGGCGATAATGGCGGTAATCGCAAAGAATATTTCAAAACGAATCGTTACATAGATGATGATTCCAATCGAAGCATAAAGAACAGCAAGCGCTGCGTTTTTCGCCAGTTCCTTGGCCACAATCGGAGACACTGTACTGATATTCGGTGTACTGCCGAACTCCTCTTCATAGTACGACTGGATGTCAGCTACTTTATCCTTGCTCAGTTCAGAATCAAACCTCGCAACAGCAATTTCATTGTTATCCCCTGAAATGACCACCTGTTCAGGAGAAACATCAAATTCACTTTCCATTGTCTCCTCCACTTGAGAAGCGGTTATATCCCCGTCCGATAAAATGGAGACACGGGAACCATTGGAGAAATCAATTCCGAGATTGAGTCGGAATACAGACAGCGCAAGAACACCGGCTGCGATCAGGAAAATGGAAATCGTGAAGAACAACTTCCGTTTGCCGACAAAGTTAAAGGAACGCTTCATGAAAGTGGCATCCACTTCTCCACCATCTTCGATATTTTGAATCTGCTCCGGTTTGACCCCGAACCAGCGCGGACGTTTATTAAGGAAACGGCTCTTCACCCATAGACTCATAAACAGGCGCGTTCCATACACCGCCGTTACAAAACTCACCAAAATACTGACAATGAGCATCGTAGCGAAGCCTTTCACCGAACTTGTACCGAAAATGAACAGCACGGAGGCCGCAATCAACGTGGTTATGTTCGCATCCATGATGGTGGACAACGAGCGCTTATTCCCTGCTTTGTAGGCAGACATGAGCGACTTGCCTGATTTCAGTTCTTCTTTGATCCGTTCATAAGTAATGATGTTGGCATCGACGGCCATCCCCACACCCAGAATCAAGGCAGCAATTCCCGGCAGGGTCAGCACCCCATTCATCAATTCAAAGACAACTAAGATCAAATAAATATAGACGGACAGCGTCAGCGATGCAATGACACCTGGGAATCGGTAGTAGGCAATCATAAACAGGAAAATAGCGGCTACGCCGATCACTCCTGCGATGATCGTTTTGTTCATCGCCTGTTCCCCGAATTGAGCCCCGACGGAATTGGAATACGTTTCTTCCAGATTCACAGGCAGAGAACCTGCATTCAATACGTCTGCCAGCTGCTGGGCGGACTCAACGGTGAAGTCGCCGCTGATTTGAATGGAATTGCTGCGGATCGGTCCATTCTCGCGGAAGGACGGAGCTGAAATATACTCAGGATCCGCTGATCCGTACTGTTCTGCAAAGGATGTTTCTTCATCGTAATCCAGCCAGATGACAAGCAGGTCGTCCGGATAGGGGGTCGATGGATCATCCGTTGTATTATAAACTTCCTCTGAAACATCGTAAAAATCAGAGGCGCTTTTCACCTTCAAAGTTACGACCGGTTCATTTGTATTTGGATCGAAGGACTGCTGGGCACTTCCTTCCACTAAATCGGATCCATCAAGAAACAGCTTTCCATCTGTACTTCTGAATGTTAATTCCGCTGTCGTGGAAAGCAGTTCCCTTGCCGTCTGCTGGTCCTCCACACCGGCCAGCTGCACACGGATCCGTCCGTTATCTTCAATGGATATGTTGGTTTCACTGATTCCCAGCGTGTTGACACGCTGACTCAGCGATTCCGCCGTGGCTTCCAATACCTGTTCATTCACTTCCTGGTCTTCGTTGAGAGGCTCCACATCATAAAGAATTTCAAAGCCACCCTGCAGATCCAGTCCTAGTTTGATATCTTTTGTAACTCCAGTAATCGTCGTCCCAATCGTAGCTGCCAACAACAGCACCACGATGAAAAAGGCGACAATCCGCCCTCGTTTCACCATTCGCTTCTGCTCCTCCTTTATGTATCCCGGCACGGGGAATGCCCCCGTATGGTTGTACAAAACAGGGTCCGGTCTTTCCCGTCCCTATTCTACTACTTTTTACTTTTTTCGCAACAGCATCCGTGTAAAGCTGTGTTTTTATCCCGATTCTGTCTGGTTGAGTGCTTCAATAGACGCGAGCAGATCATCATTTTGATAAGCTTCAACCGTCAGATAACTTGTGTAGGTATGACTGGATAAATGAAAAATATCCTGAACCACCTGGTGAAGCCTCATTTCCGGCTCCCCTTTCCACACCTTGGACATGAGACAGTTCCAGATTTCCGTTTCTGTCGCCCGGGGGTAGCCAAGCAGTTTGAACTCCTCCGCTTTACTCTTTGTTACCGGAGCTACTTCCTTTTTCCACAATCCGACACGCTTATAAGGTTCCATATCAATACTCCTCACTTCATCATTTCGTAGAATCCGTAGTCATGCCTTGTCCACGATTGAGCATATACTTCATTGTATCGGAATTTCATTTCTTTGAGAAGGCGGATCGAAATATGTCTAAACAAACTTTTCTCCACGGGGCTCTGATTCTCGTTGCCGCCGGATTAATCACCCGGTTCCTCGGCTTTGTGAACCGCATCGTCGTGGCGCGGGTCATGGGTCCGGAAGGCGTCGGGCTTTACATGATGGCCCTTCCAACCTTAATCATGGCGATTACCATCACCCAGTTCGGACTTCCTGTAGCGATTTCCAAACGTGTATCAGAAGCGGAGGCTACAGGGAACGAAGGGAAAATCAAGCGGATTTTGATCGTATCCCTCGCTGTAACTACGACATTAAGCATCGTTTTTACAATCGGTATTTTCATGCTGGCCCCTGTCATAGCTGAGCATTTCTTAACGGATGCACGGGCCCTTTCCCCGCTGCTTGCGGTTACACCGATCATACCGATCATTGCTGTTTCCTCTGTCATCCGGGGCTATTTCCAGGGAAGGCAGAACATGAAGCCGCAGGCTGTTTCCCAAGTCATTGAGCAGGTCGTCCGTATCGGATCGGTCATTCTTTTTACGAAGATGCTCTATCCATATGGTGTGCAGTATGCAGCTGCTGGTGCGATGGGAAGCGCGGTCCTTGGAGAATTGGTGTCCCTGTTGTATATGCTCAGGCAGTTCAATATTCATAAAAGCTTCCGGCTGCGAAAATCGTGGAAAAAGAACCTTGGCGAAGGGCGGAAGACATTGAATGAACTGATGACCATTGCCCTGCCTACGACCGGCAGTCGTTTTATCGGTTCGCTGACTTACTTTTTCGAACCAATCCTTGTCGCTCAGAGTCTGGCCCTTGCCGGTTTTGCAGCTGTAGAATCCACAAAACTTTATGGAGAATTAACCGGTTATGTGCTTCCGCTTCTCTTTCTGCCGACATTTCTTACGCATGCCCTTTCTACAGCACTCGTCCCCTCCATCAGCGAAGCCGCAGCCAAAGGAAATAAGGAAACCATCCGCTACAGAATTATGCAGTCCATCCGTCTATCGATCGCTTCCGGCGGTTTGATCACGATTGTGTTCATGATTTTCCCTGTTGTGATTTTAACCGCAGTATATGGGACAAGCCATGCTTCTTTCATGCTCCAGTTCATGGCCCCCTTCTTCCTGCTCCATTATATCCAGACGCCTCTCCAGGCCACCCTGCAGGCCCTTGACCTGGCACGTCCAGCTATGTGGAACACCCTTATTGGAGCAGTTGTGAAATTCATCGTCCTTGTCGCCCTTACCTCCCGTCCTGAATTTGGTATACACGGAGCGGCTGCGGCCATCTGTGTCGGGGTGGTCATTGTCACCCTGCTTCATCTTCAAGTCCTTGTGAAATACAACGTCCTACGCTTTCCTTTTCTATTGTTCTTTAAATTTTTCATCGTCATCGGAACGACCGGTATCGTCGGTTTTATTTGGAAAAACAACTGGCTCCATGAAACCCGGCCGCTTTCGCAGCTGCTCATTATGGGCGGCGGGCTTGCCATCCTCTACCTGTTTCTGACGTATGTGTTCCAGCTGATTCGAAATGAAGAATGGAAAATGATCCCCTGGAAGAAAATCCTGCCAAAAAAATAAGAACCTGCGTCTCCTGGAGCGGTATGGACTCTTGCCCCCGTTCCATGTTCACTTAATAGTAATCAGGTAACCCTGCCGGCTATAGAGGAGCATTAAACCATTTTGAAAAGAAAAGAGGAGGATCTTCTGTTCAACAGAAGATCCTCCTCTTTTCTTTTCAGCTTACGTTTGTTTCCAATCGTGCCCATGGCATCCTTTCGATGACAGACGGTCCATAAGCAACCAACCTAGAGGCAGCTGGTTTTAATGGAATTCATTCTTTCGATCAAACTGAAGCTCTCCCTGATCATTGATTGTGCAGAGAGAGACCTCCTTCACCTCGGTGAGGCCTTGATGGTGGAGCCGTTCCAACAGCCAGCGTCTGCTTTTTCCGATGATCTTCAGCCCGCTTTTTTGAATCTCTCCGTCTGCAATTAAAACGACTGCATAATCAGAGGTTCCATCTTCCTTTTTCTCAAAGACAGACAATTTTCCTGATGGCTCTAAAACGGCATATGCCACGTCCTGCACTTCATGAACGCCATGCTCACGGAGCTGAAGAAGCAGATCATTGAAGTTATAACGCTGACGCCTCATTTCATATTCATCCACTCTCCCGTGCTTGATGATCACAGAGGGCTTTCCGTCGAACCAGTTTCTGAACGCCTGATTTTTAAGTGACATCCAGGCGCTGCCGATTTGAATCGCCAGGAGGACCGCCATAGGGACAATCGCCTTCCAGATTTCTTCATCCGGCTCTTCGATAAGAAAAACAGCAATTTCAGCCAGCATGATAAATACGACAAGGTCCATGACACTCAGCTCTCCGATTTCCCTTTTGCCCATAAACCGGAAGACGAGCAGAATAATCAGATAGGTGATGAGGGTTCGAAAAATTACAGAGATGACAAGCACGTCCATCCACGACCTTTCCTCTTCCGTGCCTTTGTTGTTAATATCACCTATTTTTCAAAATTTATGACAGGAACGGCAGAAGATAGCGGAACCAGATGTACACACTGCAGATCAGCAGGGATACGAGCAGAACAGGGATTCCGTACAAAGAAAACTTCAGAAAAGGAATCGGCTTGTTGTGACTTGCTGCGAGTCCGGCTACAACCACGTTTGCAGAAGCTCCCACCAACGTCCCGTTCCCGCCAAGGCACGCGCCAAGCGCCAGCGCCCACCAAACAGGATCCACGTTCATCATTCCGTAGCCCTGAAGTTCCTGGACGACTGGGATCATAGCTGCCACGAATGGGATGTTATCCACGACCCCTGACAAGATTCCCGCACTCCACAGCATAACCATGGCGGTTACAGGCAGGTCCCCTCCGGAAAGCCAGACCATTCCACGGGCCAGTTCATCAATGACGCCGACCGTCTCCAGTCCTCCGACAAGCATGAACAGTCCCATGAAGAAGAATAACGTTACCCACTCCACTTCTTGAAACACATGCTCCACGTCAAGCTCTTTTTCAGAGAGGAACAACAGCAGGAGCGCACCGCTGACAGCGATCGTCGTAATATCCATATGGATGAACGGGTGCATCATAAATCCAGTAATGGTCAGAAGCAGGACACCCACCGATTGGAATAGAAGCGGGGTGACCTTCAAATCGGCTTTGGCGTTTCTCTCCATCAGCCGCCGGGCCAGTGCTTCATCATAAACGAGTCGTTTGCGGTATAAAAGAATCATGCCGGCCATCATGACGACAAAAATGACAATAACAATGGGACCAAGATGGTACATAAAGGAGACAAAACTGAAATGCTCCACGGCTTGTCCGATCATAATGTTCGGCGGATCCCCGATCAGTGTTGCTGTCCCGCCGATATTGGAACTGAAAATGGTCGTAATCAAATAAGGAAAAGCGGGGAGCTTCAACTCATCGATGAGGGACAGGAGTACAGGAACAAATAAAAGCACCGTTGTCACGTTGTCCAAAAAGGCAGAGCCTACTGCGGTAAAAATGCCGGTGACGATCAACAATGGAACAGGCCGTCCCTGGACGATCTGGACGAGTCGGACAGCCATGAACGAAAAAATACCGGTTTTCTTTGTAATGGAGACAAGGACCATCATCGAGAACAAGAGGGCGACCGTTTCCCAGTCAATAAAACCGAAAGCATCCTCCCACGCATAAACCTTCGTCATTAATAAAAGGACGCCGCCGGCAACAGCCACGAGTGCCCGGTTCAGTTTCTCTGTCATGATGAGGATGTAACTTGCAGTAAATATGAGAATTGCCAGTACGGTTGACATAGATCTTCCCCTTTTATACGGACTTTTTATATACGTATTCACGGGAAGGCAGAAATATCTGCTTCTATCTCTATGGATTTTGCGCATATAGTGAAAGTGACAAGCTGAATCCAGGAGGGTCGATATGAAGAAAATGATGCAGGGTGTGCTGGGCTACGGGATTGGATCCATCTTTATCCTGATGATTGTTTTTTCCGGGGTACTGGCCGGGTTACTGAAGCTGACAGAAATGGAATACGGCACATTGAACCAGCTCGCATTAATCGTCGGAATCAGTATTCTGGCATTCGGAGGTGGGGCGGCCGCCTATAAGGGAGAACAGAAAGGATGGCTGGCCGGCGTCTTAACCGGTGCTGTATTTGTAGGGGCGATGGCCTTATTCCAAATCATTTTTGAAAATACAATGGTAACACTGCCGCAGCTCAGCTATTTCGGAGGGCTGATCCTTGCGGCATGGCTGGGGGGAATGATCGGGGTGAACCTGCCTAAAAAAACAGCAAAGCGGTAAAAAATAGAAAACCCCGCTCCATGAGCGGGGTTCTGTATTATTCGCTGGCTTTTTCACGGATGGAGGAACGGTCGAACTTCATCTGCGTTCCATCTTGTACACTGATAACAAGGGTACCTTCGTCAATCGCATGTATTGTACCGTGCATTCCTCCGATAGTAATGATCTTGTCACCTTTCTGTAAATCCGACTGCATCTGCTGCACTTGTTTCTGTTTCTTCTGCTGCGGGCGGATCAATAGGAAATAGAAAATGACAAACATTAGAATAATCGGTAACAGGCCTACTAATGTGTCCATCTATTATTCCCCCTTTCTAAAAGTTCTTTGCATTTGGTTTATTGAAACCATATTGTTCAAAGAATTCTTCTCTAAAATCACCGAGTCGATCTTCTCTAATGGCTTCACGCACTTGCCTCATTAAGTTTAACAGAAAATAAAGATTATGATAAGTCGTAAGTCTAAAACCAAAAGTTTCGTTGGCTTTGACTAAATGACGGATGTACGCCCGGCTGTAATTCCGGCACGTATGGCAGTCACAACTTTCATCAATCGGGCGGAAATCGCGGGCATATTTCGCATTGCGGACAACGAGACGGCCCTGGGAGGTCATCAATGTACCATTTCTGGCAATACGTGTCGGCAGGACACAGTCAAACATGTCAATGCCGCGGATGCTTCCGTCGATCAGGGAATCCGGTGAACCGACGCCCATCAGGTAACGGGGCTTTTCATCCGGAAGAAGCGGTGTCGTAAAGTCGAGCACACGGTTCATGACATCTTTCGGCTCCCCTACAGACAAGCCTCCGATAGCATAGCCGGGGAAGTCCATGGACGTCAGGTCACGGGCGCTCTGCTGACGAAGATCTTCGTATTCCCCGCCCTGGATGATTCCGAACAAGCCTTGATCATGAGGACGCTTGTGAGCTTCCAGACATCTTTCTGCCCAGCGGCTCGTCCGTTCTACAGAGTCTTTCATATATTTGTGTTCAGCTGGATACGGCGGGCATTCATCAAAGGCCATCATAATATCCGCGCCAAGAGAGTTTTGAATGTGCATCGCTTTTTCCGGAGAAAGGAACAGCTTCTCTCCACTGATGTGGTTGCGGAAGTGCACCCCCTCCTCTTCGATCTGACGCAGGTCGCTCAAGCTGAACACCTGGAAACCGCCGGAATCCGTTAAAATGGAGCCGTTCCAATTCATAAATTTATGAAGGCCGCCGGCTTCCTCCACGATATCCTCCCCGGGCCTGAGCCACAGGTGGTACGTGTTGGAAAGGATGATCTGAGCCCCCATCCGTTCCAGTTCCTCGGGACTCATCGTCTTCACTGTAGCAAGAGTACCGACAGGCATAAACATTGGGGTTTCGAAAGAGCCATGTGGTGTATGGACTTTTCCGAGGCGCGCGCCTGTCTGCTTACAAGTTTTGATTAATTCATATGTGATTGCCATTTTTCCTATCCTTTCTTCCATAGATCATCCTGATCATTTAATAAACATAGCATCCCCGAAGCTGAAGAAACGATAGCGCTCCTCGACAGCACGGTGATAGGCTTCCATTACGAAGTCACGGCCGGCAAATGCACTCACCAGCATGATGAGCGTGGATTTCGGAAGGTGGAAGTTCGTAATCAGCCCGTCAATGGCCTGAAGCTTCTGCGGGGGATAAATAAAGATATCCGTCCATCCGCTTGCTTCTGTGAACGTTCTGTAGTCCCTCATGATCGTCTCCAGTGTTCTGGTAGATGTTGTACCCACGGAAATGATTCTTCCGCCGTTTTCGCGGACCCTGTTCAGCTGATCGGCGGTTTCACGGCTGAGCTGATAAAATTCCGCATGCATATCATGCTCTTCGATATGATCGACGCTCACCGGGCGGAATGTTCCAAGACCGACGTGCAGTGTCAGGTAGGCAAGCTCCACCCCTTTTTCCTGCAGCTCTTCTAAAAGAGCGTTCGTAAAATGAAGCCCCGCTGTTGGAGCGGCTGCTGAGCCTTCTTCTTTCGCATAGACCGTCTGGTACCGTTCTCTGTCCGACAGCTGCTCTTTAATGTAAGGAGGCAGCGGCATTTCACCAAGAGATTCAAGGACTTCCAGAAAGATGCCTTCGTAGCTGAACTTCACTTTCCGTCCGCCATGCTCCTGGATTTCCGTACATTCAGCCGTAAGCTTTCCGTCCCCGAAGACGATTTTCGTTCCTTCCTTCACCTTTTTCGCTGGTTTCACAAGGACTTCCCATTCATCTTCCTTTGTCTGATGCAGCAGAAGAACTTCGACTTTCCCTCCGCTGTCTTCCTTCACCCCGAACAACCGGGCTGGAAGGACACGTGTGTCGTTCAATACAAGACAGTCCCCGGAATTCAAGTCTTCCGTAATATCAGCAAAGTGCTTATGCTCGATGTTCTCTGTGCTGCGGTCGCAGACCATCAATCGGGAAGAGGAGCGGTCCTCAAGCGGAACCTGCGCAATCAACTCTTCCGGCAGATCGAAATCATACTGCTTAATATCCATACAAATCCCCTATTCTTCCTGAGATAATTCTTCTTTCCTCGTGCCCGATTCCTGCAGGTGCTGCTAAAATCTCCGAATCAAATAAAAAATCAAAGATAAAACAATACTCGCAATAATCGAGGTCATAATCGGAAAATAAAATGTGACATTTCCTTTTTTGAAAGAAAGGTCACCAGGGAGCCTGCCGAACAGACTCCATACGATTCCTATGACAATAAACACAATCCCTATAACAATAAAGATTCTGCCAAACCCCGTCAAGAGCCAGGCACCTCCCTGTTGAAATGGGCATAGGCTTTCGGGGTCACAACCCGGCCGCGCGGTGTGCGCTGGATATAACCGATCTGCAGCAGATACGGCTCGTACACATCTTCGATCGTCTGCGATTCCTCGCCGATTGTCGCTGCAATCGTATCCAGTCCTACAGGGCCGCCCTGAAAGCTGTCCATGATCCCCATCAATAGTTTGTGATCAATAAAATCAAGTCCTTCAGCATCGACCTGAAGCATCCTCAGCGCTTCCTGTGTCGTCGCTTTGGAGATGACGGTTTCGCCTTTGACCTGGGCAATATCCCGGACCCGTTTCAGGAGCCGGTTGGCAATCCGGGGGGTCCCGCGTGAACGGCGGGCCACTTCGACAGCTGCATCTTTCTCAATCGATACAGAAAAAATTTCCGCCGTCCGCTCTACAATGGAACAGAGCGCTTTCGTATCATAATATTCCAGGCGGCTGTGTACACCGAAACGGTCCCGGAGAGGTGCGGACAAGAGCCCCGCCCTCGTCGTTGCTCCTACAAGCGTAAAGGGAGGGAGATCAAGGCGTACCGACCTTGCACTCGGCCCGGTCCCGACGACAATATCAAGACAGAAATCCTCCATCGCTGGATAAAGCACTTCCTCAACAGAACGGGGAAGCCGGTGAATTTCATCAATGAAAAGAACGTCCCCCGGCTCAAGAGAGGATAAAATAGCAGCCAAATCCCCGGCCCGTTCGATGGCAGGCCCCGCTGTGGTCCTGAACTGCACACCCATCTCGTTGGCGATGATCGAAGCGAGCGTCGTTTTCCCAAGTCCCGGAGGGCCGTACAAAAGGGCATGATCAAGCGGTTCTTCCCGCATTTTAGCGGCTTCAATAAAGATGCTCAAGTTGTTCTTCACCTGATCCTGTCCGATGTACTGACTTAACCTTTCCGGCCTCAGGCTCAGTTCAAGATCCTGATCGGCCTGCTGCTGCTCACCGGATATCATCCGTTCATCCATGGATATGCCTCCTTTTCTTTATGATTTCATCAACATCTGAAGTCCTTGTCTTACGTAATCATCCACGGTACCCTGCTTGGATTTCTCAAGCTGGGTGCGGACCATCTTCACTTCCTTCTCTGTATATCCAAGCGCCTTCAAGGCTTCAATGGCGTCATCGATCAGCTCACGTTTTTCACGCGACGTCAAATCCTCCTGATAGAACAAGGTTTCTTCGTTCTGCTCATCCGGCAGCCATACAATCAGTTTGCCTTTCAAATCAAGGATCATCTGACGGGCGGTCTTCTTACCGACGCCGGGGAATTTAGTCAGGTACTTTTCGTCTTCCTGCTCAATGGCAGAAACAAACTCCGGTACACTGACCGTCCCGAGAATAGCCAGTGCTCCTTTCGGTCCGATCCCGGATACGTTGAGCAATTGGCCGAACAACTGTTTATCTTCCTTTTTCCTAAATCCATACAAGGATTGATTGTCTTCCCGGATATAGTGGTACGTATGTACTTTCACTTCTTGATTCATCTGTGTTTCAAAATGAAAAGGATTGGCACATAAAATCTCGTAACCGATCCCGCTTACTTCTATCGTGATCGACCCTTCTTCAAGCGTCGTCAGCTGACCTTTGATATAACTTATCATCTGCTGCAACCTCTCCTGCTCTCTAGTCTTAACCCTCTTATTGTAACATAGAACCATATGTTCGCCTATGTACACGCACGGAAAATGAAGGGGGTTAAACCGATGGAAATGGGAGGGTATCCATACCGAAAACAGCCGCAGACAGGCTGCGGCTGTTTGTCCTTACATCTGCTTTTCTTCTGAATACTGGTGGACCACCTGCTCAAAGTGGACGGAGTCCTTAATCTTTATGCCATTCTTCAATACATCGATACGCTTCGACTCCAACGGCTTTACAGGAATCGGCTTGAACGACTCGATGACCTTCCCTTCGTTGGGAATCCCTTGAAAAACGGCCAGTTCGCCGTCCTCATTCAATCCAAAATATCCGTGCTGTTTCGTGAGTGGTGATATATCCTCCACCTGCCGTTGAAAAACAATACGATCCAGCTCCTGATTTTCCACTCTCCAGCCTTCATATGAAGCCCAGAAATCCACCATCGACCAGATTGTTTCCTTTTTGGTTGTTGTTTCCACCACTCCATCGAGGTAGTGCTCCTTCAGGACAATCGTCAACTCCAAAGGTTCAGCCTGAACCAGTGTTTCGACGCTCGGTTCTGATGCTTCTTTTTTCGTCTCTTCCACACTTCTCATCAGGGTGTGGTCCTTCCCTTCCAGAACAGCGGGAGAACAGGAAGCAAGAATCAGACATACGAGAAGCCAGCTGATGATTCCATAGGCGACAGCTTTCACAGCACTCACCCTCCCAAATAAAAATAACTTCTATTTCCAGTGTGTCCAGAAATAGAAGTTATTATCATAGAAAGGCAGAATCAGGACAATTTTTCGAGAACCGCTTCATCAGCATCGAGGTTATGATACACTTCCTGGACGTCATCGTTGTCCTCAAGCATATCAATCAGCTTCAGCATTTTTTCTACGCCCTCTTCATCGAGTTCTGTATAGGTTTCAGGAATCATCGTCACTTCACTTGTAGAAAACGTGTAGCCGCTGTCTTCCAGCGAAGCTTTCACATCAGAAAAGGCTTCCGGCTCTGTATAAATTTCAAAGCTCTCTTCTGTCGTGTCCATTTCCTCAGCACCTGCTTCAATCACTTCCAGCATGACGGCTTCTTCACCTGCATCCGTTGTGGACCGGTCGATGACAAGATAGCCGGAGCGGTTGAACATAAAGGCGACACAGCCGTTTTCACCAAGATTGCCGTCATTTTTACTGAAGGCATGGCGCACTTCCCCGGCGGTACGGTTTTTATTATCCGTCAGCACTTTGACCATTACAGCTACGCCCCCGGGACCGTATCCTTCATAGGTGAACTCTTCATAGTTGACGCCTTCCAGATCCCCGGTGGCCTTTTTAACGGCCCTTTCGATGTTATCCTTCGGCATATTGTTAGACCTTGCTTTATCTACTGCTATCCGGAGGGCAGGATTGGTTTCCTCATCCCCTCCGCCCTGTTTAGCAGCCATGAAAATTTCACGGGCCAGCTTCATAAAGAGTTTTCCTCTTTTGGCATCCTGAGCCCCTTTACGATGCTTGATATTGCTCCATTTTGAATGGCCTGCCATTGGACATTCTCCTCTCCCCAAAACATTTCTATCTTTCACTATACCATAATCAATTTATGGCATAAAAGCAGGAGGTTTACTCCCGATTGAAGAACTCACGAATCCGTTTTTTCACGGAGTCCGGTGCTTCCGCCGCGTTCAAACGGGCATTCAGATCCTTCATGTGATCCCAGTTGTTATTATTGGTATAGATGGTGAGCTTCTTCTCTGTCAGTTCCCCGGCTTTCTGCTTGATTTTCTCCGTTACGTCGGTATCTCTCCGATCTGTCGGATTGATCATGACGGCAATATACATCGCATCGTCCGTAGAATAGGCCTGAGCCATCGTGACTTCTTTGATTTCATGAATTTTCTCCACGACGGCCATAGCATCTTCATTGTTGAAATCATTATCATGAGATCGGTTCGTCTCCCCGTAACGGGCGTTGCGAAAATCCTTTTCGGCGGTCCGTTTAAAATAGCTGTCCTTACCGGTCGGAATCCGGCCGCTTCTTTCCGTGTCCTCTACTCCCCCGTAGCTGATCGGCTCATAGATTTCATCAGAGGTTCCCTCCGGCTCACGGGCTTCCTCCGATTGACACGCGCTAAAGAGACAGGCAGCAAGCAGCACTCCAATAATTTTCCACATAAAAACATTCTCCTTTTCCCCTTACTATGGGTAAAGAAGAATGTTTTAGTCTGGCAAATCTCACCAAAGTTACTGCGATGGTGCAGGAGGAAGCTGACGCTTATGGGCGGACCGCTTATGCATCGCTTCGATGATTTTACGGTCTTCTTCAGGAATTTCCTCTCCTTTAAGGTGACGGTCGATCATGGCGTAACTGGTACCCATTTCATTTTCGTCCGTCTGACCTTCCCAAAGTCCTGCACTCGGCTGTTTATGAACGACTTCATTCGGTACTCCTAAGTATTCGGCCATCTCTCTTACTTCACCTTTGGTCAGGTTCGCAAGCGGCACAAGGTCGACACCGCCGTCTCCATATTTCGTAAAGTATCCTGTATACCATTCAGCAGCATTATCTGTTCCCACGACAAGATACTTATGGTTGGTGGCAATCGTATAAAGGGTGCTCATCCTCAGCCTTGCTCTCAGGTTGGCATCCTCAAGTTTCAATTGATCCTCATTCAACTGCCCCGCAGCTTCCAGCTGGGTTTGAATGTTTTTGAACATCACGTTATGCGTTTCCGTCAAATCCACCGTCAAAGCTGGAAGATCACAGGCTTCCACTACAAGGCGGGCATGCTCCTGATCTTCTGACTGGCTCTTGCAGGGCATAATCACACCCAGCGAGCGCTCAGGAAATGCTTTTTTAATCAAGTTGGCTACGACTGCGGAATCAATACCGCCGCTCACTCCGACAAGGAGACCGTCTACATGGGCTTCTTTCACTTTATCCTGAAGCCAGGCTGTTATTTGCTGTACTTTTTCTTCCACCGGATTGTTCATCCTTTCACACATATGATAACTAATCATAGCATATGTTCTGCGTATCGGACAAACTTCTTCCGGCTCTCCCAGGCTTTTTCCAGCTTCCTTATCTGTCGGACGAAGGAGCTTTCCTCCCTTAAGCAGCTTCTGTAGCCGTACAGCCATTCGCGCAGGAGATCAGAAGGCACGAGGACACCTTTCCACCAGATTTCACGTTCTTTCACATGAGGAAAATATTGAACCAGCGTGGATCGTTCAGATTCCACGTGAGGGAGGAAACGCTGGGCAAGCTGGATATGATCATAGACGCGCGGTCCCGTATGCAGGAGATCAAAATCAATCATACGGATGGATTGGTCACGAGTGACGATGAAATTATGATGCGCGACATCCCCGTGGAGCCATTCATGATTATCCCAGGCTCGTTCTTCTATCTCCCCCCACGGACAATCAGAGAAGGCCTCCAGCCTCCGCTCCACGAGGGAAGATATATCCTGAAACATCTGGCGTCTGCCAAAATCCGTAAAAACATCTTTCGTTTCCAAAAACTGCTCCAGCCTCCGCTCCCATTTCACATACAATGGATCTTTCGGGATCGACAGGACCGCGATGCCTTTCGTTGTACGGTGGAATTGATGCAGGATACGGACCGCTTTCTTCCGATCCTGATGCCGGTCAAAGTCTGCATGCCTACCTTCCATCCGTTCAAACAAAGCCCAGTCACAGCCTAATTTCCCCAGCGTGAAGGTTTCCGGACGGAACGGAACCGGGCGGGCGGCTGTCCGGGAAGCATAATTCCAGTGTTCAAAGAAGTCGATCTGCTGCTGTATCACATGAAGCCTCCGATAGCCCTTCAAAATCATCGGTCTTCCTGCAAACGATACTTTGTAAACTTTAGGCTTGATGGTACGTTCAAACACGACAGGAAGATTTTCTTCTTTTTGTATCCAATGAAAAAGGCGATCCGTGTATGAATCGCCCTTTTTGTATTCAGCTTTCATCTACATCATCGTCTCTCCAGGGCTGCGGCATCCCCTGACCGGCCTGTTGAGGGTTCCATGGTCCCATCTGAGGGTAAGGACCCCACCCTTGGTATGGCTGCTGTCCCCAGCCTTGCTGAGGATATTGATGGTGCTGAGGGTGCTGCGGGTGCTGCGGATATGGCTGCCCCCAGCCGCCCGGCTGCTGCATACCGCCATAAGGCATCTGCTGCCATGGATGTTGAGGGTGATATGGGTGATGTCCAGGATGATGGCCGCCGTACGCAGGACCATAGCCTTTTACAGAATCCCCATCACAGCCGCAGTCCTCATCCGACTGGGCGCCCTGCACCATATCATCATCCGACTCGAAGTCGTCTCCATACATCGGCTGCCCCATTGGATGCTGCATCGGCTGCTGCATGGGATGCGGCATCCCACCATATGGCATCGGCATCATAACCGGATAAGGAGGACAGCAGTAGTAATCCGTATGAACCAGTTGAGGCTGCATCGGAGGGCAGTAGGGCTGCTGCATCGGCTGATACTGCTCTCCTTTTACTTCCTCTTTTGGCGACTCTGGTGATTCCGGGGATTCTTCAGGTTTCGGCCCCGGCATTTGAGGAAGGTGGAAGGTTGTATAATAATTCTGCATCTGCTGATCGATACTCGGCATGGTGATCGGCATATTCATATGGATCGGCTGCATCGGCTGCATGGGCTGCATCGGTTTTTCCTTTACCCCTTTAGGCGCAGGCTTTTTCTCATCTTCTTTAATGGAGGGAATAGGCTTTGCCTTTTCCTTATAAGGGGCTGAAGGCAATTCCTTTGCAGGCGCCTGAGCCTTTGGTGCTTCTTTCTTAACAGGCTTTGTACCTTGAGGGACTTTGATTTTCATACCCGGCATAATCATATCAGGATTGGAAAGCTGGGTATTTACGGATTTTAACTCCTCAAAGTCAACCCCATATTTCTTGGCTATGTTCCAGAGTGTATCTCCTTTTTGTACAATGTGAATTCTCACAATTGCAACTCCCTTCCTGTCATTGCTGAGGAACAATAAAACAAAAATAACTTCATAACACTCTATGCAGCACAAGCCGAAAGTTTGATGAAAAAGCCTATAATAATTTCTATAAAATATAAACAAACCCCGGATGTCCCTGCCACAGCAGGGATTCCGGGGTTTTCAGGTTCAAGCTTTATGGACAGGCGCAGGGATGTCGATTTGATAGCTTGGATACGTCCCAATCACCTTCAAGCGGCAGCCAAGGGCTTCCAGCTCCGCCTGTACACCTGGGAACAGCACTTGATCATAGGGCTGATCCACATCTATTAGGAAAAAGTAGTTGCCAAGACCGGTTTTCATTGGTCTCGACTCGATTTTTGATAAGTTCATCTTTCTCCAGGCAAAAGCTGCAAGCACTTGATGCAGGGCACCGACATAATCTTTAGGCAGTGTCACCATGACTGTCGTCTTATGTTTGCTGACAGGATGGTCCTTCACCTTCAACGTCTGCGGGTTCTTCTGGACGACAGCAAATCGTGTGTGGTTGTTATCATAATCATGGATATCCGTATCCAGGAAGGTCAGTCCATTCCCTTCTGCAGCCAGGTGGTTCGCAATAGCCGCCACTCCGTCACGCTCGGCTGCCACAAGCTCGGCTGCTTTAGCTGTTGAGGCTGTATATTCAATCTCAGCGTTCGGATAGTGTTTGTGAAGGTATTCGTGACACTGGGCAATGGCGTGGCTGTGGGAATACACCTTACGGATCTCTTCCCCGTTCCTTGCCGGATGTACTAGTAGATGCTGCTTAATAGGTACGGTCAGTTCTGCAATAATAGACTGATCCACCTGATGGGCTAAATAATCGATCGTCAAATGGACGGAGCCTTCAATCGCATTTTCAAGCGGAACAACGGCTGTTCCTATTTCGCCACGCTCCACCGCATCCAGGCAGGATGGAATGCTCTCATAAGCCATGAATGACCCGCCGTCAAATAAAGCATCCACCGCCATTTTTGTAAACGTCCCCTGGGGTCCCAAGTACCCAATCTGCTGTTCCGACATGATTTCCCCTCCAATTAAGCTCCTGAACTTAAAATTTCAACACGATCGACGAAATCGAGTTTATGGAGCTGTTGTAACAATTTCTCGATGCTTTCCTTCATTCCTGACGTATTTAAGGAGAGAGTCACATTGGCCTTGCCCTGAAGTGGGATTGTCTGGTGGATGGTCAGGACGTTACAGCCTGATTCCGCCACCGTCATCAATAAATTCGACAATGTCCCGCTCCGGTCTTCTAAATGGAAGAAAAGAGTGATCATCTGTTCTTTTACCATGGCCTGGAAAGGAAAAACCGCATCCCGGTATTTATAAAACGCACTCCGGGATAATCCCACATGCTTGACCGCTTCATAAATCGAGCCGACTTTGCCTCTTTCCAGCAGCTCCTTAGCCTCAATCGTCTTCATCATCGCTTCCGGGAGAATATCACTACGGACTAAATAAAACGTTTCGTTATAATCCGCCATGACCTCTTCCTCCCTTCTTAATCCACAAATTCGAATTCATAATCCATGAGTCTTACCGTATCGCCATCTTTTGCTCCCCGTTTTCTGAGGGCTTCGTCCACGCCCATGCTGCGCATCTGACGGGCAAAACGATTGATGGACTGGTCCCTGGAGAAGTCTGTCCGTCTGAACAAGGATTCGATTTTCTCTCCATATAACACGTAGGCCCCATCATCGGCCCGCGTCACTTTGAATGGAGCTTCTTCTTTTTCAAACTTATAAAGGACACGTTCATCGACTTCTTCCAGTTCTTCTTCCTGCTTCGGCATTTGATCGAGCTTATCAGCCACTGCATAAAGCAGTTCATCAAGACCGTCACGCGTCACGGTGGAAATCGGATAGATGCCGATTTCCTGATCCCCGAGCTGCTCTTTGAAGAGCTCAAGGTTATCCTCTGCTCCAGGCATATCCATTTTGTTAGCGACAATAAGCTGCGGACGGTTCTTCAACCGCTCATCGTAGGAGGATAGTTCCTGATTGATCGTTACATAATCCTCGTAGGGGTCACGGCCTTCCATAGCCGACATATCAATGACGTGAAGAAGAAGCCGGGTACGTTCTACGTGGCGCAGGAATTGGTGGCCGAGTCCGACCCCTTCGTGAGCTCCTTCAATCAGTCCGGGAAGGTCAGCCATCACAAAACTCCTGTGATCCTGGCTTTCTACGACGCCTAAATTCGGTGCCAGTGTCGTAAAATGGTAATCCGCGATTTTCGGACGTGCTGCGGTGACGACCGAAAGGAATGTAGACTTTCCGACACTTGGAAAACCGACAAGCCCTACATCAGCAAGCAGTTTCAATTCCACCACGACATCCAGTTCTTCCCCTGGTTCGCCATTTTCAGCAATTTCAGGAGCCGGGTTTCTCGGACTTGCGAAACGGGCGTTTCCACGTCCCCCGCGTCCACCTTTGGCGATGACCGCTCTCTGCTTATGTTCCGTCAAATCGGCGATGACTTTATCAGAGTCCGCGCTTTTTACTGTTGTTCCCGGCGGCACACTGATGACAAGCGGCTCGGCGTTTTTTCCGTGCTGCTTCTGATTCATTCCATTTTGTCCGCGCACCGCTTTAAAATGGTGCTGGTACCGGAAGTCCATGAGCGTGTTCAAGCCCTCGTCCACTTCGAAGACCACGTCGCCTCCGTTACCGCCGTCGCCTCCGGCAGGACCTCCTTTTGGTACATATTTTTCACGGCGGTAGGCGACAAGACCATTTCCGCCGTCTCCACCTTTTACAAATACTTTAACCTGATCGACAAACATTTGTATTCACCTCTTCATTCTATTGTCATTTCAATAGAAAGTTCTTTCCTGTCATAAATGGAAGCGACAAACCCTTCATCCTGAAGGGATCCCAGCACGGAATCGGGTTCGGGAAAGCGTCCATCCCATTCCCAGCTTACACCGAGAGCCCCTTGTCCTCCACGATAAAGGGTCACAGTCCCTTCATAAAGTTCATCTTGATCCTTATACTTTTCCATTATTTCCATCATACGCCTGCCATAAGCAGCCAGTGTCTGATCATGACTGGATAAATCAAGCCCCTGCTCCAGCGAATAGGTGAGGCGGAACGACTGGTACGACCAGTTGAACGTGAGAAGCCATAACGAAAATTCAACCGCTTCTGCATTCAACAGCCTGCGTTCTTCCTCCGATTCTGCCTTCACAGTATCCAGCAGATCCATCAGACGATCGTGCTTCCCAAGCGAAGCATACCCTTGAATCAATTGAATTTGATTCATCCAGTCATGACGCTTATGTCTAAGCAGTCCGATGATCTCTTTCTCCTCCATCGTGTCAACTCCCTCGAACACCCATAATAATAAAAAGTATAGCAGAGATTACAGCCGGCAAAAACAGTTCCGGGAAAATTCTGCCGGGGGTTTCCTGACGGTTGCGGAGCCTGGAAAAGCAGATATAAAAAAGCCGCGCTTTGCTTTCTGCAATAAGCGCGGCTTTTGCTGCACGAAATTATTCGTTTACGCTTCCTGTGCTACAGGATAAACGCTGACTTTTTTACGGTTGCGTCCGTAACGTTCGAACTTAACAACACCGTCTACTTTCGCAAACAATGTGTCATCTCCACCACGGCCAACGTTGGCTCCTGGATAGATTTTCGTACCGCGCTGGCGGTAAAGGATAGAACCAGCGGATGCGTGCTGTCCGTCTGCGCGTTTAGCTCCAAGACGCTTGGACTCAGAGTCACGACCGTTCTTTGTACTACCTACACCCTTCTTCTGGGCGAAAAACTGCAAATCAAGACGTAGCATGAGTCTTCACCTCCTTATCGTTGGGATATATGAATATATTGATCGTAATCTTGTTCAATCGTTTGTAAGGAAACCTGCATGCCTTCCAAAAGCGTCTGGGCTTTCGTTTTTACCGGCTCCTGCAGATTGTCGGGGAGTGTGATTTTCAAATAACCACCCTCGCCTCCCTGTACAACATGAGGTTCGAATTCACAAAGGCTTACAATAGCATTGACGGCTCCGAATGAGACAGCTGACACAGCAGCACAGACTAAGTCATGGCCGTAGGGTCCGCTTTCTGCATGACCGGATATTTCAAAACCTGTAATATCCCCTTGTGAGCGAAACATGGATACTTTAATCATCCGGAACGATCCTTACGCGTTGATTTCATCAACGATAAGTTTCGTGTACGGCTGACGGTGACCCTGCTTGCGCTTGTAGTTCTTCTTAGGCTTGTATTTGAAGACAGTCAACTTCTTCTGTAGGCCTTGTTTTTCAACTTTAGCTGTTACAGAAGCACCGTCTACGAATGGAGCACCAACTTTTGTATCGTCTCCACCTACGAATAGAACTTTGTCAAAAGTGACCGTTTCGCCAGCTTCCACGTCCATTTTCTCAACGTAGATTTCCTGACCCTGTTCAACTTTTACCTGCTTACCACCAGTTTCAATAATTGCGTACATACCTGCACCTCCTCAATATACTCAGACTCGCCATTCAGGTACCGTTTCCGGTTTAAAACCTGTTCTGCGCGGTTGTAGCAGCGGGTGCTACTAGAATAACAAAATAATGTTACCACAGATCAAAACAAGTTGTCAACACGTGCATCACGGCTTTCCGCCACTTCTTTAACCATGTCGGAAGACCCTTCAAGCTCTATCTGCCAGCCGTGGATTTGGTCGTCCACCCTGACAAACAGCTCCTGTGGAATTTTACTAGATACAGCCTCAGAAAACAAGCGTTTTTTTATTTTCAGACATGCAGGATGAACGGCCAAAAGGACAGCTTCTGTATCGCCAAGCTCCATCAATGCGCGCTCCAGCTGAAAAACCATCGTCTCATAGGTAAACGTATTTTCTTTCCGGGCCGCAAGAAGAGAGAACGGCGGCGCTTCTTCCTTTTTCCTCGTCATCTCCATAAGTCCGAGTTTTGTAAGTCCGTGGACGACGGTGGAGACAGGATCCTTTCTCATCTGCTGCCGCCATATGCGCTCCAGCTTTTTGTTATGATCCGGATGGTTCATGGAAATGAAATCAATCATAATGATTCCGGAAAGATTCCTCAAACGGATCTGTCTTTGAATTTCCTCAACGGCTTTCAGATTCACATCCAGAGCCTGGGCATTGGAAAAAGACCGGCCTTTGAACTGGCTGCTGTTGACGTCGATCACCACCATAGCCTCGGTTTGTTCGATAACGAGGGTTATCCCCTCTTTCGTTTGAACTTCCGGCTGAAGGAGAGCCTTTTGGAGCGTGTGGATCGGTACAGGCAGATGCTTTTCCAAGTCTTTGACCCATTGAACACTGCCGGCCAGGGCAGGCAGACGCTTCTTTACATGGTTCGCTGTCTCGATGTCGTCGATGAGGACCTGATCAATGGAGGAAACCGGGAACCTCCTCAACCACTGGTCCGGCAGAAAATCCTCCTGCCAGATGCACCCCGGTTTCTCCGCCGCGCCATCCACTGTACGCTTCCACTCCTCTTTTAAACGCTGCCATTCTTCCATTAAGGATTCTCTGGATGCATCTTTGGCTCCAGTTCGAACAATCATGCCTTCCGGTTCTTCAAGAATAGGGTGAAATAAAGCCTGTAGGTCCGACTGTTCAGATGGGGACAGCTTTTTGGAGAGCGCCGTTGTTCCGCCATAAGGTCTGTAGACCATATGGGTTCCTGCAAGAGTCACATCCGCGGTTACTTTCGCTCCTTTATCACCGGCAGGGTCCTTCTCGACCTGGACGTACAGACGCTCTCCGACCTTCACCCTGCTTTCGATTTTCCCTTCTCCCCATGGAATCGAATTCCCCCGGAGAAATGCTTTTTTCTCTAAACCGATATCCACAAAGGCCGCCTGCAGGCCTTGATCGATCTGGGCGATCACACCGCAGTAAATAGAACCCGTGAGCGTACGCGCTCCGGGCCTGTCCATTTTATATTCCTGAACCTTTCCACCCTCTACAAGCAGCCCGGTTCGTTCTGTCGTTTTCGTCTGTATGATCAACGTTCGCATGCCATCCCTCTTTTTAAGCAAATTGGCGGATGTCCTTAAACTTTAAGTACGGCTGCTTATTTTCGAAATAAGCGCGCAGACATTCCTGTTCATCTACTATATAAAAGTGGGGCGCCTGTTTCAATATATACTTCACCCTCCGATTGGGACGGACGTGTTTCACAGCATCCATGATCCGCATATCCGGAGACACGTGTTGGTATTCCGTCTTCATCCCTTCCCTGTCTTGATAGGCGCAGAAGAGCAGGTAGCGCATATGGCTGAACGCTCGCTTCCTCCATTCCAGAACGTGTTCTGTAATGAGAAAGGCTGTGAGAAGGACGGCTGCAAGCGTCCACCGCTGTTCAAGGAACAACCACCCGGCCGCCGCTGTCAAAATGAGCGCAGAAAAAAGAAGCGTCCTTTTCAAGCTCTTTTGGAAGGAGTACATCCGGCAGAAGAAATAGAAGATGAGTTTGCCGCCATCCAGCGGCCATATGGGCAACAGGTTAAAACACAGGATCAAGGTGTTGTAAAACAAGGCCGTCGTTATGAAAGGGTGCGGTCCCGCCCCCATTGCAATGCCGTAAAGAAGAAGATAGATCCAAAGATGCTGAAGGGGCCCTGCAAGGACGACGGCTGCCTGCTCCTTAAACGGGCGGGTGTGGTGCTCCTCACTGACAACCGCTCCGCCGAACAGCCAGATTTCAAGCTTTTCCACCCGCCAGTTGAAATGACGGGCCGTCCAAAAATGACCCATTTCATGAATGAAGACGATGGAGAATAAAAGAATAAAATCAAGAATGGCTCCTGTAAGAATAGCTGAGAAAGCCAGCAGAAAGAAAAGAGGATGGATATGAAGCCAGCCGGCCACCCTAAGATCCTTCATTTACTTTAATCACCTGAACCGGATCCAGGTACGTGTTGTCTTTTTCTATGGCAAAGAAAAATTCAGCCGTTTCTCCCTCTTCTGCTTTCACAGAACCGAGTCCACCCTGAGACTGAACATTTTCATACAAATACACATCGATCTCGGACAAATAGCCGTAGGTCGTTTCCGTGCCATCCTGGTGCTGCAGGACAACCGTCTTCCCTGAGTCGGGGTCATTTCCGGCAAACACGACCGTTCCTTCTCTGACAGCGCGCACTTTGGAATCACTGGCTGTCGTCAAAATGATGCCCTTCCCATCGTTTTGGAAAGGGGTGGTCACTGTTCCGTTCACAGGCATGGCAAGGGGCTCTTCTACCTGCTCTTCTTTCGGTTTCATAACTTGCAGAGGATCCCCAAACCGGTCATTGTACCAGGCGGTAACTTTAGCAAATGGAAACTCATCCGTCATCTGTCCAGCCGCCCAGTCCGCTGGTGCTTTCAAAAGGGCGGCACTGGAATGTGTACCAGCGGCCATGACGGCAAATAACAGTACAGAAAAGAACACCTGCAGGCCGAACCGGCTGCTCCGGCTGTTTTCTGCTGGTTCCCTTGGAGGGCCCCCATCAACACCATTGGTTATCAACGGCGGAAACCCATGGACCTCCTCATCCCGGGGAGGCTGATAAACCGGACCTGTCCGCGGTGCCTGCCGGTCCAGCCTCTTTTTCTTCCGGCCTGCTATATTCCTCCGTACATCTCTTATGTTCTTATTCACACTCAAACCCCTCTCTATGGCCCTTTTTTCTATTATTCTATGGGACAAGGGGTTGGTTTATTAATCCTTTCTCGCTTCAGAAGAGCCGGTGTCGTTCCAGCTTCCTTCTCGGTGGGACATGCCTGCATATAAAAAAGCTGTCGAGAGTATTCTCGACAGCTTCCAGGCGCCGTTTGATGACGCCGGTTCGTATTTAGGAGCGCATTCCAAAGAACCGTTTCACTTTAGCAAGCACGCCTTTATCCTCTTCCAGACTCAACAGGGGTACAGTTTCACCCAGAATCCGGCGGGCAATATTTCGATAGGCTAACGACGCTTTAGAGTTCGGCTTCATCGCAACAGGCTCTCCACTGTTGGATGCCTTGATGACGGCTTCATCATCAATGACGATACCGAGAAGATCAATGGACAACACGTTGGCGATTTCATCCACATCCATCATATCCCCATTTTTCATCATATGGTTCCGAATCCGGTTGATGACCAGTTTCGGCGCTTCCAAATCCTCCTGCTCAAGCAGTCCGATAATCCGATCAGCGTCACGAACACTTGATTTTTCCGGCGTTGTAACGACGATGGCTTTATCTGCTCCGGCTACGGCATTTTTATAGCCTTGTTCAATACCAGCGGGGCAGTCAATCACCACATAATCATAGTCCTGCTTCAGTTCCTCTACGATGGCTTTAATGCCTTCCGGCGTGACCTCCGATTTATCAGAGGTCTGCGCTGCCGGCAGCACGTGAAGGCATTCGAAGCGTTTATCTGTAATCAGTGCCTGTTTCGTTTTACAGCGCCCTTTTACGACATCCACAATGTCATAGATAATCCGGTTCTCGAGCCCCATCACAACATCTAAATTCCTGAGACCGATATCAGTATCAACTAAGCAGACTTTTTTGTCCTGCAAGGCCAAAGCGGTCCCCAGATTGGCAGTTGTAGTCGTTTTTCCGACGCCTCCCTTTCCAGAGGTAATGACAATCGCTTCACCCATTGATCATTCTCCTTTCAAAACTTACGAGATTCGGTCTCTTCTTTACAACTTCCTGTAACCGATCAATACGAATCTTCTGAAAGTCCTTATCAATAAACCCGCATTCCATATACACGCCCTCAGACTCATAGTCCGGAGATCGGCTGAGCTGATCGGCAATTCTCAGCTGACTGGGCTGCATATAAGCAGCCGCAATCACAGCAGCCGTATCCCCTTCACAACCGGCGTGGGCAATCCCTTTCAGACGCCCCATGACGAAGATGTTTCCCGTGGCATTCACCTGTCCGCCCGGATTGACATCTCCGACAAGAAGCAGATCACCCTTCACGTCCACGACCTGTCCTGAACGGACGGTTCTGGCTACGGGGGTAATTTCAGTGTTTTCTTTCCAATCCAACGCTTCCTTTTTTGTCAAAACGTCCGATTCGATTTTATCTACAACGAGCTTCTGTTTTTCACGGACAACGGCAGACAGTTCTTCTTTCTGCTCTTCTGTCAAGTAGCGGTTTCCGACTTGAATAATGACCCGGATCATCGGCTCATCTTCCGTGACTCCATTCATGGACAGCTTATCCTGCAGATCCCGGAGGAGCCGATCGAATGAACACTGGTCATCCAATTTCAAGATCAATCCATCTCTCGTTCCTTTAATCATGATTCTCTGACCATTCGCCGACATTGGCAATCACCTCAAGACCTTAGACATTCACTACACTAAACGTTACTGATTTCTTCCGACCAATCATATGCCCTCTCCTTCACGAGCGGATAAAGCAGGGTGAAAAAGATCATATTCGCCGCCAGTGTAGGCAGCAGACGAAGCAGACCATAGTCCACCCAGCTGATTGACGTAATCTGAACGAACGAATACACGATATAAAGAAGGACATCCGCCAGTATGAGGCCGATGACTGCAAGTAAAAAAGCGGCCGGGAAATTGGCATGAACCAATTTTTTCAACCCGTGAACCACATAAATAATCAGGGTGTAGGTGATCATGTACACCCCGAGCACCCCTGTGTATACGACATCAATCAACAAGCCGAAGAGAAGACCGTACCAGACCGCGTGGTACGTATGATCCTTATCGTAAAAAATCGCGATGATAAACAAAAAGATCAATATCCAGTGAGGGGTGATCAGGAGATCCGAATAGACAAGCTTCGCAGGAAGCAGGCTCATTGCCATTCCCTGCATCACAAGAAGAAAAAGGCAGAAAAGCGGGATGACATACCGGCTCATGATTCATCCCCCTCCGCTTCACTGCTTGTATCGATCGTTTCCACTGAACGATCCACCACCATCACGTGGTTGATGTCGAATAAATCAGCAAACGGTTCCACGTACGCGGTTTTTGTCAGACCATACTGATCATTCACCACTTCCTCGACCGTACCAATTCTCAGGTTACTTGGAAAGACACCTCCAAGCCCTGAGGATATAACCGTGTCCCCGGCTTCCAGCTCCTCATCAAGCTTGATGCCTTCAAGGAGAAGACGACCCGATTCATCATCATAACCTTCGATCAACCCGAAGGCTTCTTCCTTATCTTCCCGGACCACCCAGGAGGAAATCTTATTGGAGCGGTCAAATCCGCTCAGCAGCAGTACAGTGGAATGGAAGGCTCCCGCCGATTTAACTTTTCCGACGAGACCGTCACTCGTCATGACCGCCATGTCCTTTTCCACACCATCTTCCCCGCCTTTGTTGATGGTCATCTGCTCAAACCATCGATCCGAGCTTCGGGCGATGACCGTCGCCTGAATCGAGGAATAATCGCTGAGCCCCTCCGACTTCCCGAGGGTATCCTGAAGTTCGTCCACTTCTTTGGTAAGACGCTGATTCTCCTGAATCACACCTTTATATTCAGACAGGCGTGTTTTCAGCACCTGGTTCTGCTCGTATACGTTGAACATGTCCTGTACGTTCTCAACCGTCGTATCTACGAAGCTGACCGGCTTATGAAAAATCGTCTGCATCCATCCGACCGAATCCTGAAGGAATTTTTCAGGTGTGCTGAGAGAATCCCGATCACGGATGGAAAATCCAATTAACGTGACAAGTACTATGAAACCAAGCAATACAATCATCAGTCTTTTTCTGCGGAATAAAGAAGGCATAACCTATTCGTTTACTCCATGTTCGCCCGGCTGGCCACATTGGGCTGTGAGCGGAAGTGATGGATGTATTCCAGGGATTTCCCTGTTCCGATGGCTACGCAGTCAAGCGGTTCATCCGCTATAAAGACCGGCATATTGGTTTCGTCACTGATGACTGTATCGATGTTTTTAAGCAGAGCGCCGCCTCCTGTCAGGACAATGCCGCGTTCCATAATGTCCGCAGCAAGTTCAGGCGGGGTTTTCTCCAATGTGTTTTTCACCGTTTCTATAATCGAATCGACCGTATCTTTCATGGCTTCATAAATTTCATCGTTCTTAATCGTAATCGTCTTTGGAAGACCGCTCAAAAGGTCGCGGCCGCGGATATCCATTTCCTCGATATCCTTGACTTCACCGGCGCCGCCAAGCTCCATTTTTACGTCTTCGGCTGTACGCTCACCGATCATCAAGTTATATTTTTTACGCACATGCTGGATGATGTTGTCATCCATTTCGTCCCCGGCTACACGGATGGACTGGCTCGTCACAATCCCGCCTAGGGAAATGATGGCTACTTCCGTCGTACCGCCGCCGATGTCGACAACCATGCTTCCTGTCGGCTCCCAAACCGGCAGGCCTGCCCCGATAGCCGCAGCAAACGGCTCCGCAATCGGATAGGCTTCCTTGGCACCGGCCTGTTTCGTTGCATCTACAACAGCTCTTTCCTCCACCATGGTAATCCCGGACGGTACACAGACCATAACGTTCGGTTTGCTTGCGAACGAAGAACGGTTTTTCAACGCCTTTTTAATGTAATACTTCATCATCTGCGCCGTCGTATCATAATCAGCAATGACCCCGTCCTTCATCGGGCGGATCACGTTTATGTATCCGGGTGTCCTTCCAATCATATTCCGCGCATCATTTCCTACAGCTTCAATCTCTCCAGTTTGAGAGTTTTTGGCTACGACAGAAGGCTCCCTGACGATAACCCCTTTATTTTTCAAAAATACAAGTGTATTCGCTGTACCCAGGTCAATCCCGAGGTCTTGAGAGAATCCAAAAATCCCCAATACTATCTTCCTTTCTAAGAGCCCGCTTTCCTCAGGCGGGGGTGAGACATCCCCAAAATTGTCTGATTAGAAGAAGCGCCGATTTATAAGAAGATCCTATAAATGGCGCTCATCTTTTTCATCTATTCAATTATACGAAAAAACTACAAAAATAGATAGTGGTACAACAATCCCTATTAAACTTTTTCCAGAAACATACGAAAGCCTCTGGTAAGACCACGAAAAGAAAGCGCGACCATTCATAGATAGCCTTTTTCTTTCAGGCTGATGAATGTACGGTCACCAATAACAATGTGGTCAAGCAGTTCGATGCCGATCATTTTCCCGCATTCTTTCAGTCGCTGGGTGACCTGGATATCTTCCTGGGACGGTGTAGGGTCTCCGGAGGGATGGTTGTGGGCACAGATAATCGAGGCTGCGGAACGTTTCACCGCTTCTTTGTATACTTCTCTAGGGTGGACGATGGATGCATTTAGACTCCCGATGAAGATGGTCTGCCTGTGAAGCACCTGGTTCTTTGTATTTAAGAACAAGCAGATGAAATGCTCCTGCTTTAAATCACGCATTTCCTCCATGATAAAATCCGCTCCGTCTTCAGGACTCCGGATCATATAGCGTTCCGCCGGCTTCATTTTGTGCATCCGTTTCCCAAGTTCAACCGCCGCCAGAAGCTGCACCGCTTTGGCGGCTCCAATGCCCTTGATGGCCGTAAGCTCCTCAATGGCCGCATCCTTAAGCAGGGTCATCCCTTCAAAATGAACGAGGAGACGATTGGAAAGCTCCATCACGGACTCTTGTTTCGTTCCGCTCCCCAGAAGGATGGCGAGGAGCTCCTGGTTGGACAAGTGGGACGGTCCCAGTTCAATCAACCTCTCGCGCGGGCGGTCCTGCTTTGGAACATCTTTAATCATTACGTTTGGCGTTGTCAAAAATTCACACCCTTTCTCAATCCTCCCCAGGGAATAAGCTGTTAATGGATGAAGATGCCAAACGCTCTCAACTCCCGGATGACCCGGGCGATGGGGAGGCCGACAACGTTGTAATAATCCCCTTTGATTTCCTCGACGAACAGGCCGCCCTTTCCCTGAATCCCATACCCGCCCGCTTTATCCCAGGGATCTTCCGTGCTCAGGTAGTGATCAATCTCCTCGTCCGTCAACGTATAAAAACTTACATCCGTCCCCGTTGTAAAGGTCCGTTTCTCCTTCAGGGTCCGCAGGCATACAGCTGTGTACACTTGATGCGTCCGTCCACTCATCCTTTCCAGCATACGACGGGCTTCACTGGCATCAGCAGGCTTACCTAAAAGGACTCCGTCTATGGATACGACGGTATCTGAAGTCAGCAGCACCTCTTCCTCATTCAATTGGACAGCCGCGCTTTTTTGTTCCGCCAGAAAAGCGGCTGCTTCCTCGGCAGACATGACATGCTCCAGCGTTTCATCAGTATAGGAGGGGCGGATAAGCGGGGAAGCCCCCGCCATTTCCAGCAAGGCTTTCCGCCGGGGGGACTGAGAGCCGAGCACAAGCGTCTTCATCACAACAAACATCCTTTCTATCCATGGGGTTACATGTATCATACTAAAAATAACCGGAAATGCAGATGACCGAAACATCCGCCTTTTCGAATTCCCGGATATGAAAAAAGGAAGGGCTGCGTGAGCAAACTTCCTTTTTCCGCTCTTCTTTTACAATGAACCGCTTATTCCAGGGATTTTGCGACTTTCAGCCAGTTCAGGTTGTTCTCATCCTGTGACTCCCAGTTTATAAGGGCCTGGCCAAGGGCGGATTCTTCGCCGGCCGCTTTGGCGATTTCCTTCCGCTGAGACTCATTGATTGAACCGAGGGTGTGGGTTTTCATTCCTTCCTGCAGCGCCGGAGGAAGCTCTTTTTCAATGGTCACGACCCACGGTTTCACATAGGTTTCGATACTTTTAGACTTCATCTCTTCTGCCATGTAAGCGGCCTCCTGCTTGGAAGAAGCACTTCCGACAAACAGAAAATACTGCCCATCCCGCTTCCAAATGACTGACGAGATGGACTGGGCGTTCAAACGGCTCTGCCACTCGCCGGCTTTTCCCTCTGTAGAAAAAGCACCGGCCTGGACAATGTATGTATCCAGTGTGGCTGCCGCACTGGCCGGCAGTTGGTTTTCAGACCCGCCTTCTGCCCCCTGCACCTCTCCGGCCGGTGCTTCAGGAGAAGGAAGAGTTTCTGTCCCTGCCGTGGTGACATCCGTCAAGGAAACAAACATCCGCAGCAGCACGAAACCAATCCCCAGACTGAGCAGGAGGGCAATCACTGCCGTAGCAAGGACCGGCCGGTAGGATCCAGGGATCCGCCACTTCTTTTTCACAGGAAGTGGATAAACAGGAGTGGCCCGCTTATCTTTTTTCTTATCTTGATCCACAGCCGCCGCCTGTTCATTTTGAGTACGGACCACTTCGTTTTTTGAACCGTTCTCAGGCCGGAATGAAATTGAAATTTTCTTTTTTGAATCCATGGTTATCACTCCTGCAACGTTTGTCCCAACCCTATCACAGAAGAAATAAAAACCATGCTTAATTTTGTCGGGGCCGCTTCGACAATTTCAGCTCATTCATAAGCTCCTCTTCTCTCCTTTACCCCTGCAGTTCCTTGTTATTGAAAGCTTTGCATGTAAAATGCCAGTACAGCGTCACCATAATAAAAACTGATGACGGCCCCGGCCATGATAAACGGGCCGAAAGGGAAAGGCTGACCGCGGCTGATCACCTTGGCAGCCAGCAGAAATGTACTGATCAAAGTTCCTGCTGTCACAGCCAGGAAGAACGTCAAGAGGGTCAACGGGCCCCCGAAAAACAAACCGAGCACGGCCAGCAGTTTCATATCACCTCCCCCCATCCCTCCGCGGCTCAGAACAATGATTATAAGTACAATTGTAAAGCCGGTACAGGCGCCAAGCAGCGAGGCATACCACGGACTCAGAGGAAAAAACAACCGCAGAACGACAAACGCAAAGGCAAAAAACATTAGAAGCCGGTTGGGAATGATCATATACTTCACGTCGCTGACGGTCACGATGACCGCCAATGAAAGCAGGAGGAGAGCCTCCAATACGTTTACCGACCACCCGAATTGACCATAGGCAGACAGAAACAGGACGCCCGTGATCAGCTCTACGGCCGGGTAAACCAGAGAAATGCGTGTTTGACAATGGCGGCACTTCCCTTTGGCGAGCGTGTAGGAAGCGAGAGGAATTAAGTCTCTCGCATGCAGCGTCGTCGAACAAACCGGGCAGGCAGATCTTGATAGGATAAACGGAGTGTTTTGAGGCAGCCGCACCCCAACCACATGAAAGAAAGAGCCTAAGATGGTTCCAGCGAGGAAAAAGTAGAAAGAGAAAAGGATATACATACGCGGATCTCCTTTTTTAAGAAATGAAAAGCTGTTGAAAAAGGAGAGAAGGGAGTTTGATCAGGCGGTGGGTTCAAAAGCAGGGGATCATAAAAATTATAGCCCACATCCCCCGGTTTGTCTCAAAAAAATAAAAAGCCAGTCCAATAAAAATTTATTGGACTGGCTGCATCAAATCTTTATATCCCGCAACTCTGTTTCTCCCTCTTTGTTTCGCTCCGACGTACATCGCCCTGTCCGCCTGACGAATCAAGTCGAGGGGTTCCTCACACGGGTCAGGATAGGAGGCCGCACCGATGCTTGCAGTGACTTGCACGGAAACAGGCCCCTCTTGTTTGAGAATATGTTCAACTACGGTAAACGGATCCTCCGTAATGACGCCCTGGATATGAAGGGCGAAAGCAAGAGCCGCTTTTTCGTCGAATCCCGGCAGAAGAAAAACAAATTCTTCTCCTCCGTAACGGGCCAGTGTCATGTCCTCCCCGGCTGCTTCCTTTAAACGACCGGCGAGTTCAATCAAAATTTCGTTTCCGCTTTCGTGCCCATACGTGTCGTTGACCTTTTTGAAGTGATCAATATCCAGGAGGATCAGTGAAACCGGTTCCCGTTCATCTTCCTCATGCTTTAGGAACGACTGCTTCATAAAATCATCGAAATACCGGTAATTGTAAACGCCTGTCAGCGCACAGCGCTCACTTTCCGCTTTCGTTTTCTCATAGTGACGTGCATTCTCAATGGCTACACCGAGATAGTTGGACAAAATGGACAATATGAGAAGCTGAAACTGCAAAAACGCCCGTTTTTGGTTTGAATATACCGTAATCACACCAACCGTCTCGTTATTCCGGACGACCGGAACGGATAAGACACTTTCCGAAGCGTCGGGTATATAAGGACTTTCCAGCGTTCTCCATTCAGTCCGCTTTTTGTAGTAGGCCCCTTTTCCAGCCTGGAGCGTATGCCCACTCACACTCTCCCCTTTTTGCAAGGTAACCGGAGGAAATTCCAACGTGCCCGACCGGTCGAAAAAACGGATCAGTTTCAAACGGCCCCTTTCCTTCACATCAAACACATACAAATGATCCAGCGGAAGAAGGTCCGACATGTGATCGACAAATATGTTCAGCACCTCTGTCACGCTTAGCTCGCCTGTCAATTCATGGCCGATCCGGCTCGCCCGTTTCAAATACTCATTCACCTGACTGCTGTTATGATACATCATCAGCATGCCTGATATGAACACAAAAGGAATACCAACAAAGAAAATCCCACTGATTCCAAATGGGAGGAAAACAACGAAGAGGACAAAACCGATCGGCAGCACAAGCCCCGCTGTCATTACATCCCATAACAACCCTTGATCCAGCCATTTGAACGGCCGTTTATACAGCCATTTGGAGATGGCCGATAGAAAAAGCTGGTTCAACACAATCTGGGAGACGGCATAGGAAACGATAGGAAAAAGGTCATGAAATTCATCCACAGCCTCAGGACCATGTCCGCCTCCGAGCCCTTCATAAAGGAGTGCGGAAAAAACAGAGATCATCAGAAACATAAGCTGGTTGATGGGAATTCTGTACATCGTATGCCTGCTCAGCCTCACTTTGATGAGCAGCGCCCCTAAAGCAATTTGAGAAATGACGATTTCTGCAAACAGCCCGTAATGGAGAAATACGGCGAAAGCTACTCCCTGTGTAAAAAACACCGGGTGGTCTCCGATCCGCAATGGAAACAAAGCCACAATGACCGTAAGCAGCGCAAATATCACCAGGTTGATCCGGCTTCCGGAGACCGCCGGCGTTTCCAAGTTGTAGATCAGTACAAGGCCCAGGGGCCAGATGACCGCCCAGACCAGCCAGACACCAATAATTTTTTCTTTGGACATCGTATCACCTCTGCCTGTAAACGCCGTTCATTATAGTATATTTTACCATATAATATAGCAAAATTTTCTATAAATTCCCACTTTTACAAGCATTACTTAAGAAATGCCCGTACGATAGAGATGAAATAAAGCGAACCGGAGATGACAATAACGTCCTCCTCCCCCGCTTCTGCCATTGCTTCCCGGACTGCCTGCTTATAATCCGCAAAAGCTTCGGTACGGGCCACAGGAGAAAATTCCTGCAAAGCCTCTGAAGATAATGCTCTTGGAAAATCAAAGGTGGTGACATAAAGGTGATCTGTCACTTCCTTCAGCTTCCCTAACATTTTCTCCACCGGTTTATCTTCCAAAGCTGCATAAACCAACAGAATGCGACGGTCTGAATAGTGGCGCATCACTGTTTCCACAAGAGCATCGGTGCCTTCTTCATTATGCGCCCCGTCCACGATCGTCAACGGACAGCAACGGAGCGTTTCAAATCTTGCCGGCCAGAACGTTTTCTCAATGGCTATTCCATACTGTTCCGCTTCCAAAGGCACGCCCCGCTCTCTTAACACCTCCGCTGCCTGGATCGCAAGCGAAGCATTGGTCACCTGATGGGGCCCGAGCAGCGAGCTTTTCCAAACAGGAGAGGTGAAAGGTGGACTCATAAAACGGAAAGTTTCCCTGCCATCACCACTTGCCAGATGATCTGCGTGAAAGTCCTCCCCGTATCTGTACATACGGGCTCCGCACTCTTCCGCTTTTGCGGCAATGACATCAACCGCATCCTGCTGGGAAGCACCAGTGACGAGCGGGACTCCCTGCTTGATGATCCCGGCTTTTTCGCCGGCAATCTCACGGATCGTAGAGCCGAGGATGTTCATATGATCATGACCGACGTTCGTAATAACACTCAACACAGGATGAATGATATTCGTAGAGTCATACGTCCCGCCAAGCCCTGTTTCCATCAGGACAAAGTCCAGGTCCATCCGTGAAAAATGCAGAAGAGCTGCAGCCGTAATCACTTCAAATTCCGTCGGTTCTCCGAGCGGGGTCTGCTTCAGCTGCTCCGACAATGGACGAATCTGCTCGACAACCTCTGCGAGCTCACGGTCCGCAATCGGACGGCCATCCACACTGATCCGCTCATTGAACGTTTCAATATACGGAGAGGTAAAAGTCCCCACCGCTAAACCCTGTCCCTGCAGAATATGCCTTAAGAAAGAAACTGTCGATCCCTTGCCGTTCGTGCCTGCTATATGAACGGCGGATATCTTCTGTTCTGGATGATCCAGACGCTTCATCATCCATTCCATCCGTCTCAAGCCCGGTTTGATTTTGAATTTTTCCCTGGCGTGTATCCATTGCACCGCTTCTTCGTAGTTCATAAATCTTCCCTCTCTTTAAAAAGAGGAGAGTATTCCGTAGAATACCCTCCTTCTCCTCTTAGGCTTTCAGTTCTTTAATACGCGCTTCGACTTTCGTACGTTTATCAAGATAGTCGGTTTCTTTCTTCCGCTCTTCCTCAACCACGTGCTCAGGGGCTTTACTTACGAAACCTTCATTGGAAAGTTTCTTCTGCACGCGGGTCACTTCCTGATCCCATTTCTTCCACTCGTTTTCAAGACGCTTGATCTCATCCTCGATATTGATGAGGCCTGCGAGCGGCAGGTAAAGTTCCGCACCCGTAACGACGGCAGACATCGCTTTTTCCGGAGCCTGCAGATCGGTGGCAATCGTCAGTTCACTCGGGTTGCAGAATCTCTCTAAATAAGAGCGGTTCTTCTCGAGCTCCTGAACAACATCCTCATCCTTCGCCTGGATCAGAAGCTGAATCTGCTTGGACATCGGTGTGTCTACTTCGGCACGGATGTTACGAACGGAACGAATAATGGAGACAAGGCGTTCCATTTCAGCAACCGCCTGTTCATTGTGGAAATCTTCTCTTACGACAGGCCAGGATGCCTGGGTAATGGATTCCCCTTCATGAGGAAGGTGCTGCCAGATTTCCTCTGTAATGAACGGCATGAATGGATGAAGCATTCTCATCGTCTGATCCAGCGTATAAGCCAGAATCGAACGGGTGGTATGAATACGCTGCTCATCTTCCCCGTACAATGGAAGTTTCGCCATTTCAATATACCAGTCACAGAAATCATCCCAGATGAAGTTATACAAGTGACGTCCGGCTTCCCCGAATTCGTATTTATCAATGTTGGTCGTTACCTGGTCGATCGTCTGGTTGAGTCGTGTGAGAATCCATTGATCCGCAACGGATTTTTCTCCGGATAGATCGATATCCTCAAATTTCAACCCGCCCATGTTCATCAGAGCAAAACGGGAGGCATTCCAGATTTTGTTTGCGAAGTTCCATGTAGACTCCACCTTTTCCCAGTGGAATCGCAGGTCCTGACCTGGAGATGATCCGGTGGACAAGAAGTAACGAAGCGAATCCGCCCCGTATTTCTCTATGACATCCATTGGATCGACGCCGTTTCCTAAGGATTTACTCATTTTACGGCCGTCTGCATCGCGGACAAGACCGTGAATAAGAACATCTTTGAACGGACGCTCGCCGGTGAATTCAAGAGACTGGAAGATCATCCGGCTTACCCAGAACCCGATGATGTCATAGCCGGTTACGAGAACGTTGGTCGGGAAGTAGCGCTTATAGTCACTGCTTCCTTCATCCGGCCAGCCCATCGTTGAAAACGGCCAGAGGGCGGAAGAGAACCACGTATCCAGGACATCATCATCCTGCTTCCAGTTTTCAGGGTCTTTCGGCGCTTCTTTGCCTACGTGAATTTCGCCGGTCTCTTTATGGTACCAGGCCGGAATACGATGGCCCCACCACAATTGTCTGGAAATACACCAGTCACGGGTGTTCTCCATCCAATGCAGATATGGTTTTTCAAAACGGTCCGGAACAAACTGAACGGCTTCGTCTCCGTTTTGAAGGTCGACGGAGGCATCCGCCAGCGGCTTCATATCAACAAACCACTGTGTGGAAAGATAAGGCTCGACTACAGCCCCGCTTCTTTCGGAGTGACCGACGGAATGCATATGATCTTCTATTTCAAACAGGACGCCCTGCTCCTGAAGATCTTTGACAATCTGCTTGCGGCATTCAAAACGGTCCATCCCTTTATACGCCCCGGCATTTTCATTCATCGTACCGTCTTCATTCATGACGAGCACACGCTCAAGATCGTGGCGGTTCCCGATTTCAAAGTCATTCGGATCGTGAGCCGGCGTAATCTTCACAGCACCTGAACCAAATTCCATGTCGACGTAGTCATCAGCGACAATTTCAATTTCTCTTCCCACAATAGGAAGAACCGCTTTTTTACCAATCAGATGCTTGTAGCGCTCATCTTCCGGGTGAACCGCAATGGCGGTATCCCCAAGCATCGTCTCCGGACGGGTCGTAGCAATTTCGATGGACCCTTCTTCATCCTTCAGCGGGTAGCGCATATGATAAAACGCTCCCTGGACATCCTTATACTCGACTTCGATGTCCGATAAAGCCGTCTGTGTAGCCGGATCCCAGTTGATGATGTATTCCCCTCGGTAAATCAAGCCTTTTTCATATAAAGTAACGAATACTTCCTTAACAGCGTCGGAAAGACCTTCATCAAGCGTGAACCGTTCGCGGGAATAATCTAGGCCGAGGCCGAGCTTTTCCCACTGCGCGCGGATGAACTTCGCATATTCATGCTTCCATTCCCATGCTTTATCAAGGAACTTCTCACGGCCGAGGTCGTGACGGGAAACCCCCTGTTCACGAAGTTTGGCATCCACCTTCGCCTGTGTAGCGATTCCGGCATGGTCCATCCCGGGCAGCCACAGGACATCATAGCCCTGCATCCGCTTCACACGGGATAAAATATCCTGCAGGGTCGTATCCCATGCGTGGCCGAGGTGAAGCTTTCCTGTAACGTTCGGCGGGGGAATAACGATGGTATACGGTTCTTTGTCCGTATCACCTTCGGCTTCAAAAAATTTCCCATCCACCCAGTACTGGTACCGGTCCATTTCGACAGCGGCCGGATCATATTTGGTTGGCATTGAAAGATCCTGTTCACTCATTTCTGATCTTCCTCCTTTAATTGTTATCAGTCATTACACTCTGCAAGGGGTTTACCAGCCGGGAAAATAAAAAAACCCTTTCATCCAGTAAAAGGACGAAAGGGTTTGATTTCCGTGGTACCACCTTATTTCACAGGAGAGACTCCTGCACACTCACAATCATAACGGCTTCGAACCGGCTTCTCCTACTCATGTTCAAAGAAGCTGCATCAAGGGCGACTTTCATAATCAGGGTTCATGGAAAACTTCCACCATTCGTTTTCCTCTCTGGAAGAAATGATTACGTACTACTCCCTATCTAAGCATTTCACGTATAAAGACTATATTACATATTGTATATAGAACATACGTCTTTAGTCAACTGTCTGACAAAAAATATGCAGAAGCCCGCAGACAGGGCCTGCGGGCTTCTATATTTAAGAAACGAGGTGTACAGATGAGCCGAATGTACCGCTACCGGCTGCCACCATGGTGTAAGACGTGGTTGATTGTCATTGAAACCTCTCTGCTTCCGATTGTGATTTTCCAGGCTTTACGTACCATTTTCTGGCCGACGACCTTCGATATTTTCCTTCTCGGACTCGTCATCGGTCTGTGGCTGGCTTTTAAATACAAATGGATTTAATCAGGAATATACACAATCTGTCCAGGGGCTACATCCTCATCACAGCTGTTCACACGCTCCAGCTGTCTGACTGGAACATCATACTTCTCAGCGATGGAAGTCAAAGTCTCCTCCCCCTGGGCAATATACATTTTCATCCGGGTATACGTATCCTCACGGTTCGGGAACAAGTGCTTGAAAATTTGTTTGATGCCATCCATCCCACCAGGGGGCGCCTCCGATTCACTGGACTCTGAGGACTCCTCCACACTGACCTCTCCCCAGTCTGACGTACTGTCGGGAGAAGCCTGGATGTCATGGACAGCTTCCTGCTCTGTTCCAAAAAATTCAGGAAAGCTCTGTGATTTCTTGTAAAACCAACGTCCGTCATCGTCCTGTTCCTGTTCCTCTTGTTCCTGTCCGTTCATCCGGAATACAGGGGCTTCTTTTTCGGGAACCGCCCGCTCGGCTTCCGGCGTTTCCTCCTTGAAGTTGACAGGTCCCGCCTGGACAGGCTCATCGAACGCATCGTCATTGGCCGCTTCATTCCGGGCTTCCTCGACTCCGTTAATCGTGATTTGTGCGTGAAGGCGGAGCTGACGGTCAGCCGGCAGTTCATAATCAAACGTCTCAATGTCAATCAGCACATCATCCAAATTGGAAACACGCTCCAATGGGACCCGAATCTCTACTGGAAAAGCGTGGGAAAAGACGTAGACACCGTCATCCTGCGCTTCGACAGTATCCATCACCCTTGCTCCCGAAGCTCCCGCAGGCTCCGCTTCGGATTGAGGGCCCGTTGGAATATATTCACCGCCGAGATCAACGGTCCCCTTCAGGCAGACTTCATCTCCGCGGTCTTCAATCGTAATATCTGGCTCTAAAGAAATACCAATCAGCTCTCTTACACCCTGTCCTTCCTGAAACCATATCGATTCATCCAGATAAAAGGAAAATACATTTTGTTTATTCGGCAATCCAGAGTCCCTCCCTAAGGTATTCCTGTTCTCTACTAACACCTTATGCGGAAGATATCGTTATATACATGAATGGGAGGAATCGCCGTAAAACATCCCGCTATCCACCGGTATTCTCCCCCAAAAAAACAGGCAGCCGATGATAACGGCTGCCTGTTTTCTAAAAGGGGCGTTCAGTTAAGTGTTGAAAATACTTTGTTGACTGCCTCAATCGTTTGTTCAATGTCTGCTTCCGTGTGCTTCACGGAAAGGAACATTCCTTCAAATTGGGAAGGTGGAAGATAGACACCTTCCTGAATCATGCCCTGATAGTATCTCTTGAACATATCCAGGTCTGATTGATTAGCCGTTTCAAAGTTATAGACAGGTTCGTCGGTAAAGAAGAAACCAACCATGGAACCTGCGCGGTTGACGGTAAGCGGAATGTCATAGGTTTCGGCCGCCTTTTTATAACCCTCAATCAGCTGATCCACACGTTCACTGATGGAAGCATAGGCTTCCTCTGTCATCGCAGATATCGTCTGATACCCGGCCGTCATGGCTAGCGGGTTCCCTGATAACGTCCCTGCCTGGTAGATATCACCAACCGGCGCGACACGTTCCATGATTTCGCGCTTCCCACCATAGGCACCGACAGGAAGTCCGCCGCCGATCACCTTACCGAGACAAGTCATATCCGGAGTGACACCGAAATGGCCCTGAGCGCTGTGGTAGCCGACACGGAAGCCCGTCATAACTTCATCAAAGATCAGAACCGTCCCATTGTCTTCGGTCAGCTGGCGAAGCTCCTGGAGGAAGCTTTCCTTCGGAGGGACCACACCCATGTTTCCGGATACCGGCTCAATAATGACCGCCGCCAGGTCATCCCCGTACTCTTCAAAGACATATTGGACACTTTTCAGATCGTTGTATGGGACCGTAATCGTGTTCTGGGCTATGGAAGCTGGGACACCCGGTGAATCTGGAAGGCCGAGTGTCGCCACTCCGGATCCAGCCTTAATCAGCAGAGAGTCTCCATGACCATGATAGTTCCCTTCAAATTTAAGGATTTTATCCCGGCCGGTATAACCGCGCGCCACTCTCAGGGCACTCATCGTTGCTTCTGTCCCGGAGTTGACCATACGCAGCATTTCAATAGAAGGGACGCGCTCGCGGACGAGATCAGCCAGTTGGTTTTCAATCTCTGTCGGCGCTCCGAAGCTTGTCCCGTGGGCCGTCACTTTTGTTAAAGCGTCGGTCACCCTTTCATCGGCATGGCCGAGGATCAACGGGCCGTAACTAAGAACATAGTCGATATACTCGTTGCCGTCGACATCAAACAGCCTGGAGCCTTCTCCTTTTTCCATGAAAATCGGATCCATGCCTACGGATTTGAATGCACGAACCGGAGAGTTGACTCCCCCGGGCATCAATTCTACAGCTTCCTGATACGCTTGTTTGGAACGATCAAAGTTTTTCATCGTCAGCACCTTCCTTCTTATGATTGGTCTTCCTTCAGCCAGTCTGCCGCATCTTTAGCGAAGTACGTAATGATCAAATCCGCACCGGCCCGCTTCATAGCGGTCAGCTTTTCAAGGACGATTTCTTTTTCATTGACCCAGCCGTTCTGGGCAGCAGCCTTGATCATGGAATATTCGCCGCTGACGTTATAGGCGACGACAGGCAGGTTGTAACGGTCTTTCACTTCCCGCATGATATCAAGATAAGCCAGTGCCGGTTTGACGATAAGGAAGTCAGCGCCTTCCTCGACGTCAGACTCTGCTTCTCTAAGAGCTTCCAGTCGGTTGGATGGATCCATTTGATAAGCACGGCGGTCTCCAAACTGAGGAGAGCTGTGAGCAGCATCGCGGAATGGACCGTAAAAGGCGGACGCAAACTTCACGGCATAGGACATCACTGGAATATGACTGAAGCCGGCTTCATCAAGTCCCCGGCGGATGGCTGCGACAAAGCCGTCCATCATATTGGACGGAGCAATAATATCCGCACCGGCCTGTGCCTGGGTGACAGCTGTCTGGGTAATGTAGGTTAAGGATTCATCGTTATCGATGTCCCCGTCACGAACGATGCCGCAGTGACCGTGATCGGTATACTGGCACAGGCATGTATCAGCAATGACGGTCAGGGAAGGTACCTCTTCTTTAATCTGGCGGATCGCACGCTGGACGATGCCTTCTTCATTATAAGCTTCACTCCCGACGTCATCCTTATGTCCAGGAACTCCGAAAACGATCACTGAACGGATGCCTCGCGTCACAAGCTCCTCCATTTCGGACGTCAAGTGGTCAAGAGACACTTGATGAACTCCCGGCATGGAAGCTACTGGATTCTTAATATCCCGGCCTTCGACGACAAAAATCGGATAGATCAAATCATCTGTGCGCAGATGTGTTTCTCTTACGAGCGCCCTCATGGATTCCGTGCGGCGCAGTCGACGGTGCCGTTTAAATTGCAGATCTTTCATTCCTATCGATTCCTTTCGTTCTTAAAATAGAAAACCATCTGTTCCACCATGTGTTCTATGGTATACTGCGGCGGAGTGAACACGCAGGTAAACCCTTCCGCCTCCGCTTTCCGGGCCGTCGTCGGTCCGATACAGAAGCAGGGCAGGGACAACCCGTTTTCCCGGCTGCCCTTCGTCACCGCTTTAAAAGCCTGTATGGTGGACGGGCTTGTAAACGTCAAGGCATCCAGGTCCCCGTTCTCCAGCCAGCTGGTAATATTTTTTTGATTACTCGTCAATAACAGCGTATCATAAACGGTCAGCGATTTGAAAAACACGCCACGTTTACGAAAAGCTTCCGGAAGAACGTCCCGGGAACGGTTTCCCCGTATGTATAAAAGCTTTCCCGGATCCGGGTACATTTGAAAAAATTCCTCTTCCATTTTAGCCGCTTGAAAGGATGCAGGCAAAAAATCCGCTTTTCTTCCATACCTCTGCAGCGCACGTTCTGTTTTTGTGCCGATGACAGCTATACGGACCTGATCAGGAAGAACCCGGCCATGCCTATCCAGCCATTTGAAAAAAAACTTCACGGCATTGGAACTGGTTAAAAAAATCCAGGAAAATTCGTGAAGTTCTTCTACTATGTGTTCGTTTTTCTGTTGATCGTTCAATTGAAAAGCGAGAAGCGGGGTATGTTTTGGAACACCGCCCGCTTCCTCAATCCGCTCTTTCAACGGCGCCGCCTGGGATCTGCCTCTAGTAATGAGGATGTTCTTCCCCTGCAGTGGCGCGTCCATTACTGACCATACTCCTCTTTGGCACGATCAACGATCTCCTGTGCCCCCTGGTCTCTTAAAAGATCAGCCGCATGACGCCCGACTTCAATCGGATCCTGTCCAGTGACCGTCTCATGAAGAATCGTTTCGCCGTCCGGCGTTCCCACTAAAGCGGTAAGAACGATATCATCGCCTTTCCGGTAAGCGTACCCGCCAATCGGAACCTGGCATCCGCCATTCAGGTCGTGAAGGAATTTCCGTTCGGCCGCCACTGTCGTCTGCGTATATTCATGATTCAGTTTCATAAGAAAATCACGCAGTTCTTTATCCTCTTCACGGCACTGGATAGCGAGCGCTCCTTGACCGACAGCAGGTACACAAACCTCCGGCTCTAAATACTCTGTGACAAGGTTGTCATCCCAGCCCATCCGCTTCAAACCGGCAGCGGCCAGAACGATCGCGTCGTAATCTTCCTCTTTCAACTTTCTAAGGCGCGTGTCAATATTCCCGCGGATCCATTTAATTTCAAGATCCGGACGGACCGCTTTGATCTGAGACCCGCGGCGCAGGCTGCTGGTCCCAACGATGGCACCTTCCGGAAGATCCTTCAAGGCAACGTGACCGTTGGAAACGAACGCATCGCGGTGATCTTCACGGATGGGTACGGAAGCGACCGTCAACCCTTCAGCCACCACAGCCGGCATATCCTTCATACTATGGACAGCCATATCAATGGTACCGTCATACATCGCCTGTTCGATCTCTTTGATGAACAAGCCTTTGCCTCCTACTTTAGATAACGTCACATCAAGTATCTGGTCCCCTTTTGTCGTGATCCGCTTAATTTCGAAATCGTAGGATGGATCAATCTGTTTCAGTTGATCGATCACCCATTCCGTCTGAGTGATGGCCAGATTACTCTTTCTAGAGCCGATAATGATTTTCCTCATGCTTGTTCCTCCTCTTTAAAAGTGAAAATTGGATAGGGAGCTGAATAAAAAGAAATTGATAAGTAGAAATAAAAAGGCGGCGGCGTTAAATATGGAAATGGTCCGTCCCTGATACCCTTTAACCACCCGCAGAATGAGATAAATCATATAACCGATCAACACGAGGAAAGAGCCGAGCGTCTTAAAATCATACCAGTAGAACACATCTGTTGAAACATAACCCCAGACAACCCCGAGAATGATGGCAATGAGGAGGAGGGGCACGCCTAAAATGACCGCAATATAAGAAAAATGATCCAGCTTTGTTAAATCACCGAGCCGGAACAATTTGGCATTCCATTTTTTCTTTTTTAACAGCCGGTACTGCAGTAAATACATGATGGAGAAAATAAAGGAAAGCGTGAAAAAGCCATAGGAGATAATCGCCAGGCTGATGTGGATGACGAGAAGCTCATTGACCAGCGCCACCCCTTCCTTCTCCATTACATTCTGAGCCCTTGTGAAAATATGAATAATCATAATCAAAAAACCGACGACATTCGTAAAGAATACGAGAAAATCCATTTTGAACAGCCGGTTGATTAATAGAGAAAACGTGACGAGAATCCACGTATAAAAATATAAGCCGTCATAAACCGTCATGATTGGAAAGTTGTCGTTCATGAAAAACTGGGACAACAGAAAGACGCTTTGCAGAACCCAGACCATACTAAGCAACCAGAAGGCCGCACGGTTGGCCTTCCGGTTTGTCTGGACAAAATCAATAAAATACCCGATCAGGCTGAGTCCATAAAGGAAAAGGATCAGCTCGTACACCCATTTCAACTCAAACATGGAGCCGCCCCCCTCAGGAATGAATCATAGGGCTGATGATGGAAACAGAATGATCGGCCTCTATATGACGCTCATTCGCTGAGCTGTTCTTTTTTTCCTGCTCCTGGACCTCTTTTTCCACCTGCTCTTCAATACCGAAGATCTGGGTGAACAGCTTCAGGGTTTCTTCAGAATCCGGCTGGGCCGCCAGTTCCTTGGCCTGTGAGATCGGTTCTTTTAACATTTGGTTGACGATACTCTTCGTATGCTTGTTCAACACTTTCCGTTCACGGTCGGATAAGTCAGGCATTTTCCGTTCAATGCTTTTCATCGTTTCCGACTGGATATCAAGGGCTTTGGAACGAAGCGCAGAAATCACTGGAACTACACCGATCGTCTGGAGCCACTGCTTGAACTCCACGATTTCCGCTTCCATCATAATCTCGATTTCCTCCGCAGCCTGTCTGCGCATTTCCAGATTGGCATCTACGATTCCCTGAAGGTCATCAATATCATAGAGAAAGACACTTTCCAATGATTCCATCGCTGGATCCAGGTCTCTAGGCACAGCAATATCGACGAAGAAAAGCGGCTTGCCCTTCCGTTTCTTATGAGCGGGCTCCATCATTTCCTTCGTAATCACATATTCGGACGCACCTGTAGAACTGATGACGATGTCCGCATCCGCGAGTACCGCTTCCAGTTCATCCATCGTCCGGGCATACCCGTTAAATTGACCGGCAACAGTCCGCGCTTTTTCCAGCGTGCGGTTGATCACAGTCACTTTACGAACACCGGATCCGTGAAGGTTTTTGGCGGCCAGTTCGCCCATTTTTCCAGCACCCAGAATCACAATGTGCTTATGAGCGAGGTCACCGAAGATTTTCCGCGCCAGCTCCACAGCTGCATAACTGACCGAGACAGCGTTTTCACCGATTTCCGTGTCACTATGTGCTTTCTTCGCCATGGTGACGGCCTGTCGGAACAGCTGGTTGAAAATAGTTCCCGTCGTGCCTGCATTCTGCGCACGCAGAAACGCCTGCTTCATCTGTCCAAGGATCTGCGTCTCTCCGAGAACCATGGAATCAAGGCCGGAAGTGACGCGCAGCAGATGCTCGACAGCTCCATCTGTTTCATATATCGCAAGGTAAGAGGTGAACGCCTCTTTATCCACTTGAAACCAGTCAGCTAAAAACTGTTTAATATAATACCGTCCTGTATGGATCTGGTCCACGACGGCGAAAATTTCCGTACGGTTGCATGTAGAAATAATCACATTCTCCAGGACACTTTTACGCCCGTTCAACTGGGCCATAGCTTCCTCAAGCTTCTCTTCAGAAAATGTGAGCCTCTCTCGAATTTCCACAGGGGCTGTTTTGTAATTAAGACCGACGGCTATAATGTGCATTTCGTATACCCCCATTACACGTGCAGATTTTCTCCTGTAGTGTAGATTATAACATAAATAACGGAAGATTTTTTGTCCCAATTATGAACAGATCTTGAATCTGTTATGATAGGATGAAATAGAGTTATTCAATCAAATACTTATAATTATTAGATTAGAACGAATCTAATTTATAATTCGTTTGTAATATACCAAATCTACAGGAGAATATCAAGGAACAAACATTATCATTACATAATGACTGGATGTGAGCACATTGAATAAAAACCATACCCTGCTTGGGTTTCTCTTCATTGGACTGGGTGCGTATTTTTTTCTTCGTCATCTCAATATTCCCCACTTGCAGCCGTTTTACTCGTGGCCGTTCCTGCTCGTGCTGGTCGGCGCAGCCTTTTTGTTTCACAGCTATGTGAGTAAAGATACTTCCAGTCTGTTTACAGGAACGATCGTTACTGGTTTCGGGATTCATTTTCTAGCTGTTGATCAGCTGGTTTTCTGGCGCGATCACTGGGGCGTGTACCTCTGTATTGTCGGCGCCGCTTTTCTGCTTCAGTATAGAAAAACAAAAAAAGGACTCATTCCAGCCCTAGTCCTCCTCGGGACAGGAGCTTTTGTCCTTTTTTCCCCCACCATGCCTGCCTGGATGCAGTGGATCAACCAATTCTTCCTATTAGTCGAAAGGTTCTGGCCTCTGGCCTTGATTGCCTTCGGTCTGTACCTTCTTAAAAAGAAAACGTAAGAGAAGCAGAAAAACAAGGCTGTCGATGACATTCATCGACAGCCTTGTTTTTCTTTTACAGGATGGAACTTAAGAAGGCTTGTGTCCGCTCTTCTTTCGGATTTTCGAAAATCTCCTGTGGGGTCCCGCTCTCGACGATCTTTCCATCGTGCATATACACGACTCTGTCGGCCACTTCACGGGCAAATCCCATTTCGTGCGTAACGACGACCATCGTCATCCCTTCCTGAGCAAGGGTCTTCATCGTTTGAAGCACTTCTCCGACAAGCTCCGGATCAAGCGCTGAAGTAGGCTCATCAAACAGCATGATTTCAGGCTTCATCGCCAGGGCGCGGGCGATGGCTACACGCTGCTTCTGTCCACCGGACAAGCGGGACGGGAATACATCCGCCTTATCGCCGAGCCCGACTTTTTCAAGCAGCTGCTTCCCTTCCTCTTCCGCCTGCGCCTTGGAGAGCTTTTTTACCTGCAGCGGAGCTTCCATTACATTCCCGAGCACCGTTTTATGCGGAAACAGATTAAAGTGCTGGAATACCATTCCGACCCGCTGGCGCACTTCGTTCAGGTTATCCTTCTTCGGATTGATTTCTTTCCCCTGAATGTACAGCTCTCCGCCATTTTTCATTTCCAGGAAATTGAGGCAGCGAAGCATCGTACTTTTCCCGGAACCACTGGCCCCGATCAAGACGACGACTTCACTTTCCTTTACTTGAAAGTCAATATCCTTCAAGACGTGCAGGTCTCCAAAATATTTATTTAATTGATTCGCTTCAATCATATAATCAGACAATCGATTTCCTCCTCCATTAATCGCTGGCCGCCAGTTTCTTCTCAACAGCCCCGACAACAAGGGTCAGCAGGAAGACCAGAATCAAATACCATACCGCACTGACAAGAAGCCAGGTCATGTAATCAAAGGTATTCGCCCCCTGAGTGGTGGCGACAGCGAAAATCTCCGATACCCCGATAAATGCAGCCAGGGATGAATCTTTCAACCCAATAATAAACTGATTTCCCAGCGGTGGCAATGCACGCCTGAACGCCTGGGGCAGAATGATCCGGCGCATCGTAAGCGCCTGACTCATTCCGAGAGAGCGCCCTGCTTCCGTCTGTCCTTTTCCAATCGACTGTATCGAACCTCTGAATATTTCAGCAATGTAGGCTCCATTATGGAAGGCAAGACCGAGCGCTACCGACCAGAACCCACTGATCATCCATATTTCGGTCAGCCCGTAGTAGAAAACAAAAATCTGGACGATCAACGGTGTTCCTCTGACTACATAAATGTAGATATTCGCTATCCATTCCAACACTTTAATATCGGAAATCTTCATAAAAGCAAACATAAGACCGATGAAAATTGCAATAAAAATGGAGACAGCCGTTAAGGCGAGCGTCAGCTGAGCCGCTTCAAAGAACATCCCCCGGCTGCTGATCAATGAATCCCAGAAATGAACAACATTCAAATACATCTGCACCAACTCCTCTGTCATATGAAAAAGAGTACGCGGCTGCGCACTCTTCACCTTCGTTCCTGTCTAACATCACGGTTTATTCAGGAGGCGTTGTGATGTCATCCCCAAAATATTCCTCACTGATTTCAGAAAGGGTACCATTTTCTCGAAGTGTTTCCAGTGCTGCATTGATCTCATCTAGTAATTCTGTATTTTCCTTCGATACAGCGACGGCCTGCTCGCTGCGTTCAATCATTTCCTTCGCCTCAATATCCAGCCCTTCACCGGAAGCTTCCTTTCCGGTCAAAAAATCGGTAATGACAGCATCGTGACGACCCTTGGACAAAGATTGCAGGGCTACGACATCACTGTCATAGGTCTTGATATTCTCCGTCACTTCTTCTGCATACTGACTGTATGTGGATCCTTTAGAAAGAGCGATTTCTTTTCCTTCCAGATCCTCAAGGGTTTCAATGTCACTGTCTGCACGGGTGAAAATCTGTGCACCTGAGTAATAATAAGGTGTCGAGAAGTCCACCTCCTGCTTACGCTCGTCTGTAATCGTATGGCTGGCGACCGCTGCGTCAAAACGACCGGTTTTCACCCCTTCTACAATACTTGCGAACTTCTGCTTCTGAGGACTTGGTTCAAGTCCCAGTTCCTCTGCAATGGCATTGGCCACGTCAATATCGAAGCCTTCCATCTCTCCATCGGCCCCTGTCATGCTGAAAGGACGGAACTCTCCGGAAGCCGCAAAGGTAAATGTCCCTTCCTCCACCAGCTCGTAATCCGTATTATTTTCTGATGTATCCTCTGAACCACTGTCTCCTTCATCTCCGGAAGCACCATCGTCACTGCTTCCACAAGCAGCAAGGAAAAGCACCAGCACCAGAGTCATGAATAACAGCAGCATCCCATTCATTTTCTTCATCAGCCCTGTATCATCCCTTCTCTGTTTGTCATCGTTCTGTAATATTAAAAGTATATCGATTTATCAAATATTTCCCAAAATTAGTGAGATTCTAAAAATGGGTATATAGAAAGGTACAGCGGATATAATGCATAAATACTAGATATACCTTATAAATACTCGACATTCCTCTTCTTTAATGGAAAAATACATAAAAAAACCGCTCTCCCATAGGGAGAACGGTCTTCTTTTATACCTGCAGATGAGAGAGCATCGCTTTCCAGGCTTTATCTTTTCCTTCACCTGTTTCGGATGAAAATGGAATAAGGGTATCCTCTTCTTCCATTTCCAGCACCTCCTGAATCATTTTCAGCTGCTTATGGCGCTGCCCTTTTTTAATTTTATCCAGCTTTGTTGCAATGACCATCACCGGCACGTCAAAATGCTTCAAATAGTCATACATCGCCTGGTCATCCTCGGAAGGCTTATGGCGGACGTCGATGATGAGCGCGGTCGCTTTCAGCTGTTCACGCTCAGCAAAATATTCCTCCATCATCGCTCCCCATTTGGCCCGTTCCTTTTTGGAAACTTTCGCATAGCCATAACCGGGCACATCAACGAAATGAAATTTATCATTGATGATATAAAAGTTAAGCGTCTGCGTTTTTCCCGGCTTGGAAGATGTCCGGGCCAGGTTCTTTCGTTGAATCATCTTGTTAATAAACGATGACTTACCGACGTTGGACCGCCCGGCAAGGGCGATCTCCGGAATCGGTTGGTTGGGATACTGTTTCCTGCTCGCCGCACTAATGACAATATCTGCGGTATTAACCTTCATGTGCACCCTCCGCCAATGCCTGATCCAATACTTCATCCAAGTGTTTCACAGGGACGAAGGTCAAGCCTTCTTTAATACTGTCTGGAATATCTTCCAGGTCTTTCTTATTTTCATCAGGAATGATGATTTTCGTCAAGCCCGCCCGGTGCGCACTCAAAGATTTCTCCTTCAAGCCGCCGATTGGAAGCACACGGCCGCGGAGTGTGATTTCACCAGTCATCCCGACTTCCTTGCGGACAGGACGTCCGGTAAGAGCGGAGACAAGAGCGGTGGCCATCGTGATCCCCGCTGAAGGGCCGTCTTTCGGTGTCGCTCCTTCAGGTACGTGAATGTGGATATCGTTCTTCTCCACGAACTCCGGATCAATATCAAGTTCAGCCGCCCGTGAACGGATATAACTGAAGGCTGCCTGAGCGGATTCTTTCATGACATCTCCCAGTTTACCCGTCAACGTCAAGTTGCCTTTCCCTGGATAGATGGACACTTCAATAGAAAGTGTATCTCCGCCTGCTGTTGTATAGGCAAGACCGGTGGCTGTACCAATCTGATCTTCAAGCTCTGCCCGTCCATAACGGAATTTAGGACGGCCGAGAAGTTCCTCAAGCATTTTTTCGGTGACGACGACGCGCTGCTTGTCACCGGCTACGATAATCTTAGCCGCTTTTCGGCACAATCCGGCCAATTCTCTTTCCAATCCCCGGACACCCGCTTCACGGGTATAGCGCCTGATCAGTTTGAGAAGGGCTTCTTCTCTCACCTGCAGCTGGCTTTTCTTCAGGCCATTTTCCTTAATCTGCTTGGGAAGCAGGTGCTCTTTGGCAATCTGCTGTTTCTCCACTTCTGTATAACCGGCAATCGTAATCATTTCCATCCGGTCGCGCAATGGTCCGGGGATGTTGGCTACGTTGTTCGCCGTAGCTATGAACATAACTTTCGATAAGTCATAGTTTTCTTCAATGAAATGATCACTGAATGTCCCGTTCTGCTCTGGATCGAGCACTTCAAGCATCGCAGAAGAAGGATCTCCCCGAAAATCGCTTGCCATTTTGTCGATTTCATCCAGAAGGAAAACCGGGTTGACGGTTTCCGCCCGCTTCATTCCCTGAATGATCCGACCCGGCATCGCTCCGATATAGGTCCGGCGGTGGCCACGGATTTCAGCTTCGTCTCTCACCCCACCAAGAGATACACGGACGAATTTACGGTTGATGGACCGTGCGATGGACTTGGCCAGAGATGTCTTCCCTACCCCTGGAGGTCCCGCAAGGCATAAAATCGGCCCTTTAATCGTCTGGGTGAGCTTCTGGACAGCCAGATACTCCAGCACCCGTTCCTTCACTTTCTCAAGTCCGTAGTGGTCTTCATCCAAAATACCTTCCGCGCGGTTCACATCCAGGTTGTCTTCCGTTTCCTCCGACCAAGGCAGAGAAACGAGCCATTCGATGTAGTTACGGATGACAGAGCTTTCTGCAGAACTCTGAGGTATCTTCTCATAACGGCCAAGCTCTTTAAGAGCCACCTGTTCCACCCGTTCCGGCATGGAAGCCTTGTCGATTTTTTCTTTCAGCTGAGCGACTTCTCCAGTTTTCCCGTCCTTGTCACCAAGTTCATTCTGGATCGCTTTCATCTGTTCGCGGAGATAGTATTCCTTCTGTGTTTTCTCCATCGATTTTTTCACCTGACGGCCGATCTTCTGTTCGATCTGAAGTACTTCTCGTTCATTGCCGATCAGCTCAATCAGCTTATTCAAGCGTTCTTTCACATTGCGGGTTTCCAGCACATCCTGCTTGTCCTTCAATTTAATCGGCAGGTGGGACGAGACGATATCAGCCAGGTGGCTTGGATCATCCGTGTCCGCTACAGTGTTGTACGTTTCCTGTGTCACTTTTTTCGATACTTTTACAAACTTCTCGAATTGTTCGAGCAGCATGCGCATCAATGCTTCTTCTTCGTTTTTATCTTCATGTTCATCTTCAATGATCTCAATAGACGCCCGGTAAAAGTCGCCCTCCTCACTGAATTCATCCATGCCTGCCCGGTGCAGTCCCTCGACGAGCACACGGTTGGTTCCATTCGGAAGCTTCACCATCTGTTTGACGCGGGCTACGGTCCCTACGGAATAAAGGTCTTCATACGCTGGTTCATCAATGTTCACTTCTTTTTGAGAAACAAGGAAAATTTCATTATCATCCATCATGGACTGCTCCAGGGCCTGGACAGATTTCTCCCGGCCGACATCCAGGTGTAACACCATGGACGGGTAGACAAGCAGCCCTCTGAGAGGAAGTAGAGGTATATTGTTTCTTTGTTTGTCTGTCATCTATTTGCACCTCCGATAAATGCGGATACGTAATTTAATCATATAGAAATGTAAGTGGAAAGTAAACGAAACGATACCAGATGGTGCCAACACACATAGCCCCGGCCTCGAGTCAGGCAGGGGACCTTTCCTTATGGTATCCCTATTATAAGCAGAAACTACGGTTTCATGCTTGGATCGTGCCTGTAAAGCCCCTATAAAAAAGCCGTGCTACAGTTATTCGTAGCACGGCTTTTTCAAGGGATAACCCCCTCAGGCGTTACGCACTTTCTTTCGGTGACTGTTTGTTGTCATCCTCTACGGTTCCATCTGTAAGCACAAGCTTCGGACGGCCGTTTTCCGCTTTGACTGTATCTTTCGTGATAATACACTTCTCAATATCATCGCGGGAAGGAAGTTCATACATCACATCAAGCATGATGCCTTCAATAATGGAGCGGAGGCCGCGTGCCCCTGTCTTCCGTTCAATGGCCAGACGGGAAATTTCACGAAGCGCTTCCTCTTCCATTTCCAGCTCAACATGGTCAATTTGAAGCAGCTTCTGATACTGTTTGACAAGAGCGTTTTTCGGTTTTGTAAGAATTTCAACCAATGCTTCCTCATCCAGCTGCTCGAGACTGCCGATTACCGGCAGGCGTCCGATGAATTCCGGAATTAGACCGTAGCTTAGAAGGTCTTCAGGCAGCACTTTCGTCAGAAGATCCTTCTTCTCTGCTTCGTCCGTCACCTGCTCGGAGCCGAATCCGATCACTTTTCTGCCCAGGCGGCGTTTGATAATCTGGTCGATCCCATCGAAGGCCCCACCCACGATAAACAGGACATTCGTCGTGTCAATCTGGATGAATTCTTGATGAGGATGCTTCCGCCCACCTTGTGGAGGAACACTCGCCTGCGTTCCTTCAAGGATTTTAAGAAGCGCCTGCTGGACACCTTCACCGGACACGTCACGTGTAATGGAAGGGTTTTCTGATTTACGTGCTACTTTATCAATTTCATCAATATAGATGATTCCTTTTTCTGCTTTCTCTACATCATAATCAGCAGCCTGGATCAGTTTAAGAAGAATGTTCTCCACATCTTCCCCGACATAACCGGCTTCTGTAAGAGACGTAGCATCTGCAATAGCGAACGGAACATTCAAGATACGTGCAAGGGTCTGGGCAAGCAGTGTCTTACCGCTTCCGGTAGGTCCAAGCATCAGAATGTTACTCTTCGCAAGCTCCACCTCATCATTTTTCACTCCGGCGTTAATACGCTTGTAGTGGTTGTAAACAGCAACGGAAAGATTCTTTTTCGCCTGATCCTGTCCGATGACATAATCATTCAGAATGTCACGGATTTCCTGAGGCTTCGGAACTTCCTTGAACTCCACCTCTTCTTCGTTGCCAAGCTCCTCTTCCACAATTTCTGTGCACAATTCAATGCATTCATCACATATATATACGCCAGGTCCTGCAACGAGTTTTCGGACTTGTTCCTGACTCTTTCCGCAGAAAGAACATTTCAATTGTCCTTTTTCATCGTTAAATTTAAACATACGTTTCACCCCTTAATAAAATGACGCAATCGTTGCGACTGAAGTTACTGATACGACGCCAACGTTTCGCTTCTTTTGCCCATCATACCAAATAAACTCCAAACACAAAAGCAATACCTTTTAGAGGTGTGCCGTCAATTCCTGCGACACCCTCATTATGTAGATATAAAACGCATAAGTCAAACCTCTGAGCATCTTAAATAGTATATGTAAAAACGCTTGGAAGTATCATTATTTTCCCCACAAACCACCCCGCCTAAACGGTGTTTCCGAAGAAAATATATGAGAAGACAAGGTACCCGGGCACCTTGTCTTCCATCAGTATTATTCAGCTTTGCTGTTTTCGACAAGAACGTCGATGGCTTTGCGGACTTTCAGGTCTTCTTTGATCATGTCCGTGTTCCCGCCAAGCATCTGCGTCAGCTGAGCTACATCTGTCTGGTACATGCCAGCCATGTTTTCCAGTTCAGCATTGACGTCCTCATCGGTTACGCCGACATTTTCCGCCTCGGAAATAGCTTCAAGAGTCAAGTTCGTTTTCACACGCTTCGAAGCATCTTCTTTCATCTGCTCGCGAAGGGCGTCTTCGTCCTGACCAGTGAACTGGAAGTACATGTCTTTCGTCATGCCCTGCATCTGAAGGCGCTGTTCGAATTCCTGAACCATACGGTCAAGCTCAGTGTCGACCATGGCATCCGGAATTTCAACCTCAGCATTGTCAGAAGCTTTATTTACAAGAGTTTCACGCTTCTGGTTGTCTGCATCAGTTTTCTTCTGATCTTCCAGACGCGTGCGTGTTTTCGTTTTAAGTTCTTCCAGGGATTCGACTTCTTCGTCGACATCTTTCGCGAATTCATCATCAAGTTCTGGAAGTTCTTTGCCTTTGATTTCGTGAACTTTCACTTTGAAAGTAGCCGCTTTACCAGCAAGCTCTTCTGCGTGATATTCTTCAGGGAATGTGACTTCCACTTCTGTTTCTTCGCCGGCCTGCTTACCAACAAGCTGCTCTTCGAAACCAGGGATGAAAGAACCGGAACCTACTTCAAGAGAGTAGTTATCCGCCTGGCCGCCTTCGAATGCTTCCCCATCAACGAATCCTTCGAAGTCCATAACGACTGTATCGCCGTTCTCAATGGATCCTTCTTCTTTAACAACAAGCTCAGCCTGACGCTCCTGCATCTGCTTCAGTTCGCTGTCTACGTCTTCGTCTGTAACTTCTGTGCTTTCTTCTTCAAAAGTAAGACCTTTGTATTCGCCAAGTTTCACTTCAGGCTTCACCGTTACTTCAGCAGTGAAAATCAGGTCCTGGCCTTTTTCGATCTGCTTCACGTCAACTTCAGGACGGTCAACCGGCTCGATGCCTGCTTCGTCCACGGCGTTAGAGTAAGCTTCCGGAAGGATGATATCAAGAGCATCCTGATACAGAGATTCTACTCCGAAGCGCTGTTCGAACAATTTACGAGGTACTTTCCCTTTACGGAATCCAGGTACCTGTACCTGTTTAACTACTTTTTTAAAGGCAGAATCAAGGGCTTTGTCGAACTCGCCTGCAGGTACTTCAACTGTTAATGTACCTACATTGCCTTCTTGCTTTTCCCATTTTGCTGACATAAAAAATTCCCTCCAACATCTATTCACATTTTCGTCCGGAGACGATGGTTTACTGATTCTATGACTCTGATTACATACGAATCTCTTTTGCAACCATTACATTATAACATAATCCCCGCTGCTTTCAAGGCGTGACTCTCATTGGTTTTTCTAGGAACCGGTCACGAAAACATAATGCTGCTCACACAGTTCAATTTCTGATTTATACCGGTCCACTTCCTCTAAATGGGAATCCGGTTTATAGGGAAGCTGCAGGTATTCATGGCCGAGCTGCTTCAGCGCTTCGACGAGCAGCGGCACTTCCTCTTCATCAGGGAACAGGGGATAGCGGACGTAGCAGTAGTGGAACAACAAGTTGTTGACCATCTCATACATCGTTGGATTTTTCTGTTCCACCTGGCCGAGCCTCATCTGGATCTGCTTCATAATATAATCATGCTGAAGCATCGATAAATGGCCGGGCACAATGGTCATTTCCATGCCGAATTTTGTCAAAGCCACTTCTCTATCCACACGTCCATCTCTAAACCATTCCAAAATCGAGGATTTTATCATGGGGTGTACGGCTGGTTCCTGAAGGTACACGATAAACTCCTCCAGATAATCATGGGGGTCCTGTTTCTTTAAGTGATCGAGGGTCTGCCACTGCTTATGTATGTGATCAGTTTCCAAGGCTTCCTTGAAAGCGAGGGATAATTCCTTCCCCTGCTCCTTCCGGCTGTCTTCCAGCAGCTTTCTGCTCACTTCATACATCTGCCACAGCTGTGTACGGCTCTGGTGGGGGATGTCCTCGGATTCAAAAACTTCATCGAGCAGGTCGATGATATCGCTGTAACGGCTGCTTTGGAAAAGGATCGTAATGTAGATATGTAAGTAATGGTAATACTGGTCGATCGTTTCCTTCATCTGCTCTTGACACAATTCCTCAGCTTGATCGAACTGACCGAGCTCAATCCAGCTCATCAACAGCCCTGTGATAACATCATGGCCGGCCTGATCATACTCGACAAGTGGTTCAAAGGCTTCCGCCGCTTCCTTGTAGCGCTTTTCCTTCAGAGCCTCCAGTCCCGACTGCTCCAGTCTCGATTTCCATCCAGGAAACATCACAAGGTTTCCTCTTTTATTCTCCATAAGACACCCTTCCCTAAAAAAACGTCCTTGTTTCCTTATTCTTTCCTATCGCTGCTCCGTTCAAACCATCGTTCCTCAGCTTATTACGCTATATTAAAGCAAATACAATAGAAATACAATGGAAACCCCGTGCCCCACCGCCGCTTTCCGCTATTCCTGTTGTTTAGACACGAACAAACAGAAACGTACACACCTGCATCAATCGTATAGGAGAATAATTTATATATCGTCCATCAATTCCACAAAACAGGTCTTTCTACTCATGAATAAACAGATTTTTTTGCTAGAATAAGTAAATGTCAATAAAATAATAACGAATCATACGCTAAGGAGTTGTATCGTTTTGTCACTGCTTGATGATCAAACCTTGCTGGAAACCTATCTGGAGTCTGTAAAGCTTCAGCTGGACGACGAATTTGTTCACTTAGTCACGCAAGAAATTGATAAACGATCCATCCAACTACCAACTGAGAATTCCACACATCTTATATAAATGGACGTAGAAAAAGGCATGCAGTCATCTGCATGCCTTTTTCATTTACTGATTAGAGGCTGTACCTTGTTTCCCGGACATCTTCGCTAAACTCGGAATGACATTCTGCAGTTGTCCGGCCTGACCAGTCATCATGCTGTATGTGGCCGCACCGATACCGATCGAAGCGATAACCGGCAGCCACTGCACATTATTCTTTTCCATCCTGATCACTCCTCAAATCGGTTGGCTTAAAGCCTCTCTTATTGTCTGCCCTCTGCCTCCGACTATGACCGGCAATCTTTTGCGGTTCTGCCTTTAAATCCCTCGCATGAGTCTTCGTATAAGAAACACCGGCCACAGGACAATCCATCCAAGCAGGTAAAACATATATACCGCCTGCTCCTGTTTGTCCTTCAGCACCGGTTCTTTTTTAAAAAAGCAGAAAAACACGCCGATGAACAGATACGTGAAAAGCAGCACATCCACCACTCCTTCCCTCCATAGCGTATGAGAGAAAGAGGGACTCTGACGCTTTTCCAAAGCAGACGTTTTCTTGAAATTCCTTAGAGGATCCCTGCATAAAATGGTATAATCATACATGAGGTGATACCTATGAGTGCCATCATATTATTCGACGGGGACTGCCATTTCTGCGACAAAAGTGTCCAGTTCATCATTCAACGAGATCCCCGCAGCCGGTTTCAATTTGCATCGCTTCAAAGTGACAAGGGCCGGGAACTGCTTTTGCAGTATAACATTCCCCATGACACCGACAGCCTTGTATTAATCCAGAACGGAAAAGCCCGCCTGGAATCCACCGCCGCTTTGACGATCAGCCGGCAGTTGAAAGGATTCTGGCAGCTTGCGTACTTGTTGATTCTGATCCCAAGACCGCTGCGCAACGCTTTTTACCGGTGGTTTGCATCCAATCGTTACAAATGGTTCGGAAAAAAAGACGACTCCTGCCCGATACCGACGCCGGATGTCCGGAAACGTTTTTTATAAAAATTCATTTAAATGGAGGGACCTGCCATCAGCGGTCAACAAGTCCAGCATCTGAAAATTACGTCCAAAGAGTTTACGAAACGCGCGGTTTTCATCACGCTCGGTGCCATCATTATGGCGGTAGGACTGGAAATTTTCCTCGTTCCGAATCAGGTCATCGATGGTGGAATCGTCGGAATCTCCATTATCCTGTCGCATTTGACGGAATGGAAACTCGGGCTGTTCATCTTCCTATTGAATATCCCCTTTTTCTTTCTTGGATATAACTTGATTGGAAAAACATTTGCCTGGTCAACGGTGTACGGCATTGCCATCCTTTCAACGGCCACAACCGTGCTTCATCCGGTGCCTGCCTTTACCGATGATATTCTGCTTGCGACATTATTCGGGGGATTTATCCTCGGCATCGGTGTAGGAATGGTCATCCGCTACGGAGGATGTCTCGACGGGACAGAAATCTCTGCGATTCTGATCAGCAGCAAAATCCCCTTTTCTGTCGGGGAAATCATTATGTTCATCAACCTGTTCATCCTTGGAAGCGCGGGCTTCGTCTTCGGGTGGGACCGGGCGATGTATTCCCTGCTTGCCTATTTTGTCGCTTATAAAATGATCGACATTACGATTAAAGGACTGGATGAATCGAAGGCTGTACATATCATCAGCGATGAATACGAGAGCATCAGTGAAGCCATCATCCAGCGCCTCGGCCGCGGCGTCACCTTTTTAAAAGGAGAAGGAGCCTTTTCCAATGATGAGAAAAAAGTGATCTTCTGCGTCATCAACCGATTGGAGGAAGCGAAGCTGAAAGCGCTCGTCCAGGAGCACGATGAACAAGCCTTCATGGCCATCGGGGATATTGCCGAAGTGCGGGGCGGACGCTTTAAGAAAAAAGAAATTCATTAAAAAGAGGCGCATTCAGCTGCGCCTCTTATTTTTATGGATGTCTCTTTCGTATGGATGGTCACGTGCTGCTTATCAGGGGATGACTGCCGTGGGATCACCCGTATTATTTATAAGTGGAGAGGCTCACCTTGTTGTGCCTCTTTTTCCGTCTCAGGATTCTTCTTTCAGCACGCGCCTTAGGATTTTACCTGCTCCTGTCTGAGGAAGAGACGTGCGGAATTCGACAAAACCCGGAACTTTATAGCGGGCCATATGGGCTTTTGCCCATTGAATCAATGCTTCTTTCTCCAGTGCTGCTTCTTCTTTCAGAACAATGAACGCTTTGACGACCTCCCCTTTTGATTCATCCGGCACACCGATGACAGCCGCCTGGGAGATGGCGGGATGTTCCTTCAGTAATGCTTCGACATCTTCAGGGAAAATGCTGAATCCTGACGATTTGATCATTTCCTTCAGACGCCCCTGAAAATATAAATAGCCGTCTTCGTCGAAATAGCCGATATCACCCGTATGCATCCATCCGTCCACCAACACTTCCGCTGTCGCCTCAGGCCGACCCCAGTAGCCTTTGAAAACACCGGGACTTTTCACTGCGATTTCCCCGGACTCACCGACGGGCAGCTGTTCTTTTGTTAATGGATCGCGGACAGCCAGTGATGACCCAGGAACGGGGAGGCCGACAGATCCGAATTTCACACCGTCACCGGGCATATAGGTGTCCACGGTATGCGTCTCGCTCAGTCCGTAAGCCGCTTCATACAACGAACAGTCCGGCGCAAAAGAGCGCCAGCGTTCTGCCAGATCTTCTGTCACAGGCATACCGAAGCTCGTACACAAATTGAGTCGCAGAGCATCCGCTTTTTCCCCGTCCGCCACGGATAACACAGCCTCATTCATCGGGGCGATGCTGTACCACACCGACACATCGTAAGCAGTCAGTGCTTTAACCACCTGCCGGGGATCAAACCTCGCAAACAACACACAGGGGGAACCGGTAAATGCTGGAATGTTCACGCCCATCACCATTCCCGCGATATGACAGAGCGGCATCACCGCAAGCCACGTCTCTTCCTCTTCCACCCCATTCGCTTCCACAGCCGCTGCCGTTTTGTAAAGCGCATTCTCATATGTGAGCATCGCCGCTTTCGGTCTTCCGGTCGTTCCTGATGTGAAAGCAAGCAGAGCCGTATCATCCAAATCGATATTTTCAGACGCTTTTTGCGGTTCTGCTTCGTTTACAGCATCACTCCAGTGGGTTTCCTTTTCCTTTAATGTCAAAGCCGGAACCCTCAAGTCACCCGGCACTTCCCATTCGGTATGCTCAGGAATATAATCTTCGTAGGAAACGACAAGAACCGCATGAAGGTCGCTGTCTGTTTTTCTCACCTCACTTAACAGTTCCCCGCCGGTAAACAGTCCTTTCAAGCCGACTTCCTTCATTAAATAGGTTAACTCGCTCGACTTGTACATCGGGTTCAACGGACAGACGATTCCGCCGATCGACTGGATGGCATAGTGGGCAATGATATACTGCGGGCTGTTCTGCATGTAGAGTCCGATCCGGTCCCCTTTTTCAAAGCCCTTCTGTGACAAAAATCCAGCCATCTTTTCAATATCATTCAAAAGCTCCGCCCACGTCAGGGTGGATCCATAATAAAAGTAAGCAGCCTCATGCGGGCGCTCCTCTGCGTGGTGCTGGACGTATACGAGAAGCGGGTGTTTTCCAAGAGGGTACATGTTCTCTATTTGATGCCGTTTCATTTCGCTTTTCATTCGATTCCTCCTTATGTGGACATCGGCCAGTCGGCCAGCCGTCTTTCACTTTTATCCGACGCCGTTCGTAAAAACCGAAGCAGAAAATCCCGGGTCTGTTCCGGCTCGATGATTTCCTGAACCAAGAACTTACCCGCGGCTTTCGCTGGTGAGCTGTCGAAGCTCCACTGTTCCAAATAAGCCGCACGGGCTTCAGAAGGATTGTCCGCCTGTTTGATCTGCCTTCCGTACACAACATTCACACCGACGTCGGGGCCGGTAAAGTTAATTTCAGCCTCCGGCCAGGCAGCCACCACGTCCGCCCCCATGCCTGGACCACTCATGTTTCCATACGCCGCTCCAATGCTTTTGCGAATGACGATGGAGTACTTGGGAACAGTGGATTTAGCAAGCGCAGTATTCCAATTCATAATCTTTGAAGGCATTTTCCGCTTTTCTGCCTGACTGCTGATCCTGAACCCGGGAGTATCGTGAAGAAAAATCAATGGAATATGATAGGAATCACAGAGGCAGATGAAATCCACCGCCTTATCACACTCCTCCGGACCTGGAGCCCCCGCCATATGAAGCGGCTGACTCGCCACCACTCCTGTGACCCGCCCGTCCATACGCGCAAAACCTGTCAGGAGTGCTTTTCCATAAAAAGGTCGGAAAGCCATAAAAGATTCCGGATCGACAATCTCACGAATGAGTTTATTCATGTCATACGGACGTCTCATGTTCGAAGGAACAACCCTCGCTGCGTTTTCCCCTGAAGATGAGGGCGAAGGCACAGATACTTTAAAAGGAGGCGTGTCTTCATATGAAGAAGGCAGATAGCTGAAAAACCGCTTCATAGCCGTTATCGCTTCTTCCTCTGTGTCAGCGACGTGATCAATCTGTCCTGTATATGCCGCATGCATATCAGGCCCCCCAAGTTCTTCGGCTTTAATCTCTTCTCCACTCGCCATCTCCAACATCCTCGGCCCGGCAACGGCCATTCCCGTTCCGCGCACCTGTGTGACAAAATCCGATGTCACGGCCATCCACGTCGGACCGCCGAAGCTGTCCCCAAGAATGGCGGTAAAGATTGGGGTTTCTCTGGAGTGATCCAGCAGACAGTTCGGAAAAAGCTTGTCACTGATTCCGTCTGAACCCATCCCGTCCGGCATCCGCAGCCCTCCGCCTTCACATAAATTAAATAGCGGCAGCTTCCTCTTTTTTGCGTATTGATGAAAATACTCACTCTTCCTGAGGTGGACCTCCCCTTCCGTTCCAGATAACACACTCACATCCATGGCCTGAACGACCGCTTCCCGGCCATCGACACGGATCAAACCGCCGATCAGCCCATCGGCAGGCGTCCGTTCTTCCATTCCCGGGACAGATGAATGGGCAGATTTTCCGAGTTCAAGAAAGGATCCGTCATCAGCAAGCAGGTGAATTCTTTCATGAGCGGTAAGCTTAATAGGCTTTTGTTCTGTAGAGGAATCGGTTTGTTTTTCGTTTGTTTTCATAAGAACCTCCTTTAGATACTGACTGGTTGGTATGTAGCGGTCAAAAAAATAGGGTTTATTTGTTAGTATAGGTTAATTAGTCTGAAAATTCAATTCTTTTAGAGGGCTGTAAATAAAAGAAGGAGCAGCTATTTACTGCTCCTTCTGCCATTACAAACCAACTTGGTTCACCGCATAGACTGCATCTTCTGTACTGAATCCTTCATAAGTCAATTGGTCAATTAAACCTGATCTTGAAAAAGAAGAATAATCAAGATAATCCTGAGCCATATTCAAAATGGACTATAATCCAAATAATCCTGGGCCATATTCAAAATGGACTATAATCCAAATAATCCTGGGCCATGTAAACGGCCTGTTCTTGCGAAGCAGAGACATTCACAGCTTCCGATCCTTTCAAGCTACTTTTCTTTACACCACCGTAAAATAAACTCAGCAATCGTATGCGTCACTTCTTTTAAACTTGAAAGCTCAATATACTCATTCGGCGCATGCATATCGCCCCCACTCGGACCATAACACGTGGCAGGAATATCGAACTCACCAAACGCCCGCAAATCCGTGGTAGCAGTAAACGACAGGTCTTTTACCTCTTTTCCAGTTACCGCATAATGCGAGGCAGCCACTTCCTCCATAATCTCTTCTTCTTTCGAAATCGTATAGCCTGGGGCAGAAAAGCCATAAAACGTAAATTGCGGCTTTGCTTCTTTAAGCCAATCATCCTCTTCAGCAGCATCCAACAACCATTGCTCGACCTCTTTTTTTACATCTTCCGGATCGGTTCCTGGATAGAAGCCGACTCGCGCTTCAAACGTACATTCTGTCGGAACACTGGATGCCCAGTTCCCTCCCTCAATCAGACCAACACTGACGTTGAGTGGATGGGGGTGATGCTCAAAATCGGGATGTTTTGGACGGTTATTAATATGCTCACGGTACTCCATCAGCGATTCCATCAATTTATTCGCTTTCATAATGGCATTTTGAGCACTCTCCGCACGTTCTACGTGGGCACCGGCTCCATTTACTTTCACCCGAACCCATATAACGCCTACTTGTGCCTTAATCAAACGAGATTGGGTGGGCTCAGGGATAAGGGCTCCATCTGCCGTGTACCCCTGATCTAGTAAGGCAAGTGCCCCGTTCCCGGTACATTCTTCTTCGATGACACTCTGAATTTGCAGATTTGCACCGAGTTCAATGCCAGATTCACGGAGTGCTTTAACAGCCATCACAATAGCCGCAAACCCGCCTTTCATATCCAGAATCCCTCTACCGTACATTTTTCCGTCTTTTATTACCGGCGAATATGGCGAAGTTTCCCATTGATCTTCAGGTTCGGCACTTACCACGTCCATATGGCTTTGCAGAATGAGGCTTTTTCCTTTTTTTGGTCCGTTATTTTTCCATTCTCCTACCACTACTGGGCGGTCTTCATAAGACCATTCAGGTTCACCAAAGTTTTCATACTTTCTTAATCGGTCCGGATCGATCATGACCACCTCTGTGTCCAGCCCAATATCCTGTAAGTAGTTGTAAACAAACTGTTGAACACCTTTTTCATTTCCTAATGTACTGGGAAAACTTCCGAGCGTCTTCAAGAACAACTTTTCTTCTTCCCATAGCTCTTCTATTTTATTACGCACAAGCTCGTTACTGGTTTCCATAAATAAGTTCACACCTTACTTTTGTTTTTATTCCTTAGATAATGTAAGGACCGTATGATAGAGCGTATTGGCTCCGCTCACAATATCTCGATCCAGTGTTAATTCGCTGGGCACATGACTCTTGCCGTTTACGCTCGGCACAAAGATCATGGCTGTGGGACCGAGATTGTTGACGTACTTGGCATCATGCCCGGCACCGCTAAGTATTCTTTTTGAAGAATACCCGAGTTCAGTTGCACTGTTCTCTATAACTTCCGTAATATTACTATCAAAATCAATTTTTTCAGTTTCCCACAATTCTGTCATCTCCACGCCCACCTCTCTATCCTCAGAGACACGGCGAATCGTTTTCTTCGTTTCTTCAAAGGCTTCCTTTCGAAGTTTATCATTGGCGCTTCGGATATCTACGGTAAAATGAGCTTCGCCAGGAACACAATTAACCGAATTTGGAGAAACGGAGATCTTACCAACGGTTACGGTAATATCGGTAGTCGCAATATTTTTTTCCAATTGATTCATAATTTCTGCAGCAGCCATCAGCGCATCTTTTCGTAAGTGCATCGGGGTCGGACCGGCATGATCCGCTTCCCCCTTAAGAGTCACTTCCAGCCAATTGATGCCCTGAACCCCTTCCACAACTCCAATCTGTTTGTCTTCATCTTCAAGAATGGGGCCCTGTTCAATATGTAGCTCGAGAAAAAAATGGAAATCACCGAGTCGGTTTCCTGCTTCTCCTTTATATCCGATTCTTTCCAATTCTTCTAAGAAACTAAAGCCATCAGCATCTTTTCTACTATATACATACGCTTGATCAAATACCCCGGCGATCCCACCAGATCCGAGCATAGGAGGTTCAAATCGAGCACCTTCTTCATTTGTGAAATTAACGATTTCCAGAGGTCGTTCGGTTTCTATGCCATTATCATTTAAAGTCTGCACCACTTCCAGAGCCAACAAAACTCCGAGGATGCCATCGAATCGCCCTCCTGCTGGCTGTGTGTCAAGGTGGGATCCCACCACCACAGGAGGGAGGTTATTCTTTCCTGCCCTTCTGGCATACATATTTCCTAAGTCGTCTATCCGTAACATTAATCCTGCTTCTTCACACCATTCTTTATATATATTTCTCATCTCTTGATCTTGATCAGATAGTGCTAGTCGACTTAGACCATTTCCCGGAATCGCCCCTGTTTCTGAACTTTTGGAAAGCATACGGAAGAGTCGTTCTTCATTAATCGTGTTCACGTTTACCATCTCCCTGTCTCAATAGATTATTAGAGTCCGAGTTTTATAAAAAAGTATCCCCATACCACGACGGATATGAATGTAAATAGTACAGAAACAGTAATTAACTGTTTATACTGTTTTTTGATCTTTTGAAGACCGTTCGGCTGCTTCAAAAATTCCTTGATAGTTATCGATGCCATACTTGAACGCTTCATCTCTGTGTAATAATTCAGTTCATGGGCATTCGGCTTCGTTACGAGCCCAGCGCCTATGAGAGATAGTACAGAGACAAGCAGCGCCAGCATCAGTTCGTCCACACCGGTCGGCAGCGTCATAACCCCTGCTCTGATCAGCTCCCCAAAGAGAAGAAACGAAGCAACCCCGGATAACATGCTGATCATAGCGGCTTTACTGTTCATTTTCTTCCATTCAAAAGATGCTACGATAGTCGGCAGCCAGCCAACCGCAAAAATGGATCCTGCATAAATAGAAATCCAGTAAATCGCGGATGGGCGAGCAAGGGCAATCGCGCAGATGACGACCGCTACTATGATTTGACCAATTCTTGCTGCAGTAAGACTTTGTTTTTCATTAAGTTCTTTTTCAAACAGTCTTTCATACAAATCTCTGGATAACGCGAAACCTACCAGGACAAATAATGTAGAAGCTGTGGACATGATTGAAGCCATGAGTGCAGCGAGTCCTACACCTGCCACGGCTGAAGGTGTAAACTCCATAAACCCAACAATCATCGCGTTGTCCGTAGGCGTAATACCTGGTTGCAATACTTGCATACCACCTGCTGCGATAAAGACGGTCAACTGCATGAAAGGTGCGAAAAAGACACCGATGATAGCTGCTTTTAGAATGACGAAATCATTTTTAGCCGGAAATACACGCGATACGAGCGCCGGCATACAGGCAAAGAACATAATCCAAACGAGAAACTGAGAAATTGACCAACCAATCGAGCGATTCTCCGTACCGCCGATCGTCCAGTAATTAGGCATGGTTTCTGATAAACCTTTCATTTGTTCAAACCCAGCCTGTCCAATAATTATCGGAGCAATCACAATGGAGATCGTAAGCATCGTGAAGAACATGAGCGTATCCGTTACGACCACTCCATACATACCGCCAAAGGCTGTAAAGGCAATCAACGCAATTGTAAATAAGACAATGAGTAATTGGAAATTGATACCCGTTATTTCACTTAGTACCAGTCCTGCTCCAATAAACTGAATAACACCGTACCCAACCAAACCTACAATCATTATGATAATAGCAATAATGCTGACCCACTTACTGTTGAATCGCTTATCAAAGAAGTCCGGCATCGTCTTACAACCTAACGCTTTCATTTTTCTTCCCATATAGACGACAGCGACCAGAGTTCCGAGCCAAGCACCAAATGATCCGAGTGTCGCAATAACAAGTGGACCTTCTTTATAAGATTGACCCGCTATCCCGAGCAGCGTTGCAGCACTAAGATACGTGGCTGCAAGCGTACCGACGATGAGAATGGTCGATCCTCTTCCTCCCATGGTATAAAAGTCATCACTATTTTTAACATAACGGCTAATGAAAGCTCCTACAACTACATAAAGCAGTAAGACGAGCGCAAATATCGTAATGGCCATATTGATTCCCCTCTATTATAAATTACTGTTGATTCGTTTTTCTTCCGATTCCGTATACTCTTCCTGATTCTCTTCCTTTTCCATCTCTTTGATAATAGGCAGATATTGCTTTCTGAGAATAGCAATTACAACAACGGATGAAATGACGGTTACCAGCGTTGCGTTAATAAATAAAATTAAAATTTCAACATTCATGGTCTTCCCCCCCCCCTTTTCCATCTTCTATAAAGCCCGCTTTTGTGAAGAATTCATTTTCTTCTGATACGTTCCACGCAACATCTGAATAAAGAAATAAGCGCCAAGTAAAGTCCACCCAGCTACCATGATCCACTCATACGGCCAGATAAGACTTGCTGGCATCCCAGGGAAATATAGAATTATGAACCCTAAACTTAATACGAGAGCTAAGTAGCCAAAGATTGGTGATTTTGCTGCGCGGAATGGTCGCTCCATCTCGGGTTTCTTTTTCCTTAAAACAATAAAAGACAGGGCTACAAAGAAATAGGCAACGACTATTCCTAAGCCGCCAGCATCTACAATCCATACGAGTGCGGACCTACCTAATAGTGGTGCTAGCATAGAAAGAACGCCGATAAATAATATCGAATTTGAAGGTGTATGGTACTTCGGATGCAGATAACCAAACCAGGCGGGCAGCATTCCGGATTTCGCCATCGCATAGAGGACGCGGCTACCTCCAATAATGAAAGAGTTCCAGCTTGTGATAATCCCGGCCACACCGCCAAGGATCAGAATTTGGGCAAAAGTATTTGAATTAAAAAGCGCTCCCATCGCATCTGCAGAAGCGAGTTGTGCATTCGTCAGCTGAGCAGGATTTAATCCTAATCCCACGCCTAAGGCAATCGCAAGATAAAATATGACAGCACTGCTTACAGATACAATTAATAGTGTACCGATTTTCCTGCGAGGGAGATTGGCTTCTTCCGCCACCTGTGGAATCACATCGAATCCAACAAACAAGAAGGGGACCATGACTAACACGGTCATGATACCGCTTGCACCTCCAACGAAGAATGGAGACAGATTCCCTGGGTCTCCAAGGAAGGCAGAGCCAAAAATTAATATGAGTCCTACGGCAATAATCATCAAAGTAAAAACCGTCTGCAGAACTGCTGCCTGCTTTAAACCGATATAATTAATGAACGTAATTATTAAGGCTCCTACTGAACCAATTAACACCCAATTTAAGTGAACATCCCAGCCAGCTATGGTCCACAGATAACCAGCCTGATAATTTGGTAGTAAGTAGTCAATAACAGTCGGTAGAGCAACGGCTTCAAATGTTGCTACGGATACATATCCAAGGGTGATTGCCCAAGAGGCTACAAAAGAGTACTTGGCTCCTAATGCCTTATGTACGTATTCATGCTCTCCACCCACCTTGGGCATTGCTGAAGCTAGTTCTGCATAGTTTAACCCCACACAGATGACAAGAAAACCGCCAATTACAAAGGCTATAACCGCTCCCAGTGAGCCTGCTTCCGTTATCCAAGTACCAGAGAGTACCACCCATCCCCAACCAAGCATGGCTCCGAGGGCCAGAAATAATAAATCAAAGTTTGATAGGACTTTCTTTAATTTTTGTTCTTCCATGGAAAAGGTCCTCCTAGGTTTGTGTTACAAATTTCTCTTTTCTTAATAAAAGAAACTTTCTGATCGTTACATTCAATCACATATTGTATAACTCACAAATTACAACGATTACGTGGAAGCTATGTATTGTCTTGTTTGCTAAATATTCAGTAAATTAAAGCAGAAATTATAGATGGTTCATTGCTAATAGCCTCGTAAATCCCTTGTACCTTTGGGAAGTGGACAAGCACTAGTAGAATCGCACTTGCCGCACCACCCATGAATACTAAAGTTTTCAAACTACTTGGTTTTGAACAAGAAATAACTTTTTCAACAACTAAAAAAACTATTCAATGCCTCCGATAGAAAGATACTTCGTTTCAATGTAAGGTTCGATCCCCTCAGGACCGCCCTCACGTCCAATGCCACTCTCTTTCATACCACCGAACGGTGCATGCGCTGCAGATGGTGCTCCATCGTTCCAGCCGAGGATTCCGAACTTCAGATGCTCCTGGTAGTAAATACCGGTTCGGTAATCATTGGTGAAGAAGTAAGCGGCGAGCCCGAACGGTGTATTGTTGGCAATGTTGACCGCTTCTTCATTCTCACGGAAAGTTGTCAGTGGAATTACGGGACCAAACGTTTCCTCCTGCATGATGTCCATGCCTTCCCCGACGTTTTCGAGTACAGTAGGATGAACAAAATAATAGCCTTTTTCATCATCTTTATCGTATTGATGACCATAAAGAACCTTCGCACCCTTATCCACTGCATCTTCAATCTGCGTATGGATCTTTTCATAACCATCCGCATTAATAACCGGCCCAACATCCGTTTCTTCATGAAGACCATTTCCGACCTTAAGCTCTTTGATGCGAGCGGTAAGTTTCTCTGAAAACTCATCCGCTATGGATTCATGGACGAGCACTCGATTCGCGCAGATGCATGTCTGCCCGGCGTTCCGAAATTTCGAAGCAAGCGTCTGCTCGACAGCGAAATCGATATCGGCATCTTTTGCCAAGATAAGCGGCGCATGACCTCCTAGTTCCATGGATACGTGCTTCATGGTTGCCGCACTGTTTTCCATTAGTAACTTGCCTACTGGCGTAGAACCGGTAAAGGTTATCTTACGTACGAGTGGACTATCTGTGAAAATCGGCCCAACATCTGCTCCGTATCCATTCACGTATTGAACCACATTTTTTGGAATCCCAACCTCATGGGCTAATTGCACCAATCTGATCGTCGTAAGCGGCGTTTCTTCGGCGGGTTTAACCACGAACGTGCAGCCCGCGGCTAAGGCAGGTGCAGCTTTTCTCGTCATCATAGCGGCAGGGAAGTTCCATGGGGTGATGGCAGCCACAAGACCGACAGGCTCTTTAGTTACAACAATGCGTTTGGATTCAGTGTTAGAAGGAATCGTTCGGCCGTAGATTCGTTTCGCTTCTTCCGCATACCAATCGATATAACTTGCCGCATAGGCGACTTCTCCACGTGATTCTTTAAGCGGCTTTCCACTTTCAAGCGTCATTACTTCCGCCAGCTGTTCCGTTTCTTCTTTAATTTTCTCAGACCATTCTTTCAAAAGACGTGAACGCTCATGAGCATTCACCTTTGACCATGATTTGAATGCCTCATCTCCCTCTCTTAAGGCCGTTTCAATTTCGGAAGCTGAGGTCACATCTACCTCTTTCAAGATATCCCCGGTTGCCGGGTTTTTTACTTGGATCGTATTCCCCATAAAGCCTCCTCCTCTCTTCGATTAGTCTGCCGCTTCGTCAAAAGCCTGTCCTAAAATCGTCATTCCTTCATTCAATTCCTCATCCGTGATTACAAGCGGTGTCAGAAAACGAACGACATTTCCTTTTACCCCAGCAGAAAGAAGCAGCAGTCCATTATTGTTGGCATAGGATGTGATTGCACCCGTTTTTGCTTTGTCCGGGTTCCCTTCCGCATCAACAATTTCTACCGCAACCATCGCGCCAAGTCTGCGGATATCGCCAAGATAATCGTGGCGGGCTTTCAACTCTTCTAATTTATCTTCCAGTGTAGCACCAATGTGTTCAGCTTTATCGCTTAGGTTTTCCTCTTCCATAACCTCAATGACAGCAAGAGCCGCTTCACAGGCGACCGGATTCCCGGCATAGGTCCCACCAAGTTCCCCTGGAGAGGAAGCGTCCATGATTTCTGCTTTTCCGACTACCGCACTTAACGGCATACCTGCTGCAAGGGATTTCGACAGCGTCATAACATCCGGCTCAATATCGAAATGTTCACTTGCAAATAACCGTCCTGTTCGTGCAAAACCCGTCTGGATTTCATCAGCCACAAAAACAATGCCGTGCTCGCTACAGAAGTCTCTTACTTCCTGCACAAAGCGTTTTGGAGGAATAATGAAACCGCCTTCACCTTGGACCGGCTCCATTACGACACATGCTACCGTTTCCGGTGCGACCGCGGTGACGAAATACTCCTTAAAGCGCATGATACTGTAGTCAATATATTCCTCATCGGTCATCTGTTCGGGTTTATTGGCCATATAAGGATATGGAGCCTGGTAAATCTCCGGCGTATAAGGTCCGAAGTTATATTTATAAGGCTTCACCTTGCTGGTCATACCCATCGTTAGATTCGTACGTCCGTGGAATGCGCGTTCAAAGGAAACAACAGCCTGTCGTTTCGTATATTTCCTGGCTACTTTGACCGCATTTTCTACAGCCTCGGCCCCGGAATTAAATAGCATAGCCATTTTATCGAATGAACCAGGCGTAATCGTGCACAACTTTTCAGCCAGATTGATGTAGCTGTCATACATAATCACATTAAAGCCTGGATGAAGGTAGCGGTCCGCCTGATTCTTGACGGCTTCCGTCACTTTTGGATGCGTATGCCCTACATTAAGCGTACCGATGGCTCCAGCAAAGTCAATCCATTCACGGCCTTCATTATCGAATACTCTTGCTCCTCTAGCATAGTCGGCTATATTGGTATTCCCATTCCCTATTCCTTTTGGTATGTATTTCTTTCTTTTCCTCTGCAAATCATCTTTATTCAATGTTTTATTGGTCACTGCTGATCCCTCCCCTAAATTTTATAGATAATTATGACAATTTTCTGGTACAATTAAAAGTACCAGATTTTAAATAATAATGGGACCAGATACATAGTAGGAGGAGCTATTTGTGTTTTTCCATATTGAAAAAGGAGCCGAACAACCTGCCATTTACAAACAGATTTATACGCACTTAAGAGACCTGATCCTCGACGACCGTCTCAGCAAAAAGAAGCTTCCATCGAAACGGAGACTGGCCCAGGATCTGGAGGTCAGTCTTAATTCCGTAGCCCACGCCTACGAGCAATTACTAGCGGAAGGTTATATATACAGTGCAGAACGCAAAGGGTATTTTGTAGAAGATATTACAAGTTACATTAAAAGAAACAAAGAAGACGTTCCTTTCCCAGAGGGTTTGAGAGAGGACTGTACTAAAGATGGATTTCATCCCAAGGTTACATTTTCTCATATTGCCACCGATGCGGAGCATTTCCCTTTTAAGAAATGGAGGAAGTACCAGCAGAAAGTCATGGAGCATCATCGAACCCAACTCGCCCTCCTTCCACATCCTCAAGGGCCATATGAACTCCGCGAATCAATCGCAACGATGATTGCTCTCACCAGGGGCGTTCGGTGCCGGCCCGAACAAATTGTCATCGGATCCGGAACCCAGCCACTAATTCATAAATTAATGTCTTTACAGGCAAAAGATACACAAGTGGCTGTCGAAAATCCTGGGTACCAGCGGTTTTATAATCTACTTAAAAATATGGGTTTCCCGGTAACTCCAGCGACTTTGGACCGACAGGGTATCTCAATTCAGGACCTTTTGGATAGCGATCCTCAATGGGTTTTTGTAACTCCCTCCCACCAGTTTCCTACTGGGACAATCATGCCTATAAATAGAAGAATAGAGCTTCTAAACTGGGCAGCCGAGTCTCCTGGTCGTTACATTGTGGAAGACGACTATGATAGTGAATTTAAATATGGAACGGACCATATCCCTTCCCTTCAGAGTCTCGACCAGAACCAGCAAGTCATCTATACCGGGACCTTTTCGAAAACTCTGCTTCCGAGCCTACGGATCAGCTATATGGTTCTGCCACCCGACTTGTTACAAAGCTACCGGAATGCTTTTGACTATTGGATTGACGGCCCTTCAGGACTCAACTTGTGGACCCTTAAATACTTCATTGATGAAGGGGAATACGGAAGGCACGTTAAGCGGATGAATGCCTATTATAAAGCGAAAAGAGCAGCGCTTATTCGGGAGCTGCGCCAGACGTTTCAAGACAAGATAACAATTCACAACATTCCTGCCGGCCTTCATTTTTTAGTGGATATTGAAACGTCTCTTTCTTATGTTGAGATTGAGGAACGGGCCAGAGAAAACAAAATCGTTCTATATACGATTCGCCGCTTTTTCTTACGGGATTATGAGATGACTGAGAAAGGGAAAAAGAAACTAGTTATTGGTTTTGCTAATATGGAAGATAACAAAATAAGGGAGTCTGTAAGGCGCTTATCTTCTCTTTTCTTCTAGCCGTATGAATTCATGAATCTACATCTTATGGATTATAACGTATTTGTAATAAATCATGAAAAAACTCTAACACAAGGCTTTTTATAGACATAAAAAATTTTCCATAAAAAAACCGAAACCTTTGAAAAGGTTTCGGTTTTTTCATTTAGCGTCCCAGGAGAGATTCGAACTCCCGACCCACAGCTTAGAAGGCTGTTGCTCTATCCAGCTGAGCTACTGGGACAAATAAATATGTATGGAGCGGGTGAAGGGAATCGAACCCTCATCATCAGCTTGGAAGGCTGAGGTTTTACCACTAAACTACACCCGCATATGTAAATGTGTTTCAGCTGCGTTTATCTTTCGCAGCATGCCCCTTCCTCTGAAAGCTTCTTAAGGAAGTAAAGTCCGTCGGGGCAACTCGCAGTGGATTCGGTAGAAGTTCAGCTCGTGGCTGAGATTTTACTACTAAACTACCCGCGCATGTAAAGCTATGTATGTGTGTTTCAAAGGATATTTTTTAACGTCCTTTTGAAGCGGACAAGAATTATTATATTAGGGATTCGCTTATATGTCAACAGATTGCAGCAAAGAATTTTAATTCTTTGCTGCTACTGCTGTTTCCATGGAAAGACCGTCGATTTTCTGCCCGTTCACATGGTAATACTGCAGGCGGACGTGATCGAGATCCTCCCACTCCAGAATGGCGTAGGTCGGTTCTTCGCGGTCACGTGGAAGTCTTGCGCTTCCCGGATTAATGAAGAGGGTGTCCTTCACCTTTTCCGCTCCTGCAATATGCGAATGTCCGAAGCAGGCGATTTGGGCTCCAGCCTCTTCCGCTCTGTAGGACAAGGGCATCAGGGTGGATTTCACTTGAAACAAATGCCCGTGCGTAACGAGGAATGTGATGTCTCCGACAGTGAAAACCTGATCGTTTTCCATTTCGGGTTCGAAGTCACAGTTTCCTTTGGCATAATGAAAGCCTTCCAGCTCCTTCGATCCGTAGGAGAGCTCGGAGTCGCCACAGTGGATCATAGCATCCACGTCGCTGTGACGTTCTTTCACTTCCATTACTTCGTCGGTTAGTCCGTGTGTGTCACTGATGATGAGTACTTTCGGCATCCTTCATCCCCACTTTCAGGATTGAGTTTTCAGCCAGTCTTCGATCTGCACGATGGCATGATGACGGTGGCTGATGGCGTTCTTTTCGTCGGACGTGTGCTCAGCCATCGTCCGGCTGGAGCCTTCCGGGATGAACACAGGATCATATCCGAACCCTTGCTCTCCCTGCGGCTCCCCGGCAATTCGGCCTTCACACGTTCCACGCTTCGTAAACGTCGCTTCTCCCGGTCGTGCGACGGCTACGGCACAGACGAAACGGGCGGTCCGTTCTTCTTCGGACACTCCGTTCAGCTCGTTCAGCAGTTTAGCTGTATTTTTTTCGTCATCTTTTTCTATTCCTGCATAGCGGGCGGAATAAACCCCCGGCTCTCCGTTCAGGGCATCGACCTCTAAACCGGAATCATCGGCTACAACAGGGATGTTCAAGGCACGCATCATCGCTTCTGCTTTAATGACGGCATTCTCCTCAAACGTTTTACCGGTTTCTTCAATATCGATGGAAGGGTCATGATCGAGAAGGGAAACGACGGAGATGCCGTATTTGCAAAACATCTCGCGGAACTCTTTGATCTTCCCTTCGTTCTTAGTGGCGATTAATAGTTCCTTCATGCTTTGGCGGCTCCGGCTTTAGCACGAATCACGTCTGCCCACTCTCCGATTGCTTCTTCCTGAAGCTTGATCAGCTCCTGGACACCTTCGTCGGCAAGAGAAAGCATTTTCTGCAGCTGCTGCATCGAGAAGGTTGCTTCTTCTCCTGTTCCCTGAAGCTCTACGAATTCGCCTTTGCCGGTCATGATGACGTTCATGTCTACTTCAGCACGGCTGTCTTCTTCGTAGCAGAGGTCGAGAACTTCTTTGCCGTCCGGCAGTACCCCGACGGAAATCGCCGTCAAGTAATCGGTGATCGGCAGCTCTTTGATGGATTTTTTGTTCACAAGCTTTCCTAGAGCAAGCACGACAGCTACAAAGGCACCTGTAATGGAAGCGGTCCGCGTGCCACCATCGGCCTGGATGACGTCACAGTCGACCCAGATGGTACGTTCTCCGATTTTATCAAGATCGACGACCGCGCGTAGAGAGCGGCCGATCAGGCGCTGGATTTCCATCGTCCGGCCGGATACTTTCCCTTTAGAAGATTCACGGATGTTGCGTGATTCCGTGGCTCTTGGAAGCATGGCATATTCAGCTGTAATCCAGCCTTTGCCCTGACCACGTAAAAAAGGAGGCACTCGGTCCTCAATGCTGGCATTACAGATCACTTTTGTATCTCCAAAGCTGATGAGTACAGATCCCTCCGGGTGTTTCACATAATCGGTTTCTATTGTGACGGTTCTTAATTCATTGACTTCGCGTTGATCATTTCGCATCAATGATGACCTCCTTTTTCTTCATCATTATCCTTGCCCATCTTAACACAAATTACATACGTGCGGGTAGTTATTCATGAACGTAAAAAGCGCTTCAAAAGTGATTCACTTCTGAAGCGCCGGGTTTTACATTTCTTCAGCACCACTGATGTCGGTTCTTGAAACAGGTTCGGCGAGCGGCTCACCCGCTTCATTGATGACCTGCTCCGATCCTTCGACCTGAACTTCGACCGATTCCACATCCTCAAGATCCGTCATGCTCAACACAAGGCTGGCGAGGGCAGCATCAGACAGGGCCGGCTGATCTGATCCTGTCAGGATTTTTTCATTGAAGGAAAGGGCGAGGACGCCGTTCTCCAGCCGGGAGCTGACCATTTCTGCCCCTTCATGGAAGGGGTTGGTCAATGAGCTGCCGAGCTCAGGCCCTTCAAAAAGGGCCTCCACTCTTGCCGCATATTCATCACTGTCTTCAGCGACACGTGTGGTGACAGGAACGTGGTACACCTGCTCCCCGTTCTGGGCAGGGAAGTAGACGGTAACGGCCTTGCTGTTCAGCACATCGCGCTGCACGCCGACGTTATTATTAATCCCGTCCGCCCGGGAGACGCCCTGGGAGATCGGAGTGCCGTCTACAGGCATGACTTCCTGCTCGTGTCCGTTGATCCACAGCTTAATCCGCTTCACGTTGTCAAACTGAGTGAGTGTGTAGGTCATCGCCTGAAGGATTTTCTCTTCATCCTTGGCCTCGTAATTTTTAAAGTCCTCCGACACATCGACGACAAGCGTTCCATTTTCTTCCGTATTCAACCCAAGAATTTCTGTTCCTGCCGGCAGAACGGCTTCAAACCCGTTCGGCAGCAGATTCGTGACCGGCCCATCCTTCACAAGGTATTCCAACGCCTGGGAAGCGACTTCCTGAGAAGCCGGCAGTTCCACAGTCTGTGGGGCGATCATTCCATTGGCATCCATTAAATAAAGCTCACGAGGGACGGTTGCTGTGGATTCCTGTTCTGTCGAATCCTCTGCTTTCTCTCCATCCTCCTCCGGTGCTGAACCATCCTCTTCCGGTGATGTTGTCACAGCTTCATCCGGAGCATCCATTTTCTCCAGCGACTGTTCTCCTTCAAACAGGCATCCGGCAAGCAGCCCCGTGCACATTAGAAGCACCAGGGCCGTCAAAAAGGATTTATAGCTGTATTTTCTCATTCTTTTCCCCCCTGAGATAGATTGTACTACCATGTATACGAGCCCTCGATTGGAATAGACCAGGGTAATTTGGAGGAGAACAGCATATGAAAAAGCTCCGCCTGTTTCAGGCGGAGCTTGATACGTGTTCCAGTTCTACCGATTTCAGGATCTGAATCGGCTCTTCAAACCAGCTGTTGGCGACGAGACGGAATTTCTCCATATCGCCGGTCGTGTAAAATTCATGCCTTGGTGTATGGTCATCGGTTTCCAGTGCTTTGTGATAGGCAAGAATCAGGCTCGCTTCACGGGCTGTTTCCTCACCGGAGCTGATGACCTGGATGTGATCCCCCATCTCGTTCTGGACCAGATCCTTGATGAGCGGATAATGGGTGCAGCCGAGGATCAATGTATCAATATGATTCATGTCCTTCAATGGCTGCAGCGTTCGGGAAACGATTCCTTCCGCTTTCGGACCGGATAATATCCCCTCTTCGACCATCGGGACAAACGGGGGACAGGCCAGGTCGTTCACCCGGATATCCTGATCAATGGAAGCAAGCGCCTGCGGATAGGCTTTGCTTTCAATAGTCCCTTCTGTACCAATGACGCCGATCCGTTTGTTCTGACTCACCTTGATGGCGGCACGCGCCCCCGGATCAATAACCCCGATGACCGGGATATCCAGTTCTTCCTGCAGCTCAGCCAGCGTATAAGCCGTCGCTGTGTTACAGGCGACAACGAGCATTTTTATATTTTTGCCAAGCAGATAGTTGACCATCTGCCATGTGAATGCCCGCACTTCTTCCTCTGAACGCGGACCGTACGGGCACCGCTTCGTGTCCCCAAGATAGATAAAGGTTTCCTTTGGTAACTGCCTCATCAACTCTCTCGCTACGGTCAGTCCCCCGACGCCAGAATCAATGACTCCGATTGCCTGTTTCACTCTGCATCCCTCTTTTATGGCTTAATGTTCTTCTTCATCGATTTCAATCATGTTCTCATGAAGGACGTGGAGCAGACGGTTCAGCGTTTCCACATCTTCTTCCGGAACATTTCTCAACACGTTTTCCAGGTAGTTCTGTCGTTTTTCGATCACTTCGTGAATGATCTTCTGTCCTTTGCTCAGTACATGGATCCTGACGACCCGGCGGTCCTTCGGGTCCCTGACCCGCTCAACCAGCTCGTTTTTCTCCATACGGTCGACAAGGTCCGTTGTCGTACTGCAGGCCAGGTGTATATGATTGGAGAGTTCCCCGATCGTTAAGTCCCCTTTTTCCATCAGCCACTGCAGCGCTACAAACTGCGGAGCTGTAATCGAGTAATGATTCAGGATAACTCGTCCTCTTTGTTTAATGATCCCGGATATGTAACGAAGTTCCTTCTCTACATCTGCGATCATGGATGTCTGCTGGGTTTCAGCCACATTCAGCACTCCTAACGAAATGACTTGATAAGTATTATTGTGGTCGTTTCTCTCTGAAATTTCAAGGTGAATGTATCCGGTGATACAAAAAACCCTTTCAGGTATGATCATCACCGCGTGACAGACCCTACCTGAAAGGACTCCCTCCAATCCACAGACCAAAGCCTCTGCTGCATCATGGAATTAAAGTTCCAGTTCACCCATACGCAGCAGTTCAACCACTGCCTGGGAACGGCCTTTCACTCCTAGCTTCTGCATGGCATTTGAAATGTGGTTCCGCACAGTTTTCTCCGAAATGAAGAGCTCTTTTGCGATCTCCCTTGTCGTCTTATCCTGTACTAGAAGCTCGAAGACTTCTCGCTCCCGCTTGGTAAGAATTTGTGTTGGCCGATAGCCGTCCTCCTTCACAAGCGTACCCCTCCTTGTTGTTCCTGAGCTTTTCTTGAGGGGAATTATTTAGTCTTTGTATCGTATGAGGGGATTAGCCCCCGTGTGCTACGCATTCATGATTTAGACACAAGCCCGAGTTCCTGGGCTTTGAAAAGGGCTTCGGTCCTGGATCGGACGTTCAGCTTGTTGAAAATTCCGGTGAGCGTGTACTCCACGCTCCGCTGGGACATATGGAGCGTCTGGGCGATTTCCCTGTTGGTGAAACCCGATGCCACTTCCTTCAAAATCGACTGTTCCTTCTCATTCAGGGAAATGCCTTTATTCTCAGCTGATTCGATCGTTTCGGCCGTGCAGGCCTCGGTGCGGCGCAGCTGTTTGAAAAGGTGGAGTGGAATGATCACTTCATCTCTTAGAGCCGCCTTGATCGCTGTAACAAGCTGTTCACTGGCAGCAGTTTTGCTGACAAAGCCGTTGATGTCCGCTTCCACAATCATATTGAAGTGCGTGCTCAAATCAAACCCGGTATAGATCAGCATTTTAATATCCGGGAACGTTTTTCTTAGCCGTTTGGCCAGTTCAATGCCGTTCAGGCCGGGCATATATAAATCCAAAAGCAGCACATCGTAGGCTTTCTTTTCGAGGCAGCTTTCCAGATGATCGGTTTCGTGGATGACATCCACCTGCATATCCCCCTCCTGCTCGAGCATCGCTTTGGTGCCTGCTCCAACAGCGGGGTGGTCGTCGACTATTAATACGTGAATCATACGTGCTGGACCTCCTTGTGTGACGGATAGGGGAAAGTGATGGTCGTCCTGAATCCTTCCCCTGGTGCTGTGGTGATTTCCAGACTTCCATTTAAACCGTTGACCCTCTGCTCAATTCCCGAAAGCCCGATATGGGAAAACAGGTCCCGCTTCATGGAATAATCCATTCCTTTTCCATTATCTGAATAATAGAGAACCACCTGGTCCTTCTTATTGAAAAGAGAGAGTTTGACGATTTTTGCTTCGGAATGCTTCATGGCATTCGTCAACAGTTCCTGGACAATCCGGAAAATTCCGAGAATCCTTTCTTGATCCAGCTCTGATTCAAACCGTTCATGAGAAAAGTAAACGGTGAAATTGGAACGAAGCTGATACTGATGGATCAAATTCTTCAATGACTGCACGAGTCCAAGTTCTTCGATGAAGGCCGGCCGCAGCTCGTTACACGTTTCCCTCGTGAGGTGGATACTGTCCAGAAGAGATTCCTTATACATCTTCAACTCAGCATGAAGACTCGTGGATAAATCGGTCCGGTTGCGGATCAGGTCGTCCATTTTACGGTACAGATACAGCTGCTCCTGGAGCACCGTATCGTGGATATCGATCGACAGCTGCTTCCGCTGGTTCTCCGCAATCGTAAATAAGAGCCGGGACAGCCATGCCGGATACTTCTGCGTCTGATCGTTTCTTAACGTGCGTAGCTCCTTGACCAGATCCTCAATCAAATTCATATTCTCTATCGCAATGTTGGCATGATGGGAGATGGTTTGTAAATACGTTTTTTCATCCCGGTTTAAAGTGGTAAAGTCCTTTTTCCCTCTGCACCAGAGCATCGTCATCTTCTCAAGTGACAGCCCGACGACGACACCAAATCCTTTATCCGTTTCAATGATGGAGCCGATGTCATAAGGGTGATGGAACAGGTGGTCGTCAAAATGGTCGACAATCCCCTCGGGAATTTCATTGTAGACACAGTACATCTTCCGCTTATTATGTTTGGAGAAAATGTAGATGTCGCGTACACTCATCACGTTTTTAATTTCATCCCTCACGACCTTCATCAAATCAACCGCATTGGACTGATCCTTCATGTCGCTGGCCAGCCGGTGCATACTTTCCTGGTAGCTGTACCGTGCTGAAAAGAGAAACCGCTGCATACGGACGTCAAGCCCTTCCTTTAAGGATAAGAAGGCAATCAACGCTGTGTGCATCAATAAATACAGCTGGATATAGGACACCATCGACAAGCCGGATACAATCCACCCGATAACAGCTGTCAGTACGAAAGACGGGAGGACAGAAAGGATAAAGTAATAGCGCAGGCGGTTCATGATGAAATTGATATCAATCAGCTGTTCCCGTGTAATCAAATACATGAATGTGGCTGGAATAGCAATCAGAAACATGGCACCGAACTCCAGCGACACAATGGTCACGCCGGAAACGAGAACAGGGATCAAGTAAAGAAGAATATAAGGGAAAAACGCAACGGTCATTCCGATCGCCATATACTTAAAGACCGGTCCGACAGCGGCATGCCGGTAAATATATACACCCTTGTAGACGATCACAAAGGTAATGATATACAACCCAAGCAGACACGTGAGCGGCACCAGTTGAAAGTAGGACGGGTTTTGAAGAGTTACTAAATAATACGTATCCAGCAGGGAAACACCTGCCATGGCAGCGTATAAGAAATAGAGAATGTTCTTAGAGAACCAGACGACCTTCAATTCCTGAAAGTAATTGTGCAGGAAATGGAGAAGGATAACAGGAGCAATCAGGAATAAACTGGTATTCAAAACAAGACTATACAAGTCATCCCTCACGGCTCCACTGTTACTCAAATAAGCCGTAGCAATTGCCAGGAAATACAAAATTAGCTGTTCGGCCGAATACCGTTTAGGCACCCGTTTATGAACCAGATAAGAGATTCCTAGAATCGCCACAAAAAACAGCGCAGGAAGCAGAATATAAAACACCCAGTGGACCCGGCTGAACTGGTCGATGTCCCTGTACATCCGTACTTGTCCGGAAGATTCCACCGTGAAGGACTGGGCATTTTCCAGTTCATTGAACATCGAAAGAGAATGGTGAAGCCCCGGGTTCCCCCCATCCACAGAGAGAATAACAGATCCCGGCGGGACGTCCTGCCTGTCCGCCCACCCCCCACTCTCTATGTCGGTTATGACCCAGCCGCTTTCCTGCTGTTCAGCATCAATCCCAAGATAAGGCTGGGTTACGGATAAGATTATTAAATAGCACGCTGATACAATAAAAAAGGTCAAAACAATCCATTGAGACCATTTGAAGTTTTTCATACTACGGCTCACCTTCTTACTTGAGCGAATTTCAGTCACATCTATTATACTATCCTTCTCAAGTCCTACAACCCCCTTATAGTCAGAAGAACTTGTAAGTTTTCTGTCCACCTCCTGACAATGACAGTAAAAAAAGGACCCCGGTCGGCTCCGGGGTCCTTCGCAGGGATTTATACCTGTTTATCACTGCCAAAGAAGCTCTTGAAAGATTCAACGGCGGTATCACGGTTCAGTGCCGCGATGGATGTTGTCAAAGGAATGCCTTTCGGACAGGACTGTACGCAGTTTTGTGCGTTCCCGCAGCCCATCAGACCTTCGCCATCCATAATCGTCTGCAGACGCTCGCTCTTGTTCATTTCTCCTGTCGGATGGGAGTTGAACAGGCGCACCTGGGACAATGGTGCAGGTCCGATAAAGTCGGACTTGCTGTTTACGTTTGGGCAGGCTTCCAGGCAGACACCGCATGTCATACATTTGGAAAGCTCATAGGCCCACTGACGCTTGCTTTCGGCCATACGTGGTCCAGGACCAAGATCGTATGTTCCATCGATCGGGATCCAGGCTTTGACCTTCTTCAAGGAATCAAACATCCGGCTCCGGTCAACCGCAAGGTCACGGTTGATCGGGAACGTGGACATCGGCTCCAGGCGGATCGGCTGTTCCAGCTGATCCACGAGCGCTGTACAGGATTGTCGTGGTGTTCCGTTGATCACCATAGAACAGGCCCCGCATACTTCTTCCAGGCAGCCCATGTCCCAATAGACAGGTGTCGTCGCCTGGCCATCTGCATTGACAGGGTTACGGCGGATTTCCATAAGCGCAGAGATGACATTCATATTTTCACGATACGGAATCTCAAACTTCTCTTCATACGGAGACTGATCAGGATCGTCCTGTCGTTTGATGATCATCGTAATCATTTTATTTTCGCTCATGATCGTTACCTCCTTTATTTACTCTTCGAGTAGTCACGTTTACGAGGCTCGATTAAGGATGTATCGACATCGTCATAACGGAAAACCGGCTTGTTATTTTCTTTGTCGTAGCTTGCTACCGTTGTCTTCAGCCATTCTTCATCGTTACGATCCGGGAATTCAGGCTTATAATGGGCACCGCGGCTTTCATTACGGTTATAGGCCCCCTGTGTGATGACACGGGCCAGCTGCAGCATATTCCAAAGCTGGCGGGTAAACATCGCTCCCTGGTTGCTCCAGCGGGATGTATCGTTGATGTTGATGCGTTCATATCGTTCCATCAGCTCAACAATCTTCTTATCCGTCTCCAGCAGCTTGTCATTATCACGGACAACAGTCACGTTATCCGTCATCCATTCCCCAAGCTCTTTATGAATCTGGTAGGCGTTTTCGTCGCCGTCCATACTCATAATGTTCTCGAATTTGTCCTGCTCTTCTTTGACGGCTTTGTCAAACAGCGCTGAACTCATATCGTCTGCAAGGGTTTCAAGACCATCCAGATATTTCACAGCATTCGGACCTGCTTCCATACCGCCGTAAATGGAGGAAAGAAGCGAGTTGGCTCCGAGACGGTTGCCTCCGTGCTGTGTGTAATCACATTCACCAGCGGCAAAAATACCAGGAATGTTGGTCATCTGATCATAGTCGACCCACATGCCGCCCATCGAATAGTGTACGGCTGGGAAAATTTTCATCGGAACCTTCTTCGGATCTTCACCGACGAACTTCTCATAAATCTCTATGATGCCGCCAAGCTTAACATCCAGTTCCTTAGGATCTTTATGGGAGAGGTCAAGGTATACCATGTTTTCTCCGTTGATTCCCAGTTTCTGGTTAACACAAACGTCGAAAATTTCCCTCGTTGCGATATCACGCGGCACAAGGTTTCCGTATGCCGGATATTTTTCCTCAAGGAAATACCAAGGCTCCCCGTCTTTGTATGTCCAGACACGTCCACCTTCTCCACGTGCCGACTCACTCATCAGGCGCAGTTTATCATCGCCGGGAATAGCAGTCGGATGGATCTGGATGAACTCCCCGTTGGCGTAGTTCACACCCTGCTGATACAAGGCTCCGGCAGCAGAGCCCGTGTTGATGACCGAGTTGGTGGACTTGCCAAAGATAATCCCGGGACCTCCGGTTGCCATAATGACGGCATCGGAAGGGAACGCTTTAATTTCATGGGTGCTCAAATTCTGTCCGATCACTCCACGGCCGACACCATCGTCGCCGATAATCGCGGAAAGGAACTCCCAGTTTTCGTATTTCGTTACAAGACCGTTCACCTCGTGGCGGCGGACCTGTTCATCAAGGGCGTACAGCAGCTGCTGCCCTGTCGTAGCTCCCGCATAGGCTGTCCGGTGGTGCTGCGTTCCACCGAAACGTCGGAAATCGAGAAGCCCTTCCGGCGTACGGTTGAACATGACTCCCATACGGTCCAGAAGGTGAATGATGCCGGGCGCTGCATCACACATCGCTTTGACCGGTGGCTGGTTGGCGAGGAAGTCGCCGCCGTAGACCGTATCATCAAAGTGCTCCCACGGGGAATCCCCTTCCCCTTTTGTATTGACGGCCCCGTTAATTCCGCCCTGGGCACATACAGAGTGAGAACGTTTAACGGGCACAATAGATAGAAGATCTACGTGAACCCCTTGTTCTGCTGCTTTAATTGTTGCCATCAAGCCGGCCAGGCCGCCGCCGACAACAACAATATTTTTATTTGTCATGATTGAAGCTCACTCCCTTAAGTACTGAAAATCTATAAAACTGCCATTGTTATGTTCATAGTTTAAATTCCGTAGGCAAACTGAATCAACGTGCGCACTCCCACATAGGAAATGGCAACGAAAACGATGATGCTTACGTAGGTCATGATCTTCTGAGAGCGTGGTGACACGGTGATGCCCCAGCTGACAAAGAAGGACCACAGTCCATTGGAAAAGTGGAAGGTTGTGGAAATTACACCAATTACATAGAACCAGAAGAAGAACGGCTCCGTTAAAATCCCTTCCATCAACTGATAGTTAAGATCCGCCCATCCAAAACCGATGGCGATCCGTGTCTCCCAGACGTGCCACGCAATAAAGATCAGCGTAACAATCCCTGTGATTCTTTGGAAAATGAACATCCAGTTACGGAAATAACTGAAATTAGACAAGTTGCTTTTGGCTGTAAAGGCAATATACACACCGTAAATTGCGTGAAACAACAGTGGTAGGAAAATGATAAAGGTTTCCAGCACATACCGGTAAGGCAGACTCTCCATGAAGTGTGCCGCATCATTGAATGCCTGTGGACCACGTGTTGCAAAATAGTTTACAGTCAAGTGCTGAATCAAAAAGATCCCGATTGGAATAACTCCCAGTAATGAATGTAGTCTTCGATTGACGTATCCGCGCGTTCCCGCCATATTTACCCCCCTCAAGATAGTAACAGATTGAATATGGACATTTTTCAGACAGTTAAGCGCTTTAATTCCGCTTAAAAAAATTATAGGAAAAGCCCCATTCCCTAAACTTGTCTGACGAATGTACAATTTGTGACATGTTTATTGTACTTCTATCCCGAATAAGCGTCAAGAAAGCGGGATTATAAAATGTTCAAAAATACACATTTATTTCCTTTTGATAAAATGAAAGAAATCATATTGCACCACTGAAGATTTCGAGTGATAATAAAGAGAGAAAGGAATGAGCGTTTTGAAAGAATCTACGAAACTAACAACAAGCAACATTTCATCGCTTGTGGGCACCGGAGCAGGGTTCGATTTAATGCGCTACTTCACCCTCCCTGACTTTCTCGGAAAAGATGCCCCTTATCTCCTTTATTACATGGGGAAAAACATGGCCCGTCAGACCAGTCTTGAAACTTTCGATGAGCTCTTTGAATTCTTCCAGTACATGGGCTGGGGAGAGCTCGTTAAAATAAAAGAAAAGAAGACCGAATACACCTTTCACCTGAAAGGGCACATGATCGAAAAACGCCTCCACCAAAAACTGCTGGACGTGGATTTTCGTTTGGAATGCGGATTTCTTTCCGAATCCATTACACAAATGACCGATGATACATATGAGTGCTTTGAAGAAGTAAACAAAAAAGACAATGTCGTGGAAATCAAAGCGATGAAAGCATAAGAAAGAACCAGCTGTTATTCCTCAGCTGGTTCTTCTTGTTCATCAGGATTGTCCTGGTTGTCATTCAAATGAATGAGGATCGTGTTGGCTACAGGTTCCGGGATTCCGAGCTTCGTAATTGAGTGAATATCTGCTTCCTTGATTTCTGTCACGGATTTAAAATGACGAAGCAGGAGGCGTCTCCGCTTCTGACCGACACCAGGAATTTCATCCAGCTCGGACTGGATGGCTCCTTTTCCGCGCAGCTGCCTGTGGAAGGAGATGGCGAATCGGTGAACTTCGTCCTGAATCCGCTGGACGAGGTAAAATTCCTGCGATTTTCTATCCAGATCCACCGGCGAAGGAGGATCTCCATACAGGAGTTCGCTCGTCTTGTGCTTATCGTCCTTGGCAAGGCCGCAGAGCGGAACATCTACCCCAAGCTCGTTCTCCAACACATCAAGGGCGGCGGACATCTGCCCTTTCCCTCCATCTACCACAATCAGATCCGGCAGCGGGAGGTCTTCTTTTAAGACACGCTGGTACCGCCTGCGAATCACTTCACGCATCGTTTCATAGTCATCCGGGCCTTTAACATCCCGGACTTTGTATTTTCTGTACTCTTTTTTATCGGCACGGCCGTCCGTAAAGACGACCATCGCTGAAACCGGATCCGCTCCCTGGATATTGGAGTTATCAAACGCCTCAATCCGGTGCGGGGTTTCGATATGAAGTTTTTCTCCCAGCGATTCCACGGCTTTGATCGTCCGCTCTTCATCACGCTCAATCAAGGCGAACTTCTCTTCAAGGGAAATCTTGGCGTTTTTCATGGCCAGTTCCACCAGTTCCTTCTTGCGCCCGCGCATCGGAATCATCACCTTCGTATCAATGGCGCCTTCCAGAACATCAACGTTCGTCGCCACAGGCACGAGCACCTGCTTTGGATACGGGTGGTTTTGATGCAGGTAAAACCTGGCGATGTAGCTGAGGAAGGTCTCTTCCGGATCATCAAAGAACGGGAACAGCGAGACGTCTCGTTCGATCAGCTTGCCCTGGCGGATGAAAAAGACCTGCACGCACATCCACCCTTTATCATAGCTGTATCCAAAAATATCCCGGTCCACTTGATCGTTCATGGTCATCTTCTGCTGCTCCATGACCGATTCAATGTGTTCAATCTGGTCTCTGAGCTCCTTGGCCCGCTCGAAATCCAGCTCCTCTGAGGCATCGAGCATCTTCTGCTTCAAGTCTTTTTTGATTTCCTTATGACCACCGTTCAGGAAGGATGTAATCTGCTGGACGATTTCATCATTTGTCTGTTTTGTAACCTTGAACTCACAGGGGCCGAGGCACTGGTGCATATGATAGTACAGGCACACACGGTCCGGCATCGTGTTGCACTTTCTCAGAGGGTACAGCCGGTCGAGCAGCTTCTTCGTCTCCCTTGCCGCAATGACGTTCGGATAGGGACCGAAGTATTTCCCCTTATCTTTCTTCACATTCCTCGTTACGATCAGCCGGGGATGACGTTCACCGGTCACTTTCAAATAAGGATAAGTCTTATCATCTTTCAATAGAACATTGTATTTCGGATCATACTTTTTGATCAGGTTCATCTCAAGAATCAGCGCCTCTATTTCAGAGGTGGTGACAATGTATTCAAAATCGACGATCTCCCGCACAAGACGCTGGGTCTTTCCGTCATGGGCTCCGGTAAAGTAGGAGCGCACGCGGTTCTTCAATACTTTGGATTTCCCCACATAAATAATTGTCCCGTGCTTATCTTTCATTAAATAACAGCCGGGCTGGTCTGGTAAAACGGCCAGTTTCTCCTTAATCGTTGAATTCATTGTTTTCACTCCATACTGTCAGAAGGATATATAATGAAAATACCACACGACCGGTACATTTATGCATGATAAAAGCCGCGCTGCATACAGCGCGGCTTTCTACGATCACCTTTTTACTCAGGCATGTTTCGTAATGATTTCAGTTAGCGCTTCTTTAGGCTGGAAGCCGATAACCTGGTCAACAACCTGGCCGTCTTTGAAAAGAAGCAGTGTCGGGATACTCATAACGCCGAATTTACCAGCTGTTTCCTGGTTTTCATCAACATCGAGTTTCACGATTTTTACTTGGTCGCTCATTTCCGCATCGATTTCTTCCAATACAGGAGCGATCATTTTACAAGGTCCGCACCAAGGTGCCCAGAAATCTGCAAGGACAAGTCCCTGGCCTGTTTCTTCTGTAAATGTTTGATCAGTCGCTTTTACAATTGCCATACTATAATTCCTCCTCGACCTTTTAGTCTGTAAAGAGTATATCACTATCTATTGTTAGTGACTAATATTTTGTTTATACCCTATTTAAACATGGAATAAAGCCGAAGCCAAATGATCGGCTCCGGCTTTTTCCTATGCGTTTACTTTCATCTGCTTGATTTCTTCGGTCAGTTTCGGGATGACATCGAACAAGTCACCGACGATGCCGTAATCAGCTACATTGAAAATATTCGCTTCCGGATCTTTATTGACGGCTACAATGACTTTGGAATTGGACATTCCCGCTAAGTGCTGAATCGCACCGGAAATCCCGCAGGCAATGTAGAGGTCCGGTGTAACGACCTTCCCTGTCTGACCGATCTGCAGGGAGTAGTCGCAGTAACCGGCATCACACGCACCACGGGAGGCCCCTACGGTTCCGCCGAGCGCTTCGGCCAGCTGTTCAAGCGGCTCGAATCCTTCTGCACTTTTCACCCCGCGTCCTCCGGCTACAATGACTTTGGCTTCGGATAAATCCACGCCATCGGAGGATTTTTTCAGGACCTCTTTGATGATTGTGCGGATGTTGGAGATTTGGACCTCTTTCTCTGATACCGCACCGGTCAAGGAATCATCACGATTCAGGGACGGGATGTTATTTGGACGAATGGTAGCAAAAATCAGTCCGTCTGTAATCTTTTTCTTTTCAAAAGCTTTACCAGAATAAATGGGACGGGTGAAGACGATATCTCCGCCTTCGACTACAACTTCCGTTGCATCTGAAATCAGCCCGGACTCCAGCCTGCTGGCAAGCTTCGGCGTCAAGTCCTTCCCGATGGCGGTATGCCCCATGATGATCCCTTCCGGAGACTCATCGTCAATCACCTGATGGACTGCCTGGGCATATCCATCGGATGTATACGTTTTCAATTCCGGGTTTGAAACAGTGATGACACGTGCGGCGCCGTAATACACCATTTCCTGTGCCATTTCCTTCAAATCCCCGTCTCCGCAGAGGACACCGACCACTTCGCCGCCATCACTGACGAGATTCGCTGCAGCAATTGCTTCAAAAGTGACGTTACGGAGAGATCCCTCTCTCGCTTCTCCAATGACCAATACTTTTTTGCTCATAACCCATTCTCCTTTCCCTTTGTCTATTTACAGGACTTTCGCTTCAGTTTTTAGTAAGGAAACCAGTTCTTTCACCTGATCGTCGACTTCCCCTTCAAGAACCTTGCCGGCTTCTTTCGCAGGTGGAAGGAAAATCTCCATGGTGGTTGTTTTCGCTTCTACATCATCTTCCTCTAAGTCCAGATCATCTATCTCCAGCTCTTCCAGCGGCTTTTTCTTCGCTTTCATGATTCCAGGAAGAGATGGATAGCGCGGCTCGTTCAACCCTTGCTGGCACGTAACGATCAAGGGCAGGGAAGTTTCCACCTTCTCTACATCCCCTTCCACGTCCCGCTCGATATTCACGGTGCTGCCATCGACTTCGATCTTCGTAATCGTCGTCACACAGGCCATATCCAGCCGTTCTGCCAGGCGTGGGCCGACCTGACCGCTGGCCTCGTCAATCGCGACATTACCAGCTAATATGATGTCGGCTTCCTTATCCTCGAAAAAGGCTTCCAAAATCTTGACGGTTGTAAACTGGTCACCTTCTTCAAGGTCATCCTCTGTATTAACCAAGACGGCTTTGTCCGCCCCCATCGCCAGGGCTGTACGAAGCTGTTTCTCAGCGTCCTCTTCGCCGATCGTTACGACCGTAACCTCACCGCCGTGGGCGTCACGGAGATTGATCGCTTCCTCCACGGCATATTCATCATAAGGGTTGATAATGTATTCAGCTCCGTCATCAGCAATCGCTCCACCATTGACCGCGATCTTTTCCTCTGTATCAAACGTTCTTTTAAGCAGTACATAAATGTTCATTGTCTATGACCTCCTAAAGCATTAATGTTTGAAATCAGGTTTCCTCTTCTCAATAAACGCCTGAATGCCTTCTTTGGCATCCTCTTTCCCAAAGACATCGCCGAAGGCTTCCGCCTCAGCGCGGTTCCCTTCCTCGAACTGAGGATTATGTGTCAGAGGAACGAGATTCATCACATGATGAATCGTCGGACCACTCTTCTCCGCAATAGCAGCGGCCAGTTTTGCCGCCTCTCCATGCACTTCCTCAGCAGAAAAGCTCTTGTTGACCAGCCCGCTGGCCGCCGCTTCCTGCCCGGTGATTGGAACACCCGTCAAAATCATTTCATACGCTTTAGCTGCTCCGACGTATCTCGGAAGCCGCTGGGTCCCTGCAAAGCCTGGTATAATTCCAAGGTTGATTTCCGGAAGTCCAAGTTTGGCATCTTCTGCGGCGTAGCGGATGTGACACGCCATCGCCAGTTCCAGGCCGCCTCCAAGGGCAGCTCCGTGTATGGATGCAATCACTGGGATATGGAAGTTTTCGATCCGCTGAAAAAGCTTCTGTCCCTTGGAGGACAGGGACTTGTAATCATCCGCGCCCTGCAGGGTCGTGAATTCCTTAATATCTGCCCCGGCCGAGAAAAATCTTCCTTCGCCTTTCAGAAGGATGGCCTTGACGGATGCGTCCTGCTCCACCTTATCCAGTTCTGCAGAGAGGTCCTTTAGAATATGGCTCGACAAAGCATTGGCCGGAGGACTCTGCAGGGTGATCTCTGCAACATGGTTTTGGATTTCCATCGTTAATGTTGACAACATTACCTCTCCTCTTCTTCACGATTCCGGGCTAATCCATAGATAATTAAGCTATGGACTTCACTTGCCTGGTCTACTATGTTATAACGCTGATCCTTCATGACCCAGTTGGTTACCGTCTCATCCATCATCCCGAAAATCATCTGACGTACGAGACGGCGGTCCAAGCCATTTCGGAACAGCCCTTCCTCCACACCTTCCTCGACGATTTGGTCGATGACATTCAAATAGCGCTTTAAGACATTGTTGATTTTCTGTCTTAAGTCCTTGTTTGATTGTCTCAGCTCCAACTGGGTGACAATAGCCAGATGGTGATCGGCAGCCAGCTGCTCAAAGTGCGTATGGATCAGCGTATGGAGCTTTTCATCCGCTGACTGCCTGGAGGTGGTTTCCTGCTCAATCTTTTCTATGAACTGCCCCATTTTCTCCTGAAACAGTGAAACGAGGATATCTTCCTTGTTTTTGAAGTATAAATAAATCGTGCCGTCCGCCACTCCTGCTTTTTTAGCAATCTTTGATACCTGTGAGGAATGGTACCCATTTTCAGCAATGACCTCGACCGCTGCATCTATAATCTGTTTGAATTTCGGTTTGTTTTTTTTCATGTGGATATCTCCTTGATCTGTATACTGAAAATGAATGAATCATCATTCATTTATTATATTACATTCAAGGAAATATTCTGTCAACTTTCTTTTTTATGTTTATTGAATACTTTCGGATTCTTCATATTTCGCCTTCTCCTCCTCGACGAGCTGACGGCGCAGAATCTTACCAACAGCCGTCTTCGGAAGCTCATCTCTGAATTCATATAACCTCGGTACTTTAAAGGCCGCCATATGCTTCCTGCAGAATTCATTCAGTTCGTCTTCCGTAATATCGCTGTCCTGCTTTCTAACGATGAAAGCTTTGACGGTTTCCCCGCGATACGGATCCGGTACTCCGACTACAACCGCTTCCTGCACTTCGGAGTGTTCATACAGCACTTCCTCCACTTCACGCGGGTAAATGTTGTACCCACCGGCGATGATCATATCCTTTTTACGGTCCACGATATAGAAATATCCATCTTCGTTCATATAGCCCATATCCCCGGTCCGGAACCAGCCATCTTCACTCAACACCTGAGCCGTTTCCTCCGGACGGTTCCAATATCCCTTCATGACTTGAGGTCCTTTGACGACAATCTCCCCGATTTCTCCATAATCCGCTTCCTCATCCGCATCCATCTTGAAAATTTTCGAGTCTGTGTCCGGCCATGGAATACCGATGCTTCCGCTGACCCGATGGCCCCAGATAAGGTTGGAATGCGTGGTCGGTGACGTTTCAGTCAAACCGTAGCCTTCCACGAGACGGCCCCCGGTGATTTTCTCAAACTGTTCCTGCACTTCAACCGGAAGAGGCGCAGAACCACTGATGCAGGCTTCAATCGAGGATAGATCATACTTCTTCAAGTTCGGATGGTTCAACAGCGCAATATAAATGGTAGGTGCTCCAGGGAAAAGCGTCGGACGCTGTTTCTCGATGACTTTCAATACAGCTTCCGCATCGAATTTCGGCATAAGGATCATTTTGTTGCCCATCATAACCGACAAGTTCATCACCGAAGTCATGCCGTACACGTGGAAAAATGGCAGGATGGCAAGCACCCGCTCTTCTCCGTCCCTGCATTTATACAGCCATTTCTTCGCCATCTGTGTATTGACGATCAAATTGTAATGGGTCAGCATTACCCCTTTTGGAAATCCAGTCGTACCGCCGGTATACTGCAGCAGCGCTAAATCCTCCAAAGGATCCACATCAACCGGCTTTACTTCCCGTGTGCTCTCCTTTAAGAGATGGGTCCAGAGGTGGGTGTCCGTCGATTGCTCGGGCTTAACGAGCACTTGATATTGACGCTTCTGTATAAAAGGATAAATCTTATTCTTAGGAAATGGAAGGTAATCCTTAATTCCCGTCACTATAATATGTTCCAGATCTGTTTCCGGCTTCACATTCGCCGCCTTCGGATACAGGATATCGAGACAAATGATGACCTTGGCCCCAGAGTCCTTCATCTGATACTCCAGTTCCCTCTCCATATACAGCGGGTTCGTCTGAACGACAATCCCACCGGCAAGAAGCACACCGTAATACGCAACGACCGACTGCGGACAGTTGGGCAGCATGATCGAAACACGATCCCCCTTCTCCACACCCAGCTGCTGCAGGTAACTGGCTGCAGCCAGGGATTGATCGTACACTTCCTTATAGGAAAGCTCCTTCCCCATGAAATAAAGCGCTTTCTTTTCTCCGTAAGCTTGAGCGGTATCGCGCAGGTAATCCTGCAGTGGACGTTGGTCGTACTCCATTTCCACCGGTACTTCCGGCGGGTAGTACTTGTGCCATGGACGCTGAAAGTCTGTCATACTCACATGCCCCCTTTTTTATCTTCTCTTCTATTATAACGACACTTCCCCAACATTTGAAATACAATTTAAAATTTTGAGAATATTTGACAAGAATCTACAGAATATAAAAAAATTCACCGGAGTCCGTCTCCGATGAATTCAATCGTTCTCTTCTAGTACACGATACAGCTAAATGATGAAATACAAAATACCGACTATGAGAAATAGAGCGGCAACGACCATGAGGACTTTCGCTAAGGTTTCCAAACGACTCGCTCCCTAAATAATATTCGCCCCGATCACATAGGAAAGACCGACGGATATGATAAGGGAAATAAAACCGACAGCCCTGTTGTCCGCAGCAATTTCCTCGTCTATCTTGAACGAAGGCGTTAAAAATTCAAAGATGAAATACCCGCCAATCAGAAGACAGAAGCCGTAAAGGCCCCATCCCATCGTCTGGGTGAGGGCATCATTATGTTCAATGGAGAAGCGGAATATGTTAGCGATTCCGAATAATTTCCCGCCCGTAGCCATAGCTACGGCGAGATTGCCTTTTTTTATTTCCTCCCAGTTGTTATAGGAAGTCACAATTTCAAAAATCGCCATGAATACGACCAGACACAGGACGACAACACTGTAACTGGCGGCTGTTTCCACTAATGGATGTTCCCAAAAATCAGTCATACTTGCTCCCGCTCCCCTTTTCGTTGAACATTAGCGGAGTTCCAGTACGGTGACTCCACTTCCACCTTCATTCATACCCCCTGCACGGTGGGAGGCTATGCTCCGGTGGTTTTTCGCATAGTTCTGAACCGCTGTCCGCAGCGCTCCTGTACCTTTTCCGTGAATGATGGACACTTGCGGATATGCGGCAAGCAGTGCATCATCCACATACTTCTCCAACCGGTTCAGGGCATCTTCGTAACGCTCCCCGCGCAGGTCCAGTTCTGGTTTTACATGAAAACTTTTCCCTTTGACCGTCGCCATCGGCTTTTCTTTATAAGGCTCCTTAGCTTTTACGAATTCCAGTTCTTTTCGTTTCGCTTTTACTTTCATAACTCCAACTTGAACCTGATATTCGTTTTTTCCCGTCTGATCCACGATGGTGCCCTGCTGGTTCAGTGTAAGCAGCTTCACTTCGTCACCCGGCTTCAGTTCTTTTGTTTCTTTCTTTTTAGGTGTCGGAGCTTCCTTGGCTTTTTTCTTCGCCAGTTCTGGCTGCGCCTCGTCGAACATCTTCCGGGCTTCAATCCACTCGTGCTCTTTCATCTGCGACTGGGTTTTCATATTCCGGATTTCGCCGACAATGGTTTCTGCCTCTTCACGGGCCTGCTGGATCGCTTTTTCCGCTTTCTGCTCCGCTTTTTCATACAGCTTTTCCCGCTGATTCTCGAACTGGTTCCATTTTTCCTCCAGTTCACGCTTCAGCTTCTCTGCCTCGGCGAGCATCTCTTCGGCTTCTTCATAATCGCGTTCGGCTTCACGTTTAGATTCTTCGAGAGAGGCAATCATATTTTCCACACTCTGTGAATCGACACCGATATGGCTTTTCGCAGATTCAATCACGTTTTCCTTCAGACCAAGACGTCTGGATATCTCAAAAGCGTTACTGCGTCCCGGGACGCCGATCAACAGCCGGTATGTCGGCTTCAATGTCTGGATATCAAACTCCACAGACGCATTAATGACCCCGTCCCGGTTATATCCGTAGGCTTTCAGCTCAGGATAGTGAGTCGTTGCGATGACGCGGGCATCCCGTTGAACGACCTCATCCAGGATTGACATCGCAAGAGCAGCCCCCTCCTGCGGGTCTGTTCCTGCTCCCAACTCATCGAATAAGACGAGGGATTGATGGTCGACCTTATCTAAAATATCCACGATATTGGTCATATGGGAAGAGAACGTAGATAAGCTCTGTTCGATGGACTGCTCATCCCCTATATCCGCATAAACTTCTTTGAATACCGCAAGCTCACATCCATCAAGCGCGGGGACCTGCAGGCCGGACTGAGCCATAAGCGTACATAAGCCTACCAGCTTCAGGGTGACGGTTTTACCCCCGGTGTTCGGACCGGTGATGACAATGGATGTGTAATCCTCTCCGATCTCGATATCGTTCGGGACTACTTCCTCACCGTCAATCAAGGGGTGTCTCGCCTGTTTCATCTTAATACGGCCTTCATTATTCATGGCAGGCATGGAGGCTTTCATCTGCTGTCCGAGTTTGGCTCTGGCAAACATGAAGTCGATCTGTCCAAGAATCTGTACATTGTACGACAGGACCGCGTGTTCCTCCGCAATCGATTCAGATAGTTCTTTGAGAATCTTTTCAATCTCATTTCTTTCCTTCACGCGAGCTTCCTGCAGGTTATTGTTCAAATCCACGACGGATTGAGGTTCGATAAACAAGGTGGCTCCTGAAGAAGACTGATCATGGACAATCCCTCCAATTGAGCCACGGTACTCTTGTTTGACCGGGAGGACGTAACGTTCGTTACGGATGGTCACAATGGAGTCTGAGAGCATTTTGGATTTTGATTTTGTAAAGGAATCCATTTTGTCCCTCACCCGGCTCTCATACGTACGGATGCTGGAGCGGATGGTGCGGAGTTTTTCAGAAGCCCCATCCATCACTGTTCCATGCTCGTCGATGCAGTTCCTGATTTCCTGCTCCAGTTCTTTTAATGGAACAAGACTGGCGGCCAGTTCTCTCAGAATCGGCATTTCCGGATCTTCCATATCATCTATGAAACGCTTCAGCTGACGGCCGCCGTAAATGGTGCTCGCTATATCCAGACACTCCAGCGGGCTCAGTGTTCCGCCGATGGTCGTGCGCTTGATGCTCGGCTTAATATCAAAAATCCCACCAAGAGGCACATGCCCTTTTAAACGGAGGACCTGCCCGGCTTCATCTGTTTCTTTCTGCAGCTGGATGACTTCATCAAGTTCTGATGACGGCTTGAGTGCTGCTGTTTTCTCTTTTCCCAAAGAAGAGGCTGCCTGCTCGTTCAGCTGTTCAATAATCTTTTTATATTCAAGTACATGAAGGATTCTTTGATTCATGCCTGACCGACTCCTTTTATTCCTACTTACGAATCTTACATTGGTCCATGAACCGCTCTTTCGTCCATGTGTTCACGACCGTTTCTTTTCTTAACCAGCCTTTACGGGCCGTGCCGACCCCGATTCTCATGTGCTCCAGCATAGCGTAGCTGTGAGCATCCGTGTTGATGGCGATATTCACACCAGCTTCCTGGGCCTTCATGAGCCACTCCCAGTTCAAATCAAGACGGTTGGGGTTGGCGTTCAGCTCAAGAATGGTACCTGTGCGTGCCGCTCCTTCAATCAACTGTTCCAGATTTACCGCGTAGCCTTCACGGCGTCCAATCAAACGTCCCGTAGGGTGGGCAATCATATGCACATGCGGGTTCTCAAGGGCATTCATCAATCGTTCCATAATCTGCTCCTCGGATTGTTGGAAGCTTGAGTGGATCGATGCGATTACGAAGTCCATCTCTTGAAGAAAGTCATCCTCAAAGTCGAGGCTTCCGTCTGGGAGGATGTCCATCTCTATGCCTGCAAATATATGAAAATCTTCCATCGTTTCATTGATTTCTTCAATTTCTTTCCGCTGCTCGCGCAATCGTTTTTCATTCAAACCGTTTGCCACTCTCAAATACTTGGAGTGGTCGGTAATGACGATGTAGTCATACCCTTTTTCCTTCGCTCTTTCCGCCATTTCCTTAATGGACTGGGCGCCGTCACTCCACGTCGAGTGCATATGAAGATCGGAGCGTATATCAGGAAGATCGACAAATTGGATCTTTTCCTTAAATTTTTCAACCTCTCCATAATTCTCACGGACCTCCGGAGGAATGAAATGGAGGTCAAAATGCTTAAAGAAGTCTTCCTCGGATTCAAAGGTTTTCACTTCACCCGTATGGATGTCTTCAATTCCGTACTCGCTGATTTTTTCATCCTGCTCTTTCGCCAGCTGTCTCATGGCCACGTTATGGTCTTTGGATCCGGTAAAATGATGAAGGGTGGTCGCAAATTCATGAGGCGCCACAATACGGAAGTCAATGCCGATGTCATAGCCCTCATGGACAACGATGGAAACCTTTGTTTCCCCGGAAGCGACGACTTCTTTCACGTCTGGATAAGCCAGAAGCTCATCTCTTGTTGCTGCCGGATTCTCCGACGCAATAATAAAATCAAGATCCTTGATCGTTTCTCTCATTCTCCGCAGACTTCCTGCGCGGGAAAAGCGCTCAAACGTCTCCGCCTGCTCCAAGTAAGCTTCCACCTTTTCTGCCAGCGGCAGCATGATGGCAATCGGCAGACGCTCCGGGCGGGAATTTGCCTCTTCAAGAGCTTTCAGCATTTTTTCGGCAGACTTTTTACCGAAACCTTCCAGTTCCTCCACCCTGCCGGACTCCAGTGCTTCCTTCAGCGTTTCTGCGTCCGTCACTTCAAGCTTTTGGTAGAGCTTGGCCAGCTTTTTGCCGCCCAGTCCCGGCAGGTCCAGAAGAGGAACGAGTCCTTCAGGCACTTCTGCCTGCAGCTGCTTCAGCGTATCTGATTCTTCGTTGGCGATATATTCGTCGATGACCGCCGCCGTTCCTTTCCCGATCCCATTCATCTTTGTAAAATCATCTATCTCACTCAGGGAGCGGTCATCCCGCTCCAACGCCTGGGCCGCTTTCCGGTAGGCGGATATTTTAAATGGATTTTCGCCTTTCAATTCCAAATAAACAGCGATTTGTTCCAGCAATTTAATGACCTGTTTCTTATCGACAGCCATTGTTCATCGTCTCCTTTTTATATGAGTGATGCAGATGCTCATGAAAAAACCGCCATGATTACTATCACAGCGGCTCAACCTTCATTCCAAAATCGTACCTGCTCAGCCCGCTACGTGTTCAATCCACAGATTTTCCAATTCATTGGAAAGCACCGGCGTATGTTCAATGATCAGCTGGGCTAACAGGGACCCGTCCAACGCACTCTGCACCCCGGCTACAGGTACCAGCGCGGCTATGTACAACACGACAAATAGAATGACATAGTTTTCGACGAAGCCCAGTATGCCACCCAGCAGGGTATTCAATGAATTCAAAATCGGCAGCTCCGATACGAAATCCAGCATGGAGGCTATAATATGAAGCACAATCTTCGCTCCGAAAAACAGGATGGCAAAAGCCACTGCGTTATAAAAAGCCTGTTCAAGCGGGAGGTTATCCAGAAATACAGCCCACGAGGCGTCTGCCGGCAGTTCGGGGTAGGGAACCCACAGGGTCAGCTTCGGGGAGAGATCGTCATAATAGATGACAGCTGCCACAAAGGCAACGATAAATCCGATTAAATGAAAGAGCTGAAGGATGAAACCTCTCTTCAACCCGGTAAGTATTCCGATAAACATAAGAAACAATAGCAGTAAATCAATCATTTTTTCTGTCGTCCTCTTTCTCCAGCTTTTCAATATAATTCATAAGTTCCGCACATTCGTCTTTTAATTTAATGTATTCATTCATTGTATTTACAGCGGTCAATACAGCGAGCATGGAAGTATCCAGACTAGGGTTCGCTTCATGGATTTCGCGCATTTTTTGATCCACCAGACTCGATACCATACGGATATGATGAGGCTCTTCATGACCAACTATCGTGTAAGATCGTTTATTGATCTCCACGGTGATTCTTTTTTTCTCTTGGTCTGACTGCGACACATTCATACCCCCTAGTTTCTCTCAATCCTAAACTTAATATTAACATGACTATTCTCCTTAGGGAAACCAATATGGATGTTTTTCGCAAATGTTCTCATTTTTACGCCGTTCTGCTATACTGTGGTTATTATTTTGGTACGAAAGAAAGGAACGAATTATGCCTCAAGTTGTCTTAACACTGCCCACCTCAACCTTAGAGAAAATGAAAACCTATTACGCATCCCAGAGCAAGCCGAATGTCCCTTCCAGTGCATTATTTGCTGCAAAAACAACGGCCTGCACCATTACCGCCTACCGCTCCGGGAAAGTCCTCTTCCAAGGAAAAAATCCTGAAGAAGAAGCCGACAAATGGGGGACCGGATCTTCTGCATCCGGTCAGAAGAAAAAGAGTTCCTCCCACCACCGCTATCATCCGTCAGAAAGCTTATTCACCAGCTCTCATATCGGGTCAGATGAAGCAGGAACCGGTGACTACTTCGGCCCCATCACTGTCGCTGCCGCTTATGTAACAGCGGAGCAGATTCCACAATTGAAGGCCATCGGTGTTAAGGACTCCAAAAATCTGTCAGATGCACAGATTACCGACCTGGCCAAGGACCTGGCTGCCTTAAAAATCCCATACAGTCTGCTGCGTCTGCCTAATAAAAAATACAACCAGCTGCAGAAAAAAGGATGGAGCCAGGGGAAAATGAAAACGATCCTTCACCACCAGGCCATCAACCGGCTTTTGGAAAAAATCGCCCCCGAAAAGCCGGAAGGAATTTTGATTGACCAGTTTTCCCAGCCGGATGTCTACCAAAAGCATCTGCGGTCTGAAAAACAGCAGCTTCAGGAAAACGTCTACTTCATGACGAAAGCGGAAAGCTATTCCATTGCCGTAGCAGCTGGATCGATCATTGCCCGGTCAGCTTTCGTCAAAGCGATGGACACGCTTGAATTCGATACGGGGCTGCCGATTCCAAAGGGCGCTTCAGGGAAAGTGGATAAGGCCGCTGCCGCCGTCATTGAAGCATACGGAGAAGACAAGCTCGATGAACTGGCGAAAGTCCACTTTGCCAACACCGATAAAGCGAAGAAATTTGTGAAATGACAGAGAAAACCCCCGCCGGGGCATCCCGGCGGGGGTTTTGCATTACCCGCGAAGTTCTGCTTCGTGCTTGTCTTTAACAGCAGCTAAGATTTGCTCATGGGCTTCTTCTACTTCCTGGTCTTTCAGAGTACGAACAGGATCAAGATAAAGCAGACGGAAGGCAAGGGACTTCTTGCCAGCTTCCAGATGCTCTCCCTGATAGACGTCGAACACTTGAACATCTTTCACAAGCGGCGCACCTGCTTCAGAAATCGTCGCTTCAATCGCACCTGCTGATACATCCTCGTCCACGACCAGCGCGATATCCCTTGAAACAGAAGGATGTCTCGGAATGACACGGAACGTCTCTTCTTTTTCATAAGACTGGAACAAGGCTTCAAGGTTTAGATCGAACACGTAAGTTTCTTTCAAGCCGAATTCTTTCTGCAGCTTCGGATGTACCTGACCAGCAAAGCCTGCGATACGGCCTTCATGACGGATGACAGCTGTACGGCCCGGGTGCATGGATGGCAGTTTCGCCTTTTCGTAAGTGAAGGAAAGGCCGAGCTGATCTCCAAGACCTTCGACAATGCCTTTGACGACAAAGAAGTCGACCGCTTTTTTCTCCTGCTGCCACAAATGAGATGTCCAGTCGCCGGTAAGGGCTCCTGAGGCACGCAGCATTTCGGACGGCTGTTTCGTCACTTCCTGCTCATCACTGATGAATACCGTACCTACTTCATAATAGGCCAGGTTCTCTTGTCGACGGGCAACGTTATAAGATAGGGATTCCAGCAATTCAGGCAGGATGCTCAACCTTAGATAGGCGTGATCCTCACTCATCGGCATAGCCAGACCTACAGGGCTCACGGCTGCTTCCTCTACTTCCGGACTGACGAGCATAACGGCTTTATCTTTATGTGTCAGGGAGTACGTAATGGTTTCGTGAAGACCTGCACCTTCGAAGTATGCTTTCACGCGGCGTTTCAACTGTTGATTCACAGTGAGTCCGCCTGCCTGTGATTCTCCTTCCGGAAGGGTGAATGGCAGATTATCATAGCCGTAGATACGGGCAACTTCCTCAAGGATATCTTCAAAAATGGTGATATCGCCGCGGCGGGTAGGAATCGTTACATCAAACTGCCCGCCGTCCTGGTTGTATACAAACTGCAGACGACGGAAAATATCAGCCATTTCCTCGTTGGAAATCTCGGTACCGAGCCGGTCGTTGATCACACTCGTATGGACGGTTACCTGCTTTTCGGAACGGTCAAGCTTGTCGAAGGAAGCATTCCCTTCCAGCACACGGCCTCCGGCATACTTTTGAAGAAGCTCACAGGCACGCTTTCCGGCGCGTTCTACGCGGTTAGGGTCCACCCCTTTTTCAAAACGTGAGCTTGATTCACTGCGCAGCCCGTGGTCCTTGGAAGCTTCACGAACGACAGAAGGGGCAAAATACGCGGCTTCCAGGATGATCGTTGTCGTGTCTTCCTGGACTTCCGATTCCGCTCCGCCCATCACACCGGCGATCGCATGCGGTTTTTCCCCATTCGTTATGACCAGGTGACGGCTGTTCAATGTGCGCTCCTGGTCATCCAATGTGACGATTTTCTCGCCATTTTCCGCTCGACGTGTGCGGATGGTTTGAGAACCGAAGCGGTCATAGTCAAATGCGTGAAGGGGCTGGCCGTACTCCATTAACACGTAGTTGGTAATATCCACAACATTATTGATCGGACGGATTCCAGCAGCTGTCAGACGGTTGCGCATCCATAACGGTGATGGGCCGACCTGAACATCCTTGATAACGAAAGCGCCGTAATAAGGATTGGCCTCTGGGTCGTCTACTTCAACCGCAAGCAGATCAGATGCTTTCTCATCAATGGTTTCAACTTTTTCTTCAGCCAGTGTGTAGGCGCCGTCAATCGCAGCAGCCACTTCATAAGCCACTCCCGCCATACTCATCGCATCCGAACGGTTCGGAGTCAGTCCAAGCTCAATGATCAAATCATCAAGGTTCAGTTCAGAGACAGCGTCGGCACCGATTTCTGTATCCTCCGGGAATACGAATATCCCTTCTGCATATTCCTTAGGTACATCCTTTTCATCCACACCAAGCTCTTGAAGGGAACAGATCATCCCGTTGGAGGCTTCCCCGCGGAGCTTCGTTTTCTTAATTTTGAAGTTCCCCGGAAGGACAGCTCCCGGTACAGCGACTGCGACTTTCTGACCTTCGGCCACGTTTGGCGCGCCACATACGATCTGAAGCATTTCTTCACCAACGTCAACCTGACAGAGATTCAGTTTATCCGCATTCGGATGCTGCACACAGGATGTCACTTGTCCAACCACGACCCCCGTGACGCCCTCTGCTACAGGCTCTACGCTTTCTACTTCAATCCCCGTTTTTGTAATGATTTCAGCCAGGTCCTCCGGAGAGTAGGCGCTGACATCAATGTATTCGTTCAACCAGTTTAAAGATACAAGCATTTTTCCATTCCTCCCTTAAGCTTTATGATACTGTTCCAAGAACCGGATATCGTTGGTATAGAAGTGACGGATATCGTCGACCCCGTATTTCAGCATGGCGATCCGTTCAGGTCCCATTCCGAAAGCAAAGCCGGAGTATTCGCTGGAATCGTAGCCGGCCATTTCCAATACGTTCGGGTGGACCATGCCCCCGCCGAGAATTTCAATCCAGCCCGTTCCCTTACAGACGGAACAGCCTTTACCTCCGCACACTTTACAGGAAATATCCATCTCAACCGATGGTTCTGTGAACGGGAAGAAACTTGGACGAAGGCGGATTTCACGTTCCGCTCCGAACATCTGCTTCGCAAATGCATTCAGTACGCCTTTCAGATCACTCATGCGGACATGCTTATCTACAAGCAGACCTTCAATCTGGGTGAACTGGTGGGAGTGCGTGGCATCATCGGTGTCACGGCGGTACACTTTACCAGGACAGATCATTTTCACAGGTTCAGCACCGTTTCTTGTCCCCATCGTTCTTGCTTGTACAGGCGAGGTATGGGTACGCATCAACAACTCTTCTGTAACATAGAAGGAATCCTGCATATCACGGGCCGGGTGGCCTTTCGGCAGATTCAACGCCTCGAAGTTGTAATAATCGGTTTCTACCTCTGGTCCTTCCTTGATTTCAAAGCCCATACCGATGAATAAATCCTCAATTTCTTCTACAATGCTCGTCAACAGGTGCGGACCGCCTACGTGAACCGGACGGGCTGGAAGGGTTACATCAATGCTTTCCTCTTCCAGCTGTTTCTCAAGCGCCTCGTCCTCAAGACCTGTCTGTTTCGCTTCGATCGCTTCTGCAATGCTCTCACGCACGTCATTGGCGAGCTGTCCGATGACCGGGCGCTCTTCCTTCGATAATTTGCCCATGCCGCGGAGTACTTCCGTGATCGGTCCTTTCTTCCCTAGATACTCGACACGAATGTCTTTCAACCCTTGAATGGAATCAGCGTTCTCCACCTTCTGCAACGCTTCCTGTTTCAGCTGCTCTAAACGTTCCTTCATCAGTAATTCCTCCTTTAATGAAAATAAAAAAAGCCCCCTCCCTGTAAAAAGGGACGAGACTTGTATGGTTTGTTTCGCGGTACCACCCTTGTTGACACCTGTGGTGCCCACTTGTATGAAATAACGGACGTTCATCCGGGCCGAAACGGCCAGCTCCAGAGTGAAATTTCAACGAATGTCACGATGGCAGCACTCCCAGTCTATGGTGCTTCCTCCCTGAAACGATTCCCATTCATTTACTTTGCTCTATCTCAGCTATTGATCGATGTAATTATTAGAACTGCATTTATTATAGTCAAAGTTGCTGCTGGATGCAACCTCAGCTTTTCAAATGATACATAAGAACAGCACCCGCAATGGCAGCATTCAATGACTCCGCCTGTCCATATATCGGGATATACACCTGCTGATCTGCCGCCTCGACAAGTTCTTGAGAGATGCCGCTGCCTTCATTTCCAACCACTAAAGCAGCTTTCTCAGGAACCGCCAGCTCTTTATATGAGACGGCGTTCTCCAGCGCAGAGGCCCAGATTTCCACACCCTGATCCTTCAATTCGTGCACGTAAGCGCCGAGGCCTCCTGTAAAGACCGGTAAATGAAACAGAGATCCTTGAGAAGCACGGATCACTTTATCATTAAAAATATCCACAGAACCCGTACCGACAATGACCTGGTCGAAACCGGCAGCATCTGCTGTACGGATCAGTGTCCCGATATTTCCCGGATCCTGGACAGCATCCAGCATCAAAGTAAGACTTCCCGGCGTAAAAGTATAATCTTCTTTAGCGACAACCGCTGCAATTCCTTGAGGCGTTTCGGTTTCAGCAACAGCCGCAAAAACATCACGGCTGACAATCGTATAAGGAATATCATCCGGAAGTTCGATGTCCGTTTCTTCGCGGACGATCAATTCTTTAACGGTCCAGCCGCTTTTCATCACCTCTTCAAACAGATGAAACCCTTCTACAAGAAACGTACCTGTTTGATTTCTATACTTTCGTTTATGTAGTTTCTTCCAATCCTTCACTTTTGCATTTTGTAAGGAAGTGAGCATTATCGTCCCTCTTTTCCTGGTTATTTCTCATTCATCATACATAGCCGCACCACGGTTGGTCAAACTAATCATGAATAATTTTCGAATCCTATTACAAAGGAGGACTTGACGATGAATTTAAATCTGCGCGCAGCGATTCTGTCCAATGTCAGCAATCATAATGCCGAACAGCTTGAAGCCACTATTGATGATGCCCTGCAGAAGGGTGAGGAAAAAATGCTTCCCGGGCTTGGCGTATTCTTTGAAATGCTGTGGAAAGAATCCGATGAACAAGAACGCCAGGAAATTCTTGATACATTAGAACAAGGCTTAAAACAGAAATAAGCACGAAAAAAGCCAGCCCTTTACGGCTGGCTTTTTAGTATTACTGGAAGGTGATTTCTTTGACTGTATCCGCATCCAGACCTTTAATAACTTCTACAATTAAGCGGACCGCATTTTCAAAATCATCACGGTGAAGCATAGCCGCATGAGAGTGAATATAACGCGTAGCAATCGTAATAGAAAGAGCTGGAACCCCGTCATGGCTTAAGTGGATGGCACCCGAGTCCGTTCCACCCCCGGCAAGGGAATCAAACTGATAAGGAATGTCGTTCGCATCCGCTGTATCCGTAACAAAATCACGAAGTCCTTTATGGGAAATCATAGAGGCATCGTACAGGATGATCTGCGGGCCGTCTCCCATTTTACTGGAAGCGTCTTTGTCCGATACACCCGGAGTATCCCCGGCAATACCGACATCGACACCAAAAGCAATATCCGGGTTGATCAGGTTGGCGGATGTGCGGGCACCGCGGAGACCGACCTCTTCCTGAACCGTTCCGACACCGTAAACCGTATTCGGGTGTTTTTCACCTTTCAACTGCTTCAGCACTTCAATCGCAATGGCACAGCCGATGCGGTTATCCCATGCTTTAGCCAGCAGCATTTTTTCATTTTTCATCTGTGTGAATTCAAAATATGGAACGACAGAATCTCCCGGCTTCACACCGAATTCCATTGCCTCTTCACGGCTGGAAGCGCCGATATCGATGAACATATCCTTGATTTCCACAGCCTTCTTACGCTGCTCCGCAGGCAGGATGTGCGGTGGTTTCGATCCGATCACACCGGTGAGGTCACCATTGCGTGTCATGATCGTGACACGCTGGGCGAGCATAACCTGACTCCACCATCCTCCCACGGTCTGGAAGTAAATATAGCCATGATCATCAATGCGGGTAACCATGAATCCTACCTCATCGAGGTGACCGGCAACCATAACACTCGGGCCCTTTTTATTTCCTACTTTCTTCGCAATCAGACTTCCAAGATTATCTGTGAAGACTTCATCCGCATAGGGAGTGATGTACTGCTTCATGACGTCACGGGCTTCCCTTTCGTTTCCCGGTACACCTTTCGCGTCCGTCAGATCTTTCATCATCTGCAGTGTTTCATCTTTTTTAGCCATATGTATTCAAATCCTCCTTTTTCTATCCAATGTTATTATAAACCTTTTGAAGCGATTTCACAAAAATTCTGCCATTTTGTGATCAATAGCCCTGGTCCTGTCTTTTAAAATTCACTTCATTTTTATTTATATACGCTTCTTTCAGTTCCTCTGCCGTAATTCCGATGGTCCGCCCTAAGGATACGTAGGCACGAAACAGCTTTTCGTAGTTTCCCTTCGTCTGTTCATGACGAAACGTCTCCACACTGCTGTATACGTCCAAAAATGCTTCCGTCTCTGTCACAGAACGGCCCTCTTCTTCCTGGCTGGTATAGCGGAAGTCCAGATCCAAACCAAGGGACAACAGGAAATGAACCCCATCTACATACTCTTCCTGAATGACCGATGGAGCGCTCGGCCCTTTCGTACTCCAAAATTTAAAGCAGCGTGTTTCATTCGCCAGCTCCCCAAGCTCTACAAATAAGGCCAGGATTTTGGATTCGACATAAGCGCTTTTCTCCAAATTGTGCTGCTGTTCAATATAATGATCCAGTTTTTCCTGCATCTGATATAACGATTCCCAAAACATTGGTTGTCCCTCCTAAAAAAATCATCGATAATAATGTATCATTTTCTGAAACAAAAAGACATGCTGATACGTATAGGAGGCACGTACCTTCAAGGAAGGAGTCCGATGTCCATGATCATCCTTTTGTTCAGACTGCTGCTGCTTCTGGCGATAGCCTTTATTATGTACACCGCTTATAAATTCATCGTCAATCCAAGGAGAAAGCTGGATCTTGCCCGGGATAAAAAAGAATTTTACTTTCATGATAACCAGGAAGATACGAAAGAGAATTTCCTGATGACTTTGAAAGGTCATGTGTTTGAAGGGGAAAAATATTTAGGGACAACCGAAGATGCCTTTGAGGTCGTTACGATCAATGTAAGCGCCCACGACCCGAACAAGCTTCAAGGGCTCGAACGGGAGGATATATACTTTATGGAACAAGAAATCCTCCTCCGTTATCCGCATGCTTCCATCGAATGGAAGTACCCGATCAACCGACTGATTATCCATCCCTTGAAAAATAACGATGACTTCCATTAAAACAACCCCCTGCCCTTTGCTGCAGAGGGTTGTTCTTTTATGGATTCGTCTGGAAGAAATCGTTCCATAGAAACACTTCACTTTTCTTCCGGATCATGAAACTTACACCAACAAGCGCGCCTGAAAAAGCGACCATCATCGGCAGCGAAAAAAGCGTGACCCACTGACCGACAGAGGTGTAAATAAAGGCAAGCGGAAAATTAGCAAATAAAGATGATTTCGCATAATCCTTAAAATCTGCGCTGCTCTCAATAAGACAATACGACAACAGGTGAAAGTGAATAAAAGGAACAAGACGCAGCACAGCTACCTGCTTGACGGACAGGGATGCCTGTTTTTTCATCCATCGTTCCTTGATTCCCGCCATCCTTTTCATCACCCAAGGCACCATACGGATCGTCCGGTAAAACAACAGGCTGGATATCATCGTTCCAATCACCGAGTACGCGGTACCCGCAATCGGTCCGAACAACACGCCTCCGGTTATGCAGACAAGCATGACCGGGAGAAACAAAAAAGGCCGAAGCAGATGAATTCCGATAAACAAGAGCGGCGCCCAGGCTTCCTGATGTTCCAACCATGCCAGCACTGCTGTCGTTGTCCCGCCCACGTCAATCCCCTCCCTGCCTACATCTTATGACAGGATACTCAGGTATAGAACCGCACGTACAAATACCCGGTTAACACGACATGCGCGGCTATGAGGAATGGGAAACCGACGGCAAACGATTTATGCTTCGTCTTATGACGAAACACCTTCATCCCGAGTACTCCTCCTAATGCGCCTCCCAGCAAAGCTGCCATCCATAACCGCTTTTCAGGCACTCTCCACTTCTGTTCTCCAGCTCTCTTTTTGTCCACCCCCATCAGGATAAACAGCCAGATATTCACTCCGAAGTAATACAATCCTGCATACATCATCACCTTCACGCTCCCCTTATGTATTCGAACAGGGTATAAAAAAAAAAAGCCATTTCCAACCGGACGGAAATGGCTCTTTCTCATAAAATTACTTAAGAGCAGATTTTGCTTGCTCTGCAAGACTTGCGAAACCTTGGGCGTCGTTGACAGCAAGGTCAGCAAGCATCTTACGGTTCACTTCGATACCCGCAAGTTTAAGACCGTGCATAAGACGGCTGTAGGAAATGTCGTTCAAACGCGCTGCAGCGTTGATACGAGCGATCCAAAGCTTACGGAAATCGCGCTTTTTCTGACGACGGTCGCGGTAAGCGTACTGTCCTGATTTCATTACCTGCTGTTTAGCAGTTTTAAATAGTGCATGTTTTGAACCATAATAACCTTTTGCTAGTTTAAGGACACGGTTACGACGTTGACGTGTCACTGTTCCACCTTTTACTCGTGGCATGGTAATCCCTCCTAATTAAATCAGTCTTTATTAGTCTTTCGGAAGCATATGCTTGATACGGCGGTAGTCTCCTGCAGAAACCAGTGCCTCTTTACGAAGCTTACGCTTTTGCTTAGTTGATTTGTTCGCGAACAAGTGGCTTGTGAAAGCGTGGGAACGTTTCACTTTACCTGTCCCAGTTTTTTTGAAGCGTTTTTGAGAACCTTTATGGGTCTTCATTTTTGGCATGTGAATTTCCTCCTTTAAACTTGATACTTTGTCTTACTTCTCACCGAGAGGAGCAAGCATTAAGAACATGCTGCGACCTTCCATTTTAGGCTTGGTCTCAACTTGGGCGACATCTTTGCACTCTTCAGCCAGGCGTTCGAGTACTTTCTGCCCTAGTTCTTTGTGTGTGATGGCACGTCCGCGGAAACGGACAGATGCTTTCACTTTGTCACCTTTAGACAAGAACTTGCGTGCGTTACGAAGTTTTGTGTTGAAGTCGTGGTCTTCAATCCCTGGACTGAGACGCACTTCCTTCACTTTGATGACGGTTTGTTTCTTACGAGCTTCTTTTTCTTTCTTCTGCTGCTCGAAACGATATTTTCCGTAGTCCATCACTCGGCAAACCGGAGGCTTCGCATTTGGGGCCACCATAACAAGATCAAGATTTGCGTTTGCTGCAATATCAAGCGCTTCGTTACGGGATTTAACTCCAAGCTGCTCACCATTCACGTCGATCAGACGGACTTCACGGGCACGGATTTTTTCATTAACGTTCATGTTATCCTTGCTAATATCGAGCCACCTCCAAATAGTTTTAGAAAACTTATATGAGATCTGTCATCGACAAGATTCCTGCTGAAAATAAAAAAAGTGTCGGTACATATTCTGCACCCACACGTATCCTAACATTTAAGGAATTAGTGACCTGCCAACTGCTTTATCAGCGTCGATCAGGTGAGAAGCGGGTGCTCCTACTTGTCTCTAGATCCGTTCATTCAGTTACCTAAACAATAATAGCATGCCTGATGATGCATGTCAACAATCAAATGTTGTTTATCTGACTACCTAATCAAGGATAATCGAAATCAAGATAAAAATCAATCCCTTTCCTGCAAACCAATACCTGGAGAAGAAAGAAGCGGCCTCTGCCCGTGGATAACCAGCGTGAAAACAAAGCGAGATAAAATGATAAAAACCCATACCAGGATGAGAACTCACCTTGGTATGGGTTTATAAAAACGTCTCCGCTTCATCTGATTACTTTCTCAGAAGCTTCTGCTCAATTTCATTTTTGATTTCAGACTTGAATGTGTCTACAGATTTTGTAGCAGAGTCCTGTTCTCCGTATCGGCGGACGTTTACCGCATGGTCTTCGATTTCCTTATCTCCAACGACAAGCTGGAACGGGATTTTCTGCATTTGTGCTTCACGGATTTTATAGCCGATCTTTTCATTCCGCTCATCCACTTCGACACGCACACCGGCTTCCCGAAGTTCATCTTCCAGTTTTTTCGCATAATCCAGATGGACGTCGGCAGATACAGGAATGATTTTCGCCTGGACAGGGGCCAGCCATGTCGGGAAGACGCCTTTGTATTCTTCAATAAGGAAGGCAACAAAACGTTCCATCGTCGACACGACACCACGGTGAATAACGACCGGACGGTGATCGGCTCCATCCTCCCCGACATATGTCAAATCAAAGCGTTCCGGAAGGTGGAAGTCCAGCTGGACCGTCGAAAGCGTTTCGTCCTTACCAAGCGCTGTTTTCACTTGAACATCCAGTTTCGGACCGTAGAAAGCAGCTTCCCCTTCGGCTTCCACATACTCCAGTTTCATGTCTTCCATCGTTTCTTTCAGCATCCCCTGCGCTTTATCCCACATCGCATCATTGTCGATGTACTTCTCCTTATCCTCCGGGTCACGGTAGGACAGACGGAAGTAGTAATCGTTGATACCGAAATCACGGTAGACTTCCTGAACGAGACGGACTACACGCTTGAATTCATCTTTCAGCTGATCCGGGCGGGCAAAAATATGCGCATCATTCAATGTCATGGCACGCACACGCTGCAGGCCGGCAAGAGCTCCGGACATTTCATAACGGTGCATCGTACCAAGCTCAGCAATACGGACAGGCAGGTTCCGGTAGCTGTGCATCTGATTTTTATAAACCATCATATGGTGCGGGCAGTTCATCGGTCGAAGAACAAGGTCTTCGTTGTCCATTTCCATTGTCGGGAACATATCATCCTGATAGTGATCCCAGTGTCCGCTTGTTTTATACAGGTCAACACTTCCCAGAACAGGTGTATACACGTGATCATATCCCAGACGCTCTTCTGTATCTACAATGTAACGCTCAATCGTGCGACGAATGGTCGAGCCTTTTGGCAGCCACATTGGAAGTCCCTGACCGACCTTCTGATTGATCGTAAAGATCTCCAGTTCCTTACCGAGCTTACGGTGATCGCGTTCCTTCGCTTCTTCAAGCATCTGCAGGTATTCATCCAGATGGGCTTTTTTCTCAAAGGCCGTTCCGTAAATACGTTGAAGCATTTGGTTGTCGCTGTCCCCTCTCCAGTAGGCACCGGAAATGCTCAACAGCTTGAAGACCTTGATTTTACTTGTCTGTGGAACGTGAACGCCGCGGCAGAGATCAAAGAATTCCCCCTGCTGATAAATCGTCACCTGTTCGCCTTCAGGGATAGCTTCGATCAGTTCAAGCTTCAGCTCATCGCCGATTTCCTTATACTTTTCGATCGCTTCCTCCCTTGAAAGCTCTATGCGTTCAATTTCGTGGTTTTCATCTACAATCTTCTGCATTTCCTTTTCGATCTTCGGAAGATCTTCCGGTGTCAGGGATTCCTCCATATCGATATCATAATAAAACCCATTCTCAATGACCGGACCAACGCCAAGTTTGACGTTTCCATAAAGGCGTTTAACGGCCTGTGCCATCAGGTGGGCTGTAGAGTGGCGCACCACTTCCAAGCCTTCTGGATTTTTATAGGTAAGAATCTCAATTTCCCCATCCTGTTCAATCGGACGTCGCAGGTCGTAGGGTTCGCCGTCCAGCTTTACGGCCAGGGCCTGCTTTTTCAAGCCTGAAGAAATCGATTTAGCGATGTCTTCACCTGTCGTCCCTCTCTCAAACTCCTTGATGTTTCCGTCTGGGAACTTGATTTGAATCGCATCCGCCATGTGTAACACTCCTTTTCTAAATAAATATAAAAAAACGCCCATCCCTCAGCATAGTGCTAAGGGACGAGCGTTGTCTCTCGTGGTTCCACCCAGGTTCCCGCATCCTCGCAAGGCTGCGGCTTCATTATCCTTAACGCGGATCAGTCGCTGTCCATTACTCTGAATCATTTCACAGACAGGGCTCCAAGGTGGTAAACGATAAGCCGTTAAGAAGGAGCTTCCAGCCGATGACTCCCCTCTCTGATCATACGCCACTTTCCGTTCGTATCCTTATCAAAGCCATTGATTTAATATGTACGTATTATATCCATTTGCGAAAAGGAAATCAAGGGCTTTAAAAAGGAAATTGCGATTTGGGCTTCCAGACAGCCTTTTCCTCAAAGATATTCATCAGCAGTTCCAAATTGGAATTCTCCGCCTGATCGGAGTAAATAATGATTTCCTCTGGAGCATGGACGAGCGCCGGCGTGACCGGCCATTCAAGAGGAAGATCAGACACGGCTTCATCCGGGTACTGCTTTTGGTAGAGACGCGTCTCCGAATCACTCAGCGGATTGCCTTCATCATGGAAGTAAGTCAGTCCACGGTCCTCGAGAATATGAAGAAGCTGCACCCCCGTATCCTGATGATGAACACGGTGACGCCACGAATCGACCAGCAGCTGATACGATTCCTCCTGCTTATACTCATCAATGACCTTGCCTGTGTAATCCGTCAGGCACCTGTGGACATGTGCCAGACAGCCGGCACTCAAGTCATCAAACAGGACGGTATCCCTTACATGCACGTACTCCTGTATATAGGACTTGATGTAGTGGTGAATAGGCGGAAGCCGCAGACCCGCAGGAGGATGGGAGTCAAAGTCCTGCTCAATCTCAAGAATGCGCTGAATTTCATCGGCATCCTCGAAATGATAGGAGAACCGGAGGACCCCTTCCATCCAGGCAGGAATTTTCCTTTTCCTGACAACATGATGCAGCGCACGCACGACATCCACATAGGCCGACTCCCTTGAGGAAGCATGCATCAATGTGACAGAAAAATGTTTCCCGTTCTCCTCATAAACCCACAGCTTCTGCTCGGAAACGATGGCATTATAAAACGTTTCGGCTTCCAGACGCTTGGAAAAAGATAAGTCAAACACCAGAATTCCCCCCTCATCCCGACTTTCCATCCTATGTCTATCATCAATGCTTCCCGGAAGCATAGAAAATATCATCAAGACCGGCTCGTCTTTTCTTTGTTATATTTATGAGAGGGATAGGTAAATCATGTCACTGACCTTCCTGTTCGCAAAGATTTATGAACGTCTGTTCTGACCGCCGACATAAACCGTTTCACTCAGCTGTTTGATCCGTTCGGTAATCCGCTTGGCTTTCACTTGTTCCACATCGCCGCGGCTGCTTGTCATCAACACTTTTTCAAGTTCGTTCAGCGTATAGTTGGACGTAAAAAAGACGGGCAGACGCTCCATCATCCGATAGTGCAGGATACTGCCTAATATCTCATCCCTGAACCAGGCCGACTGGGATTCTGCCCCGATATCGTCCAGCATTAACACCGGCGTTTCCTTAAAGGCGGTAATTTTATCATTGAGGGAATCATCTTTGATGGATGATTTCATTTCCCTTACAAATTCAGGCATATAAATGATCATCGATGGGATCTGCTTGTCACTGAGAGCATTGGCAATGGCCCCGAGGAAATACGTTTTCCCTACACCGAACGGTCCATGGAAATACAGGCCTTTTGCAGGAAGCTCCTCCCCGAGCGTTTCAATGTACTTGACGGTTTGCGCTACCGCCCCTCCGCGGTCGGGGTCTTCCAGATCCATTCGTTCCAGCGATGCTTCCAGGATTTCTCTCGGCATATGCAGGCTGCTTACCAATGATTTCTGATACGACTGCTGTTCCTGTGAACGCTGGCGTCTGCATTTATCATAAATCAGTTTGATGTCGGTTCCCTCCACCTCCAACGATGGAACGTATCCGGGCAGGATGTTGATACACCCCTCCCTCGACGGACATTTTTCGCAGTTTTTCGATTGGGTCTGGTATTCATAAAGCTTGATCAAATGCTTCTCCACCGCTTTTTCATCCAGGCCTTCATTTTCGTGCATCAGACGCTGGACTTCAGCAGAGCCCAGGACTTCCGCTTTCATTTGATTGTAGCGCTGCTGAAACTGCTTGTTATCTTTCATCCATTTTTTCAACGATTGCTGAATGGGCTCCATTCCATTCACCCCTTACTCTAGTTTCCTCTATTGGTCAGCCTCGCGATTCTGGCTGCGATATCTTCTTTATCGACCTGAGGCTCAGCAGACGCGGCGGCAGGCTGCTTCTCTTCCTGTTTATTAAACCAGACAGGAATAACTTCGTCTTTTTGGGAAGTCCGCTTCTGTGTTTTCTGACGGCCCCACTGCTGATATTTCTGATGTTCTGCCTTGGCCAGATTCATGGCCTGGCGCACAGTGGTCACGTTTTTACGCGCCCAATGACTGGCGATTTTTTCCATGTAGGATTTCGACAGTTTCATATCCGTTTTCAACATCACATAATGGACAAGCACGTTCATAACCCCGGCTGTGATGCCTTGTTCGGTCATAACATCCCGGATCAGCTTCAAATCCTGTTCCGATGCACGGTTGCCATTGGACAAATCCTCAAGGAGTTCCCTCGGAGAAATCTGCTCGAGCATTTCAACAAACTGGTCTTCCTTGGATCCTGTCGTCTCTTTTTCCATGGAGGCCCATTTCTCACGATCATCGACAGAGGCGGGCTGTACATTTTTTTCTTCTTTCATAAAATCGTGACAGGCAGCCTTAAACTCTTCCTCGACCAAGCAGTGATTTTCATCTATAGCCCATGTCACCGCTTTTTCCAATTCCACGTTGGACAAATCATACAACGTCGCCAGCTGAATGATCAGTTTCTTATTCCGCCCCGTTAAAATCCGTTCACTTGGATACATTCTCTTCTGAAGGGCTTGGCGGAGCCAGGTGAAATCGACGCGGCTTTCCGAGGTTCGTGGACCGCGGTATTCCTGAAAACGCTTCTGCTCCGCAATCACTTCGGTTTCCCTCTGCACAGACTCTATCATTTTATGATGAAACACTTCGTCGAAAGAAGCCGTGATTTCTTCATATCCTTCCACCGAAGGCTCGGGCTTAACAAATCGGCTTTTTACCTGTTCATACTTCTCCTGACCCAACTCATGGGTCAGGAGAAGCGCGAGCATGTCATCCTGGAAAAATTCCTCCGGCGTAAAAGGGGGATGGACCGCATATATATAGACGGTCTGATCGCTCTCTTCGTTCGACCGAAACGTTCTCAGCAATCCAAGAGCCTCCAGCCTCCCCCTGGCTTCATAAATTTTATCCAGAGGAGCGGAAAGGTAAGCCATCAATGAATGGTGGGTCTGAATCGCATCCTGATCCGCAAGATCCGCTTCAGAAAGCAGTATATGGTAGAGAGATACAGCCAGACGTCCAACAATCGGTTGGTATAGATGGGATAACGAACGATGAAAATTTCGAGGCATTTCTCCGCCGTTCCTGATTTTAAAACCGTCTACAGGCAGCAGTCTGCCAATGGAATGATTCATCGTCTACACCTCCTTCGTTCATCCAAATCTATGAAAAAGAAAATGAGCCGGCTCAGGCTCATTCGTCATGATCATCTTTAATTAATTCCTTCAATTCGTCAATAAATACGTTTATATCCTTAAACTGCCGGTAAACGGACGCAAACCGGACGTAGGCCACTTCATCAACTTCGGAGAGACGGCCCATGACCATTTCACCGATATCCTCACTCAGCACTTCTGAAACGCCGCGGTTCCTCAGTTCCTTTTCAATATCAAGCGTAACGGCTTCAAGCTTTTCCACTTCAACCGGACGCTTTTCACAGGCTCTGATCAACCCACGCATCAACTTTTCCCTGCTGAATTCCTCCCGCGTTCCCTCTTTTTTCACGACAATCAGAGGGACCTCTTCAATCCGCTCAAACGTTGTAAAACGAAAGCCGCACTGTTCACACTCTCTCCGTCTTCTGATTGTCTGACCTTCCTCTATTGGTCTTGAATCGAGCACTTTCGTGCTTTTGTAGTGACAGTTTGGACACTTCACCTTTGATCAACTCCACATCGTCTTCGTTTCATCATCTGATCATCCGGGATCCACAGCTGTAAACTGCCGGTCCAGCTGTTCATAGAACTGCACGATCAGATTACGGCTGTAGCCGAAATCCACAGGGCCTCCTGAATCAGTGGTGACCGAAAAGTCCACGGCCGTGCGGAACGGACGGACCATAATAATTGTTGCGACAACAAACGCCCGCCGTTTTCCTTTATAAGTGATCGTCAGTTCTCCGCGCTCCCTGGAGACGGCTTTGATCTCAGATGGTGAAGGGAACATTTCTTCCACGGCGCGGAAAACCTCATCATGCTTGGCTTTGTAATAGTGTGTGATAAGCGCCGTGTCCTTATGCTGTTCACTGGTTTCGGAATGAGTGCTGAGATACCTGGAAATAAATGCTTTCACTAATCTGACTCCTTCAGTCCATTCGACATAATCTTAATTTATTTTAACATGACTTTAAAAAATTAGAAACGGTTTTACAGAAGGAGAGGGCAGACAGCCTGATCCAATAGGTAAGCAGAAAAAAAAGCCATGCAGAACCTTCTGCATGACTTTCTCGTTTTGAGCGTTTACAGAGCACGGGCTTCCTTGACTTCTACAGGACCCATCCCTCTTGGTACTTCAACCGTTTCATTCCGGCCGGCTTCCAAAGCTTCCACAATGTAGTGCGCAGCTACATTCGGATCGATCCGGTCTCCACACGTATACACGTCAATGCTTGCATATCCGTGCTCCGGGAAGCTGTGTATCGTCAGATGTGACTCTGAAATGATAACAACTCCACTAACACCGTGAGGGGCAAACTTGTGAAAAGCCACCTCTCTCACTTCTGCACCGGCTTTCAGTGCAGCATCAACAAAAACCTGTTCTATATACGACATATCGTTCAATTTTGATTCATTACAATCCCATAGTTCAGCAATTACGTGTCTTCCCATTGTATCCATAACGGATCCCCCTTTGTACATTAACTTCTTCCCCTCTGAAATTGCGGCCATGTACTACCACGGGGGAAAGTTAGTCCTGAGAGGTCCTAACCCTTTGAGTAGACATGAAGATTTTTGAAATTCAGAAGTTCAAAAGAAAGTATAAAGGGTTTATCCCGTTTTTGCAAGATATATTTAAGAAGCCTGAAAAGGGCCGTGAAGAGTCTTCACCTGGAATCAGAGGCGTCCTTTAAGACACTCTCGCCGTCCTTTCCTGTTTCAATAATTTTCCCACATATTTCGCCAGATCAACAACGCGGCAGGAGTAGCCCCACTCATTATCATACCAGGCAAGCACTTTCACTTTTGAGCCTTCCATCACCTGTGTGGACAGCCCATCAATGATGGCGGAAGACGGAGAGGTCGTGTAATCGATGGATACCAGAGGTTCATCGCTGTACTCCAGAATGCCTTTCATGTCCCTCTGTGAGGCAGATGCGAACGCTTCATTCAACTCTTCCTTCGTAACCGCTTTCTTTAGATCGACGACTAAGTCCACTAAAGAGACGTTCGGTGTCGGTACACGTAAAGCCATTCCATTCAACTTTCCCTTCATACTTGGAATGACATCTCCCAGGGCTTTGGCTGCCCCTGTGGAGGTCGGTATGATCGACTGTGTACACCCTCGGGCTCTCCGCAGATCCTTGTGAGGGTTATCCAGGTTCTTCTGATCATTGGTAAATGAATGAACCGTCGTCATCAAGCCGTTTTCAATACCGAATTCATCTTCCAGCACTTTGACTACCGGCGCCAGACAGTTGGTCGTGCAGGAAGCATTGGAAATAACATCATGCGTTTCAGGGGAATAGGAATCCTCATTGACCCCCATCACAATGGTCGCATCGACTTCCTTACCCGGAGCTGTAATGATGACTTTTTTTGCGCCTGCATCCAGATGGAGAGCAGCCTCATCCTTCGTACGGAACTTCCCGGTAGCTTCGATTACGATGTCCACACCAAGCTCTTTCCAAGGGAGCTCAGCCGGGTTTCTCGTAGAACAGAGCTTGATTTTCTTCCCATTTACCATTAACCCTTCAGGAATCGTACGTACTTCTCCGTCGAATCGTCCATGAACACTGTCATATTTCACCATGTGAGCGATCGTTTCAGCAGGATAGCTGGCATTGACAGCCACAAGCTCCACGGTATCATCTACTGCCGCCTGTCTGAATACCATACGTCCGATTCTTCCCAAGCCATTAATGGCGATCTTTGTTTTCCCCATGATGTTCCAGCCCCCTATATATGATATACTTTTTGGATCATTTCTAGGAATAGTATAACATATTGTAAGCGCTTTTGAAGTGGGTTCAATAATTTTACACAAAAATAACACGTCTTTCTCAGACGTGTTATTATACGAGGTTCCACCGGTGAAGTATGTCTCTTAATTGGAGAAAGCTTTCCTCTTTTGTTCCATTATTATCGATCACCGCATCCGCCATTTCCGCTTTGCGGGTGACAGGAATCTGCGAAGCGATCCGCTTCTGCGCATCTTCCCTCGATGAGCCATCCCGTTCCATCAGCCTTTGGAGCTGCGTTTCCTCATCGACCGCAACGACAAGCACCTTTTCTACATAATCCGTCAGTCCACTCTCATATAGAAGGGGAATATCCAGGACGACAGCATCGGCTTCTTTTGTTTTATAAGATTCCCGCCGCCGGATCATTTCTTCCCGGACACGAGGGTGAACGATGCCGTTCAGTTCTTTCCTTCGTTCTTCACTGCTGAAGATCACCTTCCCGAGCTTTTTCCGGTCCAGTGTTCCATCCTCAAAAAGGACGTCTTTCCCAAAAACCCGTACGATGTCCTCATAGGCAGGCTCACCGGGGCGGACGACATCCCTTGATATTTGATCCGCATCGATGACAGGAATCTCCCACTCATCGAACATGCGGGATACGGTACTTTTTCCACTTGCGATACTACCGGTTAAACCAATGACCAGTGTCATAAAACCCTTCCTTTACGATAGCTTGATCAAGCCGATGATTATTAATAGAACCCCCGGGAGAATGGAGATGCTTTCCACCCTGTTCGTCAATTTTGCACCGGCCATCATCCCAGTTCCAAGCATGAGAAACGTAGATGAAGCGATAAGCCCACCCGTCAATAGAACGGGAAGACCGATCAGCGCTCCGCTTATGCCCGCCCCTATAGTATCAAGGGAGAGGGCGGTTCCAAGCAGCCACACTTCTTTTCCTTGAATTCCTCCGGACCTATCCACATCAGCGGTCACCGGATCATTCAAAACTTTTGCAGGGTTCAGCCAGGGGTCCTGCTGATCCTCAGTATGTTTTTTAAAAAACTGTCTTAAAAAATAAATGCCGATGGCAATTAAGGCCACCGCTCCAGCCTTTTCCGCCATCTCCGGTTTGACAACATGAACGAGCAGCTGACCAAAGTAGGAGGAAAGAAGAAAAACCATACCTGAAACAGAGGCAATCACCACAATGCCCCAGAATGCGAGTTTTACTTTTTTCAACCCGAGCACACAGCCAATCCCGAAGCTGTCGACACTCACGGCTGTCACAAATAAAAAAATGAACATCCCGATGCCCATACCGCCCACTCCTTTAACATGGAAGTGGGATAGTATATGGCTGTTTATTCAGATACGTGAAGCGGCTGGCAGACTGGACAGACGTGCGTGCCCCTGCCGCCGACTTTCGTTTTAACAATCGGTGTCCCACAGTTCAGGCACTCCATATCCTGCTTTCCATACACACGGAGCTGCTGTTGGAACATTCCGATTTCACCCTGGCTGTTTAAGTAGGAGCGGATCGTCGTGCCTCCCTGCTCAATCGCCTCCAGAATGACAGTGATGCTCGCTTCCCGGATGCTTTCGGCCTCTTCTCTCGTCAATGTATTGGCAATTCTCTCCGGGTGAAGGCCGGCTCGGAACAGCGCTTCGTCTACATAGATATTGCCAAGACCGGCAACAATGGACTGATCAAGGAGCACCGCCTTCATGTTGCGGCTCGTTTTCAGCAGCCTCTGATGAAAATAATCGAGGGTGAAAGCTTCGTCAAAAGGATCGGGACCGAGCTGGACCAGTGGTTTATTCAAGGCTTCCTCGCCCTTTTTAAACGCATGCATCGTCCCGAACTTCCGGACATCGTTGTAGCGGAGCTCTGTTCCATCTGTAAAATGGAAAATCACATGGGTATGCTTCGGTTTCTCAAGTGTTCCATCATAAACGCCGAATTTCCCCTCCATCCGCAGATGGGAAACGAGGGCAATGTCATCAAGGTGGAAAATGAGAAACTTCCCCTTACGATCGATATCGATGATGGACTGTCCTCTAAGCAGGTCACCGAAGGCATTGGGATCCTTCGGCTGTTTAATGATGTTCCCCCAGAAAATGGAGACATCCTTTATTTCTTTTCCTACGGTTAAATGCTTTAAAGTTTTTCTTACAGTTTCCACTTCTGGTAATTCCGGCATCTTTCATTCTCCTTACTTATTTCGCATCGTACCATGTATTTCCATAAGAGGAATCCACTTTCAATGGTACATCAAGCTCTACGGTGTTTTCCATAACGTCTGCGACGAGCGTTTCCAGCTTTTTAACTTCGGCTTCCGGCGCTTCAATGATGAGTTCATCGTGCACCTGCAGGAGAACTCTTGCTTCCATCTTTTCTTCCTGGAGCTTTTCTTCCAGATCGATCATGGCTTTTTTAATGACATCGGCCGCACTTCCCTGGATCGGGGTATTCATTGCCGTCCGTTCAGCAAAGCTGCGCTTATTGAAATTCCGGCTTGTAATATCCGGAAGATAACGCCGGCGGTTCATGAACGTCCGCACATAGCCCGTTTCCTTCGCTTCACGGACAGACTCCTCCATGTAGGTTTTGACTCCCGGATAACTTTCCAAATATTTATCAATGAACGCCTGCGCTTCTTTTCTCGGAATACCGAGACTCTGAGACAAACCATAATCGCTGATTCCATAGACAATGCCGAAGTTGACGGCTTTCGCCTGTCTGCGCATGTCACCCGTAACGTCCGGAGCCGGCACGCCGAAGACTTCCGAGGCGGTCTGCGTGTGAATGTCCTTATCCGCCCGGAATGCTTCAATCAGCTTCTCATCCCCTGCAATGTGAGCCAGAACACGCAGTTCAATCTGGGAATAGTCACTGGCAAACATGACCCAGCCTTCTCTGGACGGAATGAACGCCTGGCGGATTTTCCGTCCTTCCTCAAGCCGGATCGGAATGTTCTGCAGGTTCGGATCCGTGGAACTCAACCGTCCTGTCTGGGTAAGCGCCTGATTGAAACGGGTGTGGATCTTACCGGTATCTTCATGAACGACCTTCAGCAGTCCTTCGATATAGGTGGATTTCAACTTGGACAACTGACGGTTCAACAGAATTTTAGAAATGATTTCGTGTTGATCCTCCAGCTGTTCCAATACATCTGCGGAGGTGGAATAGCCTGTTTTCGTTTTCTTAATGACAGGAAGGCCGAGTTTTTCGAACAAAATCGGTCCAAGCTGTTTTGGAGAATTCAAATTGAACTCTTCGCCCGCCAGCTCATAGACTTCCTGTTCTACTTTATTCAAACGCTCTTCAAGCTCTGCCCCCATTTCCTGCAGACGGCCGACATCCACTGAGACGCCCCGGTGCTCCATACGTCCGAGAATAACAGCCAGAGGCATTTCCAGCTCAACGAGAAGCTCAAACTGTTCATTAGCCTTCAGCTGTTCCTCCATATTCCCTTTCAGCTTATACAGGGTGGCAGCCTTCCTTGCAATATGCTCGTAGACGACCTGATCGTCGTCCGGTCGCTTCATTTTCGCTCCTTTTCCGTAGACCTCTTCATCATATTGGACCGCGGTCTCCCCCATTCGATGGGCGATGGCGGGAATATCATGATTATTTTCAGAAGGGTTCAGCAGGTAGGAAGCAAGAAGCAGATCAAAGCTGATCCCTTTGATGTCCACGTCATGTCTCATGAGAGCTACAGCGGTCTGTTTTGCATCGAAGACCCATTTTTCCTTGGACGCATCCTCCGCCCAGGAGACGAATGCTTCTGATTTCACCGCATTCTCCATGGAAACGACGACTTTGGAATCGTCATTGACGATGGCAATCCCTTCAACTGGAGCGGTATGATAATTTTCATAAAGCATTTCCACCACAAGGGCTTCTGCACCAGTGAATAAATCAGAAGTTACCTCTTCTACAACCTCAACATCAATCTCCGGCAGCGCCTCTGCGACAGACTCTCCTTCTCCACCTTCCTGGATCCTCGGAAGGAGTGACTGGAAGCCGAGTTCTTTGAAGAAACCGCTCACCTGCTGCGTTTGATATCCTTCAAAGCCAATCGTATCGACGCTGACTTCAATCGGGGCATTTCTCTCGATGGTTACGAGCTGCTGACTCATGAAAGCATTGCCGCGGTTTGTCTCCAGCTTTTCTTTCAGCTTTTTACCACTGACCTCGTCCAGGTTCTCATACAGGTTTTCCAACGTATCAAACTGCTTCAGCAGTTTAACGGCCGTTTTCTCTCCAACACCGGGAACACCCGGGATGTTATCGGAGTTATCTCCCATAAGGGCTTTCAAGTCGATAATCTGATCTGCCCGCACCTCCATTTTTTCCATCAGGAAAGAAGGGGTATATGTATCGACGTTCGTAATCCCTTTCTTCGTAAGGCTGACCGTGATCTGATCATTAACCAGCTGTAGAAGATCCTTGTCTCCGGAGATGACCTTCACCTCATGACCTTTCTCTCCAGCCTGGGTCGCCAGCGTACCGATAATATCATCTGCCTCAAAGTTCGGAAGCTGATAATATTTCACTCCAAACGCATCGAGCAGTTCCTTAAGTACAGGAAACTGTTCGGACAGCTCAGATGGTGTTTTCTGCCTTCCACCTTTGTATTCCTGGTACGTTTCATGACGAAAAGTCGTTTTCCCGGCATCAAATGCGACAAGAAGATGATCGGGCTGGTCTTCCTCCAGTATTTTAAGCAGCATTGTCGTAAAACCATAGACGGCGTTCGTGTATACACCTTTATCATTATTAAGCAGCGGCAGGGCAAAAAAGGCCCGGTAAGCAATACTGTTTCCATCAATCAATACAACTTTCTCAGCCATAAACTCACTCCTTAACTGGAAATGCCTTTCTCTCCTGTAAAGAGGAGCGTCTGCATTTTCCAGCGTAATTATTCCAGTGTTCCCTTAAAGAAAACGCCTTTTCCTTCATTCTACCATGATTCATGGAGAGAAGGAAAAGGCGCACCCCGCCGTTATTCGTAGTAGCCGAGAAGCAGGTCGGCGTATGGTGATCCCTGAGGCAGAATAATCGTTGTTTCACCGTCAATGGTTTTCTTGTATGACTCCAGCGTCCGGTACAATTGATAAAATTCAGGATCCTCAGAGAAGGAATTGTTATAAATCTGCGCAGCCTCCTGTTCACCTTCCGCCCGGATCTTTTCCGCATCGGCCCTGGCTGTAGACAGCATCTCTTTGACTTCTCTATCCACAGAAGCCCGGATCCGGCTTTTTTCCGCTTCCCCTTCCGACAAATACGTCTGGGCAATTTTCTCCCTGTCCGTGATCATCTGATTGAACACGGCCTCCTCGTTCGCCTGAGGAAGATCCGAACGCTTAATACGGACGTCATCCACGACTATACCGTAATTATCACGATCCAGGTATTCATTCACCCGCTTGGCAATTTCTTCGTTCAATGTTCCCCGTGAACTTTCTTCCTCATTGATGATTTCAGAAAAATTCATTTTCCCAAGTTCCGCCCGGACGATCGAAAAGATGAATTCTCCCATCCGCGCTTCCGCACTCATCATTGTTCTCGCATTGGAAATCATTTTCTCAGGGTCAGAGATACTCCAGACAGCATAGTTATCAATGATCATCCTTTTTTTATCAAGCGTGGTGATTTCCTTCTCATCCACGTCATACACCATTTTCTTTTGAGAAAGCGTGGATACCTCCTGAATCATCGGTATCTTGAATTTCAAGCCGGGACTTTCGTGGATTTTAATGACATCACCGAACTGCCTTACTACCTTATATTCCCCTTCTTTGACAATCACTACAGAACTAAGGGCGATCAATATCAAGCCGGCAGCAGCTACTAAAGCAAGGCCGCCTTTGATGAATTTTCGAAAATCCTTCTGCTGCTTTTCATTGATATCCTGAATTCGATCGTCGGTCATGATTGCTCCTCCTCTTCTTGTTCTGTTTCCTCGCCATCTTCCTGTGCAGGTGCGGCAGGCTGATTCTGCTGCTGAAGAGGAAGGTACTTCATCGTATCTCCATCATCGTTCATCACATACACATCTGCTTCAGGCAGGACTTCCTCGAGCGTTTCCATGACAAGACGCTCTCTTGTTACACTTTCGTTACCTTGATATTCACTTAGCAGTGCATCAAATTTGGACACCGCTCCTTCCGCTGTGCGGACCCTGTCCACCTTGTCCCCTTCTGCTCTTTGTATAATGGCATCTTTTTCACCTTTGGCTTCCTCCCGCATCTGGTTGGCATACTTTTCAGCTTCGTTCACTTTGCTTTGTTTTTGTTCACGCGCATCCGTCACCTTTGTAAAGGCACTGCGGACGTCTTCGTTGGGCAGGTCCACCTCCTGCAGACGGACGTCTATGATGGATATCCCAATCTCATAGCCTTCAATCAGACGGACAAGGTCTTCTCTTACTTCGTTTTCGATTTCAGCCTTTCCTGATGTTAGCGCCTCGTCAATTTCACTGCTGCCTATGACCCCTCTCAGTGTGGATGAGGTGGCGTTAAACAGCACCTGCTCAGGGTTCTCCGATGCAAATAAGTAACCGGACGGATCTGTGATTTTCCATTGAACGACAAGGTCCGCCTGCACGATCATGTCGTCTCCTGTAATCATCGTCACTTTATCAGCCTCTTCTCCCTCTTCATCAAAACCAAAATCAAGGCTGAATGTTTCCTTGGACATTTTCTCTACTTCCTGCACAGGCCACGGCATCTTAAAATGAAGACCGGGCTCTGTAATGCCATCCTCCGCTTCTCCGAACGTAAGCACGACCGCCTGCTCGGACTCATCAACGGTGTACCATGTGGTCATGAATACGACAAGCAGGACCGCCGCCCCGGCAATTAAGCCGGCCCACTTATATATCTGTTTCAGACTCATGTCGATTTCCCCTTTATATGTAGATTACTAATATTTACGAAACTGTAACAAAAAGGTTTCAAAACCTCGTTTTTTGACATAAAAAAAGACAGAAGCGAGGGAAGCTTCTGCCAATAAGAGAAAACACCTTGGATGAAAGGGTTTCAAAGATATTTTATCGAAACATTGTTAATGCCAATTTAATGAAATATTAATTTTCCGTAAACTTCTTCGGAATTTCAACATGGAAGGTCGTCCCTTGATCTACTACACTCTCCACGTGGATGTTTCCGTGATGGGCTTCTACGATATGCTTGACGATAGCCAGACCGAGCCCTGTACCACCAGAATTCCGGCTTCTTGCCTTATCCACACGATAAAAGCGTTCGAAAATCCTCGGAACCTCGTCTTCCGGAATACCTACACCATTGTCAGACACGGAAATCATCACCGTTTCTTCTTTTTCTCTAAATGTTAATGAAACCCCTCCATCATCACGACTATAGTTAATCGCATTGGCCAGTAAGTTCATAAACACCTGTTTTAAACGACTGGAATCTCCGCGGATAATGGTTTCCCCTTCCACAAATGCCTGAAGGTGCACGCCTTTTTGCTCAGCATGCTGCCCGACAATGGGTAAAAGATCGTGTAGAAGACGCTGGACATCGACTTTCTCAATATTGAGAAGAAAATCTTCCCTCTCCAGTTTGGACAGCTCCAGGAGATCCTGAATAAGAGATTGAAGACGACCGCTTTCCTTCAATATAATCTGAAGAAACTGCTCCAGCATCTGCTCATCCTTCATTGCGCCGTCCAGAAGCGTTTCTGAAAACCCGCGGATGGAGGTGATCGGTGTTTTCAGCTCATGGGAGACGTTAGCCACAAAGTCCTTTCTCATCTGCTCCAAATGCTTCAATTCTGAAATATCATGAAAGACCAGCACAACGCCTTTCCATTTCCGGCCTTCACTGAAAATAGGGGCTCCTGTGACCTCAAGGTGTTTCCGATCGATATTGACCGGGAGCACAAATGTTTCACTGATGGTTTCTTCAAACATATAAATCTTTTTAACCGTCTCATGAATGGTCGTATATGGAATGGCATCGTGGTAAAGATATCCGATGTAATCCTTCTGCTCCCCGCCGAAAGTCTCCATAAAGGCACGGTTGGTCAAAAGGATGTACCCTTTTTCATCGATCAGCATCAGACCGTTACCCATATTGTTAATAACTGCTTCCAGCTGGTTCTCCTGCATCCCCTTCGTACTGGTCATTTCCTGAAGGTTGCGCGCAAGGATATTAATCGACTGACTAAGCTGACCAGCTTCACCGAAGTGCCCTTCATACGTGCGCGCCTTATAATTCCCTTCTGCCAGTTCATTCGCTACATCAGCTGCCGAACGGATCGGACGGATGTATTTTGAAAAGACATTGTAGCCAAGAACGAAGATTATCACCAGTCCGATTAACAGTGTACATCCGATCAACAGCCAGATGTTCTTTGTAATGTTGGTTAAAGAATTGACCGGCGAGAGGAGAATGAGCGTCCCGTCGACATCGTTGACCTGATTATCAACCGAATAATAAAAGATATTGTCGATCAAGTACCCTTCATTATCTTCAATCTGTTCGGCCTTCACTCTAGTCAGGATATGCTGTTTTTCACTATTACTGATAATGGGAACAGCCTCCACAGTATCCAGCAGTGTATCACCATCATCTGAAATGAAGACCATTCCGGTATTCAGCTGATCACTGAATTCTAAAAGTTCATCCTGACTGACATCCTCTTCATCCGTGAATCTCTCCAGGTAGGTGACGAAATACCGGCTTTCAAGCTCCACCCGCTCTTCAAAAATGTTTATGAAATACCCGCGCGTCAGCTGGGCAAGAATGACACCAAGACCAAGCATGACGATGACGACGAGTACGGAGTATGTCATGAGTGGTCTTGTATTGGAGGAAGCCATTTATTTCGGCTCCTCCATCTTATAGCCCAGGCCGCGGATCGTCTTGATATACACCGGTTTTTTCGTGTCCGGTTCAATTTTCTCCCGCAGATGACTGACGTGGACATCAACAATACGGGTATCTCCAGCAAAATCATAATTCCAGACCGCGCTCAGCAGCTGGTCCCTGGATAAGACACGTCCGAGGTTCTGCCCTAAATAGAGAAGCAGTTCAAACTCCTTTGGTGTGAATGTCAGAGGCTTGTCTTTAATGGATGCCTCATACTGCTCCGGATAAATCACCAAATCGGCCACTTGAATCATTTTCATTTCCGGACCGGCCGGTTCGCGTACCATCCTTCTTAAGATCGCTTTAATCCGAGCGACAACTTCTCTTGGACTGAAAGGTTTCGTCAGGTAGTCGTCCGCCCCAAGCTCCAGGCCGAGCACCTTATCGAATTCATCATCCTTGGCTGTTAACATCAAAATCGGCGTGGACACCTGCATCTGACGGAGCTGTTTACACACTTCCATGCCATCCATCCCTGGAAGCATAACGTCCAGAACGATGAGGTCGAACGTGGATTTTGATGCTTTTTCAAGCGCATCCGTTCCGGAATAGGCTACTTCCGTTTCAAATCCTGCCTGGTCTATATTGTATTTCAACAATGTTACGATGGATTCTTCATCATCGACAATTAGTATTCTTTGTTGTTCCAATCCCATCACCTCAACTGCAAAGTTAATCTCATCATACAATGAAGTTTACATTTTGAATACGGATCTTTATGATTTTTACTTAATTTTAATATAGTCCCAATTCCTGTCTTCATACGTGAAGACTCTATTTCTACACCCATTAAAGAAACAGGCCTGCGGGATAAAACCCCGCAGGCCTGTTTGAGAGAGCTTGTCCATAAGACGAGAGAATGACTCAATAAAAGTTTTCGAGAGAAACGGCATTCATAGAGGCCGGCTCATATGGCGGAATAACCGTCAGTTGTCCCTTGATGACTTCTTTTCCTTCCTCGTCATATCCGTGCATATCCACAACGACGTAATGTTCCTGATGATTAATATCCGTTATTTCAGCATGAAACCGGACTTCTGCATAGTGGTAAAGAGGGTGGGGATAACTTAACTGCTGATGTATGATATGACTCCCCGGTCCCGGAAGATGCATGGACACGATGGATGATGCCATACCACACAGCATAACGCTGGGTACGATCGGCTGTTTGAAGGGGGTCTGGGATGCATAATCATGTTGAATATAAAGCGGATTTGCATCATCGGTCAGCCCAAGGTAGATAAGCAGATCCCGGTCTTCTACTCTCGATGTGGTTGTAAAAGTATCGCCTACTTTCAAAGCCTGTATTTTTCTGCCGAGTTTTCTTTTCTTCCCAATCATGGCAGCCACTCCTTTTTTGAAAGCGTTTGCTTATTTGGTGTAAAAAAGGGGTCCGAGATATCCCCGAACCCCTTCTCTTCTTTATTTTAATACATGGAGGACATTTTTAACAGAGTCAGCTGATTGATCCAGCTGTTGTTTTTCTTCCTCTGTCAATTCGAGCTCAATGACTTCCTCAATACCGTTACCACCAAGGATGGTAGGCACACCGAGGTAAATACCGTCATACCCGTACTCACCTTCCAGGTAGGCGATGGCTGGGATAATACGACGCTGATCCTTCAAGATCGCCTCGGCCATTTGAACAAGAGAAGCGGCAGGAGCGTAATAGGCGCTGCCGTTTCCAAGCAGACCTACAATTTCTCCTCCCCCTTTTCTCGTGCGTTCGACAATCGCCTCGAGACGCTCTTTTGAAATCAGGCGTTCAAGCGGAATACCTCCCGCAAAGGAATAACGAAGCATTGGTACCATATCGTCCCCGTGGCCGCCGAGCACAAAGCCTGTGACGTCCTTCACGGAAATGTTCAATTCCTCTGCCACGAACGTACGGAACCTGGCTGTATCCAAAACACCGGACTGACCTATGACCCGGTTTTTAGGAAGACCGGCTTCCTGGAAGACGGAATAGGTCATTGCATCGACAGGGTTCGTCAATACAACGATGAAACAGTCCGGGGAGTTTTTCACAATCTCTTTCGTTACGCTCTTCATTATCTTGGAGTTGGTGCTGACAAGATCATCACGGCTCATCCCGGGTTTCCGGGCAATACCGGCGGTAATGATCACCAGGTCGGAACCTTCCGTATCCGCATAGTCCGAAGTTCCCTGGATTTTCGCGTCAAACCCCTGGACAGGGCTGGCTTCCAGCATATCCAGTGCCTTCCCTTTCGTCGGATCTTCCATATCCGGAACATCTACAAGGACGACATCCCCAAGTTCCTTCTGAGCAAGCATTAATGCCGTCGTTGCACCAGTAAATCCGGCACCGATGACAGAGATTTTCCTTCTTTGAATACTCATCGTTCCTCTCCTTCCACTTGCCATTAGTCCATGTTCTTAATCAGTTCGTCACCAAACTCTGAACATTTCACTTCTGTTGCCCCTTCCATCATACGGGCGAAGTCGTAAGTAACGACCTTGCTTCCAATGGTTTTATCCATGGATTGAGCAATAAGATCAGCCGCTTCTCTCCAGCCAAGGTGTTCAAGCATAAGGACACCGGACAGGATGACAGATGATGGATTCACTTTATCAAGCCCGGCATATTTAGGAGCGGTACCGTGAGTCGCTTCAAAAATAGCATGGCCGGTTTCGAAGTTAATATTTGCTCCAGGAGCAATTCCGATCCCGCCGACTTGAGCAGCAAGAGCATCAGAAATATAATCTCCGTTCAAGTTCATCGTAGCAACGACGTCGAATTCTTTCGGACGTGTCAGGATCTGTTGAAGGAAAATGTCAGCTATCGCATCTTTAACGATGATTTTGCCTTCCGCTTCCGCCTCATCCTGAGCTTTGTTGGCTGCATCCTTGCCTTCTTTCTCAACGATGCGGTCATATTCAGCCCATGTAAAGACTTTGCCTGCATACTCTTCTTCTGCTACTTCGTAACCCCATGTCTTGAAGGCACCTTCTGTGAACTTCATGATGTTTCCTTTGTGGACAAGCGTTACGTTCCTGCGTCCTTCGTTGATCGCATAATCAATCGCCGCACGGACCAGACGTTTCGTACCCTCTTCAGATACTGGTTTGATACCGATACCGGAAGTTTCAGGGAAACGAACGTTATGTACACCCATTTCGTTCTGCAGAAAATCGATGACTTTTTTGACTTCCGGAGTGCCCTTCTGCCACTCAATACCTGCATAAATATCTTCAGTATTCTCACGGAAGATCGCCATATCCGTATCTTCAGGACGTTTTACCGGAGAAGGGACGCCTTTGAAGTAGCGGACCGGACGAAGACATGTGAATAGATCCAATTCCTGACGCAGCGCTACGTTCAAGGAACGGATTCCACCACCGATTGGAGTCGTCAGAGGTCCTTTGATTGCAATCTTATAATCGCGGATCGTATCCAGTGTAGCTTCCGGAAGCCATTCCCCTGTCTGATCATAGGCTTTCTGACCAGCAAGGACTTCTTTCCACTCAATCGATTTCTGACCATTATAGGCTTTATCTACAGCTGCTTCAATGACGCGGCTGGCTGCTGCCCAGATGTCAGGACCGATACCATCACCTTCAATATATGGGATCACCGGACGATCAGGTACGTTTAATGTTCCGTTTTGTTCTACTGCGATTTTTTGTGCTTGTGTCAAAATAAACCCTCCTAAATTTTCTGTAATCATGGATGATTCATCCTATTCTATCATACGTTAAAATAGGATGAATAAAAAGCCGGTACAACTTCACTGCCGGTTATTAACGGTCTTCAATCGGCGTGTACGTCTGGCCTTTAGGCCCTGCATACTCCGCACGAGGACGGATCAAGCGGTTGTTGGAATATTGTTCAAGGATATGAGCAAGCCATCCAGACACACGGCTGACGGCGAAAATCGGCGTGAACAAATCGTGATCGATTCCAAGACTGTGATAGACAGAAGCAGAATAGAAGTCCACGTTTGCCGGCAGTCCTTTGTTTTCCTTGATATAATCTTCAATCTTAATAGACATTTCATAGTATTTGGAGTGGCCGGTCAGCTTTGTGAGCTCACGGGACATCTCTTTCAAATGCTTGGCGCGTGGATCACCGGAACGATAGACACGGTGGCCCATCCCCATGATTTTCTCTTTGTTTTCAAGTTTCTTCTCAATGGCCGGTACGGCATCTTCCACACTATCAATTTCCGTAAGCATCTTCATCACACGCTCATTGGCACCACCATGAAGCGGTCCTTTCAGTGCCCCGATAGCCGCTGTTACACCGGAATATACATCGGATAAAGTGGCAACACAAACACGGGCTGTGAATGTAGATGCGTTCAATTCATGGTCTGCGTGCAGGACAAGCGCTTTGTTGAAGGCTTCAACTTCAAGATCTTCCGGGTCTTTTCCATTCAGCATGTAAAGGAAATTCGCTGCAAAGCTGAGTTCTTTTTTAGGTGAGACAGGCTCCTTCCCTTTACGGATCCGGGCAAAAGCCGTGACCACAGTAGGAATTTTCGCCTGCAGACGAAGCGCCTTGCGGTTGTTCGCTTCCTCTTCCATCACATCGGATTCAGAATCGTACAGACCGAGCATTGAAACGGCTGTACGCAGGGCAGCCATTGGATGAACGGTCGTTAAATCATAGGATTTAAGATGATCAATGACCTCTTTTGGAATATCCATATTGGAAATTAAATCTTCTTTGAACTCTTTCAATTCCTGTGAATTAGGAAGCTTTAAGTTCCAAAGAAGGTAGATCACTTCTTCAAAGCTTGAGTTATTAGCTAAATCATCGATATCGTACCCAACATACGTAAGCTTATCGTCTATGATGGAACTGATGGATGATTCCGTTGCTGTAATCCCTTCAAGACCTTTAGTTGATGATGACATACAATCTCTCCCTTTCGAAAAGTTCCAAACGAATGCTTGTCCGTTTGACAAGAAAACGCTTTACATTTAACAGAATCCCTTAATAGGAAAATGACCCCACAAACAATTATAAAGTATTCTGAAGAGAATGTGAATTGAAACCGTTTAATTTTGATGGAATTTATCGAACCTTTTTCCTTTTATTCCCTTAGTGAACAGGGTGCAAACAGGGCAGAAGTCTTACAATCCACATCGAAAAAAGAGGGTGCCGGAGTTGACCAACCACCTTATTTCCATCATTTTAAGGTCCGTTCTGCTTCTTGGAGGCTTAACGGCAGCAGCTATGCTTTTCCTGTTCCTATGGAATTATTTACATCCTTTTCTGAGTGCCTACCTTTTTGCAGCACTTCTTCGTCCTTTCATCCTTCTGATATCCCGCAGGCTTCATCTGCCCCGTTTCCTTTCTATTCTACTTGTTCTCGGGATGTTCACCCTGCTTGCACTCAGCATCTTCGCCCTTGTGGTAGCTGAGCTGATCAAGGGATTTCAGCACTATTCCACAGACCTCCCTGCTCAGGCAGCTGCTTTATCAGTGTTTATAATGAATCAAGGAAGAGAATGGGCGGAACCGTTGACGTTAAGACTGCAGTCCTCTCTGGAGCACTCCGGAATCGTGACCTCTTCCATTGATGAATACCTGCAGGCGGTGCAGAGCCAGGCAGGACGGGTAAGTATGGATTTGTTAAGCGGGGTGTTCGAAGGTATCCGGTATATCGCAGGGATGATTCCGACTTCTTTAGCTTACACAGGTATTGTTATGATCGGTACTTTTTTCTTCAGTAAGGATTGGGAAGCGATTCACCGCCCTTTCCGGAGGATTATTCCAGCTGTTGTCCTGGACCGTGCCGAACAGGTGCGTGTTGAAATCGGAAAGACATTCAAAGGACTGATCAAGGCTCAATGTATGCTTGTAAGCATCAGCACCCTCATAATAGGTAGCGGACTCTATCTGCTTGATGCTCCCCACGCTCTCACGGTAACGGCTGCCGCCTGTCTGGTCGACTTCATTCCTTATGTAGGGACAGGGGTGATTTTCATTCCATGGATGCTGTTCCAGTTTTTTTCTGGAGATTTCCCAATGACGATTGGGCTTGCTGTTCTATATGCTGTCGTCGTTACGACAAGGCAGCTTCTGGAGCCCAAGCTGATGGCCGATCAATTCGGTGCCCCCCCCATTGTCCTGCTGCTTACCTTTGCGGCGGGCTTTCAACTTCTCGGCGTCTATGGAATCATGCTCAGTCCGCTTTTGCTGATGGTCATACAGACATTAAAGAGGACTGGAGCTTTTAAAGAACTCTTTCATTTTATTACAGCAAAATAAAGCTCCATTTCCAGAACGGAAATGGAGTCTTTTTATTTTCTGTAAATGGTCACGGTTCCTTTATCCATTGCTTTCTGAATCGCCCGTTTCACAAGTCCTTTTAACGGCGTTCTCGTCATGGGCAGGAGAAGGATGAATCCTGCGGCGTCTGTAATGAACCCAGGCGTTAACAGGACAGCTCCTCCTACAAGGATACAAGCCCCGTCCAATAAAGCATCCTGAGGCATACGCCCCTGCTGCATAGAGAGCTGGACATTCTGGATCGTTTCCATCCCTTGTTTCTTGGCAAGCCAGGCTCCCAGGGCCCCCGTACTGATGATCAGAAGGATGACCCACCATGGACCGATGACATTTCCGGCCCCGATCAGCAGACCGATTTCCAATGCGGGTATGATCAATATGAGGATGAATAACCAGCGAAACATAGCATCTTCCCTTCTTTTCCTTTCCTCCATTATACCTTTTTAAAGCTGTAAGGTAAAAAATAAAAGGCAGGGATCTCATCCCTGCCTTTCCTTCTATCTATTACAGGACGCTTGCATGTCCTTCGTAAATGTCACCACGGGAACTGTCGATGGTAAGATCGGAACCATCCTTGATCAGTTCAAGAGCATTTGGTACGCCCACGATAACCGGGATACCAAGGCTTAGTCCGACAACGGCTGCGTGGGAAGTCAGACCGCCTTCAAGTGTAACGATTCCTGCCGCTTTTTCGATGGCAGGCATCATGTCACGGTCTGTTCCGTGAGTCACGATGATATCACCGTCTTCTACACGGTTGATGGCATCCTGAGCATCTTTAGCGATGATGGCACGACCATACGCGCTCTTCTGGCCGACACCCTGGCCTTTGACCAAAACATCACCGATAACGTGAACTTTCATCAGGTTGGTTGTACCGCTCTCTCCAACAGGTACACCACCCGTAATGATGACACGATCCCCGCGGTCAGCTAGGCCGGAAGCAAGGCTGCGTTCAACCGCAACGTCTAGCATGTCATCCGTAGAGTACGCGCGCGGTCCCATGACTGCATACACTCCCCATACAAGTGAAAGCTTACGGTTGACCTCTTCGTCAGACGTAATCGCTACGATCGGAGCTTTTGGACGATACTTGGAGATCATGCGGGCTGTATGTCCACTTTCAGTCGGCGTAACAATGGCGGCTGCATCCAGGTTGATCGCTGTGTGGGTAACAGACTGGCTGATGGCATCCGTAATCGTCATATCACTGTGCTTGGAGCGGTCCTGCAACAGGGATACGTGGTTCAAGCCTGTTTCTGTTTTGGAAGCAATATTATGCATCGTTTGGACGGCTTCCACCGGATAGTCACCAGCAGCTGTTTCGCCGGAAAGCATGATCGCATCGGTGCCGTCAAAAATGGCATTGGCTACGTCAGAGGCTTCCGCACGCGTTGGACGTGGGTTGCGCTGCATGGAATCTAGCATTTGTGTGGCCGTAATAACCGGCTTGCCGGCTTTATTGCATTTGCGGATCAACTGCTTCTGCACAAGAGGTACATCTTCTGCTGGAATTTCAACACCAAGGTCACCACGGGCAACCATCAATCCATCACTGACTTCAAGAATTTCGTCGATGTTGTCGACACCTTCCTGGTTCTCGATTTTTGGAATGATTTGAATGTGGTTGGCGTTATGCTTTTCAAGAAGTTCTTTGATTTCAAGAACATCAGACGCACGGCGTACGAAAGACGCAGCGATGAAGTCAACACCCTGCTCAATACCGAACTCGATATCCTTGGCATCTTTTTCTGTAATACCGGGCAGATTGACGCTCACGTTTGGAACGTTGACGCCTTTTTTGTTTTTCAATGGTCCATTGTTAAGGACCGTTGTCTTGATTTCTTCATTTTCCTTGTCCACTTCTTCCACCTGAAGTTCCACAAGACCGTCATCAAGAAGAATTTTGGATCCAGGGTGTACGTCGTTGATGAGACCGGAATAAGTCACAGAGAAACGCCCTGCATCCCCTTCGATATCCTTCATGGATACGTAGGCTGTGGATCCTTTTTCAAGGTAGCACTCTCCACCTTTTAGAGAACCGGTACGAATTTCCGGACCTTTGGTATCCAGAAGAATCGCTACAGTCTTCCCTACGGCTTTTGAAGCTTCACGAATGTTTGTGATACGTGCACCATGTTCGTCGAAGTCTCCATGTGAAAAGTTCAGACGGGCAACATTCATCCCTGATTCGATAAGCTGTGTCAACTTTTCTACAGATTCAGACGCTGGTCCAATCGTGCTGACGATTTTTGTTTTTCTAAACATATTATTTCCTCCTCTAGTGCCTCTTACGTTTTATATAGATAGTTCTTTGGAAAGACGATACATATCAAGGTCAACCGTATGCTTGGCGTTCAAAATCTCCACAATGTCATGGTCCACCAGTTTGTTCGCTTGGATACCGACCATGCGGCCTGCTTTTCCTTCGAGAAGCAGATCGACGGCATAAGCGCCTAAGCGGCTTGCAAGAACTCTATCTGCAGCGCTCGGGGAGCCTCCGCGCTGGGTATGCCCCAGTACAGTGACACGGGATTCCAAGCCGGCAGCTTCATCAATGCGGCGGGCAAGTTCGCCTCCGGTGCAGACGCCTTCGGCAACGATGATAATGCTGTGTTTCTTGCCACGTTCATGTCCTCTTCGAAGACGATCGATAATATCTCCCAGCTCATCTTCCGCTTCCGGAATCATGATACTTTCCGCACCATCTGCAAGTCCAGCCCAAAGGGCAAGGTCCCCTGCATCGCGGCCCATGACTTCTATGATGAACGTCCGCTCATGGGACGTAGCTGTATCACGAATTTTGTCGATGGCATCAATAATGGTATTCAATGCTGTATCAAACCCGATTGTGAAATCAGTTCCAGGTATGTCGTTATCAATCGTTCCTGGTACACCGATGCATGGGTAGCCTTTTTCCGTAAGTTTCTTAGCCCCCATAAAGGTACCATCACCACCGACAGCTATCAAGCCTTCAATGCCATGTTTTTTTAATTGTTCAATCCCTTTCAACTGACCCTCTTCGGTTTTGAACTCTTCACAACGGGCAGAATAAAGCTTGGTTCCTCCACGCTGAATGATGTCACCCACGGATCCAAGTTCCATTTTTTCGATATCACCGTCGATCAAACCCTGGTAACCGTACTTGATCCCGTACACTTCAATGTCATGATAGATCGCTTTCCTGACAACTGAACGGATGGCCGCGTTCATACCCGGGGCGTCTCCACCACTCGTAAGTACTCCAATTTTTTTCATTCTCATCACCTCAAAAGTAATCTATTTATGTTGTTTCCAACTAAAGATGAATTGAAACCTCAGTCCCCCTGATCTCTAGGACTCCCTTTACAGTCTACCCTTTTCTGCACAGCTGGACCATTCTTTTTCCCGTGATAACGTTACCATCCTGTAAAGATGCGAAAAGCCGCACGAAATGTGCGACCTTCCAATAACGGACCTTTATATTTCAACCCTATCATTATAAATCAAGATATGAGTAATCGCCAATGTTTTTATATTTTTTGAAACGATTCTCCAGCAGTTGATCATGATTCAAGGTGTGAAGTTCATTCAGGGAATCGGTCAGGACCTGCTTAATTTCCTGCGCCTGTGTCTCGACATCGCGGTGGGCTCCACCCCTCACTTCCGGGATGACACCGTCAATGACGTTTAATTTCTTCAAGTCGTAGGAAGTAATCTTCATCGATTCGGCAGCTTCCTGAGCAAGACCTGCATCCTTCCATAAAATGGACGATGCTCCTTCTGGAGAAATAACGGAATACGTGGAGTTTTCCAGCATGAAAATTTTATCTCCGATGCCAAGTCCGAGAGCTCCACCACTTCCTCCTTCACCAATGACAATACAGATGATAGGCACAGTCAAGCCGGCCATTTCCATCAAATTGCGGGCAATCGCTTCACTCTGCCCGCGTTCTTCTGCTGCTTTCCCTGGATAAGCGCCTTTCGTATCGATGAACGTAATGATCGGGCGCTTGAACTTCTCTGCCTGTTTCATTAAACGAAGCGCTTTACGATAGCCTTCCGGATGAGGCATCCCGAAGTTACGCCGGATGTTTTCTTTCGTATCCTTCCCCCGCTGATGACCAATGACTGTGACGGGCTGTTCATTGAATCTGGCAATTCCGGAAACGATTGCCGCATCATCACCGAATGTACGATCCCCGTGAAGCTCCAGGAAATCTGTAAATAAGTGCTCAATATAATCAAGAGTCGTGGGCCGTTCCGGGTGGCGGGCCATTTGGACTCTGTCCCATGGTGCCATCCGATCATAAACGTCCGTTTCCAGTTTTTCCAGACGTTTTTCCAGCTTGGCGATTTCATCGCTTAAATCCATTTCACTGCTGTCTGTGAGCTGTTTCAAATCTACAATTTTTTCTCTTAGTTCGATGACTGGTTTTTCAAATTCTAACACGTGTTTCATAACCGGCTTCCTCCTACTGCGTGAAGATCCAGAACAGTTGTCAGTGTCTCTCTCAGCTCATGGCGGTGGACAACACGGTCCAGCTGGCCATGCTCCAACAGAAATTCAGCCGTCTGAAAATCATCCGGCAGTTTTTCCCGGATGGTCTGTTCAATAATTCTTCGTCCCGCAAAACCAATCAAAGCTCCAGGTTCTGCAAAGTTATAATCACCAAGGGAAGCAAAACTGGCGGATACACCGCCTGTAGTCGGGTGAGTCATGACAGAAATAAACAAACCTCCATCTGCATGAAGGCGCTGCAGCGCTACAGAAGTTTTTCCCATCTGCATGAGACTGAGGACTCCTTCCTGCATACGTGCGCCCCCGGATGCCGTAAAGATGATAAATGGAATTCCTTCTTCGCGGGCCTTTTCAATGGCGTTCGTTATTTTTTCACCGACCACGGACCCCATACTTCCCATTCTGAACCGGGCATCCATGACAGCTACAGCCGCCTCAAGGCCGTTCATCCGAGCTTTCCCAGTGACTACAGCTTCATTGAGGTCGGATTTCAACCGGTCTTTTTCCAATTTCTCTTCGTAATCTGGAAAGCCGAGCGGGTTACTTGAAATCATATGTTTATCCCACTCTGTAAACGTCCCCTCATCGAATAGGTGCTCAATCCGTTCATAGGCATTGAGGCGGTGATGATGATCACAATATGGGCAGACATTCATATTCCGATTTAATTCTTTACGATAGAAGATTTTTTGACAGTTGGGGCATTTCTGCATTAAACCTTCCGGTACATCCTGTTTGGCTTCCTGGCTTGGTATGGATGCATACCTTTTTTTCTTGCTGAAAAAGTCTCTAAGCAAGGTGATTCCTCCTTTGGGACAAAGCTTCCTTTCTATTCAATATACAAAAAGTACTTTGCGTAATACCACTGAATTTGTCGTTATGGTTTCGACATCATTTTCAACGATAGAGCTGTATGATATCCATTGTACTGCCCTTCTGCAGGGTTTCCACCACAGCATCATACCAGCTTTTATCATAGTGCACATGATGTACGGTATTGGTAAATCCGGCTATAAACTGCCACATGGAAAAAAGCAGCTCCTGCCCACATGTAGAAAAAAGGTAGTCAAACACATGGTGATGCCTTTCCTTACCAACATGTCCTTCTATGATGTCTTTTAGACGGTACAGCTGTTCGCTGGTCAGTTTATGCTGCAGAATCGTCAATACTTCTTTTTCGATCATCTGCATAGCTGTCAATAGTTCCTCTTTTGTCCTCTTTTCCGTCAACAGGAAGTTCGACAGCAGTTCAACCATATGATACGGGCGGTAGGATCTCATATAGGTACCTTCTCCGCGGCGGGTTTCAATCAGACCGAGCAGTTCCATGGCGCGGAACGCCTCGCGGATCGATGACCTTCCTACACCGAGCTGTTCGCTTAGTTCGCGTTCAGAAGGCAGCTTATCGCCAGGGCTCAATTGATTCTCCTCAATGTAGGCTTTCAATTGATACAAAACCCCTTCATATACCTTCCCTTGTGGTTTAGTCAACGTACCCGAACACCTCTTTCCCGCTTTTATCCTATGGCCATATGTAAGGGGAAAGATCTCTTTCCCCTTTTCCGGCACTTATTCTTCATCAATTAAAGTGAGCTGTCTCGTCTTTTCTGCCACCTCTTCAGGGTCTACATGATGACGGGCTACGCCTGATTCCATCGCAGCCTTTGCAACGCTTGCTGCCACAGCTGGAGCTACACGCGGGTCAAAGGGAGCAGGAATAACATAGTCCTCATTCAAGTCTTCATCACTTACAAGGGAAGCAATCGCCTCCGCAGCTGCGATTTTCATTTTTTCATTGATTCGAGTCGCGCGTACATCAAGAGCCCCTCGGAAGATTCCTGGAAAAGCCAGAACGTTGTTCACCTGGTTAGGAAAATCGGATCGTCCTGTACCGATGACACGAGCCCCAGCTTCCTTCGCATCGTCCGGCATGATTTCCGGTTCCGGGTTGGCCATGGCAAAAATGATGGAGTCATCCTTCATACGGGAGACCGTTTCCTTGGACAACAAACCACCAACAGATACACCGATGAAGACGTCAGCATCTTCCATGACTTCCTCAAGAGCGCCTTCGACACGGTCTTTATTCGTAATTTTAGCAATTTCATCTTTGACATCATTCATTCCGTAGTCGCGGCCTTCAAAGATAGCGCCTTTGGAATCACACATAATAATATCACGTACACCGAAATGATAAAGTAATTTGATAATAGCAATTCCTGCGGCCCCTGCCCCGTTGGCCACCACTTTAATATCCGACCATGATTTTCCTGTGAGCTTCAAAGCGTTCATCAGACCTGCGACCGTCACGATAGCCGTTCCGTGCTGATCATCATGGAAGATAGGGATGTTCGTTTCCTTCTTCAACCGCTCTTCAATAATGAAGCAGTTTGGTGCAGCGATATCCTCCAGGTTTACGCCGCCAAACGTGGGCTCCATCAACTTCACCGTCTGCACAATCTGATCGATCTCTCTCGTGTTCAGGCAGATAGGAAAAGCATCAACACCGGCAAAGCTTTTGAACAATGCGGCTTTCCCCTCCATGACTGGAAGAGCAGCTTCAGGACCGATATTTCCAAGTCCAAGCACGGCAGAACCGTCACTGACCACGGCCACCATGTTCCCCTTCATCGTATAATCGTAGACCGTTTCTTTATGGTCGTAGATTTCCTTACATGGCTCAGCCACTCCAGGGGAGTAGGCAAGACTTAGATCCTTAGCATTCCGTACAGGTACTTTTGAATGTGTTTCCAGTTTCCCCTTGTTCACCCGGTGTATATGCAATGCTTCATCTCGCAGATTTGACACAACAACACGCTCCTTTAAATGAATGATAGAACCGACCCAGGTGGTCTGACCACCAGTAACTCCTTAATTATAACAGATGATAAGGTCGTGTAAAGATTTTCAAAAATATGGACTTAGTTTTTAATTTTCCGCCTTCTTTTTGTTACTTCTTAATGCGACATTTTTCTCCCCAAAAAATGCGTTCAACTGATCAAGACAGTCTCTGGTGGGCTGAAGGCCATAACTTTCGTCAAGGCGGTAGGTCTTCCGATCTTCTGACCGGAAAAGAAAAACTGGTGTATTCCCCGGGAAATATTGTGCCGTTTCTTTTAACTGTTGAAGGGCTTCATTTTCGTTTTCATCCGTTACTTTAACGAACAGCCGTCTTTCTCCCTGAGCTGACTCATGGGATGGTTCATCCAGTTCAAAAGGCTGAAGGGACTGAATAATAAGCTGCTTCCTTCCGTTTCTTTCCTCTACTTTCCCCGACGTTGTCACAAGCATCTGTTCTTTCAGCCACACTTTGACGTCCCGGTACGTATCCGGAAAGATGACAGCATCCACTTCAGCACTTTCATCACTCATGGATAAAAAGGCCATCGGGTCCCCGCGCTTTGTACGAATTTCCCGAATGCTGTCAACGACCGCAGCCGTATCGACTTTTTTATTCATTTTCATCCTGAATAGCTGAGCAAGAGCAAGGATGCCTCTTCTCCGGAGAGATTTCCGCTGACTCTCAAGGGGATGATCAGATAAATAAGTGCCGAGGACTTCTTTTTCCATCGCCAGATTCTTCAAAAGCGGAAAAGGTTCCACATCCACCATATCCATGACCATTTCCTGATCGAAGAAACCGGGCTGGTCCTGGAATTCCTTGAACAATTCCCCCTGCTCAAGAGCCTGATCGATGGTGGCCAGAGCACTTGCACGGTTGGAGTGCAGTTCATCAAAAGCCCCGGCAATAATGAGCCCTTCAATCACTTTCCGCGATACAATTTTCGTATCCACACGCAGACAGAAGTCGTTCAAATGGCGGAAAGGCTGTTGTCCACGCCCTTCTACAATCGCTTTAGCCGCCTGATACCCTACGCCTTTGATGGAAAGAAAACCCATAGTGATTTCCCTACGCTGCCCCTGAGCAGTCGCCCCGCTTTTATTTATGGAAGGAGCCTTCACCCGTACGTGCATCTCCCGCGCTTCCCGAATGTATGCGGCCAGTTTGTCCCGGTCTCCCAGATTCGCGTTGATAAGCTCGGCCATGAATGCAGACGGATGATGAGCTTTCATAAAGGCCAGCTGGTAGGAAATTAAGCTGTAGGCAACAGCGTGGCTCCGGTTGAATCCATAATTGGAAAATTTGACAATCCAGTCAAACAGCTGCTCAGCCACCTGCTTGGAATATCCATTTTCCAATGCTCCTGATACAAATGCTTTCCTCTCACTCTCCAAAACCCCGGCCTGCTTCTTGCTGACCGCTCTCCGAAGCATGTCCGCCTGTCCAAGCGAATAGCCCGCAGCAAGTCCCGCCACCTGCATAATCTGCTCCTGATAGACGAGTACGCCATAAGTCGGGCTTAAAATTCTTTCCAGATCCTCGTGTGGAAGTTCGATCGCTGCTTTCTTGTTCTTTCTTTCAATGTAAGTATCGATATATTCCATCGGACCCGGCCGGTAGAGGGCGTTAACGGCGACCACATCTTCAAAATGAGTGGGCTTCAGCTTTGTGAGTACCTGCTTCATGCCCTGCGACTCCAATTGGAAGACACCATTGGTTTTTCCTTCCGAGAGCAGGGAGAAGGTTGCAGCATCATTCAATGGAATCTGATCCAGAGAAAAGGACCGGTTTCCCGCCCTTTGAATCTTCCGTTCCAGATTTTCCATAAAGGTCAAGTTCCTCAGTCCCAGAAAATCAATTTTCAAAAGACCGATTTTTTCCAAATCCCCCATAGTAAGCTGTGTTACATACACCTCTCCCTGGCTTTTCATTAAAGGTGTATATTCCATCAGCGGTTTTTCTGAAAGCACGACCCCTGCCGCATGTGTGGAAATATGGCGGGGAAGGCCCTCCAGCTTGGCTGCAATTTTGAACAGATGCTTCAGTTTTTCCGAGTTTCTAATATAATCTTTCAATTCTTCCGACTGACGGACGATTTCTACAAGAGGTTGAGCCGCCTGCTTCGGCAGCTGATGAAGGATAAAAGACGCATCGCTCTCCTCAATATGGAGAACCTTGAACAATTCCCTCAGCACACTTTTTGCAGCGAATGTACCGAACGTGCTGATTTGAGCTGCATGCTGCCTTCCATACTTTTCAGCTACATAGGAAATGACCTCCTCCCTGCGCTGGTCAGGAAAATCGATGTCGATATCCGGCATCGTAATACGTTCCGGATTTAAGAACCGTTCAAAGAGCAGTTGATATTCGAGCGGATCCACCTTCGTGATGTCGAGAAGATAAGCGACAATCGACCCAGCCGCCGATCCCCTCCCAGGTCCGGCATTGATCCCCTTTGCGCGGGCAAAATCGATAAAGTCCCAGACAATTAAAAAGTAATCACTGAAACCCATGGATTCAATGACACTTAATTCATGGTCCAGCCGCTCGACAGCCTCTGCCTTGCCGGCATATTTTTTCTTCAGGGCACGCTCGCAGAGTTCACGCAGATAGTCCGCTCCGCTTTTCCCTTCCGGTGCCGGATATGTAGGAAGAAGCTGCTGGTTCAGATCCATGTCCCATTGACAGCGGCGCGCGATGTGGTCTGCTGTTTCAAGGACTTCCGGCCACCATTCCCCAAAGAAGGATTCCATCTCTTCCGCACTTTTTAAGTAGAAGGGGCCGTGAGCACTCTTCGGTGTATAACGCGTACCTTCATCCACCGCCCGTAAGCATTGATAGGCGTCGGCTTCCTCTTTTTTTATGTAACGCACGTCCCCGACAGCCGTTACCTGCAGCCCTTTTTCATCCGCCCATTCCCGCAGAGGGGTGTGCAGCTGCCGTTCAGAATGAAGATCCACATCTTGAATACTTAAGTAAAAGTCCTCTTTCTTCACTGCGTGCATCCATCGGTTCAACCCGTCCTCCATATGCTCGAACATCCGGTCGGATAAGGGTTCTCCCCATGGAGAGGCAGAGGTCATATGAATGACGATCAGCCCCTGACTCACGTCGGCGAACGTTTCCAGATTCAACGGATGATCTTTTGTATTGGCCCACGTAGCTATTTTCATCAGGTTTTTATACCCGGTCTGATTCGTCGCGAGAAGCCGAACGGGATGGAGAAGGGAACGGTCCTCGATGGTCGTCGTTAAACCGATTACCGGCTTGATCCCCTGTGCCCGGCATTCCTCATAAAATGCCAGCGCTCCGCTCAACGTGTTCTCATCCGTCAAAGCGATGGATTCAAACCCAAGGGCCTTCGCCTCATGGACCAAATCGTTAATCTTCACCGTACTCTTCATAAGACTATAGCCGCTGCGGACATTTAAATGGGTGAAAGTCATTTCGTACACCTTCTTTCATGTGTAAATTATAGCTACTATTGGATAGGGAATAAAGCCCTCTGCATAAAACCACAGGAAAAAGAATATTCGTTTAAATAGAAACACATTTTCCAGGCGGAAAGAGGGACAAGATGGAAGACCGTTTAATCGTATCCATGATCCAATGCTTCTTTATCGCTTTTGGAGTTATTGTAGGTGGAACACTGATTGGAAGTATCGGCAGTTACTTAACAGGGGAAGCTCCGCTGACCGCCATGTTCCGCATCGCCAAAAGTTTAAGAATCTGGGCTGTTGTTGCAGCCATCGGGGGAACCTTCGATGCCATCAGCAACTTTGAAAAAGGCATTCTCGACGGATCCACTTTCGATATGTTCAAGCAGATCGTCATAATCGTTGCGGCTATGGGCGGGGTGAAGGCAGCACTTCTGTTGTTTGAGTGGCTGCTTGGAGAAGAGGTGACCTGATGCATTTCCCTCCTTACCATAAAAGCAGGGAATGGAGGCGTTTTTTCGCCGGTGTGCTGCTGGGCACCCTGGCCGGCTGGCTCTTTTTTCTTTATACTCATGGGCAGCTTCAGCAGAAATACACGGAAGAACACATCGCCTTGACTACAGAGCTGCATGAACTGGAAGTGAAGTATGAGGGACTGCTGAACAATAAAAACCAGGATTCTGAATCCGCACCACTGACGGTGGGCGAAATGGACGTATCCTACACCAATGCCAAAAAGCTGGAAGTCGACCTGCTTACGCAGCACCAGCTGACAACGATGGTCAAGGATCAGCTTTCTTCCCTGCCAGGGAAGCCTGTAAAAGTGGTAGCTGATCAGGCGGATCTGATCTTAACCGCCCTTGAAAACAAAAACTATGTGGTGGATGACTTCACTTACCAATTGAAAGTGAACCGGCTGATCATTTCAGAAGTCATTACGTTAAGACTTGAAATAAAGCTGGTACGTTAAAAACGAGCAGGCCATCTTATGCCTGCTCGTTTCGATATGCTTTACAAACCTCTTCCAATTCCCGGGCAATGTCCTCGGTTTCTGCCCAGTCGGAAGCAGAAGCCCCGGAGGCCATCGGATGTCCACCACCATGATGAGCAGCGGCGACTCCGTTAATCACCGGACCTTTGGAACGCAGGCGGACGCGGATATTATCTTCTTCTTCCACGAAGAACGCCCACGCAAGAATGCCCTCAATATCTCCGAGAAGGCCGACCAGCTGGCTCGTTTCGGTCGCTGTCACACCAAATCGCTCCAGTGTATCCTTATCAAGACGAATGGTGGAATAGCCGGCCGGGTGAAGCGTGAAGTTCTCAAGAACATAGCCTTTTAACCTGGCTACGTGGACAGGAGTCTTATACATTTCGTTAAACAGGGAAGATCGATCAAAATCGTAATGCACTAAATCCGCAGCATAGGAGAGCGTTTTTTTCGTAGTGCTTGGAAAAAGAAAGCGCCCGGTATCCCCTACAATTCCTGCATACAGAAGCCTTGCAGAACGTTCATTCATTTTCAGCCCGGCCTCGATTCCTTCCATATATAAATGATAGATCATTTCGGAGGTGGAGCTGGATGTCGTATCCACCCATTGAATATCTCCATACTGATCGACGTCAGGGTGATGATCAATTTTCACGAGCTGTTTTCCTGTTCCAAATCTCTGGTCGTCAATACGGGCCTGATTGGCTGTGTCACAGACGATGACTAAAGCTTCCTTAAAAGTATCATCAGCAATATCATCCATTTCGGCAAGAAATGCCAGTGAGGGCTCCCCTTCGCCTGCAAGGTACACCTGCTTTTCTGGAAAGCTCGCACGAATCATTTCGGCAAGACCGGCCTGGGAACCATAGGCATCGGGATCCGGCCGGACATGGCGGTGGATAATGATAGTCGAATAAGATTTAATGGACTGAATGATGGCTTGTGTAGACATGAAATAAAGCCTCCTTTTAATTTTTTCCTGACAACCGCCTGCAGAATTCCCGGCCCAGGTAGCCTTTTCCAACAAAACAAGCTACAATGAAAAGGAATTCTTAACGATCAGGAGTCGATTCACCTTGATTATTTTTCCGATTCTCATCTTAGTTTCCCTTGTTCTTTACATTTACTACAAAGTGATGGTCATCCGGGCCCGGGATCCACTTACACAGGAATACTTGAACAGCAGATCGAAGATTTTCCTCGGCGGATTCTTGTTTTTCTTTGCGATTAACCAGTATGTATTTTATCAAACAAGGCTTTCCTTGTTTGTCGGGCTGGTTTTCCTTATCCTCGGAGCTGCACAGGCTCGGCTCGGCTTTAAGGCGAGCCGCCATTACCAGCAGGAATATAAAAAGCAGGAAGCCCGTTCACAGACCTGAATGCTTCACAAAGCCGCTGCCCGGACAGCGGCTTTTTTTATCGATCGATCAACTGAGCCATAAGAAGGGCTTTTCCGACAATCGATTTTCCGTGATGAACTTCAATGTCCACCTTAGCAAATTTGCGGCCGACTTCTAAAATCTGTGGAATAATTTCAATATCACTTTCAATTTGAACCGGCTTGATAAAATAGACGGAAATATTTTCGACGACCAGATCCCCTTTTTTGTACTTCCGGAGCATCCGGCTGGAGGCCTCTGTAATCAAGGACACAAAAACGCCGTACGACATCGTGCCAAGCTGGTTGGTCATCTGCGGAGTCACCGTCGTGCTCCAGCGCTGCGGGCTCTGATCGCTCTCCACCATCACCATCCGGTTTGTAGCCAGATCATCGATGGTTTCTCCAACTTGAGGCTGCCGTTGAATGTGCTGCAGCGCCTTCAGTACATCCTGCCGGGAGATAATCCCCTGGAATTTATGGCTGGTGTCAACGACCGGCATCAGTTCGATTCCTTCCCACACCATCACATGCGCCGCATTAGCCAGGGATGTCGTCGTGTGAGCCGTCATCGGATTACGGGTCATCACCTTATCGATCCTGACCGTTTTCTCCTGCCCGATGACATCTTTAGAAGTGACAATTCCAACCACACGGTTCTGCTCATCCACCACCGGATAGCGGCTGTGCTTCGTTTCATCATTCAGGTCATGCCAGCGCTGGACAGTATCCCTTGTGGAAAGATACCTGGAATCTTCAAAAGAAGTGTAGATATCATCCACCAGCACGATTTCCTTTTTGATGAGCTGATCGTAAATGGCTCTATTAATCATTGTCGCTACAGTAAATGTATCATAACTTGTAGAAATAACAGGGAGCTTCTTTTCGTCGGCTAGTTTTTTCACGGTATCTGTCGTATCAAATCCACCCGTTACTAACACAGCCGCCCCCTCCTTCACTGCAAGTTCATGGGCATTCGTCCGGTTTCCGACAATGAGGAGGGAACCCGCTTCAGTATAACGCATCATCGCTTCCAGTTTCATAGCTCCGATAACAAACTTCCCAAGGGTTTTATAAAGGCCTTCTCTGCCGCCCAGAACCTGCCCATCAACGACGTTGACAATTTCAGCGAACGTCAGACGCTCAATATTCTCTTTCTTCTTCTTCTCAATCCGGATGGTCCCCACACGCTCCATCGTACTGACAAGATGCTGGTTTTCCGCTTCCTTAATGGCACGATAGGCCGTTCCTTCACTGACATTCAGCGCTTTTGCAATCCCGCGTACGGATATTTTACTTCCTACCGATAAGGACTCGATGTGCTCCAGGATCTGTTCATGTTTTGTAGCCATTCACCCACCAAACTTTCTATCTGTACTAGTCATTTCTCACTTTATTGTTATTATACAACTGATACAGATGTTCTGCAATTTCTTCCAGAAATCAGGGGGCATGGTTTCGAGGATTAAACCGGTATTGGATAAAAAAAAGCGGCAGAGCCACAATGACCCGCCGCTTTTCAACTCTCTACAATTCTATGACTTCTCCAGGCTGAAGCGCACGTCCTGTTCCAGGCTTCACCTGTGAAGCAAATCCTTCTCCATCCTGATTGATGAGATCGAAGGTGTTATAGTGAACTGGAACGACCTGTTTCGCCTGCAGCCATTCTGCTGCGGTTAAAGCATCCTCGGGTCCCATCGTGAAATTATCCCCGATCGGAAGAAAAGCCAGATCAATATCATTGCGTTCCCCGATCAGTTTCATATCAGAAAACAACCCGGTATCCCCGGCGTGGAAAATGGTTTTGCCATCGATAGTCAGCAGGATCCCCGTCGGCATGCCTGTATAGACAATCGTGCCATCCTCTTCTGTATAAGCTGAACCATGAAAAGCCTGGGTGAACTTCACATGTCCGAAATCAAATTCATGCCCCCCGCCGATATGCATCGGGTGGGCATTTAACCCTTTGTTTCCAAGATAGGTAGCCAGTTCAAACGGAGCAACAATCTGCGCATTGGTCCGTTCGGCAATCTCGAACGTGTCCCCTACGTGATCGTTATGTCCATGAGTCAGCAGAATGACATCCGGTTCCACCTGATCGGCATCCAAATCCGTGTTCCCGTTATCGGATATGAATGGGTCAAACAAAATCGTTTTTCCATTGGCTTCCACTTTGACTACGGCATGTCCATGATAAGAAACTTTCATCCTTCCACTCCTTCTCACAAAAGTAATGTATACGGCCGGATGCATTTATCCAGCGCTTTCCATTTCCTTCTACACTTTTTTTCATTTCCCTGTCTTTCTACTCCTAAAACACAGGCGGACTTTTTCAGAGGAAGTCCTTGATCTCCACCGCTATCCGCTAAGAAAGGACGTGTCTGACCTATCCCGAAGCAGAGCTGTGCCAGAGGTATTCATACATACGAAAACCCCCGGAAGCCGGGGGTCTCACCGTTACTCTTTATTCATTTTACGCTTCAGCGCCTGCAGTTCATCATCCACATCATCTTTTTTGTCCATTTCCTCGAATTCATCATCAATGGAGCGGGCTTCTGATGAAAGATCATCACTCGTATCCGCCTCCGCTTCATACTGCATGACCTTTTCTTCCATACGCTCAAAACCTTGACGGGATTCATCCCCGCCGATGCTGGACATGGTCCGGTTCATCTTCGTACGGGTTTTCGCTGATTCCGCACGGGCTTTCAAGGAATCTTTCTTCAGTTTCATTTCCTGGTATTCTTTCTTCATTTCATCGAGCTTTTCACGGAGATTGGAAGCGTCTGTCTGCGCTTGTTCCCAGGACGCTTTCAACTGCTCGGCCTGTTCCTGATGATTTTTCTTATCTTCCAGGGCGCGGCGGGCAAGATCTTCATTACCCGCTTCAATGGCTTTTTCCGCCTGCTGCATCCGCTTATCCGCAAGAGCCTGGGCATCATCGTACTTGCGCTTCAGCATTTTCTCATTGGCGATCTGCTTAGCAACAGCGCTCTCTGCTTCACGAATGTCATTTTCCATGTCCCTCATAAATTGGTCGAGCATTTTCACTGGATCTTCAGCTTTATCGAGCATCGCATTCATTTCAGAACCTACGACCGTCTTCACACGTTTGAAAAATTTGAACATGTAAATTCCTCCTTATTATTTAGAACCTGCTATAATTTTCAATTCATACGCTTCGATGTCTGACCCGATACTGACTTCAACTTCCGTCCCCCAGGCTTCCACACTCAGGTATGTTTCTTCATCTTCAGATATATAGTCCGCATAGTTGACGGTCCGGCCGTTCACGTTCGCACTGCGGCCTTCCCCTGTCACCTGGGCTTCCCCTTCTTCATCCTTCGTGTAGGTCACACCTTCGTATTCAAGAAAAGCGGGGTACGGCCTGCTCACGGGCAGATTGACCTTCTCATACATCCCAAGCTCCAGCTCGTCATCCATTTCAGCAGCGAGCCATTTGGTTCGATTCCCTTCCAGCAGCTGATAGGCATACCATTCATAAGAACCGTCCCGGTAGGTGATTTTCCCTACTACTTCGTAATCGGCGAGGTCGTAGGTCACGATATCTCCTACTTCAATCGTCAGCGGCGTCCGTTCTTTCACCTCGGGCACCTGCTGGTCTTTCTTTTGAAACAATCGAGAGAAAAAACCCAATCCTTCACTTCCCTTCTGCTTTGCCCTGTGTACCTTATGTACGGAAAGCCACGGGCAGAGGTTTCACTTTTTCAAAAATATTCACCTTTCTCCCTTAACGATGGCGGTGGATGACATCAAGACCGCCGGTGACTTCGTATATTGTGCCTGTAATCATATCCGAGCGTTCATCACAGAGAAAATCGATGGTCCGTGCGATATCCTCTCCTGTCCCGGGTCTTCCTATCGGTGTCTCCTCATCCGTCGTATTCCGGCTTTGATCGATGGATGACTCCTTCCATTCACCTACAATATTCCCGGGGCAGATCATATTTGAGGTGATGCCGTGCTCGGCTTCCTCATAGGCAATCGTTTTGGTCAGGGAAACGAGCCCGACTTTCGCTGCAGCGAAGGCTGATCGGTAAATCCATCCGGATGCCGCATGAGCTCCTTGAAATCCATAATTGATGATCCGGCCGAAATGCTGTCTGCGCATATATGGAATGGTCAGCTTAAGCAGGTAAAAGACGGCATCCAGATTCCCACGGATCATTTGATTCCATTCTTCTTTAGAATAGTCCATCAGCTTTTTCCGTTCAAATATATAAGGCCCTGCATTATTAATTAAGAAGTCGATGCGGCCGTAGCGGTCCACCGCCTCCGCGACCACACGTTCCAAATCCTGTTCCACTGTGACATCCGCCTTCACGAGCTGAATACGCCCGCGCGCGGAAGCAAAGTCATTCAGGAGTGTCTGCGCCTTCTGCTCGTCGTTAAAATAGGTCACCGTTACGGAATACCCCTGAGCAAGCATGTGTTCCGTAACTTTTCTGCCGAGGCCTTTCGTGCCGGCTGTTATGATGGCATGGCGCATCTAAACCCCTCCTTTTATCAATCCGTCTCTATTTTCAAACAGTTGTATTGTTTACTTCTTCTGCCCCGTTCTGTACAATGAGCTCGTCAGAAAGGACGTGACAATCATGAGAGCTGCTGCAGGCAGTAAGTCTGTTGTGGAGAGGTACGGACTTGAAGCCGTCCCTGCCCATCAGAAAAATACGCCCTGGTACCGTTTCGCTTTTATCCAGATGGCCGTTGCGGCCAATGCCGGAAACTTCCTCGTTCCCGCTCTTGCTGTCATGGAAGGCGGGCTTTCCTTTTGGAGCGCTGTTCTCTGCACCTGTGCAGGCGCCTGGCTTGGGTTTCTATTTGTATCCTATTTATCTTTACCCGGGGCAAGGCTCGGCATCCCAGCCCAGTATGCGATCCGCACGATGCTTGGTGTCCGGGGCGCCCAGTTTCTATCATCTCCTGTAAGGAGCTTGACTTCTCTGTACTGGTTTGCGGTCCAGACCATCGGAGGAACGTACGTCATTCAAGAACTGGTATCCAGAATTACCGGAGCTGCGCTTCCCTTCTGGATTGTTTCCCTACCGTTATCTCTGTTGATGGTCCTATTAGCTATCCTCGGTTTTAACGCCGTTAAGAAAGCGACTAGTTATTTCCTTCCGCTCCTGCTTTTTGGAGAGGGGACTATGCTCTATGTATACTTTACTACAAACAATGAATCCGGTGCATCCTTAACGCTTGCTATGGATGGCTGGAGCGGCTCTATCCCGATGATGCTGTTCTTCTCAAGTCTGGCCTTCGTCCAGTATGTTTCTGGAGTGAGCGCATCAGCTGATATGACGAGATATGCGCAGACACCGGCCCAAGGTTTCTGGGGACTGCTTACAGGCAACGCCGCCGGGTTTCTTTTAACAGCAGTGATTGGATGTGCCTCAGCTACTCTTTATGGAAGTCTCAACCCTTACGTATCCTCTTCAAACCAGACGGCATCCCCCGTGATCATCGCGGTGATTACATTGACAGCTGTGATTTCCATGATCAGCATCAACGTCAGCAATGCCTATACCGGTGGTTTCAGTCTTCTCAACATTTTCCCTAAGCTTTCCAGGGTGCAGAGTGCCGTGCTTTTTGGCAGCGCAGGCGTTATTCTGAGTGGATTTCCAGACCTCGTGAATGAAGCGGAGTCATTTATCTCTCTTCTCGGCGGCTTGATCATTCCGATTTCTGCCTTTATTGTCAGTAATTTCCTTGTGGTGAAACGCAGTCGTCTGACCAACGAGGATTTGAACCTGCTTGCTTCTGCCCCGGCTGTCAATCGGGCAGCGATGGGGGCAGTGACCATCGGGACACTGTTGTACTTTATCTTTCCGGACGATTGGTCCCCCGGGTTTCTTACCTTTGTAGTGATTGCAGTGATATACCCGCTCACCCAGAGATACGCTGAAGAGCACAAGGAATCATAAGTTACGAAAAATCCCCCGCTTTTTTTCTGGCGGGGGACTTCTTATTTATCGACGTTTTTGACGACGGTCACCGGACTGGTAGCTCTCATTCAATGCACTCACAATCCGGCGTTGATCCATGCTTTCTTTTTCAAGAGGGTTCATTGGCTTCTTCATTGCTATCACCTCTGTCTTATTGTTCACACAATTCTCCCGATTATGTATGGAACAGCCGTCTACAACAGCGGATCGCATGATATAATAAAAGTAATTAAATGGGAGGGGGTAATTGGGATGACTTATGAATATAAAGATATCGTCGTTGCCGTGGATGGTTCCGTTACAGCAGAGGAGGCTTTTTCAAAAGCGATCGACATAGCCAACCGAAACGGGGCAAAACTGATTCTTGCTCACGTCGTGGATACAAGAGCTTTTGCTACTGTGGAAGCGTATGACCGTTCCTTAGCGATACGGGCAGAGCAGTACGCCACGGAGCTGTTGAACGACTATCAAAAGAAAGCGGAACAAGCCGGCGTCACCAACGTCGTGATTGATATTGAGTATGGGTCACCGAAAGTGAAAATCGCTAAAGATATTGCGCCTAAACACCACGCTGATTTAATTATCTGCGGTGCGACCGGTCTGAATGCAATGGAACGCTTCTTTATCGGAAGTGTTTCCGAGCACATTACCCGCTATTCCCCATGTGACGTTCTCGTTGTCCGGGCCGGTGCCGATAAACAAGAGAAGTAAAGAGCCCTTTTAAGGGCTCCTTCAGGCTGTCGAGACTTTCTCGACAGCCTTGTTTTTTTCGATTTTAAGCACTCCCAAGGGGCTTTCGCTCCTGGCGGTAGGAAAGAAAAAGCTTGTAAAGAAACAGAGGTCTCTCTACAAGCTGAAGGAGCCTCTCCAAGGGCTCCTTTTTCATTGATCTTTTCTTAATTCACGGACAACATGGCGAAGTTCCGGTAAAATCAGCTTTTCCATAGCCAGTTTCACCGCTCCTGTTGAACCAGGCGTGGCAAAGACCGCTTTTCCACCTGCCACCCCCGCCGCTGCCCTGGATAGGATAGCGGCAGATCCAATGTCTTCGGTGTAGCTGAGCATACGGAAAATCTCTCCAAAGCCCGGCATTTCCTTTTCAAAAACACGTTCCACTGCTTCAATCGTGACATCCCTGGCAGCGATTCCTGTGCCGCCATTCAGTAAAATGACGTCCATAGAGGGATGAGCCATGTACTCGCGAAGTTCTTGGAGAATGGACGCTTTCTCATCAGGCACAATCGAAGAGCGGAGGATTTCATGATTGTGCTCCAGCAGTTTTTCCTTCATCAGTCTGCCGCTCTTATCCGTATCCACTGTCCTTGTATCACTAACGGTAATGATCCCGCAGCGGACAGGCCCTTTTACTGCTTGCTTATGTTCATCAACAGACACGTTCAGCCTCCTTCCTCACTCGTGATGTGACGATACTGGTAAAATTTCATAGCGAATTCCGTCACCCGCTTCGTTAAATGGTAGTTCGAATATGCGCCGATGGCTATGCTTATAAAGGGAAGACCCTGCACCAGTTTTTTTCTGAACATCAAAATGAACAGGGACTTGAAGCAGTGCTTCAGCGGCTGCTCGAGCCATCCTTCATCCGTCAGGCGGTCATCACCGGCAACAATGAAGTTATGTTCTTTTTTCTCGACTTCCTGAATCAAATCTTCCCAGGCCTGCGCTTTCAAACGCTTGGGTAGTGTCGCCGCATGAAACACCTTCAAGGAAATCATCATTTCGTAAGGATGATTCATTTCATGGCCAAAGGTAAGTCCGATCAATTGAATGGCCCGGATGTTCATAAGCATCATCATCGGATAGTCGACACCGAGAAACAACCATCCTCCAGCCCCCGTCAATCCACCCTGAGCAAAAGAATACAGACGCCCACGAGCCATCTGCTGCTCAGCAATGTAAGTCAATTGATCAGTGGTCAACTCTTTTTCCATATCCTGAATGTGATGGATGTTGGAAGAAAAGATCCTGCCGGCGGTCAAAATCCGCTCACGCGCCTCATATTGATAGGACGTCCCTTGGAGAAACGCATGGGTGTGGAAGAACCACGCATCCAGCTTGGAAAAGAATTTATCTCTGACTCCAGGGTCCAGGTTCTGAAAATTTTGATGCATCCATTGATCATACATGTTTTCAAAATCATTCGGCTGGTACTGCCGGAACTGCTGAAGCCATACCTCAAGTTCTCTACGGATTCGATCATCAGCCAATCCATTCTCCCCCTTATAAGGCAGCCTTTTCCTCTATTGTAGCCTTAACAACGAAAAAAAAGCAATGAACCCGGAGAACCGGATTCACTGCTTTGACCTTTCTTATAAACCTTTTTCCACAGTATCGCGGGCAATCATGACTTCCTCGTTGGTAGGAATGACCATAACTTTGACCGGAGAGTGCGGGTAGTTCACAAACGCTTCTTTTCCACGGACTTTGTTCAAGGATGGATCCCAGTAAACACCCATGAACTCCAATCCTTTAAGGACACGTTCACGCATTGTGATACTGTTTTCACCAACACCTGCTGTGAAGATGATGCCATCGATTCCGTGCATGCGGGCGGCGTAGGAACCAATATATTTGTGGATACGGGCTGCGAACACTTCGAGAGCAAGCTCTGCACGTTCGTCCCCTTCATTCGCCTGCACTTCGATGTCTCTCAGATCGCTGGAGAAACCGGAAAGAGCCAGCATTCCACTTTCTTTATTCAATACATTCATAACCTCTGACGCTGTCTTACCCGTCTTTTCCATAATGAATGGAATAAGGGCAGGGTCAATGTTCCCGGAACGGGTTCCCATTGTTACCCCGGCAAGCGGTGTGAAGCCCATGGATGTATCAATGGATTTTCCACCTTCAATCGCTGCAATACTTGCTCCATTACCAAGGTGGCAGGAAAGCAGACGAAGCTCCTCAACCGGACGGCCGAGCATTTCCGCTGCACGCTCGGAAACATACTTATGAGACGTACCGTGGAAACCATATTTACGAATGCCGTACTCTTCATAGTACTCATATGGCAGGCTGTACAAGTAAGACTGCTCAGGCATGGACTGGTGGAAGGCTGTATCGAAAACGGCCACGTGCGGAACGTTCGGCAGCACTTCACGGAAAGCATTGATTCCTGTCAGGTTGGCAGGGTTATGCAGCGGTGCAAGGTCCGATACCTCTTCGATTTCTTCAATCACTTCGTCTGTAATCAATACAGATTCACTGAAGCGCTCGCCTCCGTGGACGACACGGTGGCCGACACCGTTAATTTCATCCAGAGAGTTGATGATGCCGTTGGCTGTCAGCTTATCCAAAAGCATTTTTACCGCTTCGGCATGATCAGGAATTTCTGTTACCGCTTTATCTTCTTCATCATTAAATTCAATGGTGAACACAGCGTCATCCAGACCGATCCGCTCGACGAGGCCTTTTGTAACGACTGTTTCCTCAGGCATTTCGATCAGTTGGAATTTCAACGATGAACTGCCGGCATTGATAGCAAGAATGTTATTACTCAACGATGCTCATCCCCTTAACTATAGGTTCGTAACTTTCTACCATTACTATTTAATCACCCGCACCCTTTGATTTCAAGGCAGTTCGGTGATGTTAACGTTTACTTGTTATATTCATTATTTTCTCACAATTACCGGCTTTTATATTCATCAAACCAGGCGTTCATTTGACTGAGGATATCCGCCATACCATTTGGATTTTTAAAGGACGGCAGTTTCACAAGAAGGGCCTGTTTCGGCGCTTTTGTATCCTTCCCTTTCTTCTGCAGGATTAGTATGCTCTTGCCGTGCTTCTCATCCTTAAAGAGAGAATCAGAAAGCTGAAGCATTCCTACAATATGGGCGTGTTCACGCAGGTAGGCATTCAAAGCTTTGGACTGATCGCTTTCAAACAGGAAGTTCGGCACGATGAACATCAGGTACCCGCCTTCTTTCGTGTAGTTCAGTCCCTGTTCAATGAATAAGTGATGAGCGTAGGAAAGGCCTTCTTCTGCTTTTAACTCATACTTCGCTGCCTGCGCGTCATCCGGATAGTAACCCACCGGAAGATCTCCCATAACAAAATCAACAGGCTCCATTAAAAACGGGGCCAGGCTGTCCTGGTGGAAGAACTCAATCTTGTTTTTCTGCAGGTTGGCGTTGGTGACTGCCAGCTGGATCAATGTAGGATCCACTTCACTGGCATAAGCGTTCACCGGCATGTCAAGCTGGTTCATCACCGACGTAATCAAGTTGGCACTTCCCGCAGCCGGATCGAAGATTTTCAATTCCTCCTCGCCTTCAAACAAGCGGGAGGCGAGATACCCCATAAACATCGCGACAGAATCCGGAGTGATCAAGTGCTGCTGCTGTGTGGCTCCTTTCATCCCTTTCAGAATCGCCAGCTGAACAGCTTTCCGGATTTCTTCCTTCTCATGATTGTCCTTATTCACTTTCGTCAATTCATTTGTCAAATACGTTTGAAGGTTTTCACTCATGTCATCAAACGGCTGACCGTTGAATAATACATCCATTGTTTCCGCAATGGATTCGAGGTAGGTAATATTCATATCCTCTGAAATCGTTGTTGCTGTATCATCAATCCATTGAAATAGTTGTTCTACATGTTCCTGCTTCATAACTATTAGACTCCTTCTCCGTAAAATTCCAAAGAAATGACGCACGTTGTCAATAACAAAATGCGCCCGTTTACGTACTTGTTCCATTATGGTCTAAACTAACCATAACGAAAACCATGCCGTAATTCAACAATGTGAAACTTTCCCGATTTATTTGAAAACTGTGTGCGCTTACACTTTTGAAATGATATGATATGGCTGAAGCTGTACAACTTAAAGGAGGAGTCATGATGACAGATCAACGTAGAAACCTATACTTTTATTATCATCAAAAAACCGAACTTCAGGATAAATTAGAAGCTCTCTTCCAGCTGGCAAGGGACAACGATTTCCAAATTGTTGAAAATTCTAATGACGCCAATATCATTATTGCTGTCGGAGGAGACGGGGCCTTTCTTCAAGCTGTCAGAAAAACGGGATTCCGGCAGGACTGCCTGTATGTAGGGATCCGCAGTGAGAATGAAGCCGGCCTGTACTGTGACTTTAATATTGATGATCACGATGAAATGATCGAAGCCATGAAAAATGCAGAAGTAGAGGTACGGCGCTTCCCTGTTATCGATACCACCATCAACGATGAATCCACCTTCTCCTGCCTGAATGAATGCAGTGTACGGTCGACATTGATTAAATCCATTGTCATTGATGTGTATATTGATGATCTTCATTTTGAAACGTTCCGGGGAGACGGATTGATCATCGCCACTCCAACTGGAAGTACAGCCTACAACAAATCCATCAATGGAGCCGTTGTCGATCCAAAACTCCCGTGCTTCCAAATCAGTGAGCTTGCCTCCTTGAATAACAACCGTTACCGGACCCTCGGTTCATCCTTCATCCTCAGTGGAGAAAGAACCTTGAACCTTAAAGTCAGACAAGATGGAAACGACTACCCGATTATCGGCATGGACAATGAAGCGTTCTCCATCCGAAACATCCATGACGTTACAGTAAACCTCAGTGAAAAAGTGATCAAAACGGTCAAGCTTAAAAATAATACGTACTGGGATCGTGTGAAACGCACCTTCCTATAACCATCACAAAAGGCCTCCGCGGAAAATATCCGTGGAGGCCTTTGATATCAGGAGCGCTGATAGACAATATCTTCGTCGACCACTGTCATCGTCACTTTTGCATCTGCAAGTTCATGCGATTTCAGTGCAAAGAGGTCTCTGTCCAGCACTGTAAAGTCAGCGGTGAATCCAGGCTGGATCATCCCCTGCTCTCCCTCTTTATGAATCGCTTCTGCACTTCCTTTCGTATACAGACAGACGGCTTCATAAACGCTCAGCTTTTCTTCTGCCTGGTACACTTCATGATCATAGGAGGCTCTTCGGTCCACCGCAGCCCGGATTCCAAGAAGCGGATTAATTTCTTCAATTGGAGCATCCGATCCACCGGCACACGTAAGGCCGGCATCCAGAAGCGTTTTCCACGAATACGAGTTTTTCAGACGCATGTTCCCAAGCCTTTCCATCACCCACGGAAAGTCAGAAGCTACGAAGGTCGGCTGAATATCCAGAACGACGTTCAAATGCTGAAGCTTATGAATCAATTCACTGCTTAAAATCTGGGCGTGAATGATACGGTCACGCTCGCCTGTCTTGAGAGGATTTCTGGCTACTGCATCTGCTACAGCTTCCACCGCTCCGTCTCCGATAGCATGAACGGCCACAGGCATGTTCCGCTTCCGTGCTTCGCCGACGAGGGTGTCCAGTTCCTCCTGCGTATGGATGGCTACCCCATAATTGTCCGGATCATCCGCATAAGGTTGTTTCAACCAGGCTGTCCGTCCTCCAAGAGCTCCATCAGAAAAAATTTTCAACGCTCCCAGTTCTACAAAGTCCGTTCCCTGTTTGAATCCAAGCCCATACGCATCCACCTGCTCGATTACACCGTGATGAATGAGCAGGTGGGCCCTGAACTTTGTTGTTTTCCCGTCAATCACACCCAAAAAGGCGTCATAGGTTCTTTTGAATCCTCCGTAATAGTTCAAATCCTCACTGTGACCACCGACAAGTCCGAAGGCATGCATATCCTTGACCGCAAGATCTGCTGCTTTCCTTAAATATTCCGGTGTAACCTCAGGCATGGCTGATTTGATCAGATCCTGAGCTTTATCGTGGAAATATCCGGTCACACGTCCGGACTCATCTTTAACGACCACCCCTCCCTGAGGATCGGGAGTACGATCTGTAACCTTCGCAAGCTCCATGGCTTTTGTATTGGCAAGCAGAGCATGACGACAGACCCGCGTAAGCATCATGGGATGATCTCTGGAGATTTCGTCCAGTTCGTCCTTATGTATGATCCGCTTTTCCTCCCACTGATTTTCATTCCAGCCATCCCCGATAATCCATTCACCTTCAGGAAGCTGTTCCGCGTGCAGCTGAAGGGCCTGCTTGACTTCCTCGGCCGATTTCATAAAAGATAAATCCAGACGCATCAGCCGTTCGCCGTGACCGAGGATGTGCAGGTGACTGTCTGTAAAACCAGGGTACATCACCGCGCCCTTCAGATCGATTTCTTCCTTAATATCATCTTTATAGGATTCAAACAAATCCTGAGTATCCCCTACAGCTTTTATGCGCCCGCCTTCAGTCACAACAGATTCCACCCAAGCGTCTTCAGCTGTCAGGGTATAAATTTTTCCACCATACCAAAGCTTCATGCCAACACTTCCTCTCTTTTCATTTACTACTATCTATAACATATTCAGGAAAAAAAGAGAACTGTAAACAAAACCCTGACCTAGGATAGGTCAGGGTTTCAAGAGCTTATAAGAGATCATCAAAAGCGTCTTCCTGCTGGTCCGTACTTCCCTTCGCATCGACTTCGATGGTGTAGGATTCACGGACCGCCTTCTCAAGATCTTCCGAAAAGTCGGTATTGGATTCGTAGTAATTTGCATTCGCTCTTGTCGGTTTTGTTTTCGGCGCTTTTGGTACGAAGACCGTACAGCAGTCTTCAAATGGACGGATCGAAATATCATACGTTCCTATTTTCCGGGAAATATCAATGATTTCAAGCTTATCCATCGCTGCAAGTGGACGGATCACAGGGTAATTGGTTACTTCATTGATGGTGTTCATACTCTCCATCGTCTGGCTGGCCACCTGACCAAGACTTTCGCCTGTCGTTATGGACAGAATTCCCTGCTGCTCCGCGATTTTCTCACTTATTCTCATCATCATCCGTCTCGTAATCGTCATGCTGTACCCGGACGGCATTTCACGGTGAATCTTCTGCTGAACAGCTGTGAACGGGATGACATGGATTTTCACCTTGCTTCCGAACTTAGCCAGTTCCTGGGCAAGATCAATCACTTTCTGTTTCGCACGTTCACTCGTATAAGGCGGAGAATGGAAGTGGACCGCTTCAAGTTCCACCCCGCGCTTCATCGTCAAATACCCGGCCACAGGACTGTCGATTCCTCCGGAAAGCATCAGCAGACTCTTTCCTGTCGTACCCGCCGGAAGACCGCCGGCTCCCGGATAATCACGTGCCGTGATGAGGACACCTTCGTGGCGGACCTCCACTTTGATCTCTACGTCAGGATGGTGGACATCGACCGTGACACCGTCTGTGTTCCTAAGGATATGCCCGCCAAGCATCGGGTTGATTTCCTGGGATGGAAGCGGGAATGATTTGTCCGTTCGCTTGGAAGAGATTTTAAAGGTCCGGGCTCCTTCAGCATCACGAAAAGCCAGCAGAACAGCATCTTTCATCGCTTCCTCTGTCTGCTCAACCTTCACAGCAAAGCTCAGGCTGTGAATCCCAAATACCTTCTGGCACGCTTCCATAACCTTCTGAGGATGCTCTCCATTTAAGTGTACATACATACGCCCCTGGGTCTTTTCAATCGTCGTTTCAGGGAACTCCTTGAGTTTACCCGACAAATTGTACTTCAGCTTCTGTTCAAATAACTTTTTATTTTTTCCTTTTAACGCCATTTCACCATAACGGATCATAATACGATCGAATTTCATTGATTGCTCACCTCATTGCAGCTTGTAAGTGATGGACAGCTTCATCCAGTGCATCTACAAATTGTTTAATATCCTCTTCCGTATTCTGTGAAGAAAAACTGACTCTTAACGCTGATGTGGTACGGTCATAATCAAAATTACAAGCCTTCAGGACAGCACTCACATCCGGCTGCTTGGAGGAGCAGGCGGACTTGGTCGAAATATAAATTTCTTTCTCCCCTAATGCGTGGATGACCACTTCAGGTTTCAAGCCGGGTATAGAAAAATTCGTAATGTGGGAAACGCCATCCTCTGGAGAGTTCAACACACAATAGGACCGTTTCCTTAAGGCTTCCCTAAGCCGGGATCTCAACTTCCATAAATGGTCCCGGTGATGGTGCTCTTTTTCCTTCAGGATGCGGAGGGCTTTAACAAAGGCTACCGTTCCAGGGAGGTTCTCGGTACCCGCTCTCAATTCAGCTTCCTGGCTTCCCCCATGAAGCATTGGGAATAAGGAAACACGCTTCCGGACAAGAAGGGCCCCGGTCCCTTTCACACCATGAATTTTATGACCCGAAATGGTACACAAATCAATGCCCCATTCATTCATGGGAAGATCGATTTTACCAAGTCCCTGGACATGGTCTACATGAAAGTGAATTTTCGGATGTGCTTTCAGTTTCTGTCCGATGTCCTTAATGGGCTGAATGGAACCCAGCTCGTTATTTACAGACATCACACTGACTAAAATGGTATCCGGCCTGACGGCATTCATAACAGCTCCAGCATCTACAAGGCCGTGTCGATTTACGTCTATATAGGTAACTTCAAAGCCCAATGACTCCAAGGCTCGAAAAGCTTCCATGACAGATGGGTGCTCAATAGAAGTTGTAATCAGATGTTTTCCTCTATTTTGATGCTGCAGAGCCACCCCTTTCACCGCCATATTGTTCCCCTCTGTACCACCAGAGGTAAAGATCACCTCATTCGGGTCCACATGCAGCAGACTGGCTGCCTGCTTTCGGGAACGATCAAGCAGCCGCTCCACTTCACTTCCCAGACTGTGAATGGAGGAAGGATTGGCGAAATACTGCTCTGCGGCTTTCTGGAAACTTGCCAGCACTTCCGGATAAGGCTGGGTCGTCGCGCTGTTATCCAAGTATATCATTGGCTTTGACTCCTTTTTTCGAATTGCAGTCCATAATTCTACCACACCAACGGCAGAAATGAAACAGCCGGCCCCCGCCGCAGCCCCGCAAAAAAAGGCATCTGCAGGACTGCAGATGCCTTTTTCACCGGAAGACGGCTTATTCCATTGAATCCAAATGTTCCAGGATCGTATCTATACTCAGCTTTCCATCTTCCGTCACATCATCCACCCAGGACTGTGTGTATTCCATGCTTCCCAAAATATCTTCAGGCTGACCTTCAGAAAATAGGATGGCGGACGGGTTCTCACTATCCGTCTGCTTCATCAGCTTTTCCTCCACTCCGTCGTCCAGCCGGATGTAGCTGTGTTCCGATGCGGGAAGACGTCCGCTGTCACCAGGCAGGAGGAGAAAAACAAGTACTGTTGTCCATAGGAGGACGACACCTGCGGATAAGCCTATTAGCAGTTTTTTTCTCATGCATCCACGTCCTAGACAAGCATTTCTTCTTCTGCTTCCATTTTCTCAAGCGCTCCGGGGTCTACTTCTTTTACCGCTTCAGCCGCCAGAGTTAAAGCTTCGTCATACTGATAGGAGCGGAACTTCTCTTCAGCTTCAAGCAGCTTAGCCGCCAGCAGTGGATGCTTGCTCCGATATCGATTCCCATGTTGGATGAGGCGCTCTGATAAATGAGCTTTATCCATCACCTTTTCAGCATCGTTTCTCAGTTTTTCCACCAGTTCAACCGCTTCGTCTAAAGATGCGTGAACATCATTCATATCCAGGGGCTGTTTCTCCAGGTTTTGAAAAACTTCATCCACTTTTTCACTCGCTGCTTTCATATCTTCAAAGATAAAAACAGGAATTCCCGGGATATTACTCCTCTTGAGACGACGGTGGGTTTCCATCAACAGCTCTTCCATTTTTCTCAACTGCTGCTTCGCCTCGCGTTCGTCTTTCCTCAGGTTTTCCACCCGCTCCTGGAAGAATTCATGTTTCTCCTGGAGGTCAGCGGTCTGTTTCTGCAGCTGTTCCAGATCATCACGCAGTTCGGAATAGGCGGTTTCCCCATCCTGGCGCTTGAATTCGAGACTGATCATTTTCTTTCTCAGCTGATTGAACCAGTTTTTCAATCCTTGGTGGGATTCCACATCATCTTCTTCGAGCTGATAGGTTACAAGCAGCTCATTCAGTTCTTGTTCTGTCACACTCAACATGCTTTCCAGCTCATCCAGCTTCGCTTTAAGAGGTTCAAACTGTTTTTCTACATATTGATGAGCAACGGCTTCGCCTTCCAGCACCTGATACATCTCCTGGATCCTGGACTCAATGGCTTCTACAGCTTCCTGAACATCGGATTGATCCCCTTGCTCCAGCTTTTCAAAAGCTTCAGTCAGTGTGCGCTCATGTTTATGTATTTCCGGCAGAAATTCGAAATGGGTAATCCGATAGCCTTCTGCTTTCATTTCCTCGATTCCGCTTTTCAACTCCCTCAGCTGTTCCGGAAGTTCAACTTTCACTTTACGGTACCGTTCGGGGAAAGCTTCTACATCCTCCTGAAGCAGGACGGTCTCTTCCTTAACGGTCTGCACCAGTTTATTGGCCTCCAGGTAATCCCCCTGCTCTGTCAGCTGTTCAAACTGGGACAGCTTTTCTTTCTGTGCATCCACCCTTTTTTCAAAAAAACTGACGGCTTTCCCGTACTGGTGACGGTTCTGGATCAGACGTTTCGTCAATTCTTTCAATTCAGGAGCGATGGATTCGATTTCCACACGGCTCTCTTTTTCAGAGTTCAGAAGATATTCCAATTCTGTCAGCATCGTTTTTATATCTTCTTCAATCGATTCCAGTTTCTTTTCAGTATTTTCAATCACGGACCTGACTTTCTTCAGCCGGTATTTGTCGGCCGCTTCCTCTGCGTCAAAAAGGTATTCTTCCAGTTCGGGCAGTTCTTTTGTAAGGATTTGATCCCAACGTTCACGCCATGTTTCGAACTTTTCTTGTGTCTCGCCGGAAAGGTTCAGGTTTTTTACTTTGGATAATTCCTCCGTTACGCGCCGGTTCATAATATCCATTTTCCAACCTTCCAGACGATCCACTTCATCATAGACCTTTTTACGCCAAATCAGCCCGATGATGAACATTGCAATAAGTAGTAATATAGCCCCTATGACGTACTTCATAAATAGCCTCCTTACAATAAACATGTCCTACGGATGAATTACGTTCCGATATGTGATTTAGTTGTTTATAATGATACCATGTAAAACAGCCTTTTGGCTAAATTATTTCAAAATTATTAGTGTACTGACAAAAAATTCTATTAAAGGAGGACGGCCGGATGAAAGATGGTCACATCCATACTCCCTACTGCCCTCACGGGTCGAAGGATTCGCTTGAAAGTTATATAGAAAATGCCATAAAAGCAGGATATTCGGCGTTGACGTTCACCGAACACGCTCCTCTTCCTGATTCCTTTACAGATCCCGCACCAGCTAAAGACAGCAGCATGACAATCGAGGACCTGGAAAACTACCTGGCGGATCTGGCCGGGCTGCAGAAACAATACAAAAAGGACCTGACGATTTTGAAAGGACTCGAAGTGGATTATATCGAAGGGTACGAGAAGAAAATCTCATCGTTTCTTGACACCTATGGTCCGGAACTGGACGACAGCATCCTCTCCGTCCATTTTCTCAAAGGGAACAGGGCGTGGTACTGTATCGATTACAGTCCGGATATGTTCGAAGAGGCAGCGGCAGACTTCGGAAGCATAGAGGCTCTCTACCACGCCTATTACGAAGCCCTTGCCCAATCCGTCCGAACCCCCTTAGGCTCTTATAAACCAAAACGCATCGGCCACATGACTTTAGTAAGGAAGTTTCAGAAGCTTTATCCCGGTCCGGAAGAATGGCCGGCCAGTGCTTCCCGCTTTTTGACCCTGGTCAGGGAACATGGCTTTGAACTCGATTATAACGGGGCAGGAATGAAAAAAATCCACTGTAAAGAAACCTACCCGCCGCTTGCCATCGCCCGGGAGGCTTCTTCCATGGGAATTCCATTGATTTATGGATCGGATGCCCATACCGCTTCTGCTTTGAAGCAGGGCTGGGAAGCTGTTGATCATTCCTTGATCAAACCCTGGCCGCGATAAGCTGTACTGATTGATGTTCATTCATTAAGTCGCTGTATACCTCAACAAAATGGTCAATGGAGGCTTCTGTAATAAACGGATCTTTAAATTCATGAGGCATCGTGAAGGGGGCATTCAAGAGCCCCTTCAGCTGTAAAAGGCAGAGCTTCTCTTTGAAGGTCACTTCAATGTGGGAATGTTTATCAAATAAAATCTGCGTGAACAAGTGATTTTCCTTAGCCAGATAGGTGACGAGCATTTCCCTGGCGAAAACGGTATTCAGGGAAAGCTCCCGGTTTAAGAGACAGGATAGTTGATAATGAGTCTGTTTATAATGTAGAATTTGCTTCACTAACGAATGAAGACGGCTGCCATCCTCAGAGGGCTGCTCACTTTCAAGCATTTCAAGATAGGGTTCAAAGTAACTGACAGCGAGCGATTCAAAAAGGCCCTGCTTGCTTTTGAAGTAGTAATGGATCAATGAAACATTCACATTGGCTGCCTTAGCAATATCTCTGACCGATGTTCCATTAAACCCCTGGCTGTAGAATAGGCGGCAGGCTACGTCCAACACTTTGTTGCGTGTTCCATTCGGTCGATTCATTATTTTTTCCCCCTCGGGATAGGATTCTCTATAATCTTGGGAAATCCTGCTTAGAATCGCCCTGCAAATCCCGACAAATCTCCCATGTTTTGTCGAATAAAAATGATTAGGAGGTCTATGATGTTCCAATCCATGACTTATTCAGGTACAAAAGAGCAGCAGTATGATCTGCTTAATAAGCAGTTGAAAGCCTTGATCGAGGATGAAAAAGATGCTGTGGCCAACCTTTCCAACGCATCGTCCCTGCTCAACCAGTTCCTCGATGATGTAAACTGGGTCGGCTTTTATGTATGGAAAGAAGACGAGCTTGTGCTCGGACCATTCCAGGGTATGCCCGCCTGTGTACGCATTCCCTCTGGAAGAGGCGTATGCGGGACAGCCGTCGCTGAAAGAAAAGTTCAGCGCGTAGAAGATGTCCACGCTTTCCCGGGCCATATCGCCTGCGATGCAGCCAGTCAGTCCGAAATTGTCGTTCCCGTTGTTAAAAACGGAGACATTTACGGCGTTCTGGATATCGACAGTCCTTCTAAAGGCCGCTTCGATGAAGTGGACGAGCAGAAGCTGGTCGAGTTCGTGGAAACTCTACAACACTATATTTAATAGACAAAAAAGTCCCGTTCTTTTAAAGAATGGGACTTTATTATATCTATCTCCCCTTTGAATTCGCTGATACCAAGAACATAGAGGTTAAATATCTGGATCATTTTTTTTAGTGCAGTTCCGTCCTGCTTTTTTTGCTTGATAGAGGGCGCGGTCGGCTTGAAGGATAAGCGCTTTCCTTTCCGGTCTGCCATGTATCGCTTTCCAGGAGGCAAACCCGCAGGATACGGTGACCCCTGGATGGGTCTCTGAAGCGATTCGCTCACGGATACTTTCCGTGATTTGAAAGGCCTCTCCTGCACTGGTCGAAGGGAAATACACGGCCAGCTCCTCCCCACCCCAGCGCGCGGCCAGGCCGGAAGAACCAGCCATTTCCTCCTGGATCACCGCCGCAGCCTGGCAGATGACTTCGTCTCCTGTCTGATGTCCATACGTGTCATTCACCGCTTTGAAATGATCGATATCTACCAATATTAAATGCCCCTGCTCATCTTCCTTGATGTGCTTATCCAAACGATCATCCAGATAAATCCTGGAATGAAGTTTTGTTAAGTAATCGGTGATCACTGTTCGTTCCAGTTCCTCTTGAAGGATGGAATTGGCAAAGGCTAGAGCCGAATGTTGAACAAGGGACTGCAGAAGCTTAAAGGAATCAAAGGAGAAAAAAGACGGTTTCTTATGCAGGACGACCGCAAACCCGGTTTGTTGTTGATGATCCTTCATGGGAACCGCCATCAGTGATCGGTAAGGATGAAGGACATCCGCACTCTCCCCATGAAGATCACTGATAAAAACCGGACCGCCGCCCTCCCTTTCGAACAGCGATTGGATAGCTGAAACTTCTTCAAGATTGAAAACCGAGGCGAAGTAGTTGGAACTGCCTTCCAGGACGCTCGCTCCCCCTTCCCCTGCATAGGTAAGAAAGCCTGCCTCGTCTGCTTGAAAAACTTCCTGGATCTGTTCTACCATAAATGCCGCCTTTTCCGACAGTTTGGTATAGGAATTCAAACGCTGGGAGGCTGCGGTAATAATTTGGAGGTCATTATTCTGTTTCCGGGCCTGCTCATATAAACGTGCATTCTCAAATGCCTTTCCCGCCGTACCGGCAATTTGTATGAAGAACTCCACCTCTTCCCCCCTGATAGGAAGGGTATAGGGAATAGTAATCTGAAGCACGCCATACACGCCCTGCCTCCCTTTAAGCGGTGCATATAATAAGAACTCCTGCCCATTCGGATTTTCAATGATTCGAAATTCCCCTGTGATAAAAGCCTGAAGACCCGGATTGCTGCTGAAGCTTTCATTATAGGAGAGGACGTACACAGGCAGGTCAGCCATTTCCTCAAACTCCTGAGAAAGGTGAAGATGGTATTGAAAGGATGGGTACACTTCAGAAAGCGTCGCAATGATCTCCTTTAACACGGTTTGTATATCAATAGAGGAATGAAAGTGAGCGGTCACATTCAAAAGACGCTCAAACATTCTCTTCTCTTCCTTCATCGTATAAAAGGCATCCGCTTTTTCTATAATCTTCTCCAAGCTTTCAGCTGCAGCTTTCAGATCGGAGGAAGGCATCAGAGAAGAAGCTTTAGTTCTGTAAGTGAAAGCCAGATACCCGACGACTTCTCCCATTTTTTTCAAAGGAAGGACAATCACCTGATCATCATGACCAGGTTGTGTCAGCATATGCCGCTTTATAGAAGGAGCAGGCATCTCCTCTTCCGGACCGGGTGCAGCAGCCATGGCAGAGGATTGATGAAAATAGACGGGTGTATCTTCTTGTCTGTAAAGCTGATACACGCCTCTCCATTGATGAAACATGTAGCAGGCTGTGCCCTCTGCGTGCATAAAATCCTTCATTTCCTTCATCAGCCTGATGAGGAATGGTTCAAACGCAGGGGGCGTCTCAGTCATCATCCATTCAAAGAGACGACTGTTCAAGCGGTTAAACTTCATTTCGATAGAGCATGGGACACTCATCCGATTCACCTGTCTTCCCGCACACACTTTTAAGTATATTGTACCATCTCTTTATACCCAAAAACAGATATGTATATGTAAAAAATGACAATCCAATGTGCTGTGACAGCAGACACGCGGTATACGTTGAAAATCTTTAATAAAAAAGCAGAGAACACCTTGACTTCCTCTATTATTCTTTATATAATATTCGTTGTGTAAAATAAATGGCAGCCTATGTGAGCCGCCGTTGTTATCATTTTGTTCCTCTAAGGAGGTGCATCGTGTAACCCTCTGCTGCTGGGGCGATGGTGCATGAAAACATAATGAGCAATGGAAGCAGGACACACTGTTTTTATTTTATGCGAAATAAAATAAAAAGGAGGAAATTCCTATGGCACGATATACAGGTCCAACTTGGAAAAAATCACGTCGCTATGGTATTTCTTTAAGCGGAACAGGTAAGGAGCTTGAAAAGCGCCCTTACGCACCAGGACAACACGGTCCTAACCAACGTAAAAAACTTTCTGAATTCGGTCTTCAGCTTCAAGAGAAGCAGAAGCTTCGTTTCATGTACGGCTTGACTGAGCGTCAATTCCGCCGCATGTTCGAAGAAGCCGGAAATATGAAAGGTATCCACGGTGAGAACTTCATGATTCTTCTTGAATCTCGTCTGGATAACCTTGTGTACCGCCTCGGTCTTGCACGTACACGCAGCCAGGCGCGTCAGCTTGTTACACACGGTCACGTTACTGTTAATGGCGGCCGCGTTGACATTCCATCCTACCGCGTAGCTCCTGGTCAAGTGATCAGCCTTCGCGAAAAATCTCAAAAGCTTAACGTCGTAGAAGAGGCGATCGAAGTGAACAACTTCGTTCCAGAATACCTTACTTTCGACGAAGACAAGCGTGAGGGTACGTACACTCGTTTCCCTGAGCGTTCTGAGCTTCCATCTGAAATCAACGAAGCTCTTATCGTTGAATTCTACTCTCGTTAATAGCTTTTCAAAAAAACCGCCTTTCCGGCGGTTTTTTTATTTATCCTTGATGCTTAAAGATTTCTTGAAGAAAACACGGGCGTCATCCCTTCCTACTTCCTCCCATCCCATGGTTGTATAGAACGCTGCATTTTCTGTCAGGAGTACATGCGTGGCCAGGCGCATTTCCACACACCCACGATCAAGGGCCTGCTGCTCTGCAAAATCCAAAAGCTTCCGACCTAACCCCCGTCCTTGATAATCCGGATCCACAGCAATGTTGGCGACCTGTGTGCAGGAGAAGTCAAACGTAAGAATAACAGCACCTATGATTTCCCCTTCCCTTTCTATTACCCATACGGGATAGGAGGCGATCTCTTCTTCATAATCTACATCCAATGGTGGAAGTCTTTTTCCTTTCATCCGTTCTTCATAAACCCTGTATGCTTTTTGCATACAAGTTTTCAACTGCGGCGCATCTCCTGCTGCAGCTTCTCTTATCAACCCTTGGTTTTCACCCATCGATTCATCGTGCCTCCCGGTTTCATTATAGAAAAAAGCAGGGGAATCCCTGCTTTTTTCGTGATATTAGTAACGGATAAGGAAATACTTCTTCTTCCCTCTACGAATGATCGTAAAGCGGTCTTCCATCCGTTCTTCCTGCTGAATGGTATGTTTCAGATCCTGGTTCCGCTCCCCATTGATGTAAATTGCACCGTTGCTGATATCTTCCCGCGCCTGGCGCTTGGACGATGAGATCCCGGCATCTACCAACAAATCAAGCAGCTGAGGGTCTTTGGATTCAGACGTAAAGGACGGGACATCTTTAAAGCCTTGTTCAATTTCTTCCCCTGTGAGAGCTTTGATATCGCCGCTGAATAAAGCTTCTGAAATACGCTCCGCCTGCTGAAGTGCTTTTTCATCATGGACAAGCTTCGTCATTTCCTCTGCAAGTCGGCGCTGCGCCACACGTTTTTCCGGACGCTCCTGAAGCTCTTTTTCAAGTGCTGAAATTTCATCCATGCCCATGAATGTAAAGACCTTCAAGTAACGGATCACATCACGGTCATCTGCATTGATCCAGAACTGGTAAAACTCGTATGGAGAAGTTTTTTCAGGATCAAGCCAAACCGCTCCACCCGCAGTTTTTCCGAATTTGGATCCATCTGCTTTCGTAATAAGAGGAACAGTCAGTCCGTAAGCTTCTACTTCTTCCTCCCCCGCTGTAGAACGGCGCAGAAGTTCAAGACCCGCTGTAATGTTTCCCCACTGATCACTGCCGCCGATCTGCAGCGTACAGTTTTCTTTCTGATACAGCTGTTGGAAGTCCAGGGACTGTAGAATCATGTAGCTGAATTCTGTGAAGCTGATCCCCTGTTCAATCCGGGATTCCACGGAATCCTTTGCCAGCATGTAATTGACGCCAAAGTGCTTCCCTGTATCCCGCAGAAAGTCGATGATTGACATTTGAGAAAGCCAGTCGTGGTTATTGCGTGCGACAGCAGCATTTTCCCCATCATCAAAGTTAAGGATCTTAGCAAGCTGATCCTTGATACGGTCGCTGTATCCTTTCACAACATCAGCACTGTTCAATTGACGTTCTGATGACCGTCCGCTTGGGTCTCCGATCATCCCTGTTCCACCACCGACAAGAGCAATCGGACGGTGACCCGCTACTTGGAACCTTTTCAACATCAGTACAGGAAGCAGGTGGCCGATATGCAGGCTGTCAGCCGTTGGGTCAAACCCACAGTACAATGTCACCTGATTGTTCTCCAAATGCTTTTGCAGGCCTTCTTCATCCGTCATTTGATTGACCAGTCCCCGCTGATGCAGATCCTCTAATAAATTCATTACAAACACTCCTCTACTTGTCATAACTTCCATTAAGCTGTGGTTTCAGATTCGGAACACAAAAAAGACCCCATCCCTGAAAAAGGGACGAGGTCTTCGCGGTACCACCCTTGTTGCACATAAAACGTGCCACTTCTATCGATAACGGTTTCCACCGTCTTCTGATTCCTACCAGAAGATGCTCCGGGTCGTAATTCGAAATCCAATATGTACTGACTCGCACCAACCGTCAGCTCTCTGCAACAGGGATCTTCATTCTACTTCAATCCATCCACGCACACTTATGAAACTATGTACTATATTTAACACATCCCAGAAAAAAATGCAACAAAATCCCAAGTCCCGTCGTGTCTTAATACAGAGGGGTATGTTATAATATTGTTGGATTTTTTAGGAGGTTTTATTCATGTCTAATAACCAGAAGAACGGTCGAAATAAGATAGATTTCCGCTCTTTATGGGAGCAGGGGCGTATACAGAAAAACACTCGGATCACATACGATGTCGTTTGGAACGTCATCTTATTTTTTATCATTATCGGTGTGATCGGTTTGTTTTTCGCCGGCGGTGTCGGAGCTGGATACTTTGCCTCTCTCGTAAAGGATGAGCCGGTACGGAGCCAGGCGGATATGGAAGATGATATTTACAATTATTCGCAGACGTCGACGATGTTATTCACGGACGAAACAGAAATTGGAGATGTCAGTTCCGACCTGTACCGGGAGGTCGTTGAGCTCGATCAAGTCAGTGATTATTTAAGAAATGCCGTCATCGCTACGGAAGACGAGTATTTCAAAGAGCACCAGGGTGTTGTCCCGAAAGCCGTCATGCGTGCGGTCGTTCAGGAAGTGACGAACTCCTCCGTGAAAACCGGTGGAAGTACACTGACTCAGCAGCTCGTTAAAAACCAGATTTTAACGAACGAAGTATCATTTGAGCGGAAGGCCAAGGAAATGCTCATTGCCCTCCGGATCGAGCGTTTCTTTGAAAAAGAAGAAATACTCGAAGCTTACTTGAACATCGTCCCGTTCGGGCGGAATGCGAACGGGCAGAACGTAGCGGGTGTACAGACAGCTGCCCAGGGCATCTTCGGCGTAAATGCCGGTGAACTCTCCTTGGCCCAATCGGCTTTTATTGCCGGCCTGCCACAATCCCCCTTCGGTTATACCCCTTTCAACAATGATGGGACGATTAAGGACGAAGAAGGACTGGAACCCGGCATAGACCGGATGCACGAAGTGCTCGAACGTATGCTGGAAGCGGAATACATTACAAAAGCGGAATACGACGAGGCGATGACTTTCTCGTTGAACGATGAAACGCTGGCTGATGCTAAACCAACAGCAATCAGCGAATACCCCGCCATCAACCAGGAAGTACAGAGTCGTGCTAGAGGTCTCATTAAAGATTACTTAATGAAAGAAAACGGTCATACCCAGGAAGACCTGGACGATGATGAAGAACTGGCCCGGGAGTACGATGAACTGGCGGAGCGGGAAATGTCCTCCGGCGGTTATCAAATCCATACAACACTGGATAAAGAAGTTTATGATGCGATGCAGGATGTAAAAGACTCCTATTCATCCAACTGGCCAGTGAAAACCGTTCCCATCCGTGATGAAAACGGAGATCCTACAGGGGATACCAAAGATATTTCCCTCCAGCTTGGCAGCGTAATAATAGAAAACTCCACAGGGAAAATTCACGGGTTTATTGGCGGACATGACTTTGATGAGACAAACCTCAACCATGCCACACAGGCCTACCGTTCCAACGGTAGTACGATGAAGCCGCTGCTCGTCTATGGTCCGAGCTTTGACATGGGGGCTGCCCAGCCGGGATCCGTTATTGCCGATGTCCCTTATTATTACGACAGCGGTACAGAGGTAAGGAACTTCTCCAGAAGCCATAAAGGCTTTGTCAGTGCCCGATATGCGCTGGCCCAGTCCTATAATGTGCCAGCTGTTAAACAGTACAATGAGATTAAGAGCGATAACCCAGTAAAAAGTTATTTAGAGAAAATGGGGATGAAAGATCGATTACACAAGGAGGACTATACGAATGAATCCATGGCCCTCGGCGCATTAACCTACGGCATATCCGTCGAACAGAATGTGAATGCATTTGCTACTTTTGCCAACATGGGTAAATTCGTCGATGCGTATATGATTGAAAAAATTGAAACGAAGGACGGGGAGACCGTCTATCAGCACGAAGCGGAAGAAACAGAGGTGTTCAGTCCGCAGGCCTCCTACCTTACCCTGGATGTCATGAAAGATGTACTCGATTACGGGACAGGCTCCCGTGTACGCGGGCTGCTCGCTAACCGCGGTGTCGAGTGGGCGGGTAAAACCGGGACATCACAGGCAACGAAAGACTCCTGGTTTGTTGCTACGAACCCGAATGTCTCTGTCGGAATGTGGACAGGGTTTGATGAAGGCAACATGCAGAACATGAACTACAACCAGCGGACACAGGGGCTGTGGGCCGATGTAGTCAATGCAGTCACGGAATTACGTCCGGAACTGATGGCTCCAAGCAATGATTTCGAGAACCCGGGCGGGCTTGTAACGAGTTCCTACTGTGCGACATCAGGAATGCTGCCTTCTGACTTATGCTCATCCGCAGGCCTTGTAGACAGTGACATTTTTGATGCCGACTATGCTCCATCAAAAGTCGATGACAGCTTGATCGGCGGCGACTTCGTACGCGTGAAAGATAAATTGGTTATCGCTGGACCGGATACTCCGCGTGAATTCGTCAAAGACGGCGGCGGTGTCACATTGAGTCCTGAATGGCTGGATGAGGAAGGATTGACTTCCTCTGAAGAATTAAGTGAATTAATTCCTAATTCATCTCGATGGAGCAATGTAGCTCTGCCTTCCTCTTCTTCCATCGGATCAACCGTGTCGTCCATTGATAATGATGGCAAAGCGCCTTCCGCTCCGGGATCGGTTTCTGCCAGCGGGTCAACCATCAGCTGGAATGCATCCGGAAGCAGCGATGTCGTCGGGTACCGGGTCTACCGCGCTTCTGAGCCGGGTGGCAGCTATTCCCTGCTTGGCAGCACAGTGAACACGTCGTACAGCCTTTCAGGCGAAGGTGTCTACGCGGTTCGATCGGTGGATTATTTCGGTCAATCATCCAGTCTTTCCTCTTCCGTGACGGTCGGAAATCCAGGGGCGCCGGAGCCTGAACCGGAGCCGGAGCCGGACCCTGAGCCGGAACCGGAACCAGAGCCGGAACCAGAAGAGGATACGAATGATTCCAGTAGTGAAAACAGCAGCGAAGGTAACAATGGCAACAACGATGAAAACACGAACGACTCCAATGCAGACGAGTCAAATGAAAGTACAGAAGAGAATAATGATTCCGCTAATGACAATAATCAAAGCGGCGAATCCGATGACTCAGAAGGTAATTCCGATGATGGTTCAAGCGATACACCACCGGAAGAAGACGCAGATAACGAAAACAGCGACGAGTCCAGCGGAGATGAAACAACGGAAAATCAAGAATAAATGAATCAAACCAGCCCATCATGGGCTGGTTTTCTTTTTGGAGAACAATTAACAATCCCATATTTTGTTGTATAATAGAAGCAATCGCTCTATGAATCTCTTTTTCAGGTGGTGACTGAATGAATCATGAAAAAACTTATTACAGCGAATCCTTCAGCTCTGAGCATGGGCCGATTATTGTTGAAGGACCGCTGACATCAGAAGAATTATCACATTTTACGTTTAACGAAGGCCTTGTCGCTTTCCGACCGCCGGAAAAACAATTTGAAGCTGTAAAGAGCATCGCGGATTTCGAAGAAGGCCGGATCATCATTGCAAGAAACAGCGAAGAGATCATCGGCTATGTGACCTACCTGCATCCAGACCCCCTGGAACGGTGGTCGGAAGGAAACATGGAAGATTTGATTGAACTGGGCGCCATTGAAGTCAGCCCGAAGTTTCGCGGGTACCGGATTGGCTCACGTCTCTTGAAACTTTCCATGATGGATGACTATATGGAAAATTACATTATCATTTCCACTGAATATTACTGGCATTGGGACTTGAAAGGAACAGGGCTGAACATATGGGATTATCGAAAGGTCATGGAAAAGATGATGGCTGCAGGCGGATTGACCCCTTCCCCCACCGATGATCCTGAAATCATATCCCACCCAGCCAACTGCCTTATGGTCAGAGTAGGCAGCCGGGTTCCTGAATCATCAGTAGAGACATTTGATCAACTGCGCTTTTTAACGAGGCACCGAAATCGCCAGCTGAGGAGGTAGCGGAATTGTTAGTAGAAGAAATCATGAAGGACCAGGTGATTACACTTACTCCGGATGAAACGATTGAAACAGCGTTGAAACTTCTCCATGAACACCATATCCGGCATATCCCTATTATAGACGAGGACCGGGCTGTCATAGGTATTGTTTCTGACCGTGATGTCAGAGATGCCAGTCCATCGATTTTGGAAGAAGACACCGGACAGGAGGAACTGCAGTATCCGATCCGCTCCATCATGACTTATCCGGTGACGACCGTGCACCCTCTTGATTTTGTCGAAGAAACAGCTTCCATCTTTTATGAACAGGAAATTGCCTGTGTTCCTGTCACCAGAGACGGGAAACTGGTCGGAATTGTAACGGAAAAAGACATGCTCTATACGTTGATTCAATTAACGGGCACCCACGTCCAGAGTTCCCAGATTGAAGTGAAAGTCATGAACAAACCAGGGATTCTTCCTCAAGTGACGCAAGTATTCGGAAAACGCAAAGTGAATATCAGCTCCATCCTCATTTATCCTTACAAGCCGGATGCCAAGTACAAAGTCGTCGTGGTCCGGATTCAGACGATGAACCCACTTCCCACCGTTGAAGATCTGGAGGAAGCAGGCTATGAAGTTTTGTGGCCTAAGAAGCCGGAGAGTCCCTATGACTTGTAAAGCAGGATTTGTATACTCCAACGATTTCACTTCCTATCGGTTCCGGGATGACCATCCTTTCAATCAGATGAGAGTCGTCCTGGCAAAGGAACTTCTGGATGCAGCAGGCATGCTTGAGGAAAATCACTTGATCACTCCCAGAATGGCAACAGAGGAAGAACTCCGTCTTGCCCACAGTCCAGCATATATCCAGGCGGTGAAAAAAGCATCAGAAGGTAAATTGTCGGAAGAGGAAGGGCTTGAATACGGAATAGGAACAGAAGATACACCAATGTTTGAAGGTATGCATGAAGCTTCACAGCTGCTTGTAGGCAGTACATTGTCTGCTATTGATGCGGTTCTTGACGGTGATGTCACACACGCCCTTAATCTGGGAGGCGGCCTCCATCATGGATTTGAACGCAAAGCCTCAGGCTTCTGTATTTACAATGACGGAGCCGTAGGTATTAAATACATCCGCCGGAAATACGATTACAAGGTCCTTTATGTTGATACAGACGCTCATCACGGGGATGGCGTACAGTGGGCCTTTTACGATGATCCCAACGTCTGTACACTGTCCATCCACGAAACAGGGCGGTACCTGTTTCCCGGTACAGGACATGTGAATGAACGAGGATTGAAAGAAGGATACGGATATTCTTTTAACCTGCCAATCGATGCCTTCACTGAGGATGAGTCATTTCTGCACGTTTATGAATCCGCTTTCAAGGAAATTACCGATTATTTCAAGCCCGACATCATTATTACGCAGAACGGGGCGGATGCTCATTTCCTTGATCCTCTGACCCATCTAAGCTCAACGATGGCCATTTACGAGCGCATACCTGCAATTGCCCATGAACTGGCTCATCAATACTGTGAAGGGCGCTGGGTGGCACTTGGCGGGGGCGGGTATGACATCTGGCGTGTTGTCCCGAGAGCTTGGGCTCAAATTTGGAAAGTTATGTTGGAAGAAGAACCTTTTACAGGTCCCCTCCCTGTCGAATGGCTGAAGAAATGGGAAAAAAAATCCCCCGTTTCTCTACCCGATGCATGGAACGATCCACCAAACGCTTTCAAACCTATACCGAGAAGGGAAGAAATTACAGAAAAGAACAATAAGCTGTTGGAAAAAGCACTGCAGCTGATTCATAACCAAAAGAAATTCAATTCCTTGTAGTAAAAAAAGCCACTACTTATGTAGTGGCTTTTAAGATCCGGAATTTTCGTAAGCCGGATCTAAAATGACAATTTCAACCCTTCGGTTCCTGCTCCAGTTCTCCTCAGAATCATTAGGAGCGACCGGTCTCGTCTCTCCGTAAGCAACAGCGGTAAACCTCTTCGGGTCCATGTCCTCCGTGTTATCCAGGATATACCGGATAACACTGCTCGCCCGTGCTCCGGACAATTCCCAGTTTGAAGGATAGCGGTAGCTGGAAATCTGACGGTTATCCGTATGCCCTTCCACTTTGACAAAGTTCGGAATGTTTTCAAGCAGGGTGCCTACCTTGGATAAGAACGGCTTAGCCTGGTCCAGAATTTCTGCCTCACTTGTTTCAAAGAGCAGCTGTTCTTCAAGAACGAGGACGACGCCGCGGTCGGAATTTGTCGCAGCAATAATGTCGCTCAAATCGTTTTCCTTCAGGTATTCATCGATCTCCTGCTTCAGTTCATCCAGGTCCTGCTCCTTTTCCGCTTCAGCCTCACTTGATTGTGAAGATTCCGCTTCTTCCGGCGGCATGTCAAATTCATTATTCTTTTCACCGTTTTCCTCTATCTCAGCCTGATCAGTGGGATTCTCGTTTTCCACAGCAGAAGGATAAAAGTCCAGGATCATCCGGTTTCGGAAGCTTTCTGCTATCGCCTCAAATTTATCGAGGTTAATCTGGGACATGGAAAATAAAAGAATAAAGAATACAAGGACAAGGGTGATCATGTCTGCATATGTAGTCATCCATTTGGGTGCGCCGTCCTGCTTCTTCTTTTTAGGTCTACGCCTCATTGGCTGCTTCCCCAAGTGGATCGTTTTGTTCTTCGTCTTCCAGAATCTTCTTATCATTTTCAGACAGGAATGCTCCCAGTTTTTCTTCCAGAAGTTTCGGGTTCTGGCCGGACTGGACGCCGATGACCCCTTCGATGATAATCTGCTTCATGAACACTTCCTGGTCCGTTTTGTTCTCAAGTTTCCCCGCCATCGGAATGAAAACAAGGTTGGCGAGCAGTGTTCCATAGAAAGTAGTAAGAAGAGCGACGGCCATTTTAGGACCAAGCTCTTCCGGAGTGGATAAGCTGGAAAGCATCAGGACAAGACCAATCAGCGTTCCAATCATTCCCCAGGCAGGAGCATATTCCCCCGCCTTTTCAATAAGAGCTCTTCCTTTTTGGTGCCGCTCTTCCACAGCGGAAATCTCCGCATTCATAATTTCATTAATGACATCAGGCTCTACACCGTCAACAGCCAGAAGAATCCCTTTCCTTATAAAAGGATCCTCCACTTCCTCAAGCTCAGCTTCCAAGGCAAGCAGCCCTTCCCTCCGGGCCCGCTCAGAAAGCCTCACAAAGAGGCTGATCAGCTCTCTCAGGTTCATGCTGCTTTCTTTGAAGGCTTCCTTCGTCACACGGAAGGTCAGCTTCACTTCAGTAAGATTGAAGTTCACGAGAATAGCGGCGGCCAGCCCTCCCAGCACAATCACGATAGAGGATATTTGTATAAAGGAGGCGGCCCCTCCGATGCCTGCGTTGGACATGATTCCAACCATAACCATAGCAAATCCAAGAGTAATTCCTATGGGAGTCATTAAATCTTTTTTTGTCATTTCACTCTCTCCTCAGTTCGAACAAGTACCTTTTAGTACATATATCGGTACTATTTCTGCTGAGTTGAGTTTCTTTCAATAATTCGGTGTGGAAGAACCACGTTCTGTTCCTCTACTTCTTCTTTGTTCATGAATTTCGTAAGCAGACGCATGGCCACTGCTCCGATGTCATACATTGGCTGTACAACAGTGGAAAGCGTTGGACGCACCATGGTAGCCAGACGTGTATTATCAAAACCGAATACTTCCATATCCTCAGGTACACGAATGCCGCGGTCCTGCGCTCCGTGAATAACCCCGAGGGCCATTTCATCAGAAGAAACGAAAACGGCTGACGGCTGTTCGTCCATCTCAAGGATCTGCTCAAGCGCTTCATGACCGGAATCGTAGGAATAATCTCCAGTTACGATGTATTTGTCAGCATCCTCGACGCCCTTTTCACTCATGGCACGTTTGAAGCCTGTCACTTTTCTTGTATTGATTAATGTATTCTCCGGTCCGGAAATGAAGGCAATCCGCTCGTTATTGGAGTCCAGAAGCATCTTCGTTGCATCATAGGCCGCTTCTTCATAATCAATGTTTACAGATGGCGTTTCCTGAGTCTCATCAACAGTCGCCGCCAGCGCAATCGGTACAGAAGACGTCTTGAACTCACGGATGTGGTCATCGGTAATGTCGCCACCCATGAAGATCAGTCCATCCACCTGCTTGCCGAGCATGGCATTGATCAAATGAAGCTCTTTGTCTTTGTTCTGGTCTGAGTTACTTAAGATAATGTTATAGTTGTACATGGTTGCGATATCTTCAATTCCCCGTGCCAATTCTGCGAAGAAAATGCTGGAGATATCCGGAATAATGACACCCACTGTCGTTGTCTTCTTACTCGCAAGACCTCTCGCTACTGCGTTTGGACGGTAGCCGAGCCGTTCAATCGCATCATGTACTTTCTTTCTTGTGGCGGGTTTCACATTCGGGTTCCCGTTGACGACCCGCGAAACGGTTGCCATTGAAACGTTAGCTTCGCGTGCTACATCATATATTGTTACATTCATCTAATTTCCTCCTCATCGAATCCTGTCGTACCGTAGTACTTATAAGAACAATCATACGACAGATCGCCTGCCTGCGCAATAATCATACGGTTCTCTAGAGTTTGTACCCTATCCATTATAACGGATTCCTAAATTCGTGCAAAAGGTTACTTATAGTCTTCCTGATTTTTTTAGAAACTATGAATAAAAAATAAGACAGGCTGTTTGATCAGCCTGTCTTTATCTTTTTTCTCCGTTATTTTTTCAGTTCTTCCATGAAGGCGTGGAAGGTCGGAATATCCATCTGCTGAGCTGAATCCGAAAGAGCAACAGCCGGATCCGGGTGAACTTCAGCCATGACACCATCGGCACCGACAGCGATTGCTGCTTTCGCTGTAGGAAGCAGTAGGTCGCGACGGCCGGTTGAGTGCGTTACATCCACCATGACCGGCAGGTGGGTTTCCTGCTTAAGGATCGGGACAGCGGAAATGTCCAATGTATTCCTTGTTGCTTTTTCGTAGGTGCGGATACCGCGCTCACAGAGAATGATGTTTTCATTCCCACGTGAGATGATGTATTCAGCTGCATTGATGAACTCGGCAATCGTTGCTGACAATCCACGTTTAAGTAGTACCGGCTTGTTCACAGAACCTGCGGCTTTCAGAAGCTCGAAGTTCTGCATGTTTCGGGCACCGATTTGAATGACATCCAGGTATTCCAGAGCTTCTTCCAGGTCTCCTGGGTTCACGATTTCACTGACGACTGCAAGTCCCTGCTCATCTGCCGCCTGTTTCAAAATCTTCAATCCTTCCAGACCAAGTCCCTGGAAGTCATATGGAGAAGTTCTCGGTTTGAAGGCTCCACCACGAAGCAGTGTCAGACCTTCTGCTTTCACAGCTTTGGCCACTTCAGATACCTGCTCGTAGCTTTCCACCGCACATGGCCCCATAACAAAGGAAGGTGTGCCGTTTCCGACTTGTTCTCCTTTTATTTCAACGACTGTATCTTCAGGCTTTTTCTTCCTGGATACAAGCAGTGCTTTACGGTGGTCATCTTCCTGCAGTTCCAGCGCTGCTTTGAAGATTTCCTTGAATAAATGTACGATTGTTGAATCCTCGAAAGGTCCATCATTGTGCTGGGACAACTGGTCCAGCATCGCTCTCTCCCTTACTGGATCGAAGCGGTTCATCCCCTGCTGTTCTTTGATCTGACCAATTTCCTTTACCAGATCACCGCGTTTATTGATTAAACTCAAAAGGTCTAAATTAACCTTATCCAACTCGCTGCGCAACTGGTCAAGCTTTTGATTACTCATGCTTACGTCCCCCTACAATGATATTTGATAATTAGAATCATAAGTATTATGAAATAATTAGGGACAATTATAGCTAACTTTTTGAATATTGTCATCCCTTTGAAAGTGTTTTCATGAAAAACTGGCTAAAAAGTTGGAGGAAGGATCAAGCTTATCTTGAACCTTCCTCCATAAAACCGTGTTCTTATGCTGTGACTTCTTTCAGCTGATCTGCTGTAATTGCGCCATGGCTGTCGTGCCATACCACCTGCCCGTTTTTAAAATAAAGGGCCTGTGGGGATTCATGCTGGACATCATATTCCGCAGCAATATGATTGGACAAATCTCTTGCCTCCTGGATATGAAGAATGTAGCACGGTACATCCGCTCCGTCGGTGAACTGCTTATATTGGTGATGAGCAAACGTGCTGACCGGGCATGTTAAACTGTGCTTGAGCAGGATAAATGCCTCTTTTTCGCTAACCACCTGTTCAAATGCCTGTTTGTCTTGAATCACTTCGATTGTCATTTCTATTCCTCCTAAAAGAAAGATGGAGACTGCGGACAGTCTCCATACTGTGTCAAATATTTGTCGATGTCGTAGAGTCCTGCTGTCTTTCCAGCTCCTGAGCAGCTTCCTCGATGGCTTCAGCTACTTCCTGAGCGGCTCTTTCCGCTTCATCTTCTTCATTTGTACGGATGTTTTTCACTTTGTCCTTCATCAGTCCGCTCCACTCCTGAGATTTTTCAGAAACGGATTTTGTCAGATGGGAAGAGGATTCAACAGCACGGTCTTTCCATTCTCCGCCCTTTTCATAAGCGACATCCTTCCACTCGCCGGCACGCTCTCTCAACTCCCCGGAGCCTTGATTGATGTTCTCGCGCAGTTCACGTCCGGATTTCGGAGCAAAGAGCAAGGCAACAGCTGCACCGACTAAACCGCCGATCAGCGAACCCAGTACAAAATCTCTACCATTATTTTGTTCTTTGTTTTGTTGTCCCATGTTAATTCCTCCTTATGAATTCTTATCTTCTTTCTTCGCTTTCTTCCAAAGGCTGATCGCCACCTGCCCCCACTTGACTGCCTGGGCAGCTGAGTCTGTGTGCTCATTGGCTGACTGAGTAAAACCCTTGGATACAGAACGTATGGATTGGTTAAATTCCTGTACGGTATCCCCTATACCCTTTACACCATCAACTAATGTATTGAGTTTCTGCGATTTCTCGCCTACATCCTCAGCCAGCTTATTCGTTTTATTCAACAGCTCAGTGGTCTCAAGAGTGATGCCTTCCATTTGTTTCTCTACACCCTCAAGGGTATCAGCGACGTTGTTCATTGTACGGCGTACAGCCGTTAACGTTCTTGCTAAGAAAATTACAAGAACAGCAAAAGCCACTGCTGCAATTAAAGCAGCAATGTAAAGGATATTGATCATTCCCCCTGCACACTCCTTCTTATGTAATCAACACAGTTTAGTTATTGCCCTAATCAGGCTTTTCCTAAACGTGAAGGCTGCTTATAAATGGACATATTCGCTATCTTAAACATAATATCCTTTTTTTATCAGCCAATTTTCTACTTTTATTGAAAAAACATGCGGCTTTTCAAAGTTGAAAGCCGCATGCCTGCTTAATTGTACTGCTTTTCGTAAGCGTCCTGGAACTTTTGAATATCCCCGGCTCCCATGAAAAGAAGAACAGCATCATCATACTCGGCCAGCTGCTGCGTTTCATCCAGTTGAAGGACCTTGGATTCAGGAATCAGCTCCTGCAGATGGTCAATGGTCAGTTTTCCGCCATTTTCACGGGCCGAACCAAAGATATCGCACAAGTATACATGATCCGCTTCCTTCAAGCTTTCCGCAAACTCATTCAAGAACGTTTTTGTCCTTGTAAAGGTATGGGGCTGGAAAATAGCGATGACCGGTCGATCGGCATATTTCTTACGTGCTGAGTCGATGGTCGCTGTAATTTCGATCGGGTGATGGGCATAGTCATCGACAAGAATCTGATTATGCCAGACCTTTTCGGTAAAGCGGCGCTTTACACCTTTAAATGTGGCAAGCTTTTTGATCTGCTCCGGCTGCATCTGCTCATAATGGCAGAGAGCAATCACGCTGAGGGCATTCAAAACGGTGTGGTTTCCGTACTGCGGGATCGTGAATGTATCATAAAAGTTGTTGCGCACAAACACGTCAAACGTCGTTCCATCTTCACCTTCACGGATATTCTGAGCCTGGAAATCGTTCGTGTCAGCCAGTCCATAGTAAAGGACAGGGACGTTGGCCTGAATATGCTGCAGATGCTCATCATCCCCGCACGCAATAATCCCTTTCTTCACCTGTTTTGCCATCTGTTGAAAGGCCTGGAAAACATCCTCCACACTTGAGAAGTAATCCGGGTGGTCAAAGTCAATGTTTGTCATGATGGCATAATCCGGCTCATAAGCAAGAAAATGACGGCGGTACTCGCATGCTTCAAAAGCAAAGTATTGACTGTCTTCATGACCCTGCCCGGTTCCGTCCCCTATCAGGAAGGACGTCGGGTAGTTCTCTGTCAGCACATGTGCAAGAAGGCCGGTTGTCGACGTTTTCCCGTGTGCGCCTGTGACAGCTATACTTGTATACTTCTGCAGCCACTCACCTAAAAAATCGTGGTACCGGTAAAACGGCAGACCTTTCTCCCTGGCTGCCACGATTTCTTCATGATCGTCCCCAAAGGCATTTCCGGCAATAATCGTCTGGCCGTCAGTAATGTTTTCTTCTGAAAAAGACATGATCTCTATATTTTTAGCTTCTAGTACGTCTTGTGTAAAAAAGCGTTTATCTACGTCTGATCCTTGAACTTTCTCGCCCGAGTCGTGGAGAATCTGGGCAAGCGAACTCATTCCAGTTCCTTTGATACCAATGAAATGGTAAGTTGTCATAAACAAGAACCTCCAAAATAAAGTGGGTCACTTTAGGTATAGTATATGTAACGAGGATCGATCTGCGCTTCACCTCTCTGCACAGATGAGTCCTTGTCTGCATTTCCTTATCTTATCACGGAAATCGCTTTAGAAAAAGCAGGACCTGCCGGGAAGGCACCAACGAGGATCGTCCGCACCTTCCAAACTGCTATTCGGCTGGTCCTGTATATTCTACATATTCCAGTCTTGGATTCGGTTTGAAACGACGGCCTTCCTTGGCTTCCGCTTCGCCATCAATGATGACGTTATCCCCCGTAAATCCGATTCCTATCTTCAAGAGGCTTCCACCTACTCCATACATATCAACAGGAACTTTTTTCTCTTCAAACGCGCGGATACGTTCCTTCGTGAACCCGCCGCTCACGACAATCTTCACATGACGGAATCCTTCCTGATCCAATGCCCGGCGTAAGGCAAAGATTAATTCAGGATTGACCCCTCTCGGATCAAATGTCCCCATCAGATGCTGATTTCTCAGGAAATATTTGTCCACGAGATTCCTTGACGTATCCAGGCGGACGCCTTTCAACTCGTCTCCGAATTCCCGGGCAACGCTAAGGGAATCTGTAATGACATCATTATTATAATCAACGAGAGCCATGAGCTGATCGTCCGGGAATTGTTCATGATAGGCTTTTGTAGCCGCGACTACATCACCTTTAAACATTTGGATCAGCGCGTGGGGCATCGTACCCATTCCTTCTTTCCCCCACCATTCATTCATGGCGTGGGTGGCCTGGGCAGTCGATCCCCCGATGAATGCAGAATATCCATCCCCGGACTGCTGCGTAAAGTGGTCATCCCGGTCTCCCATAAAAATAATCGGTTTTTGTTTGCCGGAGGATCTGGCCGCTTTTACGACATTGTAGACATTGGTGGCCACAGATGTACGCCGGGCCAGAATACCGTCAATGATCCCCTCCAGAAATCCGAAATATTGATAAGGGCCCGTGACTGTAAGAACAGTTTCATACGGACTGATCTTATCGCCATCTTTCAGAGAATGAATCTCCAATTCCTCCGGATGGTCCGCAAAGGTATGGATAAGGGCAATCACTTCATCCGTCCCGCATAAAACGGCATGATCCTTCTGGAAAAACTGCATCGTCACCTTATTATCAGGAAGGTGGCTTTTAACGATATCCCGGGTCTTCAAAAAATAGACGGCAGAGAACCAGCCTTCAGCAACGCGTTCATCAAACTTGAATGTCTTGTTGGTCAGTCGGCTGATCTCCCCATTTAATTTAAGTGCAATTTCCTTCATGGCTTAACTCCTTAAACATATAGGTCGTAATTGGTCGAATTTTTATTCATAGTCCATCATATAAAATTGAGACCTGTTTCACAAGCCTTTCGACCAATCTCCAAGATTTTAGTCCATTATTTCTTCGATCTGCTGTCTGGTCAGAAGGACATCCCTCGGTTTGCTTCCCTTCTGTTCAGAAATAATCCCATAGTCCTCCATCTGGTCAATGAGGCGGGCGGCTCTATTGTACCCGACTTTGAAGCGGCGCTGGATCAAAGAGGCACTGGCTCCGTTCTGAGCAAGGACGAAATCAACCGCTTCATCAAACAGCTCATCCGTCTCTTCTTCTGTCGATACCTGCTTGATCAATTCATCCTGATGGAACAGATACTGAGGAGGAGCCATTTTCTTCACAAAGCTCGTGACCCGTTCAATTTCGTCATCTGATACGAAAGCTCCCTGAATCCGGACAGGCTGACCTGAACCATTTTCAACGAAAAGCATGTCCCCTTTTCCTAACAGCTTCTCGGCACCTGACGAATCGATGATGGTACGGGAATCCACCTGGGAAGATACACTGAAGGCGATCCTCGTTGGAATATTCGCTTTGATAAGGCCTGTAATGACATCTACAGACGGACGCTGAGTAGCAAGCAGCAGGTGAATGCCACAGGCACGAGCCTTTTGAGCAATCCGGCAGATGGCATCTTCGACATCCTGCGGAGAAACCATCATCAGGTCGGCAAGCTCATCAATCACGATTACAAGATAAGGAAGCTTCTCAGAAGCACGTCCCTGTTTAATCATCTTATCGTTGAAACGCTCCACATCCCTGACGCCTTCGGCTACGAACTTTTCATACCGCTCTTCCATTTCTTTTACGGCCCACTTCAGAGCTGTCGTGGCCGCTTTTACATCAGTAATGACTGGTGCGACTAAATGAGGGAGGTCATTGTAAGGCGCCAGTTCCACCATCTTAGGATCAATCAGCAGAAACTTCACATCATCATAGTGTGCTTTGTATAACAAGCTGACAAGAATGGTGTTGATACACACACTTTTCCCTGAACCTGTAGCCCCTGCAATCAACCCGTGCGGCATCTTTTTCAGGTTGGTCACAATCGACTCCCCACCGATATCAAGGCCGAGTCCGACAGAAAGCGGGGACTGTTCTTGAGAAAAGGCTTCATCCTCAAAAATCTCCTGCAGTCCCACCATCTGTGGCTGTTTGTTGGGAACTTCAATTCCGACGGCCTGCTTTCCTGGAATCGGAGCTTCTATACGTATATCTTTTGCAGCCATGCTCAGTTTTATATCATCCGCGAGGTTGGTGATTTTGCTTACTTTCACTCCCGGCTCCGGCTGAACTTCGAAACGTGTGACAGAAGGGCCCTTCATTGCATTGATAACATTCGCCCGGACATGGAAGTGACGCAGGGTTGTTTCGAGCAGTTCCATCTGCCCGGTAATCCAGCTGTCATCATCTGTGGATGGACGGACAGGATCCTCGAGTAGATGCAGCGGTGTCTGATATTCACTCCGTACATATTCAGGAGGTCTTCTTCCTGCTTCTTCTTCCTGTTCAGGTGCTGGTTTCTCCACCTGAGCTTCCTTCGTTTGGACAGTTTCAGGCTTGGGTTCTTCCTGTTTAGGAGCTTCCGTCTTCTGATGATCTCTTGACCGCTTATCCCGAGGCGTCATAAGCACATTAAATGGCACGCTTCTTCTGGAAGAGGATTTTCGTGTTTCCTCTTGGTCTTCCCGGGATCCTGACGGTTTTTCCCCAAGCGGTTGGGGCTCCATGTCTTCTTCCGTTCCCCTCTCCTGTTCATCCAATTCAGACACAGCCTCATGTCCTGTGCCGGCATCTGGAAGTTCTTCGGTTCCCTCTGCCCTATCTCCGGCTTCGTTCTCAGCTGAGTGAGTTTCCATATCCTGGGATTCTGGTTGATTTACCTCAGTCCGCTCGGTTTCCGTCTCAACCTCGAGCTCTGCTGTTTCTTCCTCTGCCCTATATTCTTCCGGGTCAGGAAGCTCTCCAACACTGTCTGGAGCGGCTTCTTCTTCCTCTTCATTGATCAACGGTCGTTCTGCCGCCTCAGAAACGTCCTCAGCCGTGTGAGCTTCCGACTCCTCGAATTCAGCTTGATTTACCTCAGTCCGCTCGGTTTCCATCTCAACCTCGAGCTCTGCTGTTTCTTCCTCTGCTCTATATTCTTCCGGGTCAGGAAGCTCTCCAACACTGTCTGGAGCGGCTTCTTCTTCCTCTTCATTGATGAACGGCCGCTCTGCCGCCTCAGAAGTATCATCTTCAAACGGGGCATCTTGAGTTTCTTCATTCTCCGGCTTCTCTTCTTCTGTATAAACCTCTCCATTACCATATGCATTGGTTTTGTCTATGGTTGGAGAATCCTGGTCGAAGATATCCTGCAGACGGTACCTGTATGTTTCTTCTTCAGGCGCTTCTGAATGGACTTCCTGATCTGAACCGGTTTCCACAGAGCTGTCTCCCTTCCCCGGATTCAATGCATGCATTTCCAAATCTACTGTGGATGTGTCTTCGTGTTCGTGGGACTCTTTGTCTGCCGGCGTCTCTTCGGTATGTTCGTCGCGCATGGAATCATTTTTGAGCTTCGACAGCTCTTCATTTCTATTTGGAAGCTCCTCCTGGACAGGCACTTCCATTTCCAGCGACGCCGCACCTTCCTGACGGCTTTCCCGTTCCGGCTCACCCTCGGATGGAGTCACAGCATCCGGCTGTTTCCTGCCAACCTGGACGCGCTCTCTCAATTTTTCCCGTAAATCCTGCCACTTTTTCTCTTCATAGGAACCTGTATAAAATTCCGGCTTGGAATTTTCCTCGACTGTATACTCCAGGTTCTGCAGCCCTTTCGTCATCTGCCTGGTTTGATAGCCAAAGATAGGGGAGGGAACATCACTTGGAGTAAAAGGAATGGACGTCGTTTCAAGTGTCTCTTTCAATTCCTCTTCCGGTTCCGGCTGTTTTCTCTGCCTGCGCTGTGGTCGTTTTTCTACTTCCGGCTCTTCTTCCTGAACATGACGTCTGCGCTCAGATCTTGCGCGTGACACATGTTCTCTGCGTTCCTGATCCTGATCTGGAATGACAGGGAAACGGAATTCTCCCTGCTTCGGATATCGATAGGTCATTTTTGTTTTTGCGTTGACATCTTTCTTTTCTTCTTTATGTACGGCAGCTTCTTCAGCATGGTTTTCTTCCTGTTCAAACAAGCGTTTCATTTTATCTTTTAAGTCTTTCCACATTAAGTTCACACTCTTTTCCAATTTAAATCATAATGCTGATTCCCTTATATTTTAACAGGTTTACAGCAGGGTTTGGTTTACAATCGCTTTAAAAATGACTTTTGAATCAAAAAAAAGCAAAGCAGACCAGCTGCTTTGCTTTTAGACAGAGTTATTCCATTTCAAACGTCTGCCCTGTTTCATATTGGTCATCCAATACAAGAATACCCTTCTCCTCAGGTGCATCCGGCAGATTGAGTTCCTTGGCAGAGCAGATCATTCCTGAAGATGGAACACCTCTAAGCTTCGCGTCCTTAATCTTCATTCCACCTGGCATGACAGCTCCTACTTTCGCTACAACCACCTTCTGTCCTGCATCCACATTCGGTGCACCACAGACGATTTGAAGAGTTTCATCTCCAACGTCCACCTGACACACGCTTAATTTATCCGCATTTTCATGAGGGGCTTTTTCTTTTACGTACCCTACGACAAACTTAGGGCTGAGGTCGAAATCAAGGACATCATTCAATTCATTCTGCGTAAAAAGATCCTTGATAGGAGCCAGCACGTCTTCCGTTAAACGGATTTTGCCCTGTCCTTCAATATTGAAATACTTGGAGGCATGGAAGATGTTGTACCCAAGCAGGGATCCATCTCTTTTATCAGTGATTTTTACGACATCACCATAGGATTCCTGTTTGATTTCGTCCCGGCTGCCTTCCTTCACGGGAATAAGTAAAACGTCTCCAATTCCTTGCTTGTTGTAAAATACGTGCATGATCTACTCTTCCTTTCGGTCCTTTTTCGGTTTTTTCTGAGCCAGAATGAATATCGGCTCCAATTGTTTATCTTCATAAAGAAAGCTCAAAGAAGTTACGGGGACCGTTCCTTCAGCAAAGAACTTCATAGCCATCTGAGCTAATATATCATAGCCTTCTGGATTTTGAACATCCGCAAAAATGATAACATCCTGGTGCGGAATGCTGATGGCAAGCTCTCCTTTGGCTTCTGCCTTGAGCTGTTCAAGCAGGGCTTCATTCAGAATCCTGCTTGCATCATACCCGTCACCGGCGGAATGAAAATAAAAATCATTGCCATAGACCGTATCTTTTTTCAGATTGGTTTTCAGAGACCGGACGTTGAAACCTGAAATTTCCCGGATCCTGTCAAGATCCCACTTTTCTTTTTTCAGCATATCCTCATCAATCAGCTGATAGGACTTCCCAAGATCAATGGCATAATAAATACGGGTTTCAGCCGTATGATCTGTATAAACGAGCTTTTTCCCCTGCTCTGTCTCTGTTGGGAAAGAAGCCGCACGAATAACAGGAAAGATATACTGTTCCTTTCCTGTCAGTTGGTGATCTTCCTCCATCACACGCAGGGCTTCTGTTACATGGTCTTCCAGCTCATCAAGAGCCTCTTCCCCGCGCGCTTGGTATTTAGATATGACATTGGGGAGGGTGATTGTGATCCCTTTTCCAGACTCTGCCCATTCAATTCTGAATGTGTCCTTATCTCGGTTAAAGGTAGCTTTCCACTCGTCCCGGGCCAGCCGCTCCTCTAATTTCTTCTTCATTTTAATACTCGTCATTTTCATTGGTTTTTCCTCCTTTTACCTGGGAAGAAAGAAGATCATGTCGTTGATTTCTCTTCGATTTGCATACTCTTCCATTATACACACATCTTTGTAGTAAAAAAAGCAGACAGGCTGCGCCATCTGCACAGCCTGTCTGTAGGTTAACCGGAAACGTTCGTTAGGAAAGCTTCGATTTCTTCTTTTGTCTTACGATCTTTACTGACAAACCGTCCGGCTTCTCCGCCTTCGCGGAAAGCAAGAAAGCTCGGAATTCCAAAAATGTCATTTTCGGCGCAGACGTGGATAAATTGATCACGGTCTACATAAACAAATGTCCATTGGGAATATTTTTCTTCCAGCTCAGGAAGGAAGGGCTCGATCACCCGGCAGTCCGGGCACCAGTCCGCCGAAAAGAGCAGGATGACCGATTCATTTTCTATCAATTCTTTTAATTGCTGATCCGATTCTAATGTAATCATAAGGACACCTCCACCGCTATTCTAGCACAGGATCACTCATATTCAATTCTCATGTCTCCAGGCTCAATCCACCCTTTTCTGGAAAACCAATAATAGAAGCCATAGCTGATGACCGCAGGCCCTATAAAATGGAGGAAAAGGATGATCAGACCCACTTCAAGCGAAAGTCCCATCGTCTCAAATGTCATAATCTGACCAACAAATCCACTTGTACCCATGCCGGCTCCGGCTGCATTGTTTTCCATCGACAGCCACATCGTCGCCAATGGAGCCAGCAGCGCCCCGGCCAGCGTCGGCGGAAGGATGATCAACGGTTTTTTCACGACATTGGCTACCTGGAGCATGGATGTGCCGATCCCCTGGGCGACGGCGCCTCCAAATCCATTATCTTTATAACTTGTCACCGCAAACCCAATCATCTGGGCTGCACAGCCGACAGTAGCCGCTCCGGCAGCTGCCCCTTCCAAAGACAGCATAAGAGCGATTGCCAGACTCGAGATCGGAGCGGTTAAGGCCAGCCCCATGAGAACGGCAACAAGGACACCCATCAACAGTGGCTGCTGTTGAGTGGACCAATTGATGATTTCACCCATTCCGGTCATAAATGCTCCAATCGGCGCTCCAATGATCACACCAACGAAGTACCCTGCCAAAATCGTAGAAAAAGGAGTAAGGATAATATCAAGTTTCGTTTCCTTACTGACAACCTTTCCAAATTCCGTTGCAAACAAGGCAGCAATATAACTGCCGGCCGGGCCGCCGAGATCCGCTCCGTAAGCCCCGCTGAATAAGGCAGCAAAGATGACCAGCGGCGGTGCTTTCAACCCGTAGGCTACAGCCGCCCCGATGGCTCCTCCCCATATCTTTGCATCCATAGCGAAGGTTCCCATATCAATAAGAGAAGCTGAAAACATCCCCAAATCCAGCTGTTCACCAATCGTTTTCATAATCAGCCCGATAATTAATGAAGAAAAAAGTCCAAGAGCCATATAACTCAGAGCCGTTATGAAATAGGCATGAACCGAAATGTACACACCTTTTTTATTTAAGAACTTTTTCATTCCATGACCTCCTGTCTTACCGAAAGAAATTATACACCTATACACAACACGTGTAAAGACATTTCACTTGCATTCCGACAAGGTCTTTTGACCCATTCCTAAAAGCCTGGATTTTATTGTGTTCCTAATCGATTAGTCTTATAATAAATCCATAACTACATAAATTTCAGAAAATTCACAGGGAGGGTCCTTATGAAAACGATTCGCGCACGTGTAAGATTCATCCTTATCTCCTCACTCTGCTCCCTGCTGCTTCTTGTAGTCGTATCGACGTATTTATTTATGGAACAGTCGAAGCAGGCCGAAGAGAGACAAATGGTTCAGCAGGCCGTAACAGACAGTGAATCCATCCAAGCTCTCATGAACGAGGTGAAACTGGAACAGCAGCAGTTTTTCAATGAGCCATCCAAAGATCAGGGCGCAGCTGTGGAGACAGCCGTCACTGAAGTGAAGGAAGCAGCTCTTAGCTACAGAGAAACCTACAGCAGCTACCCATCCATTGAGGAAGGATTTCAGTCGATTTACGAAAGCTCCGAACAGTACATAGAAGAGCTCGGACCGTTGGTAAATATGTTTAAGCTGATAGGCTTTTCCGATTCAGAAGGACTGCGTAAGCAGATCCAGGAAGCCTCTGCACAGTTCAGTGAGCTGATCAGCCAATCCGGAAGTCCAGCGCTGGAAAATGATCTGTTGGTAATGAAAATGGAGGAGCAGGCTTATTTAAACAATCCGGAGGAAGAACAGCTTGATGATTTTAAGGAGAGCTCCTCGTCCTTAAAAGAGTCCGCTGAAAGTTTAAACCTTCCGGAAGAAGAAAACGCTGCACTAAGCAGAAGCCTGCTGAAGTATGAGCAGGGCTTAAACACCATCGATAATACTTACGGACAGGCAGGAAACATACGCACCTCGTTCGAGGAAATTGCTTCACAGGTTTCCACCCAGGTGGATCAGGTGATGCATGCAGCCGGTGAAATGAACGAACGCATGGCTGCTGATCAGGAACAACAGCAGGTCTGGTTTACAGCAGGCCTTACAGCCTTAGGGGCGTTGATGCTTATCATTCTCTTCTTCACAGGTTTTCTGCTGATCCGCTCCATCAGTAAATCCATCCAGCAGCTGAAAACAGGAGCCTCCATTATCGGAGATGGACATTTAAGTCACCGAATCCAGCTTGAAACGAAAGATGAAATGGGCGAACTGGCGGATCAATTCAATGAGATGGCCGGGAAGATGGAAAAGTCCGTCAGAAAAGTGCTTCAAGCCTCCGGGGTGATGAACGACACATCGGAGCAGATGGCTCTAGTATCTTCGCAAACTTCCATACAGGCCTCAGAAGTTCATGCAGCCATCGGAGAGGTGGCCGTTGGTTCCCAGGAGCAGGCTCAGCAGATTGATGAAACCAATCACTTCATTCACGATGTATCAGCGGCCATTCAACAGACAAAGACAGCAGCAGCAGACATCGCAGGGAAGCTTGATCAAGCGAAAGAAGCTGGAGATGAAGGCCTTCGGAGGATGACAGGCTTAAAAGAAACGTCCGACGATTTTATCCGTTTGTCTAATTTAATGACGCAGGAAGTGAAAGCTGCGGCCGAACAGTCCAAAGAAGTCCATCATGTCGTAACAACGATCGAAGATCTTGCCGACAGCACGAACCTTTTAGCCTTGAATGCGGCTATTGAATCTGCCCGTGCCGGAGAATCCGGACGTGGCTTTGCTGTTGTGGCTGATGAAGTGAAGAAACTTGCTGAACGGTCCAAAACAGAAGCGCGGAGCATCCAAAGCATGATTGAGCATATGACCGTCCAGATGGATAAGCTGACCAATGAAGCCGACCAATTCCAACAGTACCGGGCTGCACAGGAATCCTCCGTCAAACAGACAGAAGAAGCCTTTAAAACGATCGCTTCCCACGTCACGTATATAAATGAGCAGACGGGTAAAGTAACGGATGCGGTCAACGAAGTCGAAACAGCCAATGAAGAGGTCAAGACCCGCCTGCACAATATCAGTGTCATTTCAGAGGAAGCAGCGGCAGCATCCGAAGAAGTAGCGGCATCCAGTGAAAATCAATTGTCTGCCATCGAGCAGGTGACACGTTCGGCTTCAGATGTTAAAAAACTGTCCAGCGAACTTGAAGAAGAAGGAGGCCAATTCATTCTTCAACAGCCCATGGATGATGACGAAGGTCCGGTTGAAAAAGAAACTCCATTGAATGAGGGTGTTCTTACAATAGAAGATCAAAAATGGAATATACCGAAAAAACGAAGCTCCTGAAAGAGCTTCAACTGGACTTGAATCACCATCTCTCTCATACTGAAAAAGAATAGAATATTGGGAGGGAGAATTATGCAGCTTACTGTATACTTAGCAGGACAGATTCACGACGATTGGCGCAGGGAAATCATATCCAAAGCAGATGAAAAACAGCTGCCGGTAACTTTTGTCAGCCCTCAGGAAAATCATGCACTCTCCGATGATATTGGAGAAAAAATACTCGGGGAGCAGCCCGGGCAGGTGGAAAGAGATGATGCCGCCTCTTCCATTAACAATTTCCGTACGAAGATATTATTGAACAAGTCGGATGCGGCCATCGCCTATTTCGGGGAATCCTATAAACAGTGGAACACAGCGATGGATGCCGGAGCTGCGATTCAGGCAGGCAAACCACTTATCCTGATCCGCCCGGAGTCCCTCGTTCATCCATTGAAGGAACTCTCCGATCAGGCTGATGTAACAGTAGAAACCATCGAACAAGCCGTTGAAGTCCTTGCTTATCTTTATGAGTAAAGGCAGCTGCAGCCGTTTCCGATAAAAACCGAATCCAAATGCAGAAAATGGACGGGGGCATCCCCCGTCCATTTATTGTTGATCAAATTCCCACTGCCCCTTTAGTAGCTGGACAACGTGGGTGAACATATCTTCTCGATGAATCAGACCATTCGTAAATATGCCGATAGCCCCTTCGTTACTCCGGACATCGTGCTTATCTGCGTATTCGTCCATGACATCGCCTAATTCTTTTCCTTTTTCAAGGCCTGCCTTCACCTCATCCGGCAGTCGAATCCTGGCTCCACTTGCACTATAGACGTTTTCCTTCTCATCTACAAGGGCGCCCCAGTTGCAAAGGTAAAGATCATCTTCAATTTCCATGACCCCGCCTTCCAGACCAATGCCCATTTTCGATTTATGGTGCGACGCACATTCGCGTGCTCTGTTAATGGCACCTTCCAACGTCTCTTCATCAGAAAAGGGCTGTGCTGCCACTTTTGATTCAACTTCCATCCCCACGACTTCGGCTTCCGGAAATACCCGCTTCACCGAATCAACTTTCGTAGGGTTCTTTGATCCTACATAAATCTTCAACATAACAGGCACCTTTCTCCTTCTCCCTTATATTCTTTCAAGGTCCTTGAATTCTTTAGTTCCTATCATTCTAGCATAAAGTCACACCCGCTGACATCAGCACGTGTGACTTTTTGGTGATCTATACGTTCCGGCGGATTTCATCGACAGTGGATTGATCCGTCGCTTTGACAAGCTTCACGAGAAGCTCTTTAGCTGCCGCGTAATCATCTACATGAATAATGGAAGAGGATGTGTGAATGTATCGGGAGCTGATTCCAACAACGGCAGATGGAACGCCATCGTTCGCCATATGCACCCGTCCTGCATCTGTTCCACCTTGCGATACAAAATACTGGTAAGGAATATCATGGGTTTCAGCTGTATCCAGAATAAATTCACGCATGCCTCGGTGTGTGACCATGGAACGATCGAGTATACGGAGGAGTGCCCCCTTACCCAGCTGACCGAATTCTTTTTTATCCCCGCTCATATCGTTGGCTGGTGAGGCATCCATCGCATAAAAAATATCCGGCTGGATCATGTTGGCAGCTACCTGAGCCCCGCGCAGTCCGACTTCTTCCTGGACAGTCGCTCCGGAATAGAGCACATTCGGAAGTTTTTCTCCCTGCAGTTCTTTCAGTAGTTCAATGGAAAGACCGCAGCCATAACGGTTGTCCCAGGCTTTCGCTAGAATTTTCTTTTCATTGGCCATCGGTGTGAACGGGCAGATCGGCACAATCGGCTGCCCGGGCTTGATCCCGATTTCCCTGGCATCTTCTTTATGATCCGCTCCAATATCAATCAGCATATTTTTGATTTCCATCGGTTTTTTCCGTTGTTCCGGTGTCAGATTGTGAGGGGGAATGGATCCAATGACACCTACGACAGGGCCGCGATCGGTCACTACCTGCACCCGCTGTGCTAAAAGAACCTGATTCCACCAGCCTCCCAGCGGCTGAAAGCGGATCATACCGTTTTCAGTGACTTGAGTAACCATGAAGCCTACTTCATCCATATGACCCGCGGCCATAACCGTCGGCCCCTTCCCTTTCTTCACTCCAAACACACCGCCAAGGCGATCCTGAACGATTTCATCCGAATATCTCCCTAACTCTTCTTTCATGAATTGGCGTACCAGATGTTCGTTTCCAGGTGCACCCGGCAGTTCCGTCAACGTCTTGAAAAGTTCCTGGGTTTCTTGATTCATATGTACATCTCCTTTATTTCCATCTGTTTCTATTTTAACGGAATTGTGAAAACGTTTCTACAAATCCGCCGTTCAAATGAGTTTTGATTTTCTTTTAACGGGAATATTTAGTATACTGGACACTAGAAACTAGTTGTGAGGTGATTGGTTAATGAACTGGAAAAAAGTCGCGATAGCCGCAGGTGTAGGAGCACTCGCCGGTTATATTGTAAAAGAACAAATCAACAGCAGTCAGAATGTCACTCCTGAAAAGGCACTGAAAATTGCAAAGGAAGCCTTCAAGAAACAGGGGCCGATCAGCGGCTCATGGATTTACATGAAGCCGGAAGAACTGAATAAAAACGGCATCAATTATGATGTTTATCGAGGCGGCATCTCCAAGAACCAGGACGGGGAAACCTCTCAATTCGAATTTTATATCGATACAGACACAGGCACCATCGTGGATGTAGCGGAAACAACGGCCTGATTTATAAAAATACCCTCTTCCAGAGAGGGTATTTTTTTATGTGTAATGATGCTTTTTCTGATCCACCTGATCGATGATTTTTCCGTCCTGGTCAAATTTCAACGCACGATATACAGCATCATGGTAAAACGTATACCAGGCTTCTTTATCATACCCAAATTCCATCCATTTTTTCTTTTCGTGTACAGAAGTCACCGGATAATCATCATAAGCGAGAGCCCACAGCACATTTTGGTGAGCATGGGTCGGCATCAAATCAGCCATGTGGATCCATACATGCTCCCCTTCCTCATAAACAAGAACAGAATGGCCGTCACTATGGCCGCTTGTGTGAATCATCCGCAGGCCGGGCACAACCTCCAGGCTGTCTTCAAAGGTCCGCACCTGATGTGCCACGGGTTTCCAGTTATCCTCCCAGTATGTATTAATTGAGCGCATATTCGGCTCCCGCATTTCGTCCCATTCCGTCCGGCTCGTATAAATGACAGCTTCAGGAAAGGCGGATACCAGCTCTTCTCCCTCCCAGCGGGTTAAACCGCTGGCGTGATCGAAATGAAGATGGGTCATCAGGACATAATCAATATCCTCACGGGTCAGATTTAATGTCTGAAGTCCTTGATCTATTTTGGATTCTTCAAGCACTCCGAAATTACGCATCTGTTTTTCATTCATTTTTCCATTCCCAATCCCGGAATCAATGAGAATATGTTTCCCTCCCACATGCACATAGATAGGATCCGTCCGAAGTTCAATTTGATTCTTGTCGTTCACAGGATATTTCTTGCTCCATAGCGCTCTGGGAACAACTCCGAACATAGCCCCGCCATCCAAATGGGTTACCCCGCCATCCAGCCAGGTCAACTCTGCTTGACCGATCGTCAGCTTTTCCATCACTATCACCCCTTCTATAAAGATAGCTCTAGTTTATCATAATAACTAGAGCCTTTGAAAACGCTATCAGGTTGTGAATCTTGCTGTACAACGGTAGATGGGTTGTCCTTTTGCGGAGAATTTCTCTTCATATTCCGTCGGGACATTCAGTGGATCCTCATCTGCATGGAGATCGACGGATACATCCTCAAGAATCATGCCGTATTCAGAAAAACTGACCAGCGAATATTCGAATAATCCTTTATTATCCGTTTTTAACGTGACTCTCCCCTCTTCTTTAAGAACCGCCTCATATTGGGAGAGGAACGTATGGAATGTCAGCCTCCTTTTTTCATGCTTCGTTTTCGGCCACGGATCGGAAAAGTTCAAATAAATATGGTCCACTTCATTATTTTCAAAAAGATCGGTCAAATCTTTTGCATTTTCATTGACCATCCTTACATTCTCAGTCTCCGCGTCTTTCACTTTTTTCACCGCACCGACAATCACACTCTTTACGAATTCAATGCCGATGAAATTGACTTCCGGGTGCTGGACACCCATGCCGGCGATAAACTGGCCTTTTCCTGACCCAATCTCTAAATGAAGGGGTTGATCAGGGTGGGAAAACAACTGCTTCCAGCTTCCCTTTTGTGCAAATGGAGCCTGGACGACAATCTGATCTTCTTCCCTTAGAAAATCGTCCGCCCAAGGTTTATTTCTTAAACGCATGTATGGAATTCCTCCTTCTTATCGATAAAATGGTACCATGAAGACCGCTAAATTGAAAATTTTTTTCTATATTCGCTGTATCTGTACGGATTATGGACCATCCGCGATGATTAAAGCTATTCCAGCCTCTATATCTTCATAAGGACGTCTGCTCCGTTTATACCGGAAAATTCCCCCGTTTAAGGGGGTTGGGTTGTAAGCGCTTCCTGATTTATGATGAATATCGTGTTGATCAATACTGAACGGGAGTGATGAGAAAGCTATGAAATTGATGACAAAACTTTTTGAAGTATCTGTTCTGGCCGTCTTCTCTGTTCTATTCGCAGGATATGCCCTGTTTGTTTATCCGTTTGAAAAAATATCTGAACATATGAGTGCCGAAGTTAAAGCCAAGAAGCTTAAATATACACCAGCCACACAAAAAACCGCTGCCTGAGGGCAGTGGTTTTTTTCGATCAGACTGATTCATCCGCTAAAATTCAAGCTCTTCCTTATCTCTGAAGAATTTCCCGGTCGGTCCTTCTTCCTCCAACTGGGAAAGCCATAAGATTCCTTCCATGGCCTCCTCAGGCTTACGCTTTGCCTTTTCCCCTCCCAGGTCTGTTTTCACCCATCCGGGGCTTACGGAGTTCACCTTCACGTTCTTCCGGCGTGCCGCTCCTGCGAACAACCTCGTTAAGGCATTCAAGCTGTACTTGGACGCTTTATAGGCACCGGCCATCGGAGCGTCCATCGCCTGACTGACCCCCATCTCTGCGGCCACATTAACGATCCGTCCATAATTATTCTCCAGCATGACAGGCATAAGGCTGCTCATGAGAAAATACGGACCAAAGTAATTCACGAGTTGAATCTCCTCAAAAGTGACAGGATCGATATCCAGAATCGAACTTTTTTTATCCGGAAAAATACCGGCATTATTGATCAATGCGTCGATCCGGCCGTCCTCTTGAAGAATCTTATCCCTGACTGAATCCATCTTATCGGGCTGAGCAACATCGAGGAAAATAGAATGAACATCCAGTCCCTCCTTCCGAAGCCGGGAAGCCGCTTCTTCTCCCTTTTCCTCATTTCTGGAACCGAGCCATACCTTAAACCCTGCTTCGGCCAGTCGGCGGCATGCCTCAAAACCAATGCCGCGGTTTCCACCTGAGACGAGTACGTTTTTCTCCATATCCAACTCCTCCACTTCTAGTGAGTGATATCCAACGATACCCGCCTGTTTGGAAGATTGATCCTTTTAATGTTCTGGAAACTATCAAAAAAAGCTTATGCCGCGGTGGCATAAGCTCTTCCTCTACTAGAGGTTTATATAATTCCGTGCTGCTTCATGATGGTCTTCAATTTTTCCGTCCGTACGGCGGATTCATGGTATTCTCCCCGCATTTGATGCCACTGAATAAATGCAAGCGCCTGGGAAATCGAGTACCATTTCATCCGCTGGAACATGTGGGAGTCAGGGCGGATACCGTATTCCTTCAACCATGTTTTCCAGTAATCCTCAGGGATATAGTTGTATAAAAGCATTCCGAGATCCAAAGCGGGATCAGCTACCATCGCGTTATCCCAATCGATTAAATAAAGATGATCTTTTGCGGATAACATCCAGTTATTATGATTGGTATCACAATGACAGACGACGTGAACATCGTGTTGGACATTCCGTACTTCCTGATCCAGGTATCTGACGGCCTGATGAATTTCAATCCTGGGATCCACCTTATCCAGAACCTTTTGGTTTTCCTTAATGTCCATAAGTATTTCATCAGGGGTTAAAGGATGCTTACCCAGTCTCATTAACATATCCAGCAGCTCAGTGGAATGGTGGATTTTACTTAACAGGGCGGCTACCCGCGGGTGCTTCATCTCTTCCGGATTCAATTCCCGCCCGTCCAGCCATTCCTGGGCAGTAATGACATCCCCATTCTCCAGCCTTTTGGTCCAGATCAGCTTCGGGACGATCCCTTCTGCGGACAGGACGGCTAAAAAAGGTGAAGAGTTGCGTTTTAAAAACAGCCGCTTCTCATCTGTCTGGGCATAGTAAGCTTCCCCTGTCGAACCGCCTGCTGGTGTTATTGTCCAATTACTACCGAGTATATGTTCCAACCAATTCACCTTCAATTCCTCAAATCCTCTTGTGATCGAATCACGTCTTTATTCATTCAGTATACCGTACTTTTGTCATTATTCGAAATATACCCTGCCGATTCAATAGTCACCTTAGAATAGATTAACTCATTGATCTGTCAACTTTCAAGAGATATCTATGAATTGCTCAGGAATGTCGTTTTTGATGACGCTTTCTTGATCAGCCATTCATTCGAGCAGGAAGGCTGGCCGTCCACCTGGAAACGTGTCCTCTGATTTGTACGGACATGGACCCTGTCCGCTTCCCACTCGACCACTTCTCTCAAAGCTGTATGTTTTCCAATGAAGACGCTTAAAAAAAGGGCCAGCAGTTTCCGTTTGGATAGAGCTCGAACGAGAATGATCGAGAGGCGTGGATGGTGGATACCTGCTCGGGGGGCGATTTTCATCCCGCCCCCGAAATAAGGATGGTTTGTAATTGTCATCATCATGACTTTTTCAATAACAGGAGGATGATTATCAAGCGTCACTTCCACTTCCACAGCCTTGAACCACTGCAAAGCACGGACAAGAGCCGCGGGGTAGATCCATTTCGTTAAATGAAGACGACGCATCCACAACCGAAAGTCAGGGCGCTCCGCATAGGAAGCCACTGCCCCATCAAATCCGATACCAACACTGTTCAAGAAGGTTCTTTCCTGTCCGTTGTTCACCTGGTAGTTTCCCAGATAAACATGGTGCTTCTGTGGCTTACGGAGGACGGACTGGAATAAATTAGGAATGCGTGACTTTACTCCCAGTCCCCTTGCAAAATCATTGCCTGAGCCGGCTGGTAAAAAACAGACGGGAACAGGCCGTGCCGGATTCCAGCCATTGATCACTTCATGAAGGGTGCCGTCTCCACCAAGAACTAAACACGCTTCCAGGGAAGGACCCTGTGATTTTGACAAGTCGGCCGCAAGTGCTTCCGCACCAGCAGGCGCTTCTGTGAAAAACGTCCGGATATCCAGGCTGTGATAGTCGGACGTTTTCTTCAGCTGTTGATACAGCTTTAACCCCCGGCCGTTTCCTGCCGCAGGATTCACAATCAGAATATACATGAGCCCCACTCCCCGCGAGTTGAATAACTATACTTCATGTTTGCTGCTCCAGTATACTACTAGTATAAAAGGAGGAGAAGCACATGAGAAAAAACTGCCTGTCATGCGGGACTATTTTCACAGTCCCTGATCAAGGAAAGCTGGTCATTAAAGAATCCTATTTCTATCACTTCCCTAAACCACTGCCTTTAACGGTGGAAGATAAAGACGCGGCCCACACCGTTTTTTCCTACCGAAGTCACAAGGAGCTGAAGGATGCACTGGAACAATGGAATGACGGGAATATTCCCCGGTTCCGTATTCATGTCCTTGATCCTTTCACGGATCGTTCCTATCCAATCCCTTTGATACACCTCTACGAACGGATTTCCCGTCCGGATCTCGTTTCTATTATTCATAAGGGTGACTTTCAAGCCCATTTACAGCCGATCGTGGATATAAACATGAAAAAGGTGATTGGATATGAAGCTTTACTGCGGACGATTCACGCTTCTATCCACCCTGGTGAGCTGTTCGCCTTTGCCAGTGATGCGGGACTTCAGTCGATGCTTGACCAAAAAGCAAGAAGAGCGGCCGTAAAAGCAAAAGCCGAGCATTTACAAAACGGAGAAAAGATTTTCATCAACTTCCTTCCCTCCACCATTTATGACCCGGACTTCTGTCTGGCTCATACCTTCCAAATGGTCAAAGAATACGATGTCCCTTCGGAGGATCTTGTGTTTGAAGTCGTGGAAACAGAGAGAATTACAAACGTCAATCATTTAAAAACGATCCTGGAGAAATACAAAGCTTCCGGAATGAAAACAGCGCTTGATGATGTGGGGGCCGGATACAGTTCCCTGGAGATGCTTCGCTTACTGCAGCCCGATTATGTCAAAATTGACCGTTCCTACATCCGGGACTGTCATATCCATACGGAAAAACAGTCCTTTCTTCACCAAGTAATGGCTGACGCAGGCAGACTTGCTATTGATGTCCTGGCTGAAGGAATTGAAACCCAGGAGGAATGGAACTGGCTTGCCGCTCTAGGTGTCCACTTTGGCCAGGGCTACTTGATCGGTAGACCAGCTCCGGCTCCACATGCTGCTATTCTTCCCTAGGTTCCTCTGTATCCCATTCGGCTCGTTTTACCGCACTTGTCCGGCAGTGCTTCAGGAGAGCTTCTGCCGTTTTCAGCTGCTTATGCTTCAAAGGTGTGCTCATCTGTCTCTTCTCATAGAGCCAGCGTTCATACTCCTTGTTTCCTACATAGATCGTCTGGTAGGGTTCCTGTGTTTTTTCAAATGACAAGGCAGGGGATAATACCACTTTAGTGTAAGGAAAATCAATATCGTATTTTCTAAGAACACTCCTTACAAAGGTTTCCGTGCGCTTCAACGAAATCAGCGGACTTTGGACTTTCCGCTGAACGTTACCTTCTTCCAGCATCCACGTGTGTTCAGACTGCACATACGCCGTCTCCCCCTTCCGGGCAGGCAGAGATGCAACCAACTCCAGCCCATGCGGACCAATCAGGATGTGATCGATTTCCAATTCTGCGTTTCTCAGCTGAGCGACCGGTTCATACATGAGCAGGTAGGTATCCGGGAAGCGCTGCAGATAAAAAGAGAGGGACGGATCGTCCCGGTAGGCTGGATGCAGAAAGGATTTTTTCTGGAGGGTGGTCGTCGCCCATTTCAATTGAAAGGGAAGCAGCCCATCCAGGTAGTACTGCTTCAACTCCCTTAATGAGCGGGGCTGTTTCTCCACCATCATGGATGCTGCTTCTTCACCAGCGTCTCCAAGCCCTTTGTCCCGGAATAATGCTTTCCACCATGGAGTTTTTTCCGGTTCAACTTCCATAGAATCCGGGAGTTCTTTTTGAAAGTCCAGCCGTCCCTGCTCATAGAGGGACCGCATTTTCGTCCAGTTTTCCTGTTTCAATCGGATAAACTGAGCGGGATATTGATACATATTCACTTCATATCTGGAGATATAATCATTCAGTTTAATTAGTTGAGCCATTGCCATCCCTACTTTTTAATTCAATGGTGAACACTTCTTGATATTTCGGATGTTCCCCGGGGTGGATCCTGAATAACGTTATTTGGTCCACAACCATCGGGAACTTCTGTTGAAATACAGCAGGAACGTTACTTAACGAGAGCGGTGACTGTCCTTCCGCCTGTTTTTTTGCCAGTGTAATATGAGGGTGAAACTTCCTTCTTTCCCGACTCCATCCGGATGCAGCTGCTGCTTCCTCTGTCTGTTGGTACAGCTTCTCCAGCCCCGGGGCTTTTTCCACTTCAGCGAGGAAGACCCGCGGGGACTGCGGGTTGCCGAAACCACCGGCGGGTCCGATAGTGATGGAAAAAGCATCCGGCATCTCCTGTTGGTGGAGCATTGTAATCAACTTGTTTATTTTTTCATCGGATGCAGGCCCCAGAAACTTTAGGGTTATGTGAAAGTCTGAGGGATGGGTCCAAACTTTGTACCGCATATGTTCCCTCAGTTCCTGCTGCCATAGAAGAAGATGATCTGCTGCTTGTTCTGTCTTCAAGCCGATAAAATAATGAGGGTCGCTCATGATCCCGCCTCCGTTTCCATCGTCCTTTTATTTTGTCAGCCGGTACAGGCTTTCCGCATAAATTTCCATGGCTTTTACCATATCCTTCAACCTGACATGTTCATCAGACTGATGTGCAGTATCCGGACTGTCGGCAAACATGGCCCCGAAAGCGACTCCGGTGGTCAAAGAACGGGCATAAGTGGCTCCTCCAATGGACAAAGCTTCTGACTGGCCGCCGGTGGCTTCGTTATAGACGGACAACAGCGTCTGTACTAAAGGATCCTCTTTCTCAACGTAGAGAGACGCCAGATGATCGTAAATCTCCACCGTTCCTCCATTTGTTTCCAAGGCGGTGTGCAATTGTTCCATCACTTGCTCTGCGTCCGCCGTTACAGGATAGCGGAGGTTCAGCCCGACTCTCCATTCTTCCTTTGTCTTTTCCAAAGAGCCCAGATTTGATGTTAATGGTCCGGATACGTCATCAGAACTGTTCAAACCGAGACCTCTGCCGTCCGTATCTGTAAAGCAGGCAAGCAGCTGTGAAACAAGCTGACGGTCGATTTTAGGAAGCGGAAGAGAGAAGAGAAAGTCCAAAAGGTCTATCAGCGCGTTTTTCCCTGTTTCCGGACGGCTTGCATGAGCCGCTTTCCCTTTGAACACAATTTGGACAGCCTTCTCTTTCTCCTCCAGGTATGCATCTGCTTGATGTTCGTTCATGTAGGCATCAAAAGCCGAGCGAACGGACCCTGTCAATTCGACTACGGCCTCATCCGGAACCATATTCAACGGTCCTCCCCCTTTCACCCGTAAGAGGCGGACGTCACCTTCCCCGTCCGCTGCAGCAGGATACGAAGCATAAGCATCAAGCAGCCCTTTTTCAGCATGAATCACCGGAAAAGAAGCGTCTGGCGTGAAGCCCGCCACAGGCATGGGCTCCTTTTTAAAATAATGGCTGATCCCCTGCCAGTCCCGCTCTTCATCTGTACCGAGGATAAGCCGTATTCTCTTCTTAGGCTGGAATCCTTGGTCCTTCAGCATTTTCATGGCCATATAGGCAGCCATCACAGGTCCTTTATCATCCTGGGCTCCGCGTCCGTACAGGTTATTATCCCTTACAGCAGCTTCAAAGGGCGGGGATGTCCATCCTTCTCCCGCAGGAACCACATCAAGATGGCCGAGCACCCCGATGATTTCGTCTCCTTCTCCAAATTCGATGTGTCCAGCAAAGTCGTCGATGTTCTTTGTTACAAACCCGTCTTTCTCTCCAAGCGCAAGCATATGGGATAAGGCCTCCTGTATGGCAGGTCCAAATGGTGTATCCTCGTCTTTCTCATAAACACTTGGAATGCTGATCAGTTCACCAGCATGAGTAAGGAAGGAATCCAAATACGCTTCACTTAATGTTTTAAAATTCATGATTGTCCTCCTTTAGAAAGAATGGCGTCATACGTGGCTTTATCACAAACAGCATAAAGTTCTGCATTCTCAGGAATCGGCTCATCCAGCTTTCGATTAATCGCCAGATCATTCCGGTCTGCGATAAGAGTGGCTCCTTCAGATAGAAGATTTTGAAAGGCATCCTTGTAAGTACGCCACTCCGGACGGGTCGGAATGTAAAAGAGGTCCTCTCCTACAGAACGCTTCAGAAGCTGTCCATAAATTCCAGAAACCCCTTTTCTGAATGCTGCCCGGACTGCCAAAGAGGAAATCGTTTCACTGGAGACGATAAATTCATCCACCTGGGCATGCTTAAAGTTCTTGATGTGTTTTTCCTCCATCACTTCAACGATCGTATGGACACCCGGAGCCAGATTTTCAACGGATGAAGCAATCAGAAGTGTTTTTCCATCAATCATCTGATTGCTGGTCATCTGATCATCAGCAAAAATCAGTACAGCTTTCGCTTTGGTTATATTGGCTTTTTCCAATGTGTTTTGATCTCCCGCATCTCCTTTTATGTAATGAATGTTTTCTGAAAGCATAGGAGCTTCCGGGAGCTGATCGATCAATACGATTTCACAGTCTTCATGCGTATCCAGCATTTCCTTCACAGCAAATTCTGTTTTCTGTGACCAGCCGATAATCACAAAATGGTCTTGATCTTTATACACGATATCACCTTCCAGACGTTTTTTTCTATAAATGGCCAGACTATCAACGACCTTACCAATCACGATTCCAATCAGACCGATTCCGAAGATATATAAAAACATGGCTATCAGGCGCCCACCAGCACTGACAGGAGAGTAATCCCCGTAACCTACTGTGGTTACCGTTGTCATGACCCACCAGAACCCATCGAATAGTGTCGGGAAGGTATCATTCTCCACGATAACGATCAAAATACTGGATAGAAGCAGCAGGGCTATGCTTGTTAAGAAAAGGACAAGATTGTTGACCTTTACCATTTTTAAAAGAATTTTTCTGAAAAAGTACAATTTCATACCTCCGATCTTTAATAATCTGTAAATAAGGTGAATAATCTGTAAATTGAGAGGATTATAGTAGCACGATACCTTTCATTATTGTAGAATGAAACCAACTTCAGAGATTCACTGGCACCACAAGTTCCATATAATGACGATTAAGGAGTGGTTTTTTGAATCATCCATCATCACGTATGCTCACCCGGATCAAAGCTGTCTACCTTTACATTAGAGAAAAAGGGACAGTCTCGACAAATGAGTTAGCAGATGAGTTTGGTATCACTGATCGCACAATGCAGAGGGACTTAAGCATATTGGAATACAATGGACTCGTCGCCAGTCCACACCGTGGAAGGTGGTCAATCACTGAAAAGAGGGTTAAAATCTCATAATTGAATCATTATCTCTTCTTATATAGATGACACCCGGTCGTGGACCGGGTGTTTTTTTGCTTATTCTCGAACTTAGAGGTTTGTTATATTCATCAAATACTCCAGTTCCTCATCCGTCAGCTCACGGTATTCTCCAAGCTCCAGCTCTTCATCAAGAACCAGTTCCCCCATTTTAATCCGCTGCAGGTATACAACCTTCTTTCCTACAGCTTCGAACATCCGCTTTACCTGATGGAATTTGCCTTCGGTAATCGTCAGTTCGATTTCCGAAAATTCATCAGAAGAAAGAATGACCAGCTCCCCCGGTTTCGTATGATAGCCGTCATCCAGCGTGACCCCTGAAGCGAATTTTTCCACATCGCTCTCAGTGACTTTCCCTTCTATACGGGCAAAGTAGGTTTTTCCCACGTCTTTTTTCGGAGAAGTCAGCCGGTGGTTCAGCTGACCGTCGTTCGTGATCAGGAGCAGGCCTTCTGTATCCTTATCGAGTCTCCCGACAGGAAACGGTTCAAAGACGATATCCTCCGGCTGGAGAATATCGATCACTGTTGTCTCATGCGGATCTTCGGTAGCGGATATTAAATCCCCCGGCTTGTTCATCATTAGATAGATAAATTCCCGGTACTCCACTTCGTCGCCCATAACCGTCACTAAGTCTTCCTTGGGATCCACATGGGTTTTCGGGCTTTTTTCCGGTTCGCCGTTGATGCGGACATGGCCGCTCTTCAAAAGGCCTTTCACCTCTTTACGAGTTCCATAGCCCATATTGGCAAGCAGTTTATCAATTCTCAATCCTATTCCTCCTTAGCTGCGCTTCAAAAACTTATCCAGCACACGGACTCTTCCGCCCAGTACATGTTCAAGCAGTGTCGTCTTGTAGGCCGTCCACAAGTAGACGATTCCGCCGGCCCCTATACTGATGATCAATACGATCAAAGCATCCAGACGGTTTTCAGTGGGTTCAAATACAAAACCGAGCAGCCATTTGACTAGAAGTACCGTTACGGCCATGACTGCTGTCAGAATGACGACAAGCAGCGTACGCTTCAGCAGCTGCTTATAAGAAAAGTCGATGGTCGTAAAAATACGCCAGAAGTTCAGGCTGACAGCTGCAGCCACACCGATACCTGTCGCTAAAATCGCGCCTTTGGCGCCAAGCATCTGGATAAGCCACCAATTTAAGCTGAGCTTCAGCAGGATTCCTGTTCCGAGACTGACAACAGCGAAATTTTGTTTATTCACCCCTTGAAGAATTGAAGAAGTGACCGTATATAAGGCCAGGAACAGCCCTACTGGTGCATACCACCTGAGAAGATCTCCGCGGTATTCTATCTCATCCACGCCGTAAAACGTTCCATACGCTTCCCACGCGACGACAGATAAGCCGGCGACAGCAGGAATGATCAGCAGCGCGACAATCTGGAGGGCCTGGTTGATCTGTTTGTTCAAACGGTCCATCTCATTTTTCGTAAACGCCTGTGTAATCGCAGGCAGCAGCGCCAGAGATAAACCAAGGCCGAGCGTAACCGGAATCATAATCAATTTATGACTTAGAAAATTTATGATGGAAAAAGCATTGTTATATTCAGCGCCTGAGGCCTTAATCGCTTTTTCCAAAGTAAACTGGTCGACCAGCTGGTATAAAGGCGTAGCAATCCCGACCAGAATGAAAGGACCGGCATAGGTGAACAATTCCTTGAACATTTCCTTATTGGACAATCCGTACGTATATTCCTGAGCCTGAATTTGATTTTCCAGGAAAGGTTTACGCTTTCTCCAATACACGTACAGAACGATACAGGAAGCAATTCCTCCGATAAAAGCGGCAAACGTTGCAAAACCGACCGCCTGATGGACAGGGCCGCCCAGCACCTGGACAATAACAAAAGCAGAAGCCAGAAGAAAAACAATCCGGACAATTTGTTCAACGACCTGTGATACGGCCGTAGGGGCCATAGACTCATGTCCCTGGAAGAAGCCTCGTGTAATACTCATCGGCGGTATTACGAGCAAGGCGAAACTGACCATCTGAATGACCATCGTCGCATGACCAAGGCGGTCAGAATCCGAGCCGATTGTCCATATGGCTACCTGTTCAGCTGAGAAGTACAGCATTAAAAACGCGATGACTCCTGTGATGGACATCAGGGTCATCCCCGCTTTCAGCATCCGCTGACCGGTCTCGTAATCACCAAGCGAGTTGTATTTGGACACAAACTTGGAAACAGCGACAGGAACACCCATGCTCGATAAGCTGAGCAGAATGCTGTAGGGAACATAAGCAATGGAAAATAGGTCGGTCCCGTCTGTTCCCACCATATTTTCAAACGGAACCGTATAAATCATTCCCAGGAACTTGGATAGGAAAGTTCCTGCAGTCAATAACAAGGTACCTTTAAGTATTTTTGACATAATTCGCTTTTCACCTTCAATTTTATTGTAGAATCGACCTCATCTATTTTATCATAGATAGAGGATAAACAAGGAACGATGAGATAAGAAAGGGACGACATTTATGAATTACCATGTAACCGTCATCGGCGGAGGGCCTTCAGGGCTTATGGCAGCCATCGCTGCTGCTGAACAGGGTGTAAGTACGCTCTTGATTGAAAAAGGAAAAAAGCTGGGCACCAAGCTTGCCATCTCCGGAGGCGGGCGCTGCAATGTTACGAACCGCCTTCCAGAAGAGGAAGTCATCAAGCATGTACCAGGAAACGGAAAGTTCCTATACAGTCCATTTTCTGTTTTTAACAATTACGATATCATTGACTTCTTTGAGGGGCTTGGAGTCGCGCTCAAAGAAGAAGACCACGGCCGGATGTTTCCGGTCAGTAATAAGGCGAAGGATGTTGTCCAGGCCCTTCTGAACCGGATGGATGAATTGAATATCGAAGTAAGAAAAGAAACGCCTGTGGATGCCATTCATTACGGAGAAAACGAACACGAGATCATTTTGAAGTCCAAAGAGAAGATACAAACGAATGCTGTAGTCATTGCGGCCGGCGGGAAAGCTGTCCCGCATACCGGATCTACCGGAGATGGCTATGCATGGGCGAAGAAAGCAGGACATACGATTACAAAGCTGTTTCCGACAGAAGTGCCTCTGCTGTCAAACGACACTGTAATTAAACAAAAGACTCTTCAGGGACTTTCTCTGCGGGGTGTGAACGTATCGGTATTAAATCCGAAAGGCAGAAAGATCATCACCCACCGGATGGATATGCTGTTCACTCACTTCGGTCTTTCCGGGCCTGCTGTTTTACGCTGCTCTCAATATGTCGTGAAAGAGCTGATGAAAGGCCACTCACCTGTGCAGGTAGAGATTGATGCTCTTCCTGACCAGCATGAACAATCCCTGCACGATGAGCTTCAGAAAACGATGAAAGACCAGCCCAAAAAAGCTTTTCGGAATGTAGTCAAGGGGATGGTTCCTGAACGTCTGCTCGACTATGTTCTGGATCAGTCCGAAATCGATCGTGAGGATAAAGCGGCGAACTTGTCCAATCAGCAGCTCCACCAATTCGTTCAACTGCTGAAACACTTTACCGTTCACGTACACGATTCCCAGCCGATCGAAAAAGCTTTCGTAACAGGTGGCGGTGTTTCTATCAAGGAAATCGTCCCGAATACCATGCAGTCGAAATTCATGCCGGGACTTTATTTCTGTGGAGAAGTTCTGGACATTCACGGATATACCGGCGGATACAATATTACCTCAGCAATGGTCACCGGCCGTGTAGCGGGCATGCACGCAGCATGGGAAGCGATGGCATGACAAAAAAGTCGAGAAAGGGTCAGCCCTTTCTCGACTTTCTTTGTTTATATTCTGTTTCCCGGCCAAGCTCACGGTTGATCAACAGCTGCATTTCCTCACGGTTCTCCGGCATGATAACCGGATCCTCCTCATGCCAATCCACCATATAAATAATATAGAAACGCCGTATCCTTCTGAAATATACGGTTGAATGTGGAAACGTATCGAAATATCCGCGGACCATTTTCCTACGTGAATAACTCCATCTCGTCAGTTGTATGATGATCACCCCGAACATATATTCTCATCATCAGTATAACGAGGAATCTATGAAAATTCAACCGGAATTACCAAATAAAAACCAGTCCTAAAAACGAGAATAAGAGACTGCTGAAGAGGTAAAGATATCCATAGGCCTGCAGCCGGTCCCACCTGTTCGTCAAACCGAAAACACCTGCAATAGCCAGCCATACGATCATAGCCACAAAAATCATATGCTGGATTTCTCCAATATCTTCTTTCAGAGAAACAAGATAAAACCCAAGGGGGAGAAGCAGCAGAAGAACGGCATACTTCCAATTCCAAAATGTATTGCGTTTTCTTTCAAATTGAACCATTTCAAACGCTCCTTCATTCCTTATGTATACATCTTCCCGCCTATATTTTACCACACTTTAATAGATTCATGGATGGATCATATCCCTATCCAATAGTCTCTGTTATTGCTTGGTGTTGTTATTTAACATGTGAGCTCCTATCCCCCCTTTCTGTCATGGGATTTGTAGGAGGCGACCGGGAATGACTCCCTTTCCGTGGGGTACCGTGAGCCGCGGAAAGCGGACGGTTTTCCCTGCCATCCCATGCTCTGAGTAAACAACGGACCCCTAATTCCAGACGGAAACGATTTAGTAATCGTTTAAAATATCAACAACCGACTTTAACAGAGCTATTCAATAAAAAACACCCGGTCAGGAACCGGGTGTTTTTCATGAATTAAAAGTCTACATCTTTACCATAGTAAGCAGCGATGAACAATTGTTTCATCTGCTCTACAGAAGTTTCACGAGGGTTCGTTCCAGTACATGGATCTTCTACAGCATTGGCAGCCATTTGATCGACATGTTCTTTAAACAACTCTTCTTCTACACCAAAGTCTTTCAGTGTATTTGGTACATCCATCTCTTTATTCAGATTGCGTACCCATTCAATCAGACGATCTACGAGTTCTTCATCTGTCTGTCCGGAAAGGCCGATCCGGCGGGCAAGAGCTGCATAGCGGTCTTCCACTACACTGCGGTTGAATTGAATGACATATGGAAGATAAATCGCGTTCGCACAGCCGTGTGGAACACCAAAGGTCGGTCCACTCTTATGCGCCAGGCTGTGAACGTTCCCGAGAACAGCATTTGCAAAAGCCATGCCTGCCATCGCTTGAGCGTAATGAACTTTTTCACGGGAATCCTGGTTGTCTTTGTAAGAAGCCAGGAGATGCTGATCCAATGTCTCCAACGCCTCAATGGACAAAGCGTCAGTGAAGGTCGTCCTCGGTTTCGCCACATAAGCTTCAATGCTGTGTGTTACAGCATCCATACCACTATAGGCGGTCACGTGCTTCGGCATCGATTCAACCATAACCGGGTCAATGACAGCAAGGTCTGGTGTCAGGTCAAAATCAGCCAGCGGATATTTCACCCCTGTTTCTGATTCTGTAATGACAGAGAGGTTGGAAATCTCTGACGCTGTACCACTTGTTGTCGGGATTCCGATAAATTTCGCTTTCCCTCTTAGAGCCGGCAGATTAAATGGCTCCATTGCGTCCTGGAAGCTGAGTTCCGGGTGTTCATAGAAAATCCAGAAGGCTTTGGCAGCATCCATTGGGGACCCGCCTCCGATACCAATGATCCAGTCCGGCTCATAGTTTTTCACTTCTTCCAGATGATTGTTAACTAAGTCCGTAGACGGCTCTTCTGTAATACCTTCAATGACTTGCGTTTCTATATCCGCTTTAGACAAATGTTGTTTAATCGTATCCAGATTTCCATTTTCTTTTACTGAGCCTCCGCCAATAACAAGGAGTGCCCGCTTACCTTTGATCTCCTGAAGGATTTCAAGAGCATTTTCACCAAAGTATATATCGCGTGGGATTGTAAATCGATTCATGTTCAATACCTCCAAACTAGATTTGAACTCACAGAGGGAACATAACCGTTTACCTGCTATGTTAAACACAGCAGCAGGCTTATGGAACAAATTCGTGACCAAAGACTCGTTTTCCCCACTGTAAAACCAGTCCTTTAGACACGCTTCTTTATTTCTTCATAAGAGAAGAGCAAACTATAAATCATCATTAGAAAACAAAAAAAACCCTTCAGGATAATCCTGAAGGGTTCGTGTGACGTGGCAGCGTCCTACTCTCACGGGGGTAAACCCGACTACCATCGGCGCTGAAGAGCTTAACTACTGTGTTCGGCATGGGAACAGGTGTGACCTCTCCGCCTTCACCACCACATCAATATAAAGTTTGAGGTAAACCCTCAAAACCAGATAAGGAAACAACTATTGATTAAAACACGATTCACGAAGTTTAGTCCGGCTGCAGCTCCTAAATCCTCGCTGTTCTAAGCACACCTTCTTCAAGACTGAAAAACACAGTCTTTACGAATGTTTGCTTAGCCAGTCGGATTTGACCAGTCGCTTTCGCCTTCTTCATATAGATAAGTCATCGATCCATTAGTATCCGTCAGCTCCACGTGTCACCACGCTTCCACCTCGGACCTATCAACCTCATCGTCTCTGAGGGATCTTATCTGCTCGAAGCAGAGGGAAATCTCATCTCAAGGGGGGCTTCATGCTTAGATGCTTTCAGCACTTATCCCGACCACACGTAGCTACCCAGCGATGCTCCTGGCGGAACAACTGGTACACCAGCGGTGTGTCCATCCCGGTCCTCTCGTACTAAGGACAGCTCCTTTCAAATTTCCAACGCCCACGACGGATAGGGACCGAACTGTCTCACGACGTTCTGAACCCAGCTCGCGTACCGCTTTAATGGGCGAACAGCCCAACCCTTGGGACCGACTACAGCCCCAGGATGCGATGAGCCGACATCGAGGTGCCAAACCTCCCCGTCGATGTGGACTCTTGGGGGAGATAAGCCTGTTATCCCCGGGGTAGCTTTTATCCGTTGAGCGACGGCCCTTCCATACGGTACCGCCGGATCACTAAGCCCGACTTTCGTCCCTGCTCGACTTGTAGGTCTCGCAGTCAAGCTCCCTTGTGCCTTTACACTCTGCGAATGATTTCCAACCATTCTGAGGGAACCTTTGGGCGCCTCCGTTACTCTTTAGGAGGCGACCGCCCCAGTCAAACTGCCCACCTGACACTGTCTCCGGACCGGATTACGGTCCTGGGTTAGAATGTCCGTACAGCAAGGGTAGTATCCCACCAGCGCCTCCACCGAAGCTGGCGCTCCGGTTTCCAAGGCTCCTACCTATCCTGTACAAGCTGTACCAACATTCAATATCAGGCTGCAGTAAAGCTCCACGGGGTCTTTCCGTCCTGTCGCGGGTAATGTGCATCTTCACACATAGTATAATTTCACCGGGTCTCTCGTTGAGACAGTGCCCAAGTCGTTGCACCTTTCGTGCGGGTCGGAACTTACCCGACAAGGAATTTCGCTACCTTAGGACCGTTATAGTTACGGCCGCCGTTTACTGGGGCTTCGGTTCAACGCTTCGCATAAGCTAACGCATCCCCTTAACCTTCCAGCACCGGGCAGGTGTCAGCCCCTATACTTCGCCTTACGGCTTCGCAGAGACCTGTGTTTTTGGTAAACAGTCGCTTGGGCCTTTTCACTGCGGCTCCTCGGCAGAGGAGCACCCCTTCTCCCGAAGTTACGGGGTCATTTTGCCGAGTTCCTTAACGAGAGTTCTCCCGCTCACCTTAGGATACTCTCCTCGCCTACCTGTGTCGGTTTGCGGTACGGGCACCTCTTTCCTCATTAGAGGCTTTTCTTGGCAGTGTGAAATCAGGAGCTTCGGTACTATAGTTCCCTCCCCATCACAGCTTGACGTTGCCGGACGGATTTGCCTATTCCGACCGTCTCACTGCTTGGACGTGCACATCCAATGGCACGCTCTCCTTATCCTCCTGCGTCCCCCCGTCATTCAAACGGAAAGGAGGTGGTACAGGAATATCAACCTGTTGTCCATCGCCTACGCCTTTCGGCCTCGGCTTAGGTCCCGACTAACCCTGAGAGGACGAGCCTTCCTCAGGAAACCTTAGGCATTCGGTGAAAGAGATTCTCACTCTTTTTTCGCTACTCATACCGGCATTCTCACTTCTAAGCGCTCCACCAGTCCTTACGGTCTGACTTCGCAGCACTTAGAACGCTCTCCTACCACTGATCATAAGATCAATCCGCAGCTTCGGTGGTGTGTTTAGCCCCGGTACATTTTCGGCGCAGAGTCACTCGACCAGTGAGCTATTACGCACTCTTTGAATGATGGCTGCTTCTAAGCCAACATCCTGGTTGTCTAAGCAACTCCACATCCTTTTCCACTTAACACACACTTTGGGACCTTAGCTGGCGGTCTGGGCTGTTTCCCTCTCGACCATGAACCTTATCACCCACGGTCTGACTCCCAGAACAAAGTCTATGGCATTCGGAGTTTGACTGAATTCGGTAACCCGATAGGGGCCCCTCGTCCAATCAGTGCTCTACCTCCATGACTTTCTATTCTGAGGCTAGCCCTAAAGCTATTTCGGAGAGAACCAGCTATCTCCGTGTTCGATTGGCATTTCACCCCTACCCACACCTCATCCCCGTAATTTTCAACTTACGTGGGTTCGGGCCTCCAGTCAGTGTTACCTGACCTTCACCCTGGACATGGGTAGATCACACGGTTTCGGGTCTACGACCGCATACTCACTCGCCCTGTTCAGACTCGCTTTCGCTGCGGCTCCGCTTCTGCTGCTTAACCTCGCATACGGTCGTAACTCGCCGGTTCATTCTACAAAAGGCACGCCGTCACCCATTAACGGGCTCCGACTACTTGTAGGCACACGGTTTCAGGTTCTATTTCACTCCCCTTCCGGGGTGCTTTTCACCTTTCCCTCACGGTACTGGTTCACTATCGGTTACTAGGGAGTATTTAGCCTTGGGAGATGGTCCTCCCGGATTCCGACGGAATTCCTCGTGTTCCGCCGTACTCAGGATCCACTCCGGAGAGAGGAAGATTTCGACTACAGGGCTGTTACCCTCTTCGGCTGATCTTTCCAGATCGATTCGTCTATCTTCCTCCTTGATAACTCCAAAGGAGTGTCCTACAACCCCAGAAAGCAAGCTTTCTGGTTTGGGCTGATTCCGTTTCGCTCGCCGCTACTTGGGAAATCGCGTTTGCTTTCTCTTCCTCCGGGTACTTAGATGTTTCAGTTCCCCGGGTCTGCCTTCCTATACCTATGTATTCAGTATAGGATACTGTCCCATTACGAACAGTGGGTTTCCCCATTCGGAAATCTCCGGGTCAAAGCCTGCTTACGGCTCGCCGGAGCATATCGGTGTTAGTCCCGTCCTTCATCGGCTCCTAGTACCAAGGCATCCACCGTGCGCCCTTATTCACTTAACTATCTTCGTGAAAAGACGTTTATATAAATCAATTAGATGTCTTGTCATCATGATCTCATCGCTAGATGAGTCATAATTCCTTATCCAGTTTTCAAGGTTCACAAATTTGAAAGATGCTTTGATCTCTCAAAACTGAACAACCAACACAGTACGTTTCCGTAATATCCTTAGAAAGGAGGTGATCCAGCCGCACCTTCCGATACGGCTACCTTGTTACGACTTCACCCCAATCATTGGCCCCACCTTCGGCGGCTGGCTCCAAAAAGGTTACCTCACCGACTTCGGGTGTTGCCAACTCTCGTGGTGTGACGGGCGGTGTGTACAAGGCCCGGGAACGTATTCACCGCGGCATGCTGATCCGCGATTACTAGCGATTCCGGCTTCATGCAGGCGAGTTGCAGCCTGCAATCCGAACTGAGAATGGTTTTATGGGATTTGCTACACCTCGCGGCTTCGCTGCCCTTTGTACCATCCATTGTAGCACGTGTGTAGCCCAGGTCATAAGGGGCATGATGATTTGACGTCATCCCCGCCTTCCTCCGGTTTGTCACCGGCAGTCACCTTAGAGTGCCCAACTGAATGCTGGCAACTAAGATTAGGGGTTGCGCTCGTTGCGGGACTTAACCCAACATCTCACGACACGAGCTGACGACAACCATGCACCACCTGTCACTTGGTCCCCGAAGGGAAATCCCTATCTCTAGGGAGGTCCAAGGATGTCAAGACCTGGTAAGGTTCTTCGCGTTGCTTCGAATTAAACCACATGCTCCACCGCTTGTGCGGGCCCCCGTCAATTCCTTTGAGTTTCAGCCTTGCGGCCGTACTCCCCAGGCGGAGTGCTTAATGCGTTAACTTCAGCACTAAGGGGTGGAAGCCCCCTAACACCTAGCACTCATCGTTTACGGCGTGGACTACCAGGGTATCTAATCCTGTTTGCTACCCACGCTTTCGCACCTCAGCGTCAGAAACAGACCAGAGAGTCGCCTTCGCCACTGGTGTTCCTCCACATATCTACGCATTTCACCGCTACACGTGGAATTCCACTCTCCTCTTCTGTCCTCAAGTTCCCCAGTTTCCAATGACCCTCCACGGTTGAGCCGTGGGCTTTCACATCAGACTTAAGGAACCGCCTGCGCGCGCTTTACGCCCAATAATTCCGGACAACGCTTGCCCCCTACGTATTACCGCGGCTGCTGGCACGTAGTTAGCCGGGGCTTCCTCGTCAGGTACCGTCAAGGTACCGCTCTATTCGCACGGTACTTGTTCTTCCCTGACAACAGAACTTTACGATCCGAAGACCTTCATCGTTCACGCGGCGTTGCTCCGTCAGACTTTCGTCCATTGCGGAAGATTCCCTACTGCTGCCTCCCGTAGGAGTCTGGGCCGTGTCTCAGTCCCAGTGTGGCCGATCACCCTCTCAGGTCGGCTACGCATCGTTGCCTTGGTGAGCCGTTACCTCACCAACTAGCTAATGCGCCGCGGGCCCATCTGTAAGTGATAGCGAGAAGCCATCTTTCAACTTATCTTCATGCGAAGAAAAGTATTACCCGGCATTAGCCCCGGTTTCCCGGGGTTATTCCGATCTTACAGGCAGGTTGCCCACGTGTTACTCACCCGTCCGCCGCTCGTTCCACGAGCTTCACCCCGAAGGGATCCGCTCGCTTCCCGCGCTCGACTTGCATGTATTAGGCACGCCGCCAGCGTTCGTCCTGAGCCAGGATCAAACTCTCCATAAAAGTAGTTTGACTTGCTCATCTGCACACCGAATGTGCTTGTTTCAAATTTCTTCATTAAAGAAGAAACGTTTTGACGTACTGGTTGGTTCGTTCAGTTTTCAAAGATCAAATACCGCCTATTCGACAGTAATCAAATTCTAGCATAACTACTCTTATTTCGTCAATAGCATTTACTAGATTTTGTTGATTTTTTTACGTTGCTGCTGGTTTCTCTGAAGCAACGTTTACTATATTACATGTTATACACCGTTACGTCAATAGAATGATAGATATCTTTATCAACTTTTTATATTCAACTATTATCATGGTTTTCCTGTATGGATATAATCCCGACAGATAAAAAAATGAGTCTCTTCTAGTGTCGAAGAGACTCATTCAGGCTGCAAGTAATAGACGGCCTTTCCTTTTTTCTTTCTGATCATACGTGCGGCCATCCGTGCGGCCCGTTTATTGTCGGAAATGACCAGGATATCTTTTGTGCAGTCAAATCGTTCCTTTAAAGCCCGGGACAAATAATTTAACGGAATGTTCTCAGCTCCAGGATAGGGGGAACGGTGGGCGATAATGTAATCCCTGATATCAATCACACAGACGTTATCCTCTGAATAAGACTGTTCGAAATAAGACTTCAGAGATGATCTCCGTTTATAGTAGAACAGGGTGGTCAGGAATATTATTATGGCCGATCCATATACGAATTCCATTGTTCTCACAACCCTTTCAGGATTAAAAGACGAGTTCTCCGTCCCATTTCAACATGCCGCCTTCCATATTCGATACATTGGAGAAGCCTTTTTCCTTCATAAATTCTGATGCGTTCATGCTTCTGCGGCCGGAGCGGCAGACCATCACATAGGATTCATCTTTTGGAAGCTGATCTACGGACTGCGGGATGTCGCTTAGTTTAATGTGTCTGGCCCCAGGAATCATACCTTGAGCCACTTCATCATCTTCCCTGACATCTATGACTTTAATATCTTCATTATTGTTCAGTTTGTTTTCGACTTCTTGTGGTGTTATTTCTTTAATTTGGTTCACGATAACCCCTCCAATTGTATTGATCCATGTTCATTTTAATCCATCATATTTCAAAGTCAAGACATCTGTTCAAGAGGTGGTTTCCTACATAAAAAGAGCGCCACAGGCATTTTACCCAGCGGCACTCTTTCTAAAACAATCAGTTGGCTACAATATTCACAAGTTTCCCAGGCACTGCAATGACTTTACGCACTGTTTTTCCGTTCAGCCACTCCTGAACGTCCTCATTTTCCAGCGCCTGCTTTTCAAGATCCTCTTTGGAGGCCTCCGCAGGTACCATCATTTTCGCTCTTACTTTACCCATGACCTGAACGACAATCTCTACTTCATCTTCGACAAGTTTGGATTCATCGAAAGAAGGCCAAGGCTGATAAGTAATGGTTTCCTCATGTCCAAGCTTTTCCCATAGTTCTTCTGCAATGTGAGGAGCAACAGGGGAAAGCAGCTGGACGAACCCTTCAGCATAGGCTTTAGGAATCGTATCGGCCTTATAGGCTTCATTAATGAACACCATCATCTGTGAAATGCCTGTATTGAAACGCAGTTCCTCAAAGTTTTCCGTCACTTTTTTCACTGTCTCATGGTAGACCTTCTCTAAAGAATGGCCGGATTGTTCCGGTTGAATAGAACTTGTCAGCTCACCGTCCGGCATGAACAATCTCCATACACGATCAAGGAAACGACGGGCACCGTCAAGACCGTTTGTCGACCAGGCAATAGATGCTTCCAATGGTCCCATGAACATTTCATAAAGGCGCAGTGTATCCGCCCCGTGTGAATAGACGATATCATCAGGGTTCACAACGTTCCCTTTGGATTTACTCATTTTCTCGTTATTCTCTCCAAGAATCATCCCCTGGTTGAACAGTTTTTGGAACGGTTCTTTTGTTGGGACGACACCTGCATCATATAGAACCTTGTGCCAGAAACGAGCATAAAGAAGGTGAAGAACGGCATGTTCAGCCCCACCGATGTATACGTCGACAGGAAGCCACTTCTTCAAGGCTTCATAATCTGCAAATGTTTCTGAATTGGTGGGATCAATATAACGAAGGTAATACCAGCAGCTTCCTGCCCACTGCGGCATAGTATTTGTTTCTCTGCGGCCCTTCATCCCTGTTTCAGGATCCACAACGTTTACCCAGTCATCAATATTAGCCAGCGGGGATTCCCCGGTCCCCGACGGTTTGATTTCTGTTGTTTTCGGCAGTTCAATAGGAAGATCCGCTTCTTTTACCGGTGTGATGGATCCGTCTTCCCAGTGGATGACAGGGATCGGCTCACCCCAGTAACGCTGGCGGCTGAACAACCAGTCACGCAGGCGGTATGTCGTCTGCTTCTTACCACGGCCGTTTTCCTCAAGCCATTGAATGGCTTTTTGAATGGCTTCTTCTTTTTGAAGGCCATCAAGGAAGTCGGAATTGATGTGAGGTCCATCTTCTGTATAAGCCGCTTCCTCTACATTCCCGCCTTCAACAACGGGGATGATAGGCAGACCGAAAGCCTGGGCGAATTCATAATCCCGCTCATCATGAGCCGGTACCGCCATGATTGCTCCGCTTCCATAGCTCATAAGTACGTAGTCAGCCACCCATACCGGAAGTTTTTCACCATTGATCGGGTTGACGGCATAGGCTCCGGTAAATACTCCGGTTTTATCCTTCGCTAGATCTGTCCGCTCAAGGTCGCTCTTGTTTTTCGCTTTTTCAATATAAGCGGCTGCCGCTTCTTTTTGTTCCCCTGTCACGATTTCATCGACTAATGGGTGCTCAGGGGCAAGAACAGCGTAAGTAGCCCCGAACAATGTGTCCGGACGCGTTGTAAATACATCAAAGGTAAGCTCTGTACCGTCCAGGGCAAAGGTGACTTCCGCCCCTTCGGATTTACCGATCCAGTTGCGCTGCATATCTTTAATACTTTCCGGCCAGTCCAGCTCTTCCAGATCATCCAGAAGACGATCCGCATATGCCGTGATTTTGAGCATCCATTGTTTCATCGGCCGGCGCTCAACAGGGTGACCTCCGCGCTCACTCTTTCCATCAATGACTTCTTCATTGGCCAGAACCGTACCCAGCGCAGGGCACCAGTTTACAGCGACTTCATCGATATACGCGAGCCCTTTTTCATAAAGCTTCAGGAAGATCCACTGTGTCCACTTGTAGTAATCCGGGTCCGTCGTATTGACTTCACGGTCCCAGTCATAGGAAAAACCCAGCTCCTGGATTTGACGACGGAAGTTATCAATATTCTGCTTTGTGAATTCTTCCGGATCATTTCCTGTATCCAGTGCATACTGTTCTGCCGGAAGACCAAAGGCATCCCAGCCGATCGGATGAAGAACTTCATATCCCTGCATCCGCTTCATACGGGAAAGGATATCTGTTGCTGTGTAACCTTCCGGGTGTCCCACGTGCAGACCTGCTCCGGACGGATACGGGAACATATCCAATGCGTAAAATTTCTGTTTGTCTGATTGACTGTCTGTTTTGAACGTTTTTTCGTTCAACCAGTGATTCTGCCACTTTTTCTCTATCGTTTTATGATCAAAAGCCACATCATTTCCTCCTTTATCTCTCTCGAAAAAAATATAAAAAAGCCCCTCATCCCAAATGGGACGAGAGGCTTGATTCCCGCGGTACCACCCAAATTAACACAACTTATGTGTTCAACTCGACATCTGTAACGGCGATGAAACCGGCAGAAACTACTTTACGTTCACTTCTGCGACATCCAAGGCGAGTTCAGGACAATTAAGGACAGCTTTCACCAGCCGCTGCCTCTCTGGTACTTAATCAGAACCTTACTACTCCTTTTCAACGTCATCATATATACTCGTATCTTAATGAAAGGGCAGACCTTTGTCAAGCGCTTCTCTGTTCACCCCTGCCATTCATGCTACAATAGAATGGAATCTATTGTTTGGAGGCACAGCATGATTTTAAATAAAATACTGGACCAGGCTCACGCTCTTATGAAAAAGGCCGTCCATGAAGGCGGCGCTGTCATTGACGGGACGTGCGGCAACGGTCACGACACCTTATTCTTATCCAACCTCGTCGGCAACGATGGTCACGTCTACGCTTTTGACATCCAGGAACAGGCCGTCGAAAACACCAGGGCACGTTTGAAAGAGCACGAAGTACTGGAAAGGGCCACGGTCATTCATGACTCTCATACCCACATTGAGGAGCACCTGCAGGAGGAGCATAAAGGCATGATCCAGGCGGCTATCTATAATCTAGGATACCTGCCTGGCAGTGATAAACGCATCATCACAAAACCGAATGACACCATTACATCCATCGAAAACGTTTTGAAATCGTTAAAGAAAGGCGGCCTTGTCGTCCTTGTTGTCTATCACGGACACCCGGGAGGAAAAGAGGAAAAGGAAGCCGTCCTCCGTTATGTCTCCTCACTGGATCATAAGGACTATGAAGTTCTTAACTACAGCTTCATTAACAAGGATCGGACCCCTCCCTTTATTATCGCCATCGAGAAAAACGTATAAAACAAGCCTGGCAGTTTTAACTTCTGCCAGGCTTTAATTTATGGTACATTTTCGTATTGAAATAAAAGAACGCCGTTTTCCGGCCGCTGATTTTCAGCATATCCTTCACAAAGCTTCTTGCATTGGACAACCGCCTGACTTTCCTGTCGGCCAGATACATCCCAACGAGGCCTTTGTGGATCATTTGATGAAAGGACCGGTCCGGAAGCTTCTGAACCTCTTCATCTGTCCTGCGCACAAAGTATTCAAATCTCCCTTTCATCTGTTCCTGATGGTCATAATAGGAACAGAAGTTGAGATCTCCTTCCCGTTCATCCTCTTCCTGATCAATATAATAGTCAAGCAGAATATGAAGCCCCTGCATAAACGGAAAATAACTGTCCTCCACATTACGGGCCAGGTCCTCATCCATTTTGTTCCCCAGCGCATAGGAAACTAGGCAGAATATGCCCAAGGTGGATCCGGTGCAGGCGGAAAATTCATACCATTTCAATTCCGGCCAGTCGGTCTGGTGATGTTCGAACCACTGCTGCAGTCTCGGAATCCTTTCCTCTTCGATCACGTGCTTATGTACTTGAAGGTCGCAGTACAAACGCCCAAGCTTCAGTGCCCGCTCATGGACAATCTGATAATTGTCAGCCTGACTCAGCACATCCTGGCAGGTTTTCACAAGCTCATGAAGGTACCCGCCGTCATCCTTCTCTTCCCTGTATTTATAATAGTCGCGGCACGGATTTCCAGGGGTTAATGCATCGGCCATCGACAAGTGGAGCCTTTCAAAATCATCAGGATCCATGGAGGTGCTCCGATCACATAAATTATCGAGATAATCACTGATCGTCTGATAAGCGACAATAAAGCGGACAGCAAGATCCGGGCGGTCACCGGAAAGCACGGAATAAACCGCCCCACCTTCGCAATGGAACGTTTTATCCTTGATACTGGCCTGGGCCTGCGTTCTTAATTCTTCATCAGGGATTCGGGAGGCAGCATCTTTCCAATAGGCTAGTTCTTTATGTACTCGCGGAAACACATTCCGATACACTTCGTAAAGCAGATGGACAGCATTGCTTGGAACGGACTCCTTCAAGGGTGGACACTCCTAACGTTCATTTATTATGTTGCTCAAAAAAGATCGTGTATGGTGATAGACCTGGTCATTTTCCGGTTCATTGAAAATCTCATGGTAAAGACCCGGCCACAGCTTATAACTTTTTTCACTGGTATCGACATGATTGAACCATTCTTTTGTGCGTGCCGGATCCACTAAAAGGTCTTCCTCTGCCTGCATCACTAAAAGAGGCACATCAGGAAAACGGCTGACTTGTTGAAACGCCCGGATTCCCGCCTTTTGAAACTCACGGTACCACCGCACCGATACTTTATCAATGACAAGCGGATCCTGACGGAATTCTTCAACCTTGATTTGGTTTCTAGTTACATTTTCGGGGTTCTGTCCCGCTTTCATACGCAGCGAAGGGGTAAAAACATTCAATAGATAGGAAAAAGCCTCCAGCGGGCGGGCCGTTTTATTCCGGATCTGTACAGCAGGAGAAGATAAAATCACACCATCCAGCTGCGGCTGCTTTTCCTCCATAAAACGAATCACAGCCAATCCCCCCATGCTGTGGCCGAGAAGGAAAATTTTTTTATCCGGATCCGCCTGCTCATACCAGCTTTGAATGGTTTCAACGTAATCACCAAACGAACGGATATGACCTTTCTTCCCATCAGACAACCCCTGCCCCGGCAGGTCTCCATAAATCACCGAAAAACCGTCCTGACGGAAACGATCAGCAAGTTCCTTATACCTTCCCTTATGCTCAAAAGCGCCATGGACGAGAATGATGGTTGCACGATCACGGGCCGATTCCAGTTTTTCCACAGCCGATCCCTCTTTTCATTTGATATACTGATGTTACTCATATTATAAGGGGGCTTCGTATGATTTGCGAATATAAAGGAAAACGACCTCTCATCCACCCATCAGCTTTTACAGCAGAAGATGCCGTCATTACCGGGGATGTTGTCATAGAAGAGAACGCAAGCATCTGGTTTAAGACGGTCATCCGCGGCGATGTCTCATCGGTACATATCGGTAAGAACACAAATGTCCAGGATCTGAGCATGCTGCACCAAAGCCCTGACCAGCCTCTCATACTGGAAGACGGCGTTACGGTCGGGCACCAGGTTACCCTGCATTCTGCACACATTAAACAGGACGCTTTGATCGGCATGGGATCCATGATTCTGGATGGCGCTGTCATAGGGGAGCGGGCCTTTATCGGAGCAGGAAGCCTTGTTCCGCCCGGAAAAGAAATCCCTCCGGATACACTGGCCTTCGGACGGCCGGCCAAGGTGATCCGTTCCTTAACAGAAGAGGATTACAAGGAAATGGACCGGATCCGGAAATCGTATGTCGCAAAAGGGCAGTACTATAAGAACCTTCGGGGCTGAAATGCTTTTCAGCTCGATGCCTGCATGATCAGAAGACATACAGAGGGAAGTGGATAGCCGTATCAAATCAATGCGTACTCTGCCGTTTGTGCAACTCGTGAAAATAAAAAAGCTGTTTCCTCCAACAAGGAAACAGCTTTTTTTTATTGAAAACGACCGCTGAGCTCTTCCGCTTTATCCGTACGTTCCCATGGAAACTCAACATCTGTCCGTCCAAAATGGCCGTAGGCAGACGTATCACGGTAAATAGGTTTACGAAGATCGAGCATTTTAATGATTCCAGCAGGACGGAGGTCAAACAAGTCACGCACAGCGTCCACCAGCTTTTCTTCCGACACTTTGCCGGACCCGCTGGTATTGATGGAAATGGAAACCGGCTGGGCCACCCCGATTGCATAGGCGAGCTGGACTTCCACTGTATCCGCAAGACCTGCAGCTACGATGTTTTTCGCAACATAACGAGCCGCGTATGCAGCAGAACGGTCCACTTTGGTCGCATCCTTCCCACTGAAGGCACCACCACCGTGACGCGCATATCCACCGTACGTATCTACGATGATCTTACGTCCTGTTAAACCGGCGTCCCCTTGAGGACCTCCGATTACAAAACGCCCGGTCGGATTGATAAAGTATTTGGTTTCATCATCAATATAGCCTTCCGGTACAACGGGCCCGATCACCTGCTCTTTCAAATCCTTCTGGATCTGTTCGAGCGTGACTTCTTCAGCGTGCTGCGTCGAAATAACAATCGTATCCACGCGGACCGGCTGATCATTTTCATCATATTCAATCGTTACCTGCGTCTTGCCGTCAGGACGAAGGTAATCGAGTGTTCCGTCTTTGCGGACATCAGAAAGACGCTTGGAAAGTTTGTGGGCAAGAGAAATAGGCAGCGGCATCAATTCGGGCGTTTCATTGTTGGCAAAGCCGAACATCAGTCCCTGGTCACCGGCACCGATGGCTTCTATTTCATCATCGCTCATTTTCCCTTCACGGGATTCAAGCGCAACATCCACTCCCCCTGCGATATCCGGGGACTGCTCATCAATAGCCGTCAAAACGGCACATGTATCTGCATCAAAGCCGTATTTTGCTCGTGTATATCCAATATCTTTAATCGTCTGGCGCACGATCGATGGAATATCAACATAGGTATTCGTACTGATTTCACCGGAAACCAGGACAAGTCCCGTAGTTACTGTTGTCTCACATGCCACCCTTGCATTCGGGTCGTTTTTTAAAATTTCATCTAAAATAGCATCAGAAATAGCGTCACAGATTTTGTCCGGATGACCTTCTGTCACGGATTCTGATGTGAATAACCGGCGGTTCGCTGGCATTCTAAAAACTCCTCCTTCTGTAAGTACAAAGTATTAGACGGAACTCTTTACCAGTATGTGTAGAAAAACATAAGTTCATTTCATAGTGTCATCCTGGATCCGAAAACGTTTTCGTGCACGTTCTCAGTCAGAAATAATAAACAGGCGGCAAGGCCTGGTCATGGACATTTCCTTCTTATAAAAAGAAAAAACCCTTCCTATACCGAGGAAAGGGGCTGCTTCCTTTCGCTCTTATCGTCCAAGGAGCTGACTCCTTGCTTCAGGTTAGCACCATGTCCCTGCGGACGGTTGCTGGGTTTCAAAGGGCCTGTCCCTCCACCAACTCTGGATAAGAGAGTTTCCGTTCTCAGCTATCGTATCGAAAAGCGTGTTTAATGTCAATTGGATTCATCGGGTTTCGACGCACCCCTTCCATCCAGATTCAACCTGGATAAACGTTCTGTTCAAACCATCATAGGATAATAACAGCCATGAAATATGGCAGTGTTGAAAACTTTCCCACAATCCACTGAATAGTATGGACGATTAAAATAAATGTGTTATACTAATCTCACATTATTAAACTGCAAAGGCGGGACGATGCATATGAGTACAATAAACCAACTGTCAGAACTTAATCTTCTACTTTCCCAGGACCATGTCCACCACCAATTATCTGTTCCACATTTAGTGGAAAAGATTTTATACCGCAATGAAGGTACACTAACGGAAAAAGGGGCCGTTCAGGCTACGACAGGTACCTATACGGGACGCTCACCAAAGGACAAATTCATTGTCCGTGACGACGTAACCGAAGATAAAGTCGAATGGGGTGCTGTGAACCAGCCTATTGACGATGATACGTTTGTGAAATTATACCATAAAGTGCTCGATTATTTGAAAGACCGCAGGGAGTTATTCGTCTTCAAAGGTTTTGCAGGAGCGGATGAGCGCTACCGCCTTCCTATGCAGGTTCTTACAGAATTCGCCTGGCACAACTTATTCGCCCGCCAAATGTTCATCCGGCCGGAGGCATCCGAATTGGAGGAGCATGACACAGAGTTCACTGTCATATCTGCTCCAACCTTCAAAGCAGATCCTGACGTGGATGGTACGAATTCCGAAGCGTTCATCATGGTTTCGTTTAAACACCGCGTTGTCCTCATCGGAGGAACAGAATACGCAGGGGAAATCAAGAAGTCCATCTTCTCCGTCATGAACTACCTGCTTCCGGAAAAGAACGTCCTTCCGATGCACTGCTCGGCCAACATCGGCAAAGAAGGCGACGTTGCTCTGTTCTTCGGTCTGTCGGGCACAGGAAAAACGACTCTGTCCGCTGATCCTCAGCGCCGCCTGATCGGGGACGATGAGCACGCCTGGTCCCCCTACGGTGTCTTTAACATTGAAGGGGGATGCTATGCGAAGTGCATCAACCTGTCCAAAGAAAAAGAACCGCAGATCTATGATGCCATTCATTTCGGCTCGGTTTTGGAAAACGTCGTCCTTCAGCCGGATTCGCACGCGCCGGATTATGACGATACGAGCCTGACGGAAAATACACGGGCCGCCTACCCACTGGATCACATTGATAATACAGTCCAGCCAAGTATTGCCGGCCACCCAAATGCCATCATTTTCTTGACAGCTGATGCCACGGGAGTCCTCCCACCAATCAGCCGTTTAACAAAAGAACAGGCGATGTACCATTTTCTAAGCGGCTATACGAGTAAACTGGCTGGAACAGAGAGAGGGATTACCAAGCCGGAAGCGACTTTCTCCGCCTGCTTCGGCTCCCCTTTCCTTCCGCTTGCTCCATCAGCATATGCTGAAATGCTCGGAGAGAAAATAGACCAGTTCAATACGGACGTCTTCCTTGTCAATACAGGCTGGTCAGGGGGAGCCTACGGAGAAGGCGAGCGTATCAAACTGAGTTACACGCGTTCCATGATCCATGCCGCTCTGGAAGGTGAACTGAGTTCTGCCGAAACTTATAAAGACCCTGTGTTCGGCCTTCACATCCCGACCCACTGCCCGGGAGTACCGGACGAAGTCTTATTCCCGAGAAAAACGTGGAACAATCCTGCCGCTTATGATGAAAGTGCCAAAGAACTTGCTGAAAAGTTTCATGCCAACTTCAAAAAGTTCACGTATGCCAGTGATAAAATCAAACAGGCCGGCCCGACCCACCACACAAACTAAACAGAAAAAAATCCGCCGTTATCCAAACGGCGGATTTTTTCTGTTCAGCGGTGTTCCAGACGCTTTAAACATTCCGGCAGAACCTCATCCTTCATCATGAAGCTGAACCGGTCGTTATTTTTCAAGTTTCCCGGCAGATGCCGGAAAAGGACAGGACCATGCGTTTCAAAATAATGATCCTGATCAGCCAGCTCAGATATTGTAGCAAAATAGACATTCTTGATGACAGTTCCGCCTTTTCCATCGACATGATACTGCCCAAGATAAGTCAGATCATCAATATCGGCTCCTGTTTCTTCTTTCACTTCTCTTACTGCTGCCTGTTCCGCCGTCTCCCCTTCTTCTACTTTCCCACCAGGGAATTCGAGCCCTCTGTCTTTGTGCCGGGTTAACAGCCACTGATCACGAAAGCGGCAGATGATCCACACATGTTTCGGCTCTTCAGAAAAAGGGTGATCCTCGAAGGATAACCGGACAGGATTTTGATAAAAATCATAAAAAGTTTTCATGTCTCTTCAACTGCCTTTAATCCTTGTTATACGTTCGCTTTCCTGTTTAAATCGTACCATAAGCAGCCGCAAATACAAACCAGTCCCTCTCTACTTGTAGGATTTCCGGTCCGTACCGACACAAAATCCCCCGATTATGTACGAAAGAACCGCTTCAAAAGGGGAAGCGGCCCTTCTCTCAATTTTTCAATACGCCCATTTCCTCAATATGCTTCTTCGTCATTTCATCACCCAGATCATAGATCTGCTGGAAAGCCTTATGCATATCCTCATCGGTATCATCGTTATCCTGATCCTGATGGTAAGGCATAAATGGAATATGAGCCCTGTAAAAGGACCGGCCGTCTGCCTGGGCAATCTCATCAAACACTTCACGCAGAGCCGTCACTTCTTCAGGGGTGGCGTAGATAATAAAATCATCATTATTAGCATCATGATTTACTGAAATCTCCCGCGTACCGATGTTAATGTAATACTGATCTCGTTCCATCTTCACCCTCCTTTCCCTTAGTGTGAACCATGAAGGGAAAGGTTATGAGTCCATTTAGGAAAGGAGATGGGTGGAAGACAGCTGTGTTGCCTCTGCCAGCTTTTCCTCATCGACTTCTATGCCGATCCCATGACCTTGAGGCACAGGTAAGGCGCCTTTCTGCACTTTCAAGGGAGGCTTTACAATATCAGCTTCAAAATAACGCGTCGACCCGGACAAGTCTCCCGGTATGGTGAAATTAGGCAGAGAGGCAAGGGCAAGGTTATGGGCTTTGGATATCCCTGATTCCACCATACCCCCGCACCACACCGGTACTCCGGATGCGGCACAGAAATCATGGATTTCTTTGGCGGCCGCCAATCCTCCTACACGGCTGATTTTCACATTGATAATCCGGCAGCTTCCCAATTCAACCGCCTGTACAGCATCTTGAAATGAGGTCACCGATTCATCCAGGCAGATCGGTGTCTGCATCTGTTTCTGTAGCTGCTGGTGCAGATAAAAATCGCCGGAACGGAAAGGCTGCTCTATCATCAGCAGGCCATAACGATCCAAAGCGGTCAAATTCTCCATATCCGCTTCATCATACTGCCCGTTCCCGTCGATCATAATGGGCAGATCCGGAGAAGCAGCCCGAACCGATTCAATCATTTCCCGTTCCTTCCCTTTGATGATTTTAAGCTTATACCTTTCATAGCCCTCCATCTGCAGTTCAGCAATATCCTGCTCAAGGTGGTCACTCAGACTAAGGACAGCTCCCGCCTGTACCATCTTCCTCGTTCCACCGATCAAAGAGGCAAGGCTTGTTTCCTTCTGTTTGGCATAAAGATCCCAGACAGCGCCTTCCAATCCTGCTTTGGCCATCGGGTGGCCCTGCACGGAAGCTGCGATTTCCTGAAACTGCGCTGGGTGGGAAAGGGCGTTTCCCGCCAACAAAGGGATAAGAAAACCCTCGAGGACATGCCATGCCGTGGCTGTCGTTTCATACGTATAAAAAGGCTCTGGAAATGCCGTCACCTCTCCATATCCGGTCAAGCCTGAGCGATCGTGAGCTTCAAGGATAATAAGCGGACGTGACGTTAGACTTCCCCTTTTCGTACGGAAGGGATGTTTCATCTTCAGCTCAATTTTTTTGAGGATGATTTTCTCGATTTTCATCGGTCCCCGCCCTCTGTCAGGGAAAACAATTCCCTTCTCAGTAACTTGTTGGAGGCGTTTCGCGGCAGCTCCTGAACCCAGTATATATCAGCCGGCTGCTTATATTTCGCCAGCCTTTCATGGACATAACGGTAGATGTCCTCATCCCTGATCGTCTCATCCTCCGCCACAAGGAAAGCTGCCGGCACTTCCCCCCAGCGATCGTCCGGACGCCCCGTAACGCCGGCCTCTTTAATACCAGGGATTTCTGTAAGCACGCTTTCTATTTCAGCAGGGTACACGTTTTCACCGCCGGAAATAATCATATCCTTCACACGGTCGACGACATATAAAAAGCCGTCCTCATCCTGATACCCAAGATCCCCGGTATGAATATAAGGTTCCTGCCGTGCAGGGCGGTTATAATAGCCTTTCGAAACCATCGGACCTTGGACAATGATTTCTCCAATCTCCCCGGGAACCGGACTGTCGATCCACAGCTCGGCAAGGCTCAATGCTTTTCCTGCAGATCCCGCTTTATCAAAAGCGGAAGCAGGGCTCAATGTCGCAATTTGTGAGGAGGTTTCCGTCATCCCATAGGTCTGGAAAACAGGGATTCCCTTTTGAGAGCAGTTCTTTAACAGCACGTTCGGAACGGGGCCGCCTCCGAGCAGCATGCAGCGGAACGTATCCGGATAGCCGGATGAACCCGCCCGTTTCACAAGATGCTGGAGCATCACCGTAACGACAGACGCATGGGTCACGCCCTTATTCATCACAGCTTCATGGACCTGCTCTTGATCGAATTTAGCCATAAGGTACACGGACATTCCGTAAACCACACTCTTGATCAATACAGAAAAACCGCCGACGTGAAAAAGCGGCAGGCAGGTGAGCCACTTGTCATCAGGCGTCAAACCAAGGTTGAAAGCGGAAGCAGCCGCACTATACCAATGGTTGCCATAGGTGTGAATCACGGCTTTTGGATTTCCTGTCGTTCCGGATGTGTACATCATCGTATAGGGAGCATCAAAATCAATCTCTTTTTTCAATTCCCCTTCCTCCCTGCTCCCGGAAGGTTCATTCCTGCACTCCACAGCCTTCACCCCTGTTTGTTCAACAACTTGGTGTGCTTTCTCTCTTAAAGAGGCTGCGAAAAACATTCGGGAGACATCGGCATCCTGAAGCTGATAAGAGATTTCAGGGACTGTCAGCCTTGTATTCAACAAGACGACGACAGCTCCTATATAACTGACCGCATGGATGAACACAGGAAAATGAATATCGTTTCCTGAAAGAAAAGCAATATGATCACCTTCCTCCACTCCCATACGTTTCAAGTAATGGGCCGTCTGCCGGCTTCTTTCCTGAAGTTCAGAAAATGTCCAAACGTCTCCTTCTGGTGTTTCCAGTGCTGTTTTTTCCGGATTTAAAAAGGCTTGTTTATCCAGCCAGTGAGGAATCTTTTCCCCCATATCGTTCTCTCCTTTCGTTCATTGGAAAAGGGGCATTCCCTTCTTTGGAATGCCCCTTCGTTTATGATGTCCACGTATTAAGGGAAACGAGGGAACTGATCGAAATCAGGTTTTCTCTTTTCCTTAAAGGCGTCGCGGCCTTCTTTTGCTTCATCGGTTGTGTAGTAAAGAAGTGTTGCGTCTCCACCCATTTGCTGCAGACCGGCAAGACCATCTGTATCTGCGTTGAAGGAAGCCTTCAAGAAACGCAGAGCTGTCGGGGATTTATCCAGCATTTCTCGGCACCATTGAACCGTTTCTGCTTCAAGCTCCTCCAAAGGAACGACCGTGTTGACAAGTCCCATGTCTTCCGCTTCTTTTGCACTGTATTGACGGCACAGGTACCAGATTTCACGGGCTTTCTTATGGCCGACGATACGCGCAAGAAGACCAGCGCCGTAACCGGCGTCAAAGCTGCCGACTTTCGGTCCAGTCTGGCCGAAGATCGCATTATCAGCAGCAATCGTCAGGTCACAGACAATATGTAGGACGTGACCTCCACCAATAGCATAACCGGAAACCATAGCTACGACCGGTTTAGGAATAACACGGATCAAACGTTGAAGATCCAGGACGTTCAAGCGTGGGATCTGGTCGTTGCCGACATATCCACCGTGCCCACGTACTTTCTGGTCACCTCCGGCACAAAATGCATCATCACCGGCTCCGGCAAGAACAATCACACCAATTCTGGAATCGTCACGGGCATAGGCAAATGCGTCGATCAGTTCGGAAACCGTCTGTGGACGGAACGCGTTGCGGACCTCCGGACGATTTATCGTAATTTTAGCAATCCCTTCGAAACGCTCATACATAATATCTTCGTACTCGCGATCTTGAATCCAATCAAAAGACATATCATTTCCTCCTTCATTATATTTCATCTATATACCCTCATGAAAAACGCTTTCATTGACTATTTTAACATGAAGCTATCTACAATTTTAGCAAAAATTCGCGGTTTCTCAAGGTGTACGGCATGTCCGGCCCCTTCCACCTCTTTCCAATGGACTTCAGGCAGCAGTTCAGACATCTGTTTATTGATGTTTTGGAACTTCTCATCCTCTGCCCCTGTAATAAGACAGACAGGAACGGTTAAAGTAGTTAACTGTTCCCACCACGACGGTTGATGGCCCGTCCCCATTCCCGAAAGTGATTCCGCAAGACCCCGGCCCTGCTGGCTGAGGCGTTCACTCCGGATCTGCTGCTTCCTCTCTTCCGGAAGGCGGTCCTGCGTACGGAAGAGAGGCATCTGCTCCCAGTAATCAACGAAAGCATTCAGACCTTCCCGCAGAAGCATATCAGCCAGCGCTTTATCCTTTGCCTGTCTCGCCAGCTGTTCTTCCGTTGAAGCAAGACCCGGAGAAGCACTTTCCAGCAGGATACTTTTCACTTTATGTGGGTAAAGCATAGCGAAGGAAAGCGCAGCCCTGCCGCCCAGTGAATATCCAAGCAGATGAACCTGTTCGATCTCCAAACGATCAAGTAGTTCATGAAGATCCCTGCAGAAGCGCTCCATGGAAATCGCCCCCATCGGACCTGTGCTCCCATGGCCGGGCAGGTCGACTTTAACAATATCATAAGATCCTGTTACATACGACAATACCTCGTCAAAGGTCCCGGACGTACCGGTAAATCCGTGAAGAAGGAGGAGAGGCTCTCCTCTTCCTGTCCGCTCCACTCCGTATTCGCGGCCGTTTATATTACTGTTCATCGTTTCCCCTCCACCGTATCACTGCATCATGCACATCATTCCAACGTGTATTATGAAAGTCGACATGGTCCTTACGGCTGACCATTGCTTCAATCACCGTCAACTGTTGGGACGAGGCGCTTTCGGACACCGCCTGCCGGTACTCCTCCCACGTCTGCACGCGTAAGTGGCGGCCTCCATACATTTCAACCGCCGGCTTCAAGTCGAGTCCAAGCGGCGTCCCAAACAGTTCCTCAAAATGCTTCGGATCCTTAGACTGAGGCAGGTAAGAAAAAATGCCTCCCCCATCATTATTGATGACGACAATGGTCAAAGGAAGCCCCTGACTTTTCGCCATCCAAAGACCGTTCATATCATGGAAGAAGGAAATATCCCCAAGAAGCAGTGTTGTTTTCTGTCCGGCCGCCGCCGTACCGAGCGCTGTACTAATGACACCGTCAATCCCGTTGGCTCCCCGGTTGGCCATCATGGTCACCCGCTTCGGCGTCGACATAAAGAAGCTGTCAACATCCCGGATCGGCATACTGTTTCCAATAAAAAAGGTGGACTGATCCGGAAGAGCCTCAGCGAGGTAAGCCACCGCATGCCCTTCGTTCAACGCTTTACCCGGGTCTTTCATCATTTCAGTTTTGGCAATCGTGTTCATCTGCTGCCACTCTGCAAGCCACGTTGTCTGAACATTCCCCTCCGGAAGTTCAGCAGCTAACTGGCGGCAGAGTTCCACGGATTCTGCCCAGATATACTGGACAGCAAGCCCTGCCGGCTCCCGGTATCCGGGTTCATCATCGACAACAAAATGTTCGACGGCCTCCTTATGGTGCTGAACCCACTTCAAGTACGTTTTGGATACAGGCATGGCTCCAAAACGGAGAATGTAGTCCGGCTTCATGTTCTCTTTTACCCAGGAGGATTTCAGCAGGGCCCCGTAACTTTCAATAACATGCCGTTTATCGTGATCCCCGGCCCTGAGCTGGGATAAAGGATCAGCAAAAACCGGAATGCCGAGGCGGGCAGCCAGGTCCGTGACAGCTTCCGCGAGCTCCTCATCAATTTGAGGGCCTACGACGATCAGTCCTTTATCCAAACGTCCAAGCTGCTCCAACAGATGACTGAGCGCCTGTGAATCGAGCTGTTTTTTCCCTGCTGAAGGAACCGGAACGGGAGGCGTGTCCCCGCGCCAGGCCCCTTCCAGGGAAAAGTCAGGGATGAGCGGCTCCCTGAAAGGAAGGTTTAAGTGAACCGGACCCTGCTGTCCAGTGACGGCCTCCCCTACAGCTCTTGCCGCCTGTCTTCGTGCATACATGAAGTTATTTTCCTCGGGAAGCGCTAAATCCACATGGAATTTTGCGTAACTGCCATACATCTGGAGCTGATTGATGGCCTGAGGAGCACCGGTTTCACGCAGCTCGTGCGGCCTGTCCGCTGTCAGAACTACGAGTGGAACACGGCTGTAGTACGCTTCCACGACAGCGGGATAATAGTTGGCGGCGGCTGTCCCGGAAGTACAGACAAGAGCCACCGGCTCATTGGTCTGCCTGGCTATCCCCAAGGCAAAAAAAGCAGCTGAGCGTTCATCAAGGTGAACCCAGTGTTTCACCTCTGAATGCTCAGCAAATGTCAGGGCCAGCGGCGTAGACCGGGACCCCGGAGAAATAACAACCTGTCTCACTCCTGAAAATGCAAGCTGGTCGACAAAATGTGTCACATACTTCGTTAAAGCTTCCACATGTCCCATTACAAGCCTCCTAAAACTGTCAGCATCGGCTTAAGTTTAACAGCCGTTTCCTCATATTCCGCCTGTGGGTCGGAATCTTCCACCACACCACATCCCGCAAATAAGGACGCCTTATCCTGTTGAATAAGCGCGGAGCGGATGGCCACCGCGAACTCGCCGTTATTCTTTGCATCAAACCAGCCTACAGGTCCGGCATACCACCCTCTGTTCAAACGCTCATACTGACGGATATAGGAAACGGCTTCCTTCTGCGGCATCCCGCCTAAGGCTGGTGTCGGGTGAAGTTTTTCAACAACATCCAGAAGCGTATACCCTTCATCCAGTACGGCCGTTACAGGCGTATACAAGTGCTGAAGATTTTTCAACGGGTACAGCACAGGAGCTTCCGGAATCGAGACTGCGCTGGAACAGGCTTCCACCGCCTCTTTAATCATATCTACGACAAATTGATGTTCCTGGCGGTTTTTTGAATCGTTCAACAGCTCCAGCCCGAGTGCCTCGTCCTCTTCAGACGTAGCTCCCCGCGGTATTGTTCCTGCCAGACAGGTAGATACAAGCGTGCGGCTTTCAAGCTTGGCAAGCCGCTCAGGAGTAGCGCCGACAAAGTAATCCCCCTGGCTCTCAAAGGCGAAAATATAGCTGTTCGGCTGTGAATCAGCGAGCTCCTTAATCACAGAAGCGGCCTGAACAGCATCCTGAAACTTCAGACGCAGTTCCCTGGCCAGGACAACTTTGCTGATTTTTCCCTGTCTGATATCTTCTGTTGCTTTCTTCACCGTTTCTTTCCATTGGGCAGGCTCTATTTCCTCCCTGCCAGTCACTACGGGAAATAATGGTTCAAAAGTTTCGGATTGAAGCAGCATTCCGCGCTGCTCCAAAAGCTGATGGACCATCTGCTTCAAATGGTCTTCGGGGAAAATGAGAACATTCATCGTTAAGTAAGAAGCCCCGTCCACTTTCGTGAGCAGAAAAGCCGGAATTGTCATCTGACTGTCGGGGAAGCTTTCCCACAGACGTTCCTCCGCTTCTCCGGGATCAAAGCTGAACCCCCCCAAGGCGGTTAATCCCGTACCCTTTTTCTGATAATCGTCATAGACAACAGCATTGTCCATAAGCTTCTGCCACAATCTCTGCACTTCCTGAAAACGATCAGCACGTTCGGCGTAAAGCTGGCTGGCCCGTCCGATGCCGACCATCGTCAAGTCATTATCCGCACTCTGCCAGAACGTCCGGTGAAGATCAACCGCCTCACCGGTATGAAAAAACTGAAAAGCATCCATATCATCTATATGTTCAACGATACTTATACATTGAGGTTCCCCAAGAAGATGCGCTCTCTGAAGGGCTTCCCCTGCTATTTCTTCTATATGAGGGGCCTTCGTATGAAGCATATTCATTCCTCCCATTCCTTAAGGGACGTTGAGTAATCCATATTTACTACACAGTTAAATGGAACTGCATGCACCACTCTCTATTTTATTCTCTTTTTTCTATTGACTCAAGAAATCTTACCTTCCAGGAGCATTTTCACCGAATGATTGACACCCCGGGACTCTTTCCCTAAACTTAAATTGTTATCATAAAAATTGTAGAATGACAAGGGAGAGAACATCCATGAGTTCCATACAAAACCAAAATATAAAAGCTTCCTTGAATGAACGTGAAGGTTTTCAGGTGTGGTGGAGACTGCTGCGCCCCCACACCTTGACGGCTGCTTTTGTCCCCGTTTTCGTCGGGACGATGCTGGCCGCCATCGAACAGTCCTTTGATTTCTGGTTGTTCGCAGCCATGCTGCTGGCTTCCATTCTCATTCAAGCGGCTACGAACATGTTTAACGAATACTACGATTATGTCAGGGGGCTGGATAATGAGAACTCCGTCGGCATTGGAGGGACCATTGTCCGTGACGGGATCCGTCCGCAGATGGTATTGCTGCTGGCTCTCAGCTTTTTCGCTGCTGCCGGACTGCTCGGTGTCTATATATGTGCCTCCTCCAGCTGGTGGGTGGCTGCTGTCGGACTGGTATCCATGTTGTTCGGTTATCTTTACACCGGCGGACCGTTTCCCATCGCCTATACACCGCTCGGTGAGCTGACAGCAGGCTTCTTTATGGGCACCATCATAATAGCGATCAGCTACTATATCCAAACGATGACGCTAACCGCAGATGTGCTGATCGTTTCTGTTCCCGTCGCCATCTTCGTCGGCTGCATCCTGTTAGCGAACAATATCCGCGACAGGGAAAACGACGCTGAAAACGGCAGGAAAACGTTAGCGATCCTTTTCGGCCATAAAGGATCCATCCGCTTTTTGACAGCTCTCTTTGCCATCGCTTATCTTTGGACGGCTGTCCTTATGATGATCGGCCTCCTGCCATGGTGGTCGCTGGTGACTCTCATTAGTTTAGGAAAAGCCAGAAAGGCCATTCAGGGATTTATAGGAAAAAAAGAACCCCTGGAAATGATGCCGGCTATGAAAGCAACAGCGCAGACGAATACCCTGTATGGATTCCTACTCGGATTGTCGCTGCTTATACAACTGTACTTCCCTCTTTGATATAAAAGGGAAACGGCGTAAACACATTACACCATTGTCTGAAAGAAGGATGGAGAACCATCCTTCTTTTCTATAGGTTTGACCATTGGATCAATGGGAATATTACATAAAGGATGGGATGACTATGAATGAGATGATGATGAAGAATACATTGATGGAAGCCCTGGGGATGGAAGTCATGAAAGCAGAACCGGATGCAGTGGAAATGCGCATGCCAGTGGATGCCCGTACTCATCAGCCGATGGGGTTCCTCCACGGCGGTGCGAACGTTGCCCTGGCTGAAAGCGCCGCAAGTATCGGCGGATTTTTAAACATCGATACCAACGAGCAGCAGGTCTTCGGTATTGAAATCAACGCCAACCATATAAAGAGCGCAAGAGAAGGCTGGGTGACAGCAACAGCCGTCCCTTCCCATATTGGTAAAACGACAATGGTGTGGGAAATCCGTATCGTCCATGAATCCGGCACGCTGCTCTGTATTTCCAGATGCACCCTCGGGGTTGTCCCTTTAAAAAAGTAAGCCATCCTTATAAAAAGGAAGGAGACATGAAGCATGTTATCAGACAAGCAGATTCAACAATTCAAACAACAGATCATAGAAATGAAAGAAGAAGCTGAACAGGAAATGGAAAAGTACAAAGAGGATGATGCCAAGGAGCTTTATCCGAATGACCGGACAGGGGAAATTTCCAGCGTCGCGGACCACCCGGGAAACCTTGGTACAGATCAGCACGAACGGGAAAAACGCCAGACGTTTTATGAACAGGCAAGGGAGAAGCACATGGCAGCGGAAGATGCCCTGAAACGAATCGAGGAAGGCCGTTACGGCGTCAGTGAGAAATCAGGGGACCCAATCCCTGTCGAAAGACTTGAAGCTCTTCCAACCGCCCGCTACACCGTTGAAGAAGAACGGGAAATAGAAAAGGATGCCTGATAAAAAGGATGCCGTCATCAAAACGGCATCCTTTTTTTGTCAATCCATCTCCCGAAGCTGTTCGGAAGGTTCTTCATCTAAATCCGGCTCTTCTTCGTCCATATTGAACGGCGTGTCCCGTTCCCCGTTCTGACGCACATCCCTTTCATAATCCCGTCTCATTTCATCGATGTCCTGGTGCTCCCGGTTGTTGCGGAAACGCTGTTCCTCCGGCATTTCATTCCTATCTGTACGTTCATAACGGGCAGGCTCATAATTGATATCCTCCGGCCCATCCTCGTTCCCGTTCATTCCGCAGCCACTTAATGTAACCATCACCAGCAAAGCAGCTCCCATGATTTTTTTCATCCATAAACACCTCTTTCAAAATAGTAAGAGCATGTTTACTTTCTCCTTTTACGATGCTTTTACACATGGGAGAACGCACTGGTTTTCCAGCTCATAGATAAAGACCCTGACACCCCAGCCAGCATCTTGAAAAAAACCTTATGTTTTTCAAGTGAAGGATATTCTTTCCTCTATATCATTTTCCTTTTCGATATAAAAAGAGCCGGCGAGTTCATAACTCGCCGGCTCTCCCTTTACGCTGCGGATGAGGACCGCGGACTTTTCTGTTCGATCCAAGGTTTCATCCGTACAAAGAGCAGGGTGAACAGTGCACTCACAATGATTCCTTTAAGAGCATTGAATGGCAGAATCCCTGCTACTACTGTTATCCATTTCACTTGTGCACTCATCGTTTCCCATCCCATGAACCAGCTGTAAGCCGGAAGGATGACAAAGTAGTTCAGTACACCCATGCCGAACGCCATAATCAGAGAACTCGTCACAAGTCCTGATACAAGCGATTTAACACTCTTGAATTTATGATAGATCATCGTAACCGGAAGGATAAACAAGAGGCCTGCGGCAAAGTTTGCGACCACTCCCACCGGATCTCCTGCACCGGTATATATAAAATAAAGACCATTTTTTAACGCTTCAACAAGGATGCCTGCTGCGGGTGTAAACATGATGCCTGCAAGCAGGGCAGGAACATCACTGAAATCCACTTTCAAGTACTGCGGAAGCAGCGGCAGCGGAAAGTTCAGCAGCATCAGAACCATGGAAATGGTCCCAAACAAAGCAATCGTAATCAATGTAAATAATTTTCTTGATGACTGAGCCGGATAACGGTTCATCATCGATCTCCCCCTTCATCTTTACACATTGATTCACATCCCAGATGAAGGTGAGCGGCTGAGCCTGACCAATAAAAAACCCCTGAAGCATTGGGCTTAGGGATGGTCTTGGTCCACGGCTAAATAGAGGCAGCATATCTAGCATGCGCTGCCTGTTCCGCTCGACATCTTCTCCCATCCAGACTGTAACTGTCGGTCCCGGACTCTCACCAGGTCAGCCATGCAGAAGAACTGCACGGGTCACGGACTTAAAGGTCACTAGGCCTTCTTACCGTCGGTCGGGAATTTCACCCTGCCCCGAAGATGGAATCAATATAAATTTGTATCTTTATTTTATACAAAACCTGTACTCTGTGCAAGCAGGAAGTTCTGACGGCCGTTTCCCTCCTCTGTTTTGATCAAAAAGCAGATCTGTTAAATCTATCATTGGCCTACACCGGCTATCCGGGGATGAATACGATACCAATGTACCACACAATATTATGGATAAAGGTGGAAAAACATGGCGAATTGCAGGAAAGTTTCCGTTCCAGGGAAACTGCCGATAAAATTTCCTAAGAAAAAAGAGAAAGGCGAGACAAAACATGACTGTCCATCCGGATGTAAGTGTCATTTTAAAAAGCCTGAACGTAAGCCCGCCAAACTAAACAGTGACTGCTTTGTAGAAAATGCTCTGGTTGGGACAAAACAGGTACAAAAAGTAGCTGAATCCACCCTGCCACTCGGTTTATTCGCAGCTACTGGAATTACAATTGGCAGCCTGGTGTCTGTAGAAGTCGTCCCTAATCTGGAGAATATCACTATGAACGCCCGGATCATTAAAAACAAAGTCGTCAACATTGGCTTAATTCCGGCTGTAGTGACTGTCAGTTTCCTTGATAACGATGGTGCCTTGGGAACTGGTGTATTGAATACTTCCATCCCATTCCAAGCCCACACGGATTTCCCCGGGGCATGTCCGGAAGATACCCTGACAGAAACACCACTCGAAGTCGAAGGGATTTTTACGCAGGAGGGAGTTCCCGTTGTCGATCTGGCTGGATTAGGGCTGGTAGACGGGATCATTGTGAAAATCATTCTTCAAACCACCATTACGGTTACAAGACCTGTTATTCGTGACGCGCACGGCAACGTTTGTGATTTGAACCCCAACCGCTGCAGGCAGGACACAGAAACTTCATCCTTCACTTTCTCCGGATCCGAAGACGACTAAATTTTTCATTTGGAAGGAAAGAGAGCTTATCGATAAGCTCTCTTTTATCATTCCATTACCTATCATTCCTTAAAACAAATGCCCTTCTGTGCGGAGTCCATGACCGATAAACCGGTTTGCTGCAGACAGACACGTCCGTGATCAGGAAGTTCTTTCAGCGGCATCTAAACGAATCTTACAGCCTATTCCAGTAAATCTATCACACCGGCCTACACCGTCCATCTCTTCAGGAATAGTATACCTATGTACAACACAAATTTATTGATAAAGGTGGAAGAAATATGGCGCACTGCAGGAAAATTTCCGTGCCCGGGAAACTGCCGATGAAGTTTCCTAAGAAAAAAGAGAAAGCCGAGACAAAACAGTATTGTCCGTCCGGATGTAAGTGCAGCTTCAAAAAACCTGAAATGAAGCCGGCTAAACTAAACAGCGACTGCTTTGTAGAAAATGCTTTGGTTGGTACAAAAGAAGTGCAGAAGGTTGCTGAAACAACGCTTCCTCTATCCCTTTTTGGTGCAATTACTATTGCCGGAATCTTATCAATTGAAGTCGTTCCTGACTTGAATAACATCACAATGAATGCAAGAATCATCAAAAATAAAGTCGTTAACATCGGACTGATCCCCGCTACGATCAACATCCGTACAAACATTCTAGGGTTGGAATTAGTTACCCTTTCGACAACCATTCCGTTCCAGGAACACACAGATTTCCCTGGTGCATGCCCGCAGGACACCCTGCAGGAATCACCGCTTGAAGTTGAAGGAATCTTCACTCAGGAAGGAGTTCCTGTAGTAGATTTAGCTGGATTGAGTCTTGTCGATGGAATCCTTGTGAAAATCATCCTTAAAACAACCATTACCGTCACCCGCCCGGTTATCCGGGATGCCCACGGCAATGTTTGCGACTTAAACAAGGACCGGTGCCAAAACAGCATGACACCTCCATCCTTCACCTTCCCAGCTCCAGATGATACAGGGATCCTATAATTAATAAGGGGGCCTATCAGGTGATAGGCCCCCTTATTTTTCTGACATGCTATATCATTTCCTTCAAGGACTGCGCTTCTTTGTTAACGGCTTCTCCTGCTTCGACAACCTGCTGGTAGCCACGGGATGCACCATCAAGGTTATTCAGTGCTTTCATCAGTTCCTTCTGAATCACCTCGGTTCCTTGATTGATACGAGAAATCTCCTGCGTAATCTGGTCCACATTTTCCCGGACTTCTCCAATGGAATGCTCCACTTTGTTGGAGAGCTTCCGGACTTCCTTCGCAACCACATCAAATCCTCGACCGTGCTCCCCGGCCCTTGCGGCTTCTATAGCAGCATTCAATGACAAAAGATTCGTCTGGGAGGCAATATCCTTAATGGTCTTCACGACCCCCTGGATGTTCTGCGCCTGTATTTTCAAACCTTCCAGTGTTTTCGTGTTCTCTTTGGAAGTCTCATTGATGAGAGCAATCTGACTGTTCAAAGCCTCATGCTCCTCCATCCCTTCCTCAGCCCTGGTGTTCAAGTCCAAGGATACACTCTGAAGCTTTTCCACCGTTCCATTTAATTCATTCTGCCTCGCTGTGATGTCAGAAGCCACCTTCATTATCCCTGTTATGCTCCCATTCTTATATACAGGCATATAAGTAGCTTCCAGCCACACTTCATGACCTGATGCATCCTTGCGCTTGATCTTATCCTGAAAGCTTTCCCCATTCCACAACGCACGCCAGAATTGTTCATAGGCGTTGCTTTCCGTGAAATCACTGAAGCAGAACTCCTTATGGTGCCTGCCTATCAAATCACGGCTCTTCCGATAGTTCATCGTCTGTGCAAAAATATCGTTCGCATAGGATACCCTGCGGTCCTTCCCAAAAAATATGAGGGCCAGATGATCTTCCACCGCTTTAAACAATTCGACATGGGTCGTTTCTTTTTCTACGACATCCCAATCCAAATTCCTCCGCCTCCAGAAATTGCAAAGTTTTTAAATCCAATCGTCTTGATTTCAGTATAACAGAGGCGGTTCCTGAACAGTCTTGAAAATGAACCGGGATCATGTAAAAAAATACATAAAAAAATCCCGCTCCTAATGAGCAGGACCATCCACTTTATCCGTCGCGTCCAACAGCAGCCTCAGTGTTGCAGATACCGTTGAGACGTCTACGAGGCCGTCTTCACTGTCTTTTACTTTTCCTAACTGAAGCATAATGTAGTCATCATACCCCTGAACGTGAATTTGGCCGGCATTGATTCTTCCTTTCAACATTACAATCTGCTGATGCAGTGCTTCACGGTCCATGCCGATCACTCCTTAACACTATAGAAGATTATATCGGCTAGTGTCTCCAAATATGCATAAAAATAAACAACATACTATAGGACATTAAGGGAGTGGCTCGTATAAAACACTTTACAGACAGATGGTTGGTGATATCGGACTTTGTGAGAGCCATTGTTTTTCATGTAAGATCCATTCAGCTGTTAAACATGGAGCTCAACAGCTGGATGGATCTATGAGCACTGGACACGATGGTTTGGACAAAAAGAAGATTGTCAAACGGGTACCAATTTCTCCCTTCCCTATTACTTCAGGTGAATGCACGATGAGTGCCCGGTGATAACGCCTGCAGGAACCGCTGAGTCCGTGCCCGCAGTAAGCATCCACCGATAAGTTCACAAAACCCCTGACTTATTGAAGGAAAAACAGGTTTCAATCTCTTTATTCATCCAGTGGATTTAAGCTTTCTTTTCCCGTCATGCCGGCAATCATTTCGACAAGAAGGGTGATTTCCTCTTCCATATCTTGAATGCTCGCTGTTTCTACAGGGGAATGCATATACCGAAGCGGGAGCGAGACAAGACTGACCGGCACCCCTTTCCCTGTCAACCGCATCTTGTCAGCATCCGTACCTGTCGCTCTGGGAGTCAGTTCATATTGAACATCCATATCGAGAGAGGCAGCTGTCTTTTCCAGCAGTTGATTAATCTTGCGGTTAATCGAAGCTCCTTTAGCAAGTACCGGACCCTTTTCAAGACGGACGTCCCCGTGTTTCCGCTTGTCTACACCCGGATAATCAGTAGCGAACGTCACATCACAGGCAATGGCCATCGTAGGTTCTACGCCGGCTGCGGCAAAATAGGCACCGCCCATATTCGTTTCTTCATTCACCGTGCTCGCTGCATATACACCGACATTCAATGTTTTCTCAGATAAGCGGCGCAGCACTTCTCCGACAACGAACTGGCCGGTCCGGTTATCAAGACCACGGCCGGCTATGTAACGGTCCATCAGGACTTCCGGTTCCCTTTTATAAACGGCCAGATCGCCAATCTGTACGAACTTTTCGACTTCCTCCTTGGACTTGGCCCCGCAGTCGATAAACAGTTCTTCAAGTCCGAAGTCTCCCTTCAGTCCACCATGGTGCTGGGCATTGACTCCAATGACGCCTGTTAACGTCCCGCCATGACCTTGAATACTCACTTTCATCCCAACGGCTGCTTTAGGGTTAATGCCGCCCATCTTATCGACATACACATACCCGTCCTCATCGATCCGATTGACGACAAGAGCAATTTCATCACAGTGACCAGCCAGCATGATTTTGAAATCCGCTTCCGGGTTGAGCACAGCAATCGCATTGCCGGCATGATCGGTTTGAATCTCATCTGCATACGGACGCATTTCTGCGATCCAGCGTTTTTGTATTTCCATCTCCATACTTGACGGAGACGGGGTATTTAACAATTCCAATAGAAAGTCCAGACGTTCTTTTTCCACAGGTAAACACCCTCCTTCGTAATTATCTTAACAAAAAACCAGACGGACTTCATACGGATGCATACTTCTGTTCTTTTTAGGGAAAAGGAATGGGTAGGCAATAGAAAGGAGAATTTCTTATGGACTTGAACCAGCAGTTTTATGAAGGCATGCATCCTCAGGAATATGTGGATCAGATGCAGTCCCACCAAAATGATTTTTTGTACATATATGAACACTTCTCTACACAAGTGGAGGATGTACCCCTTTTTGAAAACGTACAGAACAAACAGTGGAGAGCTTTGATACTGACCGAAGACTGGTGCGGCGATGCAATGCTGAACCTGCCTATTTTCCTCAGAATTGCAGAAGCCGGTCAGATCGATACGCGCTTTTTCCTTCGGGATGATAACCCGGAGCTGATGGACCGCTATTTAACAAATGGCACATCCCGATCGATTCCAAAAATTATTTTGATCGATCCAGAAGGGAAAGAATCAGCCGTCTGGGGTCCTCGGGCACCGGAGCTGGAACAGTACGTAGCCGATTCTCTGACAAGCCTCCCCGATAAAGAAGCACCGGATTATGAAGAAAAGCGCAGGGAAGTCCTGCTTTTCGTTACAAAAGCCTTCCGCGATAACCAGGAGCTATGGCAGTCCGTCTATGAAGATATGAAACAGACCATCAAATCCCGATAAAGCAAAACCTGCTTTCTCCTTGAAGCAGGTTCTTTTTACGTTTGTTTTGCCCGGATTAAAGCCATACTGTAGGTAAAAAAGGGGGCCGGGTTATGCAGCACCTCATCCGCCTTTACTTTCAACTGCCTTTATTTGTCCGCCTGTTAAGTACGGTTTTCTTCACGATGACGTTATTCGGCATCATTATCCATATCATAGAACCTGAGAACTTCCCCACATTTTTTGACGGATTATGGTGGGCATTCGTAACAGGTGCCACTGTTGGGTACGGGGACTATGTGCCTTTAAGTCCTGCCGGGAAAGCTGTGGCTATTCTATTAATCCTCTCAGGAGGAGGGCTCGTCACCTTTTATATGGCCACATTGTCTGCTTCTACGGTGAAGCATGAAACGAGTTTGTCCGAAGGTCGTGTTGCGTATAAGGGAGCCGATCACATTGTCCTGATCGGCTGGAACGAGCGGACCCGCCATTTGATTGATATGCTGCAGGACCAGAACCTTCACGAACGGATCGTTATGATTGACCAGACTATGAACCAGTTTTATCAGCGCCTGCCGAGCGTCCACTTTATCAGCGGCAGTGCGACAAATGAAGACACGCTGGAGCATGCCAATATTAAAGAAGCCCGGATGGCCATCATTACGGCCGACCCATCCATGGAAGAACAGCAGTCGGATCAGGCCGTGATCCATCAGATCGTCGCCTTGAAAGGGCATCACCCGGAATTGTTCATTATTGCGGAAGTACTGACGGACCGCCAGAAAATTAACGCGCAGCGGGCCGGCGCCAGTACGATCATCCGCTCCAATGACTTTATGAGCAGCCTGTTTTACCAGGAGCTTTACCGCAATGATCCAGTCAAACCATTTGAGCTCCTCCTTTCCCTGTTGACCGAGCGTCAATTTCACGAAGAGAAAGTTCCCGAAACACTCGCAGGCCACCCGATATTAACGGCATATGAGTTTTTCTTAAAAAAAGGATGCCAGATTATCGGCATCCGAAAAAATGGAGAGCTGTCGTTTCACCTTGACGAAAGTATCGAATTGGAAAAGGGAGATGAGCTCATATTGTTCTCACCTCTGAGAAAGTAGCACCTCTTCCGCGGCCTGAAGAAGTTCTTGACCTGATTGGATGTGTTCTTCCGGAAAAGAGGCATCTTTATCCACGGGCTCCTGGAACTGGTCAAAAATGGCCCGTATGTTTCCTTCTTTTACATTGTCGTCAAGGCCGGGATTGTATTTATGAGAAAGCAGAAACGGTTCCGTCATTTCGATCATGGCGTAATCGGAAGGGGCATCAAGGGATCCGGACGTCACTACAAAAGGCAGGCGGATAAATTGATAGCCGACGCGGTCGTCAATTTTATAATCAAAATAGCCGTGTTCATAATCCCAGTTGTCCGCCAGTTTAAATCCGATTGTTTTCAAAGCTGCTTCTGCATCCTGAAAAGAAAAGACCTGTCCCGTCAATGAAGAGGTTAAAGGTATCATTGTCATTCCTCCTTTACGTTTTACTATGCCCAATAAAAAAAGCGCGGCTCATCCAATTCATGGATGAGCCGCGCTTTTTTTGCTTTACAGGCGTTTTTCGAGTTTTTCTTTTTCTTCTTCAAATCCCGGCTTGCCAAGAAGGGCGAACATATTCTTCTTATATGCTTCCACTCCAGGCTGGTCAAACGGATTGACACCGAGAAGATAGCCGCTGATGGCACAGGCTTTCTCGAAGAAGTAAACGAGATAACCAAACGTGTAGGCATCACGCTTCGGAAGGTGGACAATCAAGTTCGGAACGTCCCCATCTGTATGCGCCAGCATTGTACCAAGGTAGGCTTTTTCATTGACCTTGTCCACGGTGCTTCCAGCCAGGTAGTTCAACCCGTCAAGGTTCTGATCATCTTCTTCAATGGTCATGTCAGAGCTTGGCGTCTCCACGTGAAGAACCGTCTCAAACAAGTCTCTGCGCCCTTCCTGAACATATTGTCCAAGAGAGTGAAGATCTGTAGAGAAGTTGGCAGAAGCCGGGAAGATCCCCTTCTGGTCTTTTCCTTCACTTTCACCAAACAGCTGCTTCCACCATTCAGAGAAGTACTGAAGGGATGGCTCATAGTTGATCAGCATTTCAATCGTTTTGCCTTTGTTGTAAAGGACGTTACGCACCGCCGCATATTGATAGGCCGGGTTCTCGGAAAGCTTTTCGGCACTCAGCTCCTGGCGGGCCTTCTGCGCCCCTTCCATCATGGCATCAATATCAATGCCGCTCGCTGCGATTGGAAGCAGTCCAACAGCAGTAAGGACAGAATAACGACCGCCCACATCATCAGGGACGACAAAGGATTCGTATCCCTGCTCATCAGCAAGCGTCTTCAATGCCCCTTTGTTGGCATCTGTCGTAGCATAAATGCGTTTCTGAGCTTCTTCCTGCCCATATTTGTCCTCCAGGAACTTACGGAAGATACGGAACGCAATCGCCGGCTCTGTCGTCGTTCCGCTTTTAGAAATGACGTTAATGGAAACATCTTTATTTTTAAGAACGTCAAACAGCTCATTCATGTATGGAGCACTGATGCTGTTTCCTACGAAGAAGACTTGAGGGGTGTCACGGTCTTCCTTCGCCAACGTGTTGTAGAAGCTGTGGTTGAGCATTTCAAGAGCTGCTCTCGCCCCTAAGTATGAACCGCCGATACCGATGACAAGAAGCACGTCTGAGTCGGATTTAATCTTTTCTGCGGATTTTTTAATGCGGGCGAACTCTTCCTTGTCATAGTCCTCGGGAAGATCGACCCACCCTAGAAAATCATTACCTGCGCCAGTTTTTTCATGGAGTGCCTGGTGTGCTGTCGATACAGCTCCCTGCATATATTCCAATTCATGTTCGCCAAAGAATGGCAGCGCTTTTTCATAATCAAAACGAATATGTGTCATATGATAGCCTCCAGATTGTCAATTTTATACCTGACCAATTTCACTTTATCGAAACCTCCATAGCAAATCAAGCAAAGCTCCATTTGTAAACGGATACATAAGGAAAATGTTTTGGAAAAGAAAAAGGCACGGATCTCCGCGCCTTTTTTCTTTACCCCTTATTTAGACATTTCAAGGATCTCTTGAACATCTTTTTCGTGAAGCTTGTTAAAGTTACCGAATGGTCCGCGTTTCATCGCACGGTCAACGATTACGTCAAACTTATCATCGCCGATGTCATAGTCAGCAAGCGTTTGGGGGGCACCAAGAGATGTCCAGAACTTACGAAGTTCCTGAATACCTTCTTCAGCCACTTCACGCTCTGATTTCCCTTCTGTTTCTACACCAAACACTTTTTCACCAAGACGGGCAAAACGGGAAACATTAACCTCAAGGTTATGCTTCATCCAGTTCGGGAACAGAATCGCCAGTCCACCGGCATGCGGAATGTCATAAACCGCTGATACCGCGTGCTCGATGTTATGGCTTGCCCAGTCTCCGCGGTAACCCATCTGCATCATCCCGTTCAGTGCAAGCGTACCTGCATAAAGGATCGTTTCACGATGCTCCAGGGATTCAAGGTTTTGAAGCAGCTTCGGACCTGTTTCAATGACAGAGCGAAGGACACCTTCAATCATCTCATCCTGTACAGGAGACGGTGTCGGATTGTGGAAATACTGTTCGAACAAGTGTGTCATCATATCGACAATGCCATATACCGTCTGATCTTCAGGAACCGTTGCTGTGTAGGCCGGATCAAGAATAGAGAAGGCCGGGTTGGTCAATGGAGCCGCACCCCATCCGTATTTCTCATTCGTTTCCCAGTTGGTAATAACAGCGCCCGCATTCATTTCAGAGCCTGTCGCTGCAAGCGTCAGCACTGTACCGAATGGAAGAGCATCTTCAGGTGTCGCCTGGCGGGTGACGAGATCCCAAGGGGCACCTTCATATTTAGCACCTGCAGCGATGGTTTTCGTAGCATCAATCACACTACCGCCACCGACAGCAAGAAGAAAATCAACATTTTCCTGTTTGGAAATCTCCACCCCTTTTTCGACCGTTGTCAGTTTAGGGTTGGGTTCAACTCCGGAAAGCTCAAGAACTTCAACCTCAGCTTTTTTCAGCTGGTCCATGACCTGGTCATAAACGCCGTTTTTCTTGATACTGCCCCCACCATAAACAACAAGGACTTTTTTCGTCCCTTCCGGCAGCTGGCCGGGCAGTTGTTCAATTTGATCTTTACCAAAGATCAGTTTGGTTGGGTTATGAAATGTAAATGTATCCATGGATTGGAAGCTCCTTTCTGTTCTTAACGTGCTTTCCTATTATCCCCGATAATTTGAAGAATCTCAAAAGAAATGCTGTCTGGAATGAACATCGGCTTTGAGATCCATACTAATTCCAATAGAAGAAAAGGAGGTCTGTATATGAGCTGGATACAACGGACGGCTCTCCTGCTGATCATCATCGGCGCCATCAACTGGGGACTCATCGGACTTTTCCAGTATGATCTCGTTGCCGGGCTGTTTGGCGGTGGTGAGCAGCGTGCATTCCTTGCGCGTCTCATTTATACGGCTGTAGGGATCAGCGGACTTATTGCCATTTCCCTTTATTTCATCCCCGCAGCACAAAATAGTGATGTACCGGCTGACACAGCTGTTGAACAGGAATAAAAAAAGAGACCAGGGAAGGCCCTGGTCTCTTCTTCATTCCTTATTTGCGGAATTTTTCGCGGTCATCAGACTGTTTGATCCAGTCTTCAAGCTTGTCTTTCAGCGTGTTGAAGCCTGCAGCTTCTTCCTGCTGTTTTGGAGCCGCTTGTTTACGTGGACGACGCTCCTGCTGTTTAGGTGCTTCCTGAGTCGCACGGATGGATAGAGAATATTTGTTGCTCTTCTCATCGATGTTCAGAATTTTAACCTGAACTTCATCTCCTTCAGAAAGGTGCTCATTAATATCTTTTACATAACCGTGAGTAACCTCGGAAATGTGTACAAGACCTTGAACCTGCTCATCCAATGCTACAAACGCGCCGTAGGGCTGAATGCCTGTGACTTTACCTTCTAATACTTGACCTTCTTGGAACTTCTCTGACATGCTATACAACTCCTGATTCATTAAATATTCGCTTCTTTTCACGCAATAAATGATTTTACCACAAAGACGCGAAATAAGCAATATCCCGTCTATGTTCACGAATCGTTCAGACATCATTTGTCCGCAGCGTGATATACTAGAAAAAAGAATAAAGGAGGGTTCAGCGTATGTCCGTAGGAAACAATATCCGAAAGTACAGGGAAATGAAGAAATTCACGAAAGAGGAACTGGCTCTCAAAGCCCGGATGGGCGTTCACACACTGGAAAGTTATGAATCTAATGAGCGCACACCAGAACTTGATACCGTCTTGAAAATTTCGACGGTTCTGGATATTCCCGCTTCCGAACTTATGGAATTCCACGATGAAGATGAATCTCCTTTTGACGAAGAACTTACACAGCTGGTTCAGGACATCGGCGTCAAAAGCTCTAAACTGATCTTAAGGAAAGCCCGTGACTTTTCAGAACAGGACGTACTTCGGGCTATGAATCTGCTTTATGACCTGAATCAGCAGAAAAATTAAAAAAGAGGTTTATAAACTATGAAACAGGGTTATATTAAATAACGTAAGACTTTCTCGTATTCCCCCTGTGTAAGCAAAGCGAACGTTCGCTTTGCTTTTTTTTCGGCCAAAATTCCTTCCCGAACAAGTTAGTTTCATGAAGGACCTGGTTTCGGTTATGATAAGGAAAAATGGCTGATGGAGGCGAGTACTTTGGAAGAATTTCAAAAATACACCCCAAGAACCGGGACACGCTCGGTCAAATGGGATCTCATTGAAGACTTTTATCAAGATAAAGATGTCCTGCCGATGTGGGTGGCCGATATGGATTTCAAGACACCACAGGCTGTCACAGACGCACTGACCTCAAGGGTCGAACACGGCATCTTCGGATACACCATCCCGGATCAGGATGTGAAGGAGTCCATTACAGGATGGCTTCGTAATCGTCACGGATGGGAAACAGAAACGGACTGGATCACGTTCAGCCCGGGTGTCATTCCATCTCTGCACATGATTATTCAATCGTTGACGGAAATCGGCGACAACGTTCTTATCCAGACACCGGTTTATCCTCCGTTCTACAGTGTTGTCAAAGACCATGGCAGACATATCGTAAAAAACCCACTCCTTCATAAAGAGGACAGGTACGAAATAGACTTTGAAGATTTCGAGAACAAAATCAAAGACAATCAGGTAACCATGTTTATCCTATGCAACCCACACAATCCTGTCGGGAGGGTATGGACGAAGCAGGAACTGGAAGAAATGAGCCGGATCTGCCGGAAGCACGGTGTGAAAATCGCAGCGGATGAAATTCATGCCGATTTGATTCTGCCACCGAACAAGCATATACCCATGGCTTCTCTTTCTGAAGAAACGAACCAGCAGACGGTCACATGCCTTTCCCCTACGAAAACATTCAACCTTGCCGGTCTGCAGGCTTCCTATGTTATTACTGCAAACAAGGAAGACAAGAAAAAGCTGGATAAACATTTTAAAAATCAAGGCATGATGATGTTGAACACCCTTGGTATTACAGCGATGGAAGCTGCGTATAACCATGGATCCGACTGGGTTGACACATTGACAGAAGTGCTGAAGGACCATCGCGACTATGTGATTCAGCGGCTGGAGAACGAAACAAAATCGGTGCGTGCGCTTCCGATCGAAGGAACGTATTTGTTATGGCTGGACTGTACACGAATGGGACTTTCCCAGACGGAATTGAAGAAGTTCATGCAGAAAGAGGCCCGTGTCGGCTTAAACGACGGTGCGTCCTTCGGAGAAGAAGGCCGCGGCTTTATGCGCCTCAACCTGGCTGCTCCGATGTCTACACTTGAAGAAGGTGTCACACGCATCATCAAAGCTGTCCAGACCTTTGAACAATCTTAAATCGAATGAAAACTAAGGCTGCCTTAAAAAACGGCAGCCTTTTTTTATTCCATCATTCCTTCTGTCTGCATAGAGGTATCTGAAAACACCAGGATGGCCGTCCGTCCAGTTATCGAAGGTTCGGTTATTCCTGCTGTTTATCCGGTTCGGCAGGATCACTCGTTTCATCTTTGTCTGCGTCTATGGTAATCACACCACAGGCCACACGTTCCCCGGCATCTCCTGCCGGCTGGGTCATCCCATCATCTGGTCCGCTCTGGATGATCAAGGAGGTCCCTTCATCCCTCAGAAGCGACTTCTGGTCTTCTTTCAGCTTCGCCTCCGGCAGCATGACCTCAACATCAATCATACCGCTCTGGTCAGCCTCCACATTCGGCATATCCCCCACATGCGCCCCTTTTGGATTCATGAGACCATGCTCCTTGGACAAGGGATTGAAATGATTCCCGGCACTCTTGAACTCAGGCGCATCACATTTTGGAAATTCATGAACAGCTATCCCGTGCATCCCTGGTTCAATCCCTTCTACTTTCAATTTCACTTGTACGCCTTCAGGCTGTTCGGTCAATACAGCTGTCCCGATTTTGTCATTATCTTTGTTATAGATTGATGTTTCCAGCGGCGATCGTTCCTCTCCGGAACACGCCGTCAAAACAACAGCGATCGTCCCGGCACACATAAAGGCACGCTTCATGGGTCCAAAACCTCCATTTGATGAAATCTGCTTTTTCTAGTGTCCCCCATGCTGCTGAAAATATAATAAAGCCGCATCAGGCAGGCACCTAATGCGGCTCTTTCGATTCGCGATCTTCCTTTTCATTTATAGAGTAATTCTGATCAAATGTATGCTCTTCTTTTTGAGAGGCTTTAATAATCCAGATCATAGTAACCGCTGCAGCCACAATGAACAGCAGAAGCATCAGGACAGCAGGAATATATTCAGACTTATCTTCTGGGAAGTACAGAAATTCCATCATGGTGAACCCCACCCTTCTCCCCTAAGTATATCAAACATTTGGAAATCCGCATCCGTTTTCATTAGATCTACATATTTTTTGTTACAATGAAACGAGAGATGAATTTAGGAGGGAATAGAATGTCTGAGATCCAGATTGGCTCTATAGTGAAAGCGCATTATAAAACAGGCATATACATCGGAGAAGTGAAAGAGGACCGGGGGAATTTTTATCTGGTTCAAATGCTCGCCGTTGACAAACACCCGATGCAGGGGGATCTTCACAATCCTGGTCAAACAGAAAATGTTTTTTTCCATCAGCGGAAAGCGTTGAGTTATCTTGAAAAAGCCAACGTTCAGAAAGAAGCGGTCCACCCTTATGAAGAGACAGAAATACCGGATTATAATGATTCTCTCAAACAATCCGTTGAAAAGCTGAAACAAAAGTTAAATCGGCGGGATACCGATTTTAACAGCCATGCCGCAGATCAACTGAGTGATCTCGAAAAACAGTATTTCGGGTAAAATCAGCCACATTTGTATTCGCTTTCGGGGTGTGGTAATTTTAAAATGTTGAAAGAAATGAAGGAGGAAAAACCCATGACAACACATATTGGAGCACAACAGGGAGATATCGCGGATAAGATCCTGCTGCCAGGAGACCCGCTCCGCGCCAAATATATTGCTGAAAACTTTCTGGAGGATGCCGTCTGCTATAACGAAGTACGTGGCATGTACGGATACACAGGTACATATAAAGGAGAGCGCATTTCTGTTCAGGGAACAGGGATGGGGGTACCTTCCATCTCCATCTACGTCAATGAACTGATGGATAGCTACGGCGTGCAGAAATTGATCCGCGTCGGCTCATGCGGAGCACTGCAGAACGATGTAAACGTGCGTGACGTGATTCTTGCTTCCACATCGACAACGGACTCCCAGATGAACCGTATGGTATTCGGCGGCATTGATTATGCACCGACAGCGGACTTCAATTTGTTGAAGAATGCCTATGATGCAGGAACAGCAAAAGGGTTGGACTTGAAAGTCGGAAACGTCTTTACAAGTGACAGTTTCTACCGTGACAATGCGATGGATCTATTCAATCTGCTCGCTGAGTACAACGTGCTTGCTGTAGAAATGGAAACAACCGCTCTTTATACGCTTGCCGCGAAATACAACCGTCAGGCGCTGTCCGTTCTTACTGTCAGTGATCATATCCTTACCGGAGAAGAAACGACGGCCGAGGAACGTCAGACCACCTTTAACGAAATGATTGAAGTGGCTCTTGAAGCAGCCGTCCAGGATTAATAAAAAAAGCACATGCGCTTCCAAGCGTATGTGCTTTTTTTATATCCACAGTTGAGATGTGGACGAGAAATTCTTCACGTGGAACAAACATGAACAAGGGTTCGGCCGTCGATGATCAGGACACGGTCACCGATGGTCATATAGATTTCCCGCCCCTGCACCCTGTCCACCTTCCCGTAGTATACATGGGAGGCTGTATAAAGCAGCAGCATCGTACCTATATGCTTATCCACTTTGGACAGCAGCAGAGGCGTTCGGACGATCTGCATCAGCTGCCGGGTCTTGTTTCTTATTGATACAGCAATAGAGATAGGAAGCCCTCCTTGAAAAACCGCTTCCTATACAATATCCATCCGCACAAAAAAAGTCTGGGCTTCAGCCCAGACTTCAACCTTTGATCTAGAGTTGCTGCCCGTATTTCGTTCACACGATCCCGCTGCGCTTATCGATAGTGCCTGCCGCGGGAACGGCCTCAGCTAACATGAACAGGCCCCTTTTTTAATGATTCACATAATAAGCCAGTGTCCTTGCCATGACTCCTGTAGGTCCTTCAGGCCCAAGGGCGTGCCCGGATTCTGCTACAGACGTTCCGGCAATATCGAGATGCACCCACGGAATCCCCTCTGCAAATGCTCCGACGAACGCACCTCCCATGATCGCGTGAGCTTTGCGTGTTGGAGAATTATTCAAGTCAGCAATCCTGCTTTTCCTTACCTGAGCTTTATAATCTTCGTTATACGGCAGAAGCCAGATCCATTCTCCCGTCTCCTGACCCGCCTTTTCGATTTGTTTATAAAAGGACTCGTCATTCGTCATTGCCCCTGTCATCCATGATCCGAGGGCCGTGACTACTCCTCCGGTAAGCGTAGCCACATCAATAACCCTGTCTGCCCCTTCTGAGCGGGCATACGTTACAGCATCGCCCAGGGCCAGACGCCCTTCGGCATCTGTATTCAGTACTTCAATGGTTTGACCACTCATGGAAGTAATCACATCATCAGGTTTAAATGCTCCACCGGATATCATGTTATCGGTAGATGGAATCACGGCCATGACGTTCTTCTCAGGCTTGATGCGCCCTATGGTTTCCAAAGCTCCGAGAACAGCAGCAGCGCCTCCCATATCCCCTTTCATACCAGGCATGCCTGTTTTCGATTTAATGGAATAGCCTCCTGTATCATACGTTATGCCTTTTCCTACAAGAGCGGTCACATCCTTCCACTCCTCCAATCCTTGATACTTTAGAACAATCAGCTTTGGCGGCTCTACGGAACCCTGGTTTACAGCGAGGAGCGCTCCCATCCCCAGATTTTCCATATCCTCTTTCTCTAGGATTTGGGCATCGAAACCAAACCGCTCTGCCATTTTCAAGGCTTGTGCGGCGAGTTCGGATGCTGTAAGAATGTTGGAGGGAAGATGAACCAGCTTTCTTGCTGTATTGGCCCCTTCTGCATAAGCCATCCCTTCCACAATCGCTGCTTCCATCGTATTTTGATCAAACAGAGCAGAAAAAACAGACAGGCTCTTCAGCCGTTTGACTTCATCCGATCCGGTTTTATAATTTTCCTGCTTATAAGTTGATAAGCCGATCGCTTCTGCTAACAACGCCGTCCACTCTTTATATTTCTGACGATCAGGAATTAGGGTCTCCAGCAAAAGGGAGCACTGCTCCACCCCTTGCGCCTCAATCTGCTGAAAAGCCTGCCCCCACAAGTTTCTCCTGTCGGCTTTTGTCATCATCTTTCTGGACCCAAGACCGATACATAAGACCCGGACCATTTGATTCTCATAGGGAACAATCAAATGGTCCACTCGGCCCGGCGGGGGTTGAACGAGACCACTTTTTAAATAATCCGCTGTATGTAATCCTGCTGCATCTTTTATCTTCTCTGCCAGAATGCTTTGATCCTCATCCGCGAACACCCCGACGACAAGGGGGTCTATGGGTTTCCACTTCTGTGTTATTGTCAACATAACGCCACCTCCTTCTCCAGTATACAAGATCTGCATCCGTCCTTCCTTATGAAGGGACGTTCTATCAGAATGTATGATATAATGTTTTTGTTTATAAGCAACAAATGACTTACATAAAGATCAATCATCTCGATACCCTGCCGGATGAGAAAGGATGTTACAATGCTGTTAGATTTACTGCAGAACTTCCCCCTCTGGGCCTCCATCGCTGCAATCGTTTTTGCCCAGGCGGTAAAAGTCCCCATACAATTTATTGCTTCCAGACAGTTCAATGCCACCCTTGCCTTCAGTACAGGAGGTATGCCGAGCAGCCACTCTGCCGCTGTAACAGCTCTGGCTACGGGCGTAGGGATTGAGCAGGGCTTCGGTTCATCCATTTTCGCTGTCGCCTGCGTTTTCTCCATCATCGTCATGTTCGACAGTACAGGTGTCCGACGGCAGACAGGGGAGCAGGCCATCATGTTAAACATCTTATTGAATGATTTTAACCGCTTCGTCAGTGAAGCGAAAAGCTGGCAGCAGAAAGAAGGGTATCAGAAAAAAGAGGAATTGAAAGAGCTGCTCGGACACCAGCCCATTGAAGTGTTCTTCGGGGGCCTGACCGGTATCCTGCTTACATTCCTGCTTCATTCTCTGATCTATTAAATAACAAAAACACTTCCGCCATCAAAACGGAAGTGTTTTTTTATGGTTTGATTGCAGACCGGAATACCTGCTGAGCTTCATTTTCATTCAAAGTGGCCAGTTCTTCTTCCGTCAGCTGGCCTTCTCCTTCTTTGATCACGTACACGTCCAAGGTTTTCTTTCCCCATTGGTCATACACATCCTCCACGCTTGAGAAATAAAGATCCAGTTCCTCCCCTTTAATAGCCCCTCCAATATCAGCCACCACTCCATACCCGTACCCGGGAATAAAAAGGATGGTCCCTAAAGGAAACACGTTCAAATCAGCAGCAATCGTGGAATACAGGTCCCTCGTTACATTCACCCCGGAGAACGTAATGCCATAGGCCGGATGTTCAGGCGTTTTCCCCGTCGATTCAAACCCGGCTGTATAGCCCGTAGCGGTAACCTGACGGCTTTGATACTGGGACAAATCAATCGACTGCTCCAGCGTCTGGACCGCCTCAACAGCCGCGCTTTTCACCTGTGGATCTGGATCTGCAGTTGTGTTCCTGTCTTTTATTTCAGCTGTCATCCATTTCCCCAAATCAACTAAAGATAGATTTGTTACATAAGAAGCCGTACTCACCACAGCCCCTGCGAATAAGAAAGGAAGAAACAGTCTTTTCGTACGTCCTGAAAACATGTCATCACCTCTAGATGTAAGCATGTCCAAGACCGGTCATTTTATTCAAATAATTGAATCAAAAGAAGGGGCATCGATCCAAAGATCGATGCCCCTTCTTCTCTTCTCAGAACATTTGATAACCGCTTTTCCTCAATTTCTTTATGACAATGCCGGCTGCAATGGTCCCGGCAAAACCGCTGGTCAGGATCACAACGTCCACGACACCTAGACGGCCGAGCTGTTTAAACACAGTTGGAAAGGCTGTGCCAGGCTGTGAGAAATACTCCGTCCACGGAAAGTTATCCACGATAAACAACACGATGACAGGATACACGATGGACATGATCCAGGATGAGCGCAGAATCATATTTAATAGAAAGGATATCCCGAAAAACAGTACAAAAAACAAAAGAATGGATACAGCAAATTGGACAATATTCAACGTCGCTTCCCCCTACTCCCCTTAAAAGGGACGTGCAAATCCATTATTCATTCTAAACCGCTTCCTATGAAAGCGCAAGCATATCCGGATGTACGAAAAACGCGAAAGCATGAACTGCTTTCGCGTTTCCTATATCTTTTAGAAGTTAAAGAAGTTCAACTTCCCTTTCTTCAGAACGAGCGGAAGGCCGCCTAATTTTAGCAGATAGCGGTTGTCGATGACTTTCTTCATGGCAGTCGCTGACCAGCCGAAGAGTTTCTTATCATCAAAGACAACACCGATGGCATCATTGTGCCCAAGGGAAGCAACCGTACCTTGAATGTTAGGCTTGAATGGCTCAAGGTGATCGTCACCTTTCACGAGACGGGTAAGGTTTTTCGCTGTATGCTCCGCTTCCTGGATGGCAATCTGCGCTGTCGGAGGATAAGGGCGCTCCGTTTCCTCATTCATAATGAGAGCACAGTCCCCTACAATGAATACATCATCATATCCTTCTGGACGAAGATCATCACGAACCGGGATACGTCCGCGGTTCGCTTCGAAACCGGCTTCTTCAACCAGTGAGTTTCCGCGTACACCGGCCGCCCATACGACGGTGTTCGTATCGATTTCTTCACGCTGTTCGTCTTTTTCGAAAACCAATTTATTTTCGGTTACTTCTTTGATCATCGCACCGATTTTGAACTCGACACCGCGCGCTTCCAAAGAGTTCATCGCATATTCAACAAGTTCAGGATCGAAACCTGGAAGAGCTGTCGGGGCAGCTTCTACGTTGACAATACGCACTTTGTCACGTGGAACATCGTATTCCTTGCATAGTTCAGGGATACGGTTCGCCAGTTCACCAACAAATTCAATTCCTGTAAACCCGGCACCGCCGACAACAATGTTCAAGCGCTTCTGCTGTTTTTCAGGTTCGTTGTTGTACTTCGCAAAGTTGTATTCGATATGCTGGCGGATCAGACGAGAGCTGTTGATGCTGTTGATTGTGTACGCATGCTCTTTAAGTCCAGGGATACCGAACGTAGCCGCTTCGAATCCAAGCCCAATGACAAGGTAGTCATAAGAAAGTTCGCCGTCTTCAAGGATCACCTTTTTATCGGCCGCTTTAATATCTGTCACTGTATCCTGAATGAAGTTGACTTTGCTTGTATCCACAACATCTTTGATTGCGATACGTGTGCGGTCATGGTGAAGCGTACCTGCTGCGTTTTCATGCAGCCAAGTTGTTTGATAGTGGTAGCTGTGCTTGTTCACAAGTGTGATGTTGGCATCGTTCGCCCCAAGGCTCTTCTGAAGTTTGACAGCTGTCATGATGCCCCCGTAACCGGCACCGATAATGACAATGTTCGGATTCTTCATGAATAATCACTTCCATCTCGTATTTTTTTCCATCCGTCACCTATATCATTGTGACCTGTTTCACACAAAAAGACATTAAAAAAACCTGTTGAAATCAGGCGAAAAGTGTCACAAATCATAACTATATGGTCTATCATCATCTTAGACCTTTTTCCCCTTATTTTCAACCCAAAATCAAGTTATCAAAATTATTGAACAATTGCCGCCTTTGGAAAGGTTTACATATGTTCAGTGTTCCCATTGCAAATTTTTTTATGATAGAATAAATTTTAGTGAAATTTTTTTCAGGAGGTTTATTATGAGCGATAAAATATACGATATTACAGTCATTGGCGGCGGCCCCGTCGGTCTGTTCACAGCTTTTTACGGTGGAATGCGTGAAGCGAGTGTCAAAATCATCGAAAGCCTCCCGCACCTCGGAGGGCAGCTGACCGCCCTTTATCCGGAAAAATACATTTTTGACGTGGCCGGCTTTCCTAAAGTCCGTGCACAGGAGCTGATTGACAACCTGGAAGAGCAGGCCATGGCATTCAATCCGACCATTGCGCTTGAGGAGGAAGTCATCCATATAGAACGGATGGAAGACGAGTCTTTAAAACTGACCACGAACAAAGATGTCCACTACACGAAAACCGTGATTGTCACAGCTGGTAACGGAGCATTCCAGCCACGGAAACTTAAAGTGGACGATTCCGAACGGTTTGAAGATACCAACCTGCATTATCACGTCAGTAACATGGACAACTTCCGTGACAAGAACGTAATGATTGCCGGCGGCGGTGATTCTGCTGTCGACTGGGCACTCATGCTGGAGCCGATTGCCAAACAGGTCACTCTTGTCCATAGAAGAGATAAATTCAGAGCTCACGAACACAGTGTGTCCCAGTTGAACGAATCCAACGTCAACGTCATGACCCCCTTCACTCCTGAGCAGTTTATCGGGGAGGAGCGCATTGAAAAGGTCGAGCTTCAAGAAGTTAAAGGCGAACGTACAGAGACCATTGACGTTGATAATGTCATCGTCAACTACGGGTTCATTTCCTCCCTTGGCCCCATCAAGGACTGGGAGCTTGAAATCGACAAAAACAGCATCGTTGTAAACTCCAAAATGGAAACGAACATCAAAGGCATCTATGCAGCCGGCGATATCTGCACCTATCCGGGTAAAGTAAAACTGATTGCATCCGGTTTTGGTGAAGGACCGACAGCTGTCAACAATGCGAAAGCCTATATCGATCCAGGAGCGCGTGTGCAGCCGAAACATTCGACGAGCATGTTTTCCTAAAGAACAAAAGCTGCAGAGAAACCCTGTGTTTTTCTGCAGCCTTTTTTTCATCCAGTCAAAACTGAAAAAAGTTCTGATGCCCTCCCACTTCCGGTTGTGATTGAGAGTGGTTGTTCCCATAAAAAAACCTTCCGTGAGCCGGAAGGTTGGAATCTATCAGCAGTTCGGGTCTGGTGTTCCAGCGTTCGCCGCCGTTTTAAAGGAAGACCCGCAGCCACAGGAAACGATGGCATTCGGATTATCGATCGTGAAGCCTCCGCCCATCATATTTTGTTTATAATCAATGGTCGTACCTTCTACAATCGCCGCATCCTGACGGTTGATGACAACAGGAATACCGCTGGAATCTTCAAGAAGATCAAGTTCTTCATTAATCTCATCCTCGAAGCCCATCGCATATGACAATCCACTGCAGCCGCCGCCTTTTACACCGAAGCGGAGACGGACATCTCCACCCTCTTCCTTCATCATCTCTTTGATCTGATGACCCGCAGCTTCTGTAATGTTCAGAATCATACCAAGCCTCTCCTTTCTCTTCTTCTTTTCAGTATACTAAACCGGCCTGCTTTTTATCAAACAGCAGCACCTGCTCATCCAAGTAAAAAGACACCCTTTACCGGGTGCCTCTCATTGTATTGAAATAGTCATGCCTTTTCACTTGTTACAGGGTTTCGTCCAAGTGTTGATAAATTTTATCGACTAATTCTTCAGGCGAATCGGCAATGACACGTTCTCCTTCAACAAGGGCATAATTGCTCTGCGAACAAAGACCGCAGTTTCTCAAACAGCCGTAATCCATCACATCAAGATCCGGATCTTTTTCCAGTTCATCCTTAGCTTTCTGGGAGCCTTCGGCTAAATTATTGATACAAAATTCGATCAATGGATTCATCCACGTCACCTCTTTTTCGGAAGAACCCTGTGCCTTACGATTTTATCATACGCTGGTGGTTCTGCGTTAGGAATTACTGACCTGTTGAAGACCATGTTCTTCCAGAGATTTGCAAATCGTCTTCAACTTTGGATTTCCTTCCGCCACGATTCGGTCTTCCACCAGCACCAGCGGGTAAAACAAGTCATCATTCAACAGCTGTTGGACGATTTCCATATCCACACCTTCCTGGTTTTCTGTATGGATATCAAAATAGTGAAACTGCAGGCTCTTCTCCCCATATTTTCTTGTTAAAGCGGCCTCCAGCCACTCATAGGTCTCTTTTGAGCCGGGAGCGTTCACACAGCTTGCACATTTCACTTCCGCCCCGTATACATAAACGCGAACAACCGGTTGATTCATGAGGCCCTCTCCCCTTTTTTATACGTACTTTCATTTTACAAAAGAAGTGGAAAAAGATAAAATGATAATAGTTCTCAATCCAAAGGAACATAAGCAGAGACCATAGATTTTTTCGTCACTTCGTTTTATAATGATACTATAAGAAAGGGGAAGATTGAACATGCATGAACAGGTTCAAGAAGTACTGAACAAACTTCGCCCATTTTTACTTCGTGACGGTGGAGACGTTGAGCTGGTGGATGTAGAGGATGGTATTGTACGTCTGCGTCTTATGGGTGCCTGCGGGAACTGCCCAAGTTCAACCATCACTTTGAAAGCAGGTATTGAGCGTGCGCTTTCTCAGGAAGTCCCTGGCATTTATGAAGTGGAGCAGGTTTTCTAAAACAGATAATCAGAAGCCCGTACACGTTGTCGTGTACGGGCTTCTTTTATCTGGAAACCGGACTGAGCAGCGGCTTCTCCTCGAAGTAACGGACAACATTCTCCAGACAGAGACGCATCATCTTATAACGGGTCTCTTTCGTTGCCGAGCCGATATGAGGAAGACAGACAACGCCGGGCATGGAAACGAGCGGGTGGTCGGCTCTGATCGGCTCTTGTTCAAACACATCAAGACCGGCACCGGCGATCTGCTCTTCTCTGAGCGCTTTTTCGAGTGCTTTTTCATCCATCAGTGCCCCCCGGGATGCATTGATAAAGATTGCGGTATCCTTCATCTTTTGAAAAGCCTCCGCATTGAACATATGCCGGGTTTCATCCGTCAGCGGAGCCAGGCTGACCACATAATCCGCATTCTCCAAGAGCTCATCAAACGATGTATACCTTGCGCCGATTTCACTTTCCACATCCTTTTTTCTGGAGCGGTTGTGATAAAGAATGTCCATTTGAAAACCTCTGGCTCTCCGTGCCACGGCTTCTCCTATACGCCCCATCCCTACGATTCCGATTGTCTTATGATGCACATCCGTTCCGGCAAGCAGTAAAGGAGACCAGTGGTTCCAAGCGTCCTCCTTAATATAATTCCCTGCCTCCACAATCCGGCGGGCAGAGGCCATGAGCAGACTGAACGTAAGATCGGCCGTCGTTTCTGTCAAAACATCCGGGGTGTTCGTGATGGCCGTCCCCATGTTCTCTGCAGCTTTCACATCCACATTATCGTAGCCAACCGCCATATTGGCAACAATCCCAAGAGAATTTCCAGCGCCCAGAAGCTCCTCGTCCACCTGGTCGGTCAGCATCGTTACGAGCCCGTCCACGCGACCCGCCTTAGCTAAAAGCGTCTCCCTGTCGACAGCTTCATCCTCCTCCGGCCACATCTCAATATCCAACTGCTCCTGATAAGGTTCAACAACTTCTGCCGGCAGACGGCGGGTAATAAAAATTGACGGTTTCCCCATAACAGCACCTCCACTCCTTTTTCTTCCAGTGTAACACATAAGAAAAAGGGCACGTTTTTTCACGGAGAACCCGGACTTTTGATATAATGAACATAACACCAGTCGTTTGTGAAACAATAAACGCGGGTATAGTAACATCGCGACCAAAGAGAGAGCAGGGAGGTAGTTCGCTATGGCAAATGAGAAGAAAGTATCCAGTCTTGAAAAAACAGCACGGGAATGGCTGACAGAAAGAGGCGTCACCATCGACGATATCGCCGATCTTGTCTATTATCTGCAGTCGAAATACCATGATGACCTATCGATGGATGAATGCCGGTTCAATGTAAACAAAGTCCTCACCAAACGGGAAGTCCAGAACGCTGTGATCACAGGGATCGAGATGGACCGCCTGGCTGAAAAGAAAATGCTTACAGAGCCGCTTCAATCCACCATCGAAGTGGACGAAAGCCTGTATGGAATCGATGAAATCATTGCTTTTTCCATCGTCAATGTATACGGATCGATCGGATTTACCAACTACGGCTATATTGATAAGCAGAAACCTGGAATTCTCCAGAAACTGAATGATAAATCTTCCGGCGAATGCCATACATTCCTCGATGATATTGTAGGAGCCATTGCAGCAGCTGCTTCCAGCCGGCTGGCCCACAGCATCGTAGGCGACAACGAAGATGACGAATAGAACGTACCCACACCAGGCAGCTGCCTGGTGTTTTTTTAATCCAATGAAACTTCTCTGCCCTCCATCACGTATACATAGGAAAAGGAGGCGGATAACGTGAAGACGCTGCGTTTAAAACTTGTATGGATCCTGCCGTTGATCATCATTGCAGCAGGAGTTGTGCTTTTATTCTTTGAAAACTATCAGGAAGTTACGGAACCTGCCGATCAGGACTGGAGCAGAGATTGGGAGATTGGAGAAACAACCGCTGTTAAGCAGCCCCATATCCAGAAGACAGACGATGGCATACAAATCTCTTATCTCACGGAAAGCGGTATTACCCGGCATACCTATGATGACAACTACACTGAAATGGATGAACAGCAGTACACGATTCCCGTGGATAAGTTCACAAGCTTTTACATAGAAAATGACAAACTCCTCTATTCTGATTACTACAGCTTATACCGCGGGGATACAGAAGAAAAACTAACGGATATTGACGGCTTTATCCCCACATCCTCGGCTGCGCTTTACCAAAAGGAGAACGCCCTTTACACCATAGATCCAGCCAATTATGAAAGCAGGCAACTGATGACACTCACCTCCAGTGATTCCAAGGTGAAAACGTCAGAGACGGATGAAGGCACTTACCTTATGGAAGAGTACACAGACGAGGAAGGCCGTCACCTGCACTTCTTTGAACACGTGGACAATGAGGTGAAAAAGATCGGAGAAGCCGCTTTTCTACCGTCTGGTTCTGAAAGTATTAAGGACATCCAGTTTACAATACAGAACAAGGAAGCCACTGTTCTTATATCGACCGTTCAGAAACAGTCCGCTTCCGGTCAAATGGAAAACCATTATTATTACGGAACCACTTCCTTTCAAGAACCTTTAAAGACCACCAGCCTTTCTTTTATTGATCCCGTCTCTTCGAAGCCTCTCAAAGAAATATCGGATATGAGTCTGCATCCTCAGAAAGAGGGAACCTCCCTGCTGTTTAAAGCGGTCGGGGCCACCAATACAAGATTCGGTGAAAACAGCCAGTTTAACATTTATAAAGCCCCGCTCGGTACTTCCGGGGTTGAAGAAATCACACGGATCAGCAACACACCGGATCTGTCCACCCACCCGGTCCAAATTCAAGAGGACAGTGTAGTCTGGGTCGATAAAGGCGGGGACAGTCACAAGCTTCTCTTATCTTCCCAGAACCCTGAAATCATCGAGAAAGCTGACACATGGAACTCCCGTGTCCTTTTAGGAGCACTGGGAAAAACAATGGGGATGCTTTCCTACAGCTTTTTCGGACTCCTCATTATGACCTTCTGGTATATATGGCCGCTTTTGTTCCTTGTCATTCTTATGTTTGTTAAAAGAGACGCGCTGGACCAGGACCGTACATGGATTCTGCTCACGGGTATCGCCATTTACCTGGCAGCCGCCATTCTTGTGCGCAGTCCCTTATTCTCAGAAAAGCTCCTTGCCAGAGCCCCTGATTATTTAAGCTTCCCCGGCAGTCCTATCCTTTTCATCCTTGGTTTTGCCCTGATCGCCTTTGGAATTCTGAAAACCGGTGCGAAACAGAGAGATTGGTCAATCCCTGTTCAGATCACCTACTTCATCAGTGTTCACGTCGCATTGATCACTATTTTCTTCGGCCCTTACGTTTTATAAAAAGGCTCTGTTATTGCTTGGTGTTGTTATTTAACATATGAGCTCCTATCACCCCTTTCTGTCATGGGATTTGCATGAGGCGGCCTTGGGAATGACTCCCTTTCCGTGGGGTACCGTGAGCCTCCTCAGGCTGCGCCTTCCGGGGTCTCACGATGTACCTTCATCCCACAGGAGTCTCGCCATTCCCAAGGCCGCCTCTTCAAAGAAGGGTAGTTAGAAAGGACATAACCGAAGTCCGTTACACCACTACGAAAGGGATGGCAGGAAAAACAGGTAGACTCCTGCGGGAAAAAGGAACAAGGTGAGACCCCGGAGAACGAAGTTCGAGGAGGCTCATCGTTCCCCGCGGAAAGCGGACGGTTTTCCCTGCCATCCCATGCTCTGAGTAAACAACGGACCGGACCCTAATTCCAGACGGAGACGATTTAGTAATCATTTAAAATATCAACAACAGACTTTAACAGAGCCTTATAAAAAATCACCACCTGCCCCATGAGGCAGGTGGTGATTTTTATTTATTCTTTAAGTTCAACTAACCACTCGTGTAAGTTCAGCTTTTTATAGGTAGGCTGATGGGTATGAGCTTCTATCTCATGGAATGAGCTCAGTCCGGTTTCCACCATCAACGTGTCCACCCCTGCTTTCATCCCGGCGAGGATATCGGTGTGATAGTTGTCGCCCACCATCAATACGTGATCCGCCTGAAGCTGCAGCTCCTTTAAAGCCCGCTCCATAATGATCGGCTCCGGCTTACCGACAAAGATGGGATCCACACCTGTACTAACAGCAACAACACTTGTCATGGCTCCGTTTCCAGGCAGCATCCCCTTATCCGTCGGAATGGCTGTGTCGCTGTTCGTACTCACAAAACCGGCTCCCTTTCTCACTTCGAGGCAGGCCCTGGCAAGCTTGGAATAGGAAATTTCCCGGTCGATGCCGATGACTACAAAATCTGCCTCCTCCTCCACAAGGGTATGGCCCCGGTCTGTAAGAGCCTTATGAAGACCTTCCTCCCCGATTACATACACTCGTGCCTGCTCCTTCTTCTCCTTGATGAAGTCAGCCGTTGCTAAACTGCTTGTATACACTTGATCAGGCAGGGCTTTCACACCAAGCTTGTTTAATTTCGCTGCAATCTGATCCTGCGTACGGGAGGAATTATTAGTCAAAAATAAAAAAGGGACCTGAAGACCGATCAGATGGTCAATAAAGTGCGAAGCGCCGTCCACGGCCGCTTCCCCTTTATACATCGTCCCATCCAAATCCACCAGGTATCCCTGATAATGTTTCATCAGGCTTCCCCTTTCGTAGTGTTTTTTGAAAAAGCGGATACAGGACCCAGTTCGTGATCGAGGTACATGCGGATCCGCTCCGGGAAAGCTTCCAGTGCATGTTGATGCGACACCCACGCACGTTCGACAGCCTCATGATCCACCTCTGTATACTCGTGGACGATCATCTTCCTTAACTGAATGAACTGTTTAAATGCTTCCTCATGTTCAGCAGGAAGAACCTTTTCATCCAGCAAAATGTCGATAATATCATCATAACTGCCCGGATCACGCATAATAAAACCATCAATCATCATATTGCCGACATCTAGTACAGCCTCGACAGTAAGGTGTGTCAAACGCTCCAGTACAAGCTTCTCCCGGAATGAGGAAAACCCCTGCTTTCTCACTTCTGCTTGTATCGTTTCCATATAAGATAAGATCTTTTCAATTTTCTCCCGATCCACAAAATACATGTAAAATCCTCCTGACTGTTAAAGTCCATGCTACCGTTATCATACCACAACTATTTTCGGTCGATAAATTCCAGCGTAATGGATATACTACCTGATAACTATGCAGAAGAGCACGAACAAAAGGAGTGTAAAAGATGTACCAACGTCCACTATTAGAAGATGTTACCCAGGATACAAGCACACGATTCGTTTCATTTACCGCAGGCAGTCATCGATTCGAGCTTGCTATTATGAAGGCAGAGTATTTCCAAGACCAATCTCTCGTCATCAACCTGCCTAAAAACAGGCAGGGGCTTCTGGATGAAGAGAACATCAACAGGGACGGATACCTGGAGCATTTATTCCAGCTGAGTGCAATGGAAGCCGAAGAGCTCAGAAACTATCTTCCATATCTCCTGTAGCATAAATCCGTTCCTTACGCTCACTCTAAGCCTAAGGAGGTCGAATAAGATGAATGACAAGAAAAAGAAAGATTATTCCGATTTTGCCAACGTGGAAGCCCAGCGGAACTATCTGGTCCCGGAACAGCTTCCGGAAGGAGCCTATGGATCCCCCCGGAATAAGCATGAGCCTGTTTCCAATGAGAAAAGTTCCCCATGGACAAATAAGCAGAGGTATTACAGTGCGTTTAATTACGAGTACAAGTCCCTTCATGAAGATCTGCCCCGTCAGGAGGATGGAGCCCATCCCCTGCACGATGAATCAAACGCTGATATTAAACCCTCCCAGGAAGATCATTAAAAAAACCGGCGTGTGTTATGTAAACACGCCGGTTTTACTGTCGGATCCGCTTAAGAACAAAATAAGCACAGCCAAAATTGCAGTATTCATATAAGTAATCTTCCAAAGTGCTGATTTTCGTATCGAAGGTCGCCTTGGAATTCTGATCGTCGTAAAATCCCTTCAGACGGAGCTGACCATATCCCCAGTCCCCTACGATAAAATCATATTTATTCAATATGTCGCTGAAGCGGCCTTCCACTTCTTCCTGCTGAAAGCCCTCCTGGTGATTCTCCAGGATATCAAACGTTTTACCTGAAATTTCAATCACATCCATCACCTCTATCTACCCATTAGTGTATCACATTTTTCCAACAGGAAGGAAACGTCCTGAAAAAATGAACAGGTATGTTTCCAACAAAAGTGCCCACTATAAAAATACACCCATATGGCAAGGAGGATCTATGATGAAGCTTAAACAAATGGCTGCCACTCTTCTCCTCTGCGGTCTTCTAGCCGGATGCCAGGAGACGAAGGAAGAAGAAGCTCAACAGTTGATGGACGGTGATACGCTCAGCGGAAATGCTATGGACGGATACAATACCGAACCGAAAGACGGCCAGGTCGGCTATGTGCGCTTCGAGAAAAACCAGCTGGACCAGGACGAGGAAAGAAACCGTCAGATTAAAGTGAACAGAGAACAGATGGCGGATATGATTTCCCGCATGATTTTACGATACGAGCAGTTTGATGACGTAGCCACAGCTGTAACGGACAACGAAGTGCTTGTTGCCTATAAGCGTGCGGATGACACCGATAGACAAACAGCCGCCGACATGGTTCAGAAAACCGCCTATTCCCTTGTCCCGAGTTTTTACCACGTTTATGTGTCCGATAATCCAGCTTCCTTTGGAGATGTCCAAAGTCTGAGCAACTCCACCGTCTATGATGAAGGATATAACAGTACCATCAGCAGTATCATTAAAAAAATGAAGCAGTCCCCTCAAGGAAAAGTGGATGAAACCAATCCAAATCAGCCGAATATAGGGCCAAATACGAATACAGAAGCAGAGACCGGGATGGAAAATTAGCCTCCCGAATTTACCATTCATACCTGAAGATTCTTTGTTCATCCTAAGAGTATCAATTTGTTGTAGGTGAGAATATGAAAGGTACAGCACTCGTGACAGGAATCTTGATGGCCGTTCTCTCTTTTTCAACTGGAGCTGTCCATGCAGAACCAGATGAAAAAGAAAGCCAGGAGCGGATGGCCCTTTATAAAAAAACTTCAGCCGTTACCGATATCCCATGGGAATATCTGGCAGCTGTCGACCAGTATGAACGCCAGGTACACGATGATCCTGATGAAGGCCGGGTTACAGCTATCGAATTTGATCCCATGTTCTGGTCAGGCTCCGCTGACGCTTTCCCTTCTGCCGTCTCCCCTGATGGATGGGGGTCAGACGGCAATGGAGATGAAAAAGCAGACATCCATAACGATGAGGACGTACTATGGTCGCTCGGCCGGTATATAAAATCGTTCGGAACCACAGAAGATGATATCAAGATTGCATTATTTCAATACTACAAGCGGGATTTAACCGTTCAGACGATTATGCATTCCGCCGAAGTATTCCGCACGTTCAAAACGGTGCATTTAACGAACCGTGATTTCCCTCTTCCTAAACAGTACAACTACAGTTACCGGAGCACATGGGGAGATGCGCGGGGATTTGGTGGACGGAGGATTCATGAAGGAACCGATATCTTTGCCGGCTACGGAGTTCCTGTCAAATCCACGACGTACGGCGTCGTCGAAATGAAGGGATGGAATACGTATGGAGGCTGGCGCATTGGAATTCGTGATATTTACAACATTTATCACTATTACGCCCACCTGCAGAACTTTTCCAAAGAGATTAAAGTCGGCGACGTCGTTCAGCCTGGCGATGTTATCGGAGCCGTTGGTGCTTCGGGTTACGGGCCGCCGGGCACGTCCGGTAAGTTTCCACCGCATCTGCACTACGGGATGTACCAGGATAATGGGAAGAATGAATGGTCCTTCGACCCCTATCCGTTCTTAAGACGATGGGAACGGATGGCAGAATAAAAAAAGCCCATCTTGTGGATGACCATGTTCCGTTTATCGGTGGATGCTTGCCGCGGGCACAGCCTCAGCTAACTTGGACAGGAAAACCATCTGTCCAAGTGGATCTTCGTCTCGTGCTTTTCCCGCAGGCGTCACCACCGAACACTCCACTTCATCTGATCAAATGATGAGCTGAAAAGAAGAACGCCCTTCATTCAATGGAAGGGCGTTCTTTTCAAATTAAAGAAATAACGAGTGCTGCCAAGAAAAACAAACTCAAACCAAGAGAGGCAATAGCATCAATCTTATGGCCTTCACTTTGTCGGAAACTTGCCCTACCCAACGGAATGACAATGAAAAAGGCAAAAAGAATTGGTGGAGATAAAACTATATCAGTGATAAATACTAAAAGTAAATAAATTAAACATAGTGTTGTGAACCCTATATGAATGGGCTTCATTATTCGCTCAATCTTATTCAATATGACCCCCCTACAAAAGTTATAATCAAATGCGATATTATTTTAAAAGAAAAATCAGAAAAGCGCAAACATTAGTTAATAGGGAGCCAGGCAGCATAACGAAAAAAAACTTGGATACCTTTATCTGCGGAAAGGGAATGATCACACTTCTTGAAAGGGCAAGTGAAACGCTCGATCATGGCACAAACTAAAAGGCGCCGCAGATGCGGCGCCTTTGATTATTTAGCTTTTTTCACAGCGTTCGTAATGCTCGCTGCCAGACCTCCCCAGATGACAACCATTCCGATAACCATGGTAATTACTGCACCTGCTGTCATGTCAGCTTACCTCCTTTTTTTCCTCTTCGAAAGCTTTGGCGTTCCAGCGTTTAAACATCATCAACACTCCGACAATGAGGGCGAACGCTGCCACAAACCAGCCACCGAAAAGAATGAACCCATCTGCGTATCCTTCGTAGTTTCCTGTTTCTGTGTCGAACTCTTTCGCCAGGTTCGTTTTAAACAGGTCGAACATCATATATCCAAGTACGAGTGGTGTAATAAGTCCAAGGGACACTTTCCACCATGTTCCGAGACGGATATCGGATATTTCATTAGCGTGCGACTGAAAATCATTGAGCTTACGAAGGAACCAGGCAATGACTACGACTTCGACAAGCCCGACGAAAGCGACACCAAACTGGTTGATGAAATAGTCAGCAGCATCCAGGAAGAACAATCCGCCCTGCGTAGCAAACAACAGAGAGATAACGGCTGCTGTTCCGCCGCCGAAAGCGACTGCCTTCGTTCTGGAAATTCCAAATTTCTCGCTGATCCCGGCTACGTATGTCTCCGAAATGGAAATCAAGGAAGACAATCCGGCCAGCACGAGTGAAAGGAAGAACAAAAATCCGAACAATCCATTCAATGCTGGAAATTCATTAATGATCTGTGGGAAGACAACAAAGGCAAGTCCCACCCCGCCGCTAACGACTTCGTTTACAGGCACTCCACTCTGGGAAGCCATGAAGCCAAGGGCAGCGAATACTCCGATACCAGCAAGCAGTTCAAAACCTGAATTACTGAAACCGGCAATAAACGCGTTATTTGTAATATCCGATTTTTTCGGAAGGTAACTGGAATAAGTAATCATAATAGCAAAAGCAATAGAAAGACTGAAGAAAATCTGTCCATAGGCGGCGACCCATACCGAACTGTCCATAATCGCTGAGAAATTCGGTTCGAAGAAAGCCTGCAGCCCCTGTGCTGCTCCCGGAAGTGTAAGGGCTCGTATAACAATGATCATGAAAAGGACGACAAGTGTAGGAATGAAGATTTTGTTCGCAGTCTCAATTCCCTTTTTAACTCCCTTGAATAGAACTCCAAGTGTAATCGCCCACACAATAAGCAGAGGAATCAGTACACCGGGGACGAGGCTTCCGGTCTCGCCGGGATTCACAGATAACTGAAGGTAGTCACTGAACAAAAAGCCTTCGGTATCATCACCCCATGATAAATTGAACGAAAACACACTGTATGAAATGGCCCAGCCGATAATGACCGCATAATAAGTGGAAATAACAAACGCGACCAGCACACCCCACCAGCCGATCCACTCTGCTTTTCTGCTCATCCGGAAAAAGGACAACGGTGCAGATCCACGGTACTTATGACCGATGGTAAACTCCATGATCAATAGAGGAATACCTGCGGTTAGAAGAGCGAACAAGTAAGGAATAAAAAATGCTCCTCCTCCATTTTCATAAGCAACAGCTGGAAAACGCCAAATGTTCCCCAAACCAATGGCAGAACCTACGGCTGCCAGGATAAATCCGGCACGTGTACCCCATTGTGCGCGATTTTCCATGTGAAAGACCTCCCTGAGAGGAACGGTGATAAATGTCCCTCATTTTTTATTTTTCTGATTATTCTGTTTTAAATTATAACGGCAGCGCATAGGCTTGTCAAAATATTTTTAAAATTTTCAGAAAATACCAGATCAGGAAGTCTTAGGACTTAGGAATGAAATAGACAGAGGCATGCTTTCTCTGCCTTTCAGCTTGTAAAGAGATAATAAATAAAGAGGAGGAACTCCTGTTTAACAGAAGTTCCCCCTCTTTTCAACTCATCATTTTTTCTATCTTTTTTCGGGATTCAGTTTGTGAATGACCAGAGCTGTGATGAGAACAATGATAAGGGACAGCAGCAGCGGCACCCAAACCTGTCCTGTAAGGCCCAGCACAACATAACCGACCGAGGCAGCCACAGCTGCAATGATGGCATATGGCAGCTGGGTCAATACGTGATCAATGTGGTTGGCTCCCGCTCCTGTGGACGAAAGGATCGTCGTATCGGAAATCGGTGAACAGTGATCACCGAACACAGAACCAGCGAGAACGGCTGAAAGGGCTGGAAGAAGGAATGCTGGATCGGTGACAGCAGCAATTTCTCCAGCAATCGGAAGCATAATTCCGAAAGTTCCCCAGGACGTTCCTGTAGATAAGGCCATAAAACCGGATAACAGGAAGATGATCAGCGGAAGATAGGCGATGTTCACATCCGCCTGACTGAACTGCTGGGCGAGATATTCCCCTGTCTGCAGGCGGCTGATAATGTCGCCGATCATCCAGGCAGCAATCAGAATGTAGATCGCCGGCAGCATCGCTTTAAACCCTTGTAGAAATACGTGCAGCAAACCGGATTTCGGTGACGGCTGCCCGACATATAAAAGCAGGGCTGTGACTACGGAAATGATCCCTCCGGCAAACAAGGAAATGTTTACGTTTGTGTTAGCAAAGATGGAAAGGATATCCGCGGTTCCTTCTGAACTTTGAATTCCTGTATAAACCATCATGCCCACTGTACCGATGATCAACGTTACAATCGGCCAGATTAAGTGGGAAATCTTCCCGTTGTCATGCTCCTTGAATTCATTATTCAAGTCGCCGGGCACATCCCCTCTATCCGGGTTGTGAAGCTCGCCTGTATCCTTGGCTCTGTTTTCGTGCGTTTTCATCGGACCAATATCCAGACGCAGATAAATCGTCAAAAATACAAGAAGCAGTGCTGCAAATACATAGAAGTTTGCCGGGATCATAAGAACAAAAGCTTCAAAAGCCTGATAGTTCGAAATCTCATTGGCTGCAAGAATGCTTCCAATCGTTCCGATAATATAAGCTCCCCAGCTGGATATCGGTGATATGACCGTAATCGGCGCTGAAGTGGAGTCTATATAGTAGGCCAGTTTGGCTCTGGATACTTTATAGCGGTCTGTTACAGGACGTGCGACCTGTCCGACTGCAAGAGCATTAAAGTAGTCATCAATAAAAATGATGATACCTAGAATGGACGGAACGAGCTTGGCCCCTTTTCTCGTCCGGATCCTTTCAACAGCCCATTTACCGAAAGCGCGGCTGCCTCCGGAGGCCGTCATAAAGGCTGTGGCGACTCCGAGCAGAAATAAAAAGGACAAGAGATACAGATTCCCTGTGTTTAACGCCCCTTCGCTGACGAAAATACCGGCAAATATAGACCAGATCAAGCCCAGACCTGCTCCAATATCCATTTGTGTGAGCATGAATGCTCCGACGATAATCCCTATCCCAAGGGACAAGATGACGCGCCTTGTGACTAAGACAAGGATAAGCATAAGTATTGCTGGAACTAAAGAAAAGATGGTTCCTTCCATGTGTTTCCCCTCCGTATATCTTGATGTTACGGGAATGGAAGGCTACTGGTGGGTATAAAATGAGGAATAAAATAAAAAAACAATGACAGAAAATAATCCATCACTGTCTGCAGACAACTTGATTATCCTCCATTTCGATCAGTAGCGCCCCATGCACCCAAAAGCATGCATGACAGTGTATGCCTTCTTCAGGTATACACCAGCGTGTCAAAACTTGACGTGTTCAGCCACACTTCGGCAGGCCTTCCCTTTCACTAATGATCCCGGCTTGTCAAACTCCCATCAGCTACTCATGATGCCTGCGCCTCTACCTCACCGATCTGATAAGGTCACGCATATTCAGTTCTTTGGTATTGTATCAGTGACCGGCCATTATTGCAAGGGCTCCATAGGAAGGGAGAACGAAGGGTTCCCGCCGTCACCTCCGGACATGCCTCCGAAATATTCCGGTACTTCCCCGAGAATCGTAGCCTGGTCGATTGGAATATTGTTGGTGACGACCGTCGTTTCTGTGGAAAAAGGGATGACGATTCGAACATTTACCTCAAAGTGGATGGTCAATTCAAACAAGGCGGCATTGATTCCGTATTCCGTCATTTCAATATCCACTTCAGACTGAACATCTCCAATGACACGCAGCTGTACAGGCACCTTGGGTCCAAGGTTGGCAAGCAGACTGTTGTTGGTAGCCATCCCAATCGGAAGTTCAATGAGTGTTGCGGGCTGTTCCCCCTGCTCTTCCGGAGTCCGATCCGGGTCGAGGTCCGGTTCCAGTGTCGTATCTTCCATCGGCAGTTCACCAAGCTCCATCCGCTTCAAGAAATTTTGGACCCTGATGGTTGTATCCCGGAGAGCTCGGTTGACAAGCACAGAGTTCCATCCCATATAAACGACATTTCCCTGATCATCTTTTTCCATCTTAACCAAGTCATTAAATTGCAGGTCTTCTGCAATCTGTTTGCTTACAGCTTCATTAATGGCATCTCTTGCCAGCTGCTGGGCTTTTGTTTCAGCAATCTCGACCAGCGCCGGCGTCACCCCTCTGTTGATATACCAGAGACTCAGCACCGTGAAAAGGGCGAAAAACAACAGGCTGATGACAATCCGCCTGCCTATGGTGGATCGTTTAGTCACTCGGTTTTTAGGCATACAGGCACCCTCCCCCTCTATATATATGAAGAGCGCCCTTTCTCTAATCACCAAAGATAGTCCCTTTCGCAGAAATACAGGATATCTTTATACATCTCATACAGCACAGGAAGACAATAAAATAATCCCCCTGCCGCTTTCTTTCCCGGCAGGGGGATCATTTTATTTTTTCAGTTCTTTTTTCAGTAAATCCCTTAAGAGTTCCGGCATAAAATACTGCTTCGTTTCTGCATAAGCAATTTCCGGGAAGAAACGACCGAACGTAAATGTGTCTGCTGTAGCAAAGCTGTACGTCTGATCGTATTCCACAGGCTTGCCTTTGTACAGCACTTGAACGACACGCTCTTCTCCGTCCTCATCCAGCCTTCGTTCAATATCAACGCCGGCAAAAACCATTCTGCCTATAACTTCTCCTCTGAAACCGAACCCTTTCAGACGGATTTCCGTCAGCTTCTTCGTATGAGCCGCCCGGATGACTTCAAGAAGTTCATCTCCTCTTAACTCCACCCTGCATGGATTCATCGGATGCGGACAGATCCGGTGAACGTCCTCATACGTAATATCCCCGGCCGGCAGATGGTCAAGAAGAACGCCAGCATTCAACATGGCTATATCAGATGAAGTCCATGTGCGGAGCTGCTCCGTAAGTCTGGACATAAGCGGACTGTCCTGGAACCAGGCAATATGCATCGGCTCTTTCAAATAGGCTACAGGGGTTTCCAGACGGCGTACAGCCTCCCCGCGGATCCACCTTAAGTATTCGGTCACCTGATCGTCTTTTCTCATCTGCTCTGTAGGGACCGCATAAGCTTCTTTCCTGGTGATTTCACCGGCCTCGCAGTCCCATTCCAACAGCACCTCCCCGAGATGGGTGCCGTGCTTCCCAGCGGCTGTCAACAGCGTACCGTCTACATGCTCGCCGTTTTGAAAAAGGTGATGCGTGTGGCCTCCGATAATGAGATCAATTCCATTGTACCTTCGTGCGATCTCTTCATCTTCATTGATCCCGAGGTGGGATAATAGAACGACGATGTCTGCTTTTTCCTTCACTTCCGGCAGCAGCTTATCCAGCCAGTCATATGGTGAATGGACGTCCCAGCCAAGTTTCTGATAAAAGGCTTGGAAAGGGGCCGTCAAACCAATGACGGCTACCTTCGTGCCTCGGCTGGAGTGGAGGATATGATACGGTTTGAGCCATTCCGGTGCAGGAGATTCCAAACACTCCAGGTTGGCACAGACCACGTGAAAGTCCGCTTCGTCATAGAGTTTATGAAGGTCCTCTTTGGCAAGTGTAATCCCTTCGTTATTTCCAAGGGTCGCTACGGAATAACCAGCCTGATTCAATAGGTCAACGTTTCCCTTGCCCATCAATCCTTCGGTTATAGGATGAAAACGGTCGACGTGATCGCCGTTATCCAACAGCCAGTAGTCTTCCCCTTTTTGATCATGGATTTTTTTCTTCTCTCGAAAATAGCCGACAATCTGGGGCCAATTCTCAAAGTGACTATGAAGATCACTTGTATAGTATACGTGCAGTTTTTCCTTCATCATCAGTCTCCTCACCCTAACCCTTGCCAGATTAAGCGTATCCCTATCATAATCAGCAGAATCCTTAAGAACCATTCCACTGCTTTCCCGTTCAGGTGACGGTTGATTTCAGCTCCAAGCATCCCTCCTGCATAGGCCCCTGGAATAAACCAGAGCGTGACGCCCCAGTCCACATGCCCCATTGCAACGTGGGTGGCTGAACTCGTGATGCTGGCAAAGAAAATCATAAACATCGATGTAGCCGTCGCGATATGCGGGGGAATATTCAACAGCAGAATCATCGCAGGCACCATCAAAGAACCGCCGCCGATGCCGAGCAGACCCGAGAGCATGCCAACAGCAAAAGACAAGGACAGCCCGAGCCATACAGGCATTTGATAAGTGTACGTTTGTCCATTTATTGTTCTCTCTCTTTTAATCCCGCTTGTGAACAACGGTGTGCCCGGTGGTCTCCTCGGAATAAAAAACAAGAGAGAAACGAGTATCATTACAATCCCAAAAAACAAAGAGAACCCGTCTGTTTTAAAAAATTGATTCAGCCAGGAACCGAAGATGCCTCCAGGAATACTTCCATATAAAAAGATAAAGCCGATTTTTTTATCCACCCGGTTATGCCGGATATACGAAATCGTCGACGACATACCGGTGAAAATCATAACGACCAGTGAAACTCCAACGATGGACTGGGGGCTCACCCAGTCAAAGGCTGGAAGATGATCGGCCAAAAAGAGGAGCACAGGCACTAAAATAACACCGCCGCCGAGGCCGGCGATGCTCCCCACTAAAGCCGTCACAACACCAATCAAAAACATTAAAAGAAACATAAGGGACCTTCCTCAACTCATTATAGATAATATTATAGTATCATGTTTTCTATTCATAAAACATCCTGCCCGCTTCTGCTTCTCCATTCTGTGTCTGCCCACAAAAAAAAGCCGCACAGATCGGGATCTGTGCGGCTTCTGTATTCGATTAACCGATGGAACCTTCCATTTCAAATTTGATCAGGCGGTTCATCTCAACGGCATATTCCATTGGAAGTTCTTTCGTGAATGGCTCGATGAAGCCCATCACGATCATTTCTGTTGCTTCCTCTTCAGAAACACCACGGCTCATCAAGTAGAACAGCTGCTCTTCAGAAACTTTGGAAACTTTCGCTTCGTGCTCAAGAGAGATGTTCTCGTTCATGATTTCGTTGTATGGAATCGTATCTGACGTAGATTCGTTATCCATAATGAGCGTATCACACTCAACGTTGGAACGAGCGCCTTCGGCTTTACGGCCGAACTGCACGATTCCGCGGTAGGTTACTTTACCACCATGCTTGGAGATGGATTTGGAAACGATGGTCGATGACGTATTCGGCGCCAGGTGGTGCATTTTCGCACCGGCATCCTGGTGCTGGCCTTTACCAGCAAGAGCGATGGACAACGTCATACCGCGGGCTCCTTCTCCTTTAAGAAGGACAGCTGGATATTTCATCGTCAACTTGGAACCGAGGTTCCCGTCGACCCATTCCATCGTTGCATTGGACTCAGCAACCGCACGCTTCGTAACAAGGTTGTAGACGTTGTTGGCCCAGTTCTGGATCGTTGTATAACGGCAGTACGCATTATCCTTAACGAAAATTTCAACGACCGCACTGTGCAGGGAACTGGACGAATACGTTGGAGCTGTACAGCCTTCTACATAGTGGACAGAAGAACCTTCGTCAGCAATGATCAGCGTACGCTCGAACTGTCCCATGTTTTCAGAGTTGATACGGAAATAGGCTTGAAGCGGCGTTTCCACCTTCGTATTTTTCGGAACATAGATGAAAGAACCACCGGACCAGACCGCAGAGTTCAACGCTGAGAATTTGTTGTCGGATGGAGGAATGACTTTACCGAAATATTCTTTGAAAAGGTCCTCGTTTTCTTTAAGAGCTGAATCGGTATCCTTAAAGATTACACCCATATCTTCCAGGTCTTTCTCCATGTTGTGATAAACCACTTCGGATTCATACTGGGCAGATACACCGGCAAGGTATTTCTGCTCCGCTTCCGGAATTCCAAGACGGTCGAACGTATTCTTGATTTCTTCCGGAACTTCATCCCACGAACGCTCGGAACGTTCGGATGGTTTTACGTAATACGTAATATCATCAAAGTTCAGTTCCTGGAGGTCGCCACCCCACTGTGGCATCGGCATTTTATAAAACTGCTCAAGAGACTTCAGGCGGAAATCAAGCATCCACTTCGGCTCTTCTTTATAATTAGAAATTTGTTCAACGACTTCCTTCGTCAAACCTTTCTGTGTACGGAAAATGGATACGTCTTTTTCGTGGAAACCATATTGGTACTCTCCCACTTCTGGCGCTTTTTTGGCCATGGTACATACCTCCTTTTGGTATTGGCAAAAGCTTTAGTCCTGCTTCTCTTCTCCGACACCTTTTTCCATGGCTTTCCATGCCAGTGTCGCACATTTGATGCGTGCCGGGAACTTGGCTACTCCCTGAAGGGCTTCAATATCGCCAAGGTCAAGGCCGTCTTCATCAATGTCTTTCCCCTGCATAAGGTCGGAAAACAGCTCGGACATCTTTAGTGCTTCATCAACGGGTCTGCCTTTAATCGCCTGCGTCATCATGGATGCGGAGGAAAGGCTGATGGAACAGCCTTCTCCGTCAAACTTCGCTTCCTGGACCAATCCGTCCTCCACTTGCAGGTAAACCTGTATCCGGTCCCCGCAGGTCGGATTGTTCATATCTACGACCATTGGATTTCCTTCAATGGAGCCACGATTGCGCGGGTTTTTATAATGATCCATAATGACTTGACGGTAAAGGGTATCTAGGTTATTAAAAGACATCGCCAAAATACTCCTTTGTTGTTTGTAATCCAGCGACAAGTCGGTCTATATCTTCTTCTGTGTTGTAGAGATAAAAACTTGCTCTGGCCGTAGCCGAGACGTTCAGCCAGCGCATCAGCGGCTGGGCACAGTGATGTCCCGCACGTACAGCCACCCCTTCAGCGTCAAGCACGGTTGCGAGATCGTGAGGGTGGACATCGCCGAGATTGAACGTTACAAGACCGGCACGATGTTCAGGACCGAAAATCTTCATATCGTCCATCTTGTTCATTTCCTGAACCGCATAGGCAGCCAGTTTTTCTTCATGCCTGCGAATGTTATCCAGTCCGATGTCTGAAAGGAAGTCGATCGCTGCGCCAAGACCAACAGCGCCTGCAATGATCGGCGTACCCCCTTCAAATTTCCACGGAAGCTCTTTCCACGTGGAATCATACAGGTTAACAAAATCGATCATCTCACCACCGAATTCAACCGGCTCCATATCATTCAACAAGGCTTTCTTACCGTAGAGAACACCAATGCCGGTCGGACCGCACATTTTGTGGCCGCTGAAGGCGTAAAAGTCAGCATCCAGGTCCTGGACGTCGATGCTCATATGAGGGACACTCTGAGCTCCGTCCACGAGCATGACTGCACCTTTACGGTGGGCGATTTCAGCCACTTCCTTCACCGGGTTGATCGTACCAAGTACGTTGGATACATGCATCATTGCTACAATTTTCGTTTTGTCGGTAATCGCTGCTTCTGCATCTTCCAAACGAACGGTTCCATCGGGCTGCATCGGAATATACTTGAGGACAGCGCCTGTTTCTTTGACGACCTGCTGCCACGGGATGATGTTGCTGTGGTGCTCCATCTGAGTAATGACGACTTCGTCACCTTCAGAAAGGTTCGCACGGCCGTAGCTTGATGCTACCGTATTGATCGCTGTCGTTGTACCACGTGTGAAAATGACTTCCTGTGTACTGGAAGCATTTATGAAGCGGCGGACTTTTTCGCGGGCACCTTCATATTCGTCTGTTGCTTTCGTTCCCAGTGTATGAACACCTCTGTGAACGTTGGAATTGTATCCGCGGTAGTATTCATCAAGCTTCTCAATCACCTGAAGGGGTTTTTGGGAAGTCGCGGAGGAATCCAGGTACACGAGCGGATGCCCATTCACTTCCTGTTGAAGGATTGGGAACTGTTCGCGTACAGCTTTTACATCCATTAATAGACTTTCCTTTCAATTACCTGTCTAAGCTGGCGTTTTACCGCCTCTACAGGCAATTGATTTACCACAGGTGCCAGGAATCCGTGAATAATCAAACGCTCCGCTTCAAAGCGAGAGATTCCACGGCTCATTAGATAATAAAGCTGGATTGGATCCACACGGCCGACAGAAGCAGCGTGACCAGCGGTAACGTCATCTTCATCAATAAGAAGGATCGGGTTCGCATCACCACGTGCATCTTTGCTGAGCATCAGTACACGGGACTCCTGCTCGGCATTGGATTTACTGGCGCCGTGTTCGATTTTTCCGATTCCGTTAAAGATTGCAGAGGCTTTGTCCTTCATAACTCCGTGCTGAAGGATATATCCATCCGACCCTTTTCCGAAATGGGTGATATTCGCTGTAAAGTTCTGCTTCTGCGCTCCACGGCCGATGGCTACTGTTTTCGCATTGGAATGGGAGTTGTCACCGATCAAATGCGTGATGTTTTCAGAAACGGTATCTCCTTCATTCATCTGGCCGAGAGCCCATTCGATCACTGCATCACGATAGGCTACACCGCGGCGGTTCGCATAAACTGTCGTTCCGGCTTCGAAGTTATCCACCGCACCGAAGGAAACCTTCGCTCCGTCTTTAGCGATCACTTCTGCCACAATGTTGGAAGAAGTTTTTTCTTCTTTATTGTGGGAAATATAGTTCTCCACATACGTAACAGAACTGTTTTCCTCTGCCACAACAAGAATGTGGTTAACGAGAGAGGCTTTAGGATCCTCCTGCCAGAAAATCGCCTGAATCGGTTCTTCGATCTGAACGTTCTTTGGAACATAAAGGAAAATCCCGCCGTTCACTAGAGCCGCATGCAGCGCAGTCAAACGGTGTTCGTCCACGTGCACCGCATCATTCATGAAATACTTTTCAACGAGATCGCTGTGCTCACGGACAGCTGTCAGCATGTCTGTAAAGATGACACCCTTGTCCTTCAGCTGCTGTTCAATCGCTGCATAGGCAACGGTATGGTTACGCTGAATTACAAGGTTCTGCTGTTCTTTTTCCTGATCTAAAAAGTCCTTGATTTCAACTGGAAGATCGTCAAGGTTTTCAATCTTATCACTCGTTACGTGATGATCGAATTCCGTGAAGTTCCATTTGGATATATTGGTTTTATCTGGTTTTGGTAATGGAAGAGATTCTGATTTCTCCAGAGCACTTAGACGAAGGTTCTTCATCCATTCAGGTTCCTGAAGACCCTGGGAAAAGTTTGTAACATACTCTTTGTCGTATGGTAGTGTGACTTCTACTGTCATGGTTACCCTCCTATCTTATTACGCGTTGACCGTTTCGTCTTCGATGCCAAGCTCCTGCTTGATCCAGTCGTATCCTTCTTCTTCAAGGCGCTGGGAAAGCTCCGGACCACCGGACTTCACAATACGACCCTGCATCATCACGTGTACTTTATCAGGAGTGATGTAGTTCAATAGACGCTGGTAGTGAGTGATGATCAGGCAGCCGAAGGAGTCGTTGCGCATTTCGTTGATCCCTTTGGAAACGACTTTAAGAGCATCAATATCCAGGCCGGAATCAATCTCATCCAGGATGGCAATCGCCGGTTGAATCATCATCAGCTGCAGAATTTCGTTACGTTTTTTCTCACCACCGGAGAAACCTTCGTTCAAGTAACGCTGAGCCATGTTCTTATCCATTTCAAGTGTATCCATCGTGTTGTCCATCTCTTTAATGAATTTCATAAGAGAGATTTCATCACCTTCTTCACGGTGAGCGTTAATGGAAGAACGCAGGAAGTCGGAGTTGGTTACACCGCTGATTTCACTCGGGTACTGCATGGCCAGGAACAAGCCGGCTTTCGCACGCTCGTCTACTTCCATCTCCAGTACGTTTTCACCATCAAGGATGATTTCACCTTTGGTTACTTCATACTTCGGATGACCCATGATTGCAGAGGACAACGTGGACTTACCTGTTCCGTTTGGTCCCATAACTGCGTGGAATTCACCGCCGTTGATTGTTAAGTTTACACCTTTAAGGATTTCCTGACCTTCAATCTCTACGTGAAGATCTTTAATTTCTAATGTTGATCCTGCCATAATGTATACCTCCAGTATCTATTATTATCGAATGTCCAGTCAGACTGAAAACAAACATTCATTCTCAATTTATTCTCATTATAATCTTAAATCATTTTTTATTTGTAATCAACTTTTTCCCACTGGTAAAAGGAGAGGGAAACCTGGACATTGATACATGTTCATTCTCACTTTCCTACATTAGTATAACATGAAAAAATCAGGTGACTAAAGCCACCTGATTGATTCGTTCCTAAACATTATCTATGCAATTGACGGTCCACCTGGGCATGCATTTTCTGAGTTTGTTCGAATTCACGCTGACGCTTTTGTTCTACTTCCAGCCGAGTGTCCAGTCTACGGCTGTACTCCGCATAACTCGTATTGTGAGCCTGATGCATAGCCTTTTCCATTTCAGCGGTGAAATTCAACTGCAGATGGTCATTAATAACGAATCAACCCTTTCAGATTATTTACACAATTTAGGTTACCACAAATCTTTACCCTGTATAAAATCTTCTGAAACCGCATTTTCATTCATATGCGGACCCGCGGACCGATGTAAGCGTTTAATAATTGCATTTCCATTTAATACATTACTTTTTCTTTAATTTTCTAATAATTCAATTAGTTAACGTTGTTCGTTAAATCACTGTAGGCGTCCTGGACAAGGGTAACAGCTTGACTGAGAGCTGCTCCGCCTCCAAAAGCTGCGGCGACTCCACAAGCTTCCATGATCTCTCTTTCCGAAGCTCCCTGATCGACACAGCCTTTGGTGTGGTAGATCATACAATATTCATCCTGGGCCACGATGCTGATTCCGAGAGCCATCAGCTGCTTGTCTTTTTGTGAAAGCTCTCCGGCTTTAAAACACTCCTGGGAAAATTGACTGAACTGGTGGGCGACTTCAGGCATGTGTTCCGCAAAGACACCCATTCCTTCTTTATAATCGTGTAAATATGTCTGCGTCCACGTCATATTCTGATCCTGCATGTTAAAACCTCCCATAAATAATAAGTGACTGCGGTTAGTATCAACCGCAGTCACTTATTTTATCCGTTATTCAGAATCGTCGGAGACAGGGATAACTGCTCCTTCGTATTCCTCTTCAATAAAGGTTTGAATGTCTTCAGAACGCAGGACTTCCACTAGCGTGTTCAGTGCCTCGTTGTCCTCGTCTTTGCTTTGAGCAGCGATGACGTTCACATAAGGGGAGTTTGTCCCTTCAAGGATGATCGCATCATCTTTTGGTACAAGGTCCGCTTCAATCGCGTAGTTCGTGTTAATCGCTACAAGGACTTCTTCCTCTTTGTTGTACACTTCAGGAAGGCCGGCTGCGTCCACGCCGGTATCAAACTGAAGGTTTTTAGGGTTCTCGACAATATCATTGACCGTGGCATCCACTTTTTCTACACTCTCATCCAGTTTGATCAACCCTTCTTTTTCAAGAAGTGTCAATACACGACCGTGGGTGGATACAGAACGGCTCATGACGAACTCGGTACCTTCTTCTACGTCTTCAAGGTTGTCATACTTTTGGGAGTACACACCGATCGGCTCAATGTGAATCCCGCCGAGATTGGCAAAATCATAATCATCATTATCCTGCTCTTGAAGTTCCATATAAGGAATCGTCTGGAAATAGTTTGCATCAATACGTCCTTCGGCCAAATCCTGGTTTGGAAGGATGTAATCCTGGTATTCCTCGATATTTAACGTGATCCCTTCTTCTTCAAGAAGCGGCTTTGCTTCTTCAAGAACTTCAGCGTGAGGAACACTTGTTGCTCCTACTGTAATTTCCGTATTTCCTTCACCGCTGGAGGAATCTTCCTCAGAAGAACCGCAGGCGGCAAGAACAAGAACGAATAACAGCGCAACCGCTGTTGTCCAGATTTTTTTCATGAATAATCTCTCCCTTTTGTTTTTTATCTTTTGTCCAATTTACGGGAAGCATAATCTCCGATGAATTGGAAAATAAACACAATAATAATGATAAGCACCGTGCAAATGAAGACCACATCAAAATTACTACGCTGGAAACCGTAGAAATAAGCAAAATCTCCAAGACCACCGGCACCAATCGCACCCGCCACGGCGGTATAACCAATCAGTGCAATGGCGGTCACCGTAATTCCTGAAATAAGGGCAGGCATGGATTCAGGCAGCAGGACTTTGAAGATGATCGTTGATGATTTAGCCCCCATCGCCTTCGCTGCCTCTACGACACCTTTTTCCACTTCCTTCAATGCAATCTCAACAAGTCTCGCGTAAAACGGAGCTCCTCCGATAATTAACGCCGGAAGGGCTGCGTTCGGACCGCGGATCGTTCCAATCAAGAAGTCTGTAAACGGGAACAGAAGCAGGATCAATATAATAAAAGGAATGGCACGGAAAATGTTTACGACAGAAGCTGTCACTGCATTGACCACTTTGTTCTGCCAGAGCCCTCCCGGACCAGATAAATAAAGCAGCAGGCCGAGCAGAATCCCGAGGATAAATGTGCCGGCTACGGAAATCAGAGTCATATACAACGTTTCATTTGTGGCTGTAATCATGTCTTCCATGCGTACGTTTGGCAGTAATCCATTAAGCATCCGGGTTCACCTCCACTTCCACAGAAGTCGAGCGTATATATTCGATTGCCCGGGCTGCTTCCTCATCGTCTCCTTCAAACTGAACAAACATCGTTCCGTAAGCTCCTTTTTGCGTCTGCGTGATCTTCCCGTGAAGAATATTCACATCCAGGACGAACTTCCTGGAGACCTCACTGATCAGCGCTTGGTTGGTACTCTCTCCTACAAAATGCAGCCGGACGATTTTTCCGGACTGGTACTTATCTTTGATCAATTTCAGAGAGTGCTCTTTTTCCTGATCACCCATCACCTGATCGACGAATTTCTTCGTCACTGGCTGATCTGGATGAAGAAATACGTCCAGAACATCTCCCTTTTCAACGATTTTCCCCTGCTCCATGACTGCCACCTGATGACAGATCTTACGAATGACATGCATTTCGTGAGTAATCAAAACTATGGTCAGTCCGAGTTTTTCATTGATGTCTACAAGAAGATCCAATATGGAGTCTGTCGTTTCCGGATCCAGAGCGGATGTCGCTTCATCACAAAGGAGGACTTTCGGGTTGTTGGCCAGCGCCCTGGCAATTCCTACACGCTGTTTCTGTCCACCACTCAACTGGGATGGGTAGGAGTTTCCTCTGCCGGATAAACCGACCAGATCGATCAGTTCGTTCACTCTTTTGCTCCGTTCTTCCTTTGGTACACCGGCAATTTCCAACGGAAAAGCGATGTTATCATAAACCGTTCTGGACCAAAGCAGGTTGAAGTGCTGAAAAATCATTCCGATATCCTGGCGGGCAATACGCAGTTTATTCTTACTGAGTCCCGTTAAATCCTGATCACCGACGTGGATGCTGCCCTCTGTTGGATCCTCCAGTCGGTTCAACAGCCGGATAAAAGTACTTTTACCCGCTCCACTATAACCAATGACACCGTAGATTTCCCCTTTATTTATTGTAAGGCTTAAGCCATCAACAGCTTTCACTTCCCGATCCTTCGTTTGAAAAACTTTAGAAAGATCCTTGATTGTAATCATGATGTGTTCCCTCCCATTCAAAAAACGCCATTCTGTTCGAGAACAGAATGGCGTTTCAATAACAATGTATCTTCTGTTCTCTCATCTGTCAGAGCTGTTATGCTCTGCAGGATTTGGCACCTTGACAGGTCGGTTACACCTGCTGGTTGCCGGGCATCGTAGGGCCAGTCCCTCCGCCACTCTGGATAAGAGATTTTAGCTTATTAAATTATTACTGCTTTAATTCATTTCATAACTACAAAGTGGATTTTAGCACTCTGCCACCAGCGTGTCAACATAAATGAGCCACTTTTCAGAAAAGAAGAACATCTGGATATGCAAAAAAGTCTCTCCTAAAATAGAAGAGACTTTAGTGGATCTCATCTATCAAAGCTTTACGCTCCGCAGGATTTAGCACCGTGCTTTTGCCGGTTGCCGGGTTTCAAAGGGCCAGTCCCTCCACCACTCTGGATAAGTTATGATGTCGCTGTGAAATTATATGTTATGTTAGCATGGAGTCTATACGGACGTCAAAGATAATAATCAGGTATATTTTTACAGTAAGGAGATGAAATCATGAAGGAACGTGCTCCTCAATTTGAGCTTTCTTATATAAATCAGCCCTCCACCTATCGTCTGAGCGACCATTTCGGAAAGGTGATCGTCCTGACTTTCTGGGCATCCTGGTGTCCTGACTGCGGGAGAGACTTACCTAAAAAAGAGCAGCTCTTTGAAACGATGGACAAAGAAAAAGTGGAGCTGGTTACGATTAACGTTCCCGGTCGTGAACGCAGCCCTGATGCCGGAAAGGAATATGCTGAAAAATTTCTTAACCAGCCTACCTTGATTGATGATGGGCGAAGCTTATACGATACGTTCGGCTGCAAGGGCGTCCCTTCCACTATTATCATAGATCAGGAAGGCAGGGTCCACGAATCGTTCGGTGATAAAGCTTCCTTTCTCGATATCGTCCAGTCCCTGGGGGAAATTGTTTAATCATCAAAACAGCGGAAGGCCTCCCACCCGCTTATCACTGGTCATACGGCCGATGAATAAAACCCGCCCTGTTTATGCAGGACGGGTTTTTTACCGTTTTTATCTTGTCATTTCCCGGGGAATAAAGGCGGGTTATAGATAGGGAATGATCTTTTCATACATGTGTGGGACGGATTGAAAAGCATAGACCTTTTCAAGAACTTCTCCTTTATGGGTAATCAAGAGGCATGGAACACTTTCCACTCGATATTGTTCCATCAATGCAGGATGCAGAGAGGCGTTCATTTCCGAGAATAGTGTTTTTTTATACATCTCTTCCAACGTTATCAGCATCTTGCGGGCAAGGTGGCACGTCCCGCAAAAAGGGCTGTGAATAAATGTCATCGTTTTTTCATCCGAGGACAGCACCCAGGCTGCCTCATTTTGTATTAAATTCTGCAAAGCTTCCTCCTAAATTAAATACATCGACTTCACGCTGAAATGACGGCTTAACAGGGCACGGGCGAGTTCCGGCTCGGGAGTAGCCGCCACTTCTCTAAAGGCTTTATCAATATAAATATGCTCTGCGTGCGGAAGTTCCTCTGTCAGCATCTTCCGTAGTTTAAAACCGGAATCATCTTCATCCACAAGGATATAGACCGATCGTTCATCCAGGTTATGTTCAAAGATCATTTCTTCCATTCGCTCAATACCGAGCGTCCCATGGGTACAGATGATTTCGATTTTCTCATCCAGTACTTTGTTCAATTTCTTCTTATCTGTAATCCCTTCAACAATCAAAATCCGTTCTCCATCCATCTTCATCACCTACTATATAGAAACAGACCATGCCATATGGCATGGTCTGAACATGATTAAGATCAAGCACGATCATGTCAGACAAGGAATCATCAGTCCTGCCTGTACAACGGGCTTACTTGTTTTGATTAATCTTCATCAATCATCGCTTCATATTCTTCAGAAGACATCAGCTGCTCAACTTCTGAAGAATCGCTTGGTTCAACAACAACCATCCAGGCTTTATCATAAGGAGACTCATTCACAAACTCAGGGCTGTCTTCCAAATCTTCATTCACTTCTACAACTTTACCGCTGATCGGTGCATATAATTCGGAAACGGTTTTTACAGATTCCACACTTCCGAAAGGCTCGTCTGTTTTTAGTTCTTCTCCCACTTCAGGAAGCTCAACAAAAACGATGTCGCCAAGTTCAGATTGAGCAAAATCCGTGATTCCGACTCTGACTTTTTCTCCTTCTTCTTTCACCCATTCGTGTTCCTGAGAATAACGTAGATCTTTTGGTAAGCTCATATTCGATTACCTCCACAGTTCTTGTTTTTGTTTAATGACAGTTATAAACATAAAAGCCTTCTGCTTTTATTTCCAATGTTCTGCTCATCGGCCCCAGACGTTTTCAAATTCATCGGCTTTGAAACCAACAGTGACATTTGTTCCATCAGTGACGATGGGCCGTTTGATGAGCATCCCGTCTGAAGCGAGCATGCGCAGCATTTCTTCTTCATCTGCATCTTTCAGCTTTTCCTTCAGGTTTAACTCCCGATACTTCTTCCCACTGGTGTTGAAAAATTTCTTAACCGGTCGTTCACTCCTGGCCGTGAGGTCCTTCAACTCTTCCTGTGAAGGGGGATGTTCAACAATATGTACAGATTCGTAAGGAACCCCTTCATCATCCAGCCATTTTTTCGCTTTTTTACAAGTACCGCAGTTTGGGTACCAGTAGAAGGTAACAGGCATATGCTCCTCCTCCTTCCAACTTGTTACGTCTTATTTTATCACAATGGAGACAATCTTTTCATTGAAAATTACTTTTCCCTCCAATTCCTTTTTCATTCTTTTACATCCTTCCTTCTCTTTATTCAAATGCCTCCAAAAACACCTTTTCCCGGGAAAATTGAATGTCCCTGTGAGGAGAGGATTCCTTCCTCTCTACATGCCAAAAGCCCGCACTTTCAAGTGCGGGCTGGTCACTGATTTATACGTAATATCTTTCGGACTCAATTAATCCCTGGGCAATTTCCCGCTTCTTCGGAATGACGTTCGTCGGTGTATGACGTGTCAGTTTACGAAGAGCACCAAGCATCATACGCAGGGAGTCGCCGGTTTCAGACGCAATCAACGTTTCTTTCGCATGGGCCTCGATTCTGTTAAAGGCTTCCTGTACATACACCTGCGTGTAGAGGAGCTTCTGCTTATTCTTTTCTTCACCAGAACGATGGATGGCTTTCTCCGTACGAAGCAGGGCTGATTCCATGTTATAGATTTCACCGACCATATCAGCGATATTGACGAGCACCTCCTGTTCTTTATCGAGCTTTTCTCCGTACTTCTGAGCGGCAAGGCCGGCGGCAAGAAGTCCAATTTTCTTGGCATTTTTAACTAAATACTTCTCCTGCTCCAATGGCTCCAAACCAGGTTCTTCCGGCATCATCATCATGATTTCCTCCTGTAGTGTCTGGGCTTTTTGGAGGAGAGGAAGTTCCCCTTTCATCGCTTTCTTAAGCAGTGTACCCGGGACGATCATCCGGTTGATTTCATTCGTTCCTTCAAAAATACGGTTGATCCGGGAATCGCGGTACATCCTTTCAACTTCGTACTCCGCCATGAAACCGTAACCCCCGTGGATTTGTACGGCTTCATCGGAAGCAAAGTCGAGCAGTTCGGTACCGAACACTTTATTCAAGGAGCATTCAATCGCATATTCAGCAATAACCTTCGCAACAGCTGCCCCGTCTTTCAGCTCTTCATCAGTAAGTTTGCCCATGCTCTGTTCAAACAGCCCGACGGTCCGGTAAACGGAACTTTCATTGGCATACGTGTTTGCGGCAACCGAACCAATTTTCTCCTGGATCAATGGGAACTGTGCAATCGGAGTTTTAAACTGTTTTCTTTCTTTGGCGTATTTTACAGACAGTTCAATCGCCCGTTTCGCTCCGCCAACACCACCGATGGCCAGCTTGTAGCGACCAACATTCAGTATGTTAAAGGCAATAACGTGGCCTTTTCCGATGTCCCCAAGGACGTTTTCCACCGGAACTTCCGCATCTTCAAGAATCAATGTACGGGTGGAAGAACTCTTAATTCCCATTTTCTTCTCTTCCGGACCTGTAGACACACCTGGATACTCTCTTTCTACAATAAATGCTGTGAATTTGTCTCCATCAATCTTGGCATACACAACAAATACATCAGCAAAGGCGGAGTTGGTAATCCACTGTTTTTCCCCGTTCAAAATGTAGTGGGTGCCCGCTTCATTAAGCTTCGCTGTCGTTTTAGCTCCAAGTGCATCAGACCCTGATCCCGGCTCTGTCAGGGCATAAGCGGCAATCTTTTCACCTGTAGCGAGTACAGGGAGGTATTTATTTTTCTGATCATGATTCCCGAAGAACACAATAGGAAGAGACCCGATCCCCACGTGCGCACCATGAGTGACGGAAAACCCGCCGGCACGGGAGAACTTCTCCGTAATTAAGGATGAACTGATTTTATCCAGCTGGAGACCGCCATATTCTTCAGGTACATCGGCACCGAGCAGTCCAAGATCGCCCGCTTTCTTCAAAAGAGCGACAGAATGTTCAAACTCATGGTTTTCCAGATTCTCAATCTTTGGAACAACTTCACCAAGAACAAAGTCTTCAGCCGTCTTGGCAATCATCAAATGTTCATCTGTAAAGTCCTCCGGGGTAATGACCTGATCGGCCGTTACATCCTCGACAATAAATCCGCCACCTTTAATCATCTCTTTTAATTCACTCATTGGTTGAGCCTCCCCATTAGATTAATTCAAATACCCCGGCAGCACCCATACCGCCGCCGATACACATCGTTACGACACCAAATTGCTCGTTTCTTCTCTTCATTTCATGGATAAGACTCAGCGTCAATTTCGTCCCTGTACAGCCCAGCGGATGGCCAAGGGCAATCGCTCCTCCATTGACATTGACTTTCTCAGGATCAAGACCCAACTCACGTATGACGCGCAGCGACTGAGAAGCAAACGCTTCATTCAGTTCAAATAGACCAATATCCTGAATGGACAACCCTCCCATTTTCAATGCTTTAGGCACCGCTTCAATGGGGCCGACCCCCATAATTTCTGGTTCTACACCTGCGACAGCAAAAGATCGGAATTTCACGAGTGGCTCGAGCCCCTCTGACTTCGCTTTCTCATGATCCATCACCAGAACGGATGCAGCGCCGTCGCTCATCTGTGAAGAGTTTCCTGCTGTCACGGAACCTCTGGTAGAAAATGCCGGCTTCAGCTTTGCGAGTATTTCCTGTCTTGTGCCGGGACGGACTCCTTCATCGACTGTAAACATCGTTTTCGTTTCCCTCACTTTGTGATCAGCACCAAGTTCTCGGTTTGTCACTTCCACCGGTACGATTTCGTCCTCGAATTTCCCTTCCTGAATCGCACGTGCCGCACGTTCATGACTCTGAACAGCAAAAGCATCCTGGTCTTCTCGCGAGATCCCGAAGCGCCCGGCAACCTCTTCAGCTGTATGACCCATGGACATGTAATACTCAGGGGCCTGCTCCACCAATTCAATATTCGGCTTGATCACGTGTCCACCCATAGGGATCAGGCTCATCGATTCGGCTCCTCCCGCAAGTGCGGTGTCACTGTGTCCAAGCATGATTTTTTCAGCGGCGTAGGCGATACTCTGAAGACCTGAAGAACAGTATCGGTTTATCGTAATCGCAGGAACTTTATGATGCAGCCCTGCCAGCCCGGAAATATTGCGGGCCATGTTCATTCCCTGCTCAGCTTCAGGCATGGCGCATCCGATAATGACATCATCAATATTCCCTTCATAACCTCCGGCTCTTTTTAAAGTTTCTTTTATCGTTAAAGCGGCCAGATCATCCGGTCTTGTATGAGCGAGTGCGCCTTTTTTAGCGCGTCCCACCGGTGTTCTTGCTCCCGCTACAATCACTGCTTCTTTCAATGTATGTCCCCTCCTCTATGTCCTCTCCTTTTAGTTACGGAGCGGCTTTCCTTTCATAAGCATGTGCTGCATACGAGCCTGCGATTTCGGCTCACCAATCAGGCTGAGGAATGCCTCTCTCTCCAAGTCCAGCAAATACTGCTCATCGACGAGTGTCCCTTGTTTCAGTCGTCCGCCAGCCAGAACAAAGGCCAGCTTTTCAGCAATTTTCATGTCATGCTCACTTGCGTATCCGCTTAAAACGAGAGACTTCGCTCCAAGAATCATTGTAGCCAGCCCTTGTTCTCCTGTGACGGGGACCTTCGTCCGCTTTGGTGCTTTGTATCCGGAACCGGCCAGACCAAGAACCTTCTGCTTGGCATCATGCAGCAGATGATCTCCGTTTGTACTTACTGCATCTCTTTGATCCAAAAATCCGTTTTCAAGAGCTTCTTCTCCAGAAGTAGATACTTTCGCCATCGCAATCTTTTCAAAGACACTGACGGCCGCCTTTTGAAGGTCAACCTCCACACCCTCAGGGATATTCCGCAGGTGTTTGATATACAGCTCCTTGTTTCCACCACCGCCGGGGATCAGTCCGACTCCTGTTTCGACAAGACCCATGTACGTCTCTGGAGAAGCTTGAATCGCAGCAGACGGAAGGCAGACCTCCGCTCCTCCGCCAAGCGTCATTCCGAATGGTGCTGCAACAACCGGCTTATCGGAATACTTCAATTTCATCATGCTGTCCTGGAAGTTCTTTACGACCATTTCAATTTCAAAGAAGTTGTAATCCTGAGCTTCCATCAGCATCATGCCGAGGTTGGCACCCACACAGAAGTTCTTGGCCTGATTGCCGACGACGAGACCGTGCCAGTCATTCTCATCTACATAATCCACAGCGAAGTTCATCATCTGTACAATATCCAGCCCTATCGCATTACTTCGGGAATGAAATTCGAGCGCAGCGACTCCATCACCTAAGTCAATGAGGCTCGCACCTGCATTTTTCTTAATCACATCTCTTTTCTCTTTCAGACGCTTCAGATTGATTTGTTTTTTATTAAAGACCTTCTCTTTGTACTCCCCATTGTGGTAGTAGTAAACGTTTCCATTTTCGTGTTTATAAAAGGATGGATTCTTATGATCGACCAGCTGCTCCACCCATGAAGGAACCGTTTCCCCTTCGGCCTTCATCCGTTCAACGGAGGATTCAACACCAACAGCGTCCCATATCTCGAATGGACCTGCTTCCCAGCCGAACCCCCACTTCATGGCATCGTCAATAGCAGAAATATCATCAGCGATTTCTCCTGCCAATTCTCCTGAATACAGCAGCACCGGTTTGATGATGGACCAGATCAAGTCACCGGCACGATCTCCTTCTGCCTGAACGAGGGTTTTGAGCTTGCGGTGCAGGCCTTTCTCTTGTTTGGCCGCCTCTGTTGCTTTTGTTTTTAATTTTCCACGCGGCTCATAATCAAGCGTTTCAGGATTCAACTGAAGAATCTCACTGCCTTCTGCTGTTTTATTTTTCAGGAAGAACCCTTGACCGCTTTTTGATCCGAGCCATCCTTTTTCAAGCATCGCTATCATAAAACCTGGAACTTCAAAAGCTTTCTTCTCGTCTCCTTCCACCTGTTCATAGACATTGTTGGCGACATGGATAAAGGTATCCAGGCCTACAACATCAAGCGTACGGAAGGTTGCGCTTTTCGGACGGCCGATCAACGGGCCGGTTACAGAATCCACCTCACCGACGGAGTATCCTTTTTCAAGCATCTTCTGCACGGTGATGAGGAGGCCGTACGTACCGATACGGTTGGCAATAAAGTTCGGTGTATCCTTGGCTTCCACCACACCTTTACCAAGCACATCCTCTCCAAATGTTTTCATAAACGAGAGGACTTCCGGATCTGTCGCAGCCGTCGGGATCACTTCCAGAAGCTTCAAGTATCGCGGCGGGTTGAAGAAATGCGTTCCGAGAAAATGCTTCTTAAAATCATCGCTGCAGTCGGCGGACATGGCCTCAATGGAAATGCCGGACGTATTGGAGCTAACGATCGAACCGGGCTTACGGTATTGATCCACCTGGGCAAGCACTTTCTTTTTGATATCCAGGTTTTCGACGACGACCTCTATAATCCAGTCGACCTCTCCCAGTCGGCTCATATCGTCGGTAAAGTTGCCCGTTTCAATCAAATCAAGATTTTTTTTACTTGTCAGTGGAGACGGCTTCTGCTTTAGGAGAGCTTTCTTATTCTCAACGGCTATACGATTCCGCACCGCTGGGTGTTCAACCGTCAACCCTTTACTCTTTTCCTGCTCGGATAATTCCCGGGGTGCAATGTCCATCATCAGCACAGGGATTCCTGTGTTGGCCAGGTGGGCAGCAATGCCGGCCCCCATCACCCCTGAGCCTAAAACTGCAGCCCGTTTAATTTTTTGTTTCATCATTTCTCCCCCTATCTCTTTGAATGAATACTCATTCATTTTACGGTCAAAAAAATATAGTGCTGAACCGGTATCTACGTCTAATATAAAATATATTCAGACATTTCGCAATCCTTTTCTCCATAAATCTTAAAAATTCTTCCAAGTCCATTTCGTTATGTTAGTGTATGAGCGTCCGGCCGGTTTTGATTAAAAAAAGGAAAGACCGTGCGGGACAGCCCTTCCTCATCTTCCAAATACTCCTTTTAGCACGAAAGCGACGTTTGCCGGCCGTTCTGCGAGACGACGCATGAAGTATCCATACCAATCATTCCCATAAGGTACGTACACACGCATTTTATACCCTTCCTCCACCAATTCTTTCTGACGTTCCACTCGAATCCCGTACAGCATTTGAAATTCAAACTGATCTTTTGATAGGCCTTCACTCTCCACCAATTTCTTTGTATACTCGATCATTTCATCATCATGTGTAGCTACTGCTGTATAATGGCCGTTCATCAAGTGGATCCGGATAATTTTCTTTAAGTTGTCATCCACGTCTTTCTTATCCGGGAAGGCCACTTTGGCAGATTCCTTATAGGCTCCTTTCACAAGTCTCAGGTTCGGGGAATACTCATCAAGCGATTCTATATCTTCAACCGTCCGGTACAAATACGACTGGAGGACGGTTCCGATATGATCATATTCCTCCCTCAACTGCTTGAAAATCTCCAGGGTTCTGCCGCAGCGTTCGTAATCTTCCATATCAATGGTCACAAACACATCATTTTTTTCTGCCGCATCAAGGATCTTCCTCATGTTCTCCATCACAAGCGATTCGGAAATATCCAGCCCCATGGACGTCAGTTTAAGGGAAAGTTGTGAATCGAGATGATGTTCTGCTATGGCTTCAATCGCGGCGATACATCCTTCCGCTGCTTCTCTGGCTTCTACCTCACTGTCAATGAACTCTCCAAGGTGGTCAATCGTGACTGCCATACCCTGGTCATTCAAAAGCCGGATGGTTCTCACAGCATCAGGTACAGAAACACCAGCGACAAACTTACCGGCACCAAAACGGAGTCCATATTTTTTCGCAAGCTTTGTAAAGAAACGGTTTTTCGATAAAAAAAGAAAGAAATTGCGCATCACCTTTTCCATCATGAAGCCCCCTGACTGGTGGTGGGTGTGTTTTTTATAATTTTCAGAAATGTAAACGTTTGTGATTCTATCTTATCATTTTTCTTAATAAAGGGTGAATATTTTCATCTGATATTCGACAAATAAAACCCATCTTTCATTTATACTTCATCCTTAAACAGCCATACTAACAGGGAAAACATAAAGGAGGGAGTTCCATGCAGCAGAACCCGGCAACTGGGTCCATGCAGGGCGCACAGCCGATGGCTCAGGCCCCTGATGTTGTGACCATAAAAGATCAACTATATCTTGCGGACATGCTTTCCTGGAATTTAAACGCTTGTAAAAAAGCTCATTTTTTCGCTCAAAATTGTCAAACCCCTGAAATCCAGGCGGCGTTGGACGAAGCCGGCCAAATGCACCAGCGTCACTACAATAGAATACTGGAGCACCTGAATACACAGGCCAGTAAACCGAATTGAGGAGGGCCGTTATGAATCCGAACCAACCACAAAAAATTCAAAATCCTGAAACGACTGTACCACAGACACCGCAGATGAATGAGCGGGATTTCGTCAACGATCTACTGGCTACGGAGAAGTACATGACATCGTCGTACAGTACAGCATTGAATGAGGCGAGTAACCAAGCGATTTATCAGGATCTGGCAACCATCTTCAAGGAAACACAAGACTGTCAGAGAAACCTGTATAACCTCATGTTCAAACACGGATGGTATGCTCTGGAGCAGGAAGAGAACCAAAAGCTTGACCAGGCCTATCAGAAATTTTCCGGTTATCAATCACAGCTTCCTTATACAGTGCAGTAAAAAAAGCCCGGGGCCCCGGGCTTTTCTTATTGTTAAGTATGTGATTAAGGTGGCTTGCGTCCATCATCCCGGTTCCCTATCCTGCTCTGCATCCCATTAAAAAAGCTGTCGGGATCCTTCCCGACAGCCTGAACAGGCCTGGAAAGCCAGGCCCTTTATCCTTATCCAACGACCTCATACCCTTGGGCATGGATGGATTCTTTAATTAGATTTTTACCGACATAGGCTTCGTCGTACACCACATTGACCTTACCACTGTCGAGATGAACCTCTGCTCCGTGCACACCTTCAAGTTTTTCTACTGTATCTTTAACCGTTTTCTGGCAGTGCTCACATGTCATACCGTTCACTTCAAGCGTCATTTCCATTACAAAACACCCTTTCTATTTTCTCGTTTACTTTACCTATTCCACATTGGAAGAGGGGAATAAACCGAAAATCAGCAGAAAGCAGCGCTTTACTGCACACAGTATTTGTAAATGGCTTGCTGAAGAGAATGAAGATAAGAAACTTCAATAGGAAAACGGATATGCTGGAGTTTTGGAACCTGTTCAGGCCGTACTCCTGTAATGACCACAGCGGCTCCCATATAAAATAAAGAAGCGGTCAGACTTTTCAAAGCCTGAGCCCCATCTTTCGGAATATCTCCAACGGCAGTGAAATCCAGCAGCACCCGTTCAATACCACCTTGATTGACACGTTGGAGCAGCGGTTCTTCGACGACATCCATTTTATCCAGGGATAAATCACCAAACAAAGGGATCAACGCCGTTTCCTCTGTAAGAGTAATAAAAGGAGCCGAAAGACGGTTGTTCAACTCCAACGCTTCCTCCAGTTTTTCTTTTTCCTCAAGAAGTTGAAAATTCGTATCATTCAGGCGGGCGCGCAGTTGATTCATCATCGTGGTGACACGCTCCATCTGGTCATCCTTCAATATGAGCAGAACTTCTGCATGAAGGTCATTACTCCATTTGACGTGCAGATCACACGTTACAGGGTTCCTTGCGTTTCCAAAAGGCTTCAGCTGGACTTCCAATGTTACCTTTTTCACTTCCGGATTGATCCACTTTTTCAGCTTGGAAAGACTGCCTTCATCAAATAAGTCCAGGAAATTCTGCGTGATGACAAAGCTGTCTTCTGCTTCCTTGGAATAAGATTGCAGGATGAAGTTTTTGTTGATTGTAAAAACGGGCAGAGGAAAAGAATGGTCAACTCGTTTCATTGATGGATTCTTCCCTTCCTTCTTTGAACCAATGCGTCAGATGTCCGATATTTTTAATTACCATAACCTTCTCGGATTCAAACTCCGACAAGTCAAACTTATAAGCAAGACGGCCGCCGATCATGATGGTCGGCTTCCAATCCAGCTGGGTGAAGGCCTCTATGGATTTCTTTATGGCAGGAATACGATAGGACAAAGCCGCTGATATTCCTATTACATCAGGCTGGAATTTTTTAATTTGTAACATGGAATGTTCCATTGGAAGATCCGGCCCTAAATAACGGACGCGCCAGCCATGCTCTTTGAAAGTGTCGGCGACCATTTTCAGCCCGATATAATGCTGCTCCTCTTCCACTCCGAAGAGAAGGACTTTATAACTTTGCTGCTGACGGCGTTTAGGAGCCCGGTGGTCAGACTCGATTTTTGAAAGAACAAAATCACATATGGCTGTAGCCAGATGCTCATCCGCAACCGATATTTCATTGTTCTCCCACAGCTTTCCCACATGGTACATTGCCGGGGTGATCAGATTTTCAAACACGTAGGCCCTTGGATGGTTCTCCAGGAGACGATACGTGTAGTTCAATGCTTTCTCTTCATCTCCACTCAAAAAAACTTGAGCAAGTTGTTCATGATCCAGATCCAAAATAGTCACCTCTCGTTCAGAGTATGAAGTCGTTTGAGAGCCTGGTCTAAATAGACGATGAACATCTGCTTCTCGTCCTCATCCACAAGAGACTGTCCATCCAGCAGGCGGACGAGCCGCTGAAAATTATCAATAATCAGTCCGGTCGGCACGTTTCTGGACGTCAATACGTTGTTGAGCCAGTCCGTATAGTCCATAAAAAAGTCTACACTTCTCATCTCGTAAGCCGCAGCCAGATGGTCCAAATGATGATGATTGTCTTCTTCGGTCCGGTCTCTCCCATTCTGGCCGAATTTCTCCCAAAGATAGGGATAGGCTTCATAGATTTCTTCTGTTACGATCCGGACAAGGTGGGCCTGTTCCGTGTTATTCATGTTGCCACCACCTCATACTTCTTCACTATTGGAACAATTCCCTTCAACTCTTCGTCAGGGTAATGTTTTTCAAGCTCATGAATTTTCTTGAACTGCTCACTTCTTGCCCAATTCAAATAAGCTTGTTTAGATTCCCACTCCAAGTGAACCGTCAACTCTCCCCGCTTCCGATCGTTCTGGAGAAGCTGAAAAGATAAGAATCCCTCTGCTTCATCTACGAGGCGGGAGCGATTCCGATAAATCTGTATGAGATCATCAGCTTTGTGTTCCGGGACCACTACAGTGGAGTCTACAACAAACATGTCCATTTCCCCAATCTCATTTATTTTCGCTGTATACTATTTTACCATAGCCTCTGAAAATCTGTATAATGGAAAGATTAAACGGGCCTATGCCGGTCCATATCCAGTTTGGATGGTATGTATAAAATGACACATGAAAAAGCACCGGTTCCCCGGTGCTTTTCTAATAAATTATTGGACAACCTCATCGAGCACATGCATCTCTTCATGGTCCAGAAGGTTTTTGTTAATCATGTCTTCCGCTTCCTTATTCATATGGTCCTGAAGGTCTTTCAATTCTTCCTTGTCACCAACGAGGTAGAAGCGCTCCCAGCCATATTGTTTAGCGGCGCGGTCAATCTTTGGAGCTACGCTCTTATACCAGCGGTAACGGTTGGCTTCGAAGCGCTCTTCAAATTGATCCTGCTTCGAATTCTTCGCTCCGCCTGAACCCATGGACGCCTGGGCTCTGTCTGGACCCTGGTGCATGCGCCAATCCTCTGTATTCAAGTCAAGCTCAAACAATTGTGTATCCTTCAACGTTCCCAGTTCAGCATCCAGCAGCTTAATTTGGTTTTTCTGAGTCAGGACGACACCGGTTTTCGGGAATTTCTGCTGCATTTCCTTCAGCTGATCCAACACTGGAGCTTCCTCCCAGTAGAATTCAGTCTTAACCGGCATCTGGAATCTTTCAGCAAACCAGACCGTATCATCACCTGTAGCAAACAATACGACACTTTTTGCAAAATGCTGCTCGTTTTCTTCTATGAAAGTTTCAACTTTTTCTTTCACTGCCCAGTAGTTTCTTTTCTCATCTGAGTCCCCATCTTCCTGAAGGTAGGACTCAAAGTTGTTCAACCCATTCTTCAAATGGATTTTCCATTCGCCGCCTTGTTGATCAGGGTCGGATGGATCTGTATTCAAATACATCGTAAATACTTTTTGTGGCTTTTCTAAGTGAATATGCTCTAGTTTCTCTAATTCTTTGTTTAAATCCATAATTCAGCGACTCCTTTCAATAGTTCAACTAGCTATATTGTCTATGTTTCCTGAAAGATGATCGCTTAAACTTCTTTTCTACAGGCAAGCTGCTTCTTCAATCCATCCAGCTGGTCTGCGAACTGTTTTGACTCCTGCTCGGTGAGGTTTATTCCTCCGTAACGGGCTTTTTCATAGATCTCAACGACAGGATAGGAGAGCTCCAGCCTCCGGAACCACGCTCCTGCGGATTCACAGGTATGCCTGGGGAACCCAAGCTTTTCTGCTTCCTTCTCGAATCGGCGGAACTGCACTGAATTTTTTAACGGAAAACCGGACCTGCCAAAGAGAAGATTTCTGTTTCTCCCCTCGGTCTGACTGTCCTTTTCTTATATCCGGCATAATCCGATCTTCATGCCGGATATAAGAAAAGCTGCCGATAGGATCATCGGCAGCTCGGAGATCCACCAGGGGCAGATCGTTTCAAAGTTATTCTTTTGTCCATTCATCTACAAGATCCTGATGCTCATCCAGCCATTGGCGGGCACCTTCTTCCTCAGAATCCGCTTCATTTATGGAAGCCATGAGACTCCCAAGCTGATTGTCATCAAGCTTGAAGCTGTCCCACCACTTCACCACTTCAGGGTGATCCTCTTTCAATCCAAGTCTTGCTGCATAGGAAATATTTTCAGAATCCCCATAAACATTTTTCGTATCTTCCAGAATCTTCACATCCATTTCTGCAAAGACCCAGTGCGGCTTCCAAAGTGTCGCTACAATCGGCTCTTCATCAGCCATGGCATTTTTAAGTTCTGTAATCATTGTCGGCTCTCCAGAAGAAAGCAGGGAATAGTCCAAGTCGTATTCTTTAATGGCTTCCTCTGTCAAATTCATAATGCTTGCTCCGGCAGAAATCCCTACAATTTGATTGTCGGAAAACTGATCTGTATTTTTCAGGTCCTCGACCGTATTGATATCTTCCATATAAGACGGAACGGCCAAACCAAGTTCTGTTCCCTCATACCATGTCTCGCGCCAATCGATCTCATCTTTATATTTTTCATAAAAAGGCTGGTCTGTATTCGGAAGCCAGATTTCTGTTCCGATATCGAGGTCACCACTCGCTAGTGCTTCATATAGAAACCCTTTTTCAACCTGTTCCAGCTCCACCGAATATCCTTGATCTTCAAGAATAAGCTTCCACATGTTCGATACAGCCACATTCTCAGCCCAGTTGTTCATTCCAATATGTATCGTGCCTTTATCACCATCACTGCCTGCGTCTGTGCTGCTTTCCTCTGTGGATTCTCCACAGGCCGTCAATACGATCAAACCGGCCATCAGAAAAACGGGCAGCCATCTTTTCCACTGTTTCATACGAACGCCTCCTTTAAAACATTCATCCATTTCTTATGCGTTTCACTCACAATTTCGAATTATACCATAAACATAATTAAGTTCAAACAATTTATTCTGTATAAAAAATATATACAAAAACAGTCTCCAGGATGAAACCTGAAGACTGTTGTTTTTCTTACATACGTTTATGAGCTCTGCGGTCGGCCGCTTTCGCTCGTTCTTGAGCGATCTTATCTTCCCTGTCAGCCAGTTCTTCAGAAAACTCAACATCGATGTTCGCATGTTTTTGACTTTTAGGAGTCTGCGGAAGCTTTCGTTTCTGCTTCCCTTTTCCTTTGTGATGTTCATCTCTGCCCATCTCAATCGCCTCCTCACATGTGGAACAATCTTATTATGCGCCGCTCCAAGGTACCTATTCTTAAGGATGCCAGCCAAAATTTTTCCCTTTTTCCAAAATCATTTCTTTTTGTGTTGACACCCCGGAAGACTCGATATATAATTAATCTCGAATTCAAGATAAATAACCACACATTTTTTTACCCATATATCTCGAATTCGAGAGTATGGATAAAAAGATGCGCAAGTCATTCAGCAGGAAGGTGAACAAAATGGGATTTATGAAAAAGTTATTCAATAATCAACCAAAGGAGAGGGAGCATATGTCAAACGTAAAAGCAGCTGTGATTTTTTATACAATGGGTGGAACCAACTATACAATGGCTCAATGGGCGGCCAAAGGAGCAGAAGAAGCCGGAGCTGAAGTTAAATTGCTGAAGGTGGATGAACTCGCACCTCAATCCGTGATTGAAGCGAACGAAGGATGGAAAGCGACCGTAGAAAAAATCAAGGATATCCCGACCGCCACATCTGAAGATATTGAATGGGCTGATGTCATCATCTTCAGTATGCCGACGCGCTTCGGAAACCTTCCTTCTCAAATGAAGCAGTTCATCGATATGCAGGGAGGGCTCTGGGCAAACGGCAGAACGATTAATAAAGTGGTCAGCGGCATGACTTCTGCCCAGAACCCTCATGGCGGTCAGGAAGCGACTCTTCTTTCCCTCTACACCTCCATGATGCATTGGGGAGCAATCATTGCGGCTCCCGGATACACGGACCCGGTAATTTTCGGTGCCGGTGGGAACCCATATGGAACGAGTGTTTCTGTCGATCAGGAAGGGAACATGGTCGAGGATGTAGAAGCTGCTGCCAAGCATCAGGCCGCCCGGACGGTTCAAATCGCTCAAACGATGAAAAAAGGACAGCAGTAACAAGCAACGAATCGAAAAAACAGGACATCTGCATTCAGATGTCCTGTTTTTTTGTCAGGCTGCTTTTTCTTCCTTCGATTCGGTTTTACGAGTGATAGAGAAGCCAGCCGTCAGCAGTGCTGCAAGAATAAAGAATCCACCTACTGTCGGGTTAAGAGAAACCGTCCCCTGTTCAATGACGAAACCGCCAATCAATGATCCAAAAGCGATTCCGAAATGAAGAGCTGAATTATTTAAACTCTGCTGTATGTCTGCCGATTCTGGTGCTGAAGAAATCAAATAATTCTGCTGCGCAGGTGTTACAGCCCAGCTGAGCGCACTCCAAACGACGAGGACAACAAGGAAGACCGGCAGTACAGATGTCGTGAAGGGAATCGTAAAAATAGCTGCTGCAAACACAAGGATAATTCCGATGATACTCTTTCCCGAGCCGAATTTATCAGAGAGCACACCTCCGATTCCCCCGCCGATCACCGCTGCCGTTCCAAATACGAAATAAATCACACTGACCCATGTACCGTTCATTCCCATGACCGTTTTCAAATAAGGCGTTAAATAAGCATAGAGGGTCAAATGCCCGGTTAAAAATAAAAAGGAGGTCATTTGAGCACTCCATATTTTCTTATTTTTCAACGTCTGAAGCTGTCTCCTCACGGATAAGACAGGTTTAGGGGCTACGCTCTCAAGTAGAAGCATGACCGCTGCCATGGATAAGAGTGTCAGGATGCTGATGAGTAGAAATGGAGCGCGCCATCCAAACGCATTTCCTATCGTCAGACCGATGGGGACACCGAGCACGAGCGACCCGGAGATGCCCATGAAAATGGTGCCGATCGCTCGACCTCTGTACTTCTTGTCAACGACTGAAGATGCCATTGTTACAGCCAGCACTACAAGAAGTGACCCTGTTGCTGCAGTCAGGACTCTTGCTGCCATGATGATGGAATAAGTAGGACTCCAAAAGGCAAGCAGATTGCCGATAAAGAATATTACTAAGGTGGTCATCATCAATTTTTTACGTTCTACGCGGGCCGTCACTGTTAAAAGGACCGGGGAGGATACAGCGAAGACTAAGGAAAAAACAGAAATGAGAAGTCCCGCTTTTCCAAGGGAGACATTCAGATCTTCCGCGACCAGGTCCAGAATCCCACCAATAATCAACTCAACAGTTCCGACGACAAAAGCGACGAGCGCCAGCAGGTATACTTTTTTATTCATCTCATGAACCCTCTCTTCTTTTGGTTACCACTACAATGGTAACTACATAGGCTTAGAAAGACAAGAGGGAATATTTACGCGCGAAGGGGTCATCGTGTATCCTGAGGACAATAAGAAGAAAAGAGGAAGCCCATGTTACAGAATTTCGGTTTTACCCAGTATGAAAGTCAAGTCTATGAAGTCCTGTCCTCCAGTGATCAAGCGCTGGATGCCGCAACGGTCGTTAAATTTTCCCATGTTCCTAAATCCAAAGTGTATGAAGTCCTGCAGCGGCTCGAAGAAAAAGGATTGATCCTAACGTCTTTTCATGAAAAAAAGAAGATGTACACAGCCCTTCCTATTGAAATGACGATAAAAAAACTGACGGCTGAATTTGATGATCACATTGAACAACTGCGAAATCACAAATCAGAGATTCCAGACGCTGATGAACGCGTCTGGACCTTGAAGAATAACCACAGCATTCACGTCCTTATGGAAAATTTGATGGAGAAGGCTGCCAATGAAATACTGCTGACAGGCTGGAACGATGAACTGACTCCGTTCTTGGACCTCCTTGAAAGAAAGCAGGCAGAAGGTATTCATGTGGAATTGTTATCTGTCGGGGAAATTCCTGTCGGAGAACTGGATCCCCACACCCTTGTCCCGGATGAAAAACATCAAGGACTAGAACGGCATAAACTCCTGATCGTCGATGGAAGGGAAGTGCTGTTCGCTGGAATGGAAAGGGATCAATTCCAGGGGGTGCATACGTTTTCCAAACCTCTCGTAAAGTTTTTCACTGAATTCTTCTATCACGATGTCGCCCTTTTGGAAATTACTAAAAAACACCAGGAAACATTAAAAAAAGATGATGCCATTACTTCCATATTAATGAAACTCCGCTATTAAAGAAGTTCTGCCGCATGCAGCGTGTCACGTTCACATATGATGGCCGCTGCCACTTGACCGCAAAAAAAAGACTGTCGATCAATCGACAGTCTTTTCGTTTATACTTTTTCTACAATGTATGTTTTCTTATTACGGAAATACTTCTCCCCATCATTGGATGAATGTTCAAAGAAGCCTTCAAAAGCATCCACAACCTTATATTCCCGCTCAGGTTCTGTGAAAAGCTGGGATTCGTTATTGGATAGAACAACGACGTCTGTTGTTGAAACAAAACTGTCCAGTTCTTTCGCCTTGTAGTTTTTTCCTACTTCCACATCACTTAATCGATATTCTGTCACGATTCATTCCACCTTTCCTGGTATTTATAGAGCGTTTCCCAGAACCTGGGTGGACAAAACCCTTTCCTCCACTTAAATCGGCAGCAGTTTTCTCCGGTACAGACGGATAATGAATTCAATGAAGAAAACCGGATACTTTTTCGGCACAAACTTCCGCCGGTACAGCGTACGGTAGGCTTTTTTCAAATCCTGCCACTGCGGGCATTCAAAATCCTGTGTGAACCTTACGACATCTATAACTTTGACCTGCCCATCTGGTGTCAGCATAATATTTTTCAAATGTGTATCTGAAGGATTCAATCCGATTTGAAAGGCGAAAGCAAGAGCCGCATCCACCCGGTTGATCATGTCTTCCGTAATCGGAATTCCTTTCACAAGGCAATCATAAAATGTGATCCCTTCCACATATTCCATAACGATGAAATCGTCGCCTTTTCCATAAAAGGCCGGGAAAAATTCATGATTGTCCAGCTTCTCATACACTCCGGCCTCCACTTCGGCGAGCTTCTCATAACCGGGATAAAACACTTTCACAGCGATTCCTGTTTCTCTTATGCGGAAAACAGAAGCACTCCTTCCCTTTCCAATCAGCTCGAAGGATGGGGGGATGTTGATAATCTGGGAGTCATGGAACACAACTTCCTTCACAAGGGTTTGGACATTCATAGAAAGATTCTCCTTTGCGAAAACCTTTGTTTTTATAATTATATCAAATTTTTTAAAAATTAAAGTAAAAATAACTCTTGTTATTTGACTGTGATAATCATTATCAACTATACTGAGTTTACTCAGTTGAAAGGAGCATGATCATGGAACAATTTTTTTATGTTGTCGAACCTTTTGAATATCGTCCTGAAACCTCTGAAGATGCCCAAGCGGACGTGAAGAGCTTTGCCCATGGAGACATCCTGCATGTCACAGGTCTCCCCCTTTACGTCGATCAGATGGGATGGTTCGTTGAAGTTCAAAAAAATGAAGACGCTCCTTTTTCCCTATCTATCCCTTATATGGATGACTGTTACGACCAAGGTCTGCTCTTCACCGAAATGGACCTGGACCTGGCCATCAATTATTACGAGTTTAAAATAGATCAAAGCCTGGTCAGCAAAGACGAAGGTTCCTTCCATGAGAGCAAAAGCGCTCTGGACCGATTCAAACAGCTGCATCCAGGATTTATGAAAGCATAATAAAGGGAAGCGTATGAAACGCTTCCCTTTTCTGCTGTTTATCAAGTCTCTACTTCTTCTTTTTTCCCGGCTTCCTGATTTCAATGCCATCGTCTGTGATCCTATGGCCTTCATCGTTCTGCTGATCGATTTTTGCATCGTACGTACCTTCTGTAAGGGTATCCGACACCTGCTCTCTCGTTACCGCTAACCCCTCAGCAGAAAACTCCTCAGCATAAGATGGTGTTTTACGTTTTCCTTTCATTCATCATCCCTCCTTCTCTTTTAGAATGCTCGTATCCAGAACGGAGCATTCCATCCAGAACCTTTCAGGATGAAATACCTCCACCTGTCACAACCTACAGAAGAGGAGGTGGAGAGTATGAGTAAAAAAAGCAATGCATTTAAAGGAAGAGGAAAAACTTCCGTCAACCCGCAGGGGTTAACGGAGGATGCCGCTGATCAGCAGCCGGATTCCCAGCTCGAGCAGAAAGCCAAAAAAAGCAATGCTAAAAGGTAAAATCCGGCTGTTCGTCAGCTCAGCTTGTAGAGAAACCCCGGTCTCTTTACAAGCTTTCTTCTTTCTTACGCCAGGAGCCAAATCCCCTTCCCTTTCCGCGGACGAGCGCACGAGCTTTTAGCAGGAGTGGAAGGGGCACCGCTCCTTGGGAGCTCTTTAATATCGAAAAAGACTCTCCTTCACCCTGCTCACCCTTGATGGATGGAGGACCATCTTTTTCACATCCCGGCAGCAAGCCGTCATCAGCCCTTTTTCTTTTCCACGCATGTGGCAATAGCGCAAATTTGTGAACCTGCTTCGTGCACAGTCTCTCTCCTCTATACTCTAACTTCGGCACGAGGGGCGTTCGGTGGTGATGCCTGCGGGAACAGCACGGGCCGAAGATCCACTTGGGCAGACGACCTTCCTGACCAAGTCAGCGGAGGGAGTGCCCATTCATCCACCGATAAGCGGAACGTGACCCTTCCCACGACAAATGGACACCACTAACTGGTTAGCACAGGCTTTTTCTACAGCCAAAAAAGCTGACTGTTAGTCAGCTTTTTTTATACACTGCTCGATCCAGCTTACCATGTCCGTATCATCGTACAGCCGGTAAATGGTCTGGGAAAGGCGGACAGGATCACCGAAAAAGAACCGTTCATACAATGTCTGCCGAGCCCCAAAGCTGCTCATTGTCATATCCCACGCCAGTCGGAATAAGGCGACACGTTCCTTCCCTGCTTTTTCGGCTCCCCTGAGATAATGATCAAGATCCCCTCCCCGTTCTCCTTGAAAATCTGCTTCTGCAGGTATGGTCATCATCCCACTTGCGCCCAGAATCTGAATGATTTCTGTGAAACGCGGATAGAGCTCTTGAAATTGATTGACCGCTATATAAAGAGGGACTTTATTTGGAACAAAAACCCCCGTTTCATCTACTTCACCTTCCAACTCGGCCTTCAGCACCAGTGCCTTCATCGTCTCCAGACCTTTCATGATTTCCACCACTTTACTCTGTACATGCTGATAATCACTGATATTGATCATCTCTACGATGGATTGAGCAAGACCGAGGATGAACTCTGTCTTCACAATCTGCCTGGAAGTAATTTGATGAAGGGTAAAAGGAACAAACTTACCATGGACATAAAGGTTGGTCGCAGCGCGGAGATTTTCATGGAGGAAGACACGCTCCCATGGTACAACTACATGGTCAAACAAGACAATGGTGTCCATTTCTTCAAATTGAGAGGCCAGCGGATAATCAAAACGCGAACCATTTTGGGCAAAGGATTCCCGACAGACAAAAGACACACCAGCCGTATTACTAGGAATGGAAAAACCATAGGCCTGTGAGCTGTCCTGTGCACCGGGGGCTGAAAACACGAGAAGTTCATCTGTCATGCCTCCTTGTGTAGCCAGAAGCTTTGCCCCGTCAATGATGATTCCCTCATCTGTATGATCGACAACGGCTGCGTTTGTCACATCTTTTTCCAGAAAGGCGAGACTGGAGCGGTTGGTCTGGGGGTTGACGAAGGTGTGGGTAAAGGAAAGATCATTCTCACGCGCATATTCATAAAAAGACAACAGCCGGTCAGGAAAACATCCGGGCTCATTATCCAGCACGTCTACGGACGCGGCGAAGGAGGCGAGCACCGTATTCATGTAATCAGGACTTCTCCCCATCACACCTCCGGAGAAACGGGCCCAATGCTGGATCATCGTTCTTCGTTTCTCTAAATCCGCCCGTGTTTTTGGTATGAGATAGGAAAGACCGATTTTGTGTCCCGTCGTTTCTGACGCATACACCATCTGTTCTTCCAAGGATGGGGAATTCTGTAAATCATAAAGGGCGGCCTGGCTTTTAATGACTCCTTCAAAGGCTTCATGCTCGGAGATGTTTCCTTCCACCCGTTTTCCGCGCAGCCATACTTCGGACTGCAGGGCATTTACTCGTTTAATGTATTCTTTTCCTGTAATTACCGGCATGTCATCACTCCCGTTTCTTAGAGCACTGAAAAGGCTTGATAACATACCCTATTATATTGGGCGGATTTTGTACGTCGTCCCACATAAAAACCCGCCAATTAAATTGGCGGGCGCTTAACTAAGAACGGATCGTCTGGGAAAACTGTTCCGTCTCGGTCGATCCTTTCAAAGCGGTTGTGGAGGAGGTACCTCCAGTAATGACTTGAGCCACTTCATCAAAATACCCTGTCCCGACTTCCCTCTGGTGGCGCGTAGCTGAGTATCCATGTGTTTCACTTGCAAACTCTGCCTGCTGCAATTGTGAATAGGCGGCCATTCCATGAGTTTTGTATTGGCGGGCCAGCTCAAACATACTGTGGTTCAAGGCATGGAAGCCGGCAAGAGTGACAAATTGGAATTTATACCCCATAGCCGCGAGCTCCCTCTGGAACGAGGCAATCGTTTCATCGTTCAGCTTCTTCTTCCAGTTAAACGAAGGAGAGCAATTGTAGGCGAGCAGTTTGCCAGGGAACTTTTCATGAATGGCTTCAGCAAAACGCCGCGCTTCTTCCAGATCCGGCTCGGAAGTTTCACACCAGACCAGATCAGCATAAGGAGCATACGCAAGCCCTCTGGCAATGGCCTGATCCAGCCCGGCGGTTGTTTTATAAAAGCCTTCTGCAGTCCTCTCCCCTGTTAAGAAAGGCGCATCCTGATCATCAATATCACTGGTAATGAGATCAGCAGCGTTGGCATCCGTTCTGGCTATGATCAAGGCAGGCACTCCCATCACATCAGCGGCAAACCTCGCGGAAATCAAATTACGGACAGCCGTCTGCGTCGGGAGCAGCACCTTTCCACCAAGGTGCCCGCATTTTTTCTCTGAGGACAGCTGATCCTCAAAATGGACACCGGCCGCTCCAGCCTCAATCATCCCTTTCATTAACTCAAATACATTCAGCTGTCCCCCAAAACCTGCTTCCGCATCCGCAACGATCGGCGCAAACCAATCAATCTCCTCCCGGCCTTCCATATAATGAATCTGATCCGCTCTCTGGAGGGCCTGGTTGATCCGCTTAACGACCTGGGGCACGCTGTTGGCAGGATACAGGCTCTGATCCGGATACATCTGCCCCGAAAGGTTCGCATCGGCAGCGACCTGCCATCCACTTAAGTATATAGCCTTCAACCCGGCTTTCACCTGCTGCATCGCTTGATTTCCCGTTAAAGCTCCCAGCGCATGCACATACTCTTCCTCATGAAGAAGGTTCCAAAGTTTACGGGCACCGCTCTCTGCCAACGTATGTGTGATGTCAATCGAACCTCTTAATCGAATGACTTCTTCCGCTTCGTAAGGTCTTTCAATGCCATTCCACCGCTTATCCTCTTTCCAGCTTTTTTTCAGTTTTTCAACACGTTCGTTCATTTCTCCATCCCCTTTCAATCATCTTTCTGTTGCATAATAAAAACTAAATAACAATCTGATATATAACAGATGCTGCAAAAATTATTCTTCTCTTTTAGATAGACAGTGATCACATTCCAACATATACGTGTAATGATGATTTTCAACTTCAGAACCACATTGCGGACATGGGATGGAAACAGTTTTCGGATGATTCATTATTTCTCCTCCTTTGTTATAACAGAAATTATTTTGTTTATCTGTTATGGTACAGTTTACTTTGGGAGGCAGGAAATTGCAACCGTTTTTTGAAAATTTTTTATATTTGTGTGTCAGCCTATGTAAACCGCCATTATACGAGAGTTTAAAGGGTTGTAAAATATATATTTACTTCCTGCGTCGGAATACGGAGCATGCTATACTTCCTTTGTAAGCGGTATCCGTTTCTTATTGAATGACCTGTACTATTACAGTTTAAAACAAGAACAAATGTTCTTGTTTTGTCAGAAGGGAACCGTTATACTGTTCCTAGACTCAAATAGAAAAGGAGTGTTCACAATGAAACATCAGGCTACCCCGTATTTTACTTTTAATGGTCAGGCGGAAGAAGCATTGAATGATTACAAAGAAATATTCGAAGGTGAGATTACAGACAAGCAGACGTTTGGAGAGGCCGATTTTGAAACGCCACCTGAAATGGATGACCGTCTCATGCATGCCCGTTTTAAAAAAGGGCCTCTTCTTTTCATGGTCTCTGACTCTTTTCTCGATCAACAGGTTGAAGTGGGAAATAACATATCGATGGCTTTGGAAATGGACAGTCCGGAAGAGATTGACATGATTTACAACCGATTGAAAGACAAAGGGACGGTCATCATGGAACTGCAGGATACGTTCTGGGGGGCCACGTTCGCTAAAGTGAGAGACTACTACGGAATTACTTGGGATTTGAACTATACGAAAAAATAAAAAACCGGCTGACGAGTACGATCTCGTCAGCCGGTTCAATCCCTTCTCACCATGAGTGTCCACACATACTCTTTTCGTTACATATCCAAGTGCCTTGTACAGTTGAAACGTTCACACGACCATTGGTTGTCACGAAGCACCACTTCTGATATGGACGTGTTTTTCATTGTTTCTTCGTTTACATGGGACGGATCCAGCATGTGCAGCATTTGGCTGATGATGCCGCCGTGACTTACTACTAATATCTGTTTCCCTTGATGCTCTGCCCTCAGATCAGCGATGAAAGATCGACAGCGCTTGAGCACGTCTTCTTCCGATTCTCTTCCCAGATCAAGGTCACGCCACCCCTCCCCCCATTTTTCAATTCTTTCTGCTTCTGTCGTCCCTTCGATTTGTCCGCCTCCGACTTCCTGCAGACGTTCATCCAGATGAACAGCAACATCCAGCTCGTGTGCAGCGACCCGGGCTGTCTGGACGGCTCTCTTCAACGGGCTGCTGTACAACACATCCCAGTTCTCTTTCCCAAGCCGTGCGGAAAGAAGGGCTGCCTGCTCATTCCCTTCGTCATCCAACGGGATATCCGAGCCGCCCTGAGCCCGTTTTTCTTTATTCCATGCTGTACTTCCATGTCTGATCCATACTATTTTCATCCTTCACTCCCCTTACCTTTATGTATTTTGATGCTCTGCTCATTATACATGTCGAGTTCCTTATCCTGATGGATCAAAGAATCCCACTCTCTGAGAGAGTGGGATGGGATGTTAATTGTCTAAATCCAGGTCAGTAACAGCCCCTTTGGCAGAGGAAGATACAAGCCGGGCATATTTAGCCAGGACACCTGTTTTATGCTTCGGTTCAGGTTTTACCCATGCCTGCTTACGTCGTTCGTATTCTTCATCACTGACATCAAAATTGATCTGCTGGGTATCACTATCTATAGTGATGGTATCTCCGGTTTCCAGAAGGCCGATCGGTCCACCGACAAAGGCTTCTGGAGCGACGTGGCCGATGACGAACCCGTGGGAGCCCCCTGAGAAACGACCGTCGGTAATCAAGGCCACTTTTCCTCCCAGGCCTTTCCCTACAATCATAGCCGTTATGGAAAGCATCTCCGGCATACCAGGTCCCCCTTTCGGACCTACATTACGGATGACAACGACATCGCCTTCCTGTACGTCATCACCAACGATGGCATTCGTTGCTTCTTCTTCACTGTTATACACTTTAGCAGGACCTTCAAAACGGCTGATCTTCTGACCAGACATTTTGGCTACAGCGCCCTCCGGAGCCAAATTCCCTTTCAAAACGACAAGAGGACCTTTCGGCTTGATCGGCTTATCAAACGGAACAATAACTTTCTGGCCTTCTTTCAATGATGGAACTTCTGCCAGGTTTTCCGCTACTGTTTTCCCGGTAACCGTCAAGCAGTCTCCGTGAAGCAGGCCTTCTTCCAATAGCAGCTTCATAACTGCGGGCACACCGCCGCTTTCATACAGGTCCTGCATCACATATTTCCCGCTCGGCTTCATGTCGGCAATGTGAGGAACTTCCTGACGGATGCGCTCAAAGTCATCCAGATCAAGATCGACACCTGCTGAATGTGCCATAGCCAGAAGGTGGAGGAACGCATTGGTCGAACCTCCAAGGGCCATGACAACCGTAATCGCATTTTCGAACGCTTCTTTTGTCATGATATCACGAGGATAGATTTCTTTCTCAAGCAGTTCAACAACAAGCTCTCCTGCCTGGCGGCATTCGTTTTCCTTATAGTCATGAACGGCAGGCGTAGAGGAAGATCCAGGGATACTCATTCCAAGAGCCTCTACCGCAGATGCCATCGTATTGGCTGTGTACATTCCTCCACACGCACCGGCGCCTGGACAGGCGTGGCATTCCACTCTGTGCAGCTGTTCCTCATCAATACTGCCTTCATGATACTGACCAACCGCTTCAAAAGAGGAAACAATGTCAATATCTTCTCCATCCAGTTTACCCGGCTGGATGGTACCTCCATAAACATAGACCGATGGAACGTTCAGGCGGCCGAGTGAGATCAGGCATCCAGGTGTTGTTTTATCACAGCCTCCGATCGCTACAATGCCATCAAGACGCTCCGCATTTGTAACGGTTTCGATGGAATCCGCAATGACTTCACGGCTTGGAAGGGAATAAAACATTCCTTCATGCCCCATTGCAATGCCGTCAGCTACTGTAATGGTATTAAAAATCATAGGGGCTCCGCCATTGTCTGAAGCTCCACCCTTGGCCTGCTCAGCCAGTTTATCAATATGTACATTACATGGGGTTACTTCACTCCATGTGCTGGCGATGCCGATCATCGGCTTTTTAAAATCCTCATCCTTAAACCCAACAGCTCTCAACATCGAACGGTTCGGGACCCGGTTGACACCCTCACTGATGACTTTACTTCTGATTCTCAAATCTTTTTTAGTCTTGTCCATCCCTTACACCTCTCATTGCTTTTTATCTATTCTGTCGTTGGGAAACAACTTATCATGATGATACTAACAAGAGGGGCTCTTGGCAATGACTTTTCTGAATATAATGAACCTTCCGTTTAATTTAAGCGTTTTCTTAACGGGAAAAATAAGAAAAAAAGGCCTGCAGGATCACAGGCCTGGTTCTATAGGAAGTTACACATTTGCCGGTTTAAACGTTTTGCAGTCGGTTTCTTCACTGTTCGAAGCTTTTGTTCCCTTATGGCTCACGACGAAAATTTCATCAGCACCACAAGCCGAGCCATTCTTATTATATACACAGTTTTTAACCTCACAACGGACGTCAAGTGCCATTTCCTACACCTCCTATAGACTTAGGTTTTACAAATGCCGGTCCTTTATCCTGTATCCATGGTCTCCATGAAGAAATTCCTACTCAATGTTCCTTTTGTTTTGTGATAAAATAATAAACGTGATTGTGAAAAATGGAAAACGCACTCTACCGGCGCACGTATCATAAACTGTTACAAACAAGCCGGGCTGAATCTACATGATGTACGTAACTGCTTAGAGGAAACCAAAAAATAGGACGGATGTTTATGGAAAAAAAACACATGATTTATAATAAACTGTTAAACCTTGTCAAAGAGGAAAACGTCAAAGTCGATGAACCATTAAAAGACCACCTCTACACGAAACTGGGCGGCCGAGCGGACTTTTTTATCACACCGACGTCTTATAAGGAAATTCAAAATGTCGTCAAGCTGTCCAACGAGGATGAAATCCCCTTTACACTCCTTGGCAATGGATCCAACCTTATCATTAAGGACGGGGGAATCCGCGGGATCGTCATCAACTTAAAACACTTGAACTCCATCAATGCAGACGAGGAAATGGTGACGGCTCAAAGTGGAGCACGAATCATCGATGCTTCCCGTTTTGCTCTTGAAAAACAGTTAGCCGGACTGGAATTCGCCTGTGGCATTCCCGGGACTGTAGGGGGCGCGTTGTATATGAACGCTGGTGCCTATGGCGGAGAAATCAAAGATGTTCTTGACCACGCTTATGTGGTCGACAAAGAAGGCAGACTCGTCAAGCGTATGGCTTCCGATCTCGATCTTGATTACCGTACCAGTAATATCCCTGATCGCGGCGATATTGTTGTGGAGGCTTGTTTCCGCCTGACCCCGGGAACCCGTCAGGAAATTAAAGAAATTATGGATGACCTGACCTTCAAAAGAGAATCCAAACAGCCGCTGGAGTACCCTTCCTGCGGCAGTGTATTCAAGCGACCGCCTGGATATTTCGCAGGAAAATTGATTCAGGACAGCAACCTGCAGGGAACGAGTATCGGCGGAGCGGAAGTTTCCACCAAACACGCCGGCTTTATTGTGAACAAGGATAATGCCTCGACTACTGACTACATTTCACTGATCGAGCATGTACAGAAAACTGTCAAAGAGAAGTTTGGTGTAGACCTCGAGCGTGAGGTCCGCATTATTGGTGAAGATAAAGAATAACGAAAAGCCTGCGCGGTATCCGCGCAGGCTTTCTTTTATTTCAATACAGCTACTATCTTGCCTTTCACATGCCGTTCTGAAAGCCGGACGAGGGCCTCCGGTACTTCTTCAAGCGAAATGGTTTCCTCCACAAGTGGAGAAACTTTCCCCTCTTTCACCAGTTTCAGCAGGTCATCACCGATTACGGCAAGATCTTTCTGGGATTGGAAATCTGCCTTATGGGCGGCCGCCAGAGCAATTTCATGATAAGAGACGACCGTTGTGAATGGTTGGACCTTTTTAAAGTCAGGAGCTCCTGCAATGTAAACAAGATGTCCCATAAACGCAATATAATCGAGAGAGGCTGTTGCATTTTCGCTGCTCACTGCATCGACAACAGCATCAACCCCCCGGCCATCGGTAATTTCCATGACTTTCTCATACACATCTTCATTTCTGTAGTCGATGGCATAATCCGCCCCCAGGGATAATACATAGTCATGGTTGGAAGAGGAAGCTGTCGTTAAGACCGTTTTTCCGGCCGCTTTAGCCAGCTGGATACCAAATCCGCCTACCCCGCCGGCACCAGCGTGGATGAGGATCGTTTGAACCTGATCCAGTGGAAGCTTACGGTGAATGGCTTGATAAGCTGTATATCCTGCCGTAGGAAGAGCAGCCGCTTCGGTAAAGCTTACTTCGTCAGGGATTTTTGATGCTGTATGAGCCGGAATGACTGCATATTCTGCAAATCCACCTTTCTTAGTTAAGTCCCCGTGGTAAACGACACGATCTCCTAACTTAAACGAAGAGACATCCGAAGCGGTTTCTGTAACGACCCCGGCTACATCAAGACCAAGGATATGAGGGTACTCCCAGCTGGGATTCCCATTACCTGCAGTTTTGTAATCCACAGGATTCAATCCTGCCGCATGCACCTCCACGACAATTCCGCCTTTTCCTGCTGTTGGTTTTTCGATTTCCTCTACCTGCATTTCCTGCCAATCACGCTTTTCATGTAAAAGCAATGCTTTCATGATTTCCCTCTCCTTTTTTATCCAAGTCTTTGTCATTTATGATAATTAGTAAATTCTCCTGTGACAAGAAGGTACTTTTCAGTAACCTACTTACCTCTTAGTAACTACGTAAAACCGGACAACAAAAAAGACAGTCTTAGATGACTGTCTTCTGTTCAGGACATCCACTTTGGAGGAGTGTTCTTCTCCCAGTAGATCTCGCCGATTTCATGGTGTTTCGTATACGCGTCTTCTTTTAAATGGTAATGGAAATTGAACCAGTACCCTTCCCCGGGACGTTTATCTCTCCGCACATGGAAGCGGGCAATTTCTTCATCCGTGTGTCCATTATATAAATTGAACATTCTCTCCCCATATCCAGGGGCAGGGTCTTCTGTGATTTTCATATAGGGAACGTGCGCTTCGTCCGTGTTGGATAAGAGGTCGACCATGACGTTTTCCATTTCAGGAAAAATCACTTCCGACAACTCATCGTCCACTTTTCCCATAATCCTCGGTCCCATTTTGGCCTCTGTCCGGGCAAAGGCCTCTTCCGTTATTGAACGGAAAGGATCTTCTTCGTCTTCTGTAAGAACATCCGGCAGAATCTGCTGGTCATCCTCCGCCACGGAATGTTCATTCAGGTGACCGGCGTCCGTGATCTCCTTCTTTTCAGCGGCTTCTGTATCCACATGGGCCGGCGGCACGTACAGACCGAGTGTTAATACAGAAATAAGTACGACAAATATCCTTCTCATAAGTGGCTTCATTCTGTCGGTCTCCCTTGTTTATATTCTGTCTTTATTGTATCACGATTTCCTTCAAAATCCACGACCTCACACTCCCCGTAATGAAATAGTAATGAAGGCAGTCAGGGGGGGAAATCCCTTGTTACATTCCATCTTTTGAAATACATGAGGAGAGAAGATCCGGGCAACCTTAAGATGTACGAAGCTACGAGGAGGAATAAGGATGAAACAACAAAATATGAATCAGCAGCAGGGGGCGCAGATGCCGCCGACTCACATGAACCCGAATCACGGCGGTCATGAACTTTTTGATGCCCATGAGGTCATTGCAGGCTTAATCAACCTGCTCGACCAGTATCAAATGTACAGTCAGCATATTCAGGACCCGGAACTCCAATCCATTCAACAGCGTCAGCACGCTTTTGTCACCCAGATGTATAATACAATTGTCCAGAGTTTCAGTAGTGGCCAGGACCCTGCACAGGCGACGCAGCAGTATAAAATGCAGCAGAGCAATGAAGTGGTTTACGGCGTGAAGCCTGGTCAGCCGAAAAAACCGAACCAGTCCGTCAGCGAGCTGGCGGACAAAGGTCTGTCTGCCTATATGCTTGGACAGACAAAGGGACTTGCCACACTTCTGGCTATGACCGCCCTGGAAATGACCAACCCGGTTCTCCGGCGCGTCATCGCAGACAGTGTACCGAATTTTATTGAGATGAGCTATGAGATTTTCCTTTATCAAAACAAACACGGCTATTACCAGGTACCTCAGCTTCAACAGCAGGATATGAACCTGATGCTGCAAAGCTACACAACGGTGCCTGACGGAAACATGCCCCATTAACAGAAAAACAGGCGGCCGATCCGGCGGCCTGTTTTTTTCTATCCATCATCGATTTTCAGTCAAGGTCCTTCCACAATGTTCATATTTATGTAGTATAGAGACAAGTTCTACATACAAGGAGGCATTTATGTTTTTTAGTTATATTCTGCTGGGCCTGTCGTTATCCGCCCCCGTCGGTCCTATCAATGCGGCTCAATTGGATAAAGGTATCCGCTATGGATTCTTTCATGCCTGGCTCGTCGGCGTCGGAGCCATGGCTGCAGACGGATTGTTTATGCTGCTCATTTATTTTGGTCTCGCTGATTACGTACAGATTCCGCTCATCAAAACCTTTTTGTGGTCGTTCGGCGCTTTTGTCCTTATTTATACAGGTGTAGAAAGTATCGCAGGAGCGAAGAATACGGCTGCCCAACGGTCTGCCCCTTCAAAAGGCTCCCGGGGGAGATCATTCCGGACAGGCTTTTTCATGGCTTTATCCAATCCCTTGAACATTTTATTCTGGGTTGGCATTTACGGCTCCATCCTCGCAGAAATATCCTCCACGTACGAGGAGACCCAGCTCCTTATTTATAGTGGAGGGATCTTTATCGGTATCATGATCTGGGATATCACGATGGCCTCGGCCGCTTCGGGAGCACGAAAATGGCTGACCACCCGCCTTCTTTCTTCCATCTCAATCCTTTCAGGGATCATTTTAATAGGATTCGGTCTTTACTTCGGTGTTCAGGCTGTACAGATGTTGATGGGATAGACAGTCACCCATTCTCTCCCTCCTCCATAGGATATGGATGTAACTACAGGAGGGAGATTTTGATGCTTTACACAAAAGAAGAGATAGAAAACCCGAAGACTGCACTGGAAACCTGGCAGGAGCGTTCCTTTACCGCGTTTGGTGACATGTTGACAAGCAGGGACCATGCCTACCCCTGCGTCCCGGGCATCCAGGGGTACACCAACGGGATGCTGCGTTTTGGTTTTCTAGAAGACCCACGTAGTTCTTCCGCTTCTGAGCAACTGGGGAAACTCCTGAAAATCTACGGTGAAGTTTCCCGGCAGACAGGCAGCTATACATCCCTTGTCGTTTTCTGTGACACAAGGGCGCTATTGAAAGATCAGCTTGAAATCAAGGATTACGAGAAGGTGTTCTGGACCCTGCTCAATCAAACCCATGCTCTTGACGAGAAAGAATGGCCCGAGGATATTTCGCAGGATCCCGAAGATCCTTCCTGGGAATTCTGTTTTCACGGAGAGCCTTATTTCGCCTTTTGTGCCACTCCCGCCCATAAAAAAAGAAACAGCCGGTGTTTTCCTTCCTTGCTGCTTGCTTTTCAGCCAAGATGGGTGTTTGAAGATATCAATGATTCGACCACTTACGGACGACGCCTTAAAAATGTCATCCGGAAGCGACTCGTTGACTACGACGACCTTCCCGCCCATCCAGCCTTAAAATGGTATGGTCAGGAAGATAACCATGAATGGGAACAGTATTTTCTACGTGATGATGATACTTCTTTACCCCAATGTCCTTTCCTGGCTAAAACCAGGAGCCTACGCCCCTGATTCAGGGGCTTTCTTCAATTTGATCCACGTCGCAAGGGCAATGACGGCTAAAAAAGCAAGGCTTACAAAAAAACCGATCCTTGTCATAGAATCCATCAGTGTTCCACTCACGGCCAGACCTAAAAACAGCAGTCCCGTCCACACGAACAAACCATCCCTGAACCCTTTTCCCATGAGTTTACGGTAGGAAAGCAGGATAAACGCCCAGTTATATAAAAGCATCAAACCCGCTGCTGTCGTCACGTATTCGAACAGCCTGTCCGGTAATAGAACAGCCAGAATAATGGACAGGACGACAACAAAAATTGTAAGAACGAAAGCTGGTTTAGATACCTTTCCTTCTTCCTTCTGGATGAAGATACCAGGTGCATCCCCTTCTTCACTTAAAGCCATGATCATTGTAGTGACCGCATACAGAGAAGCTGCCATCGTGGAAAAGCCGGCAATAATAAGGACAGCGTTGAAAACATGCGGTACCAAGGGGAGTGAATAGCCGGTAAGAGCGGTTAGAAACGGACTTTCATCGGTCGTTATTTTTTCAATCGACGTCAACGTAACCACGAAGTAAAAAGCCGCCATATACACCACGGTTAATACGATGAGCATCAACGTGCCTGATTTAGGGGCATCCTTTGGATCTTTCAACTCCCCCGCCATCAATCCCATCACTTCAATCCCCCCAAAAGCGTAAAACGCATAAAGCAGGGCCACCCACAAACCGGTCCAGCCTTTTTCAAAAAAATTATGGAATACACCGGCCGCATCGGCGGTACCAGCCGAACGGTCAATCACTCCGGTCAAGGCTAAAGCGGCAATGATAATAAACATGAGAACAGCGGATATTTTAATGATTCCGAACATGTTTTCCATCTGCTCCACTTTGCGCACACCAAGCCAGATGACAAGGAGACCTAAAAGGGCGAACACAAGAGCAAACACCCACAATGGAAGCTTCGGAAACCAAAATTGGGCAAAGATGGCCAGAGCTGTGAGCTGACTGCCCATAATCAACATTTCACACGACCAGTACACCCACCCGTTGCTGAACCCCGCCCATGATCCGAAGGCCTGTTTGGCGTACGTACGAAACGATCCTTTTTCAGGGTGTGCCGCCGTCAGGGCAGCAAGGCAGCGGAAAACGATATACGTTCCGGTACCAGCCGCAAGGTAGACGAAAATAACGGGGGGGCCTGCTTTCGAGATGGCTATGCTGGAACCTAGAAAAAAACCTGTTCCAATAATGCATCCAATTCCTATAAACGACATCTGCCACCATGTTAGTGTTCCCTGGGTACTTTCCTTCTTCACAGCCGCTTCCCTCCTTTATATCTAGTTTGATGTGAAGCGGAGGTTTTATGTAAATCGTTCCGGGAATGTCTTTCACCATTTCGGAAAAAGTAATAAGGAATGAATGAGGAAGGAACGTGATCATGATGCTCATACACCCCTTTTGTTGTAATGAATATGACGAATTAAAAAAAGTGATTATGTGTTCACCTTCTACGACCAGGATTCCCACCCAGGCAGCAGCCGATGATGTGCAGTGGGAAAAGCCGGTGAACCCTGAGAAAACGGCTGCGGCTTTTCAAGAGATGACAGAAGCCATGACTCGGGAAGGTGTGGAGGTCATTGATTATTCCGGCCATCTCCCTGAGCCTGATCAAGCCTTTCATGCCCGATTGATCAATCGGGTGTTTGCAAGGGATCTCGCCTGTGTTTTTGGTACGCTCGTCGTTCCCGGTGAAGCCGGCATATCCATGAGAAGACCGGAATACCTGTATGCCCACAAACTTTTTGAAAACTGGTTCCCTGAAGACCGTTTCTCACTTCAAGCCAATAATGAGACCAACGCTCTTGAGTTTGGTGATGTCCTCGTTCTAAGTAAAGAGGCGGTTTTTATTAACACAGGACTTCGGACGAGCTTTGAAAGTGTCCTGAAGCTGCTTCCGCGCCTATGGGAGGAAGGGTTTTCTGAAGTGGGTGTCATCGATCTTCCAAGACGGGGGGATACGATGCACATGGATATGAACTGTAATGTAGCGGCCCACGATCTTCTTATCGCCAAAAGTTATATGAAGTACTTCCCCGTCCACGTTTTCACAGCCAAAGAGAGATCCTATATGATGATGGACGACTTCATTCCTCGTCACGGATATGACATTTTTTGGACAGATGAGATAACGCACACCGTAGCCGATATTAATTTTCTGAATCTGAACCCGGACACTCTGTTGGTAAGTACGAAAGCCCATAAGAAAGTGCTTCATCATGAAAAGTTGAAAAAGAAAAACATCATCCGTATCGATGTGGACGAATTGGAAAATGGCGGCGGAGGCATCCGCTGCATGACGCTGCCGGTGGAAAGAAGATGATTTTTTCCGATTTAAATCATAAAAGAAGACTCCACGATTCCCCGTGGAGTCTTCCTCATTACAATCCTTTATGCTTTTTTCTTTTTACCAATTTTACTGAGCATCTCATACACAACCGGTACAATCAGCAGTGTTAACAATGTGGAACTTGCAAGACCACCGATGACAGTAATTCCCAGTCCTTTACTGATGATCGAGCCGCCTTCAAAGCCGAGGGCTAATGGAAGCAGTGCTCCGATTGTTGCCAGAGCTGTCATCAATATTGGGCGGATACGTGTCATTCCTGCATCAAGCAGCGCTTCACGCGTAGAGAAGCCATCTTTTTCTCTTTGAATGACTCGGTCAATCAATACAATACCGTTCGTTACGACGATACCAATGAGCATAAGAGCCCCGATCATAGCCGAGATACTTAACGTTTCTCCGCCAATCAGTAAGCCGACTACTGCTCCGATAATCGTAAACGGAAGAGAAAACAGGATCGCAAATGGCGCGAGTGCACCTTCAAAGAAGATGACCAGCACAACATACACAATGGCGATGGCTGCCAGCATGGCTAATCCAAGCTGACTGAAGGACTCGTTAATATCCTCCGTCACACCACCGATGGATAGGTCAATGGAAGCCGGGTGATCAATCTGATCCAGCTCTTCCTGAACACTTGCAGATACAGATCCGATATCATCCGTTGTCGTCTTGGCACTGACACTTGCATACACCTGGCCGTTCCGGCGGCTGATCGTATCTTCAGTCGTGCCTTCTTCAACTTCTACGACTTCACTGATCGGTACAGATGTACCTAGTGGTGACTGGATTTCGTTATCGGTTAAATCATCAATATTACTGTAATTGTCCTGCTCTACTTCCAGGTACACCTGAAGTTCTTCTCCATCTTCCTGAATGGTGGTGATTTCTGTACGTTCACCATTGGAACTGAGCTCCATTCCCAATTGACCCGCTGTCAAACCGAGCTGGCTCATTTTTTCCTGGTCGGCAACCAGTGTATATTCCTCATACGATTCGGAAAGAGAGGAGGAAGCGTCTTTCAATTCATCCTGATCTTCGAGCAGTGTTTGTACTTCTTCTACATATGGCTTGATTTCATCCGTATTGTCACCAAAGACTTGAACTTCAATTTCATTGCTGGACCCTGTGGAGGAGAAGTCCTGACTTGCCCATTCCCCTTCATCCGTCATCGCTTTCAAGTCTTCGAGCACCTGCTCTTTTTCTGATTCAAAGTTTTCTGTTTCGCTGTCATATTCAACGAAAAAGGCTGCCTGATTGGATGCTCCCGGGCTCATCGGATTTTCTCCACCGACAGAATATTGAATCGTCTGCACATTGTCCCGCCCGTCAAAGTATTCATGGGCTTCGGAAGCAATCTCTTCAACATCTTCAATCGTCTGACCCGGTGCCGGGCTGTACGTCGGCATGACCATCTTCTGCTCTTCTGAAGGAAGGAAGCTGACCCCTACAAGAGGGATAAGAGCGATACTTCCAACGAGAATAGCTACAGCTACTAGAGAAGTAATAATCTTATGGTTTAACACACGGTTTAATACTGAGCGGTACCATTTCGCAATTTTACCCGGGCCTTCCTGGTGTCCCTTTTGAGCTCTTTCTTTCGTAAGAAGGGAATGAGACATCATCGGTACGATCGTAACAGCAACCACTAAGGAAGCAAGGAGTGCAAAGACGACCGTTAACGCGAACGGCAGGAATACCTGACCGACGACACCTTCAACTAATCCAAGCGGAAGGAATACCGCTATCGTTACAATGGTTGAAGAAAGAATCGGCATAAACATTTCTTTCGTAGCCGCTCGAACTAAAGCCTTCCCTTCAAGTTCTTCGTCTTTAAGCGCCATCCGCCTGTAGATGTTCTCCACGACAACAATGGAATCATCCACAACCCGGCCGATAGCCACAGTCATGGCTCCGAGCGTCATAATGTTCAAGGTAATGTCCATCTGATTCAATATAAGAATCGCGATCAGCAGTGATAATGGAATGGACACAACAGAAATCAGCGTTGTTCTAAAGTTACGGAGGAACAACAGAATGACAAGAATAGCGAACAATCCGCCGAACAACGCTTTGTTCAGCATCGTACTTACAGATTCTTCAATCGGTTCTCCCTGGTCAAAGGAATAGATAAACTCAAGACCATCTAAATCACTTTCAAGATCTTCGGTCGTTTCCTTCACAAGATTCACCACGTCCACGGTGTTTGCTTCCTGTGATTTTACAATTTGAATGGAGATGGATTCCTCCCCATTGGTTCTTGAAATCGATTCCGTCTGTCCAACAATCTCAAGATCCGCAATGTCCTGAAGCTGAACAGTTGGAACCCCCTCGGCCTGCTGTGCCTGAGCATCGGCTGCCCCTTGCTGAGCTGCAGCGGCATCGCCCTGCTGCCCCTGCGCTGCTCCTGCCGCCTGCTGACTTTGAGCAGAGGACGAATCACTCTGGGATGGGATCGCAGGAATTTCAAGCTGTTTCAAATCTTCAAGGGAAGACACATTGCCATCAATCATGACAGACTTCTGTGTATCATCAAAGTTATAAAGCCCCAGCGGGAACGTCACGTTCGACCCTTGGATGATATTCTGCACAGTTTCCTGATCCATGCCTCTTTCAGCAAGAGCTTCCTCATCAAAGGACATCTGCACTTCCTGGACCTGCTGTCCGGATATCTGTACATCTGCAACACCTTCCAGACCTTCCAGCTGTGGTTTAATCGAATCTTCAACCTCAGCGGTCAGTTCTTCAAGGCTCTGTCCTTCGCTGATCACACTCATACTTAAGACTGGAAAAGCATTGAAGTTGATGCGGGACACGTCCGGTTCCTGCACATCATCCGGAAGCGCAGCCGAATCCACAGCTTCCTGCAGTTCATCCTCAGCTTCATCTAAATCCTTGCTGTATCCATACTCCAACTGGATATTTGAAGCGTTTTGGAAAGAACTCGAACTTACCGTTTTTACTCCACTTAAATTTTGAACCTGCTGTTCCAACGGTTCCGAAACTTCTCCGGCTACTTCGGCTGGAGTAGCACCCGGGTAGACCGTTGTTACGGTTATAATCGGCGGTTCAATATCAGGTATGGTTTCCAATTTCATATTCAAGCCCGAATAGAGCCCTGCTGCTGTTATAATAATAGTCATTAACCAGACAGCAAACTTATTGTTCATTGAAAAATCAATGATCTTCTTCACTTTATATTCTCCCCCTCTAATTGACTAATCGGTCATCACGTTCTACAATATACATGACCGGTCAGTCACCAGTCAAGTGTTACACTATTTGAAAGGTGCTATCTATATGGATCAGAAAAAACTCAATATCATCGAGACTTCTATAAAATTATTCGCTAGAAAAGGATTCAGCTCTACATCCGTTCAGGAAATCGCCAAAGCAGCCAATATTTCCAAGGGAGCTTTTTATCTTCACTTTGATACAAAGGATGACCTTCTTTACGAATTGTTCGAACATTACTGGAGGCGGATGCAGAAGAGAATCAACGAAGTATCTTCCACCCCTATGCCGCCAAAGGAGAAATTCATCCATCAATTGAAGGTGTCCATGGAGGAAGTGGCGGACCACCGCGAATTCATCATCATGCAGGTACGCGAGCAGGTGATCCCGTTCAATGATATGATCGAGAATTTAATCAGACGGATGCGGTATCATTCCGTGTTGTTCTACCGTAACCACATCCTTGCCATTTACGGGACCAAGGCAGAACCCTACGCCTGGGAAGCGAGCCTGACCGTCCAGAGCTTATTCAAAACGTACATGGACCTTATGATTATGGATAAAATGGAGTTCAGTCTTTTGAAGGTCGCGGAGTCAATAGCCAACAAAATGGATGCTATTATGGAAGGGTTTGAAAACGGCCATGACTCCCCCGTCATAACAGACGAAGTCATTAAACGGGTTATCCCTGAAAATTACCAGTTCAACCAGCTGGAAGACATTGTCTTCCAGCTTCAAGAAATTTATGCCCAGAGGGATGATGTGGATTTGAAAGATACAGCAGACATTCTTCTTCAGGAGTTGAAATCCGAAGCACCGAGACCAGCCGTTATAAAAGGAATGGTCTTTAACCTGGAAAGATATGATGAATATATAGACCTGTCCACACAAATCCGCGCCCATTATATGTAGAAAAGGAAGCCGCCGTTGAAGGCGGCTTTTTCTTATCAATGAAAGGCATTTTTCCATTTCGGTACATCCAGGTCCAGCAGCGGCTTTACCTCTTTTTTCTTTTTTGACGTCACTTGTATGTTCACACCCTGACTTCTAAGACGGCTGATAAACGTGTCCCGCTTCTTATCGACCGTGTGCTTTTCCATCTTTGCCCACCTCACCTTTTTCATTGGTTAAACGTGTGACGCTTCCAACATATCGACTTCTTTCTTCAAACCGCTCATCTTGTCATCCAGCGCATGGACAGTTTCCGCAGCCTTCAACAGCTCTCCAGCGAGATGATCGGGGACGCTTTTTTCATATTTGTAGTACAGCTTATGCTCAATACCTGCCCAGAAATCCATCGCTACCGTTCTGATCTGAACTTCAACTTTGACCATCTCCGTTCGATTGGATAAAAACACAGGGACTTCCAAAATAAGATGGAGGCTTTTATAGCCGTTCGGTTTTGGGTTTTCGATGTAGTCTTTCACCTCGATCACATGGATATCATCCTGCTGATCAAGCATGTCATAAATCTTATAGATATCAGAAACAAAAGAGCAGATGATCCTTATCCCTGCGATATCCTGAACATATTCCCGGGCATTTTCCTTAGTAGGATCACAGCCTTTTCTTTTCAACTTTTCTGCAATGCCGGCAGGGTCCTTCACTCTCGATTTTAAATGCTCAATAGGGTTATGGTTATACAAGTATTTAAATTCTTCGTTAAGAATTTTCAACTTTGTGTTGATTTCATCCAGACCAAATTTATACAAGATTAAAAGGTCCTTCCACTCTCCTATGTGCAGCTTTGTCATTTCTACGACCTCTTCTTTATTCATTCCCTGACCACTCTCTTTCTGCTTCGAGAAATTCTGCGAATACTTTAACGGATTGGTTCGGATTTTCTTCCAGTTGTGTTTTGAATCGGTTGAGCCGGATCGGATTCATTCCTGCTGCCTTATCCATCCGCTCTTTCATATAACTGACCATCATTTCCTGCACTTCTTTCAAGAGAACCTTCACCTCTTTTTGAAGGGCTAAAGCCACAGCCCCCGCGGCACTAAACAGAAGAACCGGGACGACCGCCATCGTCTCAGTGAAGAAGACGAGGCTGATGATATTAAACACAGCCATCGGCAGCATAAATAGAGAAACAAGCGAATACCTCCGCATTTTTTTCGTTTTTGGTTCTGTTATTTTCTCCATTTTCTCGAATTCCTTAGACATATACGTTGGCATGGAAACTTTCATGGATTGTAAGTTCACTCTGTTCCTCTCCTTTTAAAGAAATAAAAAACGACCTGTACAAGGTACAGATCGTTTCAGACAATAAGGGACCTGTACCATAGTGGTAAGGTCTTGCTAACAGCGTCTGCTGCCGATAAAGCCGAGAGACAAGTCTCTGTAATGACGACGTTACCGTAAAAGCTACTCCCCTTAGAAGGACGTTATATGATTATGACTCTATCATACACACAAGTGACCAGGTAGTCAACAGATAGTGCCCCACCAGTAAAAGAATACCGTTTTGACTGATCGGTCACCCTGTCATTTATAAAATGCGTATAATTATACATCCGCAACTTCAGCACAGGCATAAGCACCACCCCGAATTCTAAATGGAGCCTCCGCGCTCTCAAGGTTCCCCGGTACTGAAAGGATTCCCGTTAAGAGACACAGGGATCAAAACGTTATTAAACCGTTATAGCAGAGGACACATAAAAACTTTTAGAAAAATCAGGAATCACACTGGATGCGCTTTCTTTTTTACCCATAAAAAAAACCACCAATATATGTATTGGTGGAGACGGTGGGAGTCGAACCCACGTCCGGAGATATCGGCACCCGGGCTTCTACGAGCGTAGTTGATATATTTATAGTTCACTGTCTCTTCGGCCTATCAACAGGCTTCCAAGCAGCTAGCCTGTTTAGTCTCTTCGTTTTTCCTCAGGCGGTGGAAAAACGCGTAGCCCACTTCAGTTTGAGACCCTTCATCCAGCACATGGGCGATGCCGGGAAGGATCAGCTATAGACTACTTACGCAGCTACAGCTAGGTTTTCGTTAGATTCGCCAGTTATATTTAGGCAAATGACGGTTTACGAGACGTCACTCGACTCGCGACCCGGGCTCGACCTATCCCCGTCGAATCCGTAACGTCCCCGTTAGGATTAAAGAGAACAGCCAAGCTGTCGTCTTGCTTATCGAATTAACGACAATAACTATTATAGCATATTAAAATATTTTTTCAAGGGGCGTGCTTACTTCAAGCTTTCCTTGATTGCGCGGTCAATCTCCCGCTTCTGCTGTTTCTGCTTCAAATCTTCACGCTTATCATATTTCTTCTTCCCTTTACCAAGGCCGATTAAAACTTTAGCGACGCCGTTTTTAATATAGACCTTCAAAGGGACAAGGGAATACCCTTTCTGCTGGGTCTGTCCAATCAACTGGTTGATTTCCTTACGGTGCAGCAGAAGCTTACGCGCCCGTGTAGGATCATGGTTGAAAATATTGCCCTGTTCATATGGTGAAATGTGCATGTTATGCAGATATACTTCTCCTTTATGAATACGGGCGAAGCTGTCCTTTAAGTTCAACCGTCCGTTACGGATCGATTTGATTTCTGTGCCCTGCAGAACCACACCTGCTTCAAATGTTTCTTCGATCGTGTAGTCATGGCGGGCTTTTTTATTCTGAGCCAATGTCTTTCCATTTCCTCTAGGCATAGTGACTTCCTCCTCTGTTACGTCCCTTTATTGTACCACGCCGACTTCGTGGATTCCAACGGATAACCTATTGATGAAAGCGGATGCCTCTCCATAGACTTCCTTATTCGAATTATGAGAATATAAAGGTGGAAAAAGAAGAAGAAAGGGGCAGAATCGATGAATCAGGTGCTCCAGGTCAAAACGCTGACCGTGGATGATATATACAGCCTTCAGGCGATGGAAACAGGCATTGAGGACGATTACGTCGTCCGGATTTTTGAGCGCCTTGTTACCTCTGAAGAGCATAGACTGTTCGGCTTATTCCAAGATAGACGGATGCTCTCTGTAGCCGGCTACAGCTTATTTGGAAAGAAGCAGTTTGCTATGCTGGGGAGGCTCCGCAGTGACCAGCGGTACTTGGCTAAAGGACACGCCACCCACCTTCTCTCCGCCATCATTAACGAATTAACCACCTCCCCCGGCATCCGGTGGCTTGGTGCGAACACACACATCGGAAACCTTCCAGCAAGGAGGGTCCTTGGAAAGCTCGGGCTTGACCAAGGTCCTGTAAGTCATTACCTTACTTTAAAGCGGCCGGATTTTCTCACTGGACACACCAAAGGGAGAGCGTGGAGGACGGTCCATAATCTGGAAGATAAGCGGAAGCTCCTTCAGACGTTAAAAAGCAACGCTCTCGGCACTTTCCCATATGAATGTTATTATCCCTTCCCTTATGATGAAGCCTTTTTCACTGATCAATACCTCGGTGACTCTTCTTTCTATATCAGTCCCGACCACCAGCGGTTCATCATCATCAAAAATGACACAAAGAAATACGATTACTCCCACGTTAAATATTTCTGGGATGATCATTATGAACAGCCCGGCTTTTTCGAAACGGTCCTTAAACACTGGGAACAGAACCCCGGTAATACGGGATGCTGGATCGACTTTTCACCCTTGGGATTTAAAAGTATCCCTGACCTGACTCCCTATGATGTACAGGATCCTTGGATCTTATATGGACAATGGGTGAAAACTTCATTCTAACGGTTGACAGGAAGCGTTTGCAGTCTATAAAATCCATAAGGTGAAAATTTCCACGAGAAAGGACTTATTGCAATGGACTTTATGAAAGCCGCACAAATGTTAGATGAAGGTCATGCTTTGAAACGTCATTCCTGGAAGAACCCTGGATATATTACAAAAGATAAAGAAGGCGTCATTGTCTTTTTTGATCATAACGAACCATCTGTGTATCAGCTTACGGCTGAAGATGCGCTGGCATCTGATTGGGAATCATCTGTAAAAGATAACTGGATGATTGTTTCTGTTTCCCACGATCGAGAATTGATGGAAGGGAAATTGTTCATTTCCTACCACATCCGTTCTGAAAAGGAAGGCCACATTTTGAACAACCATATTGTTCCGCGGGAGGAACTCTCTCAATGGTCCACCTATGTGGATCTGGACCTTGAAGAGTCTGCCCGCCACTTAAACGAAAAAGATGTTGCCAATGTTCAGCACACGTTAAGTGCCTAAACTAAAGACTCGTCTTTTCAGCTTGTAGAGAAGCCTCTGTTTCTTTACAAGCTTTTTTTCTTTCTTACCGCCAGGATCGAAAGCCCCTTTGGGAATTCTTTAACATCAAAAAAGACTCTCCTTCACCTTTTCCCACGCAAGCGGCAACAGCGCAGCCCATCCCGGTCTTGTGAATCAAAAAATGTTCGGTTGTGACACCTGTGGGAACTTCAGCTGTGCGCGGGACAAGCATCCACCGATAAGCGGAACGAGCCCCCCTCCCCACAACATCCGGCCGATTCCAACTGGATGACACAGACTATTTTACATACTGAAAAGACGCGCCTTCCGGCGCGTCTTTTGTACTCTATTTCTTTTTCTTACTTCCTTTTTTAGGAACGCCTTTGTTTCTATAGAAAGGTTTGTTCCCTTTCTGTTTGTTTTTCTTTTTCTCTTTTTCTTTCTTCCGGTCGGGGCCTTTGGATTCAATTTTCTTCGGGCGTTCCGGACGCTTCCGCTCTTTACGCGGCTTCATCCCGTCAATTTCAAAGTCAACGACTCTTTCCTCAATATTGACGTTGGTTACACGTATGGTGACCTCATCACCGATCCGGAACACATTTCCAGTCCGTTCCCCGATCATCGCATACTGCTTCTCATGGAAGTGGTAATAGTCATCAGTCAGAGTACTGACATGAACAAGACCCTCCACCGTGTTCGGCAGCTCGACGAACATGCCGAAGCTGGTGACAGAACTGATGACACCTTCATACTCCTCACCGACTTTATCCTGCATGTATTCGGCTTTCTTCAGGTCATCGGTTTCACGCTCGGCATCAACTGCTGCACGCTCCATTTCCGAGGAGTGGCGGGCGATTTCCGGCATCTGGTCTTTCCAATGCTTCCGCGTTTTGTAATCCACCTTATTCTCTACCAGATACGTCCGGATTAACCGGTGAACGATCAAGTCAGGATAACGGCGGATCGGGGACGTGAAGTGCGTATAATAATCCGTAGCAAGTCCAAAGTGTCCAAGTCCCTGCGGATCATATTTCGCCTGCTGCATGGAGCGGAGCATTAGTTTGGATATGATCATATCCTCCTGCGTCCCCTTCACTTCTTCCAGCACCTTCTGCAGCGCTTGAGGGTGGACACTGTCCGCCGTTCCTTTTACGACGTAGCCCATATTGGCTACAAAGTCGAAGAACGTCTGCAGCTTATCCTCAGCCGGCTCCTGGTGGATACGGTGGATGAATGGGACTTCCATCCAGTGGAAGTGTTCAGCAACCGTTTCGTTCGCTGCAAGCATGAATTCCTCAATGAGACGTTCTGCTACTGAACGCTCACGCAGGCGCACATCAACGGCTTTTCCTTCCTCATCTACGACAACACCCGCTTCTTTGAAGTCAAAATCAATCGCGCCGCGGTCCATCCGTTTACCACGGAGAATCGAAGCAAGGTTTTCCATGTTCTGGAACATCGGAACAAGATCTTTATACTTTTCCATCAAGGCAGGATCTTCGTTCGTTAAGATTTCGTTGACATCTTTATAAGTCATACGCTCGTTTGTTTTGATTACGCTTTGGAAAATCTCATGGGAAACAACTTCCCCTTTTGGACTGATTTCCATTTCACAGGAAAGAGTGAGACGGTCCACCTGAGGGTTGAGTGAGCAGATGCCGTTGGAAAGCCTGTGAGGGATCATCGGAATAACCCGGTCAACAAGGTACACACTTGTAGCCCGCTGTCTGGCTTCCTGATCGATCGCAGAGCCTTCACCGACGTAATAGGTGACATCAGCAATGTGGACGCCAAGGTGATAATTCCCGTTGTCCAGCTGTTTCACCGCAACAGCATCATCCAGATCTTTCGCATCGGCCCCGTCAATCGTTACAATCGTCTCGTCCCGCAGATCTCTGCGGTTCTTGATTTCATCCTCGCTGATCTGGTCAGGCGTTTCTGCTGCCTGTTCCAGGACTTCGTTTGGAAAATCAATTTTTATCCCGTGTTTATGAATGATTGAAAGAATGTCGATTCCCGGATCATTTTTGTGACCGAGGATTTCTACAACCTCTCCTTCGGCGCTCATCCGGTCTTCAGGAAACTTGGTAATATTCACAATAACCTTGTGACCGTCTACAGCTCCGTTGTTCTGGGATTTAGGAATGAAGATATCATTGGGAATCCGCTTATCATCCGCGATGACAAAGCCAAAGTTGCGGCTGGACTCATACGTACCCACGACTCTTGTCGTCGCCCTTTCCAATATACGGATGACGGCACCTTCAGGGCGCGATCCGTCTTCCTTCCGTTTTTCAATACGGACGAAGACTTTATCATTGTTCATCGCTGAATGAAGGTCGGAATGGTGAATATAAACGTCGTCGCTGTCTTCATCATCAGGAATCAGAAAAGCGAACCCCTTCGCATGCATTTGAATGCGGCCGCGGATCAGGTTCATTTTTTCCGGAAGTCCAAAACGGTTCTTCCTCGTTTGGACAAGCTCTCCTTCTTCTTCCAATTCATTTAAGGATTTCATCAATACTTTAAATTCCTCAGAGCTTCCAAGTTCCATCGTATCCTGCAATTCCTGCACAGATAGAGGCTTCGAAGCGGTTTCTTTAAATAAGTTTAAAATCTGCTGTTTTAATTCAGTCGTCAATTGCCTTACCTCCTTTTGAGTGAAGGACCAGACGCGTCAGGACCAGTCAAGGGAATTCAGGAACTGCAGGATATCTTCATGCAGTTCTTCTTTTTCCTTGTCCATCGTAATGACATGTCCGGAATTTTCGTACCATTTGATTTGTTTATCGTCTGTTTCTACCTCTTCGTATATATAATCGGCACTGCTTGTATTGATCATATCATCCTGTGTTCCCTGTACTACGAAGGTCGGCGTATAAATTTGATCAATGTTATCATGTACTTCATTGATTAGTCCGCCAAGTTCTGTGAACATTTCCTTCGATTCATCAAGCAGGTCCTGGATTTCCTTTTCAATGGTCTCTTCATCTTTTCCTTCCAGCTGCTTATACTGACGTGCTTTGAATTCGAACGTTTTCGTCAGCTGTTTCTCGTTATCGAAGAAAACAGGGGAACACATCGTGATCAGACCTTTGACTGGAGCGGAATAAGCGGTTTTCAGTCCCAGAACACCACCAAGGGACAATCCTGCCACAGCGATTTCCTTATATCCGAGTTCCCTCAAGTGATTCAATGCTTCCTGTACATCGCTCCACCAGTCTTCAGGTCTTGCATCAAGCAGAGCTTCAAACTCTCTGCCATGACCGGCATAAATAGGGGCATGGGTGGTGTACCCGTACTTCTGTAAAAACCGGCCCAGCATGCGCACATCGGCAGAGTGGCCGGTGAATCCATGTAATAATAATACCGCACGGTCTCCTCCCTCAAACGTAAATGGCTGAGGTTGTTTGATCTTCATGTTCATTCTCTCCTTACTTCATCTATGTCCTATATTGATAAATTTCATTCTTTTCAGCAATGTATTCTATTTTACCAAAATTACACCGCCCTGGCACATTCTGCGTATCCGTCTGCCGGAAGGGTTAAACCTATATTCAGACTTCCCATCTGGTTCCCTCAACAAACCTCTGCATTTCATAACAGGATTCAAGCAACGATGAGCAGAAAAACCCACGTAAACCTTCCAGGGCATCATTGCAGAAAAAAAACAGCTGCATCCGTATATTTTCCCTTAAAAAAAGAAAAACCACGCATTGTATAAACGCGTGGTTTTTAACGTTCAGCTGTCATCCATTAAACGATATAGCCTGTAAGGAAAGCCAAAACGAAGAACAGGACTCCGGTTACAACGGTCGATCTATGCAGAACAGCGTCGATTCCGCGGGCTTTCTGCTTTCCGAACAACTGCTCAGCTCCACCGGAAATAGCTCCGGACAACCCTGCACTCTTTCCGGATTGTAAAAGTACTAAAACGATAAGTGCGATTGTATCTATGGTCAGCAAAGTGATAACAAGTGTTTCCATGATGTTCGAACACCTCCTAAAGACGTACAAATAACTATTTTAAATGTAGCATAAAAGCCGGAAGCCGGCAAGAACATCCCGTTTCCTTTACTAGAAGGCTCATGATTGGTGTTGATATTTTTTGATTGTTTTTGAAAGAATATGCTTGTTTTTTGAAAGGGCTTTCTTTATAATACAAGTATAAAGATCAAGGAGATGACTCCAATGCTTACACCTGAAAGACACGAGCGGATATTAGAAACAGTCAAAAACAATCAGACCGCATCCATTAAACAGCTCGTCGAAGTTACTCAGGCGTCAGAGTCAACCATCCGCCGCGACCTTGATGAATTGGAAAGACAAGGTCACCTGCGGCGCGTCCACGGCGGGGCATCGATCAAGCAGTCTGCTGCCGATGAACCGGCCATGAAGGACAAGCAGACGAAATTCCAAGAGGAAAAGCGGGCCATCGCTTCCTATGCCGCTTCTTTTGTCAAAGATGGTGATTCGGTTTTTGTTGATGCTGGTTCGACAACTTACGAAATGATTCCTTTTCTAAAACAGAAGGATATTATCGTGGTAACCAATGGTCTGGATCACCTGCTGGCTCTTACAGACCATGGCATTCGAACGTATGTACTCGGTGGACTGGTGAAATCCCGTACGGGGGCTGTTGTAGGAGCAGGAGCTTTACAGAACCTCAAACAGTACCGCTTTGACAACTGCTTCATGGGCGTGAACGGCATTACGCTGGAGGATGGTTTCACAACCCCGGACCCAGAGGAAGCAGCGATTAAGCAGCGGACACTGCAGCTCTCGAGCGAACGATTTATATTAGCCGATCATACCAAGTTCGGGGAAACGTCCTTCACCCAGTTCGCAGCCATACATGAGGCAGATATTATTACAAATGATAATGGCATGACATACACGGACTATGCCGAAAAAACGAATATAAAGGTTGTGACAACATGATTTATACCTGCACGCTGAATCCATCCATTGATTACATCATGCATGTGGATTCATTTGAAGCTGGTGGATTAAACCGAGCCGGGCAGACATTTTTCTACCCTGGAGGAAAAGGCATTAATGTCTCCAGGGTCGTCAACCGGATGGGTGTCCAATCCAGGGCTCTCGGTTTCATCGGTGGTTTCAGCGGTGACTTCATCCGTGATTTCCTTGACGAAGAAGGGGTCCAGCACCAGTTTATGAACACCGGTCAAAAAACAAGGGTAAACGTAAAACTGAAATCTGGAGACGAAACAGAAATCAACGGCCCGGGGCCTGCCTTGTCCGAAGACATGCAGCAGGCACTGCTGGATCAGGTTCAGCAATTGACCAATGAAGACATCTTAGTCCTCGCTGGCAGTGTTCCTTCTTCTCTTCCGGGTGATTATTATGAGCAGATCACGAATATCTGCAGAAGAAATCATACAAAAGTGGTTCTTGATACATCAGGAAAAGCGCTGACACAGATTCTCGGCCAGCCCTTGTTCCTCATGAAGCCGAACCATCATGAACTGGGAGATCTATATAATGTAGAAATCCACACGCCTGAAGATGCTGCATTTTATGGGAAGAAACTCGTAGATCAAGGAGTCGAAAACGTGATCGTTTCCATGGGCGGCCAGGGAGCCGTATATGTGAGCCGCGAAGAACAATGGTATGCCAATGTGCCTGAAGGGACGGTCAAAAACTCGGTAGGAGCCGGTGATTCCGTCGTTGCGGGATTCCTCGCTGCCTATTCAGAAGGAAAGTCCTTGGCAGAGGCCTTCCGATTCGGAGTCGCATCTGGGAGTGCTACAGCGTTTCAGGATGACCTTTGTGAGCAGGAGGATGTTCTTCACCTGCTTGAGCAAATCAACGTATCACCAATTCAATAAAGGAGTGATTCGAAATGAGAATTACTGACTTGTTAACAGAAGAGACGATTGTACTGAACATGTCCGCTTCTTCAAAGCCGGAAGCGATCGATGAATTAGTCGATAAGCTGGATGAAGCCGGCCGTCTAAACGACCGGAATGGCTTTAAGAAAGCGATCGAAGATAGAGAAGGCCAAAGCACAACGGGAATCGGAGATGGAATCGCCATCCCCCATGCGAAAACAAGTGCTGTCCAGAATCCCGCCATTGCATTCGGACGCTCACAGGAAGGCCTTGATTATGAGTCCCTTGATGGCCAGCCGACACATTTATTCTTTATGATTGCTGCATCCGAGGGGGCAAACAACACGCACTTGGAAACACTCTCCCGTCTATCCTCTTTCCTGATGGATAATACATTCCGTGAGCAGTTGGAAGCCGCTCAGACGAAAGAGGAAATCATTGCAGCGATTAATGCGAAAGAAGCCGAGGACGAGGAGCCTGAAGAGGAGACCAACGATCAGCCTTCCGGAAAAATCCTGGCCGTCACCGCGTGTCCGACTGGAATTGCCCACACGTACATGGCTGCTGATAAGCTGAAAGCTACAGCGAAGGAAATGGGCGTACCGATTAAAGTACAGACGAACGGATCCAGCGGTGTAAAAAACCGTTTGACGAAAGAAGACATCGCTGACGCTGCAGCTATTATTGTAGCTGCTGATACAAAGGTGGATATGGAAGATTTCCATGGGAAGCATGTCATTGAAGTGCCTGTAGCCAAAGCGATTCACGAGCCGAAGGAACTGATCAATAAAGCCTTGAATCAGGATGCTCCTGTGTTTCAGGGAAGTGGAGGCAGCTCCAAGGAAGCCTCCAGTGAAAAAGGCCAGCGGACTGGCTTTTACAAGCATCTAATGAATGGTGTTTCCAACATGCTCCCATTCGTTGTCGGAGGGGGAATCCTGATTGCGATCTCCTTCTTCTGGGGAATCAACTCAGCCGACCCGAACAGTGCTGAATACAACCGATTCGCTGAAATGCTCAGCATTATCGGCGGCGGCAATGCCTTCTTCCTGCTCGTCCCTGTACTGGCCGGCTTTATCGCATCCAGTATTGCGGACAGACCTGGTTTTGCTCCTGGTATGGTCGGTGGTTTGATTGCCATTACACAGACCGTCGAAGGTGCAGGAAATGGCTCCGGTTTCTTAGGTGGACTTATTGCTGGTTTCCTTGCTGGTTATTTAACACTTGGCGTGAAGAAAATGCTTGAAGGCCTGCCTGCTGTTATGGACGGCTTGAAAACAGTCCTGCTTTATCCTGTGTTCGCCATCTTCGGTACAGGTATGATTATGCTTTTGATCAACCCGGCTTTAACAAGCGTTTACACGTGGTTGTTTGATCTTCTGGATTCCATGAGCGGTTCCAACCTCGCTCTGCTCGGATTGATTGTCGGCGGCATGATGGCGGTCGATATGGGCGGCCCTGTCAACAAAGCGGCCTACACATTCGGCATTGCAGCGCTTGATGCCGGGAACTATACGTTTATTGCTGCTGCAATGGCTGGTGGCATGGTTCCACCACTTGCTATGGGACTTGCCACAACATTCTTCAAAAATAAATTCACGAAAGAAGAACGCGAAACAGGTAAGGCCGCTTATCCACTCGGTGCTTTCTTCATTACAGAAGGAGCGATTCCGTTCGCAGCTGCCGATCCGGCTCGTGTCATTCCATCCATGGTAGCCGGAAGTGCGCTCACCGGTATGCTGACAATGTTGTTCGGTATCGGTCTCCGCGCCCCGCACGGCGGTATTATCGTAGCTCCACTTGTTGAAGGTGGAATCGGACAAATCCTTCTTTATCTGCTGGCTATTATTGCCGGGTCAATTCTTTCTGCAATTGTCGTAGGATTCTTGAAAAAAGACCTCCAAAAGGCTTAAAATAAGAAAGTTAGGGTAATTCAATAACAACCAATTTTTATAAGGAGGATATCTATTATGGTAGAAAAAACTTTTACAATTACATCTGCTGATGGTGTACACGCTCGTCCTGCGACCGTTCTAGTCCAGAACGCCGGGAAGTACGAGTCTGATATTAATCTTCACTACAAAGAAAAATCCGTTAATCTGAAGTCCATCATGGGCATCATGAGTCTTGGGATTCCAGCTAATGCCGAAGTGAAAATCACGGCAGAAGGCAGTGACGAACAGGAAGCGATCGATCACTTGGAAACAACAATGAAGAATGAAAGCTTGGGGGAATAACAGCATGACACAGCTTCAAGGTATTGCAGCTTCCAGCGGTATTGCCATCGCAAAAGTCTACCGTCTGGAAGCTCCGGACCTTTCTTTCGATAAAAAGAAAGTAGAAGATCCGGAACAAGAGATCTCCCGTCTTCAAGATGCGCTTGAGATCTCAAAAACAGAACTTGAAAAAATCAAGGCCCATACAAAAAAATCACTTGGTGATGAGCATGCAGAAATTTTCTCAGCCCACCTGCTCGTTCTTAGTGATCCAGAATTGATCCAGCCGATTGAAGACAAAATTAAAAATGATAACGTTAACGCAGAAGCCGCTCTTTCCGAAACAGCGAATATGTTCATCGACATGTTCAAGAACATGGACAATGAGTATATGCGCGAACGCGCTGCTGACATCAATGATGTAACGAAACGTGTAATGGCTCACCTGCTTGGCGTTACGTTCCCGGATCCTGCACTTATCAATGAAGAAGTTGTCATTGTAGCGGATGATCTGACACCTTCCGATACCGCTCAGTTGAACAAACAGTTCGTTAAAGGGTTCACAACAGATATTGGTGGACGTACATCCCACTCAGCCATTATGGCCCGCTCTCTTGAAATCCCGGCCGTTGTCGGTACAAAAGAGATCACGGCCAAAGCTGGGAAGGATATCATGATTATTGTAGACGGCATCAACGGCGACGTCATCGTTGATCCATCTGAAGAACAGATTTCTACTTACCAACAGAAGCAGGAAGACTTCGAGAAGCAGAAACAGGAGTGGGCGAAGCTGAAAGACGAGCCTACCCTCACCTCTGAAGGAGAGCACGTGGAGCTTGTAGCCAACATTGGTACGCCGGAAGACGTTGAAGGTGTCCTGAACAACGGCGGGGAAGGTGTCGGCCTTTACCGTACAGAATTCCTATACATGGGCAAGAGCCAGCTCCCTACGGAAGAAGAGCAGTTTGAAGCCTACTCCTCAGTACTGAAACAAATGGGTGACCAGCCTGTTGTCGTCCGTACGCTTGATATCGGTGGAGATAAGGAGCTTTCCTACCTTGATCTTCCTGAAGAAATGAACCCGTTCCTTGGGTACCGCGCAATCCGTCTGTGCCTGGAGCGTGATGATATCTTCCGTGTTCAACTGCGTGCATTGCTGCGTGCGAGTGTCCACGGAAACTTGAAGATCATGTTCCCAATGATCGCTACTCTTGATGAGTTCCGTCAAGCTAAATCGATCCTTGAAGAAGAGCGTGCCAATCTGACAAGCGAAGGGTATGACATTGCTGATGGCATTGAAATCGGTATGATGGTGGAAATTCCAGCGACAGCTGTCATTGCCCGTCAGTTCGCTAAAGAAGTGGATTTCTTCAGTATTGGAACCAATGACCTGATTCAATATACAATGGCTGCCGACCGTATGAACGAACGCGTGTCCTACTTGTATCAGCCATACAACCCGGCGATTCTGAATCTGATCAACAACGTCATCGAAGCTGCGCACGCAGAAGGCAAATGGGCCGGTATGTGCGGAGAGATGGCCGGCGATGAGATTGCCATCCCGATCCTGCTTGGGCTAGGCCTGGATGAGTTCAGCATGAGTGCCACGTCCATCCTTCCTGCCCGTACACAGATCAAGGATCTGTCCAAGAAAGAACTCGCTGCTAATAAAGACGAAATTCTTTCTATGGGTACCGCCGAAGAAGTCGTTGCCTTCATTAAAGAAAAAACACAGATGAAGTAATTTTCCTCAAAGGATGGGGGACAATAAAACCGACCAGTTGTGAATGACCCTGCCATGACAAAGAAGAAAGTGGTGAAGCTTTTGACTTTCGCAGTCATTATGATTGTCTGTATTGGTATTGTCTTAGGCATTGCCGCATTGTTCGGAATGGCTGTTCATAAAGGTTATGAATATAACCATACCATCGACCCTCTGCCTGAGGATAAAGAAGCTGTACAACCAGCAAAAAAAGCTGACACCCGCTAGGGTGTCAGCTTTTTTATGTTCGAATAACCTTCATTTTATCTCCAATATCTGTGCGCTGTTTCGCTTTAGGGATCCGCTTTGGATAGCCGATCTGAAGCACAGAGACCAGTTTATAGAAAGATGGATCCACACCTACCCCCTTTGCAAACTCTGGATCGTGAAGGTAAGGACTGGTCGTCCAGAGTACGCCTACACCAGCTTCCCAGGCAATCAGCTGGACATTTTGAATATACGCACATACGGCTGCATAGTCTTCTTCGAACTTGCGCTCATCTTCGTCCTTCGGCATGTAAATGAGAGCGTGGTGTGGAATCTGCAGAAGAAAATCACCAATCCCCTTTTTCAACTGCCGGGATTTCTCTTCATCATAGCCTTCAAAGAACCCTTGACGTTCATAGCTGTCGAGCACAGCCTCTGCGTAACGTTCTTTTCCCTGTTCCTGGTAAAGATGAACATTCCACGGCTCTTTCATCCGATGGGTCGGCGCCCATGCCGCTGTACGGAAAATATTTTTCAACACCTCTTCATCCACAAGTTCCGGTTTATATTCGTGAATCGAACGGCGTTTTTTCACCGCTTCCACTAATTCCATCTTCCTCACCTCAAACAATCAGCAGATTGGTCAGCTGGTGACCCATCCAGAAACCCCACTCCCGGAGAAAGAAAGGCAGCTTTGTATCCAGCGATTGATAAGCTGAATACTGGGTCGGTACACCTTTGGCAGACATCCCATAACTCTCTGCCATAGCGACTGCCCGCTTTAAATGAAACTGATCGCTGACAATTAAAAACGTTTCTAAGTTTTTTTCCTCTGTTACTTCCTTTGCATTGATGATATTGTCTTCTGTCATCAAAGAGCTGTCTTCATAAAGGATATCTTCTTCAGGGACTCCTTTTTCCAAAGCATACTCCCGTCCTACTTCCGCTTCAGAGGAAGCAGCCTGTTCACTTTTTCCGCCTGTAAAGATCAGGTAGTCCACATGCCCTTTCTCATACAGCTCAATTCCCTGCTTCAAGCGCCCTTCAAATACCGGGCTCGGTTTACCATTCCACTGAGCAGCTCCCAGCACGATGGCGGCATCCGCCTCAGGCGGCTGGCTGCCTTCCCCGAAGGTCCATACCGAATAAGCCGTGTACGCGCTGTACAACAGAGTGATGATCATTCCCATTACAATGAACTTCTTCATTCGTGATCGTTCTCCTACTCCATTAACGTATGTATCTAGTTTATCACATAAAAAAGCCTCTCTGAATCCATCAGAGAGGCTTTTGAGCAGAATTACTTATTCAGGTTGTAGAAAGCTTTCTCACCAGCGTAAACGGCTGTACCAAGCAGCTGATCTTCGATACGAAGAAGCTGGTTGTATTTCGCTACGCGGTCCGTACGGGACGGAGCACCTGTTTTAATTTGACCGGCGTTTGTCGCAACAGCGATGTCAGCGATCGTAGCATCTTCTGTTTCACCAGAACGGTGGGAGATGACGGCTGTGTAGCCGGCGCGCTTCGCCATTTCAATGGCTTCGAATGTTTCAGTAAGTGTACCGATCTGGTTCACTTTGATAAGGATGGAGTTTCCTACACCCTCTTCAATCGCACGGGAAAGCTTTTCTGTGTTGGTTACGAACAAGTCGTCCCCTACAAGCTGTACGCGGTCGCCGATACGGTCTGTAAGAAGTTTCGTACCTTCCCAGTCGTTCTCGTCAAGACCATCTTCGATAGAAACGATTGGATACTTGTTCACAAGCTCTTCGTACCAGTCCACCATTTCTTCAGAAGTACGTACAACGCCTTCACCTTTCAGGTTGTACTTACCATCTTCGTAAATTTCAGAAGAGGCAACGTCCATCGCAAGCTTCACTTCAGCATCCGGCTTGTAGCCAGCTGCTTCAATCGCTTCGATGATTGTAGAAAGAGCTTCTTCGTTAGAACCTAAGTCAGGAGCAAATCCACCTTCATCACCGACACCAGTGTTGTAGCCTTTGCTGCTTAGTACTTTCTTAAGGGAGTGGAAAATTTCCGCACCCATGCGTAGAGCTTCCTTGAAAGTAGGAGCTCCTACAGGCATAACCATGAACTCCTGGATGTCCACGTTGTTGTCCGCGTGCTCTCCACCGTTAAGGATGTTCATCATTGGTGTTGGAAGAGTATTCGCTGTGAATCCTCCAAGATATTTGTAAAGAGGCTGTCCAACCACTTCAGCTGCTGCGTGGGCAACGGCCATGGAAACACCAAGGATTGCGTTGGCACCAAGGTTTCCTTTGTTTTCTGTACCATCAAGCTCTCTCATCATTTGGTCGATGATCACCTGCTGGGTTGCATCCATACCAAGAAGTTTTGGAGCAATTTTTTCGTTTACGTTGTCAACGGCGTTTTGAACACCTTTTCCAAGGTAACGGTTTTTGTCACCATCACGAAGTTCTACAGCTTCATACTCACCTGTAGATGCTCCACTTGGGACTAGAGCTGTACCGAAAGCTCCGGATTCAGTATAAACTTCAACTTCAACTGTTGGGTTACCACGAGAGTCAAGGACTTCACGTGCATATACGTCAGTAATATATGGCATTAATATCTCTCCCTTATTTTTTAATTAATGATTGTCCAGTCATTTCCTGCGGCTGCTCTACATTCAGCAGTTCCAGCAGGGTTGGTGAAAGATCACCAAGAATTCCGCCTTCGCGGAGATCGACGCCCTCTTTTGTCACAATGACAGGCACAGGGTTTGTCGTGTGTGCGGTCATGGCATCTCCATCCAAAGTCGTCACTTCGTCAGAGTTCCCGTGGTCCGCTGTAATAATGGCGTGTCCGCCTTTTTCATGAATTTTATCAACGATTTTACCAAGACATTCGTCGACAGCTTCAATCGCTTTGATTGTCGGCTCAAGCATGCCTGAGTGACCGACCATATCCGGATTGGCGAAGTTCAGGAGAATCGCATTGTGCTTATCCGCATCAAGCTCTGCAAGGAGAGCATCTGTCACTTCATAAGCACTCATTTCCGGTTGTAAATCGTACGTTGCCACTTTAGGTGAATCGATAAGGATGCGCTCTTCCCCGTCGAATTCAGCTTCGCGGCCGCCGCTCATAAAGAAGGTTACGTGCGGGTATTTTTCCGTTTCTGCGATACGAAGCTGTTTCATATCGTTATCGGCCAGCACTTCCCCGATCGTATTTTTCAGATCGTTCGGTGGGAACGCGATATGGCTTTTCACTTGATCGCTGTACTGTGTCATGCTCACAAAGTGAAGGTTTTTCGGAGCGTTCTCCCCACGGTCATACCCATCAAAATCATCATTGGCAAATGTGCGGGACAGCTGGATGGCACGGTCAGGACGGAAGTTGAAGAAGATGATACTATCCTCGTCCTCCACTTTACCGATCGGCTGACCGTCATCATCCGTAAGAACGACAGGTTCTACGAATTCATCATAGACTTCCTGTTTGTAGGAATCATCAATCGCCTGAATCGGGTCCTGATACGTTAGACCTTCTCCGTAAGCGATCGCATCATAGGCCTTCTGTACGCGTTCCCAGCGATTGTCGCGGTCCATAGCGTAATAGCGGCCGGAAATCGTAGCCATACGGCCGATGCCGATTTCCTCCATAGCTTCCTGTGCCTGCTTCACATAGGTTTTGGCAGATTGCTGACCAACGTCACGTCCATCAAGGAAAGCGTGGAGGAATACTTGTTCCAATCCTTCCTGTTCGGCCAGTTTCAGCGTGCCTTTCATATGCTCGATATGGCTGTGAATTCCACCATCAGACAACAAGCCGAAGATGTGAAGGGCCTTACCTTTTTCCTTTGCTTTTTTAACAGCATCTTTGAGAACTTCATTATCAAAGAAGTCGCCTTCACGGATCGCAAGATTAATACGGGTTAAGCTTTGATAAACCACACGGCCGGCACCAATGTTCAAGTGACCTACTTCAGAGTTCCCCATCTGGCCTGCAGGAAGTCCAACAGCCTCTCCACTCGCCGTGAGCTGAGAATGAGGGAACTGGTTCCAGTAACGGTCAAAATTTGGCGTGTTGGCCTGCTTCACGGCATTTCCGAATTCTTCATCACGGATAGCATAGCCGTCAAGAATGATTAACGCAGCTAAGTTCTGATTACTCATGCTTACCTGCCTCCACAAGTTTTAGGAAAGAATCTGCTTCAAGGCTTGCGCCTCCGACAAGAGCTCCGTCAATGTCAGACTGGGAAAGCAGCTCATCCACGTTTGCAGGTTTTACACTTCCGCCGTACTGGATGCGGACCGCATCAGCAGCATCGGCATTCACGTACTCGCTGACAACTTTACGGATGTGTGTGCACACTTCATTGGCCTGCTCAGAAGTTGCTGTGCGGCCTGTACCAATCGCCCAGATCGGCTCATAGGCAATGATCGTTTCTGCACACTGCTCGTTTGTAAGTCCTTCAAGTGCTTTTTTCACTTGACCTTCTACAACATCCATCGTCTCATTGGCTTCACGCTGTTCAAGGGATTCACCGACACAGATGATTGGAGTCAGGCCGTGCTTGAAAGCGGCGTGGACTTTTTTGTTGACATCTTCATCTGTTTCCTTGAAGATTTCACGGCGTTCAGAGTGGCCGAGAACAACGTGGGACACTCCCAGCTCTTTCAACATAACAGGGCTGACTTCACCTGTGAAAGCGCCGTTCTCTTCAAAGTGCATGTTCTGTGCACCGATTTTCAGACTCGTTCCTTCTGTTTCCTCTACAAGCTTTTGTAGAAAAGGGAATGGAGCTACAACGATGGATTCCACCTGTTCGGCAGATGGCACTTCGTTTTTAGCTGTCTGAATGAAATCTTCCGCTTCACGGTGCGTTTTGTTCATTTTCCAGTTACCTGCGATTACTTGTTTACGCATGACTGCTTCACCTCTCCTTTTTACTTATCGTTTAGTAGAGCAACCCCTGGAAGTTCTTTACCTTCCATAAATTCAAGGGAAGCACCGCCGCCGGTGGATACGTGGTTCATATCAGATGCATAGCCGAATTTCTCAACAGCTGCTGCTGAATCTCCACCGCCGATCACGCTGTAGCCTTCTGTCTGGGACAGAGCTTCAGCAACGGCTTTCGTACCATTGGCAAAGGATTCAATTTCAAATACGCCCATAGGTCCGTTCCAGATGATCAGATTGGATTCCTTGATGACGTTGGCGTATTTTTCTCTCGTTTTCGGACCGATATCAAGCGCTTCCCAGTCTGCAGGGATGCTGTCAATCGCTACTTCTTTTTTATTGGCAGAATCAGAGAAGTCATCAGCAACGATAACGTCTTCCGGCATGTAGAAGTTCACGCCTTTTTCTTCTGCCTTCTTCATGTACTCTCTGGCAAGATCCATTTTGTCTTCTTCAAGAAGGGATTTACCGATTTCGTGGCCGAGGGCTTTTACGAATGTATAAGCCAGTCCACCGCCGATGATCAGATTGTCCACTTTATCAATCAGGTTATCAATCACGCCGATTTTGTCTTTCACTTTCGCTCCACCAACAATGGCTGTGAAAGGGCGCTCAGGGTTGGATAAAGCTTTGCCGAGTACATTGATTTCCTTTTCCATAAGGAAACCGGCAACGGCCGGGATATGTTCAGCTACACCCGCTGTTGACGCATGGGCACGGTGGGCAGCACCGAAGGCATCGTTAACGAAAAGATCAGCCATGTCTGCGAAAGCCTTCGCAAGTTCAGCATCGTTCTTTTCTTCACCAGGATGGAAGCGTACGTTTTCAATAAGAAGCACATCACCATTGTTCAATTCTGAAATGGCCTGATTGACTTCATTACCGAATACTTCATCTGTTTTAATAACCGTCTGTCCAAGAAGATCACTTAGACGGTCAGCTACAGGATCAAGACGAAGCTCCTGTACCGCTTCTCCTTTAGGTCGTCCCAGGTGACTGGCAAGAATGACTTTCGCTCCGTTTCCAGTCAGGTGCTGGATTGTCGGAAGAGCAGCTTTAATTCTTGTGTCATCTGTTACCTCTCCATCGCTCATTGGTACGTTGAAGTCTACGCGGCAGAAGACCGTTTTTCCATTCACTTCAACATCGCGAATCGTTTGTTTATTCATAGAATGACAACCTCCTTGGTTTTGGTCGTTAAACATCTGCCCTTATGTACGTTTCCACACCTTGAAGGAACAGAAACGCAGACAAGCAGAAAACAGAAAAACAAGGATAAAGGAGGAGGACATGAGACCTCCTCCTTTCCTTCTTTTCCTAGTATTTTCTAAAAAGACTCAGATATTACAAGCCTTGGTTTTTAAGGTATACAGCCAAGTCTACGCAACGGTTGGAGTAACCAGTTTCGTTGTCGTACCAAGTGACAACTTTAACCATGTTGTTTTCAAGAGTTGCTGTAGAAAGACCATCAATGATGGAAGAGTTCGTGTTGCCATTGTAGTCAGAAGATACAAGTGGCTCGTCGCTGTAAGCAAGAACACCTTTAAGGTCGCCTTCAGCAGCTTCACGAAGTGCTTCGTTTACTTCTTCAGCTGTTACGTCTTTTTCAAGTTCCGCAACGAAGTCAACGATAGATACGTTCATTGTTGGTACACGCATCGCCATTCCGCTTAGTTTACCATCAAGGTGTGGAAGTACTTTTGCAACAGCTTGTGCCGCACCAGTAGTTGTTGGGATAATGTTTTGACCTGCAGCACGCGCACGACGGTAGTCTTTGTGTGGAAGGTCAAGGATTTGCTGGTCGTTTGTGTAAGAGTGGATCGTTGTCATCATACCACGCTTAAGACCGAACTTCTCATCAAGAACTTTCGCTGCTGGAGACAGGCAGTTCGTTGTGCAGGAAGCGTTGGAAATAACGTGATGGGAATCCTTATCATACTGATCTTCGTTAACACCCATAACGATTGTAAGGTCTTCCTGCTTCGCTGGAGCAGAGATGATGACCTTCTTAGCACCGGCGTCGATGTGTTTCTTCGCATCTTCGCGCTGAGTGAAGCGTCCTGTAGATTCGATCACAACATCTACTCCAAGATCGCCCCAGCCAAGTTGTGCTGGATCTTTTTCAGATAGTACTTTGATTTCTTTGCCGCCAACAATCAGGTTGTCACCGTTTGTTGTTACTTTTTCAGAAAGAGCACCGTGTACAGTGTCATACTGAAGAAGGTGTGCAAGCATATTCGCATCTGTTAGATCGTTAACCGCCACTACTTCTACATCATTGTTGTTAAGTGCAGCACGGAATACGTTACGTCCAATACGTCCAAAACCATTAATACCAATTCTTACTGTCATGCAAAATTCCTCCTTGAATGATAAAAATCATTTTATTTAAAGGGAAAAATCCCTTATTAACTCTTGTGCAGCCCCTTCATCTGTGATGAGGACATTACTCTGTCCGGGCTGAAAATAAGAAGCGATTGCCTGAGCCTTTGACCGGCCTCCGGCAACGGCAATGACATGCCGGGATCTGTTCAGATCCTCAAGCTGCAGACCAACGGTGCGAACCTTATGAACGATTTCACCCATACGATTGAAATAGTATCCAAATGCTTCTCCCACGGCTTCATACTGCTGGATCAGCTCCAGCTGCTCCGGAGATGTCTTTCTCCGTTGTGCCATGGTCATTGCATCTCCAACACCATGGATAACGATGTCGGCATGACGGATAATGTCGAGAACTTCTTTGATGGAAGGCTCTTCTTTTATCGTTTTATAGGATTCCTCGCTCAGCGGGTCGGGTACATATAACAAACGGTAGTCGCCCTTTGCTTTTTTTGCCATCTCCGCACAAATCGTATTGGCCTGATTTTCCACTCTTTCACCCAGCCCGCCTCTGGCAGGTACGTACAGGCATTGATCGGCGCCCTTGAATGAGGTCATCATCTGGGCAACGGATGCCATCGTTGTTCCACCTGTAATGGCAATGGCCTGTTCAGGACTCATATGGTCTTTCAAATACTGGACACAAGCTTTTCCCATCTCTTGTTTTACCCAATTGAGCTCATCACTATCACCAGGAACAACAACAACGTAATCCAGATTTAATTTATCCTTCAACTGTTGCTCCAAAACCTTAATGCCTGTAACTTCCTTTATAAATTCAGCCAGCTGCTCAAGGATGTTCTGCCCCTCATAGCTGAGATGCATGCCTCTTGATGTAATTTCAACAGCTCCCTGCTGATTTAAGAAGTCCACCTCGCTGCGTACCGTCCGTTCGGCAAGATTGACGTTTTCAGCCAATGCTCTTCTTCCGACGGGCTGCATGATCTGGATGTAATGAAGCAGCTGATAGCGCCTCTGAATAACGTCCAGGACATCAGGGAATAATTTTTTTTGTAGATCGATGAACGCTCGCATGGAAAAAGCCCCTTCTTTGATAAAAACTGCCGACTGGGATGAATTACGTCCCAGGTAGTCATATTATGTCCCGCTAGGAGCAAAAAAATATCTCATTACATTTTTTATCTTAACAGTGAGGGGGTACGGGTGCAAGCAGAAAACCCATGGTTTTTTATTGTAAACGCTTTTGCAGCTCAAAGTAATCAATGGTCCGATAGTCCAGTTCCTCCTCATTGATCCTCACGACTGGTATTTCGAGAAAATACTTCTCATGGAGCTCCGCGTCTGTTTCGATGTCTACTTCTGACACTTCCACAGAAAACAAAGACAACAAGGCCCTCACTTCATCACACAACGTGCATCCGTTCTTCCTATACAGAACGACTGTCTGCATGCCATCCCCTCCCCTTATTCTATCTCTTTTGTACAGGACTTGTTCCCATCTCACAATAAAAAGGACACACATTCAAGATGCGTGCCCTTTTTTATCATAAAAGCCATTATCGATTTTGAGTTTTCTGCGATGTAAAAATTCCGCCAACCCTTCGCCTACATAGTTTTCCGGAGTTCTTTTCAGTAACTCGTAATTAAACGACAACTTCTGCTGCTTCTGCATATCAAACACGTGAATCCGCCGGTCTTCAGACACTTGTTCGGTCGCCAAGATTTTGTAACGGATTAGGTTTGTCATAGATACCCCTCTTCTAAATAAAGCGAAAAGTCCTACAGTACATAAAATAATCATAACATACGACGCCTCATTTAGAAACTACATTGGAATAACTTACCCAAATAAACGTTCGTATAACTGTCGTAAGATTACTGTTCATAAGATGTTTAAATAACATGCATGTAACTGTCTGCTTTATCCTACTATTATTGTACCATAATAATACAGGGAATAAAAAAATAGACCTTCCAAAAGGAAGGTCTATTTTAGACAGCGCGCCTGAGAGGATTCGAACCCCCGACTGACGTAGAACCGGAATCTACCGCTCTATCCGACTGAGCTACAGGCGCAGAAGCGACATGCAAATACTATTATAATGAATGACCACTGATTACGCAACCCGTTTTTGAAAAATAATTTCTTTTGGTACGTATACTTATGATAAAACGATCCGCCGGGGCCCTGGAACTCCACGGGCCCTTCCTGCACAGTGACCAGGAAATGAGATCTTTAAACATGTACATAGAAGGTCATCGGATGTTCCACGGATTTTTATATCCTACGTTTATTACAGACAATTAAGGGTATGATGGTAGAAGGAATCCGTCTCTTCCGTCTGATTTAACGGCTGCGGATATCGTCGATTGTTTTTGTTTGACCTTTATTGACCTTAAAGGTATGATGAATGTATCTCAAAGATAATCAAGTGATGATAAGGAGGAACTTACAATGAATTTAGTCCCTACAGTTATTGAACAAACAAACCGGGGAGAGCGTGCTTATGACATCTACTCCCGCTTACTTAAAGACCGGATCATTATGCTCGGCAGCCCGATCGATGACAACATCTCGAACTCTGTTGTAGCTCAGCTGTTGTTCCTTGCAGCAGATGACCCTGAAAAAGATATTTCCCTATACATTAACTCACCAGGTGGTTCCATTACTGCAGGAATGGCGATCTACGATACGATGCAGTTCATCAAGCCGAACGTATCTACCATCTGCACAGGTATGGCAGCATCTATGGGTGCTTTCCTTCTGAACGCTGGTGAGCCTGGGAAGCGTTACGCTCTTCCAAACAGTGAAGTCATGATCCACCAGCCACTAGGCGGTACACAGGGTCAGGCCTCTGACATTGAAATCCACGCAAAGCGTATCATCAAAATGCGCGAGAAACTGAACCAGATTCTTGCCGAACGCACAGGTCAGCCGTATGAGGTCATCGAACGCGATACAGACCGTGACAACTTCATGTCTGCACACGAAGCTGTTGAGTACGGACTAATCGACAAAGTGATGGAAAAGAACGTTTAATAACATCTCTTGAAAATCCGCTGGAGTTCCAGCGGATTTTTTATGTTTTATATGAGAACGTTCTCTTATTCGACACGTTCATTGATTCACATAATGAAGCTTACGCAGGCTGCACAAATGCCGTTAACATTTGAATGGCCTGTTCTTCATCAGACCCGTCTGCGATAATTTTCACTTCTTCGTCGGTGCCTACCGCAAGACTCATTAACCCCATGATACTTTTTGCATTCACACGTTTTTCCTCTTTTTCAATGAAGATGTCCGCGGAAAATTTATTAGCTTCCTGAACAAACAAGGCAGCAGGTCTTGCCTGAAGGCCGGTTTCCAATTCGATTTTAATCGTTTTTTCCAACACTGGTCATTCTCCTTTCTTGTTCACACCACTTTTTGTAAGCGTTATCAAATGGGTGAAAAAAGAACGCTCTCCTTACGAAAGCGTTATAATTGTCTTTTATTATAGCACGAATGAATCCGAAGATGAATCAGTTTCTGGACTTTTCTGTGACTTCACCTTTTCTAACCCGGTCAGCGAATTCATCAATTTTTCTCAGTCTGTGGTTAATGCCGGATTTACTGATTGTTCCGCCTGAAACGTATTCCCCTAGTTCCTTCAGTGAAACTTCCTGGTACTCAAGACGAAGGGAAGCAATCTCCTGAAGCTTATCCGGAAGAGCCTCCAGTCCTACTGTCCGTTTGATGAATTTTATATTCTCCACCTGGCGGAAAGCCGCCCCAATGGTTTTATTCAGATTGGCCGTCTCGCAGTTCACCAGACGGTTTACGGAATTTCTCATGTCTCTTACAATCCGGACATCTTCAAACTTGAATAACGCCTGATGGGCGCCGATGTTGCTGATCAGCTCTGTGATCTTATCGGCTTCTTTCAAGTAAGTGATGTATCCTTTTTTCCTGCTCAGCGTGCGGGCATGCAGGTCAAAGCTGTTCATCAGCTTACACAACGCCTCGTTGTGTTCCTCATCAGCAGAATAAATTTCCAGATGATAAGAAGAAGTTTCCGGATTATTGACAGAACCTCCGGCAAGAAAGGCCCCTCTCAAATACGCCCGTTTACAACTCGTATCTTTCAAATACTTCTGCGGAATATTGGGGTTTATCGATAACGGTCCTTTTAGTATTTCAAGGTCCTCCAAAACAACATCCGCCTTTTCCGCAAGTCTTACAATATATACATTATTCTTCTTCAAACGCATTTTTTTACGCACAAGAAGTTCAACAGGGTATGGGTAAATCTTCTTGATCAGTGTATAGATCCTGCGGGCAATAGCCGCGTTTTCCGTCTGCACATCCAGAATGTACTGGCGGTTCGATAAGGAGAACGTTCCATTCATCCGTACGAGCGCAGCCAGTTCCGCTTCCATCGATCCCATATCTGCTTCTACGTTGGTCAGCTCTTTCTTAATTTCAGATGCAAAGGACATTCCGATCCCCCCTTTCCTAACAACAATCTCTTTCTTAGAGCATGGAATGTAAAAGACGCGCCAATTTAGCTGTATCATGGCGCAGCATCACTTTATCATGATCAATAATATCTTCTTCAATCACTTGGACACCCATCGATTTGATCCGGTCTATATCATAAATCACCGGTTCAGCATTTTCTTCGGCATATTTTTTACGGACATGCTGATCAATCGGTCTGTTGTGCACAATTACTGACTGTACCACGTCACGGCCGATATGATCAACCAGTGCCTGGATATGATCACCTGCAGAATAGCCGGATGTTTCGCCTTCCTGGGTCATAACGTTGCAGATATACGTTACTTTTGCCTTCGTTTCTTTCAGCGCATGACCGATTTCAGGAATGATAATGTTCGGCAGGATGCTCGTATATAGACTGCCCGGAGCGATGACAATTAAATCTGCCGATTGGATGGCTTCCACGGCTTCCGGAAGCGGCTGGACCGGTGTAGGACTGACAAACACCCGTTTTATTCGTTTTCCTTGTTTCGGTATGCTTGATTCGCCGGTTACGATCGTCCCGTCTTCCATTTCCGCGTGAAGGTTCATGCTGTGGTTGGCAATGGGATAGATATTTCCACGGACATTCAACACCCGGGAGATTTCCTTAATCCCTTTATAAAAATCCCCTGTCATGGACGCCATGGCTGCCAGAAGGAGATTTCCCATAGAATGGCCGGAAAGACCGTTTCCGTTGGAGAAACGGTGCTGAAACAAGTCGAGCAGCATAGGCTCTGCATCTGACAGAGCAGCTACCACATTTCGGATATCTCCCGGAGCAGGGATGGCCATTTCCGTTCGGAGTCTTCCTGAACTCCCCCCGTCATCAGCAACCGTTACGATGGCTGAAAGATCAACAGGTAATTTTTTCAGTCCCCGCAGGAGGACGGGCATACCGGTGCCGCCTCCGATGACGACGACACGCGGTTTCGTCTTTGAATCCATCTATTACAAACCCTTCCTTTTTTCGATATCCCTGTGGGTTACGTGGGTCACGAAATCGCTTGAAAAATATTCGGATAGATGCTCCGCCAAAGCTACAGAACGGTGCTGGCCTCCGGTACAGCCGATGGCGACAACAAGCTGACTTTTGCCTTCCCGTTTATACTGGGGAAGCATGAACTGAAGCAGATCCTTCAGCTTTTCCAGAAACTTCTGTGTATCGCTCCATTTGAACACATAAGAGGACACCTCTGAATTCAGACCTGTCAGCGGACGCATCTGTTCCACGTAATGGGGATTTGGAAGGAAACGCACGTCAAACATTAAATCCGCGTCAATCGGCACCCCGTATTTGAAGCCGAAGGACACCATCTGAACCGAAAACACCTGCTGCTCTTTCTGTCGGTAGCTTTCAATAATGCGCTCCCGCAGTTCCTTTGGTTTCAATGAAGTGGTATCTATGATCGTCTGGGAACGTCCCCTCAGCTCATCAAGCATTTTTCGTTCTTTACGGATTCCCTCAAGAGGAAGTCCTTCTTTGGCAAGCGGGTGGGAACGGCGTGTTTCTTTATACCTTGAAACGAGGGATTGGTCCTCTGCATCAAGGAAAAGAATATGCTCCTGCAGCCAGTTTTCTTTCCCCAGTTTGTCCAGGGAATCAAAAAGCGCATCGAAAAATTCCCGCCCTCTCAAATCCATGACAAGCGCCACATTCTGTATGTTGTTGCTCGAGTCCTTCATCAATTCCAGGAATTTAGGCAGTAGGGCAGGCGGCAGGTTGTCCACACAAAAAAAACCGAGATCTTCAAAGCTTTGAACAGCCACGGTTTTCCCTGCCCCTGACATTCCAGTAATAATTACCAGCTGAGTTTCGTTTGCATCTACATGCATCTCCATCGCTCCCCATTCGTCAGGTCATGACGGATCCAGGTCCTGATCGATCAGTTTGAAATCCGTCGTATATACAAATGTTCCATAAAGTTGGTGATCACTGCTTAAAATATGTCTGAATATCTCACGGTCACCCTCAGCCATGGGCTTGTTCAGCACTTCATCGACAGGGACCCATTCCAGTTCACCTTCTTCACTTTCCTCAAGCAGTTCACCTGTATAACTCGTTGTATAAAAGGTGAACATCATCCATTCCTGAGCCGTCTTTTCCTCTTCCCTCATAATAAAAGTAAAAGATCCCCTCAGTTCAGGGTTTTCAATATCAAGTCCTGTTTCTTCTTTAAACTCACGCACAGCTGAATCCTTAATGTTTTCTCCTGGTTCCATCTTTCCTCCAGGAGCTACATACCAGCCTCTGCGCGGTTTTTTAAGCATCAATACTTTGTCTTTTGAACGTAAAACACAATTGGCTACACGCTGCATCGTTCGTCGTCACCTCATTTTCTGTCAGGAGGGCATCTCCCCCCATTATACAATGAATACACACACGGCAACAATATTATGAGCTGATTTTCCGAATGGACCTCTTTGTGAGAAAGACAACGTTCAAGACTTGATCATAAAAAAAAGACACAGATGAGGAGCACCTGTGTCTTATAGAGCGAACTCTATTAAAAGGGGGTCAATTAATTATCTTAAGCGTAACAAAAGAATGTTTCACAGATGTTACATCAGCGTTAAAATATTATATCTTTAATTGACGACTTTTAATTCCTCTAGAAGATTCTCAATATAGTGCTGTGCAGACTGGGCTGCAATACTGCCGTCACCTGTTGCTGTAACAATCTGACGCAGTTCTTTTTCACGGATGTCTCCAGCTGCGAAGACGCCCGGCACTTTCGTTTCCATAGTTTCGTCCGTTTCAATGTAGCCCTGCTCGTTTGTAATACCAAGGCTTGTGAACGGCTGGCTCAACGGGATCATTCCGATATAGATGAAAGCTCCGTTGGTATCGAAATCATATTCTTCATCCGTTTTTCTGTTATGAAGCGTGACGCTGCCGACCTTCCCATCTTGATCATTGATGGTCTTGACAACTGTATCCCAGATGAAATCAATTTTGTCATTATCAAAGGCACGATCCTGAAGAATTTTCTGAGCGCGCAGTTCGTCACGGCGGTGTACAATCGTTACTTTGCTCGCAAAGCGGGTCAAGTACACGCCTTCTTCAACGGCAGAGTCTCCGCCGCCGACAACGACAAGCTCTTTATCCCGGAAGAAAGCCCCATCACATACGGCGCAGTAGGATACACCGCGTCCACCAAGCTCTTTTTCACCAGGGACGCCGAGTTCTTTGTACTGGGCACCTGTCGTTACGATGACCGCACGGGCTTTGTACTCTTTATTGCCTGCCTTCACTGTTTTATATTCTTTCCCGTCGATCACTTCTTTAATATCGCCATAGGCATATTCTGCCCCGAACTTCTTCGCATGGTCGAACATTTTATTAGAAAGGTCCGGTCCTAGAATGCTTTCATAGCCCGGGTAGTTTTCTACATCTTCTGTATTGGCCATCTGTCCGCCCGGAATTCCGCGCTCGATCATGAGCGTATCCAGATTCGCACGAGATGTATAAACGGCTGCTGTCATACCAGCGGGACCGGCGCCAGCGATAATTACATCATAAATACGTTCTTCACTCATCTATCTTCAACTCCTTATGATTCCAAATCACTTGTTGTTTCCTGTACATATCATAGTAAATCATACGAAAACCGTCCATTAATGTGCTTATAAGAGGAGCGGGAGGCTCTTAAGCCGCAGCAGGACAGGGACAGACCGCATCCTATCATGGCAGCACATACATACGAAAACAGACCTTCGAAGAAAAGTTTCTCCTCTTCAGCAAAGATCTGCTTCAGCGTTTCCGGTCAGAGAGAAAGACCCTGCTGTTTCCTCTACCCGTGGTTGTTATACCTGATCCGACCAGGGCCCGCCTTCCTCAGCCATGGAAGGGAACTGCCTGCAGCCCTTTTCCCACATTTGAAGAGCCTTCGCCGGCTGCCCCGTATGATAAAGTGCGATGCTGTACCATTTGTAGTACACCCGTCTTCTCACAACCTGTCTATCCTTCAGTGCCCGGAACCGTTCGATGGATTCCTGATAAAACCCTGCGCGCGCCAGTGTCTCGGCTACGGCCAGCTTCTGCTGATCGTGCATAGGAAAGACGTTGCGCAGCTGATGGATATGATGCATCGCTTCTTCCTGCTGCCCATTTTTCAAATGGAATACGGCAAGATTCACGTGGCTGTGAATGTCAGAGGGGTCCTCAGCTAAAATCGAGCGCTCGAGGTTCACCGCTTCTTCCTCGCTGCCGTTCATATAAAGAGCGAAGGCATATTTATGCTTCGCCATCGTAAACTCAGGGAACATGTCCATCATTTCTTCAAGAAGCTGAAGCGCCTGCTCCCACTCTTCCTGTTCCAAATGATAAAAGGCGGTTTCCTGATAAATCAAAAGCTCATCTTCATCTTCGAAAGCCCACTCGTCCTCATCCTCTTCTTCCTCTTCCTCAAGCGAATCCAGCATTTCCTTTAACTGTTCAGCTGCTTCCTCAAATTCCCCATCACCTGGTTGTTCGAGGTACGTGTCCACGTATTTTTTCGCATCACTGAGCAGACCAAGATGAGCGTAATTGTTCGCCATCAAGTAATAGCAGTCGACGTATTCCTTACCGAAATTGGCGAGCACTTCCGTCAACACCTGGTTGGCCGCATGATAAGAGCCAACTTCCGTGTAGACCACTGAAAGCTGGCATGGGTATAGAGGTTCTTCGGGAGAGGCTTCGATAGCTTTCTTCAGCCACTTGACAGCGGCATTGAAACGACGCTTTTGGAAAGCCTGGATCCCATGGGTAAAATAAAACTTACCTGAAGGCAGAAATGGGATAACATTCGTATTCTGTCGTGCCGCTGTCCCTTTTACTGATGTTGTCATGACTGTCCCCCTAATACGTATCAAATCTCACTAATTATGCAGTATAACATAAATAGGAAGATAGAAATAGGAGAAAAAAGGAATCCCTCTTAGGAATGTCTTTCCTCCAGCACACGCAGGACATCATCTAGCGGTACACCTCGGTCTGTCAGAATCATAAGCAGGTGGAAAATCAGATCGGCAGATTCCAGTGCCATCTCAGCCGGGTCATCGTTTTTAGCCGCTATGATCACTTCTCCGGCTTCTTCCCCGATTTTCTTGGCAATCCGGTCCACACCTTCCTGGAAAAGCTTGGACGTGTAAGAGCCTTCTGGTAGAAGAGATTTCCGCTCGGCAAGTACCGACTGGAGCTCATCAAGAATGGCGTAGCGGTTTTCTTTTGCTTCTTTCTGGTCACCGGTCAGTGTTTCAGAAAAACAGCTGTAGCTTCCCGTATGACAGGCTGGTCCGGCCGGAATCACCTGCACGAGCAGAGCGTCCTGATCACAGTCGTACTTGATCTGTTTCACCTGCTGCGTATTTCCGGACGTCTCCCCTTTGTGCCACAGTTCTTTTCTGGAACGGCTGTAAAAGACCGTTTCTCCAATCTCCAGTGTTTTTTCGAGAGATTCCTTATTCATATAAGCGAGGGTCAATACTTCTTTTGAGCGCTCGTCCTGGACAATCGCCGGTACCAGGCCCTGCTCGTCAAATTTCACTTCATTGATGTTCATCGGATCGGCACCCCTTTATCTTTTAAGTAACGTTTCACGTTTCCTACAGAAGTTTCTTTATAGTGGAAAATGGAAGCCGCGAGGGCCGCATCCGCATCCACCTTTGTAAACACATCATAAAAATGCTCACTGGAGCCGGCACCACCGGAAGCAATGACCGGTACGCTTACGACGTTTTGAACAGCTTCCAGCATCGGCAGGTCAAAACCAGTCTTCTCTCCATCCTTGTTCATGGAAGTGAGCAGAATTTCACCCGCTCCACGCTTCACCGCTTCCTGCGCCCAATCGGTGAGAGACCACTCGGTCGGCGTCCGGCCTCCGTGGGTATAAACGACCCAGTTATCGGATGGTTCGTCATATCTCGCATCAATCGCGACGACGATGCACTGGCTGCCAAAATAATCGGCACCTTCGGTAATTAATTCAGGACGCTGGACGGCAGATGAATTCAAGGACACTTTATCGGCTCCGTTTCTCAATGTCTCTTTAATATCCTCAAGTGTACGGATACCACCACCGACAGTAAAAGGAATGGCAAGCTCGGAGGCGACCGAGCGGACGACATCAATCATCGTTTTCTTCCCTTCGTGACTGGCCGATATATCAAGGAAAACGAGCTCATCGGCTCCCTGCTCATCATAGACTTTGGCGAGTTCAACTGGATCCCCGGCGTCTCTGATATCGACAAACTGGATCCCTTTGACGACCCGCCCTTCTTTTACATCAAGACATGGAATAATTCGTTTGGAAAGCATTACTCCACCTCCAAATCGAGGGCATCTTCCAAGGTGAACTGGTTCGTATAAAGCGCCTTCCCTACGATCGATCCTGCTACATTCCGATCACGGTACTGTTTTAATTCCTGAAGATCACCAAGGTCCTTGATGCCTCCGGAAGCGATGACATCCACCCCGGCTTCCTCAGCCAGACGGACGATTTCCTTTGTATTCGGTCCTGCCAGCATTCCGTCTTTAGCTATATCTGTATAGATGAATGTGCGGGCGCCGGCTTCCACAAGCTCTTTCGCCAGATCGACCGCCTTGATTTCCGACTGCTCCAGCCATCCGGCTGTGGAGACATACCCATCTCTTGCATCAAGCCCGATGGCGATGCGGCTGCCGTATTCGGCCAGCAGCTCTTTCGTTGTTTCAATATCACTGACAGCAAGGGAACCTATAATGACGCGGTCGACACCCTGGTCCAGATAATATTTCACATCTGCTTCAGAACGAATACCGCCGCCAATTTGAATGCGGCTGTTCAGTTTTCCGGCTGCCTGGAGCACAAATTCAGCATTCTGTCTGGATCCTTCTTTCGCTCCATCCAGATCCACCATATGGATCCATGATGCTCCGGCTTCTGCGAACTGTTCGGCAATCTCAAAGGGATTTTCCCCATAAATGGTCTCTTTATCAAAGTCTCCCTGCTCCAACCGCACACATTTTCCGCCGCGCATATCGATAGCAGGATAAATCGTAAAACTCATCTCGTGCCCCTCCTTATTGTCTGCACATCATCCGGCAGAAGTTTTCCAACAGCTGCATCCCTGCACGACCGCTTTTTTCCGGGTGGAACTGACTGGCCACGACGTGGTCCCGTCCCACTATGGCCGGTACGTCGGTGTGATAATCCGCCGTGGCATATAAAATATCCTCGTCCTCAGTGACGGCCGCATAGGAGTGAACGAAATAGACGTACTCGTTCTCCACATCGGTCAACAGCTCTTTTTCCGGACGGCGGATGTTCATCTGATTCCATCCCATGTGAGGTACTTTGTAGGCCCGGCCGTTTTCATCGATTCCCGAAAAGCGGCGGATGGTCCCTGGGAAAATACCCAGTCCATCTGTCCAGCCGCCTTCCTCACTACTTTCAAAAAGCAGCTGCATGCCAAGACAGATGCCGTACAACGGCACTCCTTCGTCCACTTTCTGGTGGATGAAACCGATAAACTGGTGCTCTGCCAAGGCTTTCATTGCATCAGGGAAAGCTCCCACTCCAGGCAGGATATAGCCGTCACATCCGTGAAGCTGATCAGGTCGGTCCCCGATTTTGTATTCAATATTCAAACGCTCCAGTGCTTTCGAAACACTGAAGAGGTTTCCCATGCCGTAATCAATCACACCGATCATGTTTACAAACTCCCCTTCGTACTCGGCACTCCCTGTACCCGTGGATCAATCTGTGTAGCTTCATCCAGCGCACGTGCCAAGGCTTTGAACATGGCTTCAATAATGTGGTGGGTATTGTGTCCGTGGTGAAGGACGATATGCAGATTCATTCTTGCTTCTACCGCAAACTTCCAGAAAAATTCATGGACATTTTCGGTATCAAAGGTCCCTACCCGGTCTTTCGGAAGTTCTGCACGCCATTCCAGATGAGGGCGGTCACTTAAGTCAACGGCTACCGTGACGAGCGTTTCATCCATCGGGAGGGTCATCGACCCATAGCGTTTCATTCCGAATTTATCGCCTACCGCCTCCCGCAGCGTCTGGCCGAGGCAGATGCCGATATCCTCGGTTAAATGGTGGTCGTCCACCTCCACATCTCCATAGCCTCTGACCGTCAGATCAAAAAGGCCGTGCTTAGTGAACAGCTCCAGCATGTGGGAAAGAAAGGGAACCTGTACGTCCAAATCCGCCTTCCCTTGTCCGTCGATCGTGAAATCGAGGCTGATATCTGTTTCTCTTGTTTTTCGTTCAATGCTGGCGTTGCGTTGTTCTGTCATGTCCAGCGCTCCTTTCTGATTTCGACGGCCCGCGCGTGGCCTTCAAGGCCTTCCAGTCTGGCGAAACGGGCAATTTTGTCTGCATTCGTCTTCAAGGCCTGTTCACTGTAGGAAATGATACTCGATTTTTTCACAAAATCATCGACATTCAGCGGGCTGGAAAAACGGGCTGTCCCGTTGGTCGGGAGGACATGGTTCGGTCCAGCGAAATAATCCCCCACCGGCTCACTGCTGTAGGGACCGAGGAAGATCGCTCCCGCATGCTTAATCTTCCCGAGGTCATCAAAAGGCGATGCGGTCATCACTTCAAGGTGCTCCGGCGCCATTTCATTGACGGCCGCAACCGCTTCTTCATGATCCCTGCACAAAACGATCATCCCGTAGTCTTCGACGCTCTTTCCTGCAATTTCCTTCCGTGGAAGCTTCTCTACCTGTTCCAGCACCGCTTCTTTGACGTCCTCTGCAAGTCTCGAGCTTGTCGTTACAAGGACACTGGAGGAACGGGCGTCGTGTTCCGCCTGGGACAACAGATCAGCAGCAATTTCTTCTGCTTTCGCTGTCTCATCAGCGAGCACTGCGATTTCACTCGGTCCGGCAATCATATCGATATCGACATCCCCGAACACCTCCCGCTTGGCAAGGGCTACAAAAACATTCCCCGGTCCTGTGATTTTATCGACAGCCGGAATCGTTTCCGTACCATAGGCAAGAGCGGCAACCGCCTGGGCTCCCCCCACTTTATACACATGTTCCACGCCGAGGATGTGGGCTGCAAGCAGCACACCGGCAGGCACTTGCCCGTCTCTCCCGGGCGGGGTTACCATGACGATCTTTTCCACGCCGGCTGCTTGAGCAGGAATGACGTTCATGAATACTGAAGATGGATAAGCTGCTGTTCCCCCCGGCACGTAAACGCCGGCAGCATCGATCGGTGTAATCTTCTGCCCGAGCAGCGTTCCATCTGGATTCGTATCGAACCATGAGGAGGTTTTTTGTTTCTCATGGAAGGAGCGGATGTTAGCCGCCGCTTCTTCCAGGATGCTGACAAACTCTCCATCGACGGATTCATAGGCTTGTTCAAACTCTTCTTTTGTCACTTTCATTTTCTCAAGCGTGACTCTGTCGAACTGTTCTGTAAAGGCATGTACAGCCTTGTCACCCTCTTGTTTCACGCGGGCAATAATGTTTTGGACAGATTTCCGCTGCTCTTCTGTCCCCTGGTCAACACTGCGCTTTAACGAAGGCAGGTCCGTTCTATTGATGATTCTCATGTCCGGATCCCCTCCATCACTTCACTTAAGTTGGTAACCATCTGTTCAATCTCTGTACTTTTCAGCCGGTAGCTGACAGGGTTCACGATCAGACGCGAAGTAATATCGGCAATCTTTTCATACTCGACAAGGCCGTTTTCCTTCAATGTCCGCCCGGTGGATACGATATCGACAATACGATCCGCAAGTCCGATCAATGGCGCAAGCTCAATCGATCCATTCAAGGGAATGATTTCAATCTGCTCCCCCTGTTCACGGAAATAATCGGAGGCGACCTTCGGATATTTGGTTGCAATTTTAGGTGCAATCCGGCTCAGCGGCTGATCCGGAAGACCGGCAACCGCTACGTAGCATGGGCTGATTTTCAAGTCCAGCACTTCATAGACATCCCGGTCCTGTTCCAAAAGGACGTCCTTACCGGCAATGCCGATATCAGCCGCTCCGTATTCTACATACGTGACAACATCCATCGGTTTAGCCATCATGACCCGGATGTTCTGGTCCGGAAACTCAAGGATCAATTTACGGGAATCATCGAGGTCGGCTCCAAGTTCATAGCCGGCCTTTTCCATAAGAGCCGCTGCTTCTTTATAGATTCGTCCTTTCGGCATGGCAATTGTCAAAGGCTTACTCATTCTGATTTCCCTCCTTTTTTCGTTAAATCAACCGTTTTGGAAAGCTCCTGCTGGAAAGCTCGGATATCAGGGATCTGATCCACGTGCTGCAGCAGAACCGCGTACCCTTCCCGTCGGTATTTCTTCGCTTCTTCAATGCCGCGGCTGTGTGAGTCATCGTCCACAATGACAGCCATGCGCTCATCTTCGTCCTCCTGGTCATCCAAGGCTTCCACTAAACGCTCCAAATGAATGGCGAACCCTGTTGCCGATGCATTGAGCTGGAAAGAAGGCAGGAGAGTATCGTAGCGCCCGCCATTGCAGAGCATCGCTCCCAGGTGAGGGGCATAGCCTTCAAACAGGACCCCGGTGTAATAATCCATATGACTGATCAGATTCAAATCAAACTGAATGTACTGCTGCACCCCGTACTGCTCCAGAAGCTTGTGGAGCTGTTTTAATTCATTCACTGCCTGCATGCAGGACTGATTGCGAGCAAGCGAGCGGCTGTATTCAAAGATTTCTTCTCCGCCTTTCAGCGTGAGCAGCTGGAGAAGGGATTGTTTTTTATCCGCCTGGGCATCCAGGGATTTGACGGCTTCTTTATAGCCGACATAATTTTTTCGGTAAAGGTAGTTCAGCAGCTCATCAATCGTTTCCTGATCATCTCCAAGCAGATCGTTGAAAAAGGCTTTGACGTACCCGATGTGTCCGACCGTAATGACAAAGTCGTCCAGCCCCGTCTGCTTTAAGGAGTCAACAAGAAGAGCAATCACTTCTGCGTCTCCATAGGAAGAATGATCGCCAATGAGTTCTGTTCCCACTTGTTCAAACTGAGCAGGCTTTCCTCCTTCTGCCTGCTGAGCACGGAAGACCGGACCGTCATAGGCCAGACGGAGAGGGAACTCGCTGTTTTTCAGCTGAGAAGCTGCCACACGCGCAATGGGAGCCGTCAAATCCGGACGGAGCACAAGGGTATGCCCCTGCTGGTCCAGCAGCTTGAACAGCTGCTGATCAAGTGTGGCACTCACCTGACCGACGGTATCGTGATATTCCATAATCGGCGTATCCATAAACGAATAGCCGTAAGATAGGATCGTTTCCGATAAATTTCTTCTTGCTTTTGATTTTTGTTTATAAAAAAAGGGAAGCGTGTCCCGCATTCCCAAAGGTTTTTCAAACATCAGACGTTTGACCAATGGAACCCATCCTTTCATCAAATCCTTTAGCTTGCTAATATGCTAACATGATAAAGATTGCGCGTCAAACAAGAATTCCTACCCGAATACATTCTTCCCTATCATAACAGAATCTTTTGAAAAAAACCGGTTCAGCCGCCCAACGAAAAACAGCCCCCTGTAAGAGGGGACTGTCTGTTTAAGGTTTAACGGCCGTCCGGTATAACAGATCATCTGCATACTGAAGGACCAATGGATGTTCCACGTTTGATTCACGGTGAAAATGCAGATGGAGATACAAGCCGGCGGCCTTTTCTGTGCGTCCGCCTTCTCTTTTCATCTCCAGCGCGGTGACCCCTTCATAGAGCAGAGCCATCCTTTTGGCGAGGCGTTTGCTGTAAAGGGTCTGCTCCCGTTCCTTCATCTGCATCATCCGGATGGCTTCTTCATGAAAATCTTCCAAGTATCCGTCGACCGCCCGGACATCCTCATCTTCTACCAAGACATCCATTCGTGCTTTAAGCTCGTCGTAAAACAGCTGGTGGGCCTGATACTTATGGAACAGCCGGAGAACCTCAAGGCCGAGGATGTTCGCCGTCCCCTCCCAGACTGTAAGCACCTGGGCGTCGCGGAGCAGCCGTGGAGTGACAAAATCTTCGATATATCCATTGCCTCCATGAAGTTCAATGGCTTCCTGGGCAAAGTGAACCGCCTGTTCTGCTGATTCCTTTTTTAATACAGCAATCCGAAGCCGGTTCAGCACCGCTTCTTCCGGACGGTGTTCTGGAGCATGAACCATGCGGTCAAAGGCACGGATCATGTGAAACACCGCCCGCGTTTCTACTTCCTGTTTCACTGTCATAGTGGAAAGGGTGTCCTGAATCATCGGGTAGTCAATCAGCCTGCCCCCGAACGCCTCCCGTTCTTTCGCATAGGCAAGGGATTCGGTGACTGAGCGGCGCATAATTCCAATCGAAGCCACAGCATTGCATATCCGGGAAAGGTTCAAGGCTTCCATCATGTAATAAAACCCTCTATCCGCCTCTCCTACTAAGTAAGCCTCGGCTCCTGCAAATTCCACCTCGGCTGATGGAACAGCCCGGACTCCGAGTTTGTCTTTCAAACGGCGGATTTGAATGCCGTTCAACTGTCCATCCCCGCCCCGCCAGGGCACGAGAAACAGACTCAATCCTTTCGTCCCCTTCGGTGCACCTTCCATCCTGGCCAGAACCATAGCGACGCCACAGGCACCGGCATTACTGGCAAAATACTTTTCTCCATAAAGGTGGTAGACGTCCCCCTCCTTCACGGCCTTGACTTCATTCGCCCCAACATCCGACCCTCCCTGGCGCTCGGTTAAGAAAGTCGCTCCTTCAAAAAGGTCCACCTCTCCTGTGGATAGGACGTGAGGCAGATACTCAGCTTTCAATTGGTCATCAGCGTAATGATCGATTAAATAGGCAGTAGCCATTGTAAGGGTGACCGGACAATAAAAGCCGGGCTCTGCCTGGGAGAGCAGGTAACCGAGTGCAAAGGAATACGTGTAATCCCCCGGCACACCCAGTTCCGGAATCTGTTTATGAACAAAACCCACAATACCCGTGTTGTAGGTATCCTGAACAGTCTTCAAGTACCCTTCGTTGAGACGCACATAGGAAATGTCCCGCCCCATCTTGTCATACTTAATCAAAACAGGCTGCCCATCTCTGTCCGTGTACGCCGCGCGCTCATCAATGTCGTGAGCACACAACGCGCCGTAATTTTCCAGCTTGGGGAAGGCCCATTCCTGAAAAGGTTCATTCCAGGATTGCTTTAGTACATGCTGAAGATTTTCGTCATTTACAAAAAAATTCATGACCGGTCCCCCTGAACCTGTTGATTTTCTTCTCGAAGCTTGTGCTTCAACAGCTTGCCTGTGGCATTCCGGGGCAGCTCCTGCACTTCTTCATACAACCGCGGGATTTTATACCCTGCCAAGTGGTCTTCAAGAAACCCCCGGCATTCCTCTTCCAATTCATCGATCCTCCCGTGCGAAACGATAAAAGCCTTCACCGTTTCACCCCAGTCGGGATGAGGGACGCCCGTCACCGCCGCATCCTCAATGAGGGGATGCTGTAAGAGGATGGTTTCAATTTCCCGCGGATAGATATTGACACCTCCCGAGATGATCATATCTTTCTTACGATCGACCACCCACACATACCCCTCCTCATCCCGCACTGCGAGATCACCGGTTTTCAACCATCCGTCCTGAATGACTTTTCTGGTGAGCTCCGGGTCTTTGTAGTAGGCTTTCATAACCCCATCTCCCCGCAGACAGATTTCGCCCACCTCTCCCGCTTCGGTTTCCTGCCCATCGTCACGGGCGATTTTCATTTCACAGTTGAGAGCCGCACGCTGTCCGATACTGCCTGCTTTTCTTTCATGCTCTGACGGAAGCAGAAGAGTACCGTTGGGACCGGCTTCTGTTAATCCATATACACAGTACAGGCTCTCTGTGTCCAACTGTTCTTGTATGAAATCCACCTCCGTACGGGAAAGCGGCGCCCCTCCATAAATCCAGTGTTTCATCCAGCTCATGTCTGTATCAGCAACATCCGGATGTCTCGCTGTCATTAAATAGGCGACAGGCGCCCCGAAGAAATGCGTCGTTTTCTCTCTGGATACGAGTTCCAGCAAAAGATCAGGCGTAAATGATGGGGCTGTAACATGAGCAGCTCCGACATAGGTACCTGCGGTTAAAAACAAGTGAAGCGGAGCGGAATGGCTGAGTGGCATCATATGAAGAATCCGGCTCGAAGCTTTCATCTCCATTTCGATGGCCATCATAATGGAAACGCTTACTATGTTTTTGTGCGTAAATACTACTCCTTTTGGCGTCCCGGTTGTTCCCGACGTATACAAAATGGAAGCCTCCTCCTCTTCAGAGGCATCATTCACGATTTCCACCCCCTCTTCCTGAGCCAGAAGAGCGGAGTAGGAGAGCCAGTTCCCCCGGGACACCCCGGTTTTAATAAAGGTTCCCACTTTGTCTTCTGCAAGCCCTTTGACTTGTGGCCACGTCTGTTCATGTGTAAGCAGGACGACTGCATCACTGTGATCATAAATATAGGAAACTTCCTTCTCTATCAGCCGGGCATGAATGGGAACGACCACCGCTCCCGCCCGGTGAGCTGCAAAGTAGCTCACGATAAACTCGATTGTGTTCGGCATGTGAATGACAATTTTATCCCCCCGTTCTACACCAAGTCTCATAAAGGCGCGGGCCATCTGATTCACCTGTTCATCCCATTCCTTATAGCTCAACCGTCGATCGGGTGAAATCAATCCATCTTTATCCGGGTATTTCCTTGCCTGATAAGCCAGCATTTCTGATACATTCACAGCGATTCTCCTCTCCGCTCCCTCAATTCCTGCTCAAACCTTGCCATCCAAGTGTCCATTTCCTCCTTTAATTCCGATAATTCACGGATCCTGATGTCCACTTCCTCCATCTTTTCCCTCCCGTAAGACATGGTCCTTTCCAACTGGCTCACTCCGGAAGGGTCTTGATCAAATAGTTCGATCATTTCCTTGATTTCTTCCAGATGAAAGCCATACTTTTTGCCACGGAATATGAGTCGGATTCTTGTGAGGTCCCCCGTGGAGAAGACCCTCCGTCCCTGGAGGTTCCGTTCCGGCCTGATTAAGCCGATCTCTTCGTAATACCGGATCGTCCGCTTCGTTACATCAAACGTGTCAGCTACATCCTTAATCGACAGTCCGTCTCTCATCTGCAGCGCCTCTCATTGAATGAATTTTCCAACAATTACACTATACCATTTACGTTAACGTCACCTTCAACTATAAAATTTTGGAAATTAAAAACACCAGCGTTGGCTGGTGTTTAATAATTCCCGTATTGAAATAAAAATAGAAAAGCAACAAGGGAGGAAGGAACCTGCTCCCTTACAGACCATTCTATGATAAAACCCGGCATGTTCCCGAAACGGTCGGCCGCTTCGGTCGGAATAGCTCCCTGCTTAATCTCCGCCCAGATCCTGCCGTTTTCATCTGTCACCTTGTACCAGCCGAGGTAACGGTCTCCTTTAAGCTGCCACCGGAGGTTAGGTCCTTCAATAAAACCGATGATCCGCTTTCCATCCGTCCCTTTCCACTCTTTCGTATAAGCCGTATACCTGCCGGCTTCGTTCTGAATATAACCGCGCCATTGGAAGCCGCCCTTTTTCTCAAGGCGGTACTGGGACGCATCATAATCATCTTTACAAACAAAAGAACCTGATTTAATAGAAGGAAAAGAAAGCCAGCTTGAAATGACAGCGGCCGGTTTATACTTCCAATGGTGTTCTTCCTCCGCCCGTGCATATCGTTCCCCATTCATATCATAAAGACCAGCTTGATCATTTCTAATATCCTGCTGCCCAAGGTACATGCGCTTCGGAAAAAGGGGATAAGTGTATTCAGGACCGAACTCCGCAGTCTGGATTGTCGTATGCCGTAATTTTTTGAAATCCTGTATACCCGTTGCAAACAATCCTGCTCCCGTTACAAAGAACAAGGGGAAGTAAAAAAGAGAAAGGATAAAGGATGCCTCCTGGTATAATAGGATGGAAAAAAGAAAGAACATACCCAAAACCAGCAGAACCCCACCCGTGATCAACTGTCTTCCCGCATCTTTCAATATCAATGACCGAATGTCCATCATACCTTTTCCCCCTTTTCTATGTTCTACGCAGCAAACAAGGAAAAAGTTTCAGAAAAAACTGGTCTTATAAGAGGACAGGAAGAAGAAAGGAGTATGCATCCTCCTCCCCATCTATCAAACAATACGGGAAGATTTTTGAATCCAATGGAAAAATCCTGCGTGACATTTGGCGGAGAATGTACCATAGAATCCGTTTGCTTGTTAGCTTATGAAAATAAGGCCATTCCGAGGCCGTGCATTTGTCGGTTGATGAATTCGCAGCACCGATTTCCCCGAGAACTTGAAAACCCGTCCTCCGGAGAGGACGGGTTTGATTACTTATACATATTCAATAGGCGTAACGGCTTCTTTTAGAAGCTGATCAAGCTGCTCGGTATATTCTTTCTTCTGCTCATCTGTATAGTTTAAGGATTCAGCCATGTAGTCAATAACGCTGTCCTTATGATCGCGTACCCATTGGATGTTGAAGAACAGGGCCGCGGTACGACGGACGAAGAAGTCCACCGGTTTGAAGGTCATTTCCTCTTCAAGCGCGTAAGCAAGCTGAGCAAAGACGATTGGATCGATGCCTTCGTTCTCCGCTTCCTGCTTACGGTTTTGGAAGTTATTGAACACTTTATCCACGTTGGCACCATAAAGCTGGATCAGTTTATCTGCTTCCTCTTTATCGATACCAATGGATTCAGCGATTTTCAAGCGTTCTTCCTTGAACTGCTTGAATCCTTTAGAACCGCCAACTTCTCCTCCGGAAATAGCCATGCGCTTCGTCTCGGAATCAGAATAGCGGACGCCGGTTTCTTCCATCAACTGATCGCGGACAAGATCCACGGCAGTCACAGCCATCTTACGGTAACCTGTCAGCTTCCCACCAGCCATGGAAATCAGACCGGAATCAGAAACAAAAATTTCATCTTTACGGGAAATCTCAGATGGATCTTTGCCTTCCTCATGAATAAGAGGACGAAGGCCGGCCCAGCTGGATTCCACATCTTCTTTCGTCGCTTTGACGGTCGGGAACATATAGTTCATTGCTTTGATAATATAATCGCGGTCTTCTTCCGTCATCGTCGGGTGGGAAATATCCTGATCGTACACCGTATCCGTTGTACCGATATACGTTTTACCGTTTCTCGGGATAGCGAAAATCATACGACCGTCCGGACTGTCGAAGTAAATCGCCTGCTTCAGCGGGAATACAGACTGATCGAATACAAGGTGAACACCTTTGGTCAGCTGCAGGGTTTTCCCTTTCTTGGAGCCATCGATTTCACGAAGCTCATCCACCCATGGACCGCCCGCATTGATGATTTTCTTCGCTTTCACGTTATACTGTTCTCCTGTGATTAAATCCTCCACTACTGCTCCAACGATTCTGCCTTCATCACTATAGATAAAGTCCACGACTTTGGAGTAGTTGGAAGAGTTGGCACCATATTCGACTGCTTTTTTCATGACTTCAAGAGTCAGACGGGCATCATCTGTCTTGTACTCTACGTAATACCCAGCACCTTTTAAGCCGTCCTGTTTAATGAGAGGTTCACGCTTAAGGGCTTCTTCCGCACTCATCATGGAGCGGCGTTCGGATTTCTTAACACCAGCAAGATAATCATAGACGCGCAGGCCGATGTTCGTAGAGAACGGGCCGAAGTTTCCGCCCTGGTGGAATGGAAGCAGCATCCATTCTGGAGTGGTTACGTGCGGGCCGTTTTCATATACGATCTCCCGCTCTTTTCCTACTTCTGCCACCATTTTAACTTCAAACTGCTTCAAGTAACGCAGGCCGCCGTGTACGAGCTTCGTGGAGCGGCTGGATGTTCCGGCTGCATAGTCCTGCATTTCAACAACCGCTGTTTTCATGCCGCGGCTGGCCGCATCCAGTGCGATTCCAGAGCCGGTAATTCCTCCCCCGATGACGAGTACGTCCCACTCTTCCTGAGTCAAGCGTTCAAATTGACGTTGTCTTTCCAAGCTTGAAAATGATTGCATATCGATCTCTCCTTCTTCCGTTGTCTTCATTTAATGGTCTGGTACGGATATTCCCGAAAATGTCGAAAGTTATGTGTGGGAATGTTCTTTAGACACTGTGGCATAAAAAAAGAGACCACGAAACTCCTTATGCTGTGCATAAAGCTTCGTGGTCTCTCCGCGTCTCCGACCGTGTCCATCAACTTGTACTTTTATTATATCAGAGAGCGGACACGTGTCAAAGATTTATTCTTCAGGCTTGAAGACCCGGGTAGCTTCCACAGCTTTCTGCCATCCTTTATATAGTGTCTGCGTTTTCTTTTCCTCCATACTTGGCTGGAATTCACGCTCCACCTTCCATTGATTTTCGATTTCACGGCGGTCTTCCCAGAAACCAACTGCAAGACCGGCAAGGTAGGCAGCTCCAAGCGCTGTCGTTTCATTGATTTCCGGACGTTCCACGTTCACATCAAGCAGGTCACTCTGGAACTGCATCAGCATATTATTTTTCACAGCACCGCCGTCCACCCGGAGCGTTTTCAATTCAAGACCGGAGTCTTCCACCATAGCATTGACCACATCTTTCGTTTGATAGGCCAGCGAGTCGAGCGTTGCTCTTACAAAGTGGGCTTTGGTTGTTCCCCGTGTCAGACCGAAGACAGCTCCGCGCGCTTCACTGTCCCAATACGGTGTTCCAAGACCAACAAAGGCCGGCACCACATACACACCGTCAGCAGAATTCACTTCTCCTGCAACCTCTTCACTTTGAGGAGAAGATTTGATCATCTGCAGACCGTCACGGAGCCACTGGATGGCTGAACCAGAAACGAAGATACTGCCTTCCAGAGCATATTCGACTTTACCATCCAGCCCCCAGGCCAGTGTTGTAAGCAGACCGTGATTGGACTTGACAGGTTCTTCCCCGGTATTCATTAACATGAACCCACCGGTGCCATAAGTATTTTTAGCCATTCCTTTTTCAAAGCAGGCCTGTCCGAACAGAGCCGCATGCTGGTCCCCGGCAATCCCTGCGATCGGTACTTCTTTTCCGTAGAAATGATAATCAATGGTATGAGCATAGACATCAGAGGACTCTTTCACTTCAGGAAGCATGCTTTCTGGAACGTTCAGCAGTTCCAGGAGCTCCTTGTCCCATTCCAAATCATAAATGTTGTACATAAGCGTACGGGAAGCGTTGGAATAATCCGTAACATGGGCCTTCTGGCCGGACAGCTTATAAACGAGCCACGTATCGATCGTTCCGAACAGCAGGTCCCCGTTTTCGGCTTTTTCTCTTGCTCCGTCTACATTGTCCAGGATCCATTTCACTTTCGTCCCTGCAAAATAAGGATCCAGCAATAGACCCGTTTTCTCACGGAATGTATCTTCCAGGCCCTGCTCCTTTAGTTCGTTACAAATGCCCTGGGTCTGTCTGGACTGCCAGACGACGGCTTTGTAGATCGGTTTTCCTGTACGTTTATCCCACACGACGGTCGTTTCCCGCTGGTTTGTGATACCGATTCCAGCAATGTCCCCGGCGTCTACATCCGCAAGGCGGAGCACATCGGAAATACAGGCAAGCACAGATGTCCAGATTTCATTGGCATCATGCTCCACCCATCCTCTTTTTGGAAAGTATTGTTGAAATTCCTTCTGTGCGGTTTCAACAATTTCTCCATCGCGGTTGAACAGGATGGCCCGCGAGCTCGTTGTACCCTGATCAATTGATAAAATATAGTTTCCCATGGTAAATCTCTCCCTTTATGCTTGTTTCACTTTTTTTAATTCTATGTTCATGGAACTGAGAAGGACAGCGGTAACAACCGCGGATCCTATCCAAAACCATATGGTATACTCCGCCTGGAAAATGGCTTGATAAAATAATCCGCCATACATTCCGCCGATAGCCGGGCCGGCCACAGGAATCCAGGAGTACCCCCAATCAGATCCTCCCTTACCGGGGATAGGAAGAACCGCATGCGCCACTCTCGGCCCAAGGTCCCTCGCAGGGTTGATCGCATAACCGGTTGTAGAACCAAGGGACATCCCGATGACCACAATCAACAAGCCGACGATCAACGGATTCAAGCCGTCTGTGAAATCATTGGCCCCAATAAATAATAACCCCATCACGAGTACAAAAGTACCGATCATTTCACTTACAAGATTGGAAATAGGACTGCGTATGGCCGGATCCGTACAAAAGATGGATTTGATAGCCAGCTGATCCTCCGTATCTTTGAAATGAGGCAGGTAATGGAAAAACACGATGGCTGCTCCGATAAAAGCCCCCATCATCTGCGCGGTGATATATAGTGGGACTTTCGCCCACGGGAAATCTCCGACAACAGCAAACCCAAGTGTTACTGCCGGATTGATATGAGCGCCTGTAACGCTTCCAACCGCATACACGCCCATGGCAACAGCAAGGCCCCAGGCAATTGTAATAAGCACCCAGTTCCCTTCCGCTTTTGTAGCTTTCAAGTTCGCTCCGGCTATGACACCGCCTCCAAAAATGATTAAGATCATCGTACCGATCAGTTCACCCATAAATTCCGTCATGTGCCCGCTCCTTTCCGATCTTCAGCGGATCCCTGCCAAAAACGCACAACTATTAGCGTCTCTTCTAATCTCTGTGCGTTTTCAGGCTCCTTTTTTTACAAAGGGCGTCTGGATCATCTATTTGGAAAACTTCCATAAGTCGGTACGAGAAGTAGAAACGGCAGAAGCCCCGGAGGCCAGTGCCTGCTCTACGTCTTCTTCCGTACGGACGAGTCCTCCAGCGATGACAGGTACCCCGATCCGCTCTTTAATCTCTTTTATCATTCCCGGCAGGACACCAGGCAAAACTTCGACGTAATCAGGCTCCGTTCTTTGAATGAGCTTCACATTATGCTCAATGGCCTGACTGTCAATCAGAAACAACCGCTGCACAGATAGGATATTATATTTTTTCGCCTGATGAATGACATGTCCTCTTGTTGAAATCACTCCGTCGGGTTTCACTTCCTGACCGAGGTATTCCATACCGTAATCATCCGCTTTCAAGCCTTGGATCAAATCCACGTGGACGAGGACTTTTTTCCCCGCCTTCTGCCCGAGACGGACGAGCTTTCGAAGCAGTCCGAGACGGCTTTCAAGCAGGATGATATACTCCGTATCCGATTCCAGCAGGGTTTCAAAATCCTTGATTTTCTTTACTGCCGGTAAAACCGTCTGTGTAAAACTCATTCTTCCGCCTCCCGCTGAGCCATCTGCTCTTTCGTATAAATGACCTTCATCGGGTTTCCCCCGACAAAACTGCCGGGTGGAACATCTTTATTCACCAACGTGCCGGCCGATACGACCGCCCTGTCCCCAATCGTGATTCCCGGGAGGATTGTCGTATTGGCTCCGATCAGAACTTCATCTCCGATGATCACCTCACCCAGCCGGTATTCATCGATCAAATATTCATGAGCTAGGATGGTTGTATTGTACCCAATTACCGTATTATACCCAACTTTGATCTTTTCGGGAAACATAATATCAACCATGACCATCAAGGCAAAGGCTGTCTGGTCCCCCACCTTCATGTTCAAAAACGTGCGGTACAGCCAATTTTTCATTCCGAGAAAAGGGGTGTAACGTGCCATCTGAATAACGATGAAATTTTTTGCGACTTTAAAAAACGGCACGGTTTTATAAATATGCCACAGGGAATTCGCACCCTCGACGGGATAGCGGTCTGTCTTTCTCATCGATTATCTCCCGGTAATCTGCAGCAGGTCACGCATGTTATCCAGCATGTAATCCGGACTTAATTCGTCCAGTACATTTCTGCCCTTGACAGTCCACACAACGCCGGCTGTTTTCGTTCCGGCATTTTTTCCTGCTTCAATATCGTGGGTATTATCACCGACCATGAGAGCTTCTGATGCCGGCGTATCCAGTTCTTGAAGCGCCCGCACGATCGGCTCCGGGTGAGGTTTGGCATTGGTCACATCATCAAGAGTGACAACCGTTTCAAACAAGCCGTCCAGATTCGTGAGTTCCAGCCCCATATGAACGGTGTTCTTCATCTTTGTCGTCACAACACCAAGACGGAATCCCTGCTTCTTCAAGGTATGCATCGTTTCGACAACCCCTTCATAGGCAGTCACATAACGGTCATGGTTTTCCACATTATGTTCGCGGTAGGTTTCCACCATCTCCTCCACTTTGTCCGGGTTGATCTCAGCCAGGCTTTCCACAAGAGGGGGGCCGATAAAATCCAAGATCTCTTCACGCGTATAGTCTCTGTCCCCATATTGGGCGATGGTGTGAGTGAAGGATGCGATAATCAGTTCATTCGTATCAATCAGTGTGCCGTCTAAATCAAAGAGAATGGTACGTATGCTCATGTGATGTATCCTTTCTATTATGTTGTAATTTGTTCCAAACAAACCCTACGGCCGCTGTTAACAGCACAGCTGTCGTTAACCGGATGATGAGAAGCGGCCAGACAGGGATGCCGAGTGGAATGAATACGAGCGTATCTTCGACAACAGCATGACAGGCGACAAGGAAAATGACGGCCAGATACATATCCTTTTTCGATACACCGTCCTCTTCCACGGCCTGAATCATCAAACCGGCGCCGTAGGCAAGACCGATCGTCAAGCCGGCGGCCAGCGTCATGGATGTATTCCGCTCCATACCTAAAAACCTGGTGCAGGGAGCGACCCATTCCGAAAATTTGTCGAGCCATCCTTTTTCTCTCATAAACTGCATAACGACCATCAATGGGATGACAATGAAGGCAAGCTGGATAATCCCCATGCCGGCCGTCTGCACCCCCTGGATGATGATTTCCGTCCATCCCTCCGGTTCCACAGGATTAGAGGGGGCAAGGCCGTACTTCGCCTGTTCCCCTCCCCCGTCCCAGAACAAATGGATGACAAATGCGGAAAAGAAGGCAAGGGTAAGGCGGACACCAATAACGATCCACCAGCTGACCCCCACTTTTTTAGCAACGGTCGATTCAATCAGCAGGTTATGGGAGAACGACAGCATGACAGCTAAAATAAATACTTCTTTCACCGTAAAATCAAAGGAGAGAATCGCAGCGATGCCGGCATACAGGTTCAAAAAATTCCCAACCACTAAAGGGACAGCCGCCTGGCCTGGAAGACCGAGCCACCCCATCAGAGGTTCCAGTTTGTCCATCACCCATGGCAGGACAGGCGTATACTGGAGAATCGTCACAATCAGTGTTACGGGAAAAATGACTTTCCCCAGTGTCCATGTTAAATCCAGGCCCTTTTTCCCACCACGCAGCCACGTTCCTTTCATGCTATCGGCTCCCTTATTTTACTTTCTTTCCGTTATAATATTTATCTGCCATTCCGCTCTTTCTGCGGTAATACATGAGTACGGCACTACCGATCACCAGGACAATGGAAATAAATTGAGCCATACGAATATCTCCGAACAAGTAGAGACTGTCCGTACGCAGTCCTTCCACGAAGAAACGGCCGACAGAATACCATATGACATAGCTTAAGAAAACTTCCCCACGACGCGGGTTGAATCGGTGGCGGAGAACGAGCAGAAGAGCGAAACCGATGATATTCCAGACGGATTCATAAAGAAACGTCGGGTGATACACCGTTCCGTCAATGCACATCTGCTGGTTGATAAACGCGGGCAGATACTGCATGAAATTCTCGTAAAAAGCCTGTGAGACAGGTCCACCGTGGGCTTCCTGGTTCATGAAGTTCCCCCAGCGCCCGATCGCCTGACCAAGAATAATACTCGGGGCAGCGATATCTGCCATCATCCAGAAGGAGATGCCTTTTACTTTTGTATAAATATAGGCGGTCAGCACCGAACCGATCAATGCTCCGTGGATGGCGATTCCGCCTTCCCAGACAGCAAAAACCTTCCACAACGGGCCGCCGGCATACCGCTCCCATTCAAAAATCACATAATAAAGGCGGGCACATAAAATGGCCGCAGGGATGGCGAAGACCACAATGTCCACCATATAGTCCTTTTTCAATCCCAGTCTTTCTGTTTCTCTTGTCGCAATCCATAATCCTAAAAAGGCTCCTGTAGCAATGATCAAGCCATACCAGTAAACAGAAAGTGGACCCAGCTGAAGAAAGACGGGATCAAGAGGCTGTGCTTCACATGTCTGCATCTTGTTTCCTCCTTATTTTCCCGTTTGATCCTGATCGATCACTTTGGTTAACCGCTCGGAAAACTCTTCTGCGGCATTAACGCCCATCCGCTTCAGGCGGAAGTTCATCGCTGCCACTTCAATAATAACAGCAAGGTTACGTCCCGGACGGACAGGGATCGTCGCTTTCGGCACATGAACGTCCATAATTTTCATCGTCTCTTCCTCGAGGCCCAGGCGGTCATACTGCTTGTTCTTATCCCAAATTTCCAGGTTGATGACAAGGGTGATGCGTTTGAAGCTGCGGACAGCACCAGCGCCGAACAGCGTCATCACATTTATAATACCGAGACCCCGGATTTCAAGAAGATGTTCAATCAGAGGCGGACTGTTTCCGATCAGCGTATCGTAATCTTCCTGCCGGATTTCCACGCTGTCATCAGCAACGAGGCGGTGACCACGCTTCACCAGTTCAAGCGCTGTTTCACTTTTACCCACGCCACTCTGACCGGTGATCAGTACACCAATACCGTAAATATCTACAAGGACACCGTGTATAGCTGTAAACGGGGCAAACTTGGACTCCAGGAAATTGGTCAGCCGGCTGATGACTCTCGTTGTCTTATATGGAGAGATCATCAGCGGGACGCCAGCTTCTTCAGCGGCTTCAAACAACTCTTCCGGAATATCCATACCCCTCGTTATAACGATCCCCGGGGTAACATCGGTGCAGAGCTTTTGCGCCCGCTCCTGACGCTGTTCCTTTGTCAGTTCATTGAAATAGGACAGCTCTGTCTTCCCGAGAAGCTGCAGTCTGTCTTTCGGGTAAAACTTGAAATACCCGGTCATTTCTACACCGGGGCGGGAAATATCACTCATATGTATTTCACGGTGAACTCCATCTTTTCCGGTTACTAATTCAAGCTGAAACTGTTCCAGTAAATCTTCTGTGCGGACCTTGCTCATCTTTCCAACAACCTCCATTCATCAATCACTGTCCCCTATTGTAGCATGTTTTGCTGAAATCTTGGATAGGTCTGTATCAACCAGGGGTCCCTATCAGTATAGACATAAAATACGTCCTGCGCATAAAAAAACCGTACGGATTTCTCCGTACGGCTGCATCAGGATGTCTTCATATCTTTCAAAAGACTGTTTAGTACCAGGTTCAAGAAAGAAATGATGACCGCGGCAAGGATGGTCATGCCAAATCCATCAATATCGAATGTACTTCCAAGGAACAAGTCGGTCAGAGCCAGTGTGATGGCGTTGATCACAAACAGGAACAGTCCGAGCGAGACAATCGTAATCGGAAGAGTCAAAATGACAAGAAATGGACGGACGACCGCATTAAGGATCGAAAGGATAAAAGCGGCAAGCAAAGCACCGCCGACACCGTCAATCTGGACACTGTCGAGCAGGGCTCCGACAGCAATAATGGCAACAGCATTCACTAGAATATGCAGCAGCCAGTTTTTCATAACATTCACCTCATTTTCCCACTGTTTTAAAGCTGGACAGGGGGCTGTATCTTCACTGAACCAGTCTTCGTCTCTGCTTCTATATGATAAACATCTTCAAATTGTTCATACGCTTCGAATTCCAGCGTCTTATTCATTACGTCTTTCCGGTCTTTCAGGATTTTATAATTATCAAGGCTGCACTGAAGGGAACCGAATTTCGTTTTCAGAATCCCGTCGATTTTACGTTCAACAGGAAGAGAGACCTGAATGGCCCCTGCGGTCGTTTTCAAAAAGGCGGTATGCGCTGTGCTTCCTTTATGGTCTACGGTGATCCCTCCGCTCACAGAGGACCCATCAATTTTACCGAATGTCCCTTCGAGGGTCACCGGCCCGTTGATCGTATCTGCTTCCAACTGATCGAACACGCCTTCTTCAAGCTTGATCAATCCGTTGGCTGTATAAATTTTGCAGCTTCTCCCTTTCAGGCGGGCCCCTTTCACAGGACCGTTGGAGGTTTTCAAATGGAAATGCTCTCCTTCCAGGCCTTCCGCGTGCAGGGAGCCGTTCTGAAGCTGAGCTTTAATAAATTCATAGGAGCGTTTCGGTAAGTAAAGATCTGTATGCATTTTGATTTTCTTGGAAGGACTGGCCAAACGCAGCAGGCCATATTTGATGTCGAATTGAACATCTCCGTACACACGTTCCTTCGCCTCTTCCTCTGTGGCCGCCTGATACACTTTCATTCTGGAGGATGCCTTCACCTGATCCTCCTCCCAGGAGTAGACATGGAGGGAACCGTTGGCAATCATTAGATCCACTTCCTTCAAGTCTCCGGCATCAAGCAGGGAATCCTCTTTAATCTCCACCGATTCTCCAAAAGCAAGATCAAAGTCGGCGTTCTTGATTTTATCCACCGCGTCATCAAGAAAGTTCACAATGCCATACTTTTTCTTCTCCGGCGGTTCCTCTCCTTCACGTTCAAGAGCACTTAAAAGCTTCGCTCCTTCTTCTGCATTGATCGTACCCTTTTCAATCATCTCCAATATTTTCATACGTTCTTCATTTACCGGCATATATTCACTCTCCTTTACCTATCTATGTACGTTGTTCCCATAAAAAAAGATTCAAAAACAAAAAACCATGGATCGGACGTAAGGTCTGATCCATGGCTGCTATCTTAAAAGTGCCAGCGGTAAAACCGCTCTGTTTTCAATCGTTCCAGCTGTTCAGCGGCCTGATCATGATTTTCGATCAAACTCATCATTCCGTCCGCCTGGGAAAGGTGGGCCTGAATGGCTGCAAGCTTCTTTTCCCAATAAGGGCGGATATCATAAACGATATCCGGTTCCCCTAATACATCCGCATGGCCGTTGGAAATGGCGTGCATCCATACATCCGGGCGCGAGGCCTCTTCCATCGATTTGACGGCCTCAACCGCTGCGGCTCCGAGAGCATCATGATCCGGATGGACCGCGTACCCCGGATAATGGGTGATGACAACCGTCGCCTCCAGCTCTTCCAGTCTCTTCTTCAAATGAGACGCTACCTGATCACGCGGTTCAAATTCAAGTGTCTTATCCCGGTAGCCGAGAAACTCCACTTTTATATCGAGTTGTCTGGCTGCTTCCTTCAATTCCTGTCTGCGGAATGTGGACAACGTCTCTCTGTTAGCGAAAACCGGGCTTCCCATATTCCGTCCCATTTCCCCCAGTGTTCCACAAAGGTATGTGACTGGAACTCCTTCATCCCTGAATTTAGAGATGGTGCCGGAAGCACCAAAGGACTCATCATCCGGATGTGGGAAAATGACGACCACATGCCCTTTACTCATCAGGATCCGCTCCGTGTGAGAATGGGGTCTCGCTGATTTCCAAAGCGACCATCAAGCGGCCTTCACGGTCATGCCCCGCCATCAGAAGACGGCCTTTTTCATCGATTTCATAATCGCTCAGCCCTTCGGCGTACACCCATCCGAGATCAAGTTTAAGACCTACACGGTAGCTGCCGCCTGTGCTGACGATTTTTCCGTGTTGATAAGAAACTTCCGCATTACGGATGAAAGCTCCCACGTTATAGGCATTCTCATCGAAGTGACTGGCATACGCACCATTGGTTGTTTCCAAATGCACGTATACCGTTTTATTGGCTAACTGGTTGATTTTATCCTGAACTTTGTTCGGTTGTATTGATTCCACTCATATTCCTCCCGTCCAACCATTCTTGGTTAACGATACTTAATTTGGCGGCGGGCGTCAAAACATCTACTTGCCGGCCACTTGTTCGCGACTGTCCATCTGCTTTTCCATACGCTCACGGTCTCTCTCCAAAACGGGCTTCAAATACCGCCCTGTGTAGGAATCCTCCTGCTCAGCGACGTGTTCAGGCGTGCCACTTGCAATAATCCGTCCACCATTTCCGCCGCCTTCCGGTCCTAGATCAATAATGTGATCTGCTTCTTTGATGACATCAAGGTTGTGTTCAATGACAAGCACCGAATCCCCATTATCAACGAGACGTTGGAGAACTTTCAGGAGACGGGAAATATCATCGACATGAAGACCGGTCGTCGGCTCATCCAAAATGTAGAAGGATTTTCCGTTGGACCGGCGGTGCAGTTCACTCGCCAGTTTCACACGCTGGGCTTCCCCGCCGGACAATGTGGTAGCCGGCTGGCCGAGTTTAATATATTCCAGACCGACATCGGCAACCGTCTGCAGTTTGCGCTTAATTTTCGGAATGTTGGCGAAGAACTCCAACGCTTCTTCAATCGTCATTGCCAGAACATCGGCGATGCTCTTGTTTTTATACTTCACTTCCAGCGTTTCTCTGTTGTACCGTTTACCGTCACAGACTTCACAGGGAACATAGACATCGGGAAGGAAGTGCATTTCAATTTTAATGATTCCGTCTCCGCGGCAGGCTTCACATCGTCCACCCTTGACGTTGAAACTGAAGCGGCCTTTTTTGTACCCGCGGATTTTCGCTTCATTCGTCTGTGCAAACACATCACGGATATCATCAAAGACGCCTGTATAGGTCGCTGGATTGGATCTTGGTGTTCTTCCAATTGGTGACTGGTCGATATCAATCACCTTGTCCAGGTGCTCTATGCCTTCGACAGCTTTATGCTGTCCCGGTTTCTGCTTTCCGTTATGAAGCTTCATAGACAGCGTCTTATAGAGGATTTCGTTGATGAGTGTACTTTTCCCCGACCCGGAAACTCCTGTCACAGCCGTGAAGACCCCGAGCGGAATATCGGCATTCACTTTTTTCAGGTTGTTTTCTTCCGCTCCTTTCACTTTCAAGGAGCGTCCGTCGGATTTCCGCCGTTCAGAAGGCAGGGGAATAAACTGCCGGCCGGATAAATACTGTCCTGTCAGGGACTTGCGGTTTTTCATGACCTGTTTCGGTGTCCCCTGAGTGACGATATTTCCGCCGTGGGCACCTGCACCTGGTCCGATATCGATCAAGTAGTCCGCAGCAAGCATGGTATCTTCATCGTGTTCCACGACAATCAGAGTATTGTCCAGGTCGCGCATCCGCTTCAGCGTATTGATCAGACGATCATTATCCCGCTGATGCAGACCGATGGAAGGCTCATCCAGAACATAAAGAACGCCGGTGAGAGCGGAACCGATCTGAGTCGCCAGCCTGATCCGCTGTGCTTCACCGCCAGACAGCGTACCCGCAGAACGGGACAGCGTTAAATAGTCCAGGCCGACATTGGCAAGGAAGCTGAGTCGCTCACAGATTTCCTTCAAAATCATCCGGGCGATCGTTTCTTCTTTTTCCGTCAGTTCAACAGACTCAAAAAATTCTTTGGCCTCTGTTACGGAAAAATCAGTGGTTGTACCAATATGGCTGCCGTTGATCAAGACAGACAGAGCCTCTTCATTCAAGCGGTTGCCTTTACATTTCGGACACGGCTTCTGCGCCATGTATTTCTCCATCTGTTCACGGATATAATCGGAACTCGTTTCTCTGTACCGGCGGGAAATGTTCGGAATGACACCCTCGAAGAAAATTTCGTTCTCACGTACTTTGCCGAAGTCATTTTCATAGCGGAAGTAGACTTTTTCATCGCCACTACCATAAAGAATACGTTCTTTATGCTCTTCTGGAAGGTCACAGAACGGTTTGTCCATATCAATGCCGTAATGGTCCGCTACGCTTTTCAGAAGCTGCGGGTAATACTGGGAGCTCTGAGGTTCCCATGCAGCAATCGCATGTTCATTCAAGGAACGTCCCCAGTCCGGAATGACAAGATCAATGTCGACTTCCAGCTGAGTGCCGAGTCCATCACAGCGGCTGCAGGCACCATACGGACTGTTGAAGGAGAACATCCTCGGCTCCAGTTCACTGACGGAGAATCCACAGATGGGGCAGGCATGATGCTCGCTGAATGTAAGTTCTTCTTCTCCGATGACATCGACAATCGTGTTCCCATTCCCAAGATTCAACGCTGTTTCCAACGAATCTGACAGACGTCCTTCGACACTGTCTTTAATGACAATCCGGTCAATGACCACTTCAATGGAATGCTTTTTGTTTTTTTCGAGTTTTATTTCCTCGGAAATTTCCCGCATTTCCCCATCGACACGAAGGCGGATATACCCTTCCTTCTGGAGCTGCTCAAACACTTTCACATGCTCACCCTTACGACCGGAAACGACCGGGGCAAGAATCTGCATTTTCGTACGCTCCGGATATTCCATCAAACGATCCACCATCTGCTGGACGGTCTGGGAACTGATTTCAATGCCGTGGTTCGGACATGTCGGGCGTCCGATCCTGGCAAATAACAGACGGAGATAGTCGTAGATCTCCGTTACCGTTCCGACCGTGGAACGCGGATTTCGGCTTGTCGTTTTCTGATCGATGGAAATGGCCGGCGACAGACCTTCAATCGAGTCTACATCCGGCTTGTCCATCTGTCCGAGAAACTGACGGGCATAAGCACTTAAGGACTCTACATAACGACGCTGTCCTTCCGCATAAATCGTATCAAAAGCCAGTGATGATTTTCCGGACCCGGATAAACCCGTCATGACGACGAGTTTATTTTTCGGGATATCAATATCTATATTTTTTAAATTGTGGGCACGGGCTCCCCGAACGCTGATATGTTTACTGGGCATACTCCATCATCCCTCCGCTTTTAATTCCAGCAGAATGTCGCGCAGCTCAGCGGCCCGTTCAAAGTCGAGGTCACGCGCAGCCTGCTTCATTTCTGTTTCCATATTGTCGATCATTTCCTGACGTTCCTTCTTCGTCATTTCTGAAGGCTTCTTGCCTGTCTCATAGCTGATATCTTCTTCAGCGACGGCGGTTGCCTTAATCACATCACGGACCTCTTTCTTAATGGTCTGTGGTGTAATGCCGTGCTCTTCATTGTAGGCCATCTGTTTCTCACGACGGCGGTAGGTTTCATCGATAGCATACTGCATGGATTTCGTCATCTTATCCGCGTACATGATGACTCTGCCTTTTTCGTTACGTGCAGCACGGCCGATCGTCTGAATCAGAGAGCGGTCGGAACGCAGGAAGCCTTCCTTATCCGCGTCCAAAATGGTAACGAGTGACACTTCAGGAATGTCCAGACCTTCACGCAGCAGGTTGATTCCTACAATGACATCGTATTTACCGACCCGCAGATCACGGATGATTTCAATACGCTCCAGTGTTTTAATCTCCGAGTGAAGATACGCCACCTTAATCCCGAGGTCTTTCAAGTACGCCGTCAGATCCTCGGACATTTTCTTCGTCAGGGTCGTAACAAGGACGCGCTCGCCCTCATCTTTCCGCTTATTAATCTCCCCGACAAGATCATCAATCTGACCGTGGATCGGGCGTACTTCAATTTCAGGATCAAGCAGTCCTGTCGGCCGGATGATCTGTTCGATCATTTCAGGAGTATGTTCAATCTCATAAGGTCCAGGTGTTGCCGATACATAAGCGATCCGGTTGATATGCTCCTCAAATTCAGGGAACATGAGCGGCCGGTTATCAAGAGCCGATGGAAGTCGGAACCCGTGATCAACAAGCACCTGCTTACGAGCACGGTCCCCGTTGTACATCCCTCTTACCTGGGGAAGGGTCACGTGCGACTCATCAACCATAATTAAGAAATCGTCGGGAAAGAAGTCAAGCAGCGTATAAGGTGTCGCGCCTTCTTCGCGGAACGTCAAGTGACGGGAGTAGTTCTCGATACCGGAACAGAATCCCATCTCTCTCATCATTTCCAGATCATAGTTCGTCCGCTGCTCAAGACGCTGGGCTTCCAGCAGCTTTTCCTGGTCACGCAGTTCTTTTACACGCGCTTCCATTTCTGCTTCAATGTTGGCAATGGCTTTTTTCAATTTTGCTTCACGTGTGACGAAGTGGGAAGCCGGGAAGATGGCGACATGCTCTCGTTCACCTGTCACTTCACCCGTCAGCACATCCACCTCACGAATCCGGTCGATTTCATCTCCGAAAAACTCCACACGAATGGCATGCTCTTCTCTGGAGGCGGGGATGATTTCTACAGAATCTCCGCGGACACGAAACGTTCCACGTTGGAAATCGATGTCGTTACGGGCATATTGAATATCTACAAGCTCGCGGAGAAGCTGATCTCTGTCCTTTTCCATACCGGAACGGACGGAAAGCACCTGGCTCCGGTATTCTTCTGGAGAACCGAGGCCGTAAATGCAGGAGACACTGGCAACGATGATGACATCATTGCGCTCGAACAACGATGAGGTAGCCGAGTGTCGAAGCTTATCAATCTCATCATTGATGCTGGCGTCTTTTTCTATGAAGGTATCGGAAGAGGGAACATACGCTTCCGGCTGATAGTAATCATAATAGCTGACAAAGTACTCGACAGCATTGTTGGGAAAGAATTCCTTGAATTCACTGTACAGCTGTCCAGCCAATGTTTTGTTATGGGCAATAATTAAGGTCGGTTTGTTCACCTGTGCAATGACATTGGACATCGTAAACGTTTTTCCGGTACCTGTTGCGCCCAGAAGTGTCTGGTGCTTTTTCCCGTTCTGGATCCCCTCGACCATTTTTTCAATGGCTTTCGGCTGATCTCCCTGTGGGGAAAATTTCGAAACTAACTCAAACTTCTCATCCACGACGAAAACCTCCGTTCCTTACTAGTTACACATTAGTTTACCACATCAGTTTATCATTCTAACATCCATCGAACAAACATTCGGTTCCGGATGCTCGAAAGATCTTTCTAACCATTCATTATACCCATGTTCAGTCATATAAAAAGCACTCTGCTCAGCGCAGAGTGCTCATTGATTAATTTTCGAATGTCTGGTTGTACTGGTTCACTTCAAATAAATCGGTCAGTTCAATATGCGGATTCTTATCTTTGAACCAACGGAGGGAGAAGTCATTTTTGAACAGGACAAGCGGATTGCCTTCCCGGTCTTCGGCAAGCATGTTCCGTTCATCGAACAATGATTCATCCACCTGATCCTCATTCAACCAGCGTGGGATCCTTTCCCCGAGCTGTGTCAATTCAATATCCACATTGTACTCATTTTTCATGCGGTATTCGAACACTTCGTATTGAAGTTCACCGACCGCTCCGATGATGTAATCCTCAAAGCGATAGCGTTTGAACAGCTGGATCGCTCCTTCCTGCACGAGCTGCTCGAGCCCTTTACGGAACTGTTTGGACTTCATGACGTTTTTTGCGGTCACCTTTTTAAAGATTTCAGGCGGGAACTGCGGCAGTTCATCATACTGGAACCTGGATTTCCCTGTAACGATCGTGTCACCGATCCGGTAGACGTTCGGATCATAAATGCCGATGATATCTCCGGCGTATCCCTCTTCAACCGTTCCTCTTGAGGAAGCAACAAACTGCTGGGACTGGGCAAGTTTAAAGGTTTTCCCTGTCCGGGAGAGTGTCACGTTCATCCCACGCTCGAACTTGCCTGAGCAGATACGCACGAAAGCTACACGGTCACGGTGCTGCGGGTTCATATTGGCCTGGATTTTAAAGATGAATCCGGAGAACTCTTCATGATCCGGTGAAACGACGCCTTCTGTCGACTTCCTTGGCGCAGGCTCCGGTGCCATATCAATGAAGCTGTTGAAGAATGTTTCCACACCGAACGGGGCCAGGGCACTCCCGAAGAAGACAGGGGTCTGTTCACCGCGCATGACTTTATCCATATCGAAATCTTCCCCGGCTTCATCCACAAGCATCATTTCTTCTTCCGCTTCCTTATACGTCGCGTTTTCGGTCAGCTCAGGATGCTGATCAAGTTCAGCATAAGGAATATATTCTTCTTCCTCATTCCCTGTGTACTGGACAAACTGCTCGTTTTGGCGGTCAAACACACCAAGGAAACGCTTGCCCATTCCGGCCGGCCATGTCATGGGATAGGTTTCGATATTCAGCGTCTCTTCGATTTCTTCCATCAGTTCAAACGGCTCGCGGCCTTCCCGGTCCATTTTGTTAATGAAAGTGAAGATCGGAATCCCACGCATCTTACACACTTTAAACAGCTTCAAGGTCTGCGCTTCGATTCCTTTTGTTCCGTCAATAACCATGACCACACTGTCTACGGCTGTCAGCGTCCGGTACGTATCCTCACTGAAGTCTTCGTGACCAGGTGTGTCGAGGATATTGACCTGGTAGTCTTTATAAGGGAAGTTCATCACACTGGAAGTTACGGAAATTCCACGCTGTTTCTCAATTTCCATCCAGTCGGATGTGGCGAATTTTCCGGTTTTTTTCCCTTTGACTGTACCCGCAGAACGGATCAAGTTACCCAGTAAAAGCATTTTCTCCGTCATCGTCGTTTTACCGGCGTCCGGGTGGGAGATAATAGCAAACGTGCGGCGTTTTTTCATTTCATTTTGTATATCATTCATCGTGATATCCTCCGTCGTATTAAAAATTTCTATATGAATGGGGTGGAAAGGATATACGTCCTACATGATCTGATTCACTCCATAAAAAAAGCGCTCAGACTTATAAGCGCCTTCCTCGTATTTTTTATATGATACATTGAAAGTTAGCATAACCAACCATTAAAATCAATCACCCGGACAGGATTCCAAAGGCCGGGGCGTTCTCCTGGACCGCTTAAACCTGTTATAATGAAACTAAAACTGAGAGTAAGGATGCCAAGTATGCAGAGCTACTTATTACAACCGAAAGATATAAAGAAAATTACCGGTGAAGCCTTTTATTCACGAGGAAAACAATATTTTGAATCCGGCAAAGTGTACGGACTTTCCCATAACAGCGCTATCCATTCCTGGCGCGCTGTTGTTGCGGGCACTCATGATTATGAGGTGCGCGTCTTCTTTTTTGAGGATGATGATGTGGAGGCCACGTGTGAGTGTGCCGCCTACTCCACCTATTATACGTGCAAGCACATTGCTGCGGTACTGATTGCCATCCGCGAAAGAGCCCTGGAGGAGCTTGCTCCGAAACTGGCTGACAAAGGCCGGAACCGTTCGCCCAGGACGACAAGCCAGGACCGGATGTTTGCGGTCAGTCTATTCGAAGCCTTCCGTCAAAAACAGGAAAGCCGTACAGGGATGGACACGAAAAAGCCGCTGTGCATTCAATATTCCCTGCATATTCAATCCATTCTCGGCACACGCAGCCTCGGGATTGAATTAAAGCTTGGAGAGAAATACCCCTACGTTATTAAAAATATCCGTGAACTGCTGGAGTACATCCGAAAGCAGCAGCCCTACCGCCTGACCAAATCGTTTACGTACGATCCTGCTGAACATACGTTTTCGGAAGAGGATCAGGCCATATTCCAGCTGCTTCAAAGGGCGTATGAGCAGGAGCAGTTTTTTGAGCAGCAGTGGAATACCGCTGAACAGAAAATCTTGAAAATCTCCCCCGCCCTCGTCCACCAGCTTCTGCCCCTGCTTGAAAAGCAGGAGACGGAGGTCATCGAACGCGGCAGCCAGGCGGGTCCACTCCATTACGAAGAGTCTTTTCCTGATTTAACGTTTTATGTATCGGAAGAGCGCGGACATTTCCACATGCATATGAACCATTTAAAGGATTATGATTATTTATCTGATTACCACCTGCTTTATAAGGAAGGAAACTTCTATCCCGTCGCTCAGGAAAAGGAGGAAGTGATCCGGACGCTGTATTCCATCCTTCCCTACAACTCCAACGGCAGCCATACGATCAGCCATAATGATATGGAAGGGATCGTTTCGTACGTCCTGCCGGAACTGGCAACGATTGCGGATGTGAATCTGGACACGTCCGCCCAGCAGAAAATCAACCAGGAAGATCTCAGGGCTGAAGTGTATCTTGATTTCCAACAGTGGACATTAACGATCGATGTGAAATTTCATTACGGCGACCTTGTCATTGACCCTTTTAATGATAAGGAACGCCCCGGACAGACCATTGTTCAACGCGACTTTGAGACGGAACAGAACATCATGCAGATTATTGAATCCGCCGAATTTAAATTCGACGGGGAGATGGTGTATTTAGAAGACGAGGATCGATTGGAAACGTTCCTCTATCAATACCTGCCTTCTTTAAAGAAATACAGTGACGTATTCTTATCCGGAGCGGTCCGGTCACTGTTTGATGATCAGCAGCATGAACTGCAGGCGTCCATTGACCTTGAATCCGATGGCAGCTGGCTCGATATCAGCTTTGCCATCGAAGGCATCAGTACGGACGATGTAACAGAAGCTTTAAAGGCGGTCATTGAACGGAAAAAGTACTACCGATTATCCGATGGGGCGCTGATGTCCTTGACCTCTGATTCATTTGAGCGTTTCCAACGACTTGTGGAGGACTTGAACTTAACCACCGGAGATGTGGAGGACAACCATTTTCAAGTTGCCGCTGCACGAAGCCTGCAGGTGGATGAAACGCTGGACACGAACCTTTCCGACCGCAGCAACCGTTATGAAGAACTGGTCACCCGGCTCCGGTCCCCCCAGTCCTTTGAGATTGATCCACCCGAGAATCTGCAGGCAGATCTCAGGTCGTATCAGCTGACGGGTTTCCGGTGGATGAAGATGCTCAGTCATTACGGACTAGGCGGCGTCCTCGCTGACGATATGGGGCTTGGCAAGACGCTGCAGACGATCTCTTACATTCTCGATGAAAAGCAGGAGGGATCCTTAACCGCTCCAGCTGTTATCGTCGCTCCAGCCTCCCTTGTTTACAACTGGAAAAAGGAGCTCGAAAAATTCGCCCCGTCCCTCACGGTGCAGGTGATGACCGGTGACCCTTCAGAACGCCAGGCCGCCTTTGAACAGGCGGAGGGTAAAGATGTGTGGATCACCTCTTATCCCCTGCTCCGTCAGGATATTAAGCACTACGAAGATAAGGACTTTCATGTCATGGTCCTTGATGAGTCCCAGGCCATCAAAAACGAATCAACGAAAACAGCCTCTTCCGTCCGGTCCTTGCGTGCGAGACACCGGTTTGCCTTGAGCGGAACGCCGATCGAAAACTCGCTGCAGGAACTGTGGTCGCTGTTCCGCGCCATTATGCCCGGATTCTTTACAAGTAAGAAGAAGTTCACGCAGCTGAAACCGGCAAAAATCTCACAAATGACACGCCCGTTTATTCTGAGACGGATGAAAACCGAAGTGCTTGATGAACTTCCGGACAAAATTGATTCGGTTCAATACTCCGAGCTGACCCGTGAACAAAAAGAGGTGTACCTGGCTTATTTAGAACGAATCCAAAACGATATCCAGGAAACCATCGCAACGAAAGGGATTCAGCGCGGAAAACTGGAAATCCTTGCAGGTCTTACACGTCTCAGACAGATCTGCTGTCATCCCGCCCTGTTTCTTGAAAATTACGAAGGACAGTCCGGAAAGCTTGAACAATTGAAAGAACTGGCGGAGGAAATGAAAGCCGGCGGCCACCGGATGCTGATTTTCTCGCAGTTTTCCAGCATGCTGACCCTGATGCACAAAGAGCTGACTGACAACGGCCTGGATGCCTTCTATTTAGATGGAAGTACAAAATCAGAAAAACGGATGGACATGGTCGAAGCCTTCAACAACGGAGAAAAAGACGCTTTCTTTATCTCCTTGAAAGCCGGTGGGACCGGACTCAATCTGACCGGCGCCGATACGGTCATCCTTTATGACCTTTGGTGGAACCCGGCTATTGAAGAACAGGCAGCCGGCCGGGCCCACCGGATCGGTCAGGAAAAAGTCGTCCAGGTGATCCGGATGATATCCGAAGGAACGATCGAGGAGCGGATTTATCAGCTTCAACAGAAAAAACGCGACCTCGTCGATCAGATCATCCAGCCTGGAGAATCGATGCTTACATCGCTGAGCGAAGAAGAAATCCAGCAGCTGTTTCAATAAATCCTCACAAAAAAGCACGAGCGGACGCATCCGCTCGTGCTTTTATTCTACCGTTAAGGACTTTTTCTGAAGTTTGAACCAGTACCCGCCAAGGATACAGGCGCCAATGGTCATCGTTATCGTGGAAATGATCATATGGATGGAGGATGCCAGTACGACATTCCCTGTCACTACAATAATGAATCCAACGGCCGCATTCATCAGGATTGAAATCAAATACAACCACGACAGCGAGATGTGATATTTGAACCTGGATGCGTAAATGACAAAATAAACAGCGGCTACAATAATGACGACCGTCGCCACCCAGTGAAGCGAGTAGACAGCATTCGCCATGGATTCACTCGTAATCAAATACTCCACAGCCGGAATGTCCATCATCACATTGCTGGCACGGCTGTGTTTGAAGAAGGCGCCTAAAATCACCTGCAGGACATACAGCCCATAACCGATCAGGAACGTCCGGTAACTCATCGCAATGGAGGACCAGCGGCTCCTGTCCAGCTCAATTTTCGTCTCATGCAGACTGTAGCTCAGCAGCACAAGGACGACTAAAAGAAGCTGGCTGAATGTGACATCAAAGGTCGTAAATCCAGGCGGTGTTCCAAGCAGCACGTTCAATCCGCCAATAATGGACTGAAGAACGAGCAGCGCCAGGCTGAGAACAGCCAGAACAAATACAGATTTATTTTTTCGGTACTTATAAATGGCTCCTATCGCATTGAGGCCCGTCAGTACAATAAGCAGCGGCACCATCAACCGGTGGGAATATTCGATAATGACGTGATAATCCGTGAAATCAGGAATGATCCGGTCATTACAAAACGGCCATGACGTTCCACACGCATCCCCGGAGTCTGTCGCAACGACAAGATTTCCCAGGATAAGGGCGAGGAACGTGACAAACGTTGTAAGAATAGAAAATTTCTTCATCGTCTTACCCTTTCTCTATTTAGATCATGACATGTAACAGAAGAATTACATGTAAATCATATCATGAAAACAGTGGATTCGATAAAGGAAAGCGCACCCAACTCTCATGAACTTTTTGTGAACGAACGTTTGTCCTTCACTTTTTTCACGAACATATAGAGAAGTGAGAGGACGATGAGCGTCGTATTAACAAGGGAAAAAGCCCCGGCGTGGTAGTCATCGTCCCAATAGGAAACAGGTCCACGGAACGTGTAGCTGCTCACTGGGTAAAACATCGGCACAGCATCCTCTACATGGGTGAGCAGGTCCAGAACGATATGCCCGAGCCACCCATAGGCGAGGGCTGTCCATGCGTTCAATTTCCTCCCTTTCCAAACGAGCAGCACGATAAAAACCACTGCCCAGACAAAGACAGAATGACCGGCCTGGCGCAGGATAAAGACGACCGGGTGTTCAAATAGATCGTAGACCAGACGGAACAGCGAGCGCATCGGGTTCTCATCATCCGCTACCTCCCAGGCCCTTCTACTTACGCTCAAATATAAAAACATGACATAATAAACGATGTCTGGAAGGATACTGCCGAACACGAACCACCCGGTATATTTCTTTTTCCGGGTGGCGAAAAATGTCCAGTATCCATGGTGTAACGTGTTCATCCGTTCATCTCCCTTATCTTCCCTCGACCATTGTTTATCCTTTCAGCCGCGAGGGAAACATACAACATGGAAAGGAGTCGAAGTTATGTATAAAGCTTACGTTTTTGACGCTTACGGCACAGTCTTTGACGTGCACAGCGTGATGGAAAAAATTCATCAGTTCTATCCGGAAAAAGGAGAAGCCATCAGTCAGAAATGGCGCAGTAACCAGATTCATTATTTCCTTGTCCGTCAGCTGATTCAAGATTACCGTCCTTTTACGGATATTACAAGATGGGCGCTTCTTGATGCCCTGTCCACAAGTGGTGTGGAAGTGAAAGAAGAGGTCGTGAGTGAGCTGATGGAGGAATATCAGCACCTTTCCCCTTATGAAGAAGTTGCTTCTATGAGCGAAAAGCATCCGGACAAGACGTTCACCATCTTTTCAAATGGAACGACATCCATGCTTGAACCGCTCCTTGAAAATAACCAGCTGTCCGATACCTTCCAGCTGCTGAGTGCCGATGATGTCCAGGTGTACAAACCGCATCCGGAAGCTTACGCGTATGCTCAGGAAAAACTCGGACTGAAAAAAGAAGAAATTCTATTCTTCTCCAGCAATCCATGGGACATCACTGGAGCCACTTCCTACGGGTTCCATACCGCCTGGGTGAACCGGAAGGAACAAAAGTGGCCGGAACTCGGCATCGAACCGACTTATATCATTGATAACCTGACAAATATCCCACAATAAAGGAGTCCATTACGGACTCCTTTTCCTATAGATCTTCAAAAAACAGCACTTGGTTTTTCCCTTTCTTTTTACCTTCGTATAAGGCTGTATCAGCAGCTCGGAACAACCCTTCATGCGTTTCTCCGTCCTCCGGAAAACAGGCCACCCCGATGGAAAAAGACGTCCGGATTTCCATTCCTCTGACATAGTAAGGTTCACGAAGCTCATTTAACAATCTATTCGATACATCACGGATCAAACGGCGGTCCTTCAGCTCTTCAACCAGGACGGAAAACTCATCCCCGCCGATTCTTGCCACAGAGTCGCCACCACGAATACAGGAACGGAGCCGTTTTCCAACCTCCCGTAAAAATTCATCACCCATGTCGTGGCCATATTGATCGTTGATGCCTTTGAAGCCGTCGCCATCCAAATATAAAATCGCAAACGCCTGTCCTGTCCGCTGTCCCTTTTCAACAGCTTTCCATACGTTCTCCTCAAAAAGAAGACGGTTGGGAAGACCAGTTAAATAATCATAATAGGCGAACCTCTCCAGCTTCTCTTCATAACTTTTCTGTTCCGATATGTCCCGGGCCACTACGACGATGTGACTGACTTCATGATCATCATCAATGACAGGGGTTGCGCGGCACTCAAACCAGACAGGTTCACCGTTGAAGCTTGTCAACTTCACTGTAATGGTGAATCCTTCTTTTGTTCGGCAGCTCTTGATAAAACGGTCCGTCAGACGGCTCAGATCTCCACGTTCAACCTTCTGCATCAGGCTTTCTCTGGACCAGCTCATAGGATCTTCCCCGAAAAACTCCTGTTGGGAAGGCGAGGCGTAGATCAGAGCGCCTTTGGGAGAGAAGACAGAAATCAAATCATTGGAGTAATTAGCGATCAAGCGGAAACTTTCCTGACTCTGGCGCATTCCTTCATAAGCTTTTTCTTTTTCCGTAATGTCATCCAAGATGGCATAGATGCCTTCTTTCTTGTTCTGAATGATAATCGGGACTAAAGAGATCTGGAGGATTTTCTCCTCTCCTCCTACATCCACAACTGTCCGGAACTGACCGCCGGTGTCGAAGAATGAACCATGAATTTCCTTTCGCACAGCGCCTTCCTGTTCTTTGGAAATCAATTCCATAAAGGACGTATGCAGCACCTCATGTCCTTCTTTTTCAAGCATTTCAAGGCTGGCCGGATTCGCTTTGGTTATAGTACCGCGGAAGGTCAGTGTTAAAATGGCCTGAGGATTGTGTTCAAACAAGGAACGGTAGCGTGATCGACTGCTTTCCCGTCTCCGCTCCTCATTCTTCTCCTCTGTCACATTCCGGATGATCGAACTGACCCCGATGGTTTCCCCTTCTTCATTCTGGATGCGGAAAACACTGACAGCCACATCCAGCAGCGAACCATCCCGTGATTTCCGGGTTGTTGTCCAGCCCGATGTTCCACGTCCTGCCAATGCCTGTTGGACGAGTTCACATGCTTCATCACTCAATTCTTCCGGCACAAACGGATAGGAGCATCCGGATAGATCTTCTTTCGAAAAACCGTAAAGCTCCGTAAAAGCCTTGTTCACATCCAGTACGCTCCCATCAGTACCCAGGATGATAACGGCATCCGTCGTATTTGTCATCAAGGATTTGTATACCGCATTCATACTTCCAAGCGCCTCTTCCTTTTCCATCACCTCAGTAAGGTTTCGCGTCACCGCCAGAATATGTGCCACGTCCCCCTCTTCGTTCAGCGTTGGTGTCAAAACCGAATGACTCCGGAACACCTTCCCGTTCACCATGATCTGATCTTCGTACGTAACCGGACCCTTTTTCTGAACGGCTTCTTCGTACGCGTCAATAAGTGATGGTGCTGCATTCTCATCCAGTACTTCTTCTATGTATTTTCCTTTCCACACTGCGCCACCGGCCAGGGAACCCTTTACAGCTGACTTGTTCATATACCGGTATTTGAAACGACGAGGGCCTTCTACGTCCATTAAAAATATAAAATCAGAAATCCCGTTCATCAACATGGGAAGCAGATCATCATAGGGAATTTGACCGCTGATGCCCTCCATAGTTCCCATACCTTCTGCTTCTTCTATCTGTTTCACCTAATTCCTCCCTGTTCCCTATCCATGAATCTTCCATATATCTAAGGTTTTACTGTCTCTTCTGTACACTTCTATTCAAATGAACCAATCCCCTTGTTCCAAAGAAAAAACAGCGACAAAAAAAGCAGCCGGATGTTCCCGGCTGCTTTAAAATCTATACGGTTTGTTTCTGCTGGGCCTGCGCTTCCGCCTGTGCCTGTTTAATCAGACAACGTCCCTTTCCGTGTGGAATACACATCGGGGTGCCGAAAAGAGGATCTTCCCTCACATCACAGACCATTTCAAATACATGCTGCATCATATCACAGGTCACGACATCCTCGGGACGCCCCTGTGTATAAACGGTCTTATCCTTAACTGCAATAATATGATCCGCATACCGGCATGCCAGATTAATATCGTGCAGAACCATCACAATCGTCCGACCATTATCCTGGTTCAAATCGAAAAGAAGATCCAGAATTTCAATCTGGTGGGTCATATCCAGATAGGTTGTCGGTTCATCAAGAAGGAGCGTATCCGTATCCTGAGCTAGTGTCATGGCAATCCAGGCACGCTGCCGCTGTCCTCCGGATAAGGAATCCACAGAGCGGTCCTTCAATTCCATAAGATTCGTGTCGTTGAGCGCACGCGTAACCGCTTCTTCGTCATCATCCGACCAGCGCTTAGCAAATCCCTGATAAGGATAACGCCCCTGCTTCACAAGCTGGTACACAGTTAATCCTTCAGGGGTCGTTGGACTTTGTGGAAGAATGGCCATCTTCTTGGCCACGTCCTTCGTCCTCATTTTGGAAATATCCTTCTGATCGAGTACCACCTGACCGGATTTCGGCTTCAGCAGCCGTGCCATCGAACGGAGAAGTGTCGATTTCCCACAACCGTTCCCTCCGATCAGAACCGTCACTTTCCCTTTCGGTATTTTCACATCAAGAGAGTCAATAATGACTGAGTCCCCATATCCAAGTGTGAGATTGTTTGCCAATAAGGTATCCATGACCTGACCTCTCCTTTTTTTCTCACTAAACCTTTACACCGTCTACTTTATCTCAAGACCTCATTCAACGTTCAGATAGGTCTTCGTGTTCATTCATATATATATAGATGTTGAATTTTTAGAAAACTATCACTTTCCTACTATCTAGTGTATGGGCTTACGTATAGTGTGTCAATGAATTTGAGAATCATTGTCACCTGGTTCATGGAAAAGTGTATGCCTTTTTCGCCCGCGAAAGAACCGTGGTGGGATTCGCTTCCCCTTTCCATGTATAAAAAAGAGACCCGCGGCCTCTATGAGCTGCTGATATATTCCAGCCGGATGCCATCAATAATATCAAGGAGAACCTCAGAGTCCTGATTGTTCTTCATAAGAAGAATCGCCCCTTCAATCTGAGCGACAACCATCCGCGCTTTCTGCCTTGCCTGCTTTTCACCTTGAAGAGCTTCAATCACCTGTGTCAGCTCTTCAATCCAGTCAGAGAAAATACGGTTGATTTTCACACGGAAATCTTCATCATGTTCACTCATCTCGAGCGCAAGATTTCCAAACGGACAACCGTGAAGCTTTTCCGGCGTTTCATGAAACTGAATCGCCCACTGAAGCATTTCTTCCATTTTCCTCTCCGGGGATCGGCCGGATTTTAGAATGCCTTCAATCAGCTCGTCCTGCCACATCTGCGCATAATGATCGACTATGGCCAGCCCAAGCTCCCTTTTCGAAGTAAAATAATGATAAAACTGGCCTTTGCCGATCCCGCACGCTGCCAAAATGTCACTCAGCTTTGTCGACTCATAGCCTTTCGCATGAATCAGCTTAGCGGCTACCCCTATGATTTGTTGTTTTTTTTCACTCATCTGCCTCACCTTCCTGCAGTTATACCAACCAGTTGGTCAAGTTGTATAATAATAACACGCCTGCAGGACAACAGACAATGCTCTGATCCGCACATTGCCCAGGTCTCTGCCATCCTGCTATCATAGAGAAAGATTTCCCTGTCTTAACCATGATTCAATTTCAGGGAAGATATGAGGTGAACACGAATGGATAAGCTGACCCTGCTTTCCCAGATCAGTTTGTTTGAAGAACTATCCAAGGATGAATTAATGAGTATTGATCAAATGAGTGAAATGAGCCCCGTAAAAAAAGGAACGGTGATTGTTTCTCCTGATCACCCTATGGACGTGCTTTTCCTTTTGAAGAAGGGACAGGTGCGCTTGTACCGCATGAACGAAGACGGCCGCCAGTTTACGGTGGATATATTAGTAGACGGCAACATTTTCGGAGAAACCTCCACCATCAGTCTGACGGATGACCAAACCTATGCAGAAGCTATGACCGACACGTATCTTTGTACGCTCAGCCATGAGGACTATGAAAGCTTCATCAAGGAGAATCCGCACGTAGCCCTGAAACTGATTGACATTCTCTCCTCACGATTGAAGGATGTTTACAGCCTGAGTGAAAAAATCGCCCTCAGTGATGTGAAGCAGCGGCTCCTTTACCTGCTGCTCATGCTGAGTCACAAAACCGGCCGCCGGAAGAAAAACTGGCAGACCATCGAAATGAAACTCACCCACCAGGATCTCGCCAACATGATCGGAGCCACCAGAGAGACGACCAGTGCAATGATGAGTCAATTGAAAAAAGACGGGTATATAAAAAAAGTCCGCTATCTTTCCATCGATGCGGATAAAACAGAGGAATTGCTGCATGGAAACTCTTGAAGCTGAATAATTCCCTTTTATTCCATTCGGTGCGGATGTTCAAATAAAAAGAGGAACTTCCCCATTCGGAAGTTCCTCTTTTCATATCGGGCAGATGCCACTAATGTTTCCTATTTCCATCTAAAAGAGGGATAGGAAAGTGGTTATGTTTTCCTTTTCATTTCCAACAGTACAGGTGCTGTATTCAGTATGATAGAAACAATTGTCAAAGACCACAACGCCTCTTCCATTCCGGGCACGACATCTAATAAAGCAGCCCAGTCTTCCGCTGCCACCCACCGGGATACAAGACTGTATTCAGCGCAGAGGGTTAGTGAAGTGAAAGACAACCCAACTGCCATAGCAAACTTATATTCCTTTCCTGCTATATACAGGTATACGTTGATGATTGTTGCCACTATCGATATAACGGCAAATAGGATCCACATTTAAAAACCCCCCCTTCAGGACAGAAAAAAACATGTTCAACCTATGTATATGGAGTCAGGAGTTCCTTTGAAATAAAAAATGTATGAACAAAACACCTCCCAATAGTAATGGAAACCCGATGAGTATGTAATAGCTATTCTTTGGAACTTCAAAAATACTTGCTGGATAACTAAACAAAAACATGTAAATGATGATCAAAGGGTATTTACAAAAACTTTTCATTGGAACACTTCTTCCATTTAATCTTTAGTTTAGCGAGTACCTTTATCTGACCAATGGCTCATGAACAATAAATAGTCATTCAATCATATCAAACCTATGCCCAACTAAAGATTGCAACCAAACCTCCGATAAGTATCTCATTCATCTTGAAACATTATAGAAGGGTTACTAAGACACGTTCAGGAACTATTCAAACACAGAATAGCATCTATCCGTAAACAAAATAAACAACCGGACGCTCCTCCTAAGAGTGTTTTATTTTTCTCCTGCCTTGTAAAAAATCGGCAAGAGGCCCATGCGCTTGTATGAATGCGCTGCTCATGGAGATTACCCTGTAATACTTATAAAATCCCTCCACTACTTCCTCCTCCAGCATTCCTTACAAAGCCTGCACCTAGGTAAAGTTCAGTCTTGCTATTACTAACAATAAGAACTGCTAAAGGGAGGAAAAACATTTTGTGCAAGGATTAATCCCTGCACAAAAGCTGTCTGATATTTACACATCACATGAAATTTTTAAATGAATTTCATCCTTCGTTAAAATTAACGAAGGATGGACTTGGTATACTGTTGATGCATCACATCAGTAAAGGGCGTGTACATATGTTTAAAGAAGCCGGTGTTTTTATCATGAGTGCAAGTTTGATTTTGGGCGCAGGAGTGGGCTGTGTTCAACAACCTGATGCGCAGGAAGGGGACGGAAAAGAAACCCCCGACCAAGCGGGTCCTCCCCAGGAAAAAGTCGACAACGTGATTTTTATGATTCCTGATGGTTTTAACACGGATTACGCTACAAGCTACCGATGGTATAAGGGGGAAGATGCCGTTTGGGATAAACATTTGAAAGGTCTGCACAAAACCTATTCAGATGATTCCAGGGTAACCGACTCCGCTGCTGCCGGAACAGCAATGGCAGCTAGTGTTAAAACGAACAATGGTACGATAGGTTTAGATAAGGACGGAAATAAAGTGAAAACAATCCTAGAGGCTTCAGAAGACAAAGGGAAATCAACAGGGTTAGTTGCAACATCTACGATTACCCATGCGACCCCCGCTGCATTTGCTTCCCATGTAAAGTCACGTGATCATCAGCCTGAAATCGCCAGGCAAATGCTGGATAACGATGTCGATGTTATGCTTGGTGGAGGTAAAGATTTCTTCCTCCCAGCGTCTGAAGGCGGCGAACAGCAAGATGAGAATCTATTAGAGCAAGCAGAGGAAGCAGGTTATAAAAACGTGGAAACGCGCAGCGATTTAATGGAAGGCAAGGATATTGATGTAGAAGAAGGGGAAAAGCTTCTAGGTTTATTTGCAGACGGCCCCTTAAAACCCGAACTGGAGCGTGAAAATACAGAACAGCCAAGTCTCTCAGAAATGACCGAACGTGCAATTGACCTCCTTGAGAAAGACAAGGATGGGTTCTTCCTAATGGTTGAAGGCAGCCAAATTGACTGGGCAGGCCACGATAATGATCCCACTTGGGCATTCAAGGATACAGCAGCATTTGAACAAGCAGTGGAAAAGGCCATGGAATTTGCTGAAGAAGATGGAAACACTCTCGTAGTCATAGCCGGTGACCATGAAACCGGCGGTATGACCGTTGGATCTAATGGCGAGTATGACACCAGGCCGGAGCTTGTAAAAAAGGTTACAGCAACAGGTGCATTCATGGCTGAAGAATTAAACGAAAATCGTTCCAACGTTGAAGAAGTCGTAGAGAGTCATACACCATTTGACTTGTCCGAAGAAGATGTTCAAAAAATCCAGGAATCTGAAGATCCAAAACTTGCCATTAACCAATATGTGAGTGATAAAGCCCTTGTCGGATGGACCAGTACTGGACATACAGGTGTAGACATTCCAGTTTATGCCTACGGACCTCGGTCCAATTCCTTCAGCGGCCTGATCGACAACACCGATCTTCCTAAAATTATGGCAGAAGCCCTGAAAGTAGATTTAGAGGATAAGTAAAATAAAAACGACAGCCCTATGGCTGTCGTCAGCTTGTAGAGAAACCCCGTGTTTTTCTGCAAGTTTTTTTGTGCAGTTCGTGCGGTCGAATACCACTCGCTTTCCGCGGACGAACGCCCGAGCTTCCTCGTGAAAACCCACACTGCGGGGTCTCGGGTCGCCCGTTTTTCCGCAGGAGTCTCCTGGTATTCGCCCGCCCTTCACCAAAAAAGACTCTCCTTCACCTATCTCACCCTGGATAGGTGAAGGGCAATCTTTTTCATGTTTTTGCAGGCCGCCGTCAGTAACGCTTGTTCGCGCACATTCTCTTTTCCGCGCAAGCGACAGTAACGCAGCCCGTGCCGTTCTTTTGAATCTGCGAATCTGCATAGGGCACAATCTCTTTCCTCTATATTCTAACATCGTCACGAGGAGCGTTTGGTGGTGACACAGCGCGAGCCGAAGATCCACTTGGTCCAGTGGTCTTGTTGACCAAGTCAGCAGAGGCCGTTCCCGCGGCAGGCATCCACCGATAAGCGGAACGTGCCCTCTCAACATGACATACTATGACGAACTGTTTCTACAGACTGTTACAATCGGCTTCGAAAATGTGGATGTATTAGAAAAGGATGAAGGAATGGTTAGTTTTTACATTGAAGCATTCTTACCTTGCCTTTTTAGATATAGAGCCAGCTCTGATCGCTTAATTCTAAATAGAAACCCATAGAAATCAGGAAACCACTCCTGTTTACTTTGACTTCTACTATTATAGATGCTACGTTGACAATAGAATGAACGTTCTATCTAAAGGAGGTTTGCTTAACCATTGAGTGAGAAGCGCAAACAAGTATTAAATACTGCCGAACACCTCTTCTATACTTATGGATTTCATGGAGTTGGTTTAAAACAAATTGTTGATGAAGCAAATGTTGCGACGATGACGTTGTATAATCACTTTTCCTCTAAGAACAAGCTTGTAGAAGAGGCTGTCAAAAACCGTGAAGAGCGGTACTGGGCATACATTTGTCCTGCATCCGAGGACTATTCTAACGATACATTTGTACGGATTGCCCAATTACATGGAGCATTCTTAAAAGAGGTATCCCCTCAAGGTTGTATGTTCCTGCGTGCCATTGAAGTATATCAGGATACAGACAAGAACATAGCAGATATTGCCAAAAAGCATAAATCAAAAGTCCTTGAGTATTTCGAGACACTTGCCATTCGCAGCAATATCAAAGATGAGAAGAACTTTGCTTATGAATTTCTTCTTATTATCGAAGGGGCTACATCCATGGCCCAGATTACAGATCCTACACAAGCCACTGATCATGCAGTTACCATGACAAAAGCTCTTCAATCCCATTTCCTAACGTAAACGGCATCCTTTCGGATACCGTTTTTTCTATAAGTAAATCCTTGCCCCATAAAGAAGAGTCCATGGTAAAAACATACAGCTTGTCTGGATCAATACTTGTAACTTAGATAGAAAGAACGTTCTATCTAAAGTATAGAAACAAAGGAGTATCACAGCTTATGAATTTCACGAGACTCGTCTTTCCAGGCGTAACTATGATTGCAGTAACTTATGGATTAGCAAGGTACAGTTTCGGATTGTTGCTCCCCAACATTTCCCATTCCTTTCAAATGTCCGATACACTTTCCGGTATCATTTCTTCTCTATTTTACCTTGCCTTTTGTTTTACCATTGTTTATTCTACTGTCCTGACAACTAATAAAGGGCCTAAACCTATGATTATGCTGGCGGGTGGTTTTGCTGTTAGTGGTATGCTGATGATCAGCGCTTCCTTAAACGAATGGATGCTTGCGGCAGGCGTTCTCCTGGCCGGGGGAAGTACAGGGCTCGTGTCTCCTCCGTACGGATCAGCTATTGCTCATTGGATAAAGGTACCCTTACAAGGAAAAGCCAATACATGGATAAACTCCGGTACTAGTCTAGGTATTGTCGCCACAGGAGTTGGCGCCCTTCTGCTGCCGCTTCATTGGCGATACACTTACTTACTCTATGCTCTTATTGCTTTACTCGTTTTATGGTGGAATTATCGGATTATCCCAAAACCTGACGATTCCTTAAAGGTTCAACGCGGGATATTATCGGCAAAAGGATTAAAAGGAGCTACATCGATCATGACCGCGGCTGTTCTAATGGGGATTTCAAGTGCATGTTTTTGGACTTTCTCCAGGAGTTTCATAGAAAGCAGCGGTGAATTCAGTACCCTCGTATTATCTCTATTCTGGGTCACGATCGGACTCTTCGGTATAACCAGTGGTTTAGGCGGCACCGTTATCGAACGGATCGGGCTCCAATCCAGTTATACCCTATTTGCTGTGATGATGGGAGGAGCTTCGTTTCTACTCACCTGGGCATCTGACAGCATTCCTATGATATTGGGAGCAGCTGCGTTATTCGGCACCTCGAACTTGTTTATATGTGGCTTGCTTATCGTCTGGGGAATCCGTGTATTTGAGAGTAATGCGTCTTTAGGTATAGGTTTACCTTTCATTATGCTTTCCTTTGGCCAAGTGATAGGGTCTATCCTTGCAGGCAGTATGATTGAATGGGTTGGTTATGCTGTGACGTTCGCAGTATTTGGAGCTATCTCTATCGCAGGATCTTTTTTACGGACAGCCTAGAGCAGACTTCAGCCATGACAGATCATAGAAAAATTCGGATCTTTTCTTCGTTGAAATCTATAACATTAAAAGAAAATGAATGCGGTATATGACTGGAAAACTAGATTTAAAAAATCCCCCTGCTAAGTTCATAATGATATGCATAGCAAAAAAGCTTCCAATTTAATGGAAGCTTTTTTGTGTGTTGGGATTTTAAATAACGAACGCCCCTCTTGTCTTGAAGCATAGGTAGGACTTCCATGAAGAACTACACTCTCCATGGAGGTATAATTGCCTTAACACTCTTATCCCTTTGAAATGGAGTCCGTTCTGTTTCTAAAGAAAAAGTCAATTCTCATTAGAATTGACTCTTCAGCAGTTAGGAAGTACTTGCGTATTGTCGTTTATTTGTAGGTGATAGCAGCTCATTCCATCGTTCATAGAAGAATTGAATGGATGGACCTAGTAAGAACGAGATAACGAACGTTCCGATTCCAATTGGCCCCCCAAGCAGGAACCCGATGACAAGCAAGGAAAATTCATAGAGATTTCGATTTACTCTAAGAGAGAGTCCATCTTTCTTCATCAATGTTTGCATAAGTTCATCAACAGGGATTTTAGGGAGATTCGTGTGCAGATAGGAGCCAATGCCAATTCCCATGAAGGCAATTCCAACGAATAAGAGTCCCCATCTTAAGGCGAGCGACTCCAGCTGGAAATCTGTAAGAAGGACATTCCACAAGTCGAGGGTTACCCCTCTCAGAACAATTGGAATAAATACAAATAAGGATGGAATCGTCTTTCCAAGAATACTATTTAAAAGAATTACCGTTACATGGACTGTCATCATTCCTACCCCTACACTAATTGGTATATGGGAGGACAAGCCTACCGCGACACTGTCTGTCGTGCCAACCCCAACATCCGCTTTAATGAAAAACGCAATGCCCAGGCTCGAGATGAGTATACCGAACACATATAAGAATAACTGCTTCATACACTTGTCCCTCCTTTTTCATTCTGAATAAGTCTTTAAACAGTAACAGGACTTTCCGATGCATTCAATAAAAATGCCTTTCTTGAAAAGGTATGTCCCTTTCTCCCAAGCCTTCAGTATACAGGCACGGTCTGTCTCCACCTGTAACCCGCCTTACAAAAATAAACACCCTTTAAGATGACACTTAAAGGGTGTTGGAAAAAATATTTATGCTTTAACCCAGTTCGGGATCATTTCAACGTCAGCCGCTTTTAGTGTTGTATACACAGGGCAGCGGGAATCAATCGTTTCTTGGAATTGAGCCAGACGCTCTTCTGATTCACTTGTGTGAACAGTCGCGTTTACGGTGATTTTCTGGAAGTAAGGGCGGACGCCTTCTTCTCCCATCATACCGCGGGGATCCAGTTCTCCGTCAATTTCGAAATCGATGCCTTGAAGATCGAACTCCATTTCTTTGGCTACGAAGTTTGCAATCGCGTTTTCACACCCTGCAAGAGATACAAGAAGGGTTGCAAGTGGGTTGGCACCTTCGTCGGTTCCTCCCATTTTTGCAGGTTCATCAATGACAACCTTATGCTCTCCGGAAACACCTTCTGTTTTCATACCTTTAGATACTGCTGTGATTTTTTCGTTCATTTTAGCCATGGATCATTCTCCTCTCGAATCTTTCTTTTTTTATAAGTGATAGCTAGACCAACCGGTTGGTACAGAAAAAATATATCAGTTGTATCAAATCTGTGCAACATTCCTGCTTCACATTCATAAGACAGCTTACACTTTCCTGGTTTATCTGGGGCAGCACCAGCCTGGATCACAGCCACGAACACAGCCTTCTACTTTTAGAGAAGCCTGGAGCTGGTCTTCTTTCTCCGATTCTCTCTGAGTCAGCTTTTGCGAAACATGGGCTTTCTTCGTGATCTTGGACAACATCCACTTGATCATACCAACACCTCTTTCGTGGTCTTGGGTCTTCTCTTGAAGACAAATCCAATGTAACACGGGAGAGATCGATCCACTACCACTGCGCTCAGAAGTGTAAGCTGTCTTACACAAAAGAAGCGGAATCCCCGTGTGCCGGTCCGGGAAAAATGATCATGCTCCCCAGGCAGCAACACTGAACGCCAAGAGAAAGATAAAAAGCAGGAAAACTGTGATTTGGTAGAAGCCTTTTTTTGATAGAGATCCATTCGTCGTTTCCTTTTTCAAAATATAATAGCTGATGCCAAATGTGATTAAAAACACAACAGGAAAAAACCAGCTCATGAGATCCTCTCCTTTTGCTTCAATATTTACGTGCCAGGAAAACAAGCAGCAGGAACAAGGTCGTCATACTCAAGGCAATGATCAGCGAAAGAACGCTGGACACGTCCATCGTCAGGACATTCAGCTCAGCTAAAAGGGAAAAGACTAACATATACCCGATGCCGGCCGTAAAGGCATAAGAAACAGCTTTCTGACGAATGGACTTCATCCGTTCATCCTTCTGCTTAAACTGTGGGTACAAATAACTCATGCAGAAGGCAAGCACCGATAAAGAGAGCATCGAAAAAGAATGCCCCTGTACAGCCCCGTCAGCCAGCAGTCCAATGATCAGTAAAGAAAGTCCCATAGCCCCGAGCAGTGATCCTAAAACGATGAATGTCCTTGGATAATGATCCATTATTCTCGTCCTCCTTCGCGGTAAATAAAAATATCTTCAATAGAAACACCAAACGTTCGCGAGATCTCAAAAGCGAGAGGGAGGGAAGGAGAATACCTGTTTTTTTCTATGGAAATAATCGTCTGTCTCGACACATGAAGCTTTTCTGCGAGTTTGTCCTGTGACCATCCATGTTTTTTTCTGAATTCAGCCAGCCGGTTTTCCACACCTCCACCTCCAATTATCCCCATTTTATTGTAAAGGTAACTTAACGTCAAGGGACCTTTACAATAGTGATTAAAAAAATCCGGCATTTGCCGGACCTGCTTACAACATTAATTCAATACACCTTTCATCGCTTCCTTATAAGCGGCAACCTTTTTCGTCAGCATGTCATCCGTCGCCTTTAAGGTTTCAATCTGGCTCTTAATGTACTGCTGATGTTCTTCGAGGAGCTTCAGCCTGTCTCCGGCTGTGTGCTCACCTTCCTGAAACAGCTTGGTATATTCTTTGATCTGCGTCACAGGCATCTGTGTTTCCCGCATTTTTTTTACGAACTGCAGCCATAGGATGTGCTGCTCATCAAATTCCCTGACTCCTGCTTCATTTCGATGCGGGGCAATAATGCCTTCTTTTTCATAGTAGCGTAGAGTATGAGCACTCATGCCGAGTTTTTCGGCCGTTTCACTGATGGTATACATCGGCTTCCTCCACCTTTACAGTTATGATTTGACTTAGAGTTCTCTCTAAGGTCTACAATAACAGTGTACTAAAATTATTGGAGGGATCAATCATGAAATATACGGTCATTACAGGAGCAAGCTCAGGTATTGGTTATGAATCGGCACTGGTTTTCGCAGGACGAGGAAAAAACCTCGTCATCGCCGCCCGCAGAACAGAGCAGCTGGAACAGTTGAAAAAAGAAGTCCATGACATCAACCCGGATTTGGATGTGATTATCCGTGAAGTTGACTTATCCATTTCAGAAAATGTTTACAGCTTTTATGAAAGCCTGAAAGACCTCGACATTGAGACCTTCATCAACAATGCCGGCTTTGGAAACTTTGCAGCGGTTGGAGAACAGAAGCTTCCTAAAATTGAATCCATGCTCCGCTTGAACAACGAAGCCCTTACGATTCTTTCATCCTTGTATGCCCGGGATTATGCAGATGTCGAAGGAACGCAGCTGATCAACGTTTCTTCCGGCGGAGGCTATACGATTGTAGCGGATGCTGTGACCTATTGTGCAACGAAATTCTTCGTAAGTGCCTTCACAGAAGGTATGGCGCAGGAGCTTGAGGACAAAGGAGCGAAGATGCAGGCAAAAGTCCTTGCACCGGCTGCAACAGAAACCGAATTCGCCGACCGTTCCATGGACACCGAAAACTTCGACTATGAAGGAAATATTCCACAGTTCCACACAGCAAAAGAAATGGCCCAGTTCATGCTCGACCTGTATGACAGCGACAAAGTCGTCGGTATCGTCGATGGTGAGACCTATGAATTCCAATTGAAGGATCCAATTTACCCCTACGCGCGTAGAACACGCAAATAAGGACAAGCCCCCTGTTATAAAAGCAGGGGGCTTTTATTAAGAAGCTCTTCTTTTATGATCTCTATGGGTATACCATACCTTCAAACGTTCAGCGAATGCTTCCGGCACATCTTGCACGACCGTTTCACACACAGGGGCAGCACGGTTGATTAAGGTAAGCGAAGCGAGCCCTGATTTCTGCTGGAAATAGTCCCGGGATACTTCCACTTCGATCACTTTACTTCGCTTAGAAAGATACAGCGTCTTTGTGAATCCGCCTGTCTGGGTTTGGATGAACGTGTCATCCATTTGGAAACGGGTGTGAAGATACCCTTGGATGCGGGACAGGATAATGACGAAGAGAAGAACCGATGAAAACGCCCACCACGGCAGATCGATATGGAAAGGCGCTGGTTTAAAGATATACAACCCCGCCGTTGCTGCTATCCATAACCAGCTGGGACGAAGCAGACGGATATAAAGGGCCTGACGGGGCAGCTTTTCCATATTCTTGAGCACACGATATTTCGGAAGCATTTCATGAACGAGACTATAGGCACGCTTCACTGGTAGAAATGGATACAGGGATGTTACTTCCTCCCCTTCCTTTTCACCGGCAATGACCAGTTTTAATGAAGCAAAACCGAGAAGCCGTTTCATGAGGGACTGCTCAATTAAGACGGCCTGCACGTTTTCCTTCTCCACAGAAAGGTAATCCTGCTCCCAGGCTCCTTTTGTTATCAAGATCCTTTCTGATGTTGAAGCCAATTCAAACTTCCCATACTTCTTATATGTACGTACGATTCCAATTACAAATCCTGCAGCGGCCAGGAAGGCAAGCGTTCCTGTAATCATCCAGATCGACGATAAGATGCTCTCGAACAGCCCGTTCACCTGGTTTTCAAAATGCAGATCCTCCGCATTGGAAAGCCACGACCCTGCAAACGGCACAACCGTAAGAAAACTGAGAGAGACAAGGGAGGCCTTCATGATATCCTTCTTCGTCGGTGTATAATGAATTGTTTTCTCCCCAGTCGATCCCCTCGGCACCGGTTGACCAGCGGGTTCTTCCGATTCCACTCGCTCTATTTCCTCCTGATGACTGTGATCCTCGGAATAAACCCCCTCTCCTTGGGACGTTTCAAATTCAACAGCTGTTTGTTCCTGCTGTACGTGCTGTTCAATGGATAACGCCTCCGATGGTCTTAAAACATCAAATCGGATGGTGCCGTCACGACCTTCTGAACTTGTTTCCAAAGTAAGGGAGGTCATTCCGGTCAACCGATGCACCCATGTCGTCTTTCTTTTCACCTGCTGAATTTTTGAATAAGGAATCGTACTTGTCGATGTTGTAAGAAGTTTCGATGATACAACAATTGCCGAAGGGAGAATCTCATACGTTTTTGCATACCACTTGACCGGAATATAGAGAGCGGAAAAGGTAACAGCTGCTGGCAGGACATACCGGCCATAGGTGAACAACCATGCGCTTGAATCGACCTTTAATACAAAAAACAGAAAAAACAAAGGGACACTCGTCTTGATCAGATGGATGTAATCATGAAGCATGGCCTTCGGATGATATCTGCTTCTACCTTTCCCTATCATTCATCTTCCTCCTCTACATTGGAGTATAGAGCAATCTGCTGCCGCAGTTTTTCTGCCTCTGCCTTAGGTAGAGCAGGAATGACGTGCATGCGTCCAATGGTACTGACTTCCACAGAAGAGAGGTCATATTTTTTCAGCAGAGGTCCTTCATTCGTAGAAACAGACTGGATCTTCGTCATAGGAATGACCTTGTATTCTTCTTTTAAGGCCCCTGACCTTAAATAAAGGAAGTCTTCATTCATTCCGTACCGCCAGTGCTTATGTAATAAGTTCACTTTAAAAAAAGCCCAGATCATCCCTGCTGCTGTTAAACCAACAAGACCGTACAGAACCCACCCGGTCCAGACCGGCCAGGAAAACACGCGGTCCAGAATAAACAAGAGGACCAGCACAACTGTTCCGATGATATTCTCAATAATTTCCTTCCATATCCACACTTTTATACTGTCCTTGGATAACCGCTGTAATGGTGGTTCCATCGTCACTTCCATAAGGCAGACACTCCTTCACTATTTTCCTTTATCTTCCTATACGATGAAGACTCTGTTTCGTTTCACTCTTTTTCAAAAGCCTGTCTCTACAAGGAAATATTTGATATAATTTAGTCGATTTACGTAAGCGGTTTACTCTATCACACAGATAAAGGAGTTTGGCTATGTATACAGATTTAATACGACTATCCCCGATCTTTAAGGAAAAAGTGTGGGGCGGCAGTTCTCTACATACGAATTTTGATTACGATATTCCAAGTGACCACACAGGTGAATGCTGGGGAATCGCCTCCCATCCGAGCGGATCCTCCACGATTACGAACGGACCGTTGGCAGGCTGGACACTGATGGACGCCTGGAAGGAACATAAAAAAGAATTGTTCAATGAGGACAACGATGAGAAGGCCTTCCCGCTCTTGATTAAGCTTCTGGATGCCAATGATGATCTATCTGTGCAGGTGCACCCCAATGACGCCCAGGCCCATGTGCTTGAAGATAATGAAGCCTATGGAAAAACAGAGTGCTGGTACATTGTGGACTGTAAGGAAGACTCTGAAATCGTTCTCGGTCACCATGCAAAAACGCGCGGGGAGCTTGAGGATTATATTGAAAAAGGAGACTGGAATGGGCTTCTGCGCCGCGTACCTGTCAAACCAGGCGATTTCTTCTTCGTCCCCGCCGGCACGATTCACGCCATTGGAGAAGGTATTGTGATTCTTGAAACCCAGCAGAACTCCGATACCACCTACCGCGTGTACGATTATGACCGCCGGGATGACCAGAATCAGACGCGTGAGCTTCATTTAGATAAAGCCGTCGAGGTCACAACAATTCCAGATGAAAAACAGGAAAATGATTTTTCTTATAAGCAGGACCAGGACCTTTCGATTACCACTCTGACGGAAAATGATTTTTTCACAGTCTTCCATCTCGATCTCAATGGTGCCTATGAAAGCAGCAAACCGGCCGATTATCTGCTGGCTACCATCCTGGAGGGCGAAGTGACTTTCACAGGAACAGACACAGAGCTCCTGAAAAAAGGCGATCATGTTATTCTTCCTTACGGGTTGGAAAACTTCAAACTGGAAGGAACGGCAAAAGCCATTGTTTCTTATCCAAAATAAAAATCAGAGGGCCTCAGGCCCTCTGATTTTTATTTGACTTCTTTTAATAACTGATAGGCTTCATCGGTTGATGTGACCTGTAAAAGCTGTTCCCTGTAATGATCATCCATTAATTTTCTGGACAGCATCTGTAGAATTTTCAGGTGCTGCGTTCCTTCACTTTCCTTCGGTACAACAATCATGAAAATCAGCTTGGCTTCTGTGCCATCAAGGCTGTTCCAGTCGACACCATCCCTTTTCACTCCGAAGGCGACTCGTGGTTCTTTCACAGCGGTCGATTTGGCATGCGGAATGGCTATGTTCATTCCGATGCCTGTGGATCCTTCCGCTTCGCGTTGTAAAATCGCCTCTTTAACATCGGTGCGGGACGTCAAGACATTCTCTGCTGCTAGAAGATCAATCAACTCATCAATGGTCTGTTCCTTTGATTCTGCCTTTACGTTCACTTGGATCAGGTTTTTATTCGTGAGCGAATGAAGGTCTGCGTTTTCCTCTTCCGGCTGCGGCTGTTCTTTCATGGCCGGTTTTTCCTCTTTCACCGTTTCCTCTGCTGCTGGCTGCGTCTGCACTCCCGCCAATGCAGGTTCTACAGCTGCTTCTTTTTTCAAAAGGTTCACGGTAATCGCTGTTACAAAACTACCAACGATAATGGCGACGAAGAACATGAGGACGTTATCCACAGCTCCAAGCACACCGACAATCGGTCCGCCATGGGCAACACGGTCACCTACTCCGCTCATCATGGCGATAACAGCTCCGACCATGGCACCGATCATGTTACTCGGGATGACACGGAAAGGATCCTGCGCAGCAAATGGGATGGCTCCTTCTGTAATTCCAAAAAGCCCCATCGTAAAGGATGCCTTTCCTGTTTCCACTTCCGTTGCCGCAAACTTCCGGCGGTTCAAGAAGGTAGCGATCCCCATACCGATCGGCGGAACGGCGATCGCGACGGCAATCGGACCCATAATTTCATAGTTTCCTTCTGCAATCATGGCTGATCCGAACAGGAAGGCGACCTTGTTGACAGGTCCCCCCATATCAAAGGCAATCATGCCGCCTAAGATTAAAGCAAGCAGAATGGAGCTTGTTCCCTGCATATCCTGCAGCCACGTTGTCAACGACTCAAAAATCTGGGCGACCGGTGCACCTACGATCGTTACAAAAATCAATCCGACGGCAAGGGAAGCAAGCACCGGGATGACAATGATCGGCATAATCGGCTGGACGACACTCGGGACTTTGATTTTCTTAATCCACAGGGCAATGTAACCTGCAAGGAAACCAGCTATGATTCCTCCAAGGAAGCCAGCTCCGGCTTCACTGCCGTAAAAGCTTCCGTTCATGGCAATGTACCCGCCAACCATCCCCGGCGCAAGACCCGGACGGTCTGCAATACTCATGGCGATAAAACCAGCCAGGATCGGTACCATGAAGCTGAACGATGCAGCACCAATGTTTTCAATCGTCTTCCAGAAGGAATCTTCCGGAATTTGAATGCCTTCCGGTGTAGATGTGCCGCCAAGCGTGAGCGAAATGGCAATCAACAGTCCTCCGATGACGATAAACGGAATCATGTAGGAAACCCCGTTCATCAAGTGGCGGTAAAAGGCATTCTGCCCTTTCCCACCGGATGCGTTTCCAGCATCTTCATTGGAGCGCTGACCGCTTTCTTCATGGACGGATGCCTGACCATCAATAATCCGCTGAATCAATCTTTCAGGAGAGTTAATCCCCTGCTGGACACCGACAGCTACAAGTGGCTTGCCGACAAACCGCTCTTTATTGACTGTTTTATCAGCCGCAATAATCACCCCGTCAGCTGCATCGATGTCTGCCTGCGTAAATTCATTTTCCACCCCGATGGACCCCTGGGTTTCAATCTTTATATCGATGCCCATCGCATCGGCCGCCTTCTGCAGGTTTTCTGCCGCCATGTACGTATGGGCGATGCCGTTGGGACATGATGTAATCGCTAGAATCTTCATAAGCTTCCTCCTCTTGTTATCGCTTACTTATACTGTAGCAAACAATAAGGGAGGAATAATTTTTATATCTTCCACAGGCTGTGGTACTTATGGATTATTGTAAAGCGCATTCATAAATGTTGCGGCATCTTGCTGTTCAGCCAGCTGTTTTACGAATGAAGGGTTTGACGTTAACGTGTGGATTTCCCTGAACAACTGCCGGGCTTCCTGTGTGTTTTCATAGTTCATCGCAAGAAGCAGGACGACATGCACCAGCTCACCATCCCACTCCACAGGTTCAGGAAAGGCGGCCACTGCTATGGCGGAGCTGTGCACATCTTCCGCCCGGCCATGAGGGATGGCGATTCCGCCGCCAATGGCTGTAGAAGACAAATATTCCCGGTGCAGACAGGATTGAGGATAACCTTCTTTCACATACCCTTTTTTCATAAGCAGGCGGGAGAGTTCCTCGATCACTTCATATTTAGACACCCCGGACTGCCCCGTTTGAATGAGAAAAGGCGACATGTTCTGAAGGAGAACGGATTCTTTTCCCCTTTTTCTATCAGAGGTTCTCCCCTGCTCCAGCTGCTTGATGAGACTTTTTACATGCGACTGATCGTCCGCTTCAAATAACGGCGAAACGACGACAGCAGGAATGTCCAATTCTTCAATCGGTACTGTAGAGATAATCCCGTCTACACGATGCTCTTTTGTGAACGAGCGCAGCCGGTGCGCCGCAATACTGCCGTGAATATGGATATCTGGAAACAGCTTTTCCATCCGTGCTGCCAGCAGCTGAGAAAGTCCCATCCCCATATGACAGACGATCACCACTTCCACTTTTTCCTTTTTCACGGTTGCCTTCCTTTCCAGAGCCGCCTGGAAATGCAGCACTAAATAGGCGGCCTCCTCTTCCGGAATCGGGTAGAGAAGCTCTTCCTTGTGCTGGTCTAAAATCCAGACAAGCGTATCAAAAAGGTATGGATACTTTTTCTTGATGGTCATCAGTAAGGGATTGGAGATGGACAACCCGTAGGAAAGGCGGGCCAGCGTCGTTTTCAGATGTACAAATAAATGATCACGCAGGACTTCGTCTTCTTCAAAACGGTACCCGGTCTGGGCCGATGCTTCTGTCACCAGCCAGTCGATAATGTTGGAAATTTCTTCGGGAAGCTCCGGTGTAAGACCTTCCCTGGATGCCGCATGAGTTTTCGCACTTCTCAGATGCATGGTCAAATAGAGGACTTCCTCCCTTGGGAACGTCATCGCAAAAACACGCTCCAGACGATTACACATTTCTTCCGCCCACGGATATTCTTCGTGGGTCCGGATCGACTGGACATCTTCTTCCGGCAGCGAAATGATCTGACCAAGCTGAACCCTCTTAATCATAAAAGCGGTATGGAGAAGCAGGGATTCGAGGGCTGCATCAGTGAATTCGACCTGATGTTTTTCCTGAAGGGCTGCCAATTCGTGCTGAATCGTCCGTATGAAGAAGGAATCAAAAAGAACCTTTGTTACATCTTCAGCGGGGCCTTCCAGTGAAGAAAGTCCTGTCACGGCCTGACGGATCTGTTTTTCCTCTCCGGAAATATATACGCCGATTTTCTGCTTGCGGACCATTTCCAGATGATAAGGGTGCAGCCATGTTTCGATTTCATCCAGAATATTTCGGACACCGGTATGGGAAAGGTAGTAGTCTTTCCGCAGCTTCTGGATGGTGACCGGGCGTGGGGCGGACAACAGGGCAAAGGCGATTTTCGTCCGGAGGGAACGATCCTGCGCTTCATTTTGAGGAAAGGAATGATGGAGATGGTCGATCAACAGGGCGTTGTCAGCTTCTTTAATCGCAAGCCGCACCCCGCGGCCGGCTTTTTTCTCAATGACACCCGTCCGTCCCTGCTCGTCCAAATAATCCTGAACGGCCGGCAGATGATTCCGAATGGCTTTATCTGAGTATCCGAGAGACTCCGCAATCTTACCTGTCGGGATGAACGTGTTCGGCATCCCGGTAAAATAGTGGAGGATCTGCTGTTGGATTTCCTTCATAGGTATGTTCTCCTTTGCCTCTTTTTCCAAATGGGATGAAAGGGATCGTCTACCTTTCATTCTACCTCGTTCGTGACATTTTGACTACTTCCGACACCAATGCCCTCTCCGAAAAGAAGAGGGGGGTCTCAGCATTTGCTTATCATTCAGCGCACTTACCTGTTTATCGTGTGAGTGGAGGGTCACGTGCCGCTTATCGGTGGATGCTTGCCGCGGGCACGGCCTCAGCTAACTTGGGCAGGAAAACCACCTCCCCAAGTGGATCTTCGGCTCGTGCCGTTCCCGCAGGCGTCACCACCGAACGCTCTCGTGACTTCACCTAATAAGGAGAAAAAAGAGATGCCATCCTGTTTAAAAAAGGTTGTCCGCTGTATATAAATCAAACATAAAAGGCCGATGATCTTTAATCCTGCGTTACGAAGGGAGATTACCCTTTAACAGCCGACATTCAAGAACAATGCTGCTTTTACGCAATGACGAACACCCCCCCCTTGATATAAGCCCCAGCAAAAAAAGGCTGTCGATCATGTGTCCTCGACAGCCTTTCTTCTACATCAGGAGAAAATGTTACGACTCATTCAAAAAGCTATCTTCCTCGACCCACATTTTTTGTTTCCACGCCATCTCCCAGAACATATACTCCAGCTTGCTCGTATGAATAAAGATCTCTTCGAGGTGAGCTTTTTCACTTTCCGGAAGTCCGTCAGCCAGCTCGTTGATTAATTTTTTCAGTGTGGAAGCAAGCTCAGAAAATTCTTCGGACGCATACATCTCAATCCAATCGCCGTAAAACTCGTGCTTTTCTCCTTGATTTTGTTCGGCAAGGTGAAGGCCGATCACGTTGTAGCTCCATGTGCAGGCCAGCACACAGGCCGCCACCTCAGCCTCTGATCCTTGATTTGCCTTGTTCAGCATATAGCTCGTATAGGCGAGGAGGGTGGCAGAAGGTTTCGTCTCCTCCAGCTCCTCCCGGCTGATGCCGATCCGTTCCGCATAGTTCCGGTGCAGTTCCATTTCCTCACTTAAAGTGGAATGAAGCAGTTCAGAGAACATCGTCATCGTATCCAGGCTTTTCGCCTTAACGGAACCAAGAGCAAACACGCGGCAGTAATCAATCAAGTACAAATAATCCTGGCGCATGAAAAATTGGAATTTCTCAAGCTCGAGCGTGCCGTCCCCAATCCCTTTGACGAATGGATGATCGAGGTAGGCCTCCCAAATCGGACGGGCACTTTCGTATAAACGGTCTGTAAACATTACGCTTCCTCCTTGTCATCTGCTTGTTGAAACCAATCGTATAAAAAAGCCATCATTGTTTTCGTATAATCCAACAGCTGTCCCCGGTCCAGCGACTCATTCACCGCATGCGCCTGATCCAGCGTGCCGGGACCGTAGAGAATGGTCGGGATCCCTGCTTCTGAGAGCCACCCTCCATCCGTCACAGTCGGAGACATGGACATTTCCGCCGGCGTATTGTGGATGATTTTATGGGCTTGTTGAAGCTGCTGTACCCCTGGATGGGCAGGATCGACAGAAAAGGCGGGGAAGATTTCTCCGCGCTCCTCGATCATGGACGTTCCTCCCCATTTGAATTGAGGGGCATGGTTTTTCAGCCATGGATCGGCCTGGGCGGCAGCACGGACATGTGCTTCAATTTCTTCGATCACATCTTCATAATGCTCTTCTGGATAATAGTGCACGGTAATCCATAAAGCACAGCGGTCGGCGATAAAAGCGGCATGCCTTCCACCTTCAATGACAGCCGGATTGATTGTCGTCGATCCAGGTGGAAAGCCTGGACTCGATTTCGTCACCGCCCAGTGCTGCTCCAATTCCTGCAGCGACTGGATGATTTTCATCATTTTTTCAATCGCCCCCGCTCCGTATCTTCCTCCACCGGCGTGAATGATCGAACGGCGTTCCGCATCGTGGAAGGTTTCCGGGCTTTCAACCATTATCCATCCGGTAATAACGCCCCCCTGCCCTTGAATGGCGCAGTTACTTGTATCGGATACGATGGCTAAATCGGCATAATACCCTCTTTCTCCACAGGATTTTGTTCCTGCTTCTCCGACCTCTTCACCGACGACGGACTGCACATGAAGATCGCCGGTCGGCTCGATTCCCGCTTCATGGAGCAGTTTGAGTGCAAACAGAACAGCCGCCATTCCACCTTTCATATCCGCCGTGCCGCGACCGTACAAGCGGTCGTCCTTCGAGGTCAGTGTAAAAGGATCATGCTCCCACGATTCCCCTTCATCCAGCGCAGCCACATCAATATGACCGTTTAAGATGAGACTTCTGCTGTGTTCCCGGTCGGTTCCTTTTTTCGTTCCGACGACAATCGGATCGCCGGGGTACAGTTCCCACGTGTCTATTTCAAAATCCATCCGGCTTAAATACTCTTCTATGTACTGTTGTGCTTCCGCCGCATTTCGGGCTGGAGGGCTTAACGTCGGAAAGGCGACCAAGTCCCCTAGAAGCTGGTGCATTTGCTCTTCCTTTTCCTCCACTCTCTGCAGCAAATCCTCTAACTGAATCATCGTACTCTCTCCTTCCATATAAAAAGCCCGCCCTTCGAGAGAAGGAGCGGGCTTGATCATCATGTAAGAAAAGATCAATCATCGACCGCTTCACTTCCCTCCGCTGGTATGAGCCAGATCAGGTTGTAAGGGTCAAAGCTTCTGCTTTTCTCAGCCCCGTCATCAGGGCTCCCCTAGTGAAACATGCTATAAAACTGTTATTTTCATTACAACACAGGGGGCCGGAAAGGACAAGTCCCGTTTAAACGCGAATTGTAGATGGAGGACGTATAAAACAGGAGGCCATGGATGGACATCAAAAACGATGATTTAACAAGCGATGAAGTACAAGCATTCATAAAGGAACACCTTTTCAATATGACCCTGCACTCCCCGCCCGAAAGCATCCACGCATTGGATATAGAAAAATTAAAGCAGCCCGGCGTGACCTTTTGGACATCCTGGGAAAAGGGAGAGCTGGTGGGAATGGGAGCGTTGAAAGAACTCCATCCGGCGCACGGAGAGATCAAGTCGATGAGAACGGCCTCTTCCCATTTAAGACGAGGCGTCGCCCACAGATTGCTCCAACACATCATAAATGAATCCAGCGCCCGAGGGTATACACAGCTCTTTTTAGAAACCGGGTCTCAAGAGGCGTTCCATCCGGCTGTCCAGCTGTATAAGAACTTTGGGTTTGTTTTCTGTGGTCCTTTCGCCGGCTACAAGGAAGACCCGAACAGCTTATTTATGACCCTGAAACTAACGGATACTGTAATACATAACCGTGATCACCGTAACGGATAAGAGGACAGCCGCTGTCAGACTCTTCTTTAGGAAAGCAGCAGGGATTTTTTTAACGAGCGTGTAGGTGATTGGAAAAATGAAGCTGATCGGTATGAGATACAAGCTTAAGAACATCGTAAAGACAGCCAATAACACAGCTAGAAATGGTCCAATTAAAAGGTACAGGCCCCACTCAATAAAAAAGCGTCCCAACGACAGCTGCCTGCTTAATCGATCGGCTATGAAAGACAGGGGGAGGGCAAACACAGCATGCCCCAAATAGATGTTGACTAAATTAAAATATAAGTTTCCGACCAGATTGCTGTAATCCGATGTGAGATAAATGGATACTAATAAAGCTGTTACAAAACTGCTGAATAAAGCAGCAAGAATTTTCCGCATCGTACAGGCTCACTTTCATGTTATTTTATTTATGTAGGTAAAAGAAGCGCAGGTTCCGGTTATGGGTGGGTCTGTTCTGTTCCCGCAGGCTTCAACTTCCTCAAGACCTCACCACATGACCAGGTTGCAGTATAGGCATTGGCGACGCCTATGGATCAGGGTAAGGCGAATGAGAGGAGGAGAGTCCTTTTTCTATAGGGATAGAGAAAATTATCCACCCAGAGATATGGTCTCAAAGGCGGCTTCTTTTCCGTTTTCATAAATCCTCAGGATCTCATAACTTTGATAACCGTCGACTCTGTAGAAGCGTTCGGATTTAACCGAACCACCAGCGCCGGCCTCTGTCTTGTATAACAGGTTCAGCGTATCTTTTTCTGACCGGACCTCGAAGTGTATAATATTCCGCCCCTTCGCCTTGTTTTGTTCCGTTCAAATAGATATACACCGTATTCTGATCTCCGTCTTGGAACATATGATTTCCATGTCTATTTTTTACCGTTTGAAAATAGGACAACGCGTCCCCTGGAAGATCCTTTTTCCCAATTTCAGAGAAGGACCATTCCCTTTCACTTTGACACGCTGTCAGGAATAAAACAGATAAAAGCACCAATAAGATTCCCTTCAAAAGCAAGCCTCCTTTTACACTTTCTCTGCTATTCTAGCATTCCTGGATGGCCCTTGAAAAATCCATTTCACATGGAAGGAAAGCGTTGATCAAATGGATCAGCTTATATAACATAGTTGACTTATCGGAATTATTGTATTTTAATAGCACTAATAGATTTTTATCGAACGACCAGTGAATGAAGATGGAGGGAAACATGATGAAGGAAGCCTATCCGGTTATTGATGGTGCGGAATCGTTGTTTTTTGAAGGAAATGATACAGGGGTACTGCTCTGTCATGGCTTTTTAGGAACGCCCCAGAGTCTGAGAGAGGTGGCAGAAGGGCTGGCGGATCAAGGTTATACCGTATCGGTGCCACGACTTCCAGGTCACGGAACGCACTATAAAGATCTGGCTTCCTGCTCGTTCTCCGATTGGTATATGGAAATCGAAGCCGCTTATCTGCAGTTGTACTCCCGGTGCAGGGAAGTGTTCGTCATCGGACAGTCGATGGGAGGCACGCTGACCCTGGACCTCGCTGCTCAATATCCCGGCATTTCCGGCATAGCGTTAATCAACCCAGCTATGTATATCCCGGCGTTCTCCCATCTGGAACAAGCGTCCGAGCCCTTTTATATAGAGGAAGGAAAGCCTGACATCAAAGACCCCGGTGCGGTGGAGATCACCTATACCCAGACACCGTTGACCGCTTACCAGGAACTGTTGAAGTATATGAAGGTCGTCAGAAGAAAATTATCCGGCATTCGATGTCCACTCACCTGTTTGGTGTCCAGCGTTGACAACGTCGTTCCACCGGAGAATACCGATTACATCCTTAGAAAAGTCTCTTCCCACAATGTATCGAAATACGTCTTGGAGAATTCCTACCACGTCGCCTCGATGGACTACGATAAGGATCAAATCATCGAAGCGCTGCTTTCCTATCTGGAGACGCGCTCCTCCATCAATCATCGAAAAAAGGTCAGCCCGTAAATGGCTGGCCTTTTCTTATTTACTCCAGAGTGTTTTCAATATCGTACTCCTCCATTTTTTCCTGCATCCAAAGGTCGTACTCTTCACTGACTTTGGATTGGTATAACGTCTCACCAATTTCCTCTTCGACTTCATCATAAACTGCATCCTGCGCTTCGGTATGGTCGGTCACTTCAATGATGTGATAGCCGTACTCCGTCTCAACGATATCACTGATGTCCCCAACTTCCATGGAAAAAGCGGCCTCCTCAAAGGCTTCGACCATTTCACCTTCACTGAACGCCCCTAGATCGCCTCCGGAGGCCACTGTCGTATCATCGATGGAATATTCGGCCACCAGATCCTCAAACGCCTCGCCCTCGTCCAGTTTTGATAATACTTCCTCCGCTTCTTCCTCGGTCTCAGTCAGGATGTGTCTAGCACTTACCTGCTCAGGTTGATTGTAGCTTTCCTTGTTCTCTTCAAAATACGTTTCCTTCTCTTCATCAGTGATGGAAATTCTCTCAGCAAGCAGCAGATCAACAGCTAAGTAATCTTCAATATCCTTCTCTACGTCCGCAATCGTCATCCCGCTTGCTTCAAGAGTGGACTGGAAGGCTTCCTCACCACCGTACTGATCATAGTACATAGCCAGTTCTTCCTCCACAGCTTCCTGGCTCACCGTAATGTCATTGTCTTCTGTTTCCAGTTCAACGATTTTGTTGGTAATCAGCGTATCCAGCGTTTCCTGACCGTACTGTTCCACCAGCGTATCGTACAGCTCCTCCTTTTCAATTACTTCTCCGTTCACGGAAGCTACACTTTCCTTCGGATCCATACTCAGGCTCAAAATAATCAGGAGGACAGCGGAAACCGCCACCACTCCTCCCAGCAGCATTTTTTTATTCATCTTTTCAAAACTCCTATTCTACTCATTGATTTGTTCCGTAAGGGTCACATTCACCGTCTGCGAAGTTCCATTTCGGTAAAATTCCACGACGACGGTGTCGCCTGCGTTTGTTTCTGTATATAAATATTTTCTCAGGTCCGTGCTGTCTGAGACTGCCACTCCATCGATAGAAGTCATCACATCGTCAACCTGCAGGCCTGCTTTAGCAGCGGCTGATGTTTCATCGACAGAGGCGACAATGACGCCTTCTTCGGTTCCTTCCGGCAGTGACGTCCGGTACTGGGCAGGCGCCTCATTGACGCCGACGACACCCACGCCGAGGTAGGAGCGGTCCACCTGACCATCTTCACTCATGTCCGCAATCAGTGTTTCCACATCATTACTTGGAATTGCAAAGCCAAGCCCTTCCGCATCGGCATCCGCCATTTTCAAGCTGTTGATTCCGATCAACTCACCTGAGGCATTGATTAACGCACCCCCGCTGTTCCCTGGACTGATGGCGGCATCGGTCTGTATGACATCAAGATCCCACTCTCCAGCAGACGTCGTTACAGAAATCGTCCGGTCGACCGCACTGACAATCCCCTGGGTGACCGGACGGGATAAGTCCAGGCCAAGCGGGTTCCCGATTGCAAGGACATCCTCGCCTGCACGGATGGAATCGGAGTCGCCGAAGGCCAGTGGTTCGATATCAAAGCTTCCTTCTATTTTCAAAACGGCAATATCCGTAAGCGCATCGGCGCCAATGACTTCCGCGGAGGTGGTCTCCCCGTCAAAAAGGGAGATGTCCACTTCCGATGCCCCTTCAATCACATGGTTGTTCGTCACAATATAGGCGGCATCGTCCTCCACCTTATAAATGACACCGGAGCCTGTACCCGCCTCTGTCACATCCTCTCCCGAAGCAAACGGCGTCTGCTGGTTCGTCAAGTTTACGACACCGACAATCGCTTCCGAGGCCTGTTCTGCAACATCCGCTGTAGACGCAGACGTTGTGGATAATGGTTCTGTCTCAGCCTCCACTGCCTCTTGAGACGCGCTGGCCGTTTCAGATGTATTCGGCAGTTCTTCCATTTGAGACACGGTTCCTAATGTAAGTGCTGCCCCTAAAATCCCTGAGGATAAGGCGATGCCGGTTACTTTTAAAAGTGATGTCTTCGGTTCACTCATTCCGCTCCCTCATTTCCTTTGAACTGATTACACTATAAGTCTTGAATGTGTCAGGAGGATGTCAGAGTGTAAATCATTGGACATAAAAAAACAGCCCTCACCTTTGGTAAAGGTGAGGGCTTGGTTTCAATTCTGACGCGGAAAATATCACCCGTTAATAAAACTCACACATACAGGGATTATAAATGCTGCAGCAAAACAAAGGACAGCCGCTGATTTTGATTGTTTGACTACACGCTTTTCCCCGTCCTGAATGCTTTCAATAAATGATAGAGTGAAGTAAAAACAGAGGCAGAGGAACACGACGGAGAGAATGATTGTCCAATTTGGTATGTCTAAATTCATGATTTGATTTCCTTCCTTTTTTCCATAGATTTACCCTGCAAAAATATTCCTGTATTGTGAGACCCTCACAGATTTCCGAACGTCTAATCTATGAGAAGGGAGAGAGGCTAGTGACCGGTCAGACACAAGTACACTTCTCACGTGATGAAGTCATCGAATACATTATGACTCACTATGGAGAAGTGATGAAACGAACCATTTATACCTATGTGAAAAATCACCACACCACCGACGACATTTTTCAAGACGTGCTCATTCTCATTTATCGGAAGTGGGATCAATTCCACGGGCAGTCCCAGTTAAAGACCTGGGTCATGAGGATTACTATCAATCGGTGCAAAGACTATTTACGCTCTCCTATACACAGGATCAAAATTGTAAAAGATCAATGGCTGGATAAAAAAGATCCTGAACATCTGGAAGAGACGGTTATACAAAGAGAAGAATGGGACGAAATTGCGGAAGCTATCCTGAATCTGCCCGTGAAATATCGGGAAGTGATGATTTTAACCTTCCAACAGAATATGACGCAGAGGGAAATCGCGGATGTTACCGATACGGCCTTGTCCACAGTTAAAACACGCATGCAGCGGGCTCGTCAATTGTTAAAACAACAAGTCAACGAGGAGGGACTGACTCTTGAGTAAAAAGAGAATAAAAAAAGCGATAGATGATCAGATCAGCGATAAACCCCTATTCACGAATGAAGATCGCCGACGCTTTTACGCCAACAAACAAAAAAGCCGTTCACCTTGGTTGCAGCAGGTCTTCCCCAAGTTGTTGACAGTGATGACAGCATTACTCATGCTGACCGGGTCCCTTTACTTTTTCACTTCAGGAAACCCGCTGCAGTCCCCTGCTTCTCCTAATGAAGATAAGTTCATAGAAGGACCAGATAAAAAAGAGGAAAAGGGAAAGGAGGAGGAGGAAGTAAAAGAAACCACACTGGATCTTGACACAAAGATTGAAAGAATAAAAGAGGTCGTAATCAACCAGACGAAGGAACAAAAAATAATGGAACTTGTTCAAGACTTCAATGGAAAGGAAATAAAAGCTTCTCAAGAAGAGGAAACGGAAAGATTATCCTTCATTTTCCCATCTGATTCTGAAGTGCCGGACACAGCTGACCCCAGTCACACGCCTCCGTCTATAGAAGCCTATCAAAACAATGAGCTTGATTTGTTTCTCGTTGTTCAATGGAGTGAAGAATACAACATTTTCACATCAGCTGAACTGATTTACTTATCCGAGGATAGGAAATCCTTAACGAAAGAAAAATACGACATCAATAGGACACAAAGAGACTTTGTAAAAGTTGTGGGAGCTGATGAACCTGTTTCTATGCAGGACCTTCTATTACGGTCCATTGCACGTTCACTGGATAAAGAACCAGATACTCTTACAAAAGGGGACTTACTGGATCTTGAGGAATTAACCATCAATGCCTCTCATTTGACCGAAACGTTTCATGTCGACGCTGACACTGAATACTTCAAGGCTATGAAATCCTTAAAAGTATTGAAACTGAACCAGGCTCTTATCCCCGGTGAATTGTTGAAGGAGGTTCCAACGTTAGAGCAGGTCACTTTCATTGGTTCCACAGTCAATGATTTAAGCCAGGTGTCTGAAGGCATGCAGCATGTGCAGTATTTAAACTTAATTAATTCTTCCTTCCGGGGGACAGCTGAAGATATCCTGAAGCTACCATCACTGACCATCGTCAGGGTCGATCCCGCCGTAGTTCCGGAATATGAAGAGCTGCAGTTTGAAGGAATTGACGTGCGTTGGTAAGAAATTAAAAGAACACGTTAAACGAAAACAATAACACCTGTCTCAGTTCATGATGAGGCAGGTGTTATTATAATATACTGACGTAACACAGATTTAGACAGCCCTGAACACTTTCTTCTTCCTTCCACATCTCTGGCACTGATACACTGTCCTGGACTTTATTTCATCATCCCAGCCGATTTTCTCATACTTGTGCAAGCCTACCCTGCACAAAAGACTCGCTTCTTCTTTCGCTGCAACCGCAGAAAAAGCCAGGAACCCCGCCCCTGTAATACAAAAGAGATAAGGGGTGTAAAGGAAATGTATGCCTGATTGAAGCCTTAGAATGAACAGCACTACTCCGATAAAAAGAATCATGGAACCTAATGTATGTAATGATTGCTTCATTTCCTCATTCCCCATTTCAATTGATTTTTTAAAGTGGCTGATTATGAGTTGACCAATGAACAAGGTTTACGGAGTATTTTCATTATTGTTCATGGTCTCTTTGAACTTCTCTTCCAAAGAAACTTGTTCCACACACCCCGATAAAAACTGGCAGATCACAGAACCTGGATACCATCTCCATAATTACATTTACATCCCTCAATTCTTCCCAACCAGCAAGGATTCAATGCTTTCAAATCCGCTTGCTCTGCTCAACTAAGCTAAAGGAAAAGAAACCCGGAGCAATTAAAGCTAATACAACTCCGTCTGCTCCTGTTGATGTTCCTAATAAGTTAAGTGCGCAGGATAACGATACGCCTTTCTGCCAGGCAGTTTTTCATAACGGACAAATGATTCAACCCCCGATATATCCATAGAAAACTGGTGCCCTGTTTTTTTGATATGGGCGTGGATTTCACCAATATCTCTTCCAAACAGCTTCCCAAATACCACCCCATAAGAACCCTCATTCGTTTCGATACCTTTATACGCAATGAATTCTGTTCCAAGCTCCAGCTTTTCCAAATGGTAGCTGCCGGTCCAACCTTCTTCAAGAAGAGCATAATCCATGTTTCCATTCAGCATAAACGTAACGATCGACTTATTACTGTCACCAAGCTTGGTTATTTTCACCTGCTCCGGAGTTCCACTGGAATGATAATGTTCCTTCTCTTTCCATTTGTGTGACAGAACTTTTTGAACGTCTTCCTCACTATGTCCTATATTGTACTTCGCAACAGTTCCCATATAAAATACCGCCCCTGCTGAAATCAGGACGACAGAAAGTTTTTTTAATACTTTTATCATGGTAACACCTCTGAAATCTCTAAAACTCAATGATATGGCGGTTACTTTGATAGAGTAACCGCCTGACTGATCCACAATGGAATTCCGGCTGTTGAGCACGGCTATAAAGAGATGGCTTTTGTCGCCACTCTCTCCTTAAATGCTTGATCATGCTCCACAAAAAGCATGGTAGGTTGAAACCTTTCAATAAGATCCTCAATCTGCACACGGGAATACATATCAATAAAATTCAAGGGCTCGTCCCAGATGTATACATGAGCTCTTTCACACAAACTTCTGGCTACGAGCAGTTTCTTTTTTTGACCTTCCGAATAAGTGGATAGATCTTTTTCAAATTGCACCCGTTCAAAATCCATCTTACGTAAAATGGCCTTAAATAACGGCTCGTTGATATGGTTTTCTTCTATAAAACTGGATAAACTCCCCTTTAAATCAGAAGCATCCTGCTTCACATAGGAGATGATCAGTCCTGCATTTGATGTGATGGTTCCCGAGTGATGGATGGGTTCTCCTAAGATCAGCTTTAAAATACTGCTTTTCCCTGTACCATTTTTACCATCGAACACAACTCGGTCCCCCTGCTCAACAGTGAAACTAACCGGTTGATTGACTTTGGCATCGTTATACATCACGGTTAGCTCTTCAACACGAAGAAGTTCCTTCGACTTAAATTTCAACGGCTCTAATTTTAATGACTCGCTGGACTCCACATTTTTCAGGAGTGTTTCCTTCTCTTCCAAGGCTTTCTGCTGCCTGGCTTCTATGTTTTTTGAACGCTTCATCATTTTAGCTGCTTTATGGCCGACATATCCTTTATCAATTTTAGAACCAGAGTTGGTCGTGCCATTTTTGGAAGCTTCTTTTTTATGAGACCAGCCGGCTGAGCGCTTTGATGATTTTCTCAGCCTGCTTATATCTTTCTTAAGCCGTTCATTGACCGCGTCCTCCAGTTCCTGCTGACGGTCAAAGTTCAGCTTCCATGAAGAGTAATTCCCGTTCTGAACCTCGATGTCCGCTTTGTTGATCGATAAGATATGATCCACACATCCATCGACAAAGTTTCGATCATGGGAAATTAAAATAAAGCCTTTTTTCTTATTCAGATAATGAGCAACCATTTTTCTTCCCTCTATATCCAAGTGGTTGGTCGGCTCATCAATTAATAAAAACTGCCCCTCATTCAGGAAAAGCGCCGCAAGCAGCACCTTTGTCTGCTCCCCATTGGATAACGTATCAAACGAACGGTACATAACCCCGGCGTCCACATCCAACAACGAGATTTCGCGAAAGAACTCCCAGTCTTCTGCTTGTGGACAAATCTCTTCCAATACTTCATGGGTGGCTTTCCTTTTATCAGGAACCGGCGTAGGAAAATAATTAAATTCCACAGAGGAAATGATTTGACCGCTATACTCGTAATTTCCTAACAGGAGGTTCATGAAGGTTGTCTTCCCTCTTCCGTTGCGACCAATAAAGCCGAGTTTCCAATCGGTATCGATTTGAAAGCTTACATTCTCAAAAATATTGTCAAAGCTGCTTGGATAGGAAAAGGTCAGGTTCTGCACTTGAATCATCGACATCTTTATTCCTCCTTTACATATTCAAACACACATCTACTTCCGTACAGACGAGGGAAATAGATGATGAAAGGTAACCAACTATGAGAGGAATAAAAAATCCTCCCAATAATAATTGGAAGGATTAGTCAACGTACATCATGATAAACCAACAAATATGCCAATAGAAAACAGCACATGGAGGTCACGACTGATTTTTATAAATGAATAGACTAATCCTATATTTTAGTGGTATTCGAAATCATACACTTTAATAAAATATAGATTAGTTAATCATTTGGCATCATCAGTCCTTTCTGTTTTTTCCATCGTACCACTTCTTTTTTTCAAACACAATCAATCATACCAACGTTTCTTATTTCGTATCAAAAGAACCCGACCGAACTTTCATGTGTCGGCGGTTCTACGAATACAAGACCGAGCTCATAATGCTCTCCTTCATACATCGCCCGCTGCACATAACGGTTTTCGCCCCATTCATCGCGCACTTCAATTTTCGTGAACGCGCCTGTGTTTTGAAGGGCTTCATAAAATTGATTCTCGGTACGGACCGGGATGCTGTTCACCCGTTCAATAAGCTCACCAGGGAACAGGCCCATCTGATCAGCCGGGCTCTCAGGAATCACGCCAAGGATCCGAACCCCTTTTGGCGTCGATGTGAAGAACGGGGGCTTATCCTCTCTTGACCGGTGGCGGAGATAAATCCATTCCCGCCCGATCAAGGCAAGCGCAAATACGACAATCGAAAGAATTTCTAAGAAAAAGCTCCCTACAGCCAGTATAGTAAGGAAGAAAGCCAATAAGAACGTATGACGACCGATCGTTTTGGACGCCATTTCCGGGGACTGGCCGCGTACGAGCCACTCCGCCCCGAGAACGAAAGGAATGAGAATGACCCCGTACGTGTCGCCACCAACAGGAATGACCGGCCACCAGGAAGCGAACGGTTCAATCAAGCCTCCCGGAATAAGGGAAAAGAACGGAACAACGGTCACTCGTTTTCCTCTATGCTGCCCGATCCACAGGCCCCTCCGTCCTTTTGTCCGCTCCGGGTACGTATGAGAAGGGGAAGTTTTCAGCAGCAGTAACCCCTCTCTGACCAGCAGGAGGCTCAACAGCAGCGCCACCATCGGTAGGGAAGTATCGAACAATGTCTCCATCCAAGGGTGGGATTTCCAGTTTTCCGGCAGCAACGGCAGCAGTAAAAGGACAAGCCCTGATACCCCCAGCGTGTAGGCGGGAGAATACCACAACAGCCGTCCAGTCAGACTCACAAGCAGCAGAATGGCTGCTGTGAGAAAAAGAAACGGGTAGGAGACGGTCAGTCCAGCCCCTACACCGATGATACTGATGACGAGTCCTGTGAGAAGCGACACACTCCACGTCCCTTTCCATTCAGAAAAACGGTCGAATACCCGTGTTCCGAACATGCGCCTCTCTTTTTTGATTCGATTTGCTGATACTATCACACTCATGATGAGAGCAATGTATAAAAAAGGCAGCAAAAACAGTCTGCCCGTTCCTTGAAGAATTTCCATAAACCAAGCGCCCAACACGATTCTCCTTTCCAACACTTCACCAACAGGTCTGATCGTACGAAAAAATCCGCAGTCATCGACTACGGATATATTTCGTCATGAATCGGCAGAATCCTGCTTATTCAAACAAGACCTCCACCGCTTTGTCCATCTGCTTATCGTTGGCTTCGTCTCTCACTTGTTCAATGATTGCTTCTTCCAGCTTCCCGCCGGTTTTTTCATCCACTTCTCCCGTGGCTTCAAGGTCGGCATCCTTCTGGAATGCTTTCACAGCTTTTTCGGTCTCTTTACTGAAGTAGCCATCCGTACGGCCGGGATCATGTCCAAGACCTTTCAGCATTTCCTGTACGTTTTTCACTTTTTCATTGTTGTCGTTATAAGTGAGCGTATCTTCAATATCCACAGGGTTGGTATAGAAGTACTGCGGCTGCTTCACTTCAACCGTCGGCTCTATCCCTTTTTCATGAATCCAGTTGCCTTCCGGTGTGAGCCACTTGAACAGTGTCAGCTTGATCGTGCTGCCATCCCCCATTGGGATGGCCTGCTGGACGGTTCCTTTTCCGAAACTTTTCGTTCCGACAAGATCATAACCGCCGGCTTCATTCATCGTAGCGGCCAGAATTTCAGAAGCTGATGCACTTCCTTCATCCATCAAGACCGTGACCGGATACTCTTTTTTCTCGGTAATCTCTGAATAATACTCCGTTTTCTCACCGCTGCGGTCTTCCACCTGCACGATCGGTTTGTCCTTCGGAATGAATTCCTTCAGGATTTCCTGGACGTCGGTAAACAATCCGCCCGGGTTTCCGCGGACATCAATAACGAGTCCTTCCATGCCGTCACTTTCCAGTTTTTCAAGCGCATTATGGAATTCATCAGAGGTCTTCTCTGAGAAGGATGTAATTTCAATCACGCCTGCTTTTTTACCGTCGACCGTTTTCATATCAGAATAGACGGTCTCCAGCGGAATATCATCACGGGTGATGTCGATGTTGAGCGGTTCGCTGACGCCGGGACGTTCCACTTCAAGTGTCACTTCCGTCCCTTTCTCACCGCGGATTTTCAGGACAGCTTCGTACAAGTCAAGCCCTTCGACACTTTCCCCATCAACGGTTAAAATCTGATCGTTCGGCTTCAAGCCAGCCTCCTCGGCCGGTGAGCCCTTAATCGGCGCTACGATGGTCACTTTATCGTTCACCATGCTCACTTCAGCTCCGATGCCCTGGAAGCTGGATTCAATGGTCTGGTTGAACTGCTCCATCGTTTCCTGGTCCATGTAGACACTGTACGGATCTTCCAGTGTATCCAGCATGCCTTGAATGGCGCCTTCCACGAGGGTCTGCTTGTCCACATCCTCCAAGTAGTTCTCCTCAATAACAGAATACGCCTGTTCGACCTTCTTCAGGTCAGCGTCGCCACCCATATTTTCTATGACTTCTTTCTGCTGTTCCTCTGTTAAACTACCAAAGTTCTCCGCTTCGGTATTGGCGTACTGCTCCGACTGCGATTGTTCCTTGGAGCCGCTTCCGAAATACTCTAGGCCGATATAAGAGCCGGCAGCTCCCAAAAGTACCGCAAGCGCTAGAAAAAGCACTACGTACCGCGGTTTTATATTCATCGCATTCACCCTTCTATAATGGATTTCCTTATTGCTTCTATACTAGCAAAAAAGCTCCTGCAACGTAAATGTCATACAGCCTGATATTAACGTATGCACGCCAATCTTTCTGCATGTCTATTTCATGGTGGGAAATCTATCGGTCTATCAGAATAGAAAAACAAAAGACTGCCCCGCTTGTGAGACAGTCTCTTTTCATTACATTTCGTAGCCGTAGTCGCCCTGCGCCTGATCGCGGACAATCATGCCGTCTTCAATGGCAATGACACGCTTACGAATCGTGTTGACAATCTCTCTGCTGTGCGTTGCCATCAGGACGGTCGTACCGCCTGTATTGATTTCCTCAAGAATGTGCATGATCTCCCATGACGTATCCGGGTCAAGGTTACCGGTCGGCTCGTCAGCAATCAGAATTTTGGGATGGTTCACCATCGCCCGTGCGATTGAAACACGCTGCTGCTCCCCGCCGGAAAGCTCATCCGGAAGAAAACGGGCTTTATTTTTCAAATGCACCTGGTCAAGAACGTCCATAACACGGCGGCGGATGTTGGCCGTATCTTCTTCGATGACCTCGAGCGCAAAGGCCACATTTTCATATACGGTCAAGGTCGGAAGCAGGCGGAAGTCCTGATAAACGACACCAATCTTCCGGCGCAGCATCGGAATGCGGCGCTGCTTCATCGTGGACGTGTTGATATCGTTGATCAAAACCGTTCCGTTCGTCGGTTTTTCCTCACGGTAAATCAATTTGGTGAACGTCGATTTTCCTGCTCCGCTCGGCCCGACGATATAAACGAATTCACCCTGATCAATCTGCACGTCAAGACCGTTCAGTGCGGTCACTCCGTTCCGATAGGTTTTATAAACCCCTTGCATCTGTATCATACATGTATCACCTTAATCTTTATTATTATTAGCCAGATCTTGTTACAAACACCATCATTATAACATTAAACAGCCGTCTTTTTAGCTAAGAAATTATTACATTTCTTTATCAAAACAAAACGCCCGGCTGAATACACCGGACGTTTCTTGGATTATTTTTTAGCTGCCAGCCAACCGGCAACAAGCTGGGCGTCTTCATCAGAGACGCCTTGGGAAGGCATCTGGCCTTTCCCGTTTTTGATGATATTTACGATTTCATCTGCAGAATATTTACCGCCGACTTCCGTTAACGCGGGCCCCATTGCACCTTCAAGATCTCCGCCATGGCAGGTCGCACAGTTACTCTGGTAAACTTCCTCTGCCGCTGCTGCATCGACCGTATCTTCCGAGCTGCTGTCGGATGATTCTTCTGTCGTTTCTTCGTTCGTACCTTCATCGGATGATTCTTCCCCGCCTCCGCAGGCAGCGAGAATAAGGATAAGTCCCAGCATCATAGCCAGCCAAAGTTTTTTCACATGTCATCCCCCCTGGTATTTTATAGAAATATAATGTAAGTATAACCGAGTCAAGTCGTTTTGAAACCCTCTCCGAGCACCTCTGTGGCATTCATTGCGACGACAAAAGCCCCCGGATCGACGGTCTTGACCGTTTGTGTCAATTTGATGAATTCATTCTGCTGAACGACACACATTACGACGCGCCGCTCGCGTTCGGTATACCCGCCGGCACCGCTAAGAACGGTTACGCCGCGGTCGATCTGCCGGAAAATCTCATCACGGACCTCGTCCACTTCTTCTGTGATGATCATCACGTTTTTCGATGTATTCAAGCCGACCTGGACAAAATCGATGGTACGGCTTGTGACGAAAAGACCGATCAAGGCATACAACCCTTCCTCAAGCGAAAATACGAACGCGGACGTGATCACGATCAGGCCGTCCAGCATCGCCACGCAGATGCCGAGCGGAAGATGCGTGAACTTATGGATGACCTGAGCGGCAAGATCGATGCCCCCCGTAGACGCCCGTCCACGGAATACAATGCCGAGACCGAGGCCGACACCCATCCCTCCAAAAATAGCCCCGAGAAGCGGATCAGGGGTTGCCGCATCCATCGAGCTCGTTAAAAGAACGAAAAACGGAAGAACGACCGTCCCCACTAACGATTTGAAGCCGAAATTTTTCCCAAGGATCAGCCAGCCCATAATAAACAGGGGAATGTTCAGCACCCACTGGACGACGCCAGGCTCCCAGCCGAAGACGCCTTTGGTGATCGTACTGATCCCCGCAACGCCTCCGGAAGCAACGTTATTGGGAAGTAAAAACAAGTTAAAAGCGATTGCTACAAAAAAGGACCCGAGAATGACGAGACCGTAATCCATCGTATGACGAAGGGCCGGCGGCACCGGCTCCCTGCGGTATTTTTTAGCCATCATCATGATGTTCAACTCTCCCTATGTATACGTACTTCTAAAACCGTATGGAGTATACCATTCCATTCAGAGGGTGTAAATAAGAGCGGAATAACGTATTAACACGGTAAAGGAGCGGCCTGACGCCCTTTTTAGTGTTCACCTGATGATACGATCTATGCAGGAGCAGAAAAGAAGAGAGCCCTGGATTGGGCTCTCTTCGTATGGCTTATCTGGATTCCTGCTTTTCCATAACTTCCGCAAGCAGTTCGAGCACATCCTCGCGCATGTTGTCTCTTTCCATCGCAATGGCAAGCGTCGTTTTTATGAATCCAAGCTGATCTCCGACATCATAGCGGTCTCCCTTGAACTCATAGCCGTACACCGGCTGATCGAGGTTGAGGCGTTCTATCGCATCGGTCAGCTGGATTTCCCCACCGGCTCCTGTCTCCTGTGTTTCCAACAGGTCCATAATTTCCGGCGTGAATACGTAGCGGCCGATGATGGCCAGGTTGGACGGAGCGTCCTCTACCGCCGGCTTTTCGACAAAATGTTCGACTTCATAGCGGCGGCCCTGCTGATCCTTCGGAGCGATAATGCCGTAGCGGTCTGTCTCATCTTCCGGCACCTGCTTCACACCGATCACAGACGACTGCGTCTCTTCATACTGATCGATCAGCTGTTTCAGACACGGCTCATCGGAGCGGACAATATCATCCCCGAGGAGGACCGCAAAAGGTTCATGGCCAATAAACTTCCGGGCACACCAGACGGCATGGCCGAGGCCCTTCGGCTCTTTCTGACGGATGTAGTGGATATCCACTTCTGCGGACTGCTGTACTTCTTCAAGCAGATCGATCTTCCCTTTTTTATAAAGGTTATCCTCCAGCTCAAAAGCATGGTCAAAATGGTCTTCAATCGCCCTTTTCCCTTTCCCGGTAACGATGATAATATCTTCGATCCCCGACTGGATCGCTTCTTCGACAATGTACTGTATGGTCGGCTTATCAACAATCGGAAGCATTTCCTTCGGCATCGCCTTTGTAGCCGGAAGGAACCTCGTTCCAAGACCGGCGGCGGGAATGATCGCTTTTTTCACCTTCATGTCGTGACGCCTCCTCCAAATTATGTATGCCCTTTTATACTAGCAGAAACGGCCTCGATTGGACAGCTGTTCCCCACACAAAAAAGACCCTCACAGCAAAGTGAGAGTCTTTGTTATTAACCGTCCATCTGCGAGCGCAGGTAGGCATCGATAAATTTATCAAGGCCGCCGTCCATGACGCCCTGCGTGTTTCCGACTTCTTCATTCGTACGGTGGTCTTTGACCATGGAGTACGGGTGGAACACATAGGAGCGGATCTGGCTTCCCCAGCCGATTTCCTTCTGCTCGCCGCGGATGTCGTCAAGTTCCTGCTGCTGACGCTCGATTTCAAGCTGATACAGCTTAGACTTCAACATCTTCATCGCCTGTTCACGGTTCTTAATCTGAGAACGCTCCGACTGGCACGTTACAACCGTGTTCGTCGGGGTGTGGGTAATACGAACCGCAGAGTCTGTGGTGTTGACGTGCTGACCACCGGCACCGCTGGCACGATACGTATCGATTTTCAGATCTTCTGTGCGTACATCAATCTCAATTTCATCGTTGAACTCAGGCATCACTTCACACGATACGAATGACGTGTGACGACGGCCGGAAGAGTCGAACGGGGAAATACGGACGAGACGGTGCACGCCTTTTTCCGCTTTCAGGTAGCCGTAGGCGTTGTGACCTTTAATAAGCAGGGTCACACTCTTCACGCCCGCTTCATCGCCGGGTAGGTAATCCATCGTCTGCACAGAGAAACCTTTCTTCTCTGCCCAGCGTGTATACATACGAAGCAGCATGCTCGCCCAGTCCTGAGACTCTGTACCACCGGCACCCGGGTGCAGTTCGAGAATCGCGTTGTTCTTGTCGTACGGCTCACTGAGCAGGATGTTCAGCTCAAACTGGTTCAAGTCGTTCGACAGCTTCTGCACTTCCTGAACGAGGTCCTCTAAAAGCTCTTCGTCCTCTTCTTCTTTGACAAGCTCATAGGAAACTTCCAGATTCTCATGTGTTTCCTCATGCTCTTCCAATGTGTGAACGAGACCTTTCAGGCCGTTCACTTCATCAATGACCTTCTGCGCGGTATTCTGGTCATCCCAGAAGCCCGGCTCTGTCATCTGTTCTTCTAGTTCAGCAATGCGGGTTTTTCTTTGATCGACGTCAAAGAGACCCCCTGAAGTCCGCTAATTTCTCAGCTGTTTTATCTAATTCATGACGGATTTCTGCCATATCCATGTTGAATCACTCCTCTATTATTCTAAACACAAGGGAAGACACTCTCTGTAAAAAGAGAGTGTCCCACTGGTTATTTACCATGGCAATTTTTATACTTCTTGCCGCTTCCGCAAGGACAAGGGTCATTGCGGCCGACGGTGTCTTTTCTTACGTAAGGATTTTTCTTTTTCGATTCCTTGCTTTCTTCCCCGCCGGAAACGGCTGTTGCACCTTTCGCCACTTCCTGGCGCTGCAGGTTGCTGCGGATCTGCGCCTTCATGACATAACGGGCCACTTCCTCATCGATGCTTGCCACCATCTGTTCAAACATACGGAAGCCTTCGAAGTTATATTCCCGAAGCGGATCGTTCTGTCCATAAGCACGCAGGTGAATACCCTGCCGGAGCTGGTCCATCTGATCGATGTGATCCATCCATTTCTGGTCGACCGTGCGAAGCAGGATGACTTTTTCGAACTCACGCATCTGCTCCGGTGTCAGCTCTTCTTCCTTCTCGTCATAACGTTCCTTCACTTTAGCCAGGATAAGCTCCTTCATTTCTTCCGGATCTTTTCCTTTCAAATCTTCAACGGTGACGTCACCTTCAAAGAGCAGGTTGGCACGAAGATAATCGATAACGCTCTCAAGCTCCCAGTTTTCATCTTCCTCTTCACTCGTGTGGACATCAACGGTTTGAGCCACCGTACGATCGATCATCCCTTCGATGATTTCACGAAGATTTTCAGATGTGAGCACTTCATAACGCTGCTTGTAGATTACTTCACGCTGCTGACGGAGCACATCATCGTAGGAAAGGATCGTCTTACGAGCATCGAAGTTGTTCCCTTCCACACGTTTCTGCGCCGATTCCACTGCACGGGAGATCATTTTACTCTCAATCGGCTGGGAATCGTCCATACCGAGACGGTCCATCATGTTGCGGATGTTGTCGGAGGCGAAGCGGCGCATCAGTTCATCATCTGTCGCCAGGTAGAACTGGGACATCCCCGGGTCCCCCTGACGTCCGGCACGACCACGCAGCTGGTTATCGATCCGGCGTGATTCGTGACGCTCAGTACCAATGACCGCCAGGCCGCCGGCTTCTGTTACGCCGTCGCCGAGCTTGATATCTGTACCACGACCGGCCATGTTCGTCGCAATCGTTACGGCACCCTTCTGTCCGGCGTTTTCGATGATTTCCGCTTCACGGAAGTGGTTTTTTGCGTTCAGGACATTATGCGGCACGCCTGCTTTTGTCAGATAGCGGGAGATGATTTCAGACGTTTCCACTGCTACCGTACCGACAAGCACGGGCTGGCCGTTTTCATGACGGTTTTTAATATCCTCGACAACCGCCTTGAACTTCCCGTCCATCGTTTTGTAAACGAGGTCGGCTTTATCATCACGCTGAATATCACGGTTCGTCGGAATCACGACAACACGCATGTTGTAGATATTCATGAATTCCTCTTCCTCGGTTTTCGCAGTACCGGTCATACCGGAAAGCTTTTCGTACATACGGAAAAGGTTCTGGAACGTGATGGAAGCGAGCGTCTGGCTTTCGTTCTGGATTTCAAGACCTTCCTTCGCTTCAATCGCCTGGTGGAGGCCATCGCTGTAGCGGCGGCCTTTCATTAAACGTCCGGTGAACTGGTCGACGATGACCACTTCTCCTTCTTCCACCACATAATCGGTATCACGCTGCATCGACGTGTGCGCCTTCAGGCCCTGGTTGATGTGGTGAATGAGCGATACGTTGGAAAGATCGAACAGGTTTTCAATCTTGAAGAAACGCTCCGCTTTGTTAATCCCTTCTTCTGTAAGCTGGACGTTTTTCGTTTTTTCATCGTACGTAAAGTCCTCTTCACGGGCAAGCAGACGAACAAACGAATTGGCACCAACATAAAGGTCGGCGGATTTTGAAGCAGATCCGGATATGATCAGCGGTGTACGCGCCTCATCAATTAAAATCGAGTCAACTTCGTCAATGATGGCATAATGCAGCGGACGCTGGACCATCTGCTCTTTATAGAGCACCATGTTGTCACGCAGGTAGTCAAAGCCGAACTCATTGTTCGTTCCGTACGTGATGTCAGCGTTGTAAGCTTCTCTTTTCTCATCCTTGGACATGCCGTTGGAGTTCAATCCGACCGTCAGCCCTAGATACTGATAAAGCTCACCCATATCCGTCGAGTCACGGCTCGCCAGGTAGTCGTTCACAGTAATGATGTGGACGCCTTTGCCTGTGAGGGCGTTCAAGTACGCAGGCATGGTAGAGGCAAGGGTTTTACCTTCCCCTGTCTTCATCTCTGCAATGTTCCCTTCGTGAAGGGCGATCGCACCCATGAGCTGGACGCGGAACGGGCGCATATTCAACACACGTTTCGAAGCTTCACGGACAACCGCGAAGGCTTCGACTAACATATCATCTAATTTCTCGCCATTTTGATAGCGTTCTTTGAATTCTGCCGTCTTATTCTTTAAATCTTCCTCTGACAATTTCTCGATGTCTGATTCCATTGCATCAATATCATCAGCGATCTTTTCTAATCGTTTCAGTTGACGAGTATTGCCGTCGCCAAAGATTTTCTTTAAAGTTCCAAGCATTGCAACCGCTCCTCTATTGATTTCCAATCTTCGGTTGTGTAGTTCAGTCCATCTCTTATCATAACACTAAGAGAAGCGGCCTGACAATTCAAGAGCGGGGCTTTAGTCACCGGGGATTTATGTTGTTGAAGTAGTGGCTGGGGCGGGTTCATTTAGGAAAAGCGGCTGAAGCTGGAGCTGTCTTTCGTTCAGTTCTTTTACACGCTTATTGGTGGAGCCGATGATGTGGACAAGCTGGACGATTGTATCTTCCTGCTGCTTCAAACGTTGATCCACGTCATGACAGTTTCTGCAGGTCATCTCATCACCTCCCTGTTGCTTTAGTTATACTACAGCAAGAGGAAGCATGCACATATGTAAAATGGAGGTTTCAGCAGGAAGAGCTGGTTAAAAATGGAGGTTTTCTCAGTGGAAAATGCGGGTTTTGAAAGGGAACGATTCTCCTTTTTTGGTTTTCTGGAATTTTCCCAAAAAGAAAAGCATCCCTGTCAAAACAGGAATGCTTTTTCTTTTCATTCATAGATTACGTTTCAATTAAACCGTAGCGGCCGTCACGTCGTTTGTATACGATATTTGTTTCATCAGTATTCGCATTTGTAAAGACGAAGAAGTTGTGGCCGAGCATATCCATTTGAAGGGCCGCTTCTTCACTATCCATCGGTTTCAGGTCAAAGCGTTTCGTTTTCACGATTTCCACATCGAATTCATCATCCGACTGCATCTGCTCCTGGTTGGCTTCACGCTCTAATTCGGCAAATACGTATTTTGGTGCACCCTCCTGACGGAATCGGCGGTTTACCTTCGTTTTATGCTTACGGATCTGTCGTTCTAATTTATCAACCACAAGGTCGATGGCAGCGTATAAATCTGTATTATGCTCCTCCGCTCGGAGTAGTAGATTTTTCATCGGGATTGTGACCTCGATTGTCTGCTCATCATTATAGACACTTAAATTTACGTGCACCTCAGAGGACGGGGGAGTGTCAAAGTAGCGTTCAAGCTTGCCCACCTTTTTCTCCACATATTCTTTAATAGAATCCGTCACTTCAAGGTTCTCACCACGAATGTTGTACTGTAGCATTAGAAGTGTCCTCCTTTCATCCTTATGTGATATATATTCTATCATACCCACGGCCTTTCCTGCATAAACTTTCTTAAAATTGTGTCATTTTTATGTCGGTATTTGCTGGAATTTGTCCCATGACAATGAAAACGTGGATGAAACAGGGATGGATTTTGTCAAAATGATAGATGAACCGCCGTTTCCGTCATAACCTTACAAAAAGATAAAATTAAAAAGTCAGCCTGTATGAGGCTGACTTTCCTTTTTATTCATATAGTGATTCTAATTCTAAGAAAACACTATCTTCAACAGCGGCTGGACCGCCGAAAATGTTAAAATTAAACATCTGCTGATCTCTTAGGTAAGCTTTGATCTCTTCGTTCAGTTCATCTTTCGGTGTCAGAAGAAGCGGCTGGTCGACATCGTTCACAGAACCGGCAAGAGCATCAGCAAAATGGGACCCTGTCGCAAAGCTCGCTTTCACTCCTCCGACGTTGAAGTGTTCCACGACGGCAAGAGACGTCAGGTAACGGTTCTTCCCAGAGATTCGCTCTGCTTTCGGCATGTCAGCGAGTACATCAGAGCTGATTACACCTGTCCCTCCGACAGCGATGCTTTCCCCATATTTTTTCAGACTTTGCTCTGTTGCTTCCGGAAGTTCATCCTGTTCGGTTAAGAGAATCGGCATCCCTTTTCCAGCCGCGATCGGGGCGATAGAAAGCGCGTCCGGGAAATTGCGTCCGTAGGCGACGACCGCTTGATCACTTTCAGGGAGACGGTCCGCAATCGCTGCGGCGGTTTCATAGCGGTTTTTTCCGGAAATGCGGTCGACTTCCATTCCGAGATCATTTTCCAAATACGTTTCTACATCAGCGGAAACAGCGCCTGTTCCGCCAAGAATCGTTACCCTTTCAATATCATAGCTTTCCATAACGTCTTCCGTGCTCGGTGGAAGCTTATCCTCTCGCGTTAAAAGGATTGGAGCATCGAGATGTTCTGCTAAAGGAGCTCCTGCCAGTGCGTCAGGGAAATCTTCTCCGGTTGCTAATACCACTTCTTCAGAAAGATAACGGTCTGCATCCCCGAATACAGCAATATTAGCTGCCGTCCGATAGCGGTCATTCCCCCAAATTCTTTCTGCAAATGAGTTTAACGGCTCCGCTCCAGAAAAAAGAGTGTAGGAGATTTCATTTGCAACATCACCCTCACCCCAAACTTTTATATAATAGATTCCCGGGCTCAAAAGGTGGGCTTCGAAGTATCCATACCCATTCGCGTTCTTGCGATATGGTTTCAATAGTTCTCCTTCTTCATTCATAAGACTGCCATGAAACTTCATTTCTGTTTTTTCTTCTAAGGAATCGTACAGTTGGAACATATATCTAACGGTTTTATCTCCATTCACCTCTACACGGTAGTAATCCACATCCTCGTCCGTAAATTCTCCGGAAATGTAGGAATTCAACGGAACTTGTGTGGCATCTTCCCGTCCATCGTTCGGTTCCTTTTCTTCATATGTATTCTGTGCTTCGACTTTCTCTACCTCGATGGGATCTTGCGCTGCCTCGACGGTTGAAGCTTGAAACAATCCTGCCGCTGCCAAAGCGGTGGCTGCCAGTCCTAACCATTTCTTCATATAACCTCTCCCCTTTTTTATGTATGGTTCCACCATGGGATTATATAGGAGATTAGTCATGAAATCTACCTTCTAACCAAAACAAAAGAAGCATCAGGATCCTGATACTTCTTTACTAGTGCACGATATAAGGGTGCAGGGCGGACTAGATTTTTTCTGACCATGCCGCGTAGGCAGGCAGGACTACTTCAGACAGATGAATGGACTTCTCCTGAGAGGGAATGTCAAACCAGCCTTCGAGCATTTCAACGATATGTAGAAAATCCTTCAGCAAATCACCTTCCATCAGCCCACCCATTTTCCCATGAGTGGCGTTCAACTGTTGGAAAGCCAGCAGCACATCCTGAAAAACATCAGGAACCTGTGGCGATGGAAGCCCGGCATACTGGTCTGTTAAATAGTCCAGGCCCTCCTGAGTGGTGTGGATAAGCTCATGATAAGCACGAAGCATTGTGTGCTGTTCACAGGTTAGAAAAGGCAGAGGAATCCCTCTTTCTATTTTTTGTGATCCAAATACATGCCGTCATAGGTCGATACGCTTTGGTACGGATTGATGTATCGCTGTTTACTGGATTTCTGCTTTTTATTATTCCGCATCTGATTCTTCAAATCCATAAGCAGGAACTCCATCTTCTGATTGATCATCAAGTCCCGCTTCTTCACTTCCTGTACGATCGCTTTTTCTTCATCCGTCGAAGGCTGCGGCAGCTTGGATAACAGTTCCCGGCGTTTTTCTAACAGGTCATTGATACGTTCCATCCGCTGAGAGCGAGTCTGAGAGGAGGGCTGGTGAACCATTTCCTCCAGTTCTTTCGTCAGCGTTAAAAATGTCTGCCACACCATCGTTACGCGTTTCCGCCCTGAGCGTACTGGGATTTTCTCGTCTGCAGGATAACCTGCTTCCACGTATCGCGGAACTCGACAACGAGCCCTTCCACTTCATCAAGGATGGCTCCATCATTTTTCATATTCGCTTCGATCAGACGGCGGTTCATATAGTCATACAGCGGAAGCACCTGTGCGCTGATGTCTGTATTCTGGTCCATCGTCACCATCAGTTCCTGGATGATGCGCTGGGCTTTTTGGATATTCGTATTTTTACTTTCTATATCTTTCTGCTCCATTGCTTTTCCCGCTGCCTTGATGAATTTGATGCAGCCGTTGTAGAGCATGAGTGTCAGTTCGCCAGGGGAGGCTGTTTCCACTGAGTTGTTTTGATAGGCTTGAATAGACATCTATTCAACACTCCTTTTTTTATAACGTTTAGCCAAAGTTCTGCATAATAAAAGCTGACTGGGAGTTCATCTGTGAAATGGCCTTCTCCATCGCGGTAAACTCTCTCCAGTAGCGGTCTTCAATTTGATTCAAGCGGTCCTGGAAGCTGTCCATTTCATCATCTAAATCTTCAATCTGCCGGCCGAGCAGGAAATTGTTATCCAGCGTCGTCGCTTTTCCTGCCTTCTGCTCGATCGATTTCACGGTGCTGTCGATCGTCGTTTCCAGACGCCGTGCAATACCAGGATTCTCCTCTGTACCCGTAAACAGCTGATAGACCGATTCCGGATCGTTGCGAAGGGCATTCTTCAAATCGTCCTCGTCGACGATGAGCTTACCGCCGTCACGGTAGTTGGAGGAGGATGTGATGCCGATCTGCGACAGCATGGAAAACGCTCCGTCTGTCTGAACAGGTGTGTACCAGTTTTCCCGCATTTTGCTGAGCGCTCCAGAAACAGCGGCATCATTCCGGAGCATCCCGCTCTTCGCCTGCTCTTCCCACAGCTCGATTTCCTTCTCTTCCATATCCTCTTTCTGTTCGGCTGTCAGTGGTGGATAGTCACGGTTCTTCTTTTCCTGTACCTTCCCGTTCAAGTCCTCAATGATCTGATTGTATTTATCGACGAATTTGACAATCTTATCAAACGCGTCATCCACATTGTTGGTCACATTGACCGTGACGTTGCCATCCGTCACTTCGTTGAAGGTAAAGTTCACACCATTCAACGTGTAGTTGTTGGTCTTCGACGAAATTTCCAGCCCGTTGTTATAGGTGAATTTCGCATCCTGTCCGCCTTTTTCATTCAGCTTCCACGAGCCGGAGGAGTTATCCCCATTCTTAATCCCAAGGGTCGTAGACAGAAACGAGGCACTTCCATCAAAACCAATTTCCGCACCTAAGAATTCATTATCATCCTGATTGAAGTTTCCGGTTACGGTTCGTTCAAGCATCACTTTATCCGCACTTTTATCATAAAACGCACGGACACCGAGATCAGACTTGCTGATTTCAGAGAGAACGTCATTCAGTGACTTGTCTCCGGTCACTTCGAACGACTTCGTATTTTTTGAGCCGTCTTCATTATACGTCGTTATCGAAAATGTCTCGCCAAGCGTCAGACCATTTTTGAAACTGTTCTGCTGGCTGCTTAACGAAGCACTCGGATCAAATGACGAACCATCTTTTGTAATCTTTTCTTTACTGTAGTTGTAGGCAGCTGTCGCCAGCTGTTCCACGCTCAGCGTATAATCGCCGTTTCCAGCGGAAGCATTGGCTGTTGCAGAAACGGCCGAACTCGAAGAGGTTGCTGTTTTGGAATTGAACGTTGACTGCAGTTTCATGTTAAAGGCCATATCATCCAGTTCCTTCAACTGCTTGTTCACATCACGGTACGAATCCCGCTGCCATGTGAGCCATTCCTTATCCTGCTCCATTTTGTTTAACGGCTGTTTCTCCGCATTCATCAGGTCCTTGACGATACCGTCAATATCCATTCCGGAAGCCAGGCCTCCGATCCGCATATCACTCATGCTTTCACCTTCTTATATTTTATGGTCGACAATGATGCCGATCGATTCTGCAATCGATGCATACAGATCCAGCATCTTCTTCGGCGGAATTTCCTTAATCACTTCGTCGGTTTCAATATTGACGACGGTTACATAATATTCCCCGAGCTTATCGTGGAACTGAAAGCGCAGGGATGTTTGTAATGATTGGAAAATATCATTCAAGCTGTCCGTCAACTGTGTCAGCTTTTCTTTTTCACCAGCAGGAAAAGAGTACGCTTCTCTCTTCTCCTGTATGTCCTGAACAGATGTCGTTGGGTTATGTGGCTTATAGGTGCTCTGCAGGGGTTGTGAGGGGGTGATGCGTGTGGACAGATGCACCTTCAACAACTCCTATACGGTTTTCTTTTTATATCGGAGTGTTTTGAGGAAGTTGAAGAGGAAATAAAAAAGAGACTCCAGTAAAACTGAAGTCTCTTGGAAAATAAATATTAACGTAGAAGCTGTAGAACTCCCTGTGGCTGTTGGTTTGCTTGTGCAAGCATCGCTTGTGAAGCCTGAGCAAGAATAGAGTTCTTCGTTTGGTTCATCATTTCCTTCGCCATGTCAACATCACGGATACGAGATTCCGCAGCTGTTAGGTTTTCAGAAGATGTACTCAAGTTATTAATTGTATGATCTAAGCGATTTTGGTTAGAACCAAGTTTAGATCGCTCAGCAGAAACTTGATCTATTGCTGATTGTATTTTAGTTACTGTCTCAGCTGCATCATCGTGTGTTAGAACACTTAATGCTTGCTCTGTAGTTATGTTACTTGTTCCATCTGTAACTGCTAACTTGGCGTTAGTAGTACCAGATGTAGAAAGTCCTAAAGCCTGAGATCTCATATCACTAATATCAAGAGTCAGACTTTGATTTTCATTAGCTCCAATTTGAAATTTCAAGCTTTTATCAGGATCTGCCGGCACAGCTGCTACTGCTGTTACACCTGCTTTTGTTTCATTAACAGTTACACCAGTAATTGAAGGTGCTGTGCCAGATTCTTGCCCACTATCTTGTACAAGCTTCAAGTCTCCACCATCGTCAGAAGCTGTGTATTTTGCACTTAAAGTTGCATCACCGTTAATCGCAGTTACTAAAGAAGTGATATCTGTTGCACCTGAAACTGTAGTGCCATCAATTTCCACAGTCCCATAATTGCTAATTGATGCTTTATATTCACCAGCAACTGCTGTTACAGCCTCTACTTCTGCTCCATCTTTATCACCGTTTAGTAATTTTTGAGTATTAAACTCTGTAGTATTACCAATACGGTTAATTTCAGAAGTCATTTGGTTTATTTCTTTCTGAATTTCCTCACGGTCAGTAGTAGTGTTTGTATCGTTACCAGCTTGAACGGCTAATTCACGCATCCGTTGCAGAATATCATGTGTTTCATTTAGAGCACCTTCAGCTGTTTGCACTAAAGAGATTGCATCTTGAGAGTTTTTAGAAGCTTGATCCAATCCACGAATCTGACCACGCATCTTCTCAGAAATTGCAAGACCAGCGGCATCATCAGATGCATTGTTAATACGAAGACCAGAAGATAGTTTTTCCATAGAGTTGGACTGCGCATTGTTAGCAGACCCCAGCTGACGATAAGTATTCAAAGCTGCGATATTGTGATTAATTCTCATGTTACAAATTCCTCCTTGAAATGGTTGATTTCACGTCCTTGTGAAATCCATTAGAATACATACAAAAAGTCGGCCGACTCTTGTAATGTTTTACATTACTTATATCGGACGACTTTTCCCACTGTTAACGTTTATTTTCAATTTTTCAGCAGATCCAGTAAATTTTTTGAAAGCGAGGAGGCTTCCTTGTTCTCCTCTTCAATGCTGACATACACTTCCTTGCGGTGGATATCGATATGACGCGGGGCCTCAATGCCGAGCTTCACCTGTCCGCCTTCAATGGAAACGACTTTAATTTCGATATCATCGCCGATTTTGATCGATTCTCCGGACTTACGGTTAAGGACGAGCATCAGCTTCACCGCCTTTATCCTCTGTCAAAAGAAGCTGCCGTCTCTGGTAGCTTTCTTCTTTCAGGATGACCTGCTTGGCCTTGTTTTTATGGACGTTAACAACGATCGGAGCTTTCAAGTTGATCGTAGAGGCTTTGAAAGGATCTTTTAGCGTCAGCACGCTATAGACAGCTACATCTTCCGGACCGTTCAGGCCAAGCTCTTCAACGACCGCGTCTTCAATATGGAACTCATAATCCGCAAAAAACAGGTACGGGTTGGTGACGATGAGCGCCACCTCGGCTGCGTCCACGGACTGCAGCGCATAATAAACACCATTTTCATCTACAGGCAGCAGCACATATGTATGATCGTTTTCAAATCCCGGCAGCCCGTGCTTGAAGGTGAGAAGATCCTTTTCCTCGACAGCAAGTTCACCGAAATGCTTTGTATTGATATTCATATCCATTCTCCTTTTACACTTTCCAGTCGATCTGTACGTCCGGATGCTGTTCTAACTGAAAGCTCACCTTTCCAGGCTGATACGTATGCTGTGGTTTCTGCGGCTGCACCTGAATCACCGGCTTCTGCGGCTCTACGTCTATTTCCACAGAAGCGGCCTCATACGATACGTCAACAAGATCATACGCAGGCAGCCCTCCCGGCGCAAATGTAAAATCCAGCTTGGCATTTTCCTCTCCATGAGAGGCGATTGGATTGCCGCCGCTTTCGATTTTCATCAGCTCATCGCCTTCACGCGCCATCCGGGCGACGCCTTCCAGCAACAGCTGCCGGCCATCAGCGGCAAGCTCATCACTCCGCTTCGCCACGCTTTTCAAATCAATATTGTGCCACGCCTTTGTCTGGTCGATTGTCAGTTTTCCCGGACGCTGACGGATATTCATTTCTGCCGCCGGCTGCTGGATGGACAATTCCGCTTTCGGTTGACGGATCGTCTGCTGTGATCCTTCCACCTGATGACCGAGCCGCGCCTGAGTCGTCTGCACCTGGAGCTTAGGTATGTTCATAAGGATGCTCTCCTTTTCATAAAAAAGCAGGCTGTCCCTTCAGGGAGCAGCCTATCTTAGAAAGTCCATCAGCGTCGGCTGGATGATGCGTGAGCCAGCACCGAGAGCGGCCCTGTGGATTGTTTCCTGTGTTTTCAAATCCATGATGACTTTTTCAATGTCGGCATCTTCATTATCGGAGACGAGCTTGGAGGCCGATACCTCCTGAGTCGCCAGACGGTCCTCAATCAGCTCGACCCGGTTCATCCGCGCGCCGAGATCGGCCCGCTCATTGACGATATTGTTGATATGACCATCGAATTTACCGAGAAATTCATCAAGGTTTGTCCCACTTTCCAAAGCATTGGCGAAGCTTTCAAGGTCGTTGAATAAATCTTCGTTGAATACGTTACCGGCGTTCACGTTCGTCTGAATCCGGACGCCGTCCGACACTTCGATCATGACCGGACTTGCGCTTTGATTGATCGTAAAAGCGGCGTTATCCATATTGACCGGTGCGGCTGTCGTATTGGTGCCGTTAAAGATGTATTTATCGTTCACCTTCGTGTTGGCGATGCTTCCGACATGCTCCTTCAACTGGCGGATTTCTTTTGCGATGTTGGCAAGCTGTTCTCCTTCATACGTGCCGTTACTTGCCTGAACCGTCAGCTCTCGAACACGCTGCATCGCCTGTGTGGCTTCATTCATAGAAGAATCACTGCTGTCCATCCAATTATGCACTTCACTGATGTTCCGCTTATACTGTTCCACGCCGGAAAGCTGGGAGCGGTAATTCATGCCTTTCATCGCAACAACAGGATCCTGCGAGGCGCGGGTGATCTTCTTCCCGGTCGCCAGCTGATCCTGATAGGTGCCCATGTTTTCATAGCTGCTGCTTAAATTACGCAGCATATTGCCGGCTAACATCGATTGAGTTACGCGCATAGGTTATCCTCCCTTCTTAGACGCCCATCCGGTTGATGATGGTATCCAGCATTTCATCAATGACCGTAATGTTACGGGCGGCCGCATTATAGGCGTGCTGATATTTGATCATATTGGCCATTTCCTCATCGAGGGAGACAGAGCTGACCGACTGCCGCTGCTCCTCCACAGAAGCCTGCAGTGTGCCGGCATTCTTCGACATCCGCTCCGCTTCCTGCGTTTCCACGGCCATCGTACCAATGATGGATTCATAAAAGTTGGAAAGGGACGCTTCCTCCCCGAAAAGGGCGTTATTATCGTTCTTCACTTCAGCAAGATTCCGAGCGTTTTCACCGTTCCCCGACTCATTCGTCACCGCTGCTGCGATGTTGTCGCCGTCGGCTTTGATTTCATCCGTTAAATCCAACGTCCCTGCAATGCCTTCCACGACGCCGTCATTGTTTGCCTGTGACATATCGATATCGAAAAACTTCGGTACAGTCGTTCCATTATTGATGCTGTTCAAAGACTCCCCGTTTTGATGAACGGTATTGAATGCCTCCGCAAAGCCTGTGGCCATCCGGTCCAGATCCGAGAGCATGTTTTCGTAGCTGCCCTTTTTCTCTCCGGCCTGCACATACCCACCGGATTCGATTAAGCCTTTCAATTTTCCGGGGGAAGAAAATTCTTCAATAGTGTTCGTGTTTCCCCCTATTGCCATTCCTGTAGCGAGAGCGCTGTCTGCGCCATAGGTGACATCCAGTTCATTCACGCCGCCACCGACAGTTCCGTCTACAAGGGTGGCCGGCGGGTTCATCGCTTTACCATCCTGATTGACTAAGGAAATCGTCGCTCTCCCCATAGCCAGCGGACTGGCAGATGTGGACGTCTCCTCATAGCTCACTTGTACGTTGACGTGCTCGGAAAGCTGATCGATCAAGCGGTCACGCTCATCATACAAATCATTCGGAACCATTCCGTGGGGCTCGACTTCACTGATCTGCTCATTGATATTATGAATCTGGTTGGCGATGGAGTTGATCGACTTTTCCGTGACGCCCACTTCCGTTTTCACATCCTTCTGCATCGTCTGGATCGTGTTGGAAAGATAGTTGAACGTTTCGGCCACCGCCTGGCCGCGCTGCCGGACGACAGAACGGGCGCCTGAATCTTCCGGGTTCACGGACAAATCCTGCAGAGCTCCCCAGAAACGGTCCATCGTGCTGGATAAACCGTCCTCGGAAGGTTCGTTCATGACGCTTTCCAGACGCGCAAGAGCGTCTGAGCGTGAATCATAATAGCCCGCTTTACTGGCTTCCCCGCGGTACTGTTGATCAAGAAAACCGACACGCACGCGCTCAATGGAAGCTGCCTGCACACCGCTTCCCATCTGACCGGGGATTTCCGGACGGTTTCTCGAGGCGGCAGGATATGGACCGGTCTGCTCGAAATTGACCCGCTGTCTCGTATATCCTTCGGTGTTGGCGTTGGCGATATTATGAGAGGTTGTGTATAAGGCAGCCTGCTGGGTAAACAAGCCGCGTTTGGCTACTTCAAGCCCGTGAAACGTAGATGTCATATGTGCTGCTCCTCTATTTAAGCTTTCGAATCAAACAGGGAGCGCTTCGGCGCTTCCTGCTTTTGATTTCCGTAATTCAACGACTGGATGGACGGCTCCAGTGTATTCAGTGACAGGCTGATAAACTGCATCGACTGTTGGATGAGCTCCGCATTCAAAGCCTCCTGCTGTTTCAAATCAGAGAAAACGAAGATGAGCGCTTCATACGCACGCTGCAGCTCGTCTTTTTCCTCACCTGAAAGAAGCTGGAGCATTGCGGAAACGGTCTCGTCCTGTCCCGTATGCCCCTTCTCCTTAAACCACTCGGCCGCCGCTTCCGTCCGCTGCTTTTCCATCTGTTTCACAGCCTGTACATGCTTCCGCTCCTGCTGCAGCAGCTTCTGCATTTTGTCCGTTTCATTATGCTTCAACGCCTCTGTTTTGGTGTGCGATACCGTAAGCAGGCTTTTATGCAGCTGAGTCAGTTTGTTCATGAGAGTTATGATGGTACCGATCGTCATTGTGATGCTCCTTTATTCTTTGTTTGAAAAGAAATCGATCATCTTTTTCGCTGATGCCTGGGCATCCACCTGATAATTGCCCGTATCCACATCATGCTTGATCTGTTCCACGAGTTTCTGTCGCATCGGAGATACCGAATCATTCTCCTGCATCTGCTTCGCCTGCGGAGAGATTTCCAGCTTATCCTTCGCCTGATGAGTTTTGACATCTGCCTGCTGATTCAACTGTTTTTGATAAGGGTTCATCTGAGTATGATGCGGTCGATTGATTTTCATTAGATACACCTCACTTACGTGTCCGTTTCGTTATACTCTATATATCGGAAAAGGAATCGCTCCATCCATCATCCAAATTAATCATTTCCCACTGAGTAATAAGTCTTACGAGACACTTTTTCCTTGATCCGATCAGCAAACTCCTCGTTGCGCGTTACCTGCTCCAGCTCTGCTCCGAGTTCTCTGCTGCAGCTGGAACAGATGCGTCCTTCCTGAATGGGGGATCCGCACTTCTCACATCCGTATTCCAAGGAAGGAAACTGCGAAGGGTGCAGCCTTTTCTGCTTTACGAATTCCCGGATCTGCTTCTTGGAAACGCCGGTTTTTGCTTGTATTTCATTGACCGTAGCCGTGCGGTTGGATTTTTTCTTTAGAAACGTATACACCGTCTGAAAGTCCTGCTCCTCTTTTTTTACGCATGCCTGACAGATGACGGCCGCTCCTTTTATGAATATGGCATTACAGCGCGGACAGTTCGCTAATTCTCCCATGCCGATGGTCCCCCTTATACTCTCTTTCTTATTATATCGGTTAAAAAATAAGATTCAAAAGTCTCATAGACAGATTCATCGAAAAATTGTAAATGACCGCACCTCGGGACAGCCGCTTTCTTTCAACAGCGAGGCCATATGACGGATCGTTCTTCCGGTTGTATAAATGTCATCAACGATGATAACCGGCTGATTTACCGGTTTCACAAGAGAAAAGGGGTTGTCCGCTTCCAGCCTCGCCCGTCTATTCCGCTTCGACTGCTTTTCCCCGTGAATGCGTTTAAAAAGATGCGCGGGTTCTTTTCCGACCATTTCAATGATCTTCCCGGATTGATTAAAGCCGCGCTCCTTTTCCCGCTCCGAACTCAAAGGAACGCAGACAGTCAGATCATCATCCAGGTTCAGCCCCTTCCACTTTTCCTTCACCATCACTTCAAGAGCTTCCACAGCCACGTAATCGCCGCGGTATTTCCATTTGGCGACAAGCTCTTTGGCAAAAGCATTGTACGTAAACACCGAATCGTTTTGATCAAGGACACCAGGAAGCGTCTCTTCCCAGCGCGAGCAGTCACCGCAGAGACCCTCTCCTGCTCTTGAACACATCGGACAGCGTTCAGCAGGAAGCTCCTCAAGCTCTTCTTCACACGTCCGGCAGATTTTCTTATTGATTACCGGCAGCAGGAAATTTGTCCAATTCACTTCCGGTACGATGGGGGAAAAGCAGAGATAACAGTTCACAGCTTCTGCCCCAGCTTGTTCATCTTTTTGATCGCTTCCACCGCGTCCAGCATCTCATCCGTTTTGCCGATGTGGTAAAAACGCACATCCCCATCCGGATCGTCAGCGCTTCTTCCAGCCCGGCCGGCAATCTGAACGAGAGCTGCTTCATCGAAGACGACATGACCGGCATCGATGACGTATACATCGACCGACGGGAAGGTCACGCCACGCTCTAGAATCGTTGTCGTAACGAGGATGCGGTACTCTTTATTGCGGAAGCTTTGAATTTTCTCTGCCCGGTGATGATCTTCGGCATGGACCGACTTCACCTCATACCCTTCTTCCTTTAAGAAAGCAGCGATTTCCTCTGCCTTTTTAATGGAAGGAAGAAAAAGCAGCAGCTGCCTGGCTGTGGTCTGCTGTTCAGAGATGGTTTTCGATAGATGCTGCGGAAGCTTTCCTCGGTTCAAAGAGCGGTGAAGCATCGGAGTCAGCTTCAACACAGGTACAGGGAGCGGGTGACCGTGGAATCGTTTCGGGATGAAAGTGACAGGGAGGGATTTTTGGCGGAGCCTTCGCTTTTGTTCTTTTCGTGGCGTTGCGGTTAAATAAATGATCGCAGCCTCCGGCTTGGCCGCTCTTTTGGCTGCAAAATGCAGCGTGGGATCGTTGTGAAAGGGAAAGGCATCGACTTCATCGATAATGAGCACGTCAAAAGCATGTGCAAATCGGAAAAGCTGGTGGGTGGTGGCAATGACAAATGGAGCCTGCCCGTTTTTGTCCGGACTGTCGCCGTACAAAGCCGCTGTATCGACTGCAGGAAAAGCCTTCTGCAGCCGAGGCTGCAGCTCACGGACAACGTCCGTTCTCGGTGTGGCAAGGCAGATTCTTTTGCCGGTTTCCAATGCTTTTGTAATCGCAGGAAAAAGCACTTCTGTTTTCCCAGCTCCGCAGACAGCCCAGATGAGGTGTTCCCCGGAGCCGTTTTGAACCAATGCGGTCAAATCATCGGCCGCCCGCTGCTGGCCGGGAGTCAGCGTTCCCTCCCATACACATGGATCCTCATAGAGAGGCCACTGGACGTTTGCGCTTCCTATATACAATGGCTCACATTCCAATACACGTCCCATTTGGATGCAGTTGCGGCAGTAGACGCACGACTTTCCACAGGTTGTATGGGGGAGTTCGGCAAACAAATGGGCCTGCGTGTTCCCGCAGCGGCGGCAGCGTTTTTGAAACAGGTGCTGCTCCATACTCTCTGTTTTCGTTAAAATTCGTTTCGAAACCAACGTTAATATCTGTTTTTCACTGTAGGGGATTTCATGTGGGAGGAGGAGTTTACCGGCAAGATCGAGATGTGGATGAGGAACAGGATTGGAGGGGATCCAGGAGAAGTCCTGAGGTTTCTTTCGTTGGAAATACGGGAGCACAGCGTCACCTTCCTTAGAAAAATAGAGCCTGCCTGAGTCTCACAGACAGGCTCGTATTCTCAGGACTGACGGTACCAGCCAAGGCCGATCGCCCCTTCACCGAGGTGGGTGCCGATAACCGGACCGAAGTAGCTTAATGTCACGTGGACATTGGCGTGCCGGGATTCTATTTCTTTCTTCAATTCCGCAGCTTCATCCGGACGGTTGGCGTGAATCAGGGTTGCTTCGTACTCTCCCCCGTCCTCCACCTTTTCTGCGAGCAGGGAAAGGATCCGTTTCAGCGCTTTTTTACGCGTACGGATTTTTTCAAACGGAACGATTTTCGTATCCACAAAGTGCAGCACCGGCTTCACCTGAAGCAGACTGCCGACAAATGCCTGCGCTCCGTTCAGACGGCCGCCGCGCTGCAGGTGGGACAAATCATCCACCATGAAGTAGGCATGCATCGTTTCCTTCATTTTCTTCAGACGGGACAAAATTTCGTCAGGACCCGCTCCGCGCTCGGCCATATCCGACGCCTCAAGCGCATAAAAGCCCTGCATGTGGCAGCTGATTTCCGAGTCAAACACGTGGACGTCGATATCATCCACCATTTCCCCGGCGGTCATCATCGCCTGATAGGTGCCGGAGATTCCGCTGGATAAGTGGATGGAAATGACGGCGTCATAGTTGTGCGCCAGTTCCTCGAGCTTTTGTGTCATGATGCCGATCGACGGCTGGGAGGTTTTCGGAAGCTTCCCGCCTTCCCTGACCATGTCATAAAAATCATCGGCGTTGATATCAATCTCTTCTTGATAGGATTCTTCCCCAAAGATGACGTTTAAGGGGACCATATGTATATGATGGGCTTGTCTTACTTGCTTCGGAAGGTAAGCCGTACTGTCCGTTATGATTGCTGTTTTCATCCGACCCAGCTCCTTATAAAAAAATTCCTCTATGCTTATATGTACGATAGTTTTCTTTTTTCTCCTTCCCTATTTTACATGAAGGCCGCTGCCATTGCACCAACAAACTGTGCAGATGTCCGATGTCAGACACTCCCATTCCTGTTGTATCAACGAAGTCGGAGTCAGGTTCTGCGGGGGACAGGTCGCTTTCCGCGGACATGCGCTGAGTCTCCTCAGGCTCCGCCTTGCGGGGCCTCACCCTGCATGCTCATCCCGCAGGAGTCTCCCCGTCCCCCTTCGAACCCTGCTGAATGAGAGCCTTCTCATCCTGTTTAATGAAATACCAGGCCTGGTCATGCAGACAAAGAAAAAAGCTGCCCGGAGGTTCCGGACAGCTTGAGTAAGGAGCAAATCTACCGTTAAATGACTTCCACCCAGCCATTTTTAATGGCCGTGACAACCGCCTGCGTACGGTCATTCACATTCATCTTCTGTAAAATATTGCTGACATGGTTTTTAACGGTCTTTTCACTGATGTATAAGGCCTCTGCTACACCGCGGTTGCTGTTACCGTCCGCCAACAGCTGCAGCACTTCGCATTCGCGGCGGGTAAGCAGATGAAGCGGTTTGCGGTACTCGATCGTACGATAGCTGCTGCTTCCTTTGCTTTCTGACAAACGGCGGTATTCCGCTACTAGATTGTGCGTAACCTTCGGATGCAGATAAGAGCCTCCAGCACCGACGACTTTGATGGCATCGATGAGCGCATCAGAGTCCATTTCCTTCAACAGATACCCCTGCGCCCCTGTTTTCAAGGCGTGGGTGACATAGTTCTCGTCATCGTGAATGGACAGGATGATGACCTTCATTTCAGGATACCGCTTCGTAATTTCTGCTGTCGCTTCTACGCCGTTCATGCTTGGCATGTTAATGTCCATTAACACTACATCCGGCAGGTGTTCCTCGACGATTCGCAGTGCTGCATCCCCGTCATCACCTTCGGCTACAACTTCAAAACTGGATTCGAAGTCGAGGATTCTCTTTACGCCCTCCCTGAACAATTTATGGTCGTCAATCAGTACGATTCTGGTCGTCATGGTCATTTCCTCCTGTTTCTCTTACATAGAATGGTTTTTTGTTCCCCTAACCTATTCTTTGTTCTCTCTCTATCTCTGTTTTTGTTTTGTTTGTAAATGACACCCTAATCCTGCTTTCTATTATAAACGATTTAAGTCCATTTACATAGTTTTTCACAAAATTATCAATTTAATGGCAGATGGATTGTGACTATCGTCCCTTCACCGATGCTGGAATCGATGTTCAGTTCGCCTTCGAGCATTTCTACACGTTCCCGCATGCCCATCAGGCCGAACGATTTTTCCTTCTTCCCGTTCGTATCAAAACCTTTTCCGTCATCCTTCACGATGATCATCGCACTGGTGGACATGATTTCGACTTTCACTTTGATTTCCTGCGCTTCGGCGTGCTTGACCGCATTTTGGACGGCCTCCTGCACAAGGCGGAACAGAGCTACTTCGTATTTGGATTCCAGCCTGTCTTCCTTACCAAACGTGGCGAAGGTGATGGTCAGTCCATCATTGTAATCCTGGACGGTCGCCAGGTATTTTTTCAATGTAGGAAGTAAACCAAGATCATCAAGGGCCATTGGACGGAGGTCGTAAATGATCCTCCGTACTTCATAGAGGGCAGACCGGACGAGCGAGCGGACACTTTTCACTTCCTGCATCGCATCCTCGATGCCGCGTTTCTTATAGGTCCTTTCTACAAGGTCGGAGCGGAGCATCACGTTGGCCAGCATCTGTGCCGGACCGTCATGAATTTCCCTGGAGAGCCGGCGGCGTTCTTCTTCCTGCGCTTCAATGATCTGCAGGCCGAACTGCTGCTTTTCCTTCGCTGTTTCCAAAGCATCGCTGACCTGTTTGAAATCTTCGGTTAAGTAATTCAAAACGACGGAAATTTTCCCGCCTAACGCTTCCGCACGTCCAATCGTTTCCTCAAGCTTACGAAGTCTGAGTTCAAGGTCGTCCCTGCGGCAGCGCAGCTGTTTCTCTTTTTCTCTTTTCATCGAGAGTTCCATCTGCAGGGCATGGGTTTTCTCATAGACTTCGCGGATTTCTTCCTCTGAATATTTCTGGAACTGACTGCTTACTTCGGACAAACGCTTGCGGGAAAAACGAACTTTCTGATCGAGTTGATCGCCTTCTTCAATATAAGCAATCACCTGTCGTTTCGTTTCCTGCAGTTCATCGTACAGCTTTTCATATTCCTGACGGGATCCCTCGCCGATCTCAAAGATTTCATCCTTGCTGTTGGTGACTGTATCCACCATCTCATCGATAATATGGTCAAGGGCGATATCCCCCGTTTTCTGTTCGCTCATCACAAGTCCCTCCATCAATATTCACATAATCATTCGTAAGACCCATGTCCATTTATGGGGGTTATGTACAACTTTTCAGCCGCAATCCTACTATTTGTATGGTTTGCCCATTTCAACCCCCCTCGATATAATAAAAGCTTAGGAGGTTTTCAACGATGCTGGAAAGATATTATACCGTAAAACCTGAGGGTTCTGAAGAAGTTACCATACAAAAATCCCGCTTCATCGGTTATGTGAAGCGTTGTGAAACAGAAGAAGAAGCACAGGCCTTTATTCAGGAAATCAAAAAGAAACACAGCGATGCCACCCATAACTGCTCCGCTTACATGATCGGCGAACACGATTTGATCCAAAAGGCGAATGACGACGGGGAGCCGAGTGGAACCGCCGGTGTACCGATGCTGGAAGTACTGAAAAAACGCGGGTTAAAGGATACCGCTGTCGTTGTTACCCGTTACTTCGGCGGCATTAAGCTGGGGGCCGGCGGTCTCATCCGCGCTTACGGATCCACTGCTTCTGAAGCCATTACGACGACCGGTGTCGTCCAACGGCAGCTGATGCAGGAAATTAAGGTGAAAATCGATTATACCCTGCTCGGAAAAGTGGAAAATGAAGTGCGGAATTCGACGTATACGCTAGAAACGGTTAATTACCTGGAAAATGTGGAATTAATAATATACGTAGAAAGCGGACTGGAAGAGGAATTCGAAGCTTGGATGGTCGATTTGACAAGTGGTCAGGCGGACATCACAAGAGGCGGAACCTCCTACGTAGAATTTGACGTCACACCGGAGTAAAGGAGCTTACTGACGTATGAAGCTGAAAAAGCTGACCATCTTCCTCTGGGCAGCGGCTTTCCTCTTGCTTGCCGGCATCGGAGCAGCGGCGGGGTATGCGGTTTATTTAACCGATCAGGTGAAAGAAACCGCCACCGAATCCCACAAAGAGCTGGACCGAGGCGGCATGTCGGATAAACGCGTGGAAGAAGTGAACCCTGCCAAAGATCACACGTCTGTGTTATTCATCGGCATTGATGACAGTGAGAAGCGTACAGGTGATGAAGGACTGCCGGCCCGTTCCGATGCCCTCGTTCTGGCCACCTTCAATCAGGATGATCGTTCGATTAAGATGCTGAACATCCCCCGGGACTCACTCACCTATATCCCTGAAGTCGGCTATGAGGATAAGATTGCCCACGCCCATGCCTTCGGCGGTGTGGATGCTACCGTCAAGACGGTGGAGCAGCTGCTTGATGTTCCTGTCGATTATTATGTCCGATTGAACTTCAATTCATTTGTGGAAGTTGTTGATGCCATCGGCGGCATCAACTACGACGTTCCATTTGATATGACAGAGCAGAACAGTTCCGATACAGCGGGAGCCGTAGAGCTGCAGGAAGGCTACCAGACGATTACCGGCGAAGAAGCTCTGGCTCTTGCACGAACAAGGAAGTATGACAGTGACCTTGCCCGTGGGGAGCGCCAGATGAAGCTCATCCAGGAAATTTTCAGTGAAACGATGTCCACAAAAGGGTTGAACAACTTTGACGATATCCTCGCCTCTGTGAGCAGCAACATGAAAACGAACCTGACCTTTGATGAAATGATTTCCTTCAAAGATTATTTCCTGCAGAAGGACGGCTTTACGTTTGATAAAATGCAGTTGTCAGGAGAAGGCGGATTCACTGGTAACGGCTGGTACTACCAGGTGAATGAAGAAGATCTCACCACCGTCACTCAAACGCTCAAAGATCACTTGAACCTATCCAACCCTCTCGTTAAAGACGATGAGGTGGACAGCTTTTCCAACGGAGACGAAAATAACAATTCCATGTAAAAAAAAGCAGAAGGCTGTTCATCCAGCCTTCTGCTTTTTTTATCGACGGGTTCGGACCCCGCGGATCATATTCAAAATCGGTTTGTAATCTTTTCCAATCAAACCGGTGATTTCAACAATCAATTCAATCATCAGCGCTAGAAGAGCTACGACAAGAACCGCTCCATACATCGTCGCCTGTGAGAATATGACGGCAGCGAGACTGAACAGGGCACTGACCGCATAAATCATCAGGACAGATTCCGGATGGCTGTAGCCGAGATTTAACAGACAATGATGAAGGTGCGACTTATCCGGTGCCGACAGCGGTTTCCGCTGGATGACCCGGCGGACGATCGCAAAGAGCGTGTCCGAAATCGGCACACCTAAAATAATGACAGGAATGACAAGGGAGAATAACGTCACATTTTTAAATCCGAGTAAAGAAAGAACACTGATCATAAATCCTAAAAACAGGGCACCTGTATCCCCCATGAAAATCTTAGCAGGGTAAAAATTGTAGACGAGGAAGCCGAGGGTGCTTCCAAGCATCATCAAGCCTGCGAAGACGACAAATACATTCCCCATCGTGATGGCCATGCCGGAAATGGTTAACAGCGCAATGGCTGATACTCCTGCGGCAAGGCCGTCCAGACCGTCAATCAAGTTGATGGCATTTGTAATGGCAATGATCCAGACGATCGTAAGCGGAATACTGAGATATCCAAGCTCCAGCTCCCCGCCGAAGGGCAGGTTGATGAATTCCACCTGGACACCGCCGATGACGACGACTCCTGCGGCAAGCAGCTGTCCGGCGAGTTTCATTTTCGCGGACAGTTCTTTCAAGTCATCCAGCACGCCGGTCACGATAATGATCGTTCCACCGAGAAGGACAGGCCATGTTAATTCACTTTCCGGAAAAAAGAAGACGATTCCCAGCGCAAAGCTTAAATATATCGCTAAACCGCCGAGACGCGGCATCACATTTTTGTGGACTTTCCGGTGGTTCGGCTGATCCGTCGCACCTATTTTTATTGCTGCCCGTTTGACCAGCGGCGTAATCGCCAGCGAAATGATCAGGCAGAACAGCAAGGCCTTATACTCCATAAAGACCCTCCTCAGGTTTATTATATCCTCTCCGGTCCGTTGTAAGCGGATCGATAATTTCCATCTGTTGTGTTCATACTAAGGTTTGTAATCGAGAAAATTATATCACAGGAATATGGGGGGCAATGTAACGATTTCCTAAATTTCCGTTAGCCTATTTTTTCACACCTCAAACCTATTTAGACCGGTTTCATCACAAACCCCACTATATCAGCAGATTATGTCAGTGGAATAACTGGTTGTTAACAATCCCATTTCATTTTTTGCGTTTTTCTGACTTTTTCTTTATAGAGGTTTTTTTGTTTACACCTTCGTTTTGGTTTGTCTAAAATAGGGAAGTTATCTTTGACATCTAACTAGGAGGACTTATTCGTTTATGGCAACTAGAGAACGAAGAAAATTAGAAAAGACGTTAAAACCCCACTGGGTCTGGGCGATTGCCTTCGGTTCAGCGATTGGCTGGGGCGCTTTTGTACTCCCCACAGACTGGATCGGCCAGGCAGGCCCCGCCGGTGTAGTTCTCGGCCTTTTACTCGGCGCCGCTCTTATGATGATTATCGGCGTCAGCTATGGATTTTTGATTGAAAAATTCCCTGTTACGGGTGGTGAATTCGCTTATGCCTATATAGGATTCGGCCGGCGGTTCGCTTTTATGGCGGGATGGTTTTTAACGCTCGGCTATATCTGTATTGTTGCATTAAATGCCTCAGCCCTCGCACTGCTGGCAAAATTCCTCTTCCCTGATTTTGTTCAGACAGGGAATATGTATACCGTAGCTGGATATGATGTTTCCATGATCCAGATCGCGATTGCATCTCTAGCCCTTATCGTATTTGCTCTATTGAATATCCGCGGTGCCAGCTTTTCCGGACAGACACAATTTGTTTTCAGCCTGATCTTGATTGCGGGAATCGTCCTGCTTGGAATCGGTGCCATCATGACCGACGGACCAAGCGTATCCAATATCTCCCCTGGATTTACACCGGATCAGACCGCAATGGCATCCATTTTAACGATTCTTGCCATTGCCCCGTTCGCGTACGTCGGGTTTGACAACATTCCTCAGACAGCGGAGGAATTTGAATTCGAACCGAAAAAGGCCTTCAGCCTGATCATCTGGTCACTGCTCGCTGCAGGAGTTGCCTACAGCGCCATGATTCTGATTACAGCCAGTACGATGCCTTGGCAGCAGCTGCTTGCGATGATCAACGACACCCAGTCGGTCTGGGGTACCGGTGACGCGATTGAAAGCTACCTCGGACGCGCCGGCGTCTTCATCATTGCTGTTGCTGTCTGTATGGGTATTTTCACAGGATTGAACGGGTTTTACATTTCTGCCAGCCGTCTGACATTTGCTATGGGACGTGCCCGCATTCTGCCGGACATCTTCCGCAGGCTGCACCCGAAATATAAAACCCCCTATGTCGGCATCCTGTTTACGATGACGATCTGTCTCGTCGCTCCGTGGTTCGGCAGAGAAGCCCTGCTATGGGTCGTCGATATGTCATCCACCGGCGTCGCCATCGCGTACTTTTTCTGTACCGCAACGGCGTACAAGTTTTTCCGCTGGTCAGAGAATTCCAAGGCGGAGAAAAAAGCCAGCACGGTTTCCCCTGGACGCAAGCTTCTTTCCCTGGTCGGAATGATCAGCTCCATCGGCTTTCTCGTTCTCCTTCTGCTGCCATGGTCACCGGCAGCCTTAGGGAAGGAATCCTACATCGCTCTTGGTGTATGGATCATCATCGGCATCGTCTTCTATCTATTAAATGCGAAACGCTACAACGAAATCAGCCGTAAGGAAATGAACTATCTGATTTTAGAAAAAGAAGAATTATAATAGGAAAACTCCCCGGAAATGTTTCGGGGAGTTTTCTTTTTCGACAAAATCACTACAAAAACGACGTTGTATGACAGCCAGTTAACAATTTCCCAATCCTCAAAAAGAACGCCTTCCCCCCGTTTTTATCTATGATAGAATGGGAATTTGAGAGGTTAGAAAACAGAGGTGGAACAAATGGCGAAAAAACTCGTCCGCGTCCGCAGACGCAGGAAAAAAAGAAGAATAAGAAGATGGGTCGTTTTTTTATTTGTCCTGTCGCTGCTGATCGGTGGTGGCTTTTATTACGTGAATAAAGTCTACACCGCCTCTTACGAAGATCTGGATAGAGGAGAAAAATCAGACCTGCGGGATGAAGCTGTGGACATCGGCGATGATCCGATTTCAATTTTACTGATGGGTGTTGAGGATTATTCGACAGAAGGCGGCGCCGGCCGTGCGGATACCCAGATTGTAATGACTCTTGATCCTGATACGAAGGACATTACGATGACAAGTATTCCACGGGATACGCAGGTGGACATCCCGGCCTATAAAGTCGGCGATCAATATGCAGGCTCCCACAAATTGAACGCAGCCTACTCACTCGGGGAAGTTTCCGGATACGGGGCTGAAAAGCTGACGATTGAAACCGTAGAGGACTACCTCGGTATTCCGATTGATAAGTTCGCGTCCGTCAATTTCGAAGGGTTCATGGAAATTGTCGACCTGATGGGCGGCGTCACGATCGATGTAAAGGAAGGCTTCTGGGAACGAAGCAGCCTGGATTATGATAAGAAGATTGAATTTGAAGATGGTGAAACAACGATGAACGGGGAGGAAGCTCTCGCTTTTGTGAGGATGAGAAAGCGTGATGTTGCCGTATCCTATCCACGGGACGAGCGACAGCGTCAATTCATCCAGGCAAGCATTGATGAGGCCCTTTCTGCCGACAATCTGCTCAAAGCCGGTGAATTTGCGGATATCCTCGGTGACAGTGTCAGTACGAACCTGACGATCTCCGAACTGTACGCCATCCAAAAAACGCTGTCTTCCGAAAATCCTTCGACGACAACCTATACGATTGAAGGACAGGACATGCGTCTGGAAGACGGGTTGTATTATTTCGTCCCGGACGAAGGGGCTCTAGAGGAAACGAAGCAGAAACTGCAGCAGGCTCTCGATATTACGCCTTCCGGATCCTACGGGAACACTACGGATGATACAAGTGAATAAACACAGCAAAACTGACCATACTCCGGTGTGGTCAGTTTTTTTTATGTATCCTTAAGCTGTCCTGGTAAAAATCAAGATTCCGTTGGTCCGTTTCGATGTGTAGGGACCTTCGTACTCCTGTGGAAATCCCTCTTCATCACTTTCAAGTTTAATACGCTGTATGAAGGCTTTCTCTTTCAATATCCGGCGGAACGTATCTTCTGTTAAATGTCTGAAAGGTTCCACGACAATCGTTTTGTCAATCCGCACGCTGCACCGGCCGCTCACCGGCAGTTCTGTCTGGTCCAGTAAAAGCTTGGTTACATGCACTACCCCTGACATCCTCTCTGTATAAAATGACAAAGAGCCCTTCCTTTTGAAGGGTGCTCTACCCATATTATAAGAAAAGGAGAATAAATTGGAAACGGCAGATATTCCTAGTTGGTTAGAAAGCCTCTTTCATTAATCTTTGAATTTCGTTCTTCCCATATCACTCCTTCCACCCTAAATCCTTATTCCCGCGGGATTGAAGGTCTTTTTCCGGCCATTGAGCCATCCGAAACTCATAGATCATATGGAAGGATCCCTTCGTACCACTTTTCAGTCGATCCAATTACTTCCATCCCCTAAACCGGCTGATCGTCTCCATAAAAAAACCTTCCCCACCGGAGTGGAGAAGGCCTGTTCCTGTTATTCTTCGATAATGCGATAGTTTGTATGAGCTACAACCGTCCTGTCATATTCGAAATCGATGTCATTCAGATTATCCATAATGGTTAAATCAACGATGACAGACTGCTGGCATTGACTTGGAATAACTCTTCCTTTAAATGTGATATCATTTCGTTCAAAGGTAACAATTTGACCAGGTGTTGCAATACGATCATCAGGTTGTATCATATCTCTCTATCCTTTCCGAATCAACATTATTGGTTTCAAAAAAGTTTACATGAAATAAACAAACAATTCAAACAAAACTTTTACAATATATGTTACTAAATTCGACAAAAGTATACAAGTAAAATACTTATGGTTTCACAAATCACTCAGGCGGTATATAGTAGAAATAGAAAAAAATGGAGAGGATGATCTTTTTTGTCTGTAGCCGTTTATAAAATAAAGCGGACCATCCTGATCTTGTTCGGGGTTTTTCTCATCGCTGCGGCAGCTTTCCTTTTCACACTCTACCAACTGGGTACGGATTTTCTTATCCTGGAGGATACCGTGGAGGAGAATCCGGAGGCGGATGCCATCATCGTCTTGAGCGGTAGTGCAGAAAGACTGGAACGTGGAGCGGAATTGTACACCATGGGAGCATCAGATACGGTCATTTTAACGAATGCCGAAGAAAACGGGACGACGCCGGACCGGGCGGTTTCCCTGGGGATATCCGAAGCCGATCTTTTAGAAGACACAAAAGCGACGAGTACATATGACAATGCCCTGTACGCCAAGGACATTATGGAGGAGCAGAACCTTTCCTCAGCCATCGTCGTTACGAGTGAATTCCACTCGCGGAGGACGAAAATGACGTTCGATGATATTTTCGGAAAAGACTATACGTTAAGCTATGCCTTTACCTCCTCCTCGTACAATCCCGCTGACGGTTTGACGGAAATGGAAAAAAAGACAACCTTCAGCGAATATACGAAAATGATCTTTTACTCGATCCGTCTGCTCTTTGACTGACTTTTTATATGCAGTATCCATGCGCCTGAAACAATCACTAGGATAGTCCTATGGACAGGCGTATGTCTATCCGATACAATGAAAGCGATTTCATAAAAATGGAAAAAGGAAGGGATGAAAACGCATGAAGAAATCATGGATCTGGATGATTGGGCTTATCCTTTTATTTTTACTTTTTGTGCAACCGGTTGCACAAAAAGTTCAAGCCGATGCCAAAACGTACGACAGCGTCGTTCTGCGCGGCAGTGCCGAGGCGCTTGACTGGAGTTCTGATCGTCATCCACTGCAGTATGACGAAGAGGAAGGGGTATGGCTCAGTGAGCCGGTGACCCTGGAAGGCGGTAAAACAACAGAATACAAGTTTGTGTACGACGGGACATGGATGACTGGTTCCAACCTGACCGTCACTGCTCCTCAGGATGCAGCGTATATCTTCGCCTTTCACTCCGAGGAGGAGCGGACGGTGGATATCCGTCCTGCCGGAACGCATGAAGCATCCGCCACACTCGAACTGACTGTACCGGAACATACACCTGAATGGGTGAAACCGACCGTTGCCTCAAGCACGAACGATTTTCATTACACGGCTGCCCCGATGACAAAGACGGGGGAAGATACGTATACGTTCACGCTTGTAGGTAATGACGGACAGAACGTTTCCTATACGTACAGTCTTGCGGGGAAAGCCTATGAAGAAGTCCGCAGCGAGCGGCGCACGGTCACTTTGACAAAGGATCCAAGCGTCCAGAACGATACGGTGGAGCAATGGCGGACGATTCCCGTAGCCCAGTCAGTCACCCATGATTTCAACCACGATCCTTACACCCCCACGAAAAAAGATGAGGTGGACGTAACGGTGGAGGTCGAGCACTTTGGTCCCATTGATACAGGAGCTGTTTATTATACGACGGATGGATCCTCCCCTTCCGGTAAGCGCGGAGAGGCTGAAAATGGGACGATCGCTGCTCTACGTGTCGTCGAAACGAGCGGATCAGCCGACGGCTTAAAAACTTCAACCTTAAAGGGCACGATTCCTGCTCAAAAGAATGAAACGCGTGTGAAATACAACATCGATGTTTGGAACACTGGATCGCAGGGCTCCCAGTTTGCCGACAACAACGTCCTGGACCCTGAGGAAGCCACCGAGTTTGCCTATTACGTCGAAGACTATCAATCTCCCGACTGGGCTAAAGAATCTGTGATCTATCAGATTTTCGTAGACCGTTTCCGCGATGGCAGTGAGGAGAACAACACATCCGTCGATCCGGACCTTCCGATAGATGAGCAGTTGAAAGGTTGGATGGGCGGTGACCTGCAAGGCATGTTGGAAAAAATCGATTACCTCGACGAGCTTGGGGTGAACACACTATGGATCTCACCGATTTACGAAGGTCCGTATTCCCACGGCTATCATCCAACAGATTTCATGAACATCGACCCCCGCTTCGGCAGCAACCAGCTGATGAAGAAACTTGTCGATGAAGCTCATGAACGCGATATGAAAGTCGTCTATGATCTTGTTCCGAACCATACATCCAACCAGCATCCATTTTTCCAGGACGCCGTTGAAAAAGGAGAAGCCAGTACGTATTACGAATGGTACACCTTTTTGAAATGGCCGGATGAATATGAAACGTTTTATGATGTCCAGGAGCTTCCGGAACTGAACAACGACCATCCGGAAACGAGGGCCTATATGCTTGAGGAAGTGGTTCCATTCTGGATGGAGGACATCGGTGTTGACGGCTTCCGTCTCGATTATGCGAAAGGACCGAGTCACAGTTTCTGGGTCGATTTCCGCCACCAGGTGAAATCCATAGATTCCGACGCCTTCATTTTCGGCGAAGTATGGGACAGCCTGGAAACGATTGATTCCTATGCCGGGAAGCTGGATGGAGCGATTGATTTTGAAACCCAGTCCGCGATTTTCAATACGTACATTAACGATGGATCGATGAACAGCTTAGCTGATTCCTTGATAACGATTCATGAAACCTATGATGACGAATTCGTACCTGCCACATTCCTGGACAGCCATGATATGCCGCGTTTCATCTATGAAGCAGATGAAAATGAAACCACGATGAAAAACGCAGCAACCCTGCAGTTCGCTCTGCCGGGGGCTCCGATCATCTATTACGGAGATGAAGTCGGTTTGTCCCAGAGCGGTGATCATACGAAAGTGGAAGAATGGAAAGACCGCTACTACCGAGAAATGATGCCGTGGGATGAAAGTAAACAGAACCTTGATATAAAAGCCCACTATGAAGAATTGATTCAGGCGAGAAAAGATCAACCGGCTCTTGCCTACGGAGATATGAAGGTGATTTATTCGGATGATGACGTCCTCGTATTTGAACGGAGAATGCCTCAGGATCATGTGCTTACCGTCATCAATAAAGGGGAAAACAGCCGCACATTAAACATCAAAGAGCTGTACAACCAAAAGACGCGGAATAAAGTTATGCTGCAGTCTGTGATTGATGACAGCCGCACGCTGAGCCGCCGGGATGACTTGTACGTCAAAGCAGACGCCCATTCCGCCCAGGTGTACGATGTCAAAGGCACATTGACATACGAAGAGCCTTCCGAAGAGAAAAAGTACAACAAAGTGGTCCTCCGCGGTTCTGCTCCTCTGGACTGGGAAACGGATAAGCACGCCCTGACGTACAATGAACAAGCAGGCGTCTGGAGCAGTGCCCCTGTCGCTTTGAAAGCAGGTGAAACTGTCGAGTATAAATTCATCCGTGACGGCGAATGGCTGGAAGGAGAAAATCTGACGTTTACTCCGGAATCGAGTGGAGACTATATCTTCCACTTCGATCCACAGCAGGAGCATGCCGTCAAGGTCGATCAGGTTCCTTCTTCAAAAGCATCTTAATCGAATGGCCTCCCCTATGAAGGCGGAGGCCTTTTTTTATTTATTGTAATCCCAGAGTATCTTCCATCTGCCCTTTTCCTCAGCCACATATACATCCTGATGAAGGCGGAATCGACCGTATTTCCCTTTGAACGTCTGCTCAACCGACACTACGAACACGTTCTTAAACGGATCCGTCCCTTTTTCCATCGACCAGGTGTCCAGATGATTGACCTCTCCCGTTGTGAAAGTGAACGTTTCCACGCCGAAATGATTCATAAACACATGAGCCCTGTCCTGTATGTAATGACCCTTTCCGAATTTATCCTTCATCCGGGAATGAAGCAGTAACCAGGAATCCGCGTACTGACCTTTCTGTTCGTAGCTGTAAAACGTCTCCACTGTCTTTTCCGCCTGATAACCCGGGCGGGATGTGATGAACAGGCCGGCAGCCGTCACAGCAGCAGCCAGAAGGATGAGGGCCGTGATGACAAGGAATTTCCCACCAGAACCTTTCTTCTTCATTCCATCGCCTCCCTTTATCACCTTATGCGGAAACAGGTAAAAAAAGAAAAGGCGGCCTTCCACCATTGGAAGACCGCCTTTCAATCAATACGGATCTGCTTCGTGTCCTTTTTCCTCGGCCTGCTCGACCGCATCCGCAGCCCCATCGCTGCCTATCGGAGAGCCACCCCGCTTTGGAAGTCTCCCTTTGGAAGGAGTGATGTCATCCGCAAATTCCTCGTTCATCTGTCCCGCTGCTGTATTCATTCCAAGTCCCTCTGCCACTCGGCTTCCATAATCCTCATCGCACTGGGTCAGCAAAGATACCATCTTCTTCTGGATATGGGTGTGGCACGGCTTGAGCGATACGACGAGGTTGTTGATTAAATCATCCCGTTCCCAGTCCTTCAGCATCCGGTACCGTTCTCCTGCCTGCTTGAAATTATTTTCCCTGTCAATCGGCTCTTTCTTCAATTTCCCTTCCACGTACGGCTGGTGAGGTGCCTTTTTCGGAGGGGATTCCTCTAGACCATTCAAAGAGGAAGGCTCATAGTTCACGTGCGGGTTGGACCCTTCCGGCCGATCCACAAAATAAGACATGCTTCCTCCTTCATAGTTGGTGGCGGCATGTTTTTTCGGTGCGTTGGCCGGAAGCTGCTGGTAGTTTGCTCCGACCCGGTAGCGCTGCGTATCAGAATAGGAAAATGTCCGTCCCTGAAGCATCTTATCATCAGAGAAATCGAGACCGTCGACAAGCACACCTGTACCAAATGCCGCCTGCTCGATTTCATTGAAATAGTTGTCCGGATTTTTGTTCAGCACCATTTTTCCGACTTTCAAAAACGGGAACTGATCCTCCGGCCACAGCTTCGTATCATCAAGTGGATCAAAATCAAGCTCAGGATGCTCGTGGTCCTCCATAATCTGGACGCAGAGCTCCCATTCAGGATAATCGCCGCTCTCGATGGCTTCGTACAAATCCTGTGTCGCATGGTTGAAGTTTTCTGCCTGGATCTGGTTTGCTTCCTCCTGGGTCAGGTTTTTGATCCCCTGCTTGAGAGGCTCCCAGTGATACTTCACGAGGACCGCTTTTCCTTCGTCGTTGACCCACCGGTATGTATTCACACCGGATCCCTGCATCTGGCGGTAGTTGGCCGGGATGCCCCACGGGGAAAACAGGAAAGTGACCATGTGCATTGATTCGGGCGTCTGGCTGAGAAAATCAAAAATCCGCTCGCTGTCCTGGATGTTGGTCACTGGATCAGGCTTGAACGAATGGATCAAATCCGGGAATTTCATTGCGTCACGAATGAAGAATACCTTCAAATTGTTTCCGACCAGGTCCCAGTTGCCATCCTCTGTGTAAAATTTGACGGCAAATCCGCGCGGGTCCCTCAGCGTCTCCGGAGAACCAGCCGAATGGGTCACCGTCGAAAACCGGACGAGCACCGGTGTTTTCTTCCCTGCTCCAGAAAAAACTTTCGCCCGTGTATATTTCTCCACCGGTTCATCGCCGGCTTTCCCATAAGTTTCAAAGTAGCCGCGTGCCCCTGTTCCCCGGGCGTGGACCACCCGCTCAGGTACACGTTCCCGGTCGAAGTGGGAAATCTTTTCGATATAATCGTAGTTCTCCAGCGTGGCCGGTCCCCGGTTCCCGATCGTCCTTAAATTCTGGTTCGTCCGGACCGGGTGCCCCTGCCTCGTCGTCAGCGTTTTTTCGCCTTCTCCTTCGGCAAAACGATGGTCGTCCGCACCGCCGGGTCCCTGTTCTTTATAGTTGTCCATATGGTTCCCTCCTGTCATTGACTATCTACAAGGAGAGTTTCTGCAGGCATCCGGTTTTTTATTCCATCTTTTCCATCAACCTTTTGATCCTAAAAAAAACGCCCAGGAAGATCCTGGACGTTGAAGTGCTTATGATGGAAGAAGATAATCCGACAGCTGAGTGATGCGTTTGCTCATGCTGCCCGGACTGACTTCATACTTTTCAGCTACCGCTTTTTTCGTTACTTTTTCCGGTTCCGTACGGAAAGCAGACGTGCTGCGGTACATATGCTCAAGGGCTGCGGTTACGACTTCCGGCTTACGGAATGTCGGATTTTCCGCCTGCTTGTACATTTCCCAGCGCTGCTTCAACAGTTCAAATCCTTCTTCCTGCTTCAAGCTTTCATCGAACAAGTCAAGCACGTCATCACCTTCAGCAGGGACCTCGACGGGCTCTTCAGCTGGGGCCTCTTCCGTTTCATCTGTAGAAGTCATATACATCCAGCTACGCAGCTGTTCTATAATCGTTGCCTGCATATAGTCATAAATCGTCGCAGCACCGCTCGCTTCAAACGCTTCTTCCAGCTGTTTGCGGAACGTCACGTAAGAAGACTCGTAGTTCGGAATCGCCAGGGGTACGAAGTTATGGACAGGTCCCCACTTCAAGAGAACGCCGATACAGTATGGCATGTGCTCATAATTCTCTTCTTTCAAAGGAATGCCGTCCTTTTTCACTTCAAACGATTCTCCGCTCCACACGTCTTCTACAGAAGCGGTGGATTCAGAGGCTGAACCGTTGATTTTGAATAAGCTCACGTGCGGAGATTTCCAGGCTTCCATCGTTGCCATCGTTGCCGGACGGATGATTTTATCCTGTTTCTTCGCAAAAAATTCCTCATACAGGGTGGAGCCATCCTCCTGTTTATCGATCAGGACACGCTGCACCATCTGGAACGCCGCTTCTACTTCTTCTTCCTGTGTTTCTCTCGACTCAGATGGGGTAACGTTCGGATAATTACGGTTCACATAAGCCATAAAGTGGCTGTAGTTACTCTGCAGTTCCTCATGAAGGCTGCTGGATCCGACAGCCTGATCATCTTTCACCATGCAGCATTTTTTATATTTTTTCCCGCTTCCACAAAAGCAGGGATCATTCCTTTTTGTCTTACTCATATAAATCCCTCTCCTAATTGTTTAAAGGTCAACTCTACTAGGGTACCGAAAATTGCGCAAACATGCAAAAAATTTTCCACATCTATGCAGTTTTCTGTAAAAAAAGGCGGATATAGGAAGTTTATGGAACAGATGCCATCTTCATAAAAAACCGCCTGAAGGTTACCCTTCAGACGGAGCGGAGCGGGAGATCGCCGACGAACGATATTCAATTTTGTGCGGTATGATGATACGCTTCGGCGGCTGCTCCCGCCGCTGCACGTTCTCAATGAGGCAGGCGGCTGCCTCTGTCCCTAAGGCCTGGATGTGGACGTCCACCGTCGTCAGGGCCGGACGGGACACCTGAGCAAGGTAGACATTGTTGAAACTGACGATTGATAAATCCTCCGGTACGTGAATGCCTTCTTCCTCCAAAGTGGATATGACGCCAATCGTCATCAGATCATCGGCGACAACAAGCCCGGTCGGCGGATGAGTGAGAGACATGAGTGCACGAACAGCTGAGCGTCCGCCCGATTTCAAGAACTCTGTATGGACTTTATAATTGTCTTCAACGGAGATTCCGGCCTCTTTTAACGCCTCCTCATACCCTTGAAGGCGGTCGAGCGTCACCACGAGCTCAGGAGAACCCCCGATAAACGCCACCCGCTCATGACCGAGATCGATCAGATGCTTTGTCATATCCTTGGAAGCCTGAATGTTATCGTTATCAACGTGCGTCACGTAGTTTCCGTTTTCTGCCGGACGGCCGACGACGACAAAAGGAAACTTCTGCTCCAGCAGAAAGGATTGAATCGGGTCACGGACCTGCGAATAGAGGAGAAGAATCCCATCTGTCTGACTGCTGTACACCATCCGTTTCACAGCCTCCAGCATTTCCTCATCCGTTTCTCCCGTGCAGAGAACAAGGGAATACTCCATCTCATGGGCGATGGAACTGATGCCCCGCAGCACCTCCGGGAAAAATGGATTCTGCAACGCTTTATCTGCACTGAAAGGCAGAACAACTCCGAGAGATTTCGTCGTCCGGCTTGCTAAATTACGGGCGGTCACATTCGGGTGATATCCCATCTCCTCCATCGCGTGCTTCACTTTCCTTTTCGTAGCCGGACTGATCCGCGGATTGTCTGCAATCACACGGGAAACCGTCGAGGGCGCTACACCTGCCGCTCTGGCTACATCCTTAATGGTTACGTCCAAAACAATCACCTTCTATTCATATACTGCCTCCATCATAACACTCCCCGTTCCAAGGGAGGAATGAGTATTTAGGTGGCCAGGAAGAAAAGGTGTCCTCCAGAATGAGAGACCTGCCCCCCCTTTCCTTCCGGCTAAACGTGCATCCACATGAACGTTTCAGAATTCCCTTCCCGCACCTTTTTCCAGGAGACAGGGATCTTCCCCGCCCGGACGTGAAGGATAAAAAAAGAAGACCTTCTAATAAACAGAAGATCTTCCTCTTTTCAGCTCATCAATCGTCGCAAGCGGCGCTGACGCCACCTTCCCACATGACCTTCTACACGAGTGGTCCTACAGTTTAAATTGCTGGATCTCCTCGTTCAACTGTTCAGAAAGCTCAGACAGCTGACGGGCACTGTGAGAAACTTCTTCCATTGAACTTGTCGTCTGCTGCGAGGAAGCGGCCACCTGCTCCACCCCTGCCGCCGACTCCTCGGAAACAGAAGCAATCTCTTCAATCGACTGGTTCATCTGCTGGCTGTTTTCTGCAATATCCGAAAGGTGCTCGGAAATTTCCCCGATCCGTCCGGACATGTCACTGACCGATGTATGGATACGGTGGAAGGTTTCCCCGGTCACCTCTATCTGTTTCGTTCCTTTGTCCACTTCCTGATAGCCGGATTCAAGCGATTGAGCGACCCGGTTTGACTCGGATTGGATACTTTCCACAATGGATGTGATATCAATGATGGACGTTGAAACCTGCTCGGCAAGCTTGCGGACTTCATCAGCCACGACGGCAAATCCTTTGCCATGCTCCCCGGCTCTCGCCGCCTCTATAGCCGCGTTCAAGGATAACAGGTTGGTCTGTTCGGCAATATCCTGAATGACCTGGACGAGTTTATTAATTTCCTTGGACTGCTTATCCAGTCCGTGCACACGCTCTACAGACTCCTTGACGATGCCGTTGATGGTGTTCATCTGCTGGACGGACGTCTCCATCAACCCCCGCCCTTCTTCGGTCATCGACAGCACTTCCTTCGATGTTCCAGCTACTGCTTTTCCACTTTTGTTGGCTTCATCCAGACGTCGGACGAAGTTGTCCATCCCTTCGGAAAGGCTGCTGGAGCTGTCTGCCTGGGACTCTGCACCAGAGGACAGTTCCTGCATCGTAGAAGCGACCTGCTCGCTTCCTTCTTTCACTTCGTTGGCCGACTGCGTGAGTTCCTCACTCTGCGCCGACACTTCACTCGACGCTGTCGTCACCCTCTGAACAAGGCTCCTCAAGCTCTCCACCATTTCATTCATCGCCACAGACAGCTGACCAATTTCATCGGCCCGCTTCGTTTCGATGTCCTCTGTCAAATCTCCATCACTAATCCGGTTCACCGACGACAGCAGGGAGCGGACAGCTTTCGTCAGACGGGTGCCGAAGATATAAGCAAACCCGGCACCAAGCAGAACAGCGACCGCTAAAAAGATAGCAAGGAAGCTATTGATTTCCTTCTGGAGGCTTCCGACAAAGGAGGTACTCATATCGACGCCGACAATCGCATCCATGTCACCAATCTGCATGAAGACCGACTTATGGACGCCCCATTCATCTTCATAAATGGAGGTCACAACGGTATCCCCTGTCTGGAACGCCTCCCTCTGCTTATCTGTAAAAGGAGACTCCACCATTACATCCTCAGAACCGTTCAAGGCGACGATGTATTCCTGCTCTCCCTGCTTTGTCAATATATAGGCATATTCCAGACGCTCCTGTCCTTCAATGAAGCTGTCCAGCGTGTTGATCAAGCTGGCATGGTTCTCTGATGGGTTTTCCATCGCTTCACGCACGGCATTCGGTTCAATCGAGCGGACAAGCTCCTGACCATTTGTCAAAAGAACCTGTTCAAACTGCGGCAGGATATGATCATCAATCATATTACCGGTTATATATTTCACGAATCCGAAGGTCAGTCCACCAAGAATAAGGATCGGAATGATGAAATTAACGAACAACTGGGTTTTTAACGACTTCTTCGGGTTCAAGGCCTGCCAATTCATCGGACAGCCTCCTTTGCTGGTTTCATTGTAAGGAAGGGCTCTAAATCAAGGGTAAGTAACCGGTCCAGTTCATTCAGCTGGTTCGTTTTGAAAAAAACGACGGCAAACGTCCGGTCACTGGCTGACTGGATGATCCGATACTCCAGGATGTGACTGAACTCTTTTTTCAGCTCCTCATGCTGAATGGATTGAATAAGATTCACGCTGATATGCCCCGGCACTTCCGCACAGAAAAATCCGTAAAAGGACTCGTCGGCCCGCTTCACAATCGTTTTCCAATCCGGCTTTACGCCCTTGAAGTAGGCTGAGGCCGAGTTGATATCATAGGCGTAATGACTCACATCTGTCGTACCTGCCCCGGCAAAGCGGAGCGGATTCATCTCAATGGGAACGATGCCGCCGTCGTTTTGTCTCATTTCTATGTGAAAAGGATAGTTTCTGAGCTGAAGACGGTCATTTAAAAGACGCAGGTAATCCAGCGCCTGCTCACGTACTTCCTCAAGAATACGGCTGGACGTGTAATAAATGCGGTCGGACGTATCCTGATCGTGGGCAAACCGGCGTTTCAGGATATTCAAAATCACCGGCTCACCCGCTTCGTCATAGTAGCAGTCAAGCGCATACTCCTGTCCTTCAATATATCCTTCAATAATGATCTGTTCACTGTCCAAAACGGCATCCGAATACATCGACCGGGAGAGAAGCAGGTCGGAATACAATCCTTGTACCGCCTGGTCCCACTCCGCTTTTTCCTTCACGATATAAACACCGACACTGGAATAGCCTTTGTTCGGCTTGATAACGACCGGGAATGGGAGATCTTCCTTGTTTGAACTCATCAATTCATCAAGCGTGACAAGCTTGAAATAATAGTCTTCATCCAGATCGGCAATCAGCTCCCGGAACCGGGCTTTGTTTTTGACCATCTGGGATACTTTCGTATGTATGTGCTCCGGATGGTGGTGCTGCAGCATCTGCAGACAGCTTTCCGAATTGGTTAGTAGTTTAGAATGTTCCTTCATATCCAGGGCTCTCTCATCGTCCTTATAATAGATAGGCAAATGATGAGTCAGGGCCGTTTGTACTAGGATAGGGGACACTGTTTGTTCATCAATAATCAGCATAAATTCCCTCCTGAGCGTGCAATTTCAACTTATTTGTGCTCGACTCCTTATATATCGGCCGCCCTCGGAGTTCATACAGGTCCGTACGCCCGATTTAATTATAAAGTCCTATGTAATCAGAAAATTAAGCACAAAAAATCCGTGTACGGCTACACGGATTCCGGTGAATGATGAGTCGAATTTTTTCATCGATTGAAGGTAATCTTCTAGTCAGAAACAGGGACCCATGATTGAAAAGAGCCCGCAAACGTATGCAGCTTTTCCATATCGGAGACATCTTCTTCAAAAAGAGGCACATATACCAGCTCTTTATCTCTAAACGTCCGCTTGATCTCCTCAAGGTAAACACGCTCCTGTTTTCTCCTTTTAGCGAGAAAGGCACCATCAGCGTAGTCAGGCAGAACTTTATTCACGATCAGTGTCTGCACATCAAGTCCATGTCTGCCCAGCTGCTCCACGGCTTTCTTCGTTTCAAGAATCGGGAGGCGCTCAGGAATGAGAACAAACACAAAGGCGGTCTTCTTTTCGTCTAATATGATTTTCCGTACGGTGTCGAATTTTTCGCGGCGCCTCTGCAGCACGTTGAAAATCGGATCATCTACAGGCTCTCCATCATGAAGCAGCTGTGTGTACGTCTCATTCATCCGCCCCCGGCGCTCCAGCATGCCGTCAATCCACACGTTCATGATTTCCGGGAGTGTAAGCAGGCGGATCGTATGTCCGGTCGGAGCGGTGTCAAACACAATTTTATCGAACCGGCCGGACTCTTCCAGGATGATGGACACGAGGCGGTCAAATAAGGCGGCCTCATCTGCCCCGGGCGAGGCGGATGCCATATCGATCTGCCGGTGCACCTCCTCGACCATTTTAGACTTCACAAGCCCTTCCAGGTTTTCCTTCACCCCTTCAATATACCGCTTCGATTCATAACCGGGATCAATTTCCATCCCGTATAAACGCTTGGCGAGCTTCGTTTTCGTATGGGATAAAGACGTATGAAAAACATCGCCGAGATTATGAGCAGGATCTGTCGAAACGACAAGCGTTTCATATCCCTGTTCAGCAAAGGAGAGCGCAAGGGCCGCTGATGAGGTCGATTTTCCGACACCGCCTTTTCCTCCCGCAAAAATGATAGAGTGATGCTGGATATGTTTCATAGATAACCCTCCTTAACAGCAGCGGATGCCATCGAGCGGGGATTTCTCCATGCCCATCCGCAAATGCCAGTCATGAAATTTTTCAACAATATGTGGGTACAATTCAAGCGTGTAATAAAACGCGGGGTTGGGGATGCCGAGCAGATCGGAATAAAGCAGCAGAAGAAAAAGATCTTCTTCATCCCTCAACTCCCGGGCCACCTCCTGCTTATGAGGCAGACTCAATACTTCATCATACAGTTCCACCATCCGTTTCAGGGAAAGCTTCTTTTCCATCCGTCTCCCTCCTCAGGATTTTGTCCATTCCAACAGCCGCTCTTCATAGCGTCCGGCTGAAGCTGTATATTCTCCGTTTACAAACACCGCCCCGTACGTGCTGTGCAGCAGAAAGGAAGCCAGTGCCCGGCGGCGTGTAATACGTCCCCGGCGCTGCTGCTGCCAGAAATAAGCGGCTGCAGCCAGCAGGTTCCTTGGGTCGATGAATTGAATGTTGATATCAGGATCGATCTCCAGTGTCATAAGATAAAGCTGCTGCAGATTTTTTCGTTCTTCGTCATGGTGTGAAAATTCGTCCTCCATGTTAATCAAACCATCCGGATCGGAGCAGATGCCGCCACAGCACCCCATCCCGATTTCCTTCTCCGCCCGCATCATCATGACATCGATCATGCCTTTTTCCTCCTTACTGAATGGAAAAAGCCGTACATCGGCACGGCTTCTCCCTTTTAAGCACTTCGTTCGATGGAATTTTTATGGTCCTTCGTAATCGCTGAAAAGGCCGTCAGTAAAATCCAGAAGGTGAAAACGAGGATGACTGCACCAAAAGCAAACAGCATCCAGTCACTATTCTCATTCCAAGGCGCCCATTCTGTCAGCACCTGTGAAATCATCGCCCACAGCGTCATGAACATGAGAAAGACCATTGGAATAATTGTCGGAAGGTAATTTCTCCCCTGACGCTTCAGCCAGATCGATACGAGCAGGAGACTAATGCCTGCCAGGAGCTGATTGGATGTTCCAAATAACGGCCAAAGCAGATAACCTCCGGATCCGAATCCCTTCGGCCCCTGCGGAATCAGGGTCAGTGCAGCGCTTGAAACAACCGCCAGCGTAGTTGCGACATGCATTTTCGTCAGTGGTGTGATCTTATATTCAGTACCGAGCTCTGCGATAATATACCGCATCAAACGAACCGAAGAATCCAGTGTTGTCGCAGCGAAACTGACGACAATCACACTCACAATCGTAGCCGCGACAGAGGCGGGAATCCCGAGTCCCGCCGCCAGCTGGCCGGCCCCTTGGATGAAGACACCAAGTCCGGCATTACTGGCCGCCGCAAAACCGCTGTAGGTGGCTGTGAACTCCGCCGCTGTTGGGAAGAAGGTGACAACAGCGATGATCGCGACTAAGGCGAGAGCTCCTTCTCCGACGGAACCAAGATAGCCGACAAACCGCGCTTCTGTTTCATTGTTCAACTGTTTCGAAGAAGTCCCGGAAGATACGAGACCGTGGAATCCGGAAATCGCTCCACAGGCGATGGTAATGAACAAAAGCGGGAACCAGGATGTATCCGCCGACGCATTGGTTACCGGTGCTGTAATTTCAGGGTTGGAAAACAGCAGCCCGAGATAGAGAAGGCCCAGTCCGACAATCAGCTGATGGGAGTTGATATAATCCCTTGGCTGAAGCAGTTTCCACACAGGAAGCGTCGATGCAATATACACATAGATCATGAGTACGATGATCCAGACGAAAAACGCCATGGATGTCGCACTCAATCCAAAGGCTGCTTCCGCTCCTTCGCCTCCGAAATAGCGGACAAGGTCTATCTGCAGGGCAGGGACATAACTTGCAACGACAGCAGAGAGATACATGACAGCAAGAGCTACTAGCGATGGCAGAAGCATACTGCCCTGTCTCTTGTAGACACTGTAACCAATCCAGACAGCGAGTGGAATTTGAATAAAGACCGATAATACACTCGCAGGAAACGAGATGAACAAGTTGGCAATAACCCAGGCGAACACTGCATTGACCATAAGAACAAGCAGAAGGATAATGAACAAAAACAACACCTTCGCTTTCTCGCCGATCAACTTACTCGCCAGCGTCCCGATCGACTGTCCTTTGTTTCGCACGGATAAAACGAGTGTACCGAAATCATGGACCCCTGCAGCGAACACCGTGCCAAGCAGCACCCAGAGCACAGCCGGAAGCCATCCCCAGTACACCGCGATGGCCGGCCCTACAATGGGAGCTGCTCCAGCCACCGACGTAAAGTGGTGCCCCCAGAGGACGAACTTGTTCGTAGGTACGAAATCGACACCATCCTTAAACTGATGGGCGGGCGTTACGTAATTCGGATCAAGCTTATAAATCTTTTCGGCAATAAACTTAGAATAATACCGATACCCTAGAAAAAAGACAAGCATACCAACAACGGCCAGCCAAATCCCACTCACAAAAACCCTCCTTTTATGTATGCGCTTACACATCATGGTTATTATATCTCACCATTCGCCATCGTTTCAATAAAATTTACAGATTTATCAGAAAATAGAAGTCATAAAAAAACCGCTCCTTCCGGCAGTCCGGTTGGAGCGGTTTTCTCATGACGATTATAAGATGGCTTTTCCTGTTTCCTGCTGCGACTTGTTCCCCTTCGATCGGTTTCCCTCGAAAAAGCCCGGTTTTTTATTCGGCAGTTTTCCGAAGAACAAACCAGCAAAAGGAAGGTACCTGTGGGACAGCCAGATGATCACATAACATGAAAGCAGGGTGGCAGCGAGCCGGACAATGATAGCTGCGTGGAACATGTTTCCAGCCGGAATGGGAATGGTAAATTCATAGATCTTCAATACGAATGGGTGAAGAAGATAAAAGCCAAACGAATAGACCGCAATATTCTTCACGTAGGACAGCGCCACCGGCCACTTGACGACCAACCGTTCCGCAATACGGAACATGGCATAGCTTCCGACAACGAGAAAGAGCATATTAATAATCAAATAGCCCCATGTCGGCAGCTGTGCCCCAAAGATCTGATACCCGCTACCGTGCAGGTAAACAGTCGTCAGACCTGCAAACAGGCCTCCGACTGCCCATATAGGTGTTGTTCTTGAAAAAGCTGCCGTCTTCTGCTGTTTATAATAGGCGCCGATCCACGCACCGAGCAGGTAGGGTCCCATACTCGTCATAAACAGGTTGAATGAAAACACTTGAAATTCCCGGTTGAAGAAGTAGTACCCGACCTGCAGGATCATTCCGAACAGCCACATGTACTTTCTGAAGAAAGCCGATTTCTGTGCGGCATAGAGGACGACAGGGAAAAACAAATAAAACTGGACGATTAAGAAAATAAAGTGCAGATGATAAAACGAATCCCCTGTAAACACCCGGGTCAGAATGTTTTCCGGCGTCGTCGACACCACTCCGAGATAAATAGAGAAAGCTTCATAGAAAAGCGCCCACAGGAAATAGGGAACGACAATATAGAGAGCTCTCTTCCTGAAATAAGAGAAGAGTTCCTGTTTATCCATTTTCTGATCAATATACTTATAGAAAAAGACCATCGCCGTAAGCATAATGAAGATGCCGGCTTCAATCCGGATGATCCGGTTGATAAAATGATAGGCCTCATACATGCCCGTGCCTTCCGTAAGAACCTTCACATAGGCCGCGCTGACATGTACGAGGACGACCATGACCATGGCAAAGATGCGTAGAAAGTAGATGGACTCAATTCTTTCTTTTTTCATGGAATCATTCCTTTAATGGTTCGACTTAATGGTGCGTGAGCCATTTTACCATGAAATCATAGTCTGCTTTCGCATTGTAGCCGATTATTCATGAAATTTTTGAACTGTCGTAATATAAATTACATTTTATTCCTATTCCGCATCAATACGACCGAGGAAAAAGCCATCGATTCTGTCGAGACGTCCTTTCACCGGAGTGACCGGGGCGTCGCCATTGTAGACCTGGGCATTTTCGAGGGGAATGTATTGGATTTCCTCCTGCGAATCATTCATCTGACTGGCTTTTTCATACTTTTTAGTTAGGGACTGAGCCGTTTCACTGCCTTCAGCAAGGGTACCGCTTAAAGAACGGAAGTATTTTTCAGCCGAAACCGTTGTCCCTGTCACCAAAGCTCCGTTAACGTTTAACGTCATGTCCAGGGAAAAGTCCTTCATATTTACTGCTTTCATAAATTTTCTCAGCCCATGATCTATCAAACATCTTCCTTCCTGACTGGTTTATTGAACGGGGTCCGCATCAATCTGTTGTATGGGATCGCTACACCTCTCATCGAGCCATCGTTTATCTTTTTACTTCCCAATTGGACGTTTCTGAAACCCCGGGAGACTCCCATTCTATGAGAAGGATCATCATGATGGATTTGGTTACAACATAAAGTTGCCCAACCCCTATGTCGAAACCACGCTTAAGGGGTCTTTTTTTCACACCTCTATCCCAACCCCGATATCGCAGGAATCCTTACGATTTCTCCGAATTACTAGAGTATATCTTTTAAAGGAGGAAATCGTTTGAAGTTTAAAAAGCTTGCTTCCCTGTCCCTTGCCGCCGCCCTTGTCCTTATGCCGTCCACTGGAGGTGTCCTAGCCGATTCCCTTTCCGACAAAACATCATCAGAACGGACAAACAAAATTGATACTTATCTCGAAAAAGGAAAGTACGTGCCGGGTGAAGTCGTCGTGAAATATAAAGAAGGCTTCTCTCCAAACAAAAAAGAGATGAACCAGATAGACGCTGTTGTCCTGGAGGAACAACAGGAAGTCGTCGAAGCTGAGGAGAAAGTGTTGAAGGTAAAAAACGTTGAAAAAGTCGTCGAAGCCTTAAACAAAAATCCGAATGTGGAATACGCAGAGCCGAACTATCTATTCCAAGCCACCTGGACACCAAATGATACGTACTACAGCGGCTATCAATATGGACCGCAGAACACAGATACACCAAGGGCATGGGACGTAACACGCGGAAGCAGCAGTCAGGAAATCGCCATCATCGACTCCGGTGTCGACTACAACCACCCGGACCTTGATGGAAAAACGATCAAAGGCTATGACTTCGTCGATAACGATAACAATCCAATGGATCTCAATGATCACGGCACGCACGTAGCCGGAACCGCCGCCGCTGAAACCAACAACGCCAGAGGTGTCGCCGGAATGGCTCCGAATACAAAAATCCTTGCCGTCCGCGCCCTCGACGCGAATGGCAGCGGCTCCCTGAACGACATAGCAGATGCCATCCGCTACTCCGCTGATCAAGGCGCAGAGGTCATTAACCTTTCCCTTGGCTGCAACTGTGATACACAGACATTGGAAAATGCGGTCAATTACGCTTGGAACAAAGGATCCGTCGTCATTGCAGCGGCAGGAAATGACGGAGTTTCCACAACTTTCGAGCCTGCTTCCTATGACAACGTCATCGCCGTAGGAGCCGTCGACCGCTATGATAGAAAAGCCTCCTTCTCCAACTACGGCACGTGGGTGGATGTAACAGCGCCAGGCGTGAGTATTGCGTCTACGATGCCGAACGGAGGGTATGCCTACATGTCCGGAACATCCATGGCAGCCCCTCACGTAGCCGGTCTTGCCGGACTGCTCGCCTCCCAGGGCCGTTCCAACAGCAATATCCGTGCAGCCATTGAACAGACAGCTGATCCAATCAGCGGAACAGGTTCCTACTTTGAGCACGGATTGATCAATTCCTACGACGCGGTGAACTATTAAGTAGAAAAAGAGGAAGGCGCCTGCATGCGCCTTCCTCTTTTCTTATCGGTTGACTCCCGGACGAATCTTTCGCTATAGTAAAACTACCAAAGGGAGTAGCGACCGCATATCCGCGGCTGATGAATCGTCATTTCGGTGATCCACTCACCTGGTTCATCAAACTATATAGATAGGACGCGAGACTTTGGCCCTCCACAGGGCCGGAGTCTCTTTTTTTGAGCAGAGCCCTGTGTATAGAAAGGAGATTGGAATGATGGTTTACTTTATTTTTCTATTATCCGCCGTCATCGTTGTATTTGCGGCTGTCCAGCTGAACCGGTTCGGCGATGTGATCAGCCGGAAATCCACGCTGAGCGGTGCTGTCGTCGGCACCTTTCTCATCGCCGGGGCGACCTCTCTGCCGGAGTTGACGACCAGTTTAACAGCCGTCTATATCGACAACCCTGACATCGCTGTCGGGAACATGCTCGGCAGTAATGTGTTCAACCTGCTCATCATTGCTGTTGTCGACATGATTTACCGAAAACGGAAAATGTTTAACGCCATCGATGAGAAGCAGCACATGCCAACAGCAGTGGCCGGTATCGTATTCACCCTGATTGTAGTCGCCGCCCTCATCCTGCCGTTCGATTTTTCCTTGTTTAACATTGGGGTAGAGATGTTCATCCTCGTCGGGTTGTATATATTGGCCACCCGATTTATGAATCAAGGGGAAGAAGAGGAGATGGATGAAGCAGCCGCCGCAGGCAAAGATTATACGTTAAAAGCAGCGGTCATCGGTTTCATTGTTGCAGCACTGATTGTGTTCGCCTCAGGGAGCGCCTTATCGATTTCCGGTGATCAGCTCGCCCAGCAAACAGGGATGAGTTCAAGCTTTGTCGGAAGCTTCCTCATTGCCGCTTCCACCTCGCTGCCGGAACTCGTAACCGTCCTTGTGGCCATGAAGATGTCCAACTACGGCATGGCGCTCGGTTCTATCCTCGGAAGTAACCTGTTCAACCTGCAGCTGCTTGCTGTGACGGATGTGTTTTACCAGAAAGGCGCGATACTGCAGTCGCTCAGCTCCACCCATCTGCCTGTGGCGCTTTTAAGTACAGCGATGCTTTTCCTGACCGTATTCATGGTGAATCGCAAGCCGAAGGAAAACAGCTTCCGTTATGCGGTACCGTCGCTGCTTATGATCGTCATTTATTTTGCAGCATCGTATCAGTTGTTTTAAAAAAAGCAGGAGAGCACCGGCTCTCCTGCTTTTTCTCATTTATTTATATCCCGTCTCAATTTAGTTGATATACCTGGGGTTTAGTTGATATATCCCCTATTTAATTGATATATCGCAGAAAAAATTGATATATCGAAAATAAAATCGATATCCGCCATAGGAATACCGATCTTCATGTCGAATAAGGAAAGAGCGAAAGGATGGATGCCATGATTATGAAAGAACGCACTTTTCCCAGCGATATCAAAGTTCTGCAGGCTTTGAAGCGGAGACTGATGGACCATCACCCTCAATCCGAAGCTGTAAACGAACAGTTGAAGCTCCGATTAACCGGCTACAAAGGCGAACTCTCCATGAATTATCCTCTTACTTTTCTCCCCTCGGACCATGATATTTTCCATGACCTGCGTCTGTATGACGGCACCCACCATTTCCAAATCGACTGCCTTGTCGTAACCGCTGCTCTCCTAATCATTCTCGAAGTGAAAAACATTGGAGGGGAGCTGTTTTTCAACCAGCGTTTCCACTACCTTGAACGAAAGTGGGAGGAAGATCATTCGACGTTTGCCGATCCTATCATTCAGGTAGGCCGTCATACCCGCCAGCTTCAGAAGCTGCTGAAGCTCTGGCAGATTCCTAATGTTCCGATTTACGGTCTGGTCGTCAACAGCCACCCTGCGGCAAGGATTGATACAGACGATGCTGACCTTGAGAACGTCATCCGGGTCGAAACACTTCCCGAAAAGATGGCGGATCTGACGGAAGATCGAACCTCCATTTTGAATGCCTCCCAGATGAACTGCTTATCCACCCAACTGCTTACCAATCACGAAAGCTACTTTTATGACTATGTGAAATTTTTCAAACTAGAAAAAGAAGATTTCAAGAAGGGAGTATTCTGTCCGGAATGTTCCTCACTTCCAATGAAACGTATGCACGGCAGATGGAAGTGCTTGAACTGCGCTCATATCAGTAAATCCGCTCATGTGGCTGCCTTGGAAGACTATTCGCTCTTAATTGGAAAAACCATCTCAAACAAACAGGCCAGAGATTTTTTGCATGTTCCCTCTCCCTCAGCTGCTAATATCCTGCTAAAAGCGATGAAGATTAAAACAGTAGGCAGGAATAAAGGAAGAATATATGTATTGGAATGAGTGTTTAAATTGATATATTGGATAATTCGTTGATAAGTTGCTGAATTAATTGATATCTGCGGAAAATAATTGATATATCGCCATTTTAATTGATATACACAAGAAATAATCGATATCCGCGCACACGCCCCCCGCTTAAAGAAAAAAAGCGCCCCACAAAAGGGGACGCCTTATATTTTCGGCTGAGGATCCGCTTCCATCAACACATCCACCAAATGCACGGCTTCCATCCGGTCTCCGGCACCTTCGCGGACGACGCCAAGCTTCATCTGCAGCAGGCAGCCCGGGTTGGAAGTGACGATGCCATCGGGATCAACGCCGCAGACGTCCTGCATTTTAACATCGAGGATGTCCATCGCCTCTTCGTAGTTCACGATGTTGTAAATCCCTGCAGAGCCGCAGCAGAATTCCGGACGGTCCATCTGTTTCAGCGTCAGGCCGGGCACTTTTTCCAACAGCGCGACAGGCGCTTCGGTGACCTTCTGGACGTTTCGCAGGTGGCAGGAAGGCTGATAGGTGACGGTTCGCGGAACGGACTGCTCAAACTGGAGGCCGTCCAGATCGATCAGCACTTCTGAGATGTCCTTCACGTTTGCCGCAAAGGCAGAAGCACGGCTGTGCCAGTCCGTTCCTTTTTCAAACAGGTGCGGATATTCAATCAGACGAGCGCCGCATCCGCCTGCGTTATTGACAATGTAATTAAAACTTTCCTCTTCAAAGGCTTCAATGTTCCGTTTGGCCAGCTCAACAGATGCATCGACTTTGCCGGAGTGCGCGTGAAGAGCCCCACAGCACGTCTGCTGGTCTGGAAAAACAACTTCCGCGCCGCTTCGCAACAGCAGTTCCATCGTGTTTTGATTCGTTTCATAAAACACACTATCCATGATGCAGCCCTTGAAAAAAGCAACTTTAGCTGTGGCCGGACGTTTACGGACGTATCGGCCCGCCCTGGATTTCCGCCGCTTCGGGGAAGGCATCTCGGGAAGGACCGCTTCAAATTCATGGATGTGCAGCGGCGCCCGCTTCGTCAGACCGAACCGCTGGGACACTTTTTTCAGACCACTGGATTGATAGAGCCAAGTCGCATGTCCAAGCGAATCCATCCACGCCGTGGAAGGAAAGAAGCGTTGGAACATGAAGTTTTCGACCAGTTTCCGTGGTCTGCTTTTTTCCTCGTGTTCATCAATGACGTGCTTGGCACTCTCAAGGATTTCTCCATACTGGACGTTGGTCGGGCATACGGTTGTACACGCCATGCAGCCGAGACATTTTTCGATCGGCTCTTTCAAATCCTCGACGGATGCTTTGCCTTCAGCAACCATTTTCACGAGGTTGATCCGGCCGCGCGGCGAGTGGGTTTCTCTTTCCATCGTCTCATACGTCGGACAGGCAGGAAGACAGTAGCCGCACTGCACACAGTCAAACGTCTTGTCATAGCTGAGCTTTTCCTGCAGCAGACTATTCATGATGCAGCACCAGCTTCTGCCCTTTTTCCGGGAAGACCTTGCCAGGGTTCAGGATGCCGTTGGGGTCCCAGCTTTCCTTGATCCGCTTCATCATATCCAGCCCGACTTCACCGAGCTCCATCTCCATGAACGGAGCTTTCATCGTTCCGATTCCATGTTCGCCGGATAAAGTGCCGCCGAGTTCCAGAGCTGCTTCAAACATTTCTTCCACAGCTTTTTCCACCCGCTTCATTTCTTCGACATCACGTTTATCACAAAGAACATTCGGATGGAGGTTTCCATCCCCGGCATGACCGAAGGCGACCACTTCCACGTCATACTTCTCTTTAATGACCTGAAGCCGGTCCATAAAATCGGGAATTTTACTGCGGGGCACCGTCGCATCTTCGGAAACCTTTGTCGGCTTGATTTTCGCAATCGCAGGTGATACTTGTTTCCTTGCATGCCAAAGCTTAGCCGCTTCTTCGTCTGACTTAGGAATGATCACATCCAGCGCACCCATGTCCTCCATAATTTCTTCAATGAGCCGGCGCTCGACCTTCAACGTCTCCGGATGACCGTCTAGTTCAATAATAATGACGGCAGCAGCATCGACAGGCAGACCGGCCGGTTGAAATTTTTCTACAGCCACAACACAAGCCTGATCCATAAATTCCATTTTGGACGGAAGGATCCCGGAGGTAAGGGTCTGGGAAATCGCCTCTCCCGCTTTTCGCACTTCATCGAACGTGACCATCAGCGTCTGAACAGCCGGCGGCTTCGGCATCAGTTTCAGCGTCGCCCCGACGATGACACCCAAAATACCCTCTGATCCTACAATCAGCTTCGTTAAGTCAATGCCGGTGACATTTTTGATCGTCCGTCCGCCGGTGCGGATGATTTCCCCTTCCGGAGTAACGACCTCAAGACCAAGCACATGATCTTTTGTTACCCCGTACTTCAAGCCGCGCGGGCCTCCGGAATTCTCTGCAAGATTGCCGCCGATCGTAGCAACATGGGCACTGCTTGGATCCGGCGCGTACATGAGGCCGTGCTCCTCAGCGGCCTTATTGATATTAGCCGTAAGTACACTCGGAGTGACGTCCACGGTGAGATCCCGGGGGCTCAGATGGATTTCAGCGGGATATTGAGACATGTCCAGCACAATTCCTCCGTGTACGGGAAGCGGGCCTCCACTCAGACAGGTGCCCGATCCTCTCGGGTGGACGGGGATGTTATGCCGGTTGGCCAGTTTCAAAACATCAGCGGTTTCCTGCTTGGTTTTCGGCTGGACCACAACATCGGGCAGATGCTCGCCGAACGAGGCATCAAAGCTGTAGCTGTGCCGGTCGGCGAGATCGGTCAGCACCCTTTTTTCAGGGATAATGCGGTGAAGTTCCTCGATCCATTCGTCCATATACTCAGCTCCTTATTAAGATTGGGCTTTTTTCTGACGAAGCGGTTTTCCTTTCAACACATCCATGACGTCGGTAATTTCATTAAAGTAATCGGACGCTTCATTCCACTGGTCTGTGACAAGATTAACGAACAGAATGTCGATCATATGCAATTGTGCCAGCCTTGAAGAGGTCGCCCCGCTCCGGAATGGGGCGGGAATTTCCCTGGAGGCTGAAATATACAGCGACACATCTGCATGTGCCGTCACAGGGGAATGCCCGTAGCGGGTGAGACTGATCGTTTTGGCCCCTTTGTATTTGGCAATCTCCATGATTTTCGCCGTTTCATACGTCTCACCGGAAAAAGAAATGCCGAAGACGACATCATTTTCCTTTACGTTCGCAATGTTCATCGCCGCATTGTGCATATCCGTAAATGCGGACGTCGCCTTGTTCATCCGAAGGAACTTCTGCTGGGCATCCTGGGCGATGATCCCGGAGGCCCCGACACCGAAGAAGTGGATGGTATCCGCTTTTTTCAAGACGTCCACCGCTTTTTCCAGGGTCCGGTAATCGACCATTTCCGTCGTTTCCTTGATCGCCTGCAGGCTGTTGTTGGTCACTTTTTCAACAATCGAATCGGAGGGTTCCCCTGGCTGGATATCCCGGAAGCGGGCCTCCGGCTTTTTCTGCAGGTCTCCGGAAATGCGCAGCTTCAGCTCCTGCAGACCCTTCAACCCGAGGGACTTACACAAACGGATGACAGCCGCACTGCTGGTGGAACTCAGTTCACCGAGCTGTGTAGCCGTACAATGGATCGCTTCATGAGGCTGATCCAGTATAAATTCGGCAATCTTTCTTTCTGACGGGGGCAGCTTGTCCTTCATTTCATTCAGAATGACAAGCCCGCCTTTCAATGAATTTTTCATATCTTCCACCACTCTTATCCTTTAATAGCTCCTTCTGTCATTCCTTTGACGATGCGCCGCTGGAAAATCGCATACAGGATGATGACAGGAACGATGGCAATCACTAAGCTTGCAAATAAGGTTCCCCACGCATTGGTGTACTGGGTCTCATTGCTTATGTAATCGATCGCCAGGGCCAGCGTATAGTTTTCTTCCGTCTGAAGGAAGATCAAAGCCATAAAATACTCATTCCAGAACTGGATCATGTTCATGATCGTTACGGTAATGATACCCGTTGTCGAGAGCGGAGTAATCACCTTCCATAGAATCCCATACGGGGACATTCCATCAATGGCTGCGGCTTCTTCCAGGGACTTCGGTATCGTAGCCATAAAGCTCGTCAGTACGAAAATGCTGAAAGGCAGCTGGCTTACCGCATAGACGATGCTCAATCCGAAAATGTTATCCAGTAGGTTCAGCTGCATCAATAAAAAGAAGAGCGGGATCCAGCCGAGAACCATTGGAATCATCATCGCAGAAATGTACAGCGTAAACAACAGACGGTTGCCGCGGAAACGCATACGCTCCAGGGCGTAGGATGTAGGAATCGCCATCATCAGCGTTAACGTGGCACCGAGACCTGTCACAATGAAGCTGTTGAAAACACTCGTGTCGATATTGTAGTTGCTCCAGGCATCCACAAAATTAGCAAAGCTGAACGATTCCGGCAGCCCCCACGGGTTTGCGTAAATTTCCGCGTTCGATTTAAACGCGCCCAGAACCATCCAGACGATCGGATACAGGACAGCGAGTGTCCAGATGATCAAAGGAATTCGAACGATGGTACGTGAAAAGAATTTTCCTGTCTGCACTCCATTCCCCTCCTGTCTGTTAATATTCCACTTTTTCCCTTCTCATGAAAAACTGCATAATAAGAACCGTGACCAACGATAGAATTAAAATCATCACACCAATCGTTGCGCCATAGCCGAAATTGTACTTCACAAACGCCTGTTCATATAAATACGATCCCATCACATGGGTCGAATTGTTCGGCCCACCCTTTGTCATAACCTGGACAATGATGAAGGAACCATTCAATGTCGTAATGATGATGTACAGAATGCTGATCTTAATCTGCGGCCAGATGAGCGGCAGGGTCACTTTCCAAAACTGCTGCCACTCAGTCGCCCCGTCGATCTCAGCGGCTTCATAATAGCTTTTCGAAATGTTGGAAATCCCGCCCATCAGCATGAGCATGAACAAACCGATCCCTGCCCAGACAGAAGGAAGTACAAGGCTTGGAAGCGCCCAGTCCTCACTGCCGAGCCACGGCTTCGTCCAGCTTTCCAAGCCGATCAGCTCAAGACCGGAGTTGACAAGACCGAGACTCGGATTATAGATGAACATCCATAAGATACCGATGACCACCACCGACATAATGTTGGGAAAGAAGAAGACGATGCGGTAGAAAGGGGCTTCTTTAATTTTCAGCTGTGTCAAAGCGACGGCAAAAAATGTCGACAAAATCATGATCCCGACCACTTTGGTCACAACAAGGAAATAATCGTGAAGGATGGTTCTGGGGATAATCTCGTCACTGAACAGCCGGCGGTAGTTATCAAACCCGACAAATTTCGCCAGAGACGACGCACCGGACCACTCAAAGAACGAATAATAAAGGCCGTTGAACAACGGATAAAGGGTGAAAACAGAAAACAGGATAAACGTAGGAACAAGACAAAATGCAAGAAATAGATTCCTCTGCCTGCGCGATTGGACCATCATACTTCCCTCTCTTTCTGTATGGTTATGAAAAAAGGAATGTGAAGACAAGAGCCTTCCCATTCCTCCTTCCATGTAAGCCTACTCTAAACTGCTGCGGTATTCAGCTGCGGCTTTTTCAGCCTCCTCCACAAATTCCTCTGCTGTAATGTTTCCAAGCATGAGGGAAACGAGAGAGTTGCTGATCGGCGTTTCCAGCTCTGAACTCATTGGGTGGGGCTTCTGATGAATCTGCACCTGTTCCGGATCATTGATCATTTCATTCGCTTCGATCAAGAAGGAAGGCACTTCTTCACTGGAAGACAGATCAACCCCCTGCAGGTTCATGATCGCTCCGGTATGTTCAGAGAAGCTCTTCGCATACTCTTTCGTGAAAACAAACTCGACGAACGCTTTTGCTGCTTCCTTGTTTTCTGCTTTTTCAGCAATCGCCAGCGGACGAAGATCAGGAACGATGGCATAAGGCTCTCCTTCATCCTGCATCGGTGATGGAACGAATCCATACTCGAAGTCATCCGGTGTATCGTTGGCCATTTCGTTAGGCAGCCAGAACCCGACAGGAATGAACGCATTGTCATGAAGAAGGAAGTTCATCTGGGACTGCGTATGGTTCAAAGCACCAAACCCGTCATCAATCATGCCTTCTGCCTGCATCTGCTCGACTTTTTTCATAACCTCAAGAACCGGATCGCTCGTCCAGGCTCCTTCCTTACCTTTAATCACATCCGTCAAAAGCTCATCCCCGCCGGCTGCACCAAAGGCGGGATACAGCACACCGCGCAGGAAGTAATACGGGTATTGACCAGTGGTGACAAAAGGAGCGATGCCCTCTTCGTCCTTGATCTGCCCCATCGTGTCCATAAATCCAGGAAAATCTTTTGGAACTTCCCAGCCTTTTTCTTCAAACCAGGCATTGTCATACCACGTGCCCCATGTATCAAAAACAAGCGGCAGGCTGTATACGCTGCCATCGTAATCAGCCGGATCGACGATAAAGCTCTCGCTCAAAGCCGTACCATCCTCAAGCTCGACACCTTCCATCCAGTCGGTCAAGTCCATCAACTGTCCGTCTTCCACCATTTGTGTTTCACTGGATCCTGCTCCATCGATGTAAACGACATCAGGCGGATCGTCTGAGACCCAGCGGGAACGCATTTCTTCGTTAATATTCGGACCGGCATGCTCCGTAATCGTGACATCGGGATACTCCTCCTGGAAATCACCGATAACCTCTTTCCACCAGGAATCTCCGTAACCACCGACAAAATACTGAATTTCAAGTTCTCCTGAAACCTCTCCGGATTCTTCTCCGCTGTTCTCTGAAGAAGACTCCTCTTCGGTGCCCTCACTATCTGTCTCTTCTGTTCCTGCTCCGGGCGCACAACCGACGAGCAAAAGAAAACCAATTAAAACGGCGGCAATCAACCAAGCTGATGTTTTCCTCCATAAACTCAACATAAGCTCCCCCTTTTTTGATTGAAATCATGTATTTGAAACCAACGTGTGGTTTTCAAATTAAGTTTTCGCTTTCACTGCATCCCGGAGCTGCCCGTCACAAGTATCGAGGAGACGTTTGGCTTCCTGAAAGGACACCTTCTTTTTCAGCATGACGATGGCAGGTTTCACTTGATGCTGCGCTTTCTGCAGAGCTTCTTCCGCTTCCTCATAGGAAGTTCCGGCCGCTTCCATTAAAATGCTTTTGGCCCGCTCCCGCAGTTTGTAGTTGTTTGCATGCACATCCACCATCAGGTTTTCATACACCTTTCCAAGCTTGACCATCACCGCTGTGCTCAGCATGTTCAACACCATCTTATGGGCCGTCGCTGACTTCAAACGGGTGGAGCCTGTCAATACTTCTGGTCCGACGATGACTTCGATCGGGCATTCGGCCTTCCCACTGATTTCGGACTTATCATTACAGGAGAGAGAGATTGTAAAAGCGCCGATCTCCCCGGCATAAGTCAGCGCTCCGATAGGATAAGGGGTCCGGCCGCTGGCGGTAATCCCGACAACGACATCTTTTTTGCTGAACCCGCGGGCTTTCAAATCTTCCCGGCCCTGATTCTCGTTATCTTCGGAGTTTTCCTTTGCTTCTGTAAACGCCCGGCCGCCTCCGGCCATCACTGCCTGCACAAGCGAAGGGTCGACCATAAATGTCGGCGGACACTCTGATGCATCAAGCACGCCGAGTCTGCCACTCGTTCCTGCGCCGACGTAAAATAAGCGGCCTCCGTCTTTCAAGGCTTCTGCGATGTGATCGACAGCTTTTGTAATCGCCGGCAGTACGTTTTTCACAGCCTCCGCTGCTTTATGATCTTCGTCATTCATCACCGTCAGCATTTCTATTGTTGTCATCTCGTCCATATGTATCGTCCGTGCGTTCCTCTGTTCCGTCGTTAAAAATGTAAGGGAATCTGTCATGAGTCCATCACCTTTCTTTTTCCATTCCGGCTGCTCTGCCAAGTAAAGCCGCTCCATATTCCGGTGGAGCGTAAGGATCGGTCAAGGGACCGAACTGCCTGTCTTCCAACAGCTTTCCAACATGATTTCGTAGAACCTGGGAGTATGTAAGGATGGAACCCGCTGCTGAAACAGGCGCTTCCGGATCCACTCCCTGCTTAACGAGACTTTCAATATGAAGCACCAGCTCTTCCGCCGCTTCCTTCAGCAGATCCACCGCTGCCTTATCGCCCTGTTCAGAGGCTTCGATGATGCAAGGAGCAAAGGCAGCGACTTCCTTCTTCTCAAAAGGACGATCATACATATACCGAATCAACTGTTCCGGTCGCTCTAAACCGCAAGCACGCAGAATATAAGAAGTCATTTGTGTAGGTTCCCCGCGCCCATCTGCTGCTTTGGCCACTATTGATAACGCTTTCAAAGAAAGGTGATAACCGCTGCCTTCATCTCCAATTAGATGTCCCCATCCCCCGCATGTCACAACTTTCCCCGCCGCTGTTATTCCAACAGCATTGGAGCCCGTACCGGAAATCAGCAGCATCCCCTCTTCTACGCCTGGGGCCAGCGATCCCTTCAACGCCGCATGCACATCGGATGTGATATACAAGTTTAAATTTTCTGAAAAATTCAAGTTAAAAAAAATTGTACGCACCGTACCAGCCATCTGTTCGACCTCATCCCGCCTGCCGACTCCTGCCAGTCCCATTCCTGCTCCGGATATTTCGTCCGGTGCAAGGGAGAACGTCTTCATTCCGTGCCGGATCAGGTTCTCCAGTCTTCTGCCGGCTTCCTCAAAACCAACGACGTGTGGGTTTGTCCCCGGCCCTTTCACGATCAGCGGCCGCTCGGGATACGCCTTTTCGTCCGCTTTCAAGAACAGACAGGTCGTCTTGGTTCCTCCACCGTCAATACCTATGATGTACGTCATGGGCTTCCTCCCAAACCTTGTTGAACTCATTATAGAGCGTATGAATTTTCATGTCAATAAAATGTTAGAATATTCGTAATTATATTTCAAGAAAAAGAAAAACCCGGACTGTTTGTAGTCCGGGCTGCCTTTGTTATGCTACGCGTTTACTGTTCTTCCTTTCTTCCGCCCTCAACCGGAACGGAGCAACAAGGAGTGCCGCAATTAAAAAGAGACCCATATTTCCAATGAGAGGATAGAACAAGGAAACGAGATCGGTAAATCCGAGGAAGCTCAATCCGAAAGCAGCCGCAATCGTGATTAGAACGAACTTTTTGTGCCGGGCTGTCCCCAATGTTGTAAATCGTGCAGCGAAAGAGAAGAACATGCTGACCGCGGTGTTGAATACCATTCCGAATAAAACGATGGAATAAAAGGCCCCGAGCACCGGCGACAATTCGTCCACTAAAGCCAGCAGCGGCATGTCGTACCCCGCAATGGAATCGACTCTCGAAAAAATGGCAAAATGGCTGAGCACGATCATCAGACCGAGACCGAGTCCCCCAAAAAATCCGCCAAGCGCAGAGGTTTTTTCATCTGTTTCATTCCCGCCCATCAACAGCGCCATCGAAGCACCGACAGCGATATTAAAGGACACATAATTCATGGCAGAAATGAACCAATAGGAAAAGTCACTCGGCTGCTTCAGGGCGGTCGCTTCCAATACAGCAAAGCTTTTATCCATCGACACCACACTATAGATGGAAATGACCACGACAGTCAGTATTAAAAACGGAGTGATACTGCCGATAATCTTTACCACTTTATCGACATTCAGCAATAGGGCCGCCGTTACGATGACGCACATGAAAATGATACCTGTAATCGCTGGGATTCCGAACTGCTGACTTGGAATCGAACCTGCACCGGCAATCATGACAACGCCTACGCCGAATAACGTGAAAATGATAACCGCGTCGACGGTCCATCCCAGCCAGCGCCAGCCGCTCACACGGTGGATGGCTTCTTTATGAGATTCGGCTTTCATCCGGGTGCCGAGCTTTGTCAACATCATGCCCATGTAGGCGAAGAAGGCTGTGGCCAGTACGGCTCCTGCGGTACCCATATGTCCGTAACTGGTGAAATACAACAACACTTCCTGGCCGGAAGCAAAACCTGCTCCTACAATAATTCCGATAAATGCACTGGCCATCTTAAAAATTCTACTCATCCTGCTCCTCCTTATGTAAAAATTCTTGTTGTTTTTATAATCCGCTCTCCATCTTTTGTGATTTTACACAAACAGACCTTTCCATCTTCGTATAAATACACAAGATAAGCAAGAGAAAATGGTCATGTCTGCATACGAAAAACCATGATAGAATAGAGGTAATGATTGAAAGAAGGAGAACGTCTATGAGTCCATCACCACGTATCCCTAAAACATTGAACGATCTGATTGATTCTCCCGAAGGATTAGCCGATCGAATCGCCGAAAGCCTTGGCTGCCCCGTTACAATCGAAGATGCCAATCACCAGATTGTTTCCTACAGCAAACATGAAGAACGTGTGGATGATGCCAGAACGGCTACAATCATGCGCCGGAAAGTGCCGGAAAGTGTTGTCAACGGCTTATGGAAGCACGGCATTATGGTAAGGCTTTTTGAAAGCGGACGCCCGGTCATCGTCCCTCCGATTGAAGACATCGGCCTCGGCCGCAGGCTTGCCGTATCCGTCAGGCATAAAGAGGACATCCTCGGCTTCATCTGGGCACAGACCGCGGAATTGACGATCACGGAAGAACATCTTCAGACGATTGAAGATGCCGCCCGTATCGTAAGTCAGCATCTGCTCCGCCAGCAGGCGAAGAAAAAGAAATCCGAAGAAAACCAAAAAGAGTTTTTCTGGCAGCTGTTAACCGGCTCTTTGGAAAACTCCTCCGATATCAAACGACTGGGAAAAAAACATCAAATGAATCTCCAGGGCCAGCTTTGTGTAGCTGTCTTCGAATTCACGGAAGACCTCAGTCAGTCTGTCGAACGTCAGGCCTATTATTTATCAGAAACACTGTACCAGACTAGGATTGTCAGCCGGATTTTTGACGATCATCAGCTGATCCTGCTTGTACGGACAGATCCTAAAGAAGAGGCGGACCACTTGAGCCGTGCTTTTCTGAACGACTTCACCCAGAAAATGAAAGAACGGCTGAACTTCGATGATTTAAAGGGAGCTGTCGGCCTCGTCTACCATACACCATCGCTGATCCACTCGAGTTACAAACAGGCCCTTAAAGTGCTTGAGTTGAAGGATCAATTCCCGAAAGCCCTTGCGGAAGTGGATCACTACCAGGACCTCGGCATCTATCAGTTCATTAACGAAATTGCCGATCTGCAGAGGAAGGAACATTACCATAATGATGCCCTCCGCAAAATCAAGGCGTATGATGAAGATAACCGGGCGGCCCTGCTCGAAACATTGAAGGTGTTCCTTGCTCATAACAGCAATGTCCATAAAGCAGCTGAAGACATGCATATTCACACCAACACGTTGAATTACCGGCTGAAAAGGATCCGGGAAATCGGTGGTATCGACTTTAAAAATGCCAGTCAGAAAATGATGCTGTTCATAGATTTGTTAATCGATGAAAAAGAAAAAGAGGATTTGTGATTTTTCACAAATCCTCTTCTTTATTTTCTCACTTTCTGCTAAACAAAAAACTCATTTCCCGGGCTATACTTTTCTTACAAATTGTTCTGAAAGGTGGTCATTTTCTTATGATTATCGGAGTACCGAAAGAAATTAAAAACAATGAAAACCGTGTAGCTATTACACCATCAGGGGTTGTAAACCTTACAAAAGCAGGACATAAAGTATACATTGAAGCCGATGCCGGCCTTGGCAGTAACTTCACGAACGAAGAATATCAAGCTTCTGGTGCTGAGCTTATTGAAAGCGCTTCAGAACTGTGGGCTGCTTCTGAAATGGTTATGAAAGTTAAAGAACCTCTAGCTTCAGAATATCCGTATTTCCGTAAAGGGTTGGTCCTTTTCACCTACCTTCACCTGGCGGCAGAGCCTGAATTGACGAAAGCGCTTGTGGAAAATGAAGTAACGGCGATCGCTTACGAAACCGTTTCTGCTGATCAGAAACTTCCTCTGCTTACACCAATGAGTGAAGTAGCCGGTCGGATGGCTACCCAGATCGGTGCTCAGTATCTGGAGAAATCGTACGGCGGCATGGGCATTCTATTGAGCGGTGTTCCAGGCGTTTCCCGAGGTAAAGTAGTGATCATCGGCGGCGGAATCGTTGGTACGAATGCTGCGAAGATTGCGATCGGCCTTGGTGCTCAGGTGACAATTCTTGACCTTAACCCGACACGCCTGCGCGAACTGGATGATCAGTTCGGTTCCGATATCCAGACATTGATGTCCAACCCGTATAACATTGCTGAATCTGTGAAAGATGCAGACCTTGTCATCGGCGCGGTTCTTATCCCAGGAGCTAAAGCACCGAAACTCGTTTCTGAAGATATGGTGAAATCCATGAAAGAAGGTTCCGTCATCGTTGACGTCGCCATCGATCAAGGAGGAAACTTTGAAACAGTGGATCACATTACGACTCACGATGATCCGATTTATGAAAAACACGGGGTTCTTCACTATGCTGTTGCCAACATTCCGGGAGCTGTCCCTCGCACGGCAACCATCGGTTTGACGAACGTCACCATTCCTTACGCGCTGCAGATTGCGAACAAAGGAGTTACCGCCGCAGTCAGTGACAACAAAGCCATCGAAGAGGGTGTCAACACAGCGAACGGTCATTTGACTTACGAAGCGGTTGCTCGTGATCTCGGCTACTCCTACACACCTGTGCTGGAAGCTTTAAAAGAAATTGCCCACGCCTAAGAAAAGACAATAAATGCTAACCATAAACCCGTGCTGGGAACACAGCACGGGTTTTACAATGTCTCCTTTTACAAATGCACCGCTCGTTCCTATAAGGAGCAGCGGACTTTTCCCCCACTCTTTATTCGTGAAACCACCGCCTCAAATGACCAGCCCCTTCCCTTCTTACCTGCGTAAATAGTCACGATTCTTGTTATTCCTGCATAATTTTCAGAAAAGATAAACAGTTCAAACGACTCTGTCTTTTTTACCTATTTTTTCCTATAATTGGTTGTATTCTTGATAGGAGGTTGATTATGAAAAAGAAGTACGTCATTCCAGTAGCCGTCTTATCGTCCGCCTTGTTTATGGGAACATTAGCACCCCAGACGCATGCCGTCAGTACATCAGACCAGACACAGGTTCAACAGCAGATTGTACATAACCAGCAGAACAAGCCTTTTTTCAACAAAGAAAAGACACAGACGTCCTCAAGTGCCACGGAAAAGTCCGCCCAGGAGCACTTGAAGAAAAACAAAAAGACGTATAACATTTCCAATCCGGACAAGAGCCTCAAACAGACCGATTTGAAAACCGATGATCTCGGAATGACCCACGTTACCCTGCAGCAGACAAAAAACGGTGTTCCGGTCGAGGGACATCTCGTTAAGGTGCATTACAGCGAAGACGAGAAAGTGGAAGCTGTGAATGGACAGTTCAACACTTCTATAGAAAAGTCCACCATGTCGACAAAGCCATCCATAACAAAATCAAAAAGTATCACCACCGCTAAGAAAGCGGTTACGGCACCCGATGAACTAGTGGAATCCCCAACTTCAGAGCTTGTCATTTATCCATTCAACGACGAAAATCACCTGGCTTATAAAGTAAACGTCAACTTCCTCGGAGAAACGCCGGGCAACTGGTTTGTCTATGTGGATGCTGAAACGGGGAAAGTCATCGATCAGTACAATACGATCATGCATGCCAGCTATAAAACATCCCGCGGCTTCGGTATCGGGGTGCTTGGCGATTACAAGACACTTCACATTTCCAAGGACATGAGCACCCAGGGGCGCGATTACTACCTGCTTGATCAGTCCCATAAGGACCTGGACGGCATCTATACGCTCGATGCTGAAAATCAATATGTGCTTCCAGGAAAGCTCTTCTCATCCTCTGATGCTGCTTTCCGGACAAGCTATGAACGTCCGGCAGCAGATGCGCATTACAATTCTGAAGAAGTCTATAAATACTTCAAGGATGAACACGACCGGAACTCTATTGACGGGGAAGGCATGCCGATTGTGTCCACCGTCCACTTTGGAGAGGATTACAACAATGCCTTCTGGAATGGTCAGCAGATGACCTACGGAGACGGCGACGGGGATTTCTTCATCCCACTATCCGCAGGTCTTGACGTTGCTGCCCACGAAATGACCCACGGGGTGACGACGTTCTCAGCAGGGTTGAAGTACCGCTTCCAATCTGGTGCTTTGAATGAAGCCTTCTCCGACATTTTCGGAGCCTTGGTTGATGAAGAGGACTGGGAAATGGGTGAAGATATTATGGGAGCCGGGGCGAAATCAGAAGGCCGGACAGCCCTGCGCAGTTTGAGCAATCCGAGTAAGTTTCCTGTCGGGGCAGATTATGTCTCTTACGGAGATGGAAACGGCATGTACCCTTCCCATATGGACGAGTATTATGACCTGCCTATCGAACTGGACAATGGCGGCGTTCACATCAACTCCTCCATCATCAACCATGCCGCCTACCTGACAGGTGAAAAGATCGGTAAAGATAAACTCGGCCATATTTATTACCGAGCGCTTACAGTATACCTGATGCCTGATTCGGACTTTGACCATGCACGTGAAGTGATCATTCAATCAGCGGTCGATCTATACGGGGAAGACAGCCCTGAAGCAGCAGCTGCTGCTTATGGACTGGACGAAGTAGGAATCACAGGCTGACCAATCGGATGCTCCGCTTAGAGAGATACCTTTTTTCTAGTGATTCCAAAGGAGCGGTCATCAATACTTGGTCATGGATAGGATTTTTTCCATGTAAACGGAAGTAACGCAGCCTGTACTGTTCTTTAAAAACGGCGAAGGAGCTATGATCACCTTTCTCTTTTATCAGAGGGGAAAGCTATTTTCCCACAGGCATCGGCACGAGGAGCGTACGGTGGTGACGCCTGCGGGAACAGCGCGAGCCGAAGATCGACTTGGTCTAATGGTTTTCTTGACCAAGTCAGCTGAGGCCGTGCCCGCGGCAAGCATTCACCGATAAGCGGAACGTGCCCCCTCAACACGACATGCAGACAACTCTAATTGGATAACACGGATTTTTCTACAGCCTGAGGCTCCCATTAAGGGAGCCTCTTTCATAAGAATGGGCGGGAGCTCTCATCAGAAGAGAGGGGTCCAAGTCTTCGATACTGAAGAGTCATAATCTATTGATGTACGGCAACAAAAGGAGGAAAAGCCTATTACAGTCACTTTATCCAAGGAACATTTCATCTATGCGATGGACAAGGATCATCCGCCTGCCTTACACGTTTCATCAGGCACAACGATTCAGGTGCATACACACGACTGCTTCGAAGGTCAGATCCAGTCGGAGGATACCGAAATCGATGCGGTGGACTGGAACCGGATCAACCCGGCTACAGGTCCTGTCTACATTGAAGAAGCAGAGCCCGGAGATACATTGAAAGTCACGATTCAGGATATTCAATTAGGAGACAGCGGAGTGATGGTCACTGGTCCTGACCTTGGAGTGATGGGGCACCGGATGGAGACATTCCAGGCAAAAATCATTCCTGTCGAAGACGGAAAAGCTGTTTTCAATAAGCATGTATCTCTTCCGGTTAACCCTATGATCGGGGTGATTGGAGTGGCACCTGAGGGTGATGCCGTGTCCTGTGGCACACCAGGCGCCCACGGAGGAAATATGGATACAAAAGAAGTGACGACAGGATCTTCTCTCTACTTCCCTGTTTTTCATAAAGGGGCCCTTCTTTCTCTGGGGGATCTTCACGCAGCCATGGGAGACGGAGAAATCAGTGTCTCCGGTGTGGAAATTCCGGCCGAAGTTTCGATCCATGTAGCGGTTATCAAAAGCCGGCCACTTCCTTTCCCTTTCCTGAAAAATGAGGATGGACTGAGTATTCTTGTCTCTAAAGACACGCTGGATGAAGCTGTAGACACTGCGGTTGAGCTGATGATTGATTTCCTCCAGCCGCAGACAGACCTTTCTTTATCAGAACTGACGATGCTGATGAGTGCTGCCGGGCAGGTACAGGTCAGTCAGGTCGTGGATCCGCTGAAAACCGCCCGCTTCTTTGTACCACACACGGTGCTTGAAGCCTATTCCATCTCTATTGAATAAAAAAAGAGCTGCTTCCGGAAGTAAACCGGAGCAGCTCTTTTCGTAGAGGAATATTTTTTCATCGTTTCAAAACACTCTTGAAGTGTGTGAAAGTATCAAAGCTTGCTTTGCCGTGATAAGCTCCCATCCCACTGTTTCCTACACCACCAAATGGGAGGTAGTGGGTTGTCATATGGTTGATCGTATCGTTAATCGCACCTCCACCAAAGGAGATGTTCGTGAAGACCTCGTTCTGGACTTCCTCGTCTTCTGTAAACAAATAGAGGGCCAGCGGTTTCGGACGGTCCATGACCGCTTCAACAGCTTCAGATACTTCATCAAATGTGAGCACAGGAAGAATCGGACCGAATATTTCGTCCTGCATCACATCGTCCTCCCAAGTAATTTGATCAAGAAGCGTCGGCTCAATAAATAAGTTCTCCTTATCCGTACGTCCGCCCATGTAAAGTTCGCCGTTATCCAAGAAGTTTTTGAGACGATCGAAGTGCTTTCCGCTAACTACGTGAGGATACGCATCAGCCGGAACCACATCGCCATACGTGTTCGTTTTCGCTTCTTTGATTTTCTGCATCAATGCCTCTTTTACATCGCTGTGGGCTAGAACATAATCAGGAGCCACACAGGTTTGCCCGGCGTTCATGAATTTACCTCCAGCAATACGGGCAGCTGCCTGATCCAGGTCAGCGTCCTTGTGAACAATCGCTGGACTCTTACCTCCCAGCTCAAGGGTCGTTGGTGTTAAAGTCTTCGCGGCAGCTTCGGCTACGATACGACCGACGCCTGTACTACCCGTGAAGAAGATGTAGTCGAAATTTTCTTTAAGCAGGGCCGTACTTGTCTCTACTTCCCCTTCGACTACATGGATGTATTTTTCCTTGAAGTTTTCATTAATCATGCCGGCCAGCAGGCTGGATGTGTTCGGCGTTAACTCAGACGGCTTCAATACAGCCGTGTTTCCTGCTGCAATGGCTCCGACAAGTGGGGCCACAGCCAGCTGTACGGGGTAGTTCCACGGAGAGATCACCAGGGTGGAACCATAAGGCTCAGGCTGGATAAAGCTTTTGGCTTCGCCATGAGCTTCAGGAGTCGGAACTTCCTGCGCGGCCGACCATGTATCCAGATTCTCAAGCATAAAATCAATTTCTGCCAGTACAAGACCGATTTCTGCACGGTTAGTCTCTTCCTCCGGCTTATTCAAATCCGCCTTCACTGCATCGATGATATCCTGTTGGTGAGAGATCATATATTCTTTGATTGTTGTTAAAGCTTCTTTACGAAAAGCCGTTTCCTTCGTCTTTCCACTACGGAAAAAGGATTTCTGCTTCTGTACCAGTTCTTGATAGTTTTCCATCATAAACGTCTCCTTTTGAATGTTGAGCAGTCAAACGACCTTCTTGTACAGGCTGTTATGCCCCGGCTCTTCCCTGTCCAGGAAACGGTGAAACGCCGGGACCGTCTGCGGCCCAATTCCTTGGACTCACCTAACCAGATGAGCGTGCTGTCTAAACTACTCCTCTATAACCGGACAGTCAATTGATTTGTCTGGAAGAGGCCTTTAAAACAAAATCCCCTGACGTGATTTTTGAATCTCGCCAGGGGTCGAAATGCTTTAATTTTTCAGCTCTGTTAAAGTCTGTTGTTGATATTTTAAACGATTACTAAATCGTCTCCGTCTGGAATCAGGGGTCCGGTCCGTTATTACTCAGAGCGTGGGATGGCAGGGAAAACCGTCCGCTTTCCGCGGGGAACGATGAGCCTCCTCGAACTTCGTTCTCCGGGGGCTCACGGTACCCCACGGAAAGGGAGTCATTCCCAAGGCCGCCTCCTACAAATCCCATGACAGAAAAGGGTGATCTGAGCTCACATGTTACATAACAACACCAAGCAATAACAGAGCCAATTTTTAAAGAGCAGACCTCTGCTCACTGACTCCATTCGTCTGTCTAAGGTTGAATAGAAGGATGACCACAAAGGCTGCCAGTCCAATAAAGTCGGTCCATAACCCCGGATAAATCAGCAGCAGAGCGCCTGCTCCGGCAAGAAAACGATAGCCGGTGGAAACCTTCGTCTTCAAGTATCCCTCTGTCATGATGGACAGGAGGAAAACGCCGATGAGTGACGTAACAGTAATCGTCATGATGTTCATGATCGTCGCATCGATCATCAGCATTTCGTGCGAAAATACAAACATGAAGGGCACGATAAATCCGGCAATCGCCAGCTTCATGGCTTGGAAACCGGTTTTGTTCGGATCACCGCCTGCGACTCCGGCTCCGGCAAAGGCCGCCAGAGCGACAGGTGGAGTAATGTTGGCAAAGATACCGAAATAAAATACGAACATATGGGCAACAAACGTCGCCGTTTCCGTCGATCCTGCCAGCTCTCTATAAAGCGGAAGCTGGAGAAGAATAGGCGCAGCCATCGTACTTGTGATGATATACGTCGGAATACTTGGAAGTCCCATACCTAAAATAATCGACGTGACCATCGTAAGCACCAGCGTAATGATCAGTTGGATCAGCGGACTGTTCACCGCACTTCCGATACTTACGATACTGTTGGCAATTTCCAGGGCTACCCCTGTTAAAGAGGCAATCCCTACAACGATTCCTACCGCTCCACAGGCTATTGCAACAGGCACCGTTGTTTTCGCGCCTTCCTCCAAAGCTTTCAAGCAATCAACCACGCCTACTTCATCCCCTTTGATCCGGAGACGCTTCCTCCATAGATTAATAGCAAGTGGAACGGCTACAATAAGCAGCAGCTCCCACCAATCACTCCGCACATTCGGTACGGCGCTTCCGGACAGAACCGCAGACAGCTGCGGCTGGAAGATGAGAAACATAGAGATTCCAAGGATAATAGGAATCATCCGGCTCGTCCCGGCAATGATGACAGTGGCAATGATCGACCAAAACGCTGCATAAAACGGGGTTTTCCCGGAAAACAACAAATAAAGCAGAGTGAGCATCGGAATGATTAAGTGTCCGCGTTCAGCGATGACTTCCTTCACAGACGGCAGTTCACTTTTAGGCAGCCCCTGCAGCCCCCGTTTTGCCGCCCGGAAATGAACCTGAAGTAAAATCCCTACATAGAACAAGAGGGCAGGAATGATTCCTGCAAGAATGATTTTTGTGTAGGGAACGTTCAAATTCTCCGCCATAATAAAAGCAGCAGCCCCCATGATCGGAGGAAGGATCTGTCCACCTACACTGGCCGCGGATTCCACAGCACCGGCAAAGTTCTTTTTATAGCCGATTTTTTTCATCAGAGGAATGGTAAACGTTCCTGTTGTGACGACGTTGGCAATCGCAGATCCATTAATAGATCCTAAAAAACCACTGGCGATGACCGCCACTTTGGCAGGGCCGCCTTTCGTATGACCGGCTACGGCAAGGGCCAGATCATTAAACAACTGCCCCATACCGGACCGGGCTAGAAAAGCGCCGAATAAGATGAACAGGATAATGTAGCTGGCCGATACACCGATGGCTGTTCCGAGCACCCCTTCGGTAATGAAGACGAGCTGGGCAATGATCTGCTTCGCCACACTCGTAACAATGACACCGTTCAGATCTGGATAGACAGACAATTTCACATAAAAGCCATAAACCAAAAAGCCGAGTCCCAGAAGGGTAAGCCCCCACCCCGTCACCCTTCTCGTAATATCAAATAAAAGAAGCAGAATGAGAATCCCTGCGTAGAAATCCATATCATTGATCTGCCCTCCGGATTGGATAATCCGTTCGGCCGTCACAAACATATACAAGCCGGCAAATACCGAGAGACCGGCCGTGATGTAATCATAAACCGGAACTTTACTGCTTCCCCTTTTTCTAACCAGAGGATACAGCAGAAATCCGAGCGTCATTAATGTATACAAGTGGATGCTCCTCTGTTTTACATCCACAAGGGAACCAGCATAGGACGTGTACAAATGAAATAAGGATAATGAAATCGCGAGGACAGAAATCGCAAGCGCCATCGGCTTTACAAAGTCCGTTCTCGTTGTACTTTCCCTGTCATACTTTTCTGCCGTTTCACTGTTCTGTTTGTTCATCATCATTCCTCTCCCTTCCACCCCTGTCCTTTCAAAACAATATACTTCCATACGGGCATACGACGGACAGCAACCTGATAAGCCTTCTTTTCATCCAGCTGGTACGTGATATCCTTTCCATAGAAAAGGCGGTGTTCGGTTGCTTCCCCTGTACGGACGACCAGCTCGCTTCCGACCGGCTGGTGAATGCCTGTCATATACACCCACCCGTCCTGGACATACGTATCTTCCCCTGTATTGTGGGGGACGCCTGCCCCAAAAGTTTTAAAGCGTGTTTCTGTCAGGGTGATCTTCCCATCCTGGACAATAAATACTTCTTCCCAATCTTCTTTTTCAACCGAATGCTCCCAGCGGATGCGTAACGTCTGCTCCGAATCTGTAAGGTGTACAGCTGTGATCTTTCCTTCTTTGTTTAATGTCAGCGCTTCCAAAGAAAAAAAGACTGTAAAAAGAGAAACGGCTGATAAACCGATTAGAAACATATAGAAAATTCTCATCGTAGTAAAGGGCACCGGATCAACGATGCCCCTCTCCTTTACTCTAAAATTCCCTGTTCCTCATAGAATTTCTCCGCACCTGGATGCAGCGGAGCAATCAGGCCTTTCGCAATTTCATCTCTGTCCAGCTGTTTTAACGCTCCAACGGAAACTTCTTCTGTTCCTAAATACTCGTAATACCGTTTAGTCATGTCGTAAACGACGTCTTCACTCAAATCTTTGGACACGATAATCATGTTCTGAATACCAACCGTTTCCACTGCTTCATCAAGATCATACGCCGCTTCATTACCTGCCTCTATCGTATTCGCCTTATAGAACGGATACTTGTCCATCAGCATCTTGGCTGTCTCCCCGCTGATTTCGACAAACTGGATATCTGACTGCTGCATCAAATCGGTAATATTACTGTTCGGTACCCCTGATGTGAAGAAGGCAGCATCCAGGTTTCCATTCTTCATTTCCTGCACGCTGTCGGCATAGCCGGTATGCGTCACTTTGGAAAGATCATCATAGGTAATATCCTCTGCCTCCAGCACTTTCTTCGCACTCTGCTCTACGCCGGAACCGACTTTTCCAACTCCGACTTTCTTGCCTTTCAAATCAGCCACAGACGTAATCCCACTGTCTTTTAAAGCGACAATCTGGACAACATTCTGGTACATTCCTGCCATCGCTTGAACGTCAACCGCATTTCCATCAAACTGTCCCTGCCCTTCTATTGCATCATAACCGACATCACTCATAATGATGGCCATCTGATTCAAACCATCTTTAATATTCTGGATGTTCGCGACAGAAGCCCCAGTTGATTCCACGGTGACATTGTCCACATTTTCACTTTCCTCAAATACGGGTTTGACCGCTCCGCCAATGGGATAATAAGTTCCTGATGTACCACCTGTACCTAATACAATCGATTCTGAACCTGATTCACCGGACCCGGATGCCTCTTCAGAATCTCCGCTGCCTCCGCAGGCCGCTAAAAATGCCGTAAGAATCAGTACAGATATAAGAAAAACACGCTTCATCATAGAATTGCCTCCAATTCGTAATATTCTAAAAATAATGATAACGCTTACAAATCGGATTGAGAACATTACGGACATAATGAACATTTTGGTCTTTTTGTTCATAAAAAAACTCCCCTGCCTATGAGGAGAGAGTCAAGATCTTATCCGATAGCGGTTTACCGGACGGCCTACCGTTCCATATTGAATATCAATGATGACCGAGCCTTCTTTCTGAAGATATTCCAGATACCTTCTTGCCGTGACACGGGCTGCCCCGATCGCTTCAGCCGCTTCCTCTGCCGACAGAGGGTGCGGGGAGGATGTCAATACATGGACCACTTGTTTCAGTGTCTGCTCATTCAATCCTTTAGGAAGCACCTTATTCTCTGCTGGGGCAGCCGATCCAAACAGCTCATCCAGCTGAGTCTGGCTGAGCTCCCCATTTCCAATCACAGCCGTCCGGTACGTTCTGTACTTTTCCAGTGCGTGCTGCAGCCGTTCAAATTTGAATGGCTTGATGATGTAGTCAATCACTCCGTACTGATACATCGTGCGGATGGTTTCTTTCTCTTTGGAAGCCGTAATAGCAATCACATCCGCTTGAACACCGTTCGAACGGAGCTTTTTCAACGTCTCTACTCCGTCCAGTTCGGGCATGTACACATCGATGACAATCAGCTGAGGGGTATGCCGGGAGGCCAGTTCAACTCCCTCTCTTCCATTGGAAGCAATGGCCTGCACCTTGTAAGAAGGCACCCTTTCAATGAACTGCCGGTTGACTTCCTGAACCATTGGGTCATCTTCAATTAATAGAACTTCAAGCGTTTCTAACGGTCTACTCATCCTGTCCCTCCTCGATGATAAGTGGTACATCAATGATGATGGTTGTTCCCTGTCCCTCCGCCGATTTCACCGTTATTTTACCCATGGCCTGATCCACGAGATTTTTAACAAGATACAATCCTATGCCGGACCCTTGATCTCCTTTCGTGGAAAAGCCTTTTTTATACATCTGCCGGCTGACCGAGGGACTCATCCCCATCCCGTTATCTTCAACGATGATGGAGCACGTTTCTTCGTCCTGTATAACTGATACCTGGATCGTTTTTTCATCCTGTTGGATCCCTTCAAAGGAGTGAAAGGCATTTTCAATCAGATTTCCCAATATAAGCACCAGATCATGATGGTCCCAGAGCGGCGGAAATACCATCAATCCGCTTTCTTCCTCTACCGAAACATCAACCCCTAATTCCCTGCCTCTGGAAATTTTACTCAGAAGGAGGCCGGCGATGCTGTAATCCTGGAAGGTGGCCAGAAGGGAACGTGACAGCTTCTCCTGTTTTTCTGAGGTGTCAAATACATACTGCAGGGCTGCATCGTTCTGTTCCAGCTGAATCATACCGGCGATGGTATGAAGCTTATTGCGATGTTCGTGGTTTTGTACCCGCAGGGCATCCACAAAAGCTTTCACACCTGTCAGTTCTTCAGCGAGCCGGGTCACTTCGGTCCGATCCTGAAAGATCAAAACGGCTCCTTCATATCGATCCTCCACTTGGATCGGAATACATGTAACAAGAAGAAGCTTCATCCCAGCCCGGATCTCACGATTCAACACAGGCTCTCCACCAGCAAGGACATCTCCGAGTTTCAGACCAGGGACGATAGTATGTACAGAATGCCCTGCGGGTGAGTCCGTAACATCCAGCAGGGATCCTGCCCTTTGGTTGATTAATGTCACTTTCCCAGCTGCATTTACAGTCACGATTCCTTCATTCATGGCTTCGAAAGCTGCGGTCCGTTCTTCATAAAGCTGAACAATTTCGTGAGGCTCCAAAGCAAACATCTGCTCCTTTAATTGACGCGCAAGCAGCCAGGATCCGGCCATCCCGAATAGAGAGGTGAGAAGAAGAACAATTCCGATATCGCTTTTCATCTCCCAGAGGATTTCCCCCATAGAGGGAAGAATTTCACCGACCACTACAACACCGATCTGCTCATGATTCTCATCCATTACAGGGACAAACCCGCGCACGGCTGTCCCGGATTCCCCTTTGGCTTTGGAGGTGTAGCTGTGTTCAGCAAAGGCCGGCCCTTCATCCCTCCCGGAAGACAGCGTGCCCAGATTTTCCTCGACAGGGTGGGAGTAGCGGATCCGGTTCATGTTCAAAACAACGATGTAATTCGACTGGTAGACGGTACGCATCTGTTCGACCAGGGGTTGAATGTTCTCCCATCCCCTCGGTTTTTTGAGATGGCTCTGGATTTCAGGAAGGCTTGCGATGGTCTGTCCGGTCAGGAGCGCCCGTTCTCCCAGTTCTTCTTCTTTTGTTTCGACCGTATGACCGACAATGAGAATTCCACCGATCAATAATGAGAAAAGGACCATACCAAACGATAGAATGGTAATCTTCCAGCGTATCGGCATGCGTTTCAATGACATGAATCTGCTCCTTTCCCCTTTTGTCCTTCCAGTGTATCATCTTCCAGACAGATTATGGTACACTTGTGTAAACGATTTCAGAGGAGTGCTGTCATTGAGAACGTTCGCACTCATTTCACTCTTTATTTTCAGCGGAGTGCTGGCGGCTTTCGTTTTCGGTTTTGACCTCAGAGATACTGTACAAACGCTGGAATATGATGATGAACAAGAAGGCCTGGAAGATCAGGTCGTCATCAAATTCAGCCATGTCGCGTCTGAACACACCCCTAAGGGTTTGGCCGCGCGTAAGTTTGCGGAGCTCGTGGAAGCACGGACAAATGGCACCGTGTCAGTAGAAATCTATGCCAATGGGGCGTTGTATAACGATCAGGATGAACAGCAGGCTCTTAAAGAAAACCGGGTACAGATGATTGCTCCCGCTACATCTAAACTCACTTCAGAGTATCCCGTTTTTCAAATTCTGGACCTTCCTTATGCTTTCTCTTCCTATGAAGAAGTTAGAAAAGCTTATGAAGGTACAATCGGGCGGACGCTGCTTGGTGAATTGAACAAATCAGAAATGAGAGGGATGGGATTCTGGTATAACGGCTTCAAACAGATGACGAGTACCAGCGAGCCTCTCTTTCACCCGAGCGACTTTAAACGGATGCATTTCCGCAGAATGCCGAGTCCGGTGATCGAAAGGCAGTTTCAAGCCCTGGACGCCAGTACCAGCCTGCTGCCCTTTAATAAAACCTACGAAAACCTGGATGTGGAATTTATCAATGGTCAGGAAAATACCACGTCCAACATTTATACGAAAAAGCTCTACGAGACACAGGATCACTTAACCATCAGCAGCCATGGCTATCTCGGCTATATCGTCCTTACAAATGAAACCTTCTGGAAGAACCTCTCCGAGGAACAACGAGAAAGCATTGATACGTCCATGGAGGAGGCTACGGATTGGATCCGCCGTCATTCTATTGAAACGAACGATGCCCACCTCAGAGAATTAAAGCGCACGGACTCGATCAGCATCCATTATTTAAACCAGGAGCAGCAGGACGTATGGCGGCAGGCGCTCGAACCCGTCTACATAGAAACAGAAACATTCGTGGGCAGAGAATTGATGCAGGAACTTGATCAAATCACCGACCAGTGAAGGAGGCATACCAATGAAAACAATTTTCGTAGCCGGCCACGCCAAACTCCCAGCAGGGATGGCCGCCAATCATATCTCGGAATCTTTAACACTGACGCTTGAAGTGGACAGAAAGTATGGCGTCATCGTCGATGCTTCCTGTACACTTGCTACAGAACACGGACGAAGTTTCGTCAAAGCGTTACTGAAAGGCTACAGTTTACAGGACGGTGTGGAAGAGCCTGCAGCTGAATTAAAAACAGGATATCTGGGTAAAGCAGGGAATGCTTTGGAAGCCTCCCTTAAAGACGCACATAAGCAGTACCTTCTCCATCAATAATGGTTTACTATGTAAAACCCCGTACAATGATTCAATCATTGTACGGGGTTTTTTTATTGGAGCGTGCACGACCTCCGCTTTCCTTAGAGATGCGTCCACAGGGTAATCCTTTCAAGAAATGGATAACCACCTTACACGATGATTCTTTAATCAGCTGATCGACACATGTTCCCGTCCCAGACCGGGCAGTTTTTCAGCAATTTCCTTCCCGATTTCCAATGAAGCAGTGGCTGCCGGGGAAGGGGCGTTGCATACGTGAACCGTCCGTTTCCCTGGAATAATATAAAAATCGTCCACGAGCTTTCCATTTTTCAACATCGCCTGTGCGCGTACACCGGCATCCGTCGGTACAATATCATCCGCATTGATTTCGGGAACGAGACGCTGCAGGCTCTTCACAAAGCTTTCCTTATGGAAGGATCGGACCATCTCTTTCATCCCCTCCTTCATATTGGCTCCTGCAAGCTTCCAAAAACCAGGGAACGTTAAAACCTCTTTCATGTCCTTCCAGTCCATATCCACTTTGCGATAACCTTCCCGTTTGAGACTCAGCACCGCATTCGGTCCGGCATGAACGCCTCCATCCATCATTTTCGTTAAATGAACCCCTAGGAAAGGGAAATCCGGGTTGGGAATCGGATAGATTAAGCCTTTAACGAGGTGGCGTTTTTCCGGCACCAATTCGAAATATTCCCCGCGGAACGGAACAATCTTCACATCCGTATGAATGCCGCTCATCCCTGTCATCCGATCACTGAATAACCCCGCACAGTTGACCATATACCGGGAATGAATGGTACGTCCGGGTGTCTCGATGATAACCGCATCCTTTTTTTCTACAATATCCTGGACAGGAGAACCGAGAAAAACATCAGCTCCTCCTTTTTTCAATTGTTCCATAAGCTTCCTGCTGACCTCTTTATAATCGACAATGCCTGTCGTCGGCACCTTCAATCCAGACAGCCCATTCACATGAGGCTCTATATCATGAAGCTCCTCCTGCGAGAGTCTTGTCACATGCAGCCCATTCTGCCCCACCCTTTCATATAGAGCTTCCATCCGCGGCAGTTCCTCGGGCTCTGTGGCCACAAGCACTTTCCCACAGACATCGTGGGGAATCTCATGCTCCTCGCAGAACCTCACCATGGAATTTCTGCCTTGAACGGCCATTCTAGCTTTGAGACTGCCGGGTTTATAATAGACACCCGAATGGATCACACCGCTGTTCCGGCCAGTTTGATGAGCCGCAATTTCCGCCTCTTTTTCAACAATCGCGATAGAAGCATGCGGTTCTTTGTTTTGTAATGCGTACGCTGTCGAGAGACCGACAATACCAGCCCCGATAATCACATAATCATACATATAGAAGCCCCCTGCCTTTTACTTGGAAAATCGTCCCCGCTGACGGAGCAGCTCTCTGTGGAGATCGGTATTCTTCTCAAAAGCTCCGCGTCCATGCAGCCAGAAGCGGTTGTTCAGCATCACCAGATCTCCTGTCGGAAGTTCAAGCTCCACTAAGTTTTCCGAGTTCTCCATTGAATGGGATAGATCCTTTAAATACTGGGCCTGTGTGATCGTTTCTGGATAGACAAATTGGTCAATAAAGCAGATGCACGGCTCGTTGTTCCACGTATAAAAGGTCTCCCTCTGCACGTCCTCACTTACATTTTTACTTGCAGGTGCCTTGTACGTAAACGGATAATCCGCCAGCGCATGACTTCTGTAGTAATCCAGGTCCTCCCACTCATCCAAATGAAGAAGGCGTGAATTTCCACCGGTGGCATTCTCCTCTTCCATCTTCATCATCAGCAGCCAGTCCGTCGGCTCATCGACATACGTCCCGTCCGTATGAAGGGTGAATCTCCGGTAAGCCTGTCGGAGGTAGGAATCACTGTCATCCGTATGCTGGACAGAGAAACGGGCGTAATATTTTTTCGACATCGCATCAAAATTCGGAATACCTGCCAGGTGAGAAAACGCAGTAGAAAATTTCACATAATCCTGAGCATCCATCGTCGTTCCCTGGACACCTGTGGTAAAACCGCCGGATCGTCTATCATTCAGAATAGACGTCACATGCTTTTGGAAATCTTCGTCCAACACGTTCACTAACGCTTGAGCCGTCAACAGCCGCTGGTAAGGAATATACTCCAGCTGCTCATCACTGATATCCTTCACGTCTTCCAAGAACTTGTGAACCGCTTTTGTATCCAGTTCAATCGTATACAAACGTTCATGCTTTTCATGAGGTTGAATCTTATATCCATTCCCTGAAAACACCGGTAATTGTTCTTTTCTAACGTCTACAGCACACATAAACATTCTCCTTTTTTTGATAGAATTGATCTTCCATCCAGGCCTGGATACGAAAAAAGCCAGTCTTCCCCATAGGAGGAAAACTGGCTTTGAACTGCGGATGATCTCCGGGTCATGGAGACGGAGCAGTTTTAACAGTTTGATATCGCTACAACGTTCATGGCAGACCGATTGGAAAAGGGGTTACCTTTTTTGAGGTCTGCTTTCTATTTCTAAGGTTATATCTTTTACAATTTTCTGTCAACATGTAAATATCATAAACAAACGACTCCATCTACACCGATCTTTCTATAGAGGTGTTATGTGACCAAATATATAACTATAGGAATTGTAAGGATGCTGACAAGGGTTGTGAAAAGAGTTGAACTTGTAACCGTTTGTGGCTCGGTCTGGAATTGAATGGCGTACATCGTTGTATTGGCAGCAGTTGGAGTAGCAGCCATAATGATCATGATCTGTTTCATTAAAGGATCAACAGGCATTCCCCATACGAGGACAGCTGCAATAGCTGGAGCTGCGATAAGCTTGATAATTAAAGCTGTTGATACTTTTCGATATTCCAAGCCTGTTACTTTTATATTGGCCAGCTGCATTCCCAAAGTCAGCATGATTAAAGGGATGGCCGCACCTGCAATTAAATCCACACCACCCTCCAGTCCACCGATGCTGAGGTCAAAGGCTTGAAAGAGATATCCGATCAACGCCCCATAAACCATTGGCATACGGCGGACGGAACGGAGTGCGGCTTTTACACCACTTCCACCCTCTCCCCCTTTAGCTGCATAATAAACTCCTAAAGTACTCATAAGCAGCTGTTGCAGAACCATGAGGACAATAGCTGTATCCATCCCTGTAGTTCCGAATAAAAATAAAACCAACGGCGTTCCATAGTTTCCATTGTTCGTAAATGCACAGGATAGCACCAACCCACATCTTTCTTTTTCCGAGTATCCTCTGACTTTTGATAAAATGGTTACAATAGCAATGATCGTTACACAAAGCCCGAGCATATAAATGGAAATATAAACATAGGAGAATGTAATGGTTTCTTCATAAAAAGTCTGGAACACGAGAAAAGGGACTAGGATATAAAGCGCTAATTTGGAGAAGGCTGACGTATCAAACTGCAGAATCTTCTGAGCTGCAAAACCAATGCCGAAAACGAGGAAAATGGGCAGCAGAATTGTAATAAATTCCATCATCTTTCTCCTATAATTAAAATTAAGAAAGGGAGTCACCATGACTCCCTTTCCTTTTACAAGTTAAATACGACGATTTTTTCTTCTGTCATTTCTTCAATAGCGTAGCGTGGACCTTCTTTTCCAGTCCCGCTTTTTTTGACTCCGCCATAGGGCATATGATCAACCCGGTACCCTGACGTGTCATTGATGATCAGTCCGCCTACATGAATACGATCAGCTGCATACATCGCAAAAGCTAAATTATTTGTGAACAGGCCTGCTTGAAGACCATATTCAGAATCATTAACAAGAGAGATAACTTCATCTTCGTTTGTATAAGGCTGAACCGCCACAACAGGACCAAATACCTCCTGTCTGCAAACCTTCATATCAGCATGAACATGAGAGAGAACAGTTGGGTGATAAAAAACGCCCTCACGCTTTCCGCCGGTTTCAACAACAGCTCCTTCTGCAACCGCTTCGTTCACCCAGTTTTCAACACGAATGGCTTCTTCTTCTGCAATCATCGGCCCCATTTGGGTGGCGGAATCCAACGGGTCTCCTAATTTGATCCGGGAAGTTGCTTCTTTCACTTTCTCCATAAACACCTCATAGACATCCCTATGCACATAGACACGTTGAACAGAGATACACACCTGACCGGCATTGTTAAAACTTTTCTGTGCCACAAGTTGAGCCGCTTGATTGACATCGGCATCGTTATGCACGATAGTAGCCGAGTTATTGCCAAGCTCAAGAGCCGTATCTCTAAGTCCGGCTTCCCTGCGGATCTGTTCCCCCACCTGTGGACTGCCTGTAAACGTAAACAGGTTTACGTCCTGATTAGCGGTAAGCAATGGCCCCACTTCACGTCCTTCACCAGTGAGAACATTTAGTCTTCCTTTTGGCAGCCCGGCTTCCTCAAAGAGTTTAGTAAGTAATAATGCAGATAATGGCGTTTCTTCTGCGGGTTTCAAAACGACACTGTTCCCAGCTGCAATAGCAGGGCCAACTTTATGGCAGACAAGGTTTAAAGGAACATTAAAGGGCGTAATGGCTGCCACAACACCGACAGGATATCTTCTTGTAAAGGCTTTGCGATTCTCTGATCCCGGAGCAGCTTCAACGGGAATTTCCTCGCCATGAATCCGCTTTGCTTCTTCGGCAGAATTTTCTAAAGTCAGGGCTGAACGGCCGACTTCTCCTCTTGCTTCATTGATTGGCTTCCCTACTTCTTTAGCTATGATTTCTGCAAATTCCTCTGTATGCTCTCTCAGTAACTGAGCAACCTTTAACAACACTTCATAGCGGTCGTATAGAGAGAAAGGAACACCTTGAGCCTGTTTCGCTGCAGCGACAGCCTTGTTCACATCAGCTTCTGTACTGACTGCCGTTTCCCCTACCTTTGCTTGGTTGTATTTGTTCCATACATTCAATGTTTGTTCTGTCCCACGCCACTCTCCATCAATAAATAATCCGAACGAATAACTTGTAGCGATGCTATTCATCACAACAACCTCCTTATATGTTATAACGTTACGACCTTTTCTTTTATGGAAAATTCATTGGCTTTACCCGCACTACCGAATACATCGATCTTTTCTTTCACTTTTTCTTTCATATGCTCACGACCAGCACCAAGCGAATCAGCCAGTACAATATCCTCAGGATGATCTTGCAAGTACCTTTTCACGCCCCTAGTAAAGGCTTGACGCAGCTCAGTGTCCACATTTATTTTAGCGATCCCCATCGTAATGGCTCTCTGGACTTGTTCATCAGGTACATCTGAACCTCCGTGAAGAACAATCGGACGTTTGACGGCCTGGGATATTTCTTTCAACCGTTCAAACCGTAGATTCGGCGTTTGTTTATAAATCCCATGAGCTGTCCCAATCGATACCGCTAAATAATCAACATCCGTTTCATTTACAAAATTCAGAGCTTCTTCTGTCGTTGTGATCAACGCATCCTTTTCATCTACCGTAATGTCATCCTCAGTTCCGCCAATTTTCCCAATTTCCCCTTCGCTGCCTATACCCAGCGCCCGTGATGTTTCAACGACCTGCTTCGTGATCCTCGTATTTTCCTGGAATGTTAACCCGGATCCATCAAACATGACAGATTGAAATCCTGCTTGAACAGCTTCCATTGTCTGTTCATACTGCCGGCTGTGATCGAGGTGGATGCAGACCGGCACAGAAACATTCCTGGCAAACGCATCTACCATTTCTTTCATAGGTTTTAGTCCTAATGTTTGGATCACTTTCTGTCCAATTTGAATCATCACCGGGGACTGCTTTTCTTCAGCTGCATCTAATATGGCTAGAATTGTTTCCGCGTTATGAGCACTGAAGGCACCGATTCCGTATTGGTTCTCATAGGCATGGGTCAATAAAGTTTTTCCATCTACAAATGGCACAGAAGACCACTCCTTTTATCTTTTCAGCTCAAGGCTGTAATGATATTGATCATTGCGGTATTTCGTTTTCGTATACTCGATAGGCCGTTCGTTCACACCAAAACTTAATCGTGTCATTTCAAGTAAAGCTTCTCCACCCCTTATTCCGAGGGCATCCGCTTCATCAATGGTTGCATTAATCGCTGCTATTTTTTCACTAGCTCTATTTAAATAAATATTATAGTTTTCAAGAATTTCATAGTACCGCGCTTCATCAAGGTTGTGCTTGATAAGAATTTCACCAATTTCCTTTGGCCAGCATGTACGTTCCAGTGCTACAGGAATCTCATCGGCCAGCCGTATTCGTTCGATAAGCAGGATAGGTTCATCATCTTTAATCTCCAACATGGATGTTTCGTGATGCAGATTAGATTTGAATTCTGCGCGGATCAGCTTACTGCGAGGCGTTTGCCCCCGTTCCAGCACCTCTTCTGCAAAACCTTTCAACTGACTGAGATTCCCACTCAATTTCCGAGGTTTGACTATAGTACCGCGTCCTTGTTTCTTTTCCACCAATCCTTCCTGGACCAGGATGGATACGGCCTGGCGAATGGTTGTGCGGCTGACATCAAATTCTTTCATAAGTTCTTGTTCGGTAGGGATGAGTTTATCGGCTTCCCACTGACCATTCTGAATTCGGTCAATAAATAATTCTTTCAATTGTAAATATAGGGCCAGATCTTTGTTCGGGTTAATTTTAGTATTCACTATAATGGACTCTCCTTTTTGAAAGCGGAGGGTAAGTAGGGCGGTCACCTCCCATCAGAGGGGCCAGCCATTCATAATAGGCATTCCTGTCTTTAATGAACGCTGCCGGCAGCAATCGTTCACCCTCAGCTATGACTGTTTCAAGTTTCACAGGTATAATCTCTATTGTATAACAAACATCTGATCTGCGCCCAACAGCAGCCATTACTTCATCAAAATCCTGAAGTACCCAATCCCCACCTTCTTTTCCAATCCGATAAGCTTCATTTGAATCTATGGTGGATAACGCAGAAGTATCGGCCCGTTGATTCATGCCCAGCAGTTCAGCTCTGGTATTCACATTCAATTCCTTACCAATAAACTCACTGATCTGCTTGGAAATGCCACCAAGAACTGCCCTACCATCTACATGATTGAGTTCAATCTGGCTGCCTTCTTCCCATTGAACACCTTCACTGACAACGATAAGAGCATATCCAAAGTCGTCCAGTGACCGTTGAACGGTCTTCAGCAGCTGATGACGATTCAATGGTTGTTCTGGAAGAGCAGTAAAATGAGGCCCCTCTTCTTCATATTCCTTCCAAGCCCCGGCCGCAGCAGCCAGCCAGCCCGCATTCCGTCCCATCGTTTCAAGCACTCGTACCTGCTCGAAATTTTTCATAGAGTACAAATCCCTGCTTAAATCTTTGGTCGTTTTAGCAATGTACTTCGCTGCACTGGCAAATCCCGGTGCATGATCCGTCCCACCCAGGTCATTGTCCACTGTTTTGGGAAGCCCAATGACTTGAAGCGGCCAGCCCTGCCGCTCCGCTTCTTTTTTCACTTTGAAAAGGGCTTCCATTGTGCCATTTCCTCCAATAAACACGAGCGTATCGATATGGTTCTTCTTAAGAGACCGAACAGCTTCACAAATTTCTTTCTTTTCAAATGGGTACCGCCCTGATTGCAGGCAGGCTCCTGGAACATAGCGATTTTCTTTAATCCATTCCACCATTTCTTCGTCTCCATCCAGGAATTTTTCTTCCACCAGTCCCTGGTATCCTCCTTCAATGAAGGTTAATCGACATCGCTCTTTTATACTGTCCACAAAACCAGCCAGAGTGGCATTAATAACAGCTGTAGGGCCACCTGCCTGTCCTACTGCGACGTGTTTCATCTGGTGTCCTCCTTATTCTTTTGTATATACGATCGTTTCAAGACCCAGTTGACGCCCCAGTTCCTCAAGCTCTTCTACGACATCTTCATAAACAAGAGCATAATGAGGCTCAAACCCTTCTTCCATTAAACTGTAAAGGGTACTGTTGATATCTGTCTCTAATTCGACTTCCACCGATGTACCGTTGAAACGCTTAGGGGTATCCAATGCTTTACCACGCATAATTAGCAGTCGATAACCTTCCGGGGTGTAGCTGACACGGAACATAGTCACTTGACCCGGCTTCAAACCGAACTCCATTGTAAATCCAAGTTTGCGATTCGGATGAACCCCGGGTCTCGCTCCTTGATCCGGGTGGGCAAGCGAATAGGCTCCTGCCCCACAATGCCAGAAAACCACCGAATGACTAGCTTCATTCACATGAACCATGTCGCCCAGGTACGGAGATTTTCCGCCGCTCAATTGCTGAAGGATGAACATCGAAACCGATCCATGTATATCGGATTCGCAGGAAGAGACAATCCCATCTTCTGTGAACTGTGAAAGAGTGGAACATGCAGCCGCTCCCAGTTCATTAAAGAATTCAGGCCAGCAGCGAATAGCTAATCCTGATAGCTGCTCCTTATCAACGATTGATTCTACATACGTTGTGAACTGAGCAAACCTTTGGACTGTTTCGTCATTTCTATTTAAACCAATGACTTGCTGCTGCGCCCGGTCGACAGCATGCTCCCATTCTCCTTCTGTTAGTTTCTTAGATTCTTCAAAGGCTTTCATTAAATCAACCTGCTTCACTTCCACTCCTAATTGTTTATGAAGCATGTCTTCGTCTGTTCCAGAGAAAAAGAAACCTGGAGGATGTTCTCCAATGACACCAATCTTGAAATCTCTTAAATCCTGAATCATCTGCTGCACTTTTAAGTATTTGGTTAAACGCGCACGGATTTGTGCTTCTTCGGGATTACCAAAAAGAAAGGAGTACGGATGTCCCGCACATTTCAGGACGTGACTGGTACTGTTACCACCTGTTAAAGAATTCAATCGAAGCCGGCCATTGATGCTTGGTTCGCGGATCGACCATACCATTACCGGCGCCTGAACCTGCTTGATCAACGTTTCTACAAATTCTCCATCAGCGAATGTGACACTTTGATAGATTGATACTCCAATCTCTTCTTCAGGAATCGCTTTCAAAAAATCATTCAAATCATCCGGTGAAGTAAGAATACCCTCCGGTTCAATTACTTCAATCCCAAGACCATTCAACATTTCTGAACTTTTTCCCCTTTGAATTTCTCCTGCTTCTAGATCAAACGTCTTTCTTCCAATTGGAAGGTATAACACTTTCATAGTCATTGATCCGTCCCACCTTTATCTCTGTTTGAAAACATCATAACATACGTACCTACCTTTATACAAAGGTTATTACCTTTATTTTTCGATTGTATACTCTGCCCTTATTTTCTTATAGAGATCAGCATATTCCGATCCGTTTCTATAAAATACAGGCGGCTGTCCCAGCGGCGCCTCCACTTCAACATTCCCTCCTGTAAATTCCTCTCCCGTCCATAAATGAACCCATGCCTCATCCGGGAGATACACACGCCACTGACTTACAGATTCCTCATAAACTGGAGCCACAAGGATGTCGCTCCCCAACATGTATTGGTATTGGATATCATAAGTATTTTCATCAGATTCAAATTCCATAAATAAAGGACGTTGGACAGGAATCCCTTTTTCTGCATTTTCCTTCACAATTTCTTTAAGGTAGGGAGCTAATGAGGTATGAATATCTGTCATACGTACGAAAGCATCCATCGTTTCTTCATCACGATCATACTGGTGGCTGTCTGTTGGACGGTTACCTTCATGACTTCTCATGACCGGGGTGAAAGCAGCAAGTTCAAGCCATCGCAATAGTAACTCTTTCGAGCGTTTATTCCCGTGTAAACTTGTGTACCCGCCTATGTCACTATGATGAAGACCGTTCCCCGTTAACCCCGCTGAGAGAGCTGCAGGAATCACAGAAGCAATTCCATCATCAAGATCCCAGTTAACACTTTGATCACCGGCCCACAGTAGACGGCAGTATTTTTGACTTCCTGTATAGCCCGCACGCATAAAGTAGACAATTTCATCTGTTTTACCAGCCTCATCGACAGCTTCAAAATTAACTCTGGCCCATAGCGCAGGCCAGGCATTATGCATCAGCATGGCAGGCTCACCGTTGTAGAGTTTGGCATCTGTCGGAAGGTATTCTCCAAAGTCCGCCATCCATCCATCTAACCCGAAATCAATCATATAGATTTGAATGACACGTTTATACCATTCGAAAGCGTCCGGGTTGGTCAAGTCTACAATTCCACAGTCAAACTCTCCAAAATCGACTAGGTAAATGTCATCTTTTTGATTCAGCACAAAGTAGTTTTTCGCAGCAGCTTCTTGATACAGCGGTCCATCAAGAATTAAATATGGGTTGATGTAGCCCAGAAAACGAATGCCCTGCTCTTTCCATTCTTTAAGCTTTTGATCCAGACCAGGATATTCATTCGCATCCCACTGCCAGTTCCAGTTCAACCGACGTCCAAAGGAAGTGAATCGTTTCCCCTGCCAGTCCTGCGCCCATACAGCGCCCACCTTCAATCCTTTTTCCCGGGCTTCATCTATTTTTTTCTGAACAGCATCCGTTCCTCCCTGCATCCCCAGCCATATTCCATCATACGTCCATTCAGGAAGCTCAGGCTGCCTTCCAAGATGCTTCGTTAAACGAGAAACCAACTCTTTAAAATCCGCTCCTGTTTCAAACATGATGTGTTCAGGAACTTCCCACATCTGCAGCTCATGATATTGATCTTTACGGAAATCAAAATCTGCGTAAGCTGTCGTATCGACATGACAGAAGTATTTCTTAGAGGAAAGATACGTTGGCTGCGGAAAATTCGTATGGTAATAATCGCCGCCTGCTTTGTCATGAACATCCGCAAGAAATGTCGTATACGTCTTTTTATTTCTTCCTACGCCAGGTTCTGAAGTCCATAACGGGAAGTTTTTTCCACGCAGGTTCAAATGGGACATCTGCTCCCCACATCCATAGATTTTCTCATCAGAATCAGCAGCAATACGAATCCAAAAACGGCTGTACGCCTCACGATCACCTGAAAACGTCAGTGTTAAATTTTGATCTTCGTAAAGGAAATCCACTGTTAACACTTCTGTGTCTGCAGGCGTTCGTTTAAAGTCAATTTGAAAACCATCATCTTTTTTTCGACTTATTTCGTAGGTCTTCAACCCAAACCTTTCCACAACATAATCTTCAATATGATAATTCCCTCGATACATCTCAATAGCCTCTTCCCCGCTTCCGACATATAAACATGGAGAAGCAGGGGAATGCTTGAAAATCGTTGTACCGTCCAATGTTACCTCAAAGGTTCTCCCATTAGTGTGAATGTCCAATCCTTGCTTTCGTTTAGTCTGCATAATTGGTACCTCCTATAAATTTGCTGCTTTTTTGGTTTGATTTTCTAAAACTTGATCATATTTCTTGTCCCACTTTTTCAGAGCAAATACTAAGGTTACAGTTGTCAATCCAATTAAACCGCCTGACGCTGCCCAGAACCATGACGAAACGACCGCATCCGGGTATGCCAATCCTATTGGAGAGAATGTAATGTAAACGAATACAATTAAACTTAAGAGAATAATAGCTGTAGGGATCGCGTACTTCCATGGTACCATGCTCACTTTTGGTGCATGTTTGAAAGAATACGGTTCTGAAAGAGGCCGTATATATCCCACACCCAGCATAATCCCTACTTCGATGAAGAAAAGAATAGCAGAGATATGGATAAAGTTCATGGTAATTTCAATACCGAACAACTGATTTAACCCCCATACCAGCATATAGTAGGTCACTACATGAAAGATGACAGCTATTTTTGCTCCCAGAGGGGGGACAAATTTCGATGCAATCCCTACAAGGACAATAGCAATGATTGGAATGTTGAAAAAACCAGTAAACTTACGGATGATGTCCCAAAGACCATCCGGTGCACTCATCAGCATCGGTGAAATAAAAAAGGACACCAGAGCCAGAATGGTTCCAAAATATTTACTTACACGAATCAACTGCTCATCCGATGCATCCGGTTTAAATCCTGGCTTGTAAACATCCAGAGCGAACATGGTCGCAGCTGAGTTCAACAAGGAGTTAAAGCTGGAGAAGACCGCGCCGAGCAGCACTGCAAGAAACAACCCGGAAAAAATGGTCGGCATCAAATTCGTAACCATAGTTGGATAAGCTAAATCTACCGTCTTAAATCCGGAGCCATACAAATGAAAAGCAATAACACCTGGAATCATCATTAAGATTGGAACGAGGAGCTTGTAAAAACCTGAAAACAGAACGCCTTTTTGACCTTCAGCGAGGTTTTTAGCTCCAAGAGCCCGTTGAATTACATACTGGTTTGTTCCCCAGTAAAACATATTCATGAAAATCATTCCTGTAAAAATCGCTGAAAATGGTACAGAGTCTTCCTTTCCACCAATAGCATTCAGCTTATCAGCATTATCTGTTGCCATCGTTTCAAATCCTCTAAAGAAGTTTCCATCTCCAAGGGCAAACAATCCGATAACAGGAATCATCAAACCGATCAGCAAAAGGCCGATTCCGTTTAATGTGTCAGATACAGCTACGGCTCTTAAGCCACCAAAGATAGCATAAACAGCTCCGATAATACCAATGACCCATATGACCAGCCATACCGAAGACTCAAAAGATATCCCCAGCAGGGAAGGAACATCAAACAGTTTTAAAACAGCCAGTGCACCTGAATAAAGAACAGAAGGGATCGTCACGAACGCATACCCCAGCATAAACAGAACAACGATGTATCTTCTCACCCCATCATCAAAGCGGGTACTTAAAAATTCAGGAAGCGTTGAAAATGCACCACCCAGATATTTGGGAAGTAAGACCAAAGCCATAATGATGACTGCGATGGGAGCGGTCACTTCCCAGGCCATATTTGAAAGGTTTGTACGATAGGCCTGGCCATTCAGGCCTATTAATTGTTCAGCAGACAAGTTTGTCAGCAGTAGACTCCCTGCAATAAATCCGCCTGTCAACCCTCTTCCCGCCAGAAAGTATCCGTCGGAATCATTCACCTGTCCCTTGGATTTCCGATAAGACACCCAGCCCACCAAACCCATGAACAAGACACATGTAACCAGTGTAAAAAAGAGATTCATTGCTGCTTTCCTCCCTCTCGCTCCATTGAATAATTCACAAAAACGTTAGGACCTTTTATACCAACATGCGCTCCTTCAGATACAAAACGCTGATGATCCTTATGGGATAGCAGCCACTTATTTTTCTTAAATAGAAGGAGATCCTGCTCGACAGCTGACTGATTTAGAGGGGTGTTTGTGCCTTCTGGAAGAATAACAATCGTTTTAAACCCTTCTTCAGATACTTTACAAGGAGCTAAGTGTAAGGTGGTTTGAAACAATTCGACTACATAACCCTCCGGCACATAAAACGCCCTTAAATGCTCTGTTGAAAACGTATGATCTTTTATATCATTAAAATGACCTATTAAGAGAACCATATCAGTGACAGCTATGTTGAATTCGCTTCCCTTGTGGAATTCCAACCCTCCTAAATGTGAGTTCTTACCTACACAAAAACCAATCTGGACAGGCATCCCACCATAATAAAAGTTCTCAATTTTTTCTTTAACCCCTGCTGTTTCCAACCTTAGATTAGCAGGTTCGTAGACATTTCCTTCCGCTGGAATAGAGACATCTTTCATTTTTTCTAGTAAAGGACCTTTTGGAAAATTTTCATGCACTCTTCCAAACAAGTGGAAGGACTCCTCATCAATATGGTGGATTTCCATACCTTCATTACACTTCTGAATAGTCTTTAACATATTGTTCCTCCCCGTTAAAAGATAACTACCTTTTAAAATACATAGGTACCTTTCGTTGTTATCCATTCTAATGGAAGCGCATACAGAAAAGCAAGTATAATTTTTAAAATATTTGGTAAATAAAGATGGATCAGACAAATAGAAAGGAACTTGATCAGCGTTCATAATTACGAAAAAGGCAGGATCCCCCTCAGGGACCCTGCCTTAAAATCAATTTATTTTTAAAAACATATAGACTGCTGTCAAAATCAATCCCCACAAAGGAACCGATAATAAAACCGCCCAGAGCAGCCCCTTCATAAAGTTTCCTTCCTCTTTCACCATTTGACCACCTCTTTGTCACCAGTGTAGCCAAATGAGCTGCTTTTTATAGAAAAAGCTGTCCCATCAGATTTCTTCAGATCTCTCTTTTACCATCCGCGTTTTCTGTTGGCGTGTATAAGCATAATAAAAGATTCCGAGTACGAGAAGAACGAGAATCCCACTGATCTGATAGGTCACACGAAAGCTTGTCATGGAAACGAGCAAACCTAAAACATAGGAGCCTGCTGCGATTCCGGTGTCATACATCATGAAAAAGGTGGCCGTGGCATGGCCGCTCCGATGCTCTGGAGCAGACTGGACAGCCATTGTTTGGAAACTCGGCAGCAGTGATCCATAACCAAGGCCGATGATGGCTCCGGCCAGCAGCATTCCCCATAAGGAATCGATATACCCAAGCAGGATCAAGCCTCCTGCAAAAATAAGCAGACTCGGAAGAATGACAATACTCGGTCCTTTATTATCAAATGCCCGGCCGAGAGAAGGGCGTGAAACAATCATCACAACAGCGAAGACGACAAAGAAGTAACTGGATACGCCTCCGAGCCCCAGGGCATTCGCGTATACGGATATAAACGACACAATACTGGAATAGGAAAAAGCAACAAGGCTTGCAATCAAGGCTGTCGGCAGGGCTCTTGTTTCAAATAAATCATGGAAAGATACCTTCGCTGTTTTCTGTTCTGCTTTCGGTGCGGCTTTTTCACTTGAAGAACGGATCATCAATGAACTGATCACACCAAGCAGCATAAACACACTTAAAACGATAAACAAGGTCTCAAAAGGAGCCGCCTGGAGAATTGAAAGACCAACAAACGGTCCGACAACGACCGCCACATTCATGGACATCGCAAAATACCCAAGTCCTTCTCCACGCCTTTGTGCGGGAACGACGTCCGCTGCGATAGCTCCTGTTGCTGTCGTTACTACGGCGAAGGAAAGACCGTGAATAAACCTCAGAGCAATCAATCCTTCAAACTGAGAGACCGTCAGATAAAAGATCATCGTAAGCAAATAAAGGGAGGCTGCTGCAATAAGCCCTTTTTTCTTACCTGTCTTTTCTAAAAACTTACCGGAAAACGGCCGGATCAAAATGGCGGCCACCATAATGGCGGTGACGACAAGACCTCCCTGGGCCTCATTACCGCCAAGTTCATCGATCACGTAAATAGGGAGAGTGGTTAGCAGCGCATAAAATGTTACAAAGACAAAGAAATGCGTGAGTGATACGCTGATAAAGTTTTTTGTCCAAATCGGCTGGTTAGTCTTCTGCATTGTCATTCCCCTCCTCTATGATCATTCTTTCCAGGAGACCACGGAGCTGCTTTTCTTCTGCTTCTGTAAGTTGAAGCAGCTGTTCATCTTCATACTTCCGAATACTTGCGGCTATTTCATCTCTTCGTTGTTCCGCCTCAGGAGAAATATGGATGATGCGCTGCCGCTTATCGGACCCCTGCTTACGGACAAGCCATCCCTTTTCTTCCAAACGGGTAATGGTCCTTGTAACCGTCGGAGCTTCCACATTCAAATACTGCCAGATTTCTTTCTGCGTCATCGGCCCCATCGTATGGAGGGTATATATGACCGCCCATTGGGACATGTACAAGTCGTATTCCTTCAGCTTTTCGTTCATCCTTTGGTTCAACCGCCGCACCTGCTGGTTTAACAGGTGGAGAATATTATGATCGGAGCGTTCCATCCTATCACCTCTTGATTATTTACTTAGGTAAGTATTTTGCATACTGACGATCATAAAGGATGTGAGAAGTATTGTAAACCGGTAGAAAGGATGAGGAACTTAGGGTTAGAGGTAGATGGATATCCATTTTTTTGTCCATATATCAATTAGTTTTTGAATATATCAATTAAATTCGGAATATATCAGCCAAATTTGAAATATTTCGATCAAATCGGAACTATATCAACCAATCACTAAATCACCCCTGATGCCTGATCCATATTTCCCGGGAAATCCTCCGGAAATCACAAAAAGGGCGGAAATCCGCCCTTTTCCTGTTATCTGCCTTCAAAAGAAGGCTTCCTTTTTTCGAGAAAAGCCCGTGCCCCTTCATTTTTGTCCTCAGAGTTGAACAGGACCGCCTGAGAGAGGCGTTCAAGCATTAGTGCAGTTTTCATATCAGTTTCCGCCCCCATATGAACTGAAAGTTTTGCGAGCTGGACGGCGAGCGGACCTTTAGCCAGAATGCTCGCACTTGTTTCCTCAACCTCTGTGCGCAGTCGTTCCGGCGTAACCACTTTCGTGACAAGCCCGATCGCCAGAGCTTCTTCTGCGGATATCCTTTTCCCTGTCAAAATCATTTCCAGAGCCTTTCCTTTGCCCACTAAACGGGTCAGGCGCTGGGTACCTCCGGCGCCCGGGATGATGGATAACGACAACTCAGGAAGACCGAAGGAAGCGTGGATGGAGGCGATACGGATGTCACAGCACATCGCCAGTTCACAGCCGCCACCGAGCGCAAAGCCATTGACCATGGCTATCGTCGGCTTTTGGTAAGCTTCGATCTTATCGTACAACTGCTGCATATCGCCGTTCTTCAATGCATCCACCGCTTCCGCTTCGGTCAGCTGCTGAATATCAGCGCCGGCGGCAAATGCTTTTTCTCCCTGTCCGGTGAAAATGACGACGCCTACGTCATCATCTCCCTCTGCCCGGCCCAGCGCGTCCTCCATTTCATCGAGCACGCCCTGACTTAAGGCATTCCGGACCTCAGGACGATTAATAACAATATAAGCGAGACGATCTTCTTTCACATACGCTATGTTTTGATATTCCACAACACCGCTCCCTTTCTTAGATTCCTTCCTTAAGCACGTTCCAACAGCATCGCCATGCCCTGACCGCCACCCGCGCACAACGTGGCAAGTCCATATCTTTCCTTTCTCCGCTTCATTTCATGAATCAGCGTTGTCACGATCCGCGTCCCACTTGCCCCGACCGGGTGACCGAGGGCAATCGCTCCGCCATTGACGTTCACGATATCGGAATCCACTTCCAGCTCCCGGATAACGGCAAGTGCCTGAGCAGCAAAAGCTTCATTCAACTCTATCAACCTGATATCCTTCAGACTCAAGGCTGTGCGGTCCATCAGCTTTTGGACAGCGGGTACAGGACCGATTCCCATGACTTCCGGGGAGACACCGGCCACCGCCCAGTCCGTGATTTTGACAAGGGGGACACATCCCATTTCCTCTGCTTTCCGCCTCGTCATCATGACCACAGCAGCCGCTCCGTCATTGCGGCCGCAGGCATTCCCGGCTGTCACCGTCCCATTCTCCTTAAATACCGGACGTAGAGAAGCCAGCTTTTCCTTTGTCGTTTCCGGACGTAGGTGCTCATCAATCTTGATCGTTTGAATCCCTTTTCTACCTTTCACTTCATAAGGGATTACTTCGTCTGAAAAAAACCCTGCCTCCAACGCAGCAGCAGCACGCCGCTGGCTCTCAAGCGCAAATACATCCTGATCTTCTCTTGAGATGCCATAGCGTTCGGCGACATTTTCAGCGGTTATACCCATCCCGAGGTCAGGCCCATACATTTCTTTTGGCTGCTGACCGGCTTCCTTATGGGAGTCTACTAAGACAGGGTCTCCTTCCCCAAACCTTGCCTGTCTTAAATACAGGGGTGCGCGGCTCATACTCTCTGTGCCGCCGGCTACTACAATATCTGCCTGTTGAAAAGCAATCTGCTGGACACCAGAAGCGATCGCTTCCAGACCGGATGCACACAACCGATTGATCGTATATGCCGGGGATGATTCAGGAATTCCTGCTCTCAAAGAAGCCACACGGGCCACGTTCGATGCTTCCGTCGTCTGCCGGACTTCTCCAAGAATCACTTCGCTGATATCGTCGCCCTTCAGCCCGGCCGCGGATATGGCACCTTTGATCGCCTGAGATGCGAGATGCCCGGAAGATTCATTCCTCAGCGAACCGCCATACCGGCCGACAGGCGTCCGCACAGCACTGACGATAACGATTTCTTCGTTCATGAGCGCCCTCCTTCCATCAACGGGCATATTCCTTCCGCAGCTGCCCGGCTATGATATTTTTTTGAATCTCTGAAGTCCCTTCATAAATCCTTGTAATCCTCGCATCTCTGTAAAAGCGTTCTACCGGATAATCTGAGATATAGCCGATCCCTCCGTGCACCTGAACCGCCTTATCCGCCACGCGGTTATACACTTCCGATCCATAAAGCTTCAGCATGGCGGCTTCTTTAATGACCTTTTTTCCTTGATCCACCATCCATGCCACCCGGTACGTAAAGGAACGGAGCGCTTCGATTTCCACTGCCATTTCCGATATCATATGGGCGACCGCCTGGTGCTCGATAATCGGGACCTCGAACTGCTGCCGCTCCTCCACATACTGCATCGACATGTCGAGCAGTTTCTGACAGGAGCCCAGGTTCCTTGCAGCAAGACCAGCCCTGCCGTTGGCAAGAATCTTCAAGGCATTCACATACCCTTCCCCTTCTTTTCCGAGCACATTTTCTTCCGGAACTTCACAATCTTCGAGAATGATTTCGGCTGATTGGGAGCCGTGCAGGCCCATTTTCGGTTCCACAGCTCCGACCTTGAAGCCGGGAAAATCCTTTTCTACAATGAACGAGGTGATCCCCTTCGCCCCTTTTTCCGGATCGGTAACGGCCATAACTGTAAACACATCCGCAACCGTCGCATTCGTAATGTAATGCTTCGTTCCGTTTAGAATATAGCGGTCGCCTTGTTTCACCGCCGTCGTCTTTAAAGCACTGGCATTGGATCCTGCTCCAGGCTCGGTCAGGGCAAAAGCGCCCAGCGATGTCCCCGCTGCCATCCGGGGCAGATACTTGGCTTTCTGCTCCTGGGTTCCAAGCTCGACAATCCCTACGCTGCCAATGCCTGTATGTGCGCCGATCACTGTTGTATATCCGTTGTGGGTCGCTCCGATTTCCTCATACAAGGCACATTTTCCGACCATTGAAATGCCTAATCCGCCGTATTCCTCCGGGATGCTTAATCCGAACAATCCGAGGTCTCGGGACATTTTCATAATCGCTTCAGGAATATGGTCTTCCTTTTCAATGACGGCGGCAGCCGCTTCCACTTCTGACTGTACAAAAGCTCTGACACTCTTTTTCAACGCTGTCGTCTGTTCGTCCAGTTGAAAGTCCATCTTTCGCCTCTCCTTCCTCCTTGAAAAAAGAAACCCGGCGATGCTGTAGGAATCACCGCCAGGTTGTCCGGTACCATCAATCGTTGACTTCAATCGTTACGATTTCACCATTTTCCACAGCAGCAATGCTTAAATCCGTAGCAAAACCGCCATCTTCCCCGATTTCTTCAATGGTGTACACTTCTTTTTCTTCCGGCAGGGCATCAAGGCCGTCCTGTATATGGTCACGGATGGCTTTCGGATCATCGACGCTGCCTGCCGCCTTCATCGCTTCCATCAAAATGTTCATCGCTACATAATGGTACCCTGCTTCAGATCCCGGCACTTCATTGTGCTCCTCTTTATATTTTTCGATAAAAGCGGGCGTTCCCGGGTATTCGGAATTGGCCAGTGGCAGAACCCCGACGGACCCTTCCAGTGATTCATACGATCCGGTAACCGCCTCCATCTCATCCAGTTTAGCCTGGTCCATAATCATAAACCCGCCTTCGAAACCAAGCTCCCGTGCCTGCTTCGCTACTTTAGCAGTCGGTTCAGATGGGCCTCCAATGAACAAAACGTCGGGATCTTCCTTCAAGGCGTTGGTCACAAGCGTGAAAAAGTCGGTATCCTTGGAAAAATCGATCGAAGAATTGTACACCACTTCTCCGCCTTGTTCTTCCCAGTAAGGTACAATCGCTTCTGTCCAGTCCTTCCCATACTGGGAGGCTGTTGGCAGGGCCGCAAGCTTCATGCCGTGGTTTTCCATCGCATAGGATGTAAATGGTTTAAGGTAACCATCATAGCTTGGAGGTACCCGTACGGTTAACTTGTTTCCTTCAGCGGTAACGGCAGGTTCACTCGTATACGCCCCAATCAAGAAGTTCTCCTGTTCATTAAATACCTGCATCGCCTTGATTCCGCCGCTGTGGGGGGAAAATACGACCGGTGTGTCGTTTTCCTGAATCAGACGTTTCGCATTCGCTGCGGTTTCATTCGGCAGATACTTGTCATCCAGCGACACGAGGTTGAACTTGTATGTCTGCTCATCAATGTCAAAGCCGCCATTATTGTTGATTTCATCAACAGCAAGCTTGAGTCCGTTTAATGTACGCTCGCCGTAATAGGCAGCGGGACCGCTCAATGGACCACTGTATCCGATACTGACGACTTCTTCTCCCTCTTCGACTTCCGGTGCTTCGGATTCAGCTTCACTGCCTCCCCCGCTTGCGGACTGGTTCGATGGGTTATCAATACAGCCAGCGAGAAGCAGAAGCAGGACGGCCAATAGGAAAACAGCTGAATCTTTGATCATTTTCATAAAAGATCCCCCTAGATATGAAATGTTTGGTGCAGACCGGACAAAAGCGGAACGCTGCCATCAGGCCCCGATATAAGCTTTCCGGACCGTATCATTTGCCAGCAGTTCTTCCGCTGTCCCTTCTACAACGACCGATCCACTTTCAAAGACATAGCCTCGGTGGGCAATCTTCAAGGCCGCAAACGCATTCTGCTCGGCAAGCAGGACCGTCGTCCCGTCTTGATTAATTTTCTGAATCACTTCGAACATCTGCTCGACAATCAGCGGAGCGAGGCCGATGGATGGCTCATCCAGCAGCAGCAGCTTCGGTTGAGCCATGAGTGCCCGCCCGATGGCAAGCATCTGCTGCTGGCCTCCGCTTAAGGAGCCGGCGGGCTGATCTTTTTTCTCCTGTAATATCGGGAACAGTTCAAAAACATCCTGCAAAGACTGATTCACCTGCTTCCGCTTCCTCCGGTGCACATAGCCTCCCATTACAAGGTTTTCCTTGACCGTCATCTGCGGAAAGAGCTTCCGGTCTTCAGCGCACTGGACTATGCCTGAACGGACGATTTTATCAGGTCCAGCCCCTTGAATCGGGCGGTCCTCGAAAAGAATGGTTCCGTCACTCGGTTTCTGCAGTCCGCTGATCGTGTTAAACGTCGAACTTTTTCCTGCACCGTTGGAACCGAGCAGAACGACGAGTTCTCCCTTTCCTACGTGAATATTGATGTTTTCTACAGCGGTAAAGGATCCATATCGTATCGACACATCGGTTAACTCAAGCACTCGCACCGCCCCCTAAGTAAGCTTCGATGACCGCTTGGTTATTCATGATTTCCTCGGCCGTCCCTTCAGCAATTTTCTCACCATAATTCAAAACCATGATTTTGTCCGCCAGCTTCATGATCATTTTCATTTTGTGCTCAATCAAGCAGACGGTAATGCCCCGCTGCACCATTTTTTCCATCAGTGAGGCCAGCCCTGCGGTTTCCCCGGGGTTGATACCTGCTGTCGGTTCATCCAGGAAGACGACTTCGGGATTAGTGGCCAGAGCAAGGGCAAAGGCCACCCGCTTCTTCTCCTCCTGGGTGATGCTTCCGGCCGGCTCGTCCATGACATGGGTGAGCTCGACGAAATCCAGCACTTCCATCGCTTTATCCCGGCATTTCTTTTCTTCAAATTTGAAACGCTTCGTGCGGAAAACGGCATCCCATAAATTTGATGACGTCCGGAGGCGGTGACCGACAATCACGTTATCGAGCACGGTGGATTCTTCAAACAAATGCGTCGTCTGAAACGTCCGGGCAACGCCAAGCCTTGCGATTCTTTCCGGCGGCCGTTTCGTAATCTCCTGTCCTTTATAAAACACCTGACCAGCGGAAGGGGTGTACGTACCACTCAGCAGATTGAAAAAGGTGGACTTTCCAGCACCGTTCGGTCCGATGATCGCATTGATCTTCCCTTTTTCAATCGTAAAATCCACGTCATTGACAGCCGTGAGACCACCAAACTGCTTCGTCAGCTTTTTTGTCTCCATCAACATGCTCATCCCTCCTTCACCTGTTTCTCCGATTCTTCTGTCTCAAAGTACTCCTGCTCTTTCTGCGGACGCCTCCGCTGAGCAGGATTCCGTTTCAAACGCCAGTCATGATAGGCTCCAACAATTCCCCGCGGATAAAAAATAATCAATAAGGTTAAGAGCGGGCCGAAGATGAGCATCCGGTAATCCTGAAGAAACTGCAGCGACTGAGACAAGGCGACAATGAGGAAGGTTCCTACGATGGGACCTGCGAGTGTTCCGATACCGCCGACCAGCAGATAGGTCAGCAGATCAAAAATAATCGTAATGTAACCAATGTCCGGACCAATGAAGCGGATGAACGAAGCATACAGAGCCCCGGCAAGGCCGGCGAAAAACGCCGAGAGGACAAAAGCCATCAGCTTATTTTTCATCGTGGATATGCCGAGCGTGCGTGCCAGGTCTTCACTGTTGCGGATCGCTATAAACGTCCGGCCGGTCAAGGAATGGACGATCCGGTACATAACCAGAATCGTGAACAGAAGAAAAGCAAAAATTAAATAGTATTGAGAAATCGGCGTCTGGAAGGATATGGGTCCGATATTGGAAGGTTCAGGGATGCCGATCAACCCGCGCACACCGCCGGTAAGGCTGTCCCATTTGTCGATGATGAGGTAGATGATGTATCCGACACAAAGCGTATAGATGGCAAAGAAGTGCTCTCTCGTTCTTAGAGCTACGAGACCGACGATCAAACCGACCGCACTAGTGATCAGGCAGGCCAGGAGGAGCGCGAACCAGTAGTTCATACCTGTCTTGACCGTCAACAATCCCAACCCGTACGCACCGACGGCAAAAAATCCAGCATGGGCCAGGGACAAATAACCGGTGTAGCCGGCCAGTAGATTCAGACCGTATACGGCAATCATCCAAATAAAGGCGAGCGTTAAAATATGCAGAAAATAAGCGTTGGGCAGAACAAAGGGAAATAGAACGCCGGCAGCGATAAACCCCATGATCCATCCTCTGTTTTTCAGAAGTGAGACCAATTAAAAGCCCTCCCTTGAAAACAATCCTTTAGGCTTGATCGACAGAATGATCACAAGCATTAAGAAGGCAATGATATCCTTGTAGTCATTCGAGATGTACGTGGCTCCAAGGCTTTCGGTAAACCCTAGAATGTACCCGCCTAAAATAGCTCCGGGTACGCTGCCCATCCCCCCAAGGATAATAATGACGAAAGCTTTCAGAATGACGAGATGCCCCATACCGGGAAACACAAGGTTGATGGGTGCGGATAAAGAAGCAGCAACAGCGGCGAGGCCCCCGGACAGCATGAACGTCAGCATGGCGACCCGGCTTGTGTTGATGCCCACTAAACTGGCCCCTTCGCGGTTCTGTGCCATAGCAATGATCGTGGAGCCTGTGTACGTCTTTTTCAAAAACAAGTAAAGCAGAATCATGACGACGACAGCTCCGATATTAATCAGGACACGCTGCGTCGTTGCGGTCATTCCGAAAAGGTTGACGACCTGACCATATGGCGTTTCCATTGTACGGTAGTCCGCTCCCCAGATCAGCTGGGCAAAGGCTTCAAGAAACAATAAAATACCGATGGCCGCAATTTTGTCATGGATCGGCGGTGCATTACGAAGGGGATGAAACACCAGTCTGTCCATTAACACTCCAAGCAGACCGACAACAAGAACCGAAACAGCCATCGCAATCCAGTAATGGATCCCCCACAAAAGCATCATCGTCAAGGTTATGTACGCACCCAGCATGTATAATGCGCCATGGGCAAAGTTCGGAATGTGAAGGATGCCGTACACAAGTGTCAGACCAAGCGCCACCAGACTGTAGACACTTCCAATCGTCAAACCATTAAACACCTGCTGAATGAAGATATCCATGGAACGTCCCCTTTACCTTCAATTTAAAAGCGGCCGGCCCCGGATTTACCGGGACCGGGTGTTATTATTCCAGTGGTCCGGTTTCTGCCTTCTGCCTTTCCTGTTCCTGAAGCTTGCGCCAGAGGATTTTCCCGCTGTTGGTCATCGGGAATGCCTCGACAAATTCCACCTTGCGTGGATACTTATAGGCAGCCATCTTTTCTTTGGCCCAGGAAATGATCGCATCTTCCGTGATCTCTCCCTCAAAGCCGTCATTCAAAATGACAAAAGCTTTGATTTCTTCTCCTTTTCTTGGATCAGGAACCCCGACGACACACGCCTGCTGGACTGCTGGATGATCGTAGAGCGCAGACTCGACTTCTGTCGGCCATACGTTGTAGCCGGAAGCGTTGATCATCCGCTTCAAACGATCGACCATGAAAAAGTAGCCCTCTTCGTCAAAGCGTCCAATATCTCCCGTTCTGAAAAAGGATTTCCCATCGATATGGATAAACGCATGCTCGTTTTCATCCTCCCGGTTGTAATAGCCGGTCATCACCTGGGGGCCATGGACGACAATTTCACCAATTTCCCCGGCGCCCACTTCCTCCAGAGTCCCGGGGTCGATGATTCTCGCATCGACATCAAAGGAAGGAATGCCGAGGCACTGCATTTTCGGCCGCTCCTGTGGATTGAAGTGGGTCTGGGCAATCGTTTCTGAAAGCCCGTAGCCTTCCACAAATTCAAGGCCTGTCAGCTTGTACAATTTTTCGCCAAGTGCCTTCGGAAAAGCAGCACCGCCTCCGGATATGCCATGAAGAGAAGCCATGTCCTCCGCCTGCAGTTCAGGGTTCGCCAGAAAATCCACAAGCATCGTACTGATCGTCACCCAGTGAGTACACTGCTCGCTGCTCAGCAGCTGCCGGGCGGTTTCCCTGTTCCAACGTGTCATAAGCACCATCGTGCTTCCACTGTAAATCGGCATATGCATGCTGTGGACCATACCAGTGACGTGGAACAGGGGAAGCGTCCCGAGGGAGCGGGCATCCATCGTCACGCGTGACCAGTAATAGGCACCGAGTGTATTCGCCTGGACGGTCCGGTGCGTATGCATACAGCCTTTTGGAAGTCCGGTCGTCCCTGACGTATACGGCATGACAGCGAGATCATCGACACTCGCAGCGACGTCTCTGGCAGGCACATGCAGAGCAAGAGCTTCCGACCATACGTGAACGGCCTCCTCGGTATACACTTGTTTAGCAGCCGACACTTCCGGCGGTAGCTCCACGCTGCCGGATTCCTTCACATAATCAGAGTAGGCCGCGGCTACAATGGATGACAGGGACGACGATTCCAAGAGCGGTTCGACGACATCCATCAGTTCCTGTCCAGCAAGGGCATGTTTGATGGCCCCGTCTTTCACATAAAACTCCAGTTCGTCCGTCTTCAGCATCGGATTGATCGGTACAACGACCGCTCCCGCTCGTAAAATGGCATAATACCCGATAATGAACTGCGGAGAATTCTGCATGAACAACAAGACTTTATCTCCCTTGTCCACGTCCAAATGGACCTGAAGGTATCCGGCCAGGCTGTCTACCTGTTCCTTCAATTCCCCGTAGGAAAGACCCGTTCCATAATAGCGGATCGCTTCATGGGTTGGATAGCGCTCGGCGGATATACGCAGGTTATCGTAGAGTGTCGTTTCAGGAATCGTGAGTGTCTTCGTTAACGTCGGCCAGAAATCATAATGCTTGGTCAGCATGAGATCACTCCTCTTTAATGTAAGCGTTACCAAAAAATTCAGACAGACTACTTTATGAGCCAGCCTCCATCAACAAGAAGATCTGATCCTGTCATGTATGAGGCTTCATCGGACGCAGCAAAACAGATGACGCTGGCGATTTCCTCCGCCTGTCCGATTCTTCCAAGCGCTGTATTGCGATTAACAGCTTCTTCAAAGCGTTTGTTCTTCAGACCATCCGCCGTCATCGGGGTTTCAGCGAATCCCGGTGATACAGAATTGACGCGGATCCCTTTTTCAGCAAATTCAAGAGCAAGAGAACGTGTGAAATGAATCACCGCCGCTTTCGATGAGCTGTAGTGCGGGATTTTCACTCCTGCCTTATGGCCGGACAGGGATGCCACATTGATGATGGCCCGTGCACCATCCGAACCTTCCATCATAATTTTCCCAAGCGCCTTGGAGGTCAGAAACACACTTTTGATATTCGTTTCCTGAATCCTGTCCCATTCATCAGCACCCAGTTCCATAATCGTCGCATTGCCCGATGTTCCCGCATTGTTCACAAGGATATGCAGATCCCCAAACGTTTCTTCGACGAAGGAAGCAAGTCCGGCTACTTGATTCTCGCTTTTCACATCCGCTTGGAAAACAAAGACCTCTGCCCCTTCGTTTTCCAGAATGTCAGCGGCCACCCGCTCCAGTTTTTCCTTTGTACGCCCGACAAGGACGACAGACGCTCCTTCAAGGGCAAGTTTTTTGGCTGTCTGCTCCCCGATCCCACTGCCCGCTCCTGTTACAACGGCCACTTTGTTTGTAAAACGACTCAAAGGTTCACCCCCTTTTTTACGTAATCCTCAAGCATCATCCGCCATTCCGGCGGGAGGGCTTCGCTTTTCTGCCTTTCATAATTGAAATGGACAACCACCGCTTCCGATGCAGCTACAAGCTGGTCGGTGCCTTCTACATAAACGCGGTGGGCAAATGTAAAGCTGGAAGTTCCAATTTTTGAGATTGTCGTTTCTATAAGCAGGTGCTGTCCGAAGTAGGCCTGACTGATGAAGTCACACTTCGTTGACGCGAGGATAAACCGGCCGAGCGTATCCTCCTGCTCTTGAAACAAGTCGCGAAAAAACTTCCCCCGCGCTTCCTCCAAATAGATGAAATAACTCGTGTTATTCACGTGACCGGCCATATCCGTTTCAGAAAACCTGATTCCTACCACGCTTTTATAAATCATCTCACACCATCCATTCCTACCAGTCAGTATGTGAATGTCGAAGCCTTATGAAAAAGGCTTGTCATTCCTTGGAGCTGATTCCATTCAAGATCATCGACAAGTAAATGTTCGTCAGTTCTTCGGCCGACACTTCCCGGTCCGGGTCAAACCAGTAATAGCTCCAGTTCGTCATCCCAAGAATGCCTCTTGTCACCATATTCGGATCCAGACTGCTTTGGAAATCCCCCTTTTCGATTCCTTCTTCCACCAGCTGTTGGAGGTTGACGCGGAACTGGTCCCTTTTTTCTACAATCTGTTCTAAATAATCAGGGCCGAGGTTGCGTATTTCACGGAAAAAGATCCGTGCGCTCTTTTTCCTGTACTTGATGCTGTCCAGCACCATGAAAATCATCGAACGCAGTTTGTCCTTGGAATCCTGGTTGGTGTCGTTTAAGATTTTCTGTTGGTTTCCGAGCAGGAATTCAATGAAATCCAGATGGATATCCGTCAGCAGCTCCTGTTTATTTTTAAAGTAGTAATAAAATGTTCCTTTTGTCACGCCGATCTCCTCGACGATTTCCTGAAGAGACGTTTCGGTGAAGCCTTTTTTATCAAATAAATGAATACTTGTTTGAATGATTTCCTGTTTCATAGATACCGTGTCCTTTCATGTTGGGAAGTGATTTTATTATAACATCCCCATTTTTTATGAAAGAGACCTTATTTCGAACGTTCCAGAATCATAGCGATCCCCTGCCCGCCGCCGATACAAGCCGTCACCAGCGCGTAAGAGGCTTTCTGCCGCTGCAGTTCATAAATGGCTTTCACTGCAAGGATCGCCCCGGTAGCGCCGAGCGGATGACCGTGGGCTATGGCTCCGCCGTTCACATTCACCTTATCCATATCCATGTCCAGTTCCGCCTGGCAGGCTAATACCTGGGCCGCGAACGCCTCATTGATTTCAATCACGTCCATATCTTCCAAGGATAATCCCGTTTTCTTCAGGACCTTCTTCACAGCCGGCACCGGGCCGATTCCCATCATGTTCTGATCTACACCTGCGACCGTACAGCCGAGGACTTCAGCCATAGGAGAAGCTCCCATTTCCTCCGCTTTGGCCCGCGACATGATTGTGAGAGCTGAGGCCGCATCATTCAAGCCCGAGCTGTTGGCTGCCGTTACGGACCCTTCTTTCCGAAAAGCCGGTGGAAGCTTCGCCATGCCCTCAAGCGTAGAGTTCGGACGCGGGTGCTCATCTTTATCAAATACGACCGGCTCTCCTTTTTTCACCGGAATGTGAAGGGGAACGATCTGCTCGGTAAAACGTCCGGCTTCCACAGCAGCCGCCATCCGTTCCTGACTCGCCTGGGCGAACTGATCCTGGGCCTCTCTGGAGATCTGGTAGTTTTCCGCCAGGTTTTCGGCTGTCATTCCCATCGGCGGATCCCCGATTTCCTCAGGTGAAAGCTGCGATGCTCTGAATTTCGGTGGAGCCGGATGGTAGGCACGCTCAGGCTTGTCCATCAAGTACGGCGCCCGGCTCATACTTTCCGTTCCTCCTGCGACATACACTTCTCCATGTCCCGCTTCAATGGCCTGGGCAGCCAGATGGATGGCATTCAAGCCTGATCCACACTGCCGGTCCACCGTCAGGCCGGGAAGCTCCATCGATAACCCGGACTGCAGGGCTGACAGTCTCGCAATGTTCCCGCCACCACTCAGCACGTTACCAAAAATGACATCTTCAATGCTGTCTGCCTGTACACCCGAACGCTTCACCGCTTCTTTGATGACTTCGGCCCCAAGAAAGTGGGCAGGAACAGAAGCCAGTGCTCCGCCCTGCCTGCCTATCGCTGTCCGGACGGCTGAAACGATGACAGCCTCTCGATCACTCATATTCTTCCTCCTTTTCACATCGCATGTGATCCACCATCAATGATAATCACATCCCCTGTGATATGCTTTGATGCTTTCGAACTTAGGAAAATCACCGCACCTTTCAAGTCATCTTCACTGCCGAACTTCCGGAGCGGGGTATTCTTCAAGAACGCCTCACCGCTCCGCTCCATAAGCACTTCCGACATTTTCGTCGGGAAAAATCCCGGCGCAATGGCATTGACGCGGATGCCCCTCGGCCCCCATTTCACCGCCAGATCCTTAGTAAAGGTTAAAACGGCACCCTTGCTGGAATTGTAGCCGATCGTATCCATATACTCCGGATCCGATCCTTTCATGCCTGCCACAGAAGAGATATTAATGATTGCTCCTTCTCCCTGCTTCAGCATCACACGGCCGACCGCCTGGGACATGAGAAAGGTGCCGGTCACATTCACTTGGAATACCTTCTGCCACGCACTCAGCGGCATGTCCTCGACAGGAGCGCCCCAAGTGGCTCCACTGTTGTTGACGAGAATATCGATTTTTCCGAAGTGGTCGACGGTTTTGTCTACGACGTCCTGGATGGAATCCGGGTCGGTGACATCACAAGCGAATGCAAGAGCATCCACACCGTGCTCCTTCAGCTGCTCACTCACCTCCAGGCAGGGCTCATACTTTCTGGAGCAGATGACCACATGCGCGCCTGACTCTGCCAGGCCTTGAGCCATCTGTCTGCCAAGACCGCGCCCACCACCTGTAACGACCGCTACCTGACCCGTGAGATTAAACAGCTCACTGGCGTGCATGGACCATGCTCCTTGCATAGTCTTTCGCCAGCTCATACTTGGCGATTGCCCGGCGGTGGACTTCATCAGGCCCGTCCGCCAGCCGTAACGTACGAATGTTGGCCCAGTTGGCCGCCAGTTCAAAATCTCCGCTCACACCAGCCGCTCCGAAGGCCTGGATGGCGCGGTCAATGACTTTCAACGCCATGTTCGGGGCCACCACCTTAATCATGGCGATTTCAGATTTAGCTTCCTTGTTGCCGACCGTATCCATCATGTAGGCCGCTTTTAATGTAAGCAGGCGGGCTTGTTCAATATCAATCCGGGAATCTGCAATCCATTCACGGACCACCCCTTGGTCAGCCAGCGGTTTTCCAAAAGCCTGCCTGCTTTTCACACGTTCGCACATCAGCTCGAGCGCCCGTTCTGCTGCGCCGATCGTACGCATGCAGTGATGAATCCGCCCCGGTCCAAGCCGGCCCTGGGCGATAGCAAATCCTTTACCTTCGTCCCACAGAAGGTTGGAGGCGGGTACACGGACATCCTTGAATTCAATTTCCGCGTGCCCATGTGGGGCATGATCATAGCCGAAGACGGGAAGTAAACGCTTTATCGTAACGCCTTCGGAATCCAGTGGTACAAGGATCATCGACTGCTGTTCATGCCTTGCCGCATCCGGATCGTTTTTCCCCATCACGATACTGATTTTACAGCGGGGATCACCGGCACCTGACGACCACCATTTCGTCCCATTAATGACGTATTCATCTCCGACTTTCGTGATGCTCGTCTGCACGTTTGTAGCATCGGAAGAAGCGACATCCGGCTCTGTCATTGAAAAGCAGGAACGGATTTCCCCGCGCAGCAAAGGCTCCAGCCACTGCTTTTTCTGTTCCTCTGTCCCATAGCGGACGAGTACTTCCATATTGCCTGTATCCGGTGCGGCGCAGTTGAAGACTTCCGGTGCAATGGCCGAACGCCCCATGATCTCACACAGCGGCGCGTATTCCATGTTTGTAAGGCCGGCCCCGTATTCACTTTCGGGGAGAAATAAGTTCCACAATCCCTCTTCTTTTGCCCTCGTTTTCAATTCCTCCATGATCGGTGGAACTTCAGAAAAGCGGTCTTCCTTTTTCAACTGCTCCTCATACAAGGCTTCATTCGGGTAAATGTGTTTTTCCATGAACGTCGTCAGCTTCTCCTGCAGCTTTATCACTTTCTCAGAATGCTCAAAATACATCGCTTTTCCCCCTTTATGTAGCTGAAGTTTCTAAATGCTTCCTGAATACCACATTTCCACGAATCACATCTTTTTCCTGCTGGTTTCTCGCATAGACATCAAATGTAATCATGGATTCCTCGTGACTGACGACATCCGCATGCAGGGTCAGGACGTCGCCGACAAACACCATCCCCTGAAAGCGGATGGAATAATCCTGGATAAATCCATCTTCATAAAAAGGAGTGAACAGCTTGGCAAGACTTCCCATCGTCCACATCCCATGCGCAATCACGCCGGGGAGCCCTGCTTTTTCTGCTTCTTCATCAACCGTATGAATCGGATTATAATCCCCGGATGCCCCGGCATATTTGATTAAATCGAGTCTTGTTACAGCCGGAAGCGTCACCGTCTTCAGCTTATCTCCGGGCTGGACGCCGTCCATTGGGTTCATACGTTCATCCCCTTTCTGACCGCTTCCGTAATGATCACAACCTGTTCTTCTGAAAAAATGAGCCGGCCGTCAATATCTTCGCCATACCGCTTCACTTTAAGAAACCCCATCTCGCCGCTCCGTCCGCTCCGCTCATAATAATCGTCCACCTGGGCGTAACAATAAACATCTTCCCCCACATAGAGAGGGCGGCTGTAGTGATAATGCTGCTCCCCGTGAATCAATCCTTTTTCAGGGAGGTGGAGTCCTTCGATCCCCCCATATTCAAACACCCGCGGAAAGGTAGGCGGAGCAATATTTCGCTGCACCGCTTCTTCATCGATAAACAACGGATGCGGATCCCCGATGGCTTCTGCGAACTTCTTCACTGCCCCACGTTCAACGACGTTCTTTACCGGCGTCGATTTTTTTCCTACCGTTTCTTTAAACACGGACACCTCTCCTTTTTTGTTACGTTCTTGGTCCACCTGCGACGTAGATGACCTGGCCGTTGACAAAAGATGAAGCTTCATCCGCAAAGAAAGCTGCCGTATTTGCTATATCCTCCGGCTTTCCGCTGCGCCCGACAGGAATCTGAGCCACACTAGCCTGGACAAGCTCATCAAAAGTAATCCCGATCCGGGCAGCTGTCGCTTTCGTCATATCGGTTTCAATGAATCCGGGGGCTACCGCGTTGGCGGTCACGCCGTATTTCCCAAGCTCAATCGCCAGCGTCTTCGTAAATCCCTGCAGACCGGCTTTAGCGGTGGCATAGTTCGCCTGACCACGGTTTCCGAGCGCAGAGGTCGAGGAAATGTTCACGATTCGGCCGTACTTCTGTTCCACCATATACGACTGAACGGCTCTGGCTGCATGAAAGGACCCTTTTAAATGGACATCCATTACGGTATCCCAGTCCTCATCTGTCATTTTGTAGAGCATATTGTCACGGATGACACCGGCGTTGTTAATCAGAATATCGACCGATCCAAACCGCTCGTGGGTCTCCTTTACAGCCTTTTCGACTTCTTTGTACTGTGTCACATCCGCTTTTTGGCAGAAGACTTCAAAGCCTTCGTCACGGAATTCTGCCTCCAGTTCCTGAAGCGCTTCCTCATTGACGTCAATAACGGCCACCTTCGCTCCGTTTTCTGCGAAATGGCGGGCTATACCTTTTCCGATACCACGGCTCCCACCGGTGATAAAGGCTGTCCTGTCTTTAAATCTCTCCCTCATCGTATACCTCCTCCATCAACCAATCTTCACATGGCCTTTTAATAGATTTCTGGATATGATCAACCGTTGAATCTCGTCTGTCCCGTCATAAATCCGCCACAGCCTTGCTTCCCTGTACCACCGTTCAATCGGCAGTTCCCGCGTATAGCCCATACCGCCGTGAATCTGTAGAACACGGTCGATCACATTGTTGCCCATGTTCGCTCCGTACAGCTTCGCCATCGATGCGTAGTGCCGGTTATCCTCTCCCTGGTCCAACGTAAAGGCCGCGTTTAATACGAGCCACTTCGCTGCTTCCACCTCCACAGCGGAATCCGCAATCTGCCATTGAATCGCCTGCCGCTCCCCAATCGGCTTTCCGAAGGTTTCGCGTTCGTTCGCATAATCGATGGCCATATTCAGCAGACGCTCTGCTGCACCAACCGCGCGTGCTCCGACGATCCAGCGGGCAAACCCGATCCATTCAAGGCCGAGGTCATACCCATGATCGATCTCACCAAGGATATTTTCCTCCGGAACCCGGACGTTATCAAAAATGAGAGCCGCCGGACCCCATTCGCCCATCGTATGGATGTACTCAGATTCCCAGCCCATCGAACGATCTGCAATGAAACAGGTCACCCCTTTTCGTCCATTCGATTCTTGATGAAGCTCTTTGTTGGTTACCGCAATGACCATGACAAAGTCTGCTTCATTTCCACCGGTGATGAATGTTTTCTCTCCATTGATCACCCAGTCACTGCCATCCTTCACCGCTGTTGTCCGAAGGTTCCTCGTATCCGACCCGGCTCCCGGTTCTGTCATCGCAAAACAGGATTTCTTCTCTCCCTGAATCGTCGGGATTAAGTACGTTTCCTTCTGTTTCTCATTTCCGTAATAGAGAATATTGTCGGCAGAACCGCCAAACTGGAAAGGCACAAACGTTCGTGCGACTTCCATTTGAACGATGGCCAGCATCATCTGCCCTAAATCTGCGCCGCCATAGTCAGCCGGGGTATTGATCCCCCAGAAGCCCGCTTCCTTCGCCTTCTGTTGAAGTTTTTCCATCTTCCCTTCCGGAAGGCTCGGCTTTCCTTCCCGTTCATTACGAAGCACATCGTTTTCCAGAGGTATTAGTTCCTTTTCTACAAATTTACGAATGGTTTTTCTTACCATTTCCTGTTCATCGGTCAAGCGTAAATGCATGTGATCAACCTCTTTCCTCACTGAGAGTCCACATACCTACCGGTGGGTATGTTACTTTTTATATTATTTTAAATTTTCTCAAAATACAACACCTTTCCGAAAATTACTGCAAAAATTATCCATACAAAGGCAGACCCCTCTCCTTCTCCACCAGGGATAAAAGCTTAGGATAACAGGGTCCAAGGAATGTGCTGAAGAATTCAGAGATTTAAACAATAATGGTACTCAATATGTTATAAATATTCTAAAGGAATTTTTTTATAGACAGGAGAAAAATATTTGTTAGAATATAAGATTTTCGGTAATGACCCAAATAAAGAGTACGTATTTTTAATTCACGGTATCGGGGGAAGTGCAAATATCTTCTTCCCTCAGATTAAAAGCTATCGAAATCATTTTAATGTGGTCGCCGTGCATTTAAGAGGACATAAAAAATCTCCAAGCGTTCTTGACGTTGACGATTTTTCATTTACGCGGGGAGCCCGGGATGTTGTCGATGTCCTCGATGATATCGGTATTCACAAAGCCCATATGGTGGGAATATCATTGGGGGCCGTCGTTGTCCATCAAATCCTTGCCATTGCTCCCAAACGTGTCGAAACGGCTGTCCTTGGCGGAGTGATTACGAAAATTACACCACTTCCCAAGCTGTTGCTGCTGATCGGCAGCATGGTCAAAAAGTTTGTGCCGCACATGTGGCTGTATACGATATTTGCTCACATCCTTATGCCACGTAAAAATCATCAGGAATCCAGAAATTCGTTTATTAAAGAGGCGGCCCAAATGAAAAGAAACGAATTCCTCGGCTGGTATGACATCGCTCCGACCGTCAGAGGGACGTTCACAGAAGCCGTCGAGCCATCCGCTCATGTCCCGAAGCTTTACATGATGGGCGAAGGAGATCATATGTTCATCGATCATGTGTTGGAGGATATCTCAGGGCTCCCTAACGCTGACTTTATTGAAGTGAAGGGATCCGGACACGTCGTAAACCTGGATGCTCCCCACACGTTCAACCAATATTCGTTGTCGTTTATGAAGTCTAAAGGGGCTGAGACGGAGGCGCCGGATCACGAGACCGGCAGAAGGCTCCGCTCTTAAAGAACATCATCCTCAACTTCCAAAAATAAGATAGAAATACAGCGGCAAGGTGTCATGACACAAAAATGACACCTTGCCAACCTGTCGGAATCGTTCCTTACCTGGAGACTAACAATACGATTGAAGGATATTTCTTCATTTATGTACATGGGGTTTTGACTAGTTGTTTTGGTAAAACAGAGGAGCAGGAAAACATACTTATCGTAGTAGAATAAGACTGCTTCCTTCAAGGCAGGGAGCATATAGGTGAAGAGGAGGGAGAGCCCAGCCAGAGGCGTTCATTTTCAAACGAGGAGAGAAAATACAGCCCCCGGAGTTTAGGTTCTGGGTGACTGTTATAAAGCGGGTAACTATATTGGAAGAATAAGCTGGCTTAAGATAATCATAAGAAGCAGTATGCCGAATCCCAGCCAACCAAACCCTCTATTTTTCCCATCGGAAAAGGGGGCTTCTTTTAACTCTTTCCAACTTGGATAGAAGAAACTGATAGTCTGGACGACTAAGATGCCAAGCATGACGGAGGCAATCGCCAATACTTTCATATAAAAATGCCCTCCCTCCTTTTCCATATCCTTACTCCCCCCCCCCCTTGAAACCAGAAGCCTCTTATCGCTGTCACGGAAGATAGAGAAGAACGTTAAATAAGAGTAAACGAAGGAAAAAAAGAGGACGTGATACTTTCATCGGAGACTTAGGAGAATAGAAGCTCATTGATTATCTTGTTATTTAACACCAACTCTAAAATGAAGATGTAGTAAAATCATCAAAGGGGACTACAGGATCCTGAGCGATATTTTTCATGTAGACTACGTTTTCCCGAATTTAATAGACAGAAGTACAGTAATGAAGATAAGACGGCAGTTCTCCCCGGACCATCCGATTGTATACGTGCTGAATTTCCAACGTAACCTTTCCCGGCTTCCCTTGCCCTATGACTCTTCGATCAACTTCAACTACCGGCTTAATTCCAACAGCCGTTCCCGTTAAGAAAATTTCATCCGCATCGTATAATTGAAATCTTGCCAAACTCTTTTCATACAGCGGTAACTTCAACTCTCTCCAGTATTTCCGCTACTGTATTACGAGTGACTCCCGGAAGAATGTCATCAGATAAAGGGGGAGTGAAGACTTCATTTCCTTTAACGATGAAAATATTTTCCGTAGCCCCTTCGCTCACATTTCCTTCTTTTGTTAAAAAGACGGCCTCATCATATCCATTCAAAGATGCTTCAAGTATCGCTAATCCCGAATTCATATAACCAGCGGTCGTCTTCGCTTGAGGAGGAATCATATTGCCTCCTATTCTCGTCCAGGAAGAAACCGCCACCTTAAAGGAAGGTTCAGACTTGTATTCTGATTCATCCATGTAGACAGCCAGATGATTAAACGGATCTCTCAGGTCGGGACGTAAGGTATTGCTGTCTTTAAAACAAATCGGACGTATATAAACATCCTGAGTCACCCGGTTGATGATCAGCATCTTTTTTATGATGTACGATAATTCTTCTATGGAATAGGGGATTTTAATAAACAAACTCTCACCAGACTGCTCAAATCTCTTTAAATGATCGTTTAGTCGGAATAATAATAATTGTTCTTGGCCGGAATTCCAAAAAGCTCGGATACCATCTATACAACCCAGGCCATAATTCAAACCTTTATTCTTCACACTAACACTCAGCAAACGATCATCGACAAAGTGGTCTTTATCAAACATTACGGCCATTGAATCCACTCCCTTCCTATCACTATATGCCATGATGCTGCGCGACTATACAAACGAACATGGCTGCCTGCTGTTGGTGCGTATCCAGTTTATAATGGTGTATCAGCAATTGCAGCTACCTTCCCGTTCACTGGAATGTCCGAGCCTTCCCTTCCATAGATTTAGAGAGAAGAAGGGAGGTGGTTTTAATGATTGAGTGGAGTGTTACCATTGCAGCGGTCGGGTTTATTTGTCTCGTCATCTTTTTAATTTTCACTTTACGAAAACTTATGGCAACACTTACGGAAACTAAAGAGACGCTGTCTGACGCTCGAAAATCAGTCAACAGCATTACAGATGAGGCTGAAGAACTGATCCATGAAGCTAACAAAATTTCAACTGATGTAAAAGGGAAAATGGAAGCCGTTGATCCCTTAATTGATTCCGTTCACGATATGGGCGATATGATACATGATGTCACAAGTTCAATAAAACGAACGGCCCTGCAAAAGGAAAACAGGAAAACAAATGATTCAAAAGATAAACAAAAAAGCAAGCCGGTACAAATTAAATTGAAGTAAGCAAAACTATATCGCTGCCTATACATCTATGGATATGATAAGAAGTCAAATGGGAGCCGTATCACGTGCTGCTCATCGCCGGTTTTTGGATTTTCCAAAGTGATCAGGAAGACCAAGTCCATCCACCATTTTCATCCATACAAAAAAACCACGCCGAACCGGCGTGGTTTTTTGATTACGATTTTCCAAATTCTTTTTCAAGCGAGTCCAGAATCTCTTCCAGACTTTTATCTATACTTGCTTCAACAGCGGCAAGATAAGCCCCTTCCAAAATCGGGTGGGAGACAAGTTTGATCTGATCGGACTCTGTGACTTCAATAGCCATTTCGGCATTCATCCGCGCACTGCCGAGATCATAAAAGACGACCGTGCTTTCCGCTTTTTCTGTGACCTTTTCCAAAGCGGTCTGTATCTTTTCAAAGCTTGTCCCAAGTTCTCCCTCATCCGTGCCCCCGGCGGCTTCGATTGGAAGATCACCGACAACCTGATGAATAAGATCTTTCACACCTTCCGCAACCTTCTCACTGTGTGAGACTAATAGAATTCCTACAGTCATCAGCCTTCCTCCTTCAGCGCCTCAGAAAGGCTCGCAAATAAGTAATAGGAGGATACAGCACCAGGGTCCAGATGCCCTTTGGAGCGCTCTTTCAAGTAGGAGGCTCTCCCTTTTGTAGCGGTTAAATCCTTCGTCGCTTCCATGGCCTTCTGAGCGGCTTCTTCCACATTCGCTGCATCAAATCCGCGGCTCTTCACTTCCTCAAGAACAGGAACCCACACATCGAGCATCGTTTTTTCTCCGGTTTCTGCTTTTCCCCGCTGTTTGATTCCGTCAATCGCGGCTTCAAACATGTCCGCAAAAACATTGCCTTCGATGTCTTTCCCTTTAGCCGCCATGGACATTTTCAATAAGGCTGTCCCATATAACGGGCCCGAAGCTCCGCCAACCTTGGACATCACCGTCACAGCGGCCTTTTTCAACACGTCTGCTGATGTCTCAAACGTTTCTGCCTCCACTGCCTTGGCAGCTTCAGCGAATCCTCTTGCCATATTGATTCCGTGATCACCGTCACCAATCTTCCTGTCCAGGGAAGTTAGGTAGTCTTTTTGATCCTGGAGATGCTGATTGTAGTGTGTAATCCATGCTGCCGTTTGATTGACATTCATCTGAAACACTCCTTTATATACGGAAAGCCGGTGCTTGACTAGGGGCATCCAGCAGTTCTTTCAATTGGTCGTCCACTTTCAGAACCGTAATCGAACATCCGGCCATTTCAAGAGATGTCATATATTCCCCTACGAACGTATGAGAAACGGTGACATTCTTCTCGGCCAGAAGTTCATGTACTTTACGGTTCACGATGTAAAGTTCCATTTCCGGTGTCGCTCCCATGCCGTTCACCATGACGGCGACTTCGTCGTTTTCGTTCAATTTGAGTTCAGGAAGAATGCGTTCAACCATCTCGGATGTGATCTCGTCTGCGGTGACGAGCGGCTTTTTCTCAATGCCCGGTTCGCCGTGGATGCCGATTCCCATTTCGATTTCCTTATCGCCAAGTTCAAAGCTTTCTTCCCCCGAAGACGGCATGATGCATGGACGTAGTGCGACACCCATCGTGCGTACGTGTTGAACCACTTTTTCAGCCGTCTGCTTCACTTCTTCAAGGGATGCTCCCGTCTCAGCCAATGCGCCTGCCAGTTTATGAACGAAAACCGTTCCTGCGACTCCACGCCGGCCCGTTGTAAAAGAACTGTCTTCGACGGCAACATCGTCATTAACGACGACTTGATCCACTTGAATCCCTTCGGCTTCGGCGAGTTCAGCAGCCATTTCAAAGTTCATCACATCACCGGTGTAGTTTTTAATAACGAGCAGCACGCCTTTTCCGCTGTCCACAGCTTTGATCGCTTCGAAGACCTGGTCAGGGGTGGGCGATGTGAATACTTCACCGGAAACAGCAGCATCCAGCATGCCTTCCCCGACATAACCGGCGTGGGCCGGTTCATGACCGCTTCCGCCCCCACTGACGATACCGACTTTTCCGGACACGGGTGCATTTTTCCTCGCCACAACGGTTGTATCCTCCACTCTCTTCACGGTCGAAGCATGAGCAGCGACAAACCCATCAAGCATTTCTGTAATCACAAGATTTGGATCGTTGACTAATTTTTTCATCGATTATCCCCTCACTTTATAAGAATGGGCACCTCTGATAATCAGAGGTACCCTTCATTTGATTACTTGAATTTACGTGTCGCTTCCACAGCTTTCTTCCATCCGCTGTAAAGCTCTTCCTGCTCATCAGCACCCATCTGACCTGTAAATGTACGGTCATTATCAGAGTGCTGTTTGATTTCCTCTTTGTCTTTCCAGTAGCCGACAGCCAGTCCTGCCAGGAAGGCAGCACCAAGGGCTGTTGTTTCCTGTACAATTGGACGCTCAACAGGCACACCAAGGATGTCACTTTGGAACTGCATAAGGAAATCGTTCTTCACGGCTCCCCCATCGACGCGCAGGGATTTCAGATCAATGCCGGAGTCAGCAATCATCGCGTCCAGGACATCTTTCGTCTGATAAGCGAGGGACTCAAGTGTGGCACGGATGAAGTGGGCTTTTGTTGTGCCACGTGTCAATCCGAACATCGCACCACGCGCATCACTATCCCAGTATGGTGTCCCAAGACCAACGAAGGCAGGTACAAGATAAACGCCGTCGGAAGACTCTACAGACGTGGCATACCCTTCGGATTCCGGTGCGCTTTCAATCATTTTCAGACCGTCGCGAAGCCACTGAATGGCAGAACCAGCAACGAAAATACTTCCTTCAAGCGCGTATTCCACTTTACCGTCCAAGCCCCAGGCAAGCGTTGTCAATAGACCGTGCTCAGAAGCGACGCCTTCCTCACCTGTGTTCATCAGCATAAAGCAGCCTGTACCATAAGTATTTTTGGCCATGCCTTTTTCAAAGCAGGCTTGTCCGAATAAAGCGGCCTGCTGATCTCCAGCTATACCGGCGATCGGAACTTCGTGACCGAAGAAATGATAATCAACCGTCTGCGCATACACTTCGGAAGAAGGCTTCACTTCCGGCAGCATGGATTTTGGTACGCCAAGGATGTCCAGCAGTTCGTCATCCCACTGCAGGTCATAGATGTTGTACATCAATGTACGGGAAGCGTTGGAATAATCGGTAATGTGCGTTTTGCCACCGGAAAGCTTATAAACCAGCCATGTGTCGATCGTTCCAAACATAAGATCGCCATTCTCCGCTTTTTCTCTCGCTCCGTCGACATGATCAAGAATCCACTTCACTTTCGTTCCCGAGAAGTACGGGTCAAGCAGAAGACCTGTTTTACTGCGGAACAGCTCATTATGACCGGCGGCACGAAGCTCTTTACAGATGTCTTCGGTCTGACGGGACTGCCAGACGACCGCATGATAGATCGGTTTCCCGGTATTCCGGTCCCACACCACTGCCGTTTCACGCTGGTTGGTAATGCCGATTCCGGCAATTTGGGACGGCTCTACATCCGCTTTTCTTAATACATCCGCAATACAGGCAAGAACGGATGTCCAGATTTCGTTCGCATCATGTTCCACCCAGCCCGGCTTCGGGAAGAATTGTTCAAATTCCTTCTGGCCGGTTTCAACGATGTTACCCGCTTTGTTAAAAAGAATGGCTCTTGAGCTTGTCGTTCCCTGATCAATGGATAAGATATACTGTTCTGACATTCAAACCCTCTCCTTTTCGTTTCAGCTGATTTTTTCTTCTACTTGATTACCTAATGTCTTCCCCTTTTTGATCTCTGCATTAGCTGCTCCAATCAGGATAACCGCCATCACGACAGACATTACCCAGAAGCCTGCAGAGAACTCAGACATAAACATGGCCCGGTAGAATAGTGCACCATAGATACCGCCTAAAATCGGTCCCACAACCGGTATCCAGGAGTAACCCCAGTCTGATCCGCCTTTTCCAGGAATCGGAAGCAGTGCATGGGCAATACGGGGGCCAAGGTCACGGGCAGGGTTGATCGCATACCCAGTCGCTCCGCCAAGCGACATACCGATCGCAATGATCAACGCACCCACAATCAGTGGATTCAATCCTTCTGTAAATTCGTTGGCACCGATAAACAGCAGTCCCATAATAAGGACGAATGTTCCAATGATTTCACTGACAAGGTTGGAAAAAGGGCTGCGTACGGCTGGATCAGTAGCAAACACCGCCAGTTTGGCTCCCTGATCTTTCGTTTCTCTCCAGTGCGGCAGATAATTTAAGAATACGATAACTCCACCGATCGCCGCACCAATCATCTGAGCAGTTACGTAAAGGGGCACCTTCGCCCATGGAAATTCTCCAATTGCAGCAAAACTTATCGTTACAGCCGGATTGATGTGAGCACCCGTGAAGCTTCCCACAGCGTACACACCCATCGCAACAGCAAGTCCCCACCCAATGGTGATAACGACCCAGCCGGCTCCTTCTGCTTTTGAATTTTTAAGAACGACCCCTCCAACAACACCGCCACCAAAGATGATCAGAATCATCGTTCCAATCAGTTCAGCTAAGAATTCGGACATGTTGTTCACCTCTTCTTTCTCATTTTTCAAGGGGCATGTGTCCAAAAAAAGACCCGCACTAAGGTGCATACGAATGAGGCTGTATGCAAAATAGTGTGGGTCTCCATATCTCCGCCACATGCTTAACTTGTTACTAATACTATAGCGCTTTCTGAAAACGCTGTCAACATATATTCACAAAAAACAACATAGATTGATAGGATTTTGGTCGGAGGAACCAGGAATATGGTACTACAAATTTTTACCATGGAAATATAATGAAGTTAACGCCGGTATAAAAGGTGCTTCCCTCATAGATAGAAACTACATGATTTTCCGTACCTTCAGGAGCTCCACCCCTTGCCATTCCGCGTAGGAACCGCCTGCACGAGCTGAAGATCCGCCGATAAGCGCAATGACCATTTACGCGCAGCCGAAGCAGGTCCGCGGGAGTTTTTTCCATTAGCTCTGTTATTGCTTGGTGTTGTTATTTAGCATGTGATCTCCTATCCCCCCTTTCTGTCATGGGATTTGGATGAGGCGGCCTTGGGAATGACTCCTCTTCAAAGTAGGGTAGTTAGAAAGGAGACATAACCGAAGTCCGTTACACCACTACGAAAGGGATGGCAGGGAAAACAGGTAGACTCCTGCGGGAAAAAGGAACAAGGGGAGGCCCCGGAGAACGAAGTTCGAGGAGGCTCATCGTTCCCCGCGGAAAGCGGACGGTTTTCCCTGCCATCCCATCCCCTGAGTAAATAACGGACCAGACCCCTGATTCCAGACGGAGACGATTTAGTAATCGTTTAGAATATAAACAACAGACTTTAACAGAGCTTTTCCATTAAAAGAACCCTCCAGTATGGAGGGTTCTTTTAATGGAAAAGCTTATTTGGTGACTTTGTTCTGAAGTTCTTCCTTCGCTTCTGGTCCTACAGCAGCATCGCCGCCGAGAACAGTGACAGAAGAGATATCATGAGTGTACACATACTTCGTTAAGTACGCATCCACTTCTTTCGGAAGATCATCAGGCTGAACGAGCAGGAGCATACCATCTTTACCTGTTACAAGCGGTGCAGATGCAAGAGCATCCGGATAGTTACGTCCGCTTGCAGCAAATAGATTCGCTGCATTCGGCTCGAACTCTTCCAAAATGCTGACGAGCGTGCCGTAACGGTTCGCACCGGACAGGCGCTCCACGGAAACGGCGACTTCTTTCGCCTGGTCAGCGACCTCATCAGAGATGACGCCTGTTCCACCGACCACATAAACGTCTTCGTTTTCAAGGACAGCCAGAGCTTCGTCAGATAGATCCTTGCCGTTTGTCAATACAATCGGCATGCCCTCAGCACCTGCGATGGAAGCGGCACTCAACGCATCCGCATAGTTTTTACCTGTCGCAAGGAATACACCATTTCCTTCAAAACCAAAGTCGTTCTGCAGTTTTTCTACGATCTCAAGGTTTGTGCTGTAACGTGTATCACCGGAAACCCGCTCAATCTGATCAGAAGCAATACTGATCGTGTTCAACTGAGCGAAGACATCAGGAGAAACGACGCCTTCTCCACCGACAAGATAAACGTTTTCTGCACCAAGGCGCTCAATTTCTTTCAGCGCTTCCTTGCTCAGCTTCCCATCTCTGTTTACTGGGATGACCGGCGCTTCTGCAGCAGAAGCCATTGGTCCAGCTGACAAGGCATCCGGGAAGTTATAAGCGGTCGTTACGACAACGGTATCCGCTCCACCATCCGGGTAAAGGTCCTGGGAAATTTCAAGCGCTGTACCTTCACGCGTTTTACCGGAAAGGACATTGACAACGTCCGCATCCGTTGTTACTGGTACAAGGTCGAGCACTTCATCTGTATCGGCATCCACCATGTACAGACCCGCGTAACCTTTGATCGGCTGTTCTGGAGTCGTGATGGAAAGAGGAACGTCTACGGTTTCCCCAACACCAAGTTTAGTAGCTTTGGCATCTGTTGTAACAGAACCTTCGCCTTTTTCATCAGAATCATAAGATAGAAGCTTTTCTTCAGTCATGTTCAGCTTGTAATCAACAGAAGCCGAACCGGTGCCGAAGTAATCCACAGCAATCTGATAGTTTCCATCAGGAAGACCCGTTACAGTGAAAGCTTCATCATTGGAGCTGGAGGCACTGGAGGCGACTTCATCTCCATCTTCGTTGAATAGGAACAGGTCCAGATCAACTGGCTCAGCAGGAGCCACATCTACGCTCAAGGAGACATTGTTCTTGATTTCAACATCAATCAAATCACCATCATTCGGGATTTCGTCGACTTCCTGAGTGACTGTTCCTTCAATGGTTTTGTTGATAGGGCCGCTGAAGCCGACCGTTTCAAACTTCACGTTTGCCGCTTCTTTCATGTAGTTGGTAAAGGATACTTCTTTCTCGAAGGTTTCAGAAGATCCGACTTTACCAAGATCGATGCTGCCCGGCTCACTGACGATATCCTGGGCGACTGCATCTAAGGTGTACTTGTTCATTTCCTTACCTTCTTGAGGAGCAATCGTTCCATAAACATGGACTTCCCATACCCCGGCCTTCGGAGATGGAACAACAACATCCTCGACATCAATGCCGTCGTAGCCGGCATATCCGACAAACTCATTTACCTGTGTGCCATCTGGATTAAACACCAGCATACGGACACGGCCTTGGAACTCTCCGCTTTCCTTCAGAGCGTTCAAGGAGAAACGCAGCTCACTTACACCGGAATCAACGTCGAAGGTGTAGCCTTTCGTCTGGGAAGACTGCACTTCGTCTGTCGTTCTGAAGCGGTGTTTGTTTTCTTTCGTGAACTCATAGCCCGTGATGATCGTCTGGGCACTTCTAGCTTCGACATAAGGTGTGGAAGCATCATCAATGATTAAGTTCCCTGCGTTCACACCCGTTTCAAGCTTGGATGCATCGTACTCGACATCGATATACTCATATTCGCCTGCACCGAGTTTGACTTCATCAACCGATGGCGTAAACCAGTCATGGGAGGCGGAAACATCAAGAGTCTTGGCTTGATCAGAAGTGTTTTCAATCAACACTTCCACGGTTTCTGGAATCTCCTTGTTGCGCACATACAATCCAGGTCCGCCGGAGATTTTCTCCCCGTGGAAGACCGTTACATCGACATTTTCCACATCATTGACAAAGTTATCTCTCATGTACTCGTAGGCAGCTGGAACATTGATCAGTCCCTGACCTTCCTGAGCACGGTTGTAACCGTCCAGTTTATCCGCTGTCTGTACGAGTGCTTCGCGGGCCAGTTCATAATCAAATGGCAGACGGTCTTTTTCTGCAGCTGATTTCAGCAATGCTACAGCCCCGGCTACATGCGGTGCTGACATACTCGTTCCCTGGAGGACATCATAAGCATGGCCTTCCGGGAATTGGTGGACAGGCTGAGCCGCATAGGCAGAACCAGGCGCTACGATATCCGGCTTCTGATCTCCGGCTTCATTCGGTCCTACAGAGGAGAAGTACCAGAGGCCATCCCCTTCAAGCGGATTGCCGTCTTCATCTTTACCATAAGGATAGGCACCATATTCCTTCGCCCACATCTGCTCATCAATATGTGCACCAACAGAAATGACGCTGGCTACGTCCCCAGGTGAACCGACCGTATCAATTCCAGGTCCGCTGTTCCCCGCAGATGTAACAAAAACGATATCGTATTGGTCGCTGAGCAGTGTCATCAACTCGCCGTAACTTCCGCCGCCATCATTCAAGTCCGGCAGAGAGCCAAGGCTCAAGTTGGCAACATCGACACCGTATCCACCTTTAGATTCAGGCAGGGCAGCATCAATCATCGCGCGTTGAATACTCCACGTATAAGCTCCGCCTTCTTCTTTGAACACACGAAGACCGACAAGCTCAGCTTCCGGAGCCACACCTTCACCGGCGATCGCTCCTGTAGCGTTGGATTTCAGAGGCCCATTAGCTGCAGAAATTCCGGCAACGTGGGAACCGTGACCGTTGAAGTCTGTAAACAAGTTGACCTTCTTCACAGCATCGAATTCCTGAGTTTCATTGTTTAATAGTTTTTGCTCTTCCAAATTGTTCACACGGAAGTTGGCACCGGCTACATCATCCGTAGGGTCGATATCAAAAGTACCCGTTTCGCCTTCTTTATAGGCCGTCTCATCTGTAAAATCAAAATCAAAGTCTGTATCCACATAGACTTCATCCCCTGCTAGAAGGACAGGGAACCAGTCGCCGAAGGTTTCTCCAGACTCACCATCGCCGTTAAGGTCGGCCTTGGCTTCGAACCAGGTTTCTCCGTAATACAATTTATCATCGGAAGAGTCGATCCCCTCGGTCTTGAAAATGCCTTCGTAGATCGTGTCTCCTTCTTCAAACTCATCAAAGAAAGGAACATCCCCTTCCGCCAGATAATTGGCGTTCTGTCCTGTATATTCCTTGTAGCTGGAATAACGCTCCTCAGCGGCGTAAGGACGGTCTATGAATTCGTTGGAAATCGTATAGTCTCTGACGTCTGTAATGTGGGAATCCCCATATTTTCTCGTTTCCTCAAATACTTCCTCAGAAGTTTCATCCGACTCTTCATCAACTACCGGAAGATCTGTGAAGGATTCGTGTCCTGGATCTGGACCAGAGTCGATGATTCCAATACGGACACCTTCACCGCTGAATTTATCGTGGAAACCATCAACGCCTGTAGATGGATGGGTCTCCAGCTGATCCGGGTCAACAACTGCATCTTTATCCACCTGGTCCTGGCCGTCCGTATTCAATTCATCAGGATTGACCGGTGCAAGTTCAAGCTCTTGGTTCTCCCCAACCGTACGAACCGAATCAAGCTTTACGATATCCAGAATTTTATTGGTCGGCACTTCAGCCAGATAGCCATAGTTTTTATGGTTTTGGATGACTTTGACGCCCAGCTTCTCCAACTGTTTTGTCGCATCCGTTTTCCCGTCACCGATTATGACCAGCTCTTGTTTTGATTCCGAGCTGTTAGCGAGGGAAACGACTTCATCATAATTCATTAACGTGTTAAAAGATTTCGCAGCTTTTGTTTCTGCCTGAACCCCTGTTGTTCCATATGTACCAATCCCGGCAAACGAAGACGCAACGATAGCTGCACTGGCTAACACCGATAATGCTTTCTTCTTCACGTTCTTTTTGTTTTTCTCAGCCACCAAAGTAAATGACCTCCCTATGATATTGGTCCAACAATAAGAATTTCTATGCCTCCTTTTTTTCATAAATATTTCAAAATATTACAAATTAGATTGTACGTTATCCTCCGAATATCGTCAATGAATATTCGCTCAATTTAGAATATTTGTGACAAATAAAAAACCCGGTGATTTCACCGGGTTCGGCCATTCTTCCTATGAAAAATCATGCACATGAACGAGTCATGTCAAATAAGGTCCGAGATGAACAGAGGGGTGGTTCCCTCTTCTTTTTGAAAACCAAGTTTTCCATAAAACTCCACCACGTCCGGGTAGGCGATCAGCACCTTCGTCCGGCATGTTTGGTATCGATCCAGCATGTGGTCCATCATGACTTTCCCAATACCTCTGCCCTGGTACTCCGGATGGATCAGCATGTAATGAAAATAAACCGTCAATGCACCATCAGACAACGCATTCACCAAACCAATCAACCGCCTGCCGTCCCAGGCTGTCATCACGGAATGTGATCCCTGAATCGCTAGTAACAGTTCATCAGTATAGCTGTCTGAGTCCCATTCCACAGAGGTGAATAACGTCTGCAGATCATCCCGGGTGATGTTCCCTGTCGTTGAAGCATAGGAGATTTCCATACAAAAACTCCTTTCCTGAAGATTTCCGAATTTCCTCCCGTACCTTTGTCCTACGAAAGAATCTGCAGGAGGAACTTATTCCTCCAAAGAAAACGGACTTTCTTCCTATTATAAATTACCGGTAAAAAATATCATCGATTTCCCACGCATGCTCTGCAGGTACAGGCTGCGTCCCTCCAATCATGTAATAACTGGAACGTTCATCGAACCTCCGGATGCTTTCAGCTGTTACAGGTGCATACCTCTCGTTCGTCAAAATAACCGGACTTTCCGTTTTCACGGCCAGAGGAGCAGCTGCCATCGCGTCCGGGAAGTTCTGTCCAGTTGTAAAATAGAGCGTACCGGCAGAAGGAGAGCCAAAGGTCTTGTGCATCGCCTTGTTCGTCTCATATCGATTTTTTCCTGAAACCCTTAGTGGATTGGCATCGGGAAGGGCTGTGGCGACCTTTTCAGAAATTGGCTGGGTCCCACCGACAATATAATTCTTTGTAATGCCTTCTTCTTCCATATATGTTTGGACAGCCTCTGGAATTTCACCCTGCTTCACATATAAAATCGGATACTGCTTTATTCCGCTGTACGCCGATGCCGATAAAGCATCAGGGAATTCCTGACCTGAAACAACGAAACCTTTGTTTGTATCATAAGGAATGGATTCATTGACAGCTACAGCCGTCTCATACCTGTCCGCTCCCTTAATCCTGTGGACGTCATAGCCTGATTTTTCAACATCGTCCTCCACTCCAGAAGGAACGGCCACTTCTCCTCCGATAATGATGACGTCGGTCGCGTCCAACCGCTTCAATTCATCTTTAATCGACTGGGAGAGTTCACTGCGGCGTTCTAAGAGAACAGGGCTGTCCAGATAAGAAGCAAGCGGTGATGCAGCCAGACTATCAGGAAAATCCTTTCCTGTAGCGAGAATCACGAATTTCCCCTGCTCCTTTTTTCCGTCGATGGTCAACGTCTCTTCTTGTAGAGCGTCCCATCCTTTTTCAGAAATGGCTGTCGATGTTTCAACGGAAGTCGCTCCAGATATCCGTCGATAATCCCGAACCTGGTCAAGCGTTTTCCCGGCATCAATCATCCCTTCTCCAAGCTCGTACGTACTGGAAGCAGGTTCTGCTGCATTGACAATCAACCGCTGCACCTGTCCAGCCTTTAAATAAGGAGCGTGGTTTTCAACTAAGGCCGCAAGACCACTCACATGACCGGAGGACATGCTTGTTCCCCCCATGCTCGTATACCCATTGTCCAGGTAGGTACTATAAAGGTCTGTTCCCGGAGTGATGACATCAACTTCAGGGCCATAATTGGAAAAAGAAGCTTTTTCTTTTTCTTCGAGGTCATAACTTCCGACAGAAATCACCGGATCCAAAGCCGCGGGGTACAACGCTTTTTCGCGATCATCGTTCCCCGCGGCAGCCACGACGAGGACGCCTTCCTGTTGAGCAAATGCAATGGCATCGGCCAGTGCCGTCCGGTAGACATACGTTCCAAGGCTTAGGTTGATGATATCTACGCCTTGTTCTACAGCGTAGTCAATTCCTTCAATTACGTCGGACAAATTCCCGGACTTAGCCTCCATCACTTTCACAGGCATCATCTGTACATCTCCCGTGGATAAGGATGAAACGCCGAGATTATTATTTGTAGCCGCACCGATCAAACCGGCAACATGGGTTCCATGGCCGAAGGTATCTTCCGGGTCCTTTGATGGTTCGAGGATATTCGTCCCCTCGACTAATCTGCCCTTTAGATCCGGGTGCTTGAGGCTCACTCCGGAATCAATGACCGCAACGACCGGGTCCTTTCCTCTTACCTTTGCATAAGTCGTCCAGGCTTCTTCCGCATTCACAGCATCAAAAGTCTCTTTCTGATTAAGGTAATAGGGATCGTCAGGAATGTCTCCCTGGGCATACACTTTTACATCTGTTTCGATGTATTCCACATCAGGATCCTTCGCCAGTTCCTTTTGTTTCTCAGCGACTTGTTCTTTATCAACTGGTACTACATCCACCGGGAAAGACTGCCCCCCTGACTGTGAGGTGACGTTATCTTTATATTTTACGATCAGGTGAACCTGTTCTCCCTCCTCAGCATGGATCACTGGAATCATTAAACTGAACATCATAAAGAAGACTGCGGCTGCAATGATCGATCGTACGAAGTTCCCGTTCATATATGTACTCCTTTTTATGTAGTAGAGAATACGGGACTGGTTCTAGTCCGATGCCCGTATCCTCCTTTTAGTTTACATGGGGCTGCAGTTTTTTTAAATATTGACTTTGTACCCATCCTTATGGACCTTGACGTTGATCAGGCATAAAGAAAACGCTGGATTTGAAATACCCAGCGTTTACGATTGAAATGGGAAAATCCCAAGTGTCTTTTTCGTTTTCATCCGTTCCGGTGGATCAGTATAAACCATCTCCCCATCAAGGAGTACATGCGCATTCTCCATAAACTGATACATCACATCAGAACCAAATGATTTCTGAACCTTATCATACGCCTGCCTTAAGAAAGAGCCTCTTTTCTTATCATCTACAGCATGGGAAGCAACCACATGCGCCAAATTATGACGGATCATCTGCATCGCAAGCTTCTGGGAAGGTTTTCCCCGTTTATTCGCTAAGCTTGCCGCTGAAATTTGAGTCACGGCACCATTTTTCACAAATTGGTACAGCAGATCCGGCTGCTGCTGGAACACCTGATTCTGTTCAGGATGAACGATGACAGGAATAAACCCTTCCATCTGCATATCATACAGAACCTGCTTGGCATAATGTGGGACGTCCTTGTTAGAGAACACCACGTAAATGTATGGGGTCTTTTCATTCATCGGGAGAATGGAACCATTTTTAAGATCATCGACAAGTTCACCGTAGATCTTCACCTCATGTCCTGGGAGTATATGGAGTTCAATCCCTTGATCGAACAATTCCCTGTTTAACTCTTCGCATTGGTTTTTAACTGCTCTTGGACTCTGCTCAGGATGGAATCTTGGAGCGGCTACAATCGTTTCTACACCCTGTTCAGCAGCTTTTTGGGCCATCGCCAGGCTCCCCTGCATCGACTCCGGTCCATCACCAGTACCCGGAAGGATTTTGCAGTTCAAATCAATCATACCTCTCACCTCTCTGCGTTTTATAGAAGAATCCTTCTTTAAAGGAAACAAATGGATAAAAAATAAAAGAAGCTGAAGGCTTCCCCGGACGTTCATTATTGAGAACTATATCCAGTATAATACAGACGTCCTCCTGGAATAAAGGGGGATTTTGCTTTATTTTAAACGTCATTCTCCTTAAATTATGGATCTTCCCCACTATAGAGGTCTATATCTCTATATTACTTTATATATCTTCCATTTTTGTTTTAATGTAGAAATGATAAATTTCATAGAATTTCCAAAAAAAAGATATGTTCTGTATTCTTATCCCTATTTCTCAATCGAGAACATATGAGATATTATCTATACAGAAAAAACGACATATAATAAGGATTAAACTGCTCCCATAGCTTTCAAATTCCCTGTGGAGTGTGGACGAGCGAACCTGCAGCCATATAATATGAGTCTAAATGTTCATTATTCCAGAGTATCTTCCATCTTCAGATATACTTCTTGTAATCTTTTGTAATTTGTTGTACGTTCTTTATAAAGAATATGTCTGAGGGAGGAGGTCGAATTGCCTCAAAAAATCCTCCTGTTCCTATGGATAGTCCTGGCATTTCCATTCGCTGTCTCTGCCCAGGAGGAACAAGGAATAAAAGAACCGCCTTTTGTAACCGTCGTCTATTCGTCAGATCAGGGGGAATCTGATCCGAACATCCAGAAGCTTGATTTTCTCATCAGTCATTTTACAACCAAGCAGGAATGGATGGATGCCGGAGAATTAAAACCGGAAGATCTTGAAAAAACAACGCATCTTTTATATTTCGGAGCTGTTCAGCGTTCTCTTTCCAACTCCACTCGAAGAGCCATTGATCAATTCAATGGGATCAAGACAGCTTTTGGCTATAATGCTGATCAGCTGGAAGGGTTTGATTTTTATCAATATACCGGGGGTAAGCGGTTGGCAACCGAATTATCCGGTCCCTTCACAGAAGAGAAACTCCCTCTTACAGAAGCTCAGCAGGTATTGGATATCGAGGTTTCAGATGCCGGGAAAATCTGGTTGTATGGGGAATACAAGGGGGCGTCATTTCCCCTGCTCATTCAAGCATCCTCCCATTATTATTACGGGGATACCGATATCTCCTATTCAGATTCCATTGCACTGAGTGAAGTGTTTCATGAAATTTTCGGCATGCCCCATTCAGAGATCCACCCTGGTTTTCTACGATTGGAAGATGTTAACCCGACCCTCGATCCATCCCTGCTTATGGATTGTGCCGATTTTTTATTCTCTCAGGATATCCCTTTTATGGTATCGGTCACACCCGTTTACAAAAACCCGGAGGCAGGGGAAACCTATTACCTTGAGGATGCTCCCCAGCTTATTGAAGCTCTGCAGACCATTCAGAATAAAGGAGCTGTCATCGTCCTGCATGGGTATACCGATCAACACGGGGAAGGAGTGTCCGGAGACGGGTTTGAGTTTTCACCAGAAGAAAACGAGCAGATGAATGAAGAAAATCTCATACAGACGCTGAACAATAAACTGCAGAAAGGCATCCATCAACTCGCTGCACACAACCTGGTCCCTTATGGATTTGAGTCGTCCCACTACAGCCTCACGAAGGAGGGATATCGGACGGTCTCCCGTTATTTCCCTATATACATTGGACAGGTGCAGCTATCTGATTCCAATTGGATGGTAATGGAAGAGTCACCGGTACTGACCAAGCCTGATATGCTAAATAACATGACATTTATTCCAGAGACTCTTCGATATCAGGAAGATGGTAACACTTCTTCTATAGACGATATGATGGAACGGGCGTCCCGCCTTCAGTTTACGAGAGACAGTGTGATGAGTGCTTTTTACCACCCTTATATGGGAGTCGACGGATTGAAGGAGATGATCCAGGAATTGAACACAATTCCTGGACTCGTGTGGCAGGGGCTTCCGGTGAATCCTCAAAAAGAAGAGGAGTGGCTGGGGGAAGACAAAAAAGAACCGCAAGTGGAAAAACCCGCAGAAACACCTGCATTAAATAAACGGGAGGTTACATTTACTATGGAATGGTTACCCATTATTACCGGGATCAGTCTTTCAAGTATAGTCATCGGTATGTCGTATATGATATCGATTAGAAAACGACGGGAAGATGAGTTTTAACATACCCTTTCGTTCTTTATAAAAAACAAACATTCTTTAAAGAGGTGCAAACATGAAGAAATACCTGATCGTCTTATGTGCTTTCCTGATGGTGTTCACCAGTAAAGGCCTGGTTTCTGCTGAAGCAGAAGATACAAAAACACTGGTTGTTTATTCATCCTTGAACCGTCAGATTGACGAAGACGAACGCAAATTGGACATGCTTTTGAGTCATTTCACAGAAAACATCGATTTCGTTCATGTGTCTGATTTCCAGCCGGAAGATACGAAGGATACCACTCACGTCTTCTATTATGGCAGCCGGAGCGAACAGCTTCCCGATTCCTTCCTGGAATCCATCGGCACCTACGATGGCACCCTTACTGTGATCGGTCATAATCAAAAGCAATTCAACAATCATTTCAGCTTTGAAGCGTCGAAGAAGTTATCCAACTTCAACTATATGTACCTTGATGGAGATAAGAAAGATAAAATAAAGATCCCTCTTCAATCGTTATTCACCGTTCCAGAGACCAAAGACATGCAGGTGCTCGCCTGGGGAAAAGGTGGAAAGAAAACTCATCCATTAATAGTGGAGGAGCATGGATCTTATTTTGTGGCGTCTCCTGACGTCATCTCCCCTGTTTCTACACTGTTCGGAGATCTCCTTCATGAAATCTATCACAGCTCCCACGAGGAACAGCATCCAGGGTACATCCGCCTCGAAGATATTCACCCGCTGGTGGATCCTGAAAAATTAAAAGAAACAGGCGAGGTTCTCATTGAAAACGATATTCCTTTTATGATGGCAGTCATCCCTGTATATACGGATCCTGATACAGGCAAAAGGTCACACTTCTCAGATTATCCCGAAACGCTTGAGGTCATTAAAGACCTGCAGGAGAATGGTGGGTCGGTTGTTCTTCACGGGTATACCCACCAGTACCGTACCTCTGAAACAGGGGAAGGATTTGAATTTTGGGATGTAGAGAACAATACCCCCGTCTATAAAGAAGGCAGTGATCCAACCCCGATAAAAAGACCAGATGATTTTCATACAAGAGAAGCTTATCAAGACTATATGGCAGAACTGAAAGCTTTTGAAAAAGAGTATACAGAAACTAAGTTGAATAAAGGGATACAGGAACTCACCGGATTCGGCCTGTACCCCCTTGCGTTTGAGGCCCCTCACTACACGATGTCGCAGCACGGATATGAAATAGCCTCCCAATTCTTTTCCACGTATGTAGGGCAGATGCAGCTATCCGACGAGAATTGGCAGGTTATGGACAGCGCTCCATACACCACCTCCCCGTCATTCACTCATGGAATGACGGTTCTGCCCGAAACATTAGGCTATGTGGAACCTGATAACAACCATGCAGCAGAAGAGATTGTTCAGAAGGCAAAGCAGCAGTTGTTGGTAAGAGACGGCATGGTCTCCTTCTTCTATCACCCTTACCTCGGAGCTGAGCGCCTGGAAGAAGTGGTGGGTGGACTGAAGGAAATGCCTATTGATTGGATTGACTTGAAAGAACAAGACACAACGGTCCAGTCAGATGAAGTAGTCATCACCACTGTTGACGGACAAGTGCATGTAGATAAGAATACGTTCCAATTATTCAGAGACTCCAAAACGCTGTTTAACTATTTTGTGCAGAATACCGCGGATAAAGTGACGTGGGCGATGGTCGGAGTCAGTTCTGTCAGTGTCCTGCTGTTTTGTTTTTACACTTTCATTTCCTACAGACGCTTAATACGAAACGAACGGAGTGATCAAGTTGGCTGACATTCTTCTCTACACGTCCCTTTTCCTCATATGGGCCATGTTGTTCTACCATATGTTCCTTATGCAGGGAGGCTACAGGCATTCCATTGAATACCGCCGTACAAAAGAGCGGTGGGAAAAGAAACCCTTCCACTATCCTTCTGTGAGTGTTCTGATTCCGGCTCACAATGAAGAAATGGTGATTGAAGAAACGATGAAGGCGATGCTGAACCTCAATTATCCAGAAGACAAAATTGAAGTCATCGTCATCAATGATAATTCCAGTGATGCCACAGGGGAAATCGTTGATACCTACGTCAAAAAATACCCGAGAATCAAGGCGGTTCATACGAAACCCCCGCACGCCGGCAAAGGTAAATCCGGTGCGTTGAACCAGGGTTTAAAGAAATCGACCGGCGATGTGATTGTCGTGTATGATGCCGATAATACCCCCGAGCCGGACGCGGTCCGCTACCTGGCGCTCGGCATTGAGAACGATGCCAAAGCCGGGGCCGTCGTCGGTAAGTTCCGGGTCACGAACGGAAACAAAAACCTGCTTACCCGCCTGATCAATATTGAGACCATTACCTTCCAATGGCTGGCGCAGGCCGGAAGATGGTTCTGGTTCAAAATGGCCACCATCCCCGGAACAAACTTTGCGATCCGCAGGTCGATCCTTGAAAAACTTGGCGGATGGGATGAGAAAGCCTTATCCGAAGATACCGAGCTGAGTTTCCGGGTCTACAATCTGGGCTACCACATCCGCTTCTTCCCAGCGGCGATCACCTGGGAACAGGAGCCGGAAGTATTGAAAGTATGGTGGAAACAGCGGACACGCTGGGCGCGTGGCAATGAGTATGTCATTTTCAAATACCTGTTCTCGCTTCACAAGCTGGAGAAAAAGAAGATTGTGATTGACCTCGTCTATTTCCTGTTCACCTATCTATTATTCTTCGGAGGGGTGATGATTTCCCACTCGATTTTCATTTTGAATCTTTTCTGGGATTTGAACTTGTCTATGGGAATGGTTTCTTATGTCCTTCTCATCCTGGGCTTCCTCCTTTTTGTCACAGAGGTGACACTCAGCCTCAGCTTTGAAAGAGAGCAGCTCACGTGGAAAAACTTTGCGGTCGTCCTGTTTATGTATTTCACCTACTCCCAGCTCTGGATCATTCTCGTCGTCTACGCCTCCTTCCTTGAGGCGAAACGTATTCTGTTCAAACAGGAAGTGAAATGGTATAAAACACAGCGATTCCAAGGTAAGCAGACCAATGAAAACCGTTCAGCATCTTAAAGCAGGAGGAAAAAAGGCAGCGGTATGGCTGCTGGTTATCCTCTTAGTCATGATCGGAGGGAGAATCATTTACGGAAATGAAGACAACCAGGATACCCTTGCCTTTTTAAAGACGTCCTTAACGAACGAGAACAACACACCTGCCACGTATATGAAACCGGAAACAGCTCTTGATTCTGACGAAGTGCAGGGAAGGGAGAGCTTATCAGAGTCGATGGGTTTTCTTCTCCTCTATGCGGTAGAAGCTGAGGATGAGTCGTTGTTTGAAGAGCAGTTTCAATTACTTCTGGATTACTTTATGGATGAGGAAGGGTTGATCTATTGGAAGATTGACTCTTCCGGACAACCTGAAGTACCTGTGAATGCTCTAGTGGATGATTTAAGAATCGTAAAGGCCCTCTATGCTGCAGGAGAACAATGGAACAAACCGAAATATACAGAAGCCGCAGCACAGGCAGGAAACTATGTAAGCCGGTCCTTAACGTATCAGTCCACCCTTGTCGATTATTCAGATCAGTCCAGCGGAGGAACAGCCCACTCCCTCACGCTTTCTTATATTGATGTGGAAGGGATAGAACTTCTCCGGCAGCAAGGGCATATCACTCAGGACGTCTATAATACGACCATCGACGTACTTGAAAAGGCAGAAACGAAGAACTCCTTCTACCCTAAGACCTACGACATTGCGAAGGGGTCTTTTGCCTATGATGAAGAAATCAACATGATCGACCAGATGATTACCGCCAATAACCGGCTGCAGCTGGGGATTCCTTCCAATGCCTTGATTTCTTTTATTAAGGAAGAAATGGAACAGGACGGTGTTCTTTATGGAAGATACAACCCTTCTGATTATGAGCCCGTAGTCGACTATGAATCTCCAGCTGTGTATGGCTTTTTAATCATGTACGCCATCGAATTGAAAGACAAAGAATTAGCCATGCAGGCGTATGATCGTATGACAGCGTTCCGTTCCAATCATGTGAGTTACCGCGGGGGATACTCCATTCATGATGGAAACACACACATTTTTGATAACCTCGTTCCTTTACTGGCTGTTGAAAAACTTAAGCATACCGGATGGCTTTAAGGCGGACAAGCCCCTATACCGCAGATAGTTGTTATCTATTCGTTTACGAGTAAAGCTGTACGTATGTCGTGTTGATTGTCACTCAACGGTAGACATTCGGAATACCACGGATGGAAAAAGGGTGTCGAGAACTTTCTCGACACCCTTTCTACATGAGCAGGTACCGCTGGAAACGTGGACTTGTTCCTGTCCAGCACATAATTCTTCCATACTATGGAAAGTGGCCGCTGCATCATTTGTATACGAAACAGGAGGAGAGGATACTGAAGGTCATAACCATGATCATTCGAGTGTGATGGAGCACATGAAACTTAAAGAACAAGTAAAGAAAACATACAGGATCAAAAGAAGCTTCAAAAATTCAGGATTATAAAGGAAGGGAGTAAAGAGAAGGAAAAGGAGATTTCTTTTGAAGAATAAACCCCGTCGAAACCAGGAAAAAATAAGCAAAGATGACAGCCGTCGCTGTAAATATCCCGTAAAACGGAAAAACTCGGATCCGCCTTTTCATTAGAAAGGTGCAGACCTGCGAAATCCCGCCGGCTTTACGATGATATAAGTATTCGATCATAAACCTTGTAACCACAAAGAAGAAATCAACTCCTCCTGTCCGCTCCCACAGAGCCCCATTCATCCACTGCTATCCCGCCTCTGAATAAAAAAATGGGTGCTGGGACCGATGACAACAAAAAGAATGGCAGCGGCACTGGAAAACTATATAGATCCCAGTCTGTGTCTGCTTTGATTTTTCATGTCTGCCATCTCCCTACTCTGAGGTGCCTGCTTATACAGGACGAAAGTGCTTTTTCACTCCATGAACCGTATAATTCATAAAATACCAGAGTGAACGCACACTATCGATCCCTTTCACTTTCCTGTACGTATTCCACGTCTTTTTTGCAGACTTCCATTTGTTGCTGGACAAAGAATCGCTGCACTTCCTGTAGAAGGCGAGTGGCTCATCGAATCCATAAGCCGTTGCTCCTGAGGATAACAGCATCAGCCATAAGCCGTAATCTTCTGAGCAATCTCTGTAAAGAGGCATACGGATCGATCCGAACCTGCGGCGGTCCAGCATCACCGTCAGTGTTCCAATGGAAGTGTTTTTCAAAAGATCTTTGTAGCGGACTTCCATTGGTGCCTTGAAAATAAGGTTTGTTTTTTCACCGCTTTCCTTCATCATTTTATAGGCGGTAAAGGTAAAAGCGGCATGCTTGGCTTTCATAAAAGAAAGCTGCTTTTCCAACTTCTCGGGCATCCATAAATCATCGCTGTCTAAGAAAGCGAGATATCTTCCCCGGGCTGATTCAATCGCCCGATTCCTGGCGTAGGCAGGGCCTTTGTTTTCATGCAGGCAGATCAACCGGATTCGATCGTCTTTTTCCTGCTCTCTTTTCACTATGGATACAGTCTCATCTTTGGAGCAGTCATCGACGATAATCATTTCCCAATCGGTATAGGTCTGTTTCTGAACCGTTCGAATGGTCTCCATAATATGCCCTGCAGCATGGTAGGCAGGTGTAATGATACTAACCCTATCCTTGCTCATCATGTCTCAACCTCCTATTAATGGATCGCTTGCTTTTTTTCAATGCGCTTCATTTTCGCGTCTGTGACTTCCACACCTCGAGCTTGATCACGCTGGAAAATGACTCTGATTGTCAGGAGTAATACCTTGATGTCCAGCAGAATACTGTATTTCCTCACGTAGGTCAGATCAAAGCGCAGCTTATTAAGAGGAGAGGTCGTGTACTTCCCATACACTTGTGCCAGCCCGGTTATTCCCGGCTTCACTTTAAAACGGTAACCATACTCCTCGTTTTCTTTCTTGAACTGTTTGACGAAATAATCCCGCTCCGGCCTTGGACCAATAAGACTCATATCTCCTTTGAGCACATTGAAAAGCTGAGGCAGTTCATCCAGCCGGGTCGCCCGTAAAAAGGCCCCCACTGGTGTAATCCGTGGATCCTTATCCTGGGCAAGCACCGGGCCGCTGTGCTTCTCGGCATCCACCACCATACTTCTGAACTTATATATGGAAAAAGGTCTTTCATTCATCCCCAGCCTTTCCTGCTTATAAAAAGCAGGTCCTTTGGAAGTGATCGGGATGAGGATGGTCAACACCGCAAGGACAGGGCTTGTCATTAGAAGGAAGGATGCAGATAATAAGAGATCCATCCCCCTTTTCAAGAGCTTCTGGAGCGTTGTCATATGAAAGGGTTTAATCGTAAAAACCAGTAAATCACCAGCATATCCTGTCTTCGCCTGATGAATGCCAAGGTCATAAAGCTCAGGAATGATAAAAATATCTTTGTCATACTTCAAAGCAAGGTTGGTCAGTGCCACCTTCTGATTCGAGGGAATCATATGATCGATGACCACTCGGTCAAAGCCGTCCTTCTGACGGTTGAAAAAGGATTCATCAGCATCTTTCAAAAAATAAATCAGTTCGTTCCTGGTGTTTTCATGAAAGAAATGTCCAGCTGAAAAGGGATCCTCGCCAATAAAGAGGACACGGGTGTGCTTTCTCGGCTTTCCTGTCGATCCAAAAACAGGAAGAAGCAGAAGAAGCACACCTGTCTGGAGCACGAGCGTATACAGCACGAGTTGAGCGTTCGACAGAGAAGGAGCTTCCGTTAATACGCTTATATTTAACAGGAAGAGAACGACAGCCCCCATGATCAGTCCTATGGGCTTCAAAGGAAGAGTCCTTAAGGCATGAGGCACCTGGAAAACCGCTGACTTGATATACAACACAAGTCCGAAAACGAGAAGGGCAGCACTAAAGCAAACCGCTGTAACTAACCATCCATATTGAGTCATGATATTCATGCTTTACCCACCTTCACCTTAGAGAATTTTTATTCTTTATTAAGAACGACAGGCGAAAATTTTTTTGTTCCTTCTGTGATGAACAAGTATTCCCGGAGTGTTTTTTCAACCATTTGGTCAAGGGAAAAATCCTGTTCCACCCGCTCCCTTGAGTTTTTCACGATGTGATTCTGCAGCCTGGGATTGGAAAACAACTGCGTAATTTTCTCCTTGAACAAGTCCGCCGAGTGCCGTGGGATCAAGTAACCTGTCACACCATCGGTCACCGCTTCCTTGATTCCACCGCGGTCGATGGATACCACCGGGGTACCGACAGCCATCGACTCAATCACAACCATTGGAAAGACTTCTCTTTTCGAAGTGACCAGCATCACATCCATCTCTTTAATGAAGGCTTCCGGATGCTCGATTCCTCCACACATGACCACCTGATCATCTAAACGTTTCCGGGTAATCAACTGCTGCAGATGGTCCTTCCCGGGCCCGTCACCTCCGATGAAAAAACGGAACTGCTTTTCATCCTTCATTTTTTCTGCTATTTCAATGAACAGTTCGTGGTTCTTTTCATCTGATAGACGTGCAAGAATGCCTACATGGATGGGTGATGCTTGTCCGGCTTTTTTAAAAGGGAACTGTTGAAGATCAACTCCGTTATGGATCGTCTGAATCCGTTGAGGGTTCACCCCGAGCATAACCAGCGAATCCCTTTCAAACTGACTTACTGTAATGATCCGTTTTACATACGCGTTTAAAAGTTTTCTGAAAAGAAATGGCATCTTTTTTTCGAGAATAGTGACATTGTGTTTCGTATAGATCAATTGGATATCCCACTTACAGAAATGCTTCAATAAGATCCCGTATCCCAGCATGCGCAGACTGTTCGCGTGGATGACCTTGATCGAATGCTTCTTAATGAAGCGCGAAAGTATCCTATAATTCCGCCTGTGAGAGTATCTTGTCAACTTTACATACTTATCTTGATGAAGGAGGCGGCTTTGAAGCTCTCCCCCCGCAGCTCCGTAATAGAAGGTCAGATTCCTGTGAGTTAAATGATTTTCCAGCTTACAAAAGTAGGTTTCAGCTCCACCGACGATCAACTTGTCCGTCAGCAACAATACGTTCATTTCCATCCCTCCATTTAGGAAGCTCTCCGATTTACAGGGCTCTCGCCTCGCTCATTTACAGCTGCATTTGTCCTTTTGTGCAGATAAGTGGAAACCAAAGCCAGGTATAAGAAGAACATGTCATTAATAATTACGGATAAAAAGGCCATTTGAAGCAGCAGTCCTATAAACGTCAGGAATAGATAGGGGCGGTCTTTGTACACCTTTTTCTGGACGAGTTGATAAAACAGCAAAAGGATAAACAGGAGATACAGGAAGATGCCCGGCAGCCCGGACTCTGATATTATATCCAGAAATGTATTATGGACAGATAAGGCTTCCCCGTACTCGTACGCATTGTAGTCCGGGAAATTAAAGGCGCCGACCCCTGTCACGATATGATTCTCAAAATACCCCCACGCTTTACCCCATAATTCAAAACGTCCGCTTCCGCCATCTTCGCCGAAATCTTCCATGCGGGATTCCAGGATTCCATACAAATCGAATTTGAAGTAAATAACGAGCACGTAGGAGAGAAATGCCATGGACAATCCCGCACCGAGGATCATCTTCAACTGCTTCAGCGGATGATGGATGACCCCGTAAATCAGGAACAGGACAAGCATAACCAGCAGGCCCCCGCGCGAAAATGTGAGAATGTTGGCCGTAATACACAATAACAAACCCGTTTTATTGAGCAGCCCTCTGGGGTTACACAAATAGAAAGCAAAAAAGAGCGTATTATAAAAGACAAAGAAATTGGGATCCTGCAGCAGACCGATCAAACGAGGGTAGTCCCGATCAATCATTAAGCCATAGGCGGTAATCCTCTCTCCTTCCCTGTCAAAATTGAACCCTGCTTTCTGCATGCCGGCCACATAGAAGAGAAGGCTGCATAGGTTGAAGATGACACCGGTCCAAGCCAATCCTTTATGGACCGCCCCTGTCTGCGCCCGTCCCAGAACGGATTTCATAATGAAATAGCATACAAGATAGATGAATATGCCGACAGATATTCTCACGCTGGACATCGGATATAAAGCAAACACTCCAGAAAAGGCATAGCACAGATAAAAACAGAAGAGGGCACTTTCAAAAAGCTGCACCGGGTACAAACGGAAGAATTTCAAGGAAAAAACCAAATATAAAAAACAGAAAAGCATATAAGGTTTCAAGGCGAAACCTATATACAAATAAAAGTTTGCAAAAGTGACAAAGAGAATGAGGAAGAATATGGTTTTCACATGTCCCTTGGAAGGTTCCGTCAGATTATGATCCATGATTCACTTCCTCTTTCATCCTTCTTTTTGCATACCCACTCCATACCTTTCCGCCCATCTTGATCATCTTTGAGCGAATATCGCCATCCATAACAGGCAGTGCCATGACCAGAAGAAGATGAATGGCCGCGTTGAAAAATGACGGTAAAGCCAGCCGTTCCAGCACCACCAGCGTGACGATGAAGTAGGAAAGATACGGAAAAATAGACTTTTTCAATATAACAGCACGTACCGGTGAACAAATCCAAAACCCCGTCAACGCCACCACTTCAATACTGACGCCGGCCCAGGCTGCTCCTGTCACACCAAAGGACAAGCTTAAACCCGTATATAAGCCTGCCCCAATGAGGACGGCAATCAATTGTACAATGGTCCTTGAGGTCTGTTTTTCCATCGTCGTCAAGCCATCGGCAACGGCTATATTCACCGCCTGCACCGTGAGCATCAACGACATAATCTTCAACGGCAGCGCAGCGCCGGCCCATTGCGAACCAAACAAAAGCTCTACGATAAAAGGAGATAGATAGAAGAAAGGGATCGTCATCATCATTCCAGCAAGACTCATAATTTTAATCTGCGTCACATGCAGATGCAGGTGTTCCCCCGCGTTATTCCTTTGATACGCTTTAAATAACACCGGATAATAGGCCCCCGCTACGATAAACGGTACCTGCTGCAGAGCCTGTGGAATCCGGTAGGCGACGGCAAACAAGCCGACGGCAGCGAGCGGAATCGTCTTTTCCAAAAGGATCGGCCCCAGGTGAGGAAGCATGACGAACAACAATCCTCCCAAGGTAAAGGCCCCTAAGTTCTTCATCAACCCTTTATGAAAGGGAAGGGTAAATCGAATACGTACATGCCTTAAGACAAGAATGATACTCAGCAGTCCAGCCGTTAAATACGAGCTGCCGTAAAGAGCCGTCATCCAGAGAGGCGGAAGTTCCAGCAAAATGCCGATGCTCATGGAGGTCACTAGGCAGAAGGCAGATGTCATCCGGATCATACCGCTCATATGCATTTTCTCTCTCATTTGGAAGAATGTCGTTCCGATACTCTGCATGGCTAAACCGCTCACCATGGGCAGAATCAAAACGACTGCTGTAAGCAGCAGCTCCGAATGATCCCTGTTCATAAGGTAGACTATCGTCAGCCCCAGCAGGAAAGTAAGGAACAACAGAAGGATCCGCAGCTTGATAAAAGAGGTCACCAGAACATTCTGATCCACTTTTTCTTTTGCTCCTTCACGAAGGACAACACCGCTTAAACCTGCATCCGTGAAGTATCCCATGATCATGGCGAAAGCCAGCGTCACACTGAATAATCCATAATGATAGGATTGGAGATAGGAGGCAAGGACTATAAGGGCTCCGGCATTCAACAGACTCGACAGGATCGTACTGTAAAAGAGGTGCGCAATGTTGGTCATAATGGAATTTTTCTTTGTATTCACTGCCCATCCCCCTCTCCGATTTATCTGCCTGTCTGTAAAATAACACCAAACACCTGATTCCCTGCTTTCTCTATTTCCTTCCTCGTTAACAGGAGGTCTGCCGCTTTCGTTTTACCGGTCTTCGCCGTAACAATCACACCATCACACTCGTGAACGACCAGCTGGGCATCCGCAGAGGACCTGTACGACGGCGCATGGTAAATGACTAAATCGAAATTCTTCCGGCATTCAGCTGCTGTCCGTTTCACCTCTTCAAGGAGCAGCACATCCTGCAGAGCGTATCTGCCGTTCCCTGCCATCAGGGTATAAAGGCCGGGCTGGATAGTATCCTGTATCAACCCGCCAGCTTTTTTACCACCGTAGACAGCCTCGGCCCAACCGGAGCGGTTGCTTTCCCCAAACCATCGGTGAATACTCGGTTTTCCCGTATCCATATCGACAAGGAGAACCTTTTTCCCCTGCTCTGCCATCGCCATGGACAATTTGACGGCAAGCAGTGATTTTTCCACTTTATCATCAGCCGAAGTCACCATGATGTTGACGGTGTCTTTCCCCATGAAGTGTTGAACACGCAGCTGGATCATCCGAATCTGTTCGGTACTGACATAGCGCTCCTCCAACACAGCCTTTGAGAGGTTCTTGGCGTTTTTTTCACCTGCTTTAAACACTCATTTCACCTCTATTCGCTTTCTCTTCATCCACGACTCTCAGCGGCTCTTTCCCTCTTCTTTTCTTATGAATTTTTCTTCCCGGCATCTTTTTCCTGAGATTAACCTCGCCGAGACTCCTGACGCCTATCTCCTTCTCTATTTGAGCAGCCGATTGTATCGATCCATCCAGATGGTCTTTCACAACCGCTCCTCCAATACCTGCTAACAAACCAACGACAAGCCCGATAGCTAAATTAACAAGCTGGCTTCCGACCTCTTCCCCGCGGTTTTCACCGGAGGATTCATTGAGGACGAGGATATCTTTCACTTCAAACAAATCATTCATTTTCTGTACGGTGGTCAAGGCCGTATAGTTAGCTATTTTACTAACCTCTTCCGGATCCTCGCCTCTCACTAGAATACTGACAACCTGAGAGTCCTGGGAATTCTTCACAACAATCTGTTCCTTCAATTCATCATACGGAATATTGAATTCCCGACTGACCGCATTCAGAACATTCGGACTTTGGACGATGTCGATCGTCGAAGCAAGAAGCATGCTCAAATCCTTGGATTCTCCGTATTCCGAGTCTTCCTTATTCAATTTCCCTACAACAAGGTTTTCCACCGATTCATACGTAGGCTTCATAACGAAAAATGTAACCGCACAGGCTAAAAGAAACAAACAGCTGCTTACCAGAATAATCGTCACGATCCGTCGTTTAAGAACAGCAAGGAAACGTTTAATATCCATGTTTTCTTCCATAATGACCTCCACCAGAAAAAGATGTGTCGCTTTATTCCCTATCCTTTATCCCTCTGATTTCCCCTCCTTCACCCTCGTGGTCTCAGAAACACCGCGTCCCAACCTGCCTTTTTTCCTGTCTTCATTCAATAACGAACTTTTTGTTCTCTATTAAGAATACTTGGCTTGATTATAATTCATTCTTTATAATTTATAAATCGGCAAATTCTTTTAAAATTTCCAACTTAAACGGATATACCTGCTCTTTACTGTTTATATCTTCCATTATCTCTGTTTTTGTTCTTTAATGAGAACAAAAACACAAAAAACACCTGCTCATCCCATTAAGGGAGGACCAGGTGTTCTCTTAGCGTTTGATTCATTATTCATAGATGTTTTCCGTGCCATAATCCAGGATATATGGGGCATCTAAATTCGTCTTGATTGTATTCCCGCTCGATTGATCGGTAAGGGTTAACGGTTGATTGCTGGAAAGCAGTTGAACATCCCAAATCATGCCTTGAAAATAGTTGTTCGTTCCCGACACAATCATGATCGACTCCGTTTTCTCTGTCGGCTGGATCTGCATATTGGTGAACTGGTTGCCGGATACCTCATTAGGAACGGTTACAGCTCCTTCCATAACGATACATTCCACACAATCTTCCAGGGTCATATCCGTAAACCGGTTTCCGTTTACAAAGTTGGGTTCCTCATCCGAAGGCTCAGCTCTTAAGTAAATACCCCTGTTAAACCCTATAATGGTCACAGAATCAAAATCAACAAAGCTCACATATTCATCCGTTTGATCCGCCGTGACGTTGATCCCTGTCCCTAAGTTTTCACCACTTGTATTGATCAGGGTGAGCCCCTGGACCTTTGTCGTCTCCCAGGACCAAAACTGTTCTTTTCCATCCAGAGCAAGGACATCCGAGCGGAAGGCAGGGTCTGAAATTTCTATGACCCCATTAGTGATGGAAGCATTTTTCTCCAACGTGAAAACCGTATAATCGCCGGCCACTTCCACTATGGTATGATGGTCAAACTCTATTTCGACTCCTTGTTTGATGGTGATCCCACTCTCTACCCTGTAACGCTCTGCACCTGTGATTTTTACCGTGCTGATGTTATGCTCAGCACTGTAATCCACAGCTTTTTGAATAGACCCGGCATCATCCTTTTCATCCCCGGCGACCGCTCCAAAATCTGCTGCATTTACGAACCCTTTTCTTTCATGATCCGCAGAGCCGGAGAATATGTACATCATCGCCAAATAAACGACAACCGTTGTAATAAATGAAAGACCGACAACCATAAGAACCGTTTTCTTATTCAAATGACTCCTCCTCCGGACAGAACTATTATCCATTATTCGATAATTCTCGTTTCAGGAATAAAATTCCTTTAAATTCATGACATCCTTTTTATAAAGAAGGGATCTTTCGTTTATAATGAAACAAGCCTGACTACGTTTTGAAAGGACTCTCTTATATGAAACCAAAATGGAAACAACTCATCACCCTCATCCGCACCACCCAGCCCCCAAGGCTGTTATTCAGCATCGGAATAGGGCTCAGTCTGCTGACTACGATGGCCAGCCTCGCCATTCCCCTGCTCGCCAGCCGGCTGATCGACAACTTTGATGTCAGTCAGCTGAGTACAGACGTCATCATCGGCATCATTGCTGCTTTCTTCATTCAGGCTCTGGCCGGCGGCGTCTCTGTTTATGTACTGGCAAAAGTAGGGCAGCACATCATTGCTTCGCTCCGGGAGCGATTGTGGAAGAAACTGCTTGTGCTCCCCGTCAGTTATTATGATGAACATGAAACCGGGGATGCGGTCAGCCGGATGACCAACGATACCGGTGTCATAAAAAATCTGATTACCGAGCATTTCACCGGCTTTATTACAGGTGTGATTTCAGTCGTTGGCGCTGTCATAATTTTGTTTTACCTGGACTGGCCTCTGACCCTTGTGATGTTTTCCATTATTCCCTTATCCCTGCTGTTTCTGATCCCTGTCGGACGGAAAATGGCCGAGATATCACGGAACCTGCAGGCAGAAACCGCCGGATTTTCCGCCCACCTCACGCGGGTGATTTCTGAAATCAGACTTGTGAAAGCATCGAACGCAGAGACGATGGAATGGAACAACGGCCGGAGGGATATTCGGAAGCTGTACCGTCTCGGCGTTCGCGAGGGCGTTATCCAGGCTCTGATGTCCCCTCTTGTGTCCTCGTTAATTATTGTCGTGCTTGTTTTGATTATCGGATTTGGCGGCATAAGAGTGAGTTCCGGAGCGATGACAGCTGGTGAACTGGCTGCCTTTTTCATCTACCTGTTTCAGATTATTATGCCGATCACCCAGATGGTCGTGTTTGTGACCCAGTTCCAGAAAACGATTGGAGCGACAGAGAAAGTGCTGACCATTCTTGAACTGGATGAAGAAGAGCTGGAAAAAGGAACTTGTAACGTACCTGACCACCAGAACCTGGCTGTCCGGCATGTATCGTTTCACTACCAGCCGGATGAACCGATTTTAAAAGAGGTCTCCTTCACTGCTGAAAAAGGACAAGTAACGGCAGTCGTGGGTCCAAGTGGGAGTGGAAAAACAACGATGTTTTCGCTGATTGAGCAATTTTACAAGCCAGCGTCCGGGGAAATCCTGTACGGAAGGGAATCGATCAGCCATTATGCACTAAAATCGTGGAGAAAAAAACTCGGCTATGTATCCCAGGACAGTCCGATTTATGCAGGAACCATTATGGAGAACCTCACCTACGGATTGGAGGAGGAAGTGACACGGGAGAAAGTGATCCAGGCCGCTGAAATGGCTTATGCCCATCCCTTTATCAACGAACTCGCCCATGGATATGATACAGAAGTCGGAGAGCGTGGGATCAAATTATCCGGAGGCCAGCGTCAACGGATTGCCATTGCCCGTGCCCTGCTGAGAGATCCGGAGATTTTAATGCTTGATGAAGCCACCTCCAGCCTGGACAGTCAGTCTGAAGTCGTGGTGCAGCACGCATTGAAAAACTTGATGAAGGGCCGGACAACGCTTGTGATTGCACACCGGTTATCGACCATTGTTGATGCCGACCGGATTGTCTTTCTGGAAAAAGGTGAAGTTACAGGTGTCGGCACTCACGAAGAGCTCTTCGCCACACATGCTCTTTATCAGGACTTCGCCCGCCAGCAGCTGCGTATCGAGGGATAAACTTTTTCAGCGTGTATGCGGCATGTGACCACCCTGAAATCGGACAGACTTACTAAATGACAGGTCCTGTTTTCACAGGCAAAAAAGCGCCCCCGGAAAGGGGCGCTTTTTTATTTAGGATTGATATCCCTGAATCTGTGAACGGACTTTATCCACTTCATCCTCTGAAACCAGCAGATAATAGATGCCGTCTATTCTTGTACCACTTCCGGTCATCTGATAGGTTGTCATGTTTTTGCGGGCGCTGCCGTAATTCAACATCAGATCCTTCATAACCGTAAAGTCCATATTGGTCGTAACATTCCCACCAAGAACATCAAGCATGTCCCCGATTTTATTGACAGAGCCAAAGCTTGCTCCTTTTTCAATCACACCCTGGATGACTTCACGCTGGCGTTCGTTACGGCCGGCGTCCCCTTGTGGATCTTCATATCTCATGCGGACATATCCGAGGGTTTCCTCCCCGTCCAGGTTCAGCTCTCCCTTTTTATAATGGTAACCGTTGCTCCCCTGCCAGTCGAGGGAATTCTGGACAGTGATGCCACCCACAGCATCGACCATTTCAGCAAGGCCTTCCATATTCATCCGAACATAATAATCCAGATCGATGTCGAGGAAATTCTCCACCGTCTGAATGGCCATATCCGTCCCGCCAAAAGCGTAGGCGTGGTTGATTTTATCCTGCTCTCCATTATGGCTGGAGTCCCCGACCATCTCTGTCCGTGTATCTCTTGGAATACTGACAATCTGGCTTCGGTTGTTATCAGGATCAAGAGAAAGAACCATTAAAGCGTCGGACCGACCGGAATCATTAGAGCGTTCATCTACTCCGAGCAGAAGGATATTCAACGGCTCTTTATCCCGGACTTTCTTTTCCGTCAATTCATGATCAATCGATGCGACCTCTTCATTCATTTTTTTATCGACCGTCGCTTTGGCCCCATTATAGACCGTAAATAGATAAACCCCTCCAGCTGCAATAAGGATACTGACAAACAGCAGGGGGATTTTCCACCAGCGGCCTCTCTTTTTCTTTTTTTCTTGTACGCGGCTCATTCTCGTTCCTCCAATTTTTTCAAGCAATCTAACAACCATTATATAAAAAATCTACCAATTATGACAATTGCTTTTTGTATAAAACTCCTGTTTTCCCCCGAAACTGCTAGCAGGGAGGAGTTGATTACTTGTTGAAAAAAATAACCGTCGTCCTGCTTCCTATTCTCTATATGGCTGCTATTTGGATTCAGTCCAGCTATTCGATATCCGTTGTGAAAGGATGGATCCTATCATGGCTGTAACCTTAGGGACACTTCTTGAAGCCATGCATGTAATAGAATTCGCTCTATTATATGCATGGATCATCACGGCCCTGTGTGTTCATGGGAGATTGACCCAATGGACAAGCATCACCGCCGGGATATTCAGTATGACGTACGGGGGCGTGGATGAGTGTCACCAATGGTTCACCCCCGGCCGGTCGTTCTCCGTGATCGACATCGCTAAAGACTGGACCGGCGTCCTTGTCATGATGGCCGTGGTCCACTGGAAGCTGCGGAAGTCCACGTTCCATAAAAAAAGACCGCGCCGGGAAGAAGGCCTCTGAAAAACTGAGGGTTTGTCAAAGGTAAAGTAAAAATGCGGATTGCATGGATAAAATATTCCATGTAAGATGAGGCAACCTCATCTTTGGGTCTGAGCTTTAATTCACTATGCTCCGCTTCAATTTTATACCTTTTTTTAGGCCTTTGTTTGATATTCTTACTGTTTCAAAAGAAAAAAAGAGTGATTTTCTTTTATAAATCAAAGAAAATCACTTTTTTTAGATAGCTCTGTTAAAGTCTGTTGTTGATATTTTAAACGATTACTAAATCGTCTCCGTCTGGAATTAGGGGTCCGGTCCGTTGGTTACTCAGAGCATGGGATGGCAGGGAAAACCGTCCGCTTTCCGCGAGGAACGATAAGCCTCCTCGGACTTCAGTTATGTCCTTTCTAACTACCCTTCTTTGAAGAGGCGGCCTTGGGAATGGCGGGACCCCTGTGGCATGAAGGTACATCGTGAGACCCCTGAAGGCACTGCCTGAGGAGGCTCACGGTACTCCACGGAAAGGGAGTCATTCCAAAGGCCGCCTCCTACAAATTCCATGACAGAAAGGGGTGATAGGAGCTGATATGTTAAATAACAACACCAAGCAATAACAGAGCCTTTTAGATAAGACACCGTTGATTCCACGATGAGCGTTCGATGGTGACGCCTGCGGGAACAGCGCGAGCCGAAGATCCACTTGGTCAAGTGATCTTCTTGACCAAGTTAGCTGAGGCCGTGCCCCCGGCAAGCATCCATCGACAAGAGATTCGTGAGAAACAACAACCACCTCCAACCACTTCTCTTGATAGGAAGGAATTTTCAGTGGCCTCCAGGGAAGCGCGGTCCTCCTAGCATTCAGTTGATCCTTTTAGCGCCGTAATATTTAGGAGCCCAGTAACTGTTGGTATGCATGTTCGTGACTCTCACCCCATCCGATAACGTCACATGGACCACCTGGCCGTTCCCGATATAAATTGCAGGGTTCAAGTAGCTTCCCTGAAAGAAGACGATATCTCCAGGCTGTAAGTCTTCCTTCGCTACTTCTGACCCTGTATTCCACTGGTCATCTGCATAACGCGGCAGAGAAATCCCCGCTCCCTGCTGGAACGCGTATTGAACGAATCCTGCCGTATCAAATCCTTCCGGTGTCGTGCCTCCAGACTGATAAGGGACTTCTCCGATGAACTGGGTCGCTGCTGAGACGACCGGATGCTCCTTCGGGATTTGTAGACCGTCAAATCGTTTTACACCGGTGAACTTCTTCTGCCAGTACGATTCGCTCAAGTAGGAAATGGTCACCTGTTCTGAGCGGGAGGCGTGAATAAACTGCCCGTCTCCGACATAAATCCCGTTGTGAGAAATCCCTTCTCTGTACGTGTCACTGAAAAAGACGACGTCCCCCGGCTGGATATCAGCAAGGTCCACATCTTCGCCTACCTGCCACTGCTGATCCGTGGAACGAGGCAGGAAGATCTGCCCGGCCTTTTCAAAAACATGCCGCGTGAAGGCGGAACAGTCAAAACCTGTTTCCGGTGATTCACCACCAAAGACATAAGGGACCCCTAAGTATTTCATTGCCTCTGCTACGAGATCATGATCTTCAGCGATTTGAGGACCTTCTGTGATTCTGCGGGCTTCCATAAAGCTGCCACTCCAATAGCTGCTTCCTTCAAATGCGGTCACTTCTACACCGCTCGATAAAGTAGGATGGACGATTTGATCACTGCCAGCATATACAGCCGTATGGGTAGGCTTACTTCCATCCTTGCTGAAGAAAAGGATGTCCCCTTCCTGGATCGATTCCCTCGACACCGGCTCTCCCATACCAATCTGTTGGGCCAACGTCCGAGGCATATCAAAATTCAGGACCTGCTGAATGACATACTGCACAAATCCCGAGCTGTCAAAACCATCCGGCTGCTCTCCACCGTAGACATAAGGCGCGCCTACATGGGTTAAGGCTTCCATGGCAATCGGGTGGGAAGTTGAAACAGATGATCCGGCCGGTTCTTCATTCACCCGCACGGCTTTCGTATAACGGGAAGACCAATAGCTGCTGTTCTCATAATTGATGAGTTCAATGCCTTTGGATGCTGAAGCATGAATCATCGTTTGATTCCCTGCATAGATACCGATATGGGTCACACCGCTCGTCTCATCTTTACTAAAGAAGAGCAGATCCCCGGATTGAAGTTCATTGTTCTGTAAAGAAGCTCCAAACGCCGCCTGATCGCGAACGGTCCGCGGCAGATCGATGCCGGCTCCTTCCTCGTATACATACTGGCTGAACCCTGAGCTGTCGAATCCTTCTGCAGGAGATTCACCACCGTATTGATAAGGAACACCTACATGCTTCTCAGCTTCCTCCACAACGGACGTCAGAGCGGCATCCACAGGCTTTTCATTCAACAATAAAACCGTACAAACCATCAACGTCAAGACCCCGTAAATAAATCGTTTCACCATCACTTCTCCTCTGCTTTATAAATAAGCTCAAAAAAATAAGACTGCAGTCCTAATATCGGACGGCAGTCTTCATTTGTTTACATTATTCGCTGTCTTTCACCTGCCAGGCTCCATCACGGCGGTCATCCTTACCGCCGTACATCGTGCTGTTGACTTCATCAACAACAAGCGCCTGCACTCCGCCGTAGTAGAAAGCAGAGTCTTCCAGGTATACGGTATACCCTCGTTCTTCCAGTTCCTGCCTTACCGCAGGGTCAAAATCTTCTTCTACAAAGATGTTGTCATCCTCGATGTAAAAACGTGGAGCAGCGATAGCCTCTTCAATCGGTTCATCAAACAGGAGATTACGGGTCAACACCTGTGTCAGCACCTGCGGGATCCTTTTCCCACCCGGTGTACCGATGCCAATCTTTTTCTCGTCACTCGTTAAAATTGTCGGTGAAGTAAAACTGCGCGGGCGTTTTCCAGGCTCCTTATCATTCGGTTTCAACCCATTCATACTGAAGTTTCTCATCGTATCATTCAGGAAGATTCCGGCGACATTCTTACCAGAGCCGAAGAAGTTACTCAAGGAGTGCGTCGCTGTCACCATCATCCCGTCTTTATCTACAATGACGAAGTGGGTCGTATTATCATCATCTTCGATATCAGCAATCGAATCATCGACTTCATAGTTCTCCGATAGTTTATCCATGGAAATCGTAGAAGCCATTTCCTCAGAGTATTCCTTCGTCATGATTTTATCCGTTTCGATCTTATGGAAATCAGGATCAGCGATTTCACTCAGACGATCATCATAGGTCCGCTTAGAAATCTCCCCGATCAAATGGATGAAATCCGAAGAGGTTCCCTCTGAACTTTTAATATCAAGCATTTCAGCCATCTGCAGCGACTGAATGGTCGTTGCTCCTGCAAGCGGCGGCGGAGACGCATACACATCGAAGCCGGCAAATTCCCCTTGGACCGGTTCGCTCTCGACAACTTCATAAGCGCCGAAGTCGCTGACTTCCACTCCGTTGACTTCTCCGGCAATCTGTTCCGCAATTTCACCGGAGTAAAGAACGGAAGATCCCTGCTCCTGGATTTTGCGGAGCGTTTCAGCCAGTTCCGGCTGCTTCAATGTCTGGTTCGGCTCAACCGGCTGCCCTTGTGGATAAAAGTTTTGAAGCTGGCTCATGTTCATCCGGTAGGCCGCTCCCTGCAGACGATCTGTCAAATGCTTGTCCGTTGTAAAACCTTCCTCTGCATAAGTGACAGCAGGATCGATCAACTCGGCTATATCTGTCGTACCGTAGTCTTCATGAATGGCTTCCATTCCTTTAACAATGCCTGGAATGGCGAAATTATACTGTGGATCGCCACCGGAAAGTGGTGCGGTCTCTTTGTAGTTGTAACTTTTCGGGGTGTCTGCGTCACTTGGAAGAACCAGCATTTCCCCTCCGCCCCCGATTCCGGAGCCATAGGGCTCTACCACACCAAGGGTATATGTAACCGCTACAGCTGCATCAACAGCATTCCCTCCGTTTTCCAAAACTTCCATCCCTACTTGAACGGCAAGCGGGTGTGTGGAACTGACCCCGTAACCATTCGTCGTTTCAATCGGATCCGTCGTCTCCACTTCGTAATCCACTTCATCACTTTGAAACTTCCCTTGACTGTAGTACACAATACCGACGCCTACAACCACAATGATAAAGAGGCTAATAAACAACCCTTTATTCTCCATCCATCCCGACGCACCTTTCATCTTTTTAAATGATTGATTTAAGAATTACAGCTTTCGTAAATCTTTGGTCCTTTATGTCTCTATAACATTTCCCATGTAATTTTAGTATTTTCAGAACGATTTCTATTATATGATAAAAACTTTCAAACAACAAATACTCTATGCTCTTGAAAAAGAGCACATTCCTAAGAATGTGCTCCAACATTATGACCCAAGCTTATACTTTTCATAGTACTGTTCGCGGTTCTGCTCCCAGTCGGTCAATGTCGTTTGATAGACCTGCTCACCGGAGTTGTTATAAACACGGACAATACTTCCATCACTTGTGACAGCATAATCATTTTCTACAGCAGCTTCCGTCTGAGGCTGCTCGGACTGGACACTCTCCATGCCGGCACTCGTTTCTGCTGATGCCGTCAACGGTTCTGACTGCTCCTCAGCTGCCTCCGCTTCCTGCTGGAATACATCAATTTGGTACGCCTCTGTAGCAGACAATGTTTCCAGCTGCTTATACTGCGTCATAAAAAACATAGCTCCGAACAACAAAACAAATGGAAACACCGATTTAACTACTTTCATCTTCATACGCACTCCTTTTTTAATGTAGAACGCCGGTATACAATTACTGGCTGTTATTTTTCTGCTCTAAAATGGAAGAATGATCGACTTCTATCGTTAATCTGCCGTTCTCCTCTGTGAAGTTTTCCTGTGGCTCTCCACGAGTCAACTGCAGAAAGATTTTCTTCTGGTTATAAGGATTGGTCGTCAAGGATGGTCTCGCTTCCCTGATCCTCATCGGGAGGATTTCGAAACGGCCTGTCCCGTCATCCATCAAGTTATAATTGACCAGAGCACTATCGCGTGTTCTGGACCATCCCTGGTCAAAAATAAAGTTTCCAAGACTGTAAAAGATTACGGAATCCTTATACACTTCCACCGGTGACAAGACGTGTGGGTGGTGCCCGATGATGACATCTGCTCCTGCATCCACAATCGCCTCGGCCAGTTTCCGCTGTCTCGGGTGCGGTTCGTTGTCGTACTCGGCTCCCCAGTGGATATGGACAAAGACCATATCCGAGTTCTCACTCGCTTCCTGTACTAAAGGCAGGAACTGTTCCGGATCGGCATCTGCCACACCTGCACGGAACTGCAGGGCCTCGGAACCGGCTACAGGAACATCAGAAAACCCAAGAGTCGCAACGTTCAAACCGTTGATCTCCTGATAATCAATCTCCTGAGCTTCTTCAATGTTTTCCCCTGCCCCCACATAAGGAAGTCCTGCTTCGGTAAGAGATGCCATCGTTTCAATCATCCCCTGCTCCCCGAAGTCCATCGTGTGGTTGTTGGCAAGGTTGATGTTCGTGAAGTTCATCCTCGCCAGTGATTGGACAGGTGAAGCATCTGAACTTAAATGAATCGATTTTTCAAGCTTCTGGTAACTCTCTTCGTCTTGAAGGGTGACCGCATTCTCAAAGTTACCTGTCACATAATCAGAACTCTGGAAGTACGGGGCCACATTTTCAAAAAGAAAGTCGGTCCCTTTATTCTCTGTAACCTCCAGCACGTGCCGCCCAAACATCATATCGCCTACGAATGTGGCACTGAACTCAGAATCTTCCTTGGATTCAGCTTCCGGGACAGGCTGGGTATAAAACATTTCAAATCCCGCGATAAACAGGAAGGTCACAATCAAAGCGATGAATACATGCTTTGGGGTGGCCTTTTTATCACGTTTAATCCTCTTCAGCAGTTTCTCTTTGAAATCTAATTGTTTAGACATGTGATATCCACCTTAAATCAGGTAATAAACCGTCATGATCAAGAAAGTCAGACCGCTGAGCAGCAATGTACTTGCTGTTGTGACAACCAAGCCCTGCTTCTGCATCGTATTAGCGATCAACCCTGGTACAATAACCCCGATGCCGCGGAATTCCATAATCTCAAATGGAACAACCGGGTAGAGGAAATCAAACAGCAGCTTGAGTACAATCCCTACACTCAGCATCGCTGCAAACTTTCTGCGTCCGTACAAAATTGTAAACTTTGAAACTCCAAATGTAACAATGACATAAGTGAGTAGACTAATAAAAAAGACAACCGCAATAAAAATCGGCTGGTCAAAGACCAGAGCCAGATATCCGGGTACAACGAGGCCTGCGGGCAGGACACCCGTTTTCTCAGCAAAAATCAAGCTTAGAATGATCCCTAATACAAGGGATATATATAAATCCGAACCAAACATTTCTTTCATTTCCCCCTCGTCAGCTGACGCTTGTTTGAATCTTATAATCCTGCATTCGTTCAATCATCGGTTCTGCAGCTCCGTGAATGTTTCCAACTCCATAAATGACGCGGTCCGTGAACATCTCTGAAAGGACATCCATAATCTGATCCGTCGTCTTCCCTTCTAAATCAAGCAGCGTTTCCACTTTGATCTTTCCTTCGTCAACCGCCGTGACAATCGGTTCGGTCGTTTCCCCGATTAACACAAGCGTATCCGTTGGAATGTAAGGAAGAACGTCACGGGCGAACTGTTCCGTACGATCCACACGGTCTTCCCGGCAGTTCATGACGACAATCGGATTCTCTGTCGGATATCCGAGGAACTCCACACGTTTCCATATATTAATTGTAGAAACGGCATCATTCGCAGCAAAACCGTTCACGAAGTAAGATGGTTTCTCTTGGTCTCCCATCGGGAGGATCCTCATCGCTCCCGGGTCCGGCTGAGCGTTCAGCATTCCTCTGTATGCTGTTTCCTCATCGATACCGAGGGCCTGAGCGACGCCTAATGCTAACGAAGCGTTTTCAGGAAATACCATATATTCAAATTGCAGTAAAAACGAATCGGAAATTCTGCTGTTATCCGCAACAATCACCTCGGTGTTTCGTTTCGCTGCAATCTCTTTAAACATTTCTACATAAGGACTTTCTGAAACAATTAAATGACCGTTGTATGGAATCGTAGCCGTAAAGGATTCAGCCACCTCTTCCAATGTCGGACCCAGAACATCCATATGGTCTTCCAGGACGTTTACGATGACTCCGATATTGGCCTGGAGCATCTTTTCCTGGAACGTGATCTGGTAGTCAGGATTCACTGCCATGCACTCACTGATGAGGGCTTCTGCACCACGATCGACGGCTTCCTTCACAACCATTCTCTGCTCCCTGATGTTCGGACCTTCCGGACGCCGTTTGATCGGCTGTTCTTCCGGTGTATCCCAGAAAATCATCCGGGCAGACGTTCCTGTTGTCTTTCCAATTGTTTTGTAACCCGCTTCTTTTACAATCCCCGTAACAAGACGTGTAACCGTGGATTTCCCACGTACCCCGTTGATGTTGACGCGTATCGGCAGAGCATCGATGTTCTTTTTATGACGCTGCCATTCATAAATACCAGCAGCTAGAACGATGATCAGCACAATAGGGATCAGTAGCATATGAGCTCACTTCCTCTTAAACATATTTCTTCAATAGACTAGATAATTATAGAATAAGCCTCATCGTTCGACAATACTTTTATAATGGACAGCGGAAAATATAATAGTAGATTTACAATTTTTGTTCACAATAGTCCTATGTACCTAATCATAGAAGACACAACTCATAAACTACCAAAATCCTTCCAATTTGTAAACAGAAGGACACCATTCCATTAAAAATTCATAATTCTATCATTTCCCGACAGAAAAAAAGAACCTTACCCAATATAGGACAAGGTTCTGTATAGTTCTTATTTTAACGCAGGCTTTCGAAGTAGGCATCCGACCATTGGAGCAATTGTAGAATGTCTTCTCTTTCCTCTTTAAAAGCATGATTCGGGTCTTTATACGTATCTTCAATCCGCTCGTTTGTTTGCATATTCAATATACGTGCATCGAAGCGGCTGTTCTGTGCAATATAGAACGTTCCATTGTTCAGGAACGAGCTGGTCGGAACATAGTAACGCATACCGAGCAGGTTGTTCTCATAATGAAGCAGGTTATGTCCAAAGTACAGGGACTCCGGTTCCACACCCAGCAGATTCAGGAGCGTCGGCATCATATCAATCTGCCCGCCGGTATGATCATTCGTTCCTGTCAGCTCCTCTTCACCGGGGACACCTACAATAAACGGGATATTAAAACGGTTCAACAAGGAATACCGCTCCCCTAAAAAGTCAGCAAGAAGATCCTGATCCTCGTCTTTAAGCAGTTTGCCGTGAAGACCGGAATGGTCACCGTAGAGGGCAATGACTGATTCCTCCCAGAGGCCGCGGTCTTTCAAGTCCTGGAAGAACTCCCCAAGGGCCTGATCCGCATAGTGAACGGACTGGAGATAGTTCCCTGTTAAAGTTCCTTCATACTCAGAAGGAAGCTCCAGGCCTTCTTTGTCTGCAGGCATTTCAAACGGTGTATGACTCGTTAACGACAGCACATGGGCATAGAACTTGTCATACTCTTTGTCGATTTCATCAATCGCACCCATCGAGCGATGGTAAAACCATCCATCCGATGGTCCGAAGCCGACCGTATCTTTCTCTCCGTAAAACTTATCATCATAATAATCATCAAAACCAAGAGCTGGATAAAGTTCGTCCCTGTTCCAGTACTCCACCTCATCGGCATGCATGGTCACGTTATGGTACGACTTTTCATCAAGCATTCTCGGCAGAGAGGGAAGTTCCATGCCGCCGACTTGATCGGTGGTCGCTTTTTTCCCTAATGGATAAAGTGACGTATTCATGAGGAACTCTGCGTCTGATGTATTGCCTGAACCGATCTGTTGGTAGACATCCGTGAAATACATACTATCGTTCAGCCATTCATTTATGTTCGGTGTGATTTCCTGGCCATCGATCGATTCACCGATAACGAAGTCCTGAAGCGATTCAATCTGGACGACGATCAAGTTCCGATCTTCCGCCACTCCGAAATGATCATGCTCACTCATCGGCGTATAGGAATTGCCTTTCAGCTCTTCTATTTTCTGCTGCGTGACATTTTGATCTTCACCGGAAAAAGCGAAGGCTTTTTCACTGTTTGTCTGGTCCTGGTAATACTGAACAAACTGCGTATTGAATAAGCCGTTTTCCTTAGCAAAAAGAGCGCTGTCGAGAATGGGCTCTCCTTTATTCATTTGAAAATTGAAAATGGCGATTACAAGACCCGCAATAAGGAAGACAGACATAGCGAAATTGGACGTCTGTTTCGTTGGATACGTCCATGTCCTGCCCACAATCCAAATGACAACAAGCAGAAGCAGATCTGCGAGAAACAGAAAGTCTGTGCCATTGACGAGCAGCCACATGCTTTCATTCACACTGCCAACTTGATTAAGCTGGGATAGGTCATAGTATGTAGGAACGGTTCCGAAGTAACGCTCGTAAATCAACATGCCAATAAACAAAAGAGACAAAAACAAATCCAGAACAAGATAGGCAGCCGCTTTGCCCCGCTTAAAGACAAGCTCAATGAGAGCCATAAAAATCAAGATAAACGAAGCATCATACCAAATTCCTGCCCAAATACTCGTATCTTGAAGAAGCAGATAACGCAAAATTATAAACTTCAAGGAAATCATAATAAAAAAGTAAAAGAAATAACTGGTTAGTAAACGTTTCATCGAATCTTTCATATAAACACCTCTCTATTATTCTACCCAAATGTAAAGTTTATGTAAACTTAATGTAAATAAGGTAGAATAAGGCCGGTTCATCAGCATGGCTTCAAAAGGCGCTTGAAAAGATTCTGTTATTCACTCTGATTTCCACATGTCTGCGAGCTTTTTTATATGGGCGGGCGTCGTTCTGCAGCAGCCACCGATGATCCTTGCTCCATGCTCGTACCAGAGTTTGGACTGCTCATGAAAGTCAAGCCGACTGGCAGACCCATGCCTCGTTTCCTTTGCCGGGTCGTAATCTTCTAGAGTGGATGATCTTCGTTAAACAGCAAATCATCCTGTTCGTAACTCTCCACTACGGAGATTTTCATGCAGTGTTTGATGGCGACGTCATCGTCCAACTGTTCAACGTTCAAAAAGATGCCACCAAAACGATGAAAGCCCCTGGTTCATAACCAGAGGCTTTTCCCTCATACTCATATGCTTATTTCTGTTCCAATTGCTCTGCCACTTCATCGCTGACAGCATTTGTACCGCCGAGCACCTGGAAGTTGTTGATTTCAAGCTTTCCAATCGTCTCTTTTGTGGATTCCGGAAGCTGATCCGGCTTAACAAGGAGCATGGATGCTTCTTCCTTCGCAGCCAGAACAGAGCCCGCTAAAGCGTCAGCGAAGTTCTGACCATTCGCTACGAATGTCTTCCCTTCCTGCACGCCCAGCTGTTCTGCAATGGTAGAGGCTGTTTCATAACGAGTCTTACCGCTGTAACGGGAAGCGTCAGGAAGCATCGCTTCGACCTCTTCAGAAATGGCATTCGTTCCACCTACAACAATGCTCTGTTCAAAGTCAGCAAGAGCTGTTTTGGTGATGGATGGCAGCTCATCTGTTTTAGAAAGGAGAATCGGGTAGCCTTCCTTCGCCGCATAAGGAGCCACAGCCAGAGCATCCGGATAGTTGAATCCATCTGCTACAACTACATTCTCAGGGTTTCCGTCAAGGCGGGCGGCAATATTGGCCGCCGTGTCAAAGCGCGTTTTCCCAGAGATGCGATCTACGTCGACACCCATTCCTGATAATTTGTACTTCACATATTCAGAAACGGCACCGGTCCCACCAAGAATAATCGCTTTTTCAGCACCCAGGCGCTTGATTTCCGCAGCTACTTCACTGTTCAAGTTTCCGGACTTTGTCAAAAGGATCGGCGCATCTTCCTTGTAGGCAAGAGGAGCACCGGCAAGAGCATCCGCAAACTCATCTCCCCGGGCAATGACGACTGTGTCAGCAGAATCCCAGCCTTTTTTAGAAATCTCAACGGCTGTTTGGTAACGATCCTCTCCGCTCACACGTTCTGTCGTTTTTTCAACAATACGGGATTCTTCATCAGGAGAAACCGTGCCCTGTTCATCCAGATATTCATTGAATACTTCATAATCAACAAAGAATAATTCTGTCATCTTACCGGCATCCTTGGCTTCCTTGAATGTTTCATATCCATCGCCACCTGCGGCGATAAAGGCGTTCGTAGCCACCGTGTATTCTTTGTCCAGATCAAGCGCTTCATATCCATCGTCTGTTTTCACTTTGACATTAACGATACGGTCCCCTGCTTCATTTGAGCGATCGAACGTATATTGCATTCCAGATACATGGGCAAAACGGCCGCCGGTATTCTCAATGTCGCTCACTGCATTTTCAAGAGCCTCCCACACCTGCTGCCCTGTTAGGTCAAGAGTGACAAGGGTGTTACCAAATGGCATCGTTGTAAGGACTTCTCCCATCGTGATTGGTCCTTGATCAATGGAAGCACGAATGCCTCCACCATTCTGAATCGCAATTGAAGTAGACGGCACTTTTTCTTTAGCTTTGGCAAGCATACTGTCCGTAATTAAGTTTCCAAGATTCGTTTCTCCACTTCTTACATCATTACGTTCTCCGTTCAAGGCAACCGTCGTTTCTCCAACGACTTGTTTTTTCAATTCATCGAGAGGCTTCTCCAGTTCAGCAAGCAGTTCGGCTGCCTCTTCATCGGATTCAATCACATACTCTTCATTTTCATCTTCTTCATCAACATCAATAAGTTTCCCGTCCCACTCCGTAAGGACACCCTCATCATCGAAGGAAACTTCTAAATCACCGATGTAATTTCCATATTCCTCTGCCTGAACGACAAGTGTCGGCTCAGCCTCTTCGTTATAGACAAGCGGCTCCTCCAGCTTTGTATGGCTGTGAGATCCAACGACAACGTCCACCCCTTCCACTTCCTGAGCAAGCGTTTTGTCATAGTTAACGCCAAGGTGGGTCAGAGCGACAATCTTATCGACGCCTTCCCCTTCAAGCCTCTTCACTGTATCTTCAGCCTTTTGGAGATAGTTTTCAAAATCAATGGTGTCCCCTGGGTTGGCAAGGAACTTCGTTTCTTCTGTCGTCAAACCGAATACCCCGACTTTTTCACCATCGACATCGATGACGGAAGCTGGATAGATGTTCCCAGCGTCTCCAGGCATACCGATTTCATCGTTGAACAATCCGTTCAAGCGCTCGTCCTTACTGTAGTCAATGTTGGCACTGACGATCGGGAATTCTGCTTGATCAATAAAATCTGCAAACACAGACGGCCCGTCATCAAATTCATGGTTTCCTGGAACCATTGCATCATAATCGAGCATATTCATGAACTGGACGTCGGCAAGTCCTTTGTACTGATTGTAGAAAAGCGTACCTGAGAACACGTCCCCGGCGTCGAGAAGAATAGAGTTGTCACGGTCAGCACGGATCTGCTCGATGATAGTCACACGGCGTGGCACGTTCTCCAAGTGGGCATGCGTATCGTTCGTATGCATGATCGTTAAGTCAAAATCACCTTCCGCAGCTTTCACTTCTCCTCCGGGAATGGCCAGAGTCCCCAGCGCAATGGCACTTGTAACAGCGGCAGTTGCCAACACTTTCAGATTCAAGTTTTTCATTTTCTTCATTCTCCCCTTTTATAAATCTCCGGTAGCCGGACCTGTCCTGCCTCAGCGGAGCAGATCCGGTGCTGGAGGAATAGATGGAACGTTTTAGTCCTGCAAATCATTCAGTACATCATCGCTTACGGCTTTTGTTCCGCCAAGTACATGAAAGTTACGGTAGTCCTTCCTTTCGATGACATCATCAATGCTGTCCGGAATATCGTCCGGCTTCACTAAAAGCATAGGCGCATCGTATTTTGCAGCAAGGACAGATCCGGTCAGAGCGTCGGCAAAGTCACGCCCTGTAGAAACGAAAGCGGCTTTAGAATTTCCGGATAGTTCGCCGGCAATCTTCGCTGCTGTTGCGTAGCGGTCTGCTCCACTGATGCGCACAGCGTCAGGAAGCTGATTCAAAACTTCATCACTGACCGCTTTCGTTCCACCTGTAACTATCGTGCTCTCCATACTCTTTAAGGCACGCTCGGTTTCAGACGGCAGTTCGTTCGTTTTGGTCAATAGAATCGGATAGCCGTTTTGTGCAGCAAAGGAAGCCGCAGACAGAGCGTCCGGATAATTTCTTCCGTCTGCTACAATCGCTTTTTCCGGGCTGCCGTCGAGACGAGCGGCAATATTGGCTGCCGTCTCATAGCGGTCTTTTCCGTCAATACGTTCAACAGAAAGACCCTGACCCTCAAGCTGGTAGCGGACATAATCGGATACCGCACCGTCGCCGCCCAGAATGACCGCTTTTTCCGCACCAAGACGTTTCAACTCTGTTTTCACTTCGGATGATAGTTTATTAGATTTCGTCAAAAGAATCGGGGCATCCAGCTTATACGCAAGCGGGGCTCCGGCCAGGGCGTCCGGGAATGAATCCCCACGTGCAATAACCACCGTTTCCGACTGATCCCAGCCTTTTTTAGATACTTCAATGGCTGTTTGATAGCGGTCTGAACCGGAGATCCTCTCGGCGGTATCCGCGAAATCAATCTGCGCAAGCATCGGGTCATGGTCACTGGCGCGTCCGGCTTCTTCTGAGAAGTCAGCATTGATATTGACACTGTCGATCGACGTGTGTTCGGAAAGATTGTTGGTCACTAAAATGTGATCGAGCACCTGGGAGTTCCCTTGATAGTTATAGGAATAACGCTCTTCTACCGGAAGCTTCTCCACCATATTTGTCATCACATCGCCTTCAAGGGCATGGATCGGGTTGGAGAATTCAAAATCATTCAAGTCGCCCATCACGACGACGTTTGCATCACTGACACGATCCACGACTTTCTGGACGAATCCATTGACGACTTCCGCCTGCTTCATGCGCTGGACTTCGCTGCCCAGTTCAATCGGATGGCTGGATCCAAACAAGGCATCATCTCCGCCTTTGGAGTTAAAATGACTTGTAACGACAACGATTTTCTCTCCGTTGAACTCGAATTCAGCAGCTAAAGGCTTACGGGAATCATCAAACGCTTCATTTTCAGGGTCAATCCGGCCGGGGTTCAGCGTAAGGCCGTTTTCATCCACATCCACCGCTGTCACAGCGTCGCCTTTTTCTTTGTCAGGAAGAGAAACCCGCTCCGGGTTGTAGATAAATCCTACACGGATGTTCCCTCCCGGCTGGCCGCCATCGGTCTTATCCAGCGGAGCGACATCTGTGAACTGATACGACGGTCCGCCGGCATCCTCAATCGCTTGGATAAGCTTCTTGTAGGACTCATCAGCCTCTACGGTGCCGTCATCCGTCGGGCCGTTATTGTCCTGGACTTCGACAAGTCCGATAATGTCAGGCTGGTTCAGGTTGTTTACCATAGATTCGGCAATGCGGTCCACTTTTTCCTGAGGAGTATCCGCAGAGAAGTTCTCCATGTTGTACGTGGCCACATTCAGTTTATCTTCTTCCACCTGCAGGTCAGACGTTTCGCGTTCCGTCCCGCCACCTTCAACCGTTGGGAAATCCCCGGTTGTCCGGATTTTAAAATTGCTGTAATCATATCCGACGACACCTGTGATCGATCCGTCCATCTGATCGCCTACGGTGACATCAACATCGTACCCATCGATATCCACAAGAACCCGCTCCGGGTTGTAGTCATCAGGGGAAATGAGCAGCCCGCCGGCATTTGTCATCCGCTGGTTTTCACTTTTATCTACATAAACGGCTACTTCATCGTACTTTGGAGGTCCTGTAACCGTGGCATCTTTCAGTTCCACGCGCATTCCTTCCAGACTTTCATAAAAGTCGATGGCGTCCTCCTCTGCATCAAAGCTGGTCAGACCGTCATCCTCAATATTTTCGGTCGGCTGGATGCGGTCCTCACCGATGATCGTCGTATCCGGCAGCGTCTCATCAGAAGAAGTCACTTCCACAGCAGCCGCACTAATCTGCGTTGTCAAGAGATCGTCCGCATCATCATAGCCGTCTTCTCTCCATTCGTTCACCTGGCCATTAACATTAACGACATCTCCGACTGCCACACCTGAATTTTTGGAATAGACATAAATACCTTCAGAAGTGGCCACTTCGCTGTCAGGATCCTGGTCCTGCATATAGAAACCGCTGCTCCCATCCAAGGCGGTTACCACTCCGTCTACATTCTCCACGTTCATATCCTTATAAGGGGATTCGTGAGCTGCACCCTGAATGTCATGAATATCTACATGATCAAGCGGCGCCATGACTTCATATGAGAAACTCGCCGTTTCACTGACCTCTCCACTATCTTTGATAACAACAGCTTTGATCGTTGTATCTTCATTCAGTGTGATAGGACCTGTGTAGGCAGTACTTTCTTTTGTCGGGTCACTTCCATCCATCGTGTAGTAGATCGACGCATCCGGCTGGGCGGTGCGAAGTTTGATTTCGGACCCTTTCACTACGCTGCCTGATGACGGGCTGGCAGCTACTGAGAAAATGGTTTCAACGACATCGGCTTCTTCTCTTGGAACAAGGCGGTATTGATTAAAATCATACGTAACAACGCCTTCAACCAACTCATACGTTTTACCGGCTTCCATTTCCACTTCTGTTTTAGGAGAGATCAGGAAAGTGCCCTTTTCATCTTCAGCAATATAGTCACCGTATTGATTCTTCTCTGTAACGGTAATATTATTGACCTTTACATATTCACCTTCGAAGTTCTCTCCCTCATCAGAGGAGAAATCTTTACTTTTCACGAGCTGAGGATCCGGAATTCCTTTGTTTTCAGTTGTCACAGATACCTGTTCAGCACTTGTTTCAATCTGTTGCAGGCCATAATAATCAGTCAAAGATCCCTGTGCAGTTACTTCATCCCCAATAGAAGCATCCAGACCAGCGGCGCGGACGACAATGCCTGCCGTATCATCCTGTATGTATATGTTGGTTTGTCCGCCTTCTACAAACGATGCTGTCACAATCCCCTGAACTTTGACCGTCGACCCATCATCCACACTTCTCGCAGCTTCAATTGTTTGTAATTCCACCGGCTCATCCGGTTCCGGTTCAACATCGTCTGGATATTGTCCTAAATAAGACAAGGTATCTTTCGGGTAAGTATTGTACGAAGCGTCTACATCAAAACTGTCTGATAGATCGGTATCTCCAGTAAGCTGATCCATTTTCCGGGTGAGTGTAACGTCTTTAGCAAAATCATCACTCAACCCGACCTGCCCGATGGAGTCAACGACCACTCCATCTTTTTTAAGAACAAGTGTGTCATTTCCATTGAAGCCCATCGTCTGATCCTTGGTTATTTCATCCGCTACGTCGAGAATATCCGGTGACGCTTTCTCATTCGCAATCACATGCGTTTCCCCGGCGGCCAGTGTGCCTTTAAGCTCGAAGGAATAGGCAGGTTCCCCGCTCCCCCCATTATGGTGATCAAGCGTAAACTGACTAAGGTCTATATCCTTTTCTGTCCCATTGAACAGTTCCAGCGCTTTATTAAAGGAACCGCCTTCCACATATTCCGAAAACAACAGCGTATCTGCTGTGGGTGCTTCCGCTTTGACATTATAAGCGGGTCCGGCAAACATCCCCAGCACCATAGAACTTACAACAACTGAACTTACCCCTTTGACGAGGCCTTTCTTTTTCATTTGTGGTCCTCCCCGATATTTATTGACACGATACACCAACATCCCCCATTATAAAGCAATAGTTGTTTGATTTGTGTAAATAGTATTAATATTAGACAAATAATATGTATCCGTTTACAATCAAGAGAATAGACATCTGCCCACAACAAAAGCCCGGCTGATTTGCCGGGCTTTTGTTTTTATAAAGAGGATAAGATGGTCACAGGCATCCCGTCAGGAGCGGTTGTCGAATACATCTTTTCCCCATGTTCTTCAATGGGGCCGTGAACCTCAACCCCCTGCTGTTTAGCGTGAGACGCAAAAGCATCCGCATCATCCACGACCAGCTGCAGCATTTTCACAGGCATCATACACTCATTTTTGTGCCAGAATTCAAGCCAGCTGTCTCCTGTCTTAAAAATACCACCGCGGTATTCCTCCGTATCCTCCCACGCATTCTCGATGCCCAGTTTGTTCTGAAAAAAATCCACCATCGCCTCGCTGTGTTCAGAAACATCAACATACCTGTATCCAAGAATTTTCATCCTCCACCTCTTTCCTTTTCTATTTCCAGGATGGCCCCTTCCACCTTTCTTATTCTAGCCACAGAAAAAAAAGCCTGCACAAAGGCAGGCTTTCAGGAAAAGATTTGATCGATTTTGGAGATTTCATCATCGCTCAACTTCACATCCAGCGTTTTCAGATTATCGACGACCTGCTCGGTGCGTTTTGCGCCGGGAATAACCGCATCAATAGATGGCTGATTCAAATACCACGCCAGGACAATATGAGGAATGTCCACGCCTTTTTGTTCAGCGATTGGACGCAGTTGTTCAACTTTATCCAGATTCTTCTTGAACTCTTCCCCTTGGAACAATGGGTTTTCTGCACGCAGATCGTTGAACGTCGTATTTTTATCATACTTACCAGCCAACAGCCCGGAAGCAAACGGGAAATATGGAACAAAGCTGATTTGGTTGTCCGCTGTGTAAGGAAGCATATCTTCTTCCGCGCCACGTTTGAACAGATTGTATTCACTTTGAATCACATCCACATATCCGTCCTTGTTGGCTTCTTTCAACTGGTCGACAGAGAAGTTGGAAACACCAATGGATCGTATTTTCCCTTGGTCTCTCAGTTCTTTAAGGGCACCGACCGCTTCGTCTTTCGGCGTATCCTCATCAGGGAAGTGGATATAAAACAGGTCGATATAATCGGTTTGAAGACGGTTCAAACTGTCTTCAACAGACTGCTTTAAAAAAGCAGGGGAGTTGTTGAACACAACCTCTTCACCCTTGAATTCATGAGCACCTTTTGTCGCAAGGATGATATCATCACGCTTATATTCGCTCATCACCTGTCCGACAAGTTCCTCAGAACGTTTCGGTCCGTAAATAAAGGCCGTATCGAGAAAATTCATGCCGTGGTTCAGTGCTGTCCGGACGACGTCCTTCCCTGCTTCCTCATCCAGGTTCGGGTAAAGGTTGTGTCCTCCGACGGCATTTGTACCAAGACCAATGGGATTGACATACAAATCTGATTTACCGAGTTTTGTTTTGTTATCCATCTTTTCATCTCCTTCTAAAATTCATCCTTTTTCGGTGTTTACCACAATCCGGGTGTCCAAAAACAAGTGATTGCTGCATCCGGTCCATGATTGATGTCTCGAACCTGCTCCTTTATGATGAGAAAAAAACGTCAAAGGAGATTTCATTCATGGACATCCGCCACCTGCAGTATTTCATTGAAGTCGCACACTTCCAAAGCTTCACGAAAGCAGCTGAACACCTCTATATCTCCCAGCCAACCATCAGTAAAATGATAAAAAACCTCGAAAACGACCTCGGTGTCGAGCTTTTCGAGCGGCGGAGGAAAAAGGTCGTCCTGACAGACGCGGGGCGGCTCATCCTTACCCAGGCGAAAACCATCGATAAAGCCTTTCAAAATCTGACGACTCAGCTGGATGACCTGCTCGGTCTGCAGAAAGGCCACCTGCGTATCGGCCTGCCGCCGATCATGGATGCCGAGGAGTTCATCCAGACACTTGGAAGCTTTCACAAAAAATATCCGCACATTACTTTCCAACTGGTCGAAAGCGGGGCAAAAAAGATCGAGGAACAGATTCTCCAGGAGGAACTGGATGTGGGGATCACTGTACTGCCGACGGATGAAGCACGATTCCATTACTTTTTCCTCTTAAAGGAAGAACTGGAAGTCGTCCTCCATCCGGAACATCCGCTGGCCGGCCGGGAAGAAATCCAGTTGACGGAACTGAAAGAGGAATCCTTTATATTATTCAACAAGGACTTTGTCTTGAATGACCGGATCTCGACGGCCTGTCAGGAAGCTGGATTCCTGCCGAAAATTGTATCGGAGAGCTCTCAATGGAACTTTATAGGCAAAATGGTCGCTTCCAATTTCGGGATTTCCCTGCTTCCTAAAAGCGTCTCCCAACTGCTGAATGACAACGTCCGCAGAATCAAAGTGACCCAGCCTTCCATGGCGTGGGAACTGGCTATCATCTGGCCGAAAGATCAATACATCTCCTTTGCCGCCAAAGAGTGGCTGGCATACACCCAAAACCGCATGCACAGCATTGAATATTAATCAGCTTGGACTTCCAAGCTGATTTTTTCATGCCATTTTTGACTGGTTGTAAGCATTTCCATAGATATTGTCTATCGTAGGAATGCCGGATTGCTATTTCACTTTCTCTTTTTTCAGGCTTACACTGATGGTGTTCTCCTTTTTGTAGGGACATGTCTTTACGAATAAGCGCTTCGAAATGATTTTATTTACAGAAAGGAAGTCGGAAAAATGACAGATAAACGATCCAGAGAAAGCCTTGTAATTAATACAGACCAAGTGATGATAAACGATTTGAACAACTACAATACATTGTTCGGAGGGGTGTTGATGAAGAAGCTGGATAACAATGCCACCCTTTCTGCAAGAAGGCACGCCAGAGTCAAGGAATGTGTGACAGCGTCGACAGACTCTATCGACTTCCTTCACCCGATTCATCAGACGGATTCGGTTTGTGTGGAATCCTTTGTTTCTTATACAGGAACGAAATCGATGGAGATTTTCTGCAAGGTGATTGCCGAGGATATGATTACCGGGGAGCGGCGGATGGCTGCCACCGCCTTCTTGACGTTTGTAGCTCTGGACGAAAACAAACGTGCCGTGAAAGTTCCAAACGTCATCCCTGAAACCGAAGAAGAGAAGTTCCTTTATAAGTCCGGGGAGGAACGCGCCAAGCGCAGACGATTCCGCCGCGACCATAGTGCTGAGTTAACACGGATCATCGGATTAGAAAAACCATGGGAAAAAGGAGTGGATGAACATGATCAAATTAGCAAGCTTGGGTGAGCTCTATGAGGCAAAAGAAGATATCCAGGACATCCGAACCCGCTACCCGGATGTGTACGCCATTCTCAATCATGTAGTCAGCTTTACACGTCAGCTCCAGATCAAGTACGGATACATGGGGGCCCTCCTGATGGAGGAAGACTTGGAATCCTGCCATCCTGAATTTATCAAAGGATCGATTCTCTCCGTCTACCAAAGGGAAGTGAACCGCTTGAAAAACCACGAGGACTTCCCGGTCGTGCAGGCGTTTCTCGACAAGCACAGGGAAGTCGGAGATGCCAAGCTCTTCCTCCTCATTCTCGGGGCTAAACCAGAGCTGCTGCGCGGTTCTACCATCATGAAGTAAAGAAGAAAATCCCCGGGGGTTTAACAACACCCCGGGGATTTTCTTTCCTCAACGATCATTAAGCACCACTTTTAGAAAGCAGCTGCTCCTGTTGCAGCTTTTCCTGAAGCATGGATACTTTCTCACGCTCTTCTTCCAGCTGCTGCTGCAATTTCTCATTTTCCTTCACAAGAATATCTCTTTGGTCTAACACACGGATCATATCTTCTCTCATAGAATGTCCCCTCTTTCTTTTCAGTTGTTTACCAGTCGACTCAAACTACTACTAGAAACGTTACTTTGTAAAAATTATGTTAAATAATGACGAATTTTGCAACTATAATCTTTCGACAAAAGATAAATACCCCATTGCTGCAGAAATGAACCATGTAAAAAACCTCCAATTTTTGGAGGTTTTTTACAAGATCAATAGATCCACATCGAAAATAGAGCGACTCCGATGCCTACAAAACCAAGCCCGATGCTGTATGGTAAATTCCGCAGCACAATCTGGTAAGGATTTACCTTCAATGCCACAGACGTTAAAGTCACAATCAATCCATACGGCGCCGACGGGACGGTGGCTATCGCACAGACCGAAAGCAGAATGGTAAGGGTCACCGGCGGGAAGGCGCTGGTCAACAGTCCGCTCACCCCTCCAAAGATTCCCATCGTAGCAATCGGATGGACCCCGAGCAGGGTCATCACTAAAAACGCGGCCTGGATGAACAACATGATGAAAACCGGCTGCCCTTCCATTGCGATGAGAGGATCCTGTAAGTATTGGAGATAAGGGGATGCATTCAGCGTTTTCGTTAAGAACGAAAGGGTCAGAAGCAGGACGATAAAGTTATCAAGCCGGTTTGTTTTCCACTTCCATGTCGGCCACCCAATATTCATAAAACTGCGCCTGCGCTTGATCAGCAGCGACCAGACAAAAGCAAACGGAAAAATGGCAATCGTCACGGAAAATAGAAAATCAAGCTGGACGACATTTCCAAGAAAAACAACGAAGCACAAAAATAAAACCAGGGCAGCAATAAACTGCATGAACTTCCGTTTGTTCAATGGAGCTGCTCCTGTGCGGTCGTTTTCTGGAATCGATTCACCCCTGTACGTGAATGTTGCCGCAAACGAATCAAGAGCAATGCCGATCACGGAAATCGCAAGCATCCATGGCAGCACTTGGAGGTAGTCGGCTCCCGTAATAAAGATGGATGTGGCCAGCAGAATCTCCAGCGGGCTCCAAAGAAGAGCGAGCGAATAGCCCCGCAGGGTGACCATCAGAATGAAGTTATTCTTCATCTTCGTGTTCATCTGCTTCAATTTTTCCTTCAGCAGATCCTGAGAGACCGCAGCGGAAGAAAGGTTCAAGAAAGCCGCCAGAGAGACCATCGTAACCTCACTGCGCGTATACAAGCCGCTTAAGCTCTGATCCCCACCTCCGATAAGCGACTGGAGGAGCTTGTTATATCTGCCGGCCTTCACAACACTGTTCATCCACGGAAGCATGGAAATGAGCAGCAGCAGACTGATATTCCCGGCAAAAAATTGAGGGATATCAGAGAGGACCGCATCACTGGAAAAGTAGAAAAATCCGCCGGCTGTCAGCAGCACGGTTCCTAAAATTTTAAAGACGCGGTCCGATCTGGGGAAACTGACGGCCGTCATCACCATCCCCAGGACCCCAATGATTATGTACAGCGTTTCATCTGCCCAGAACGTATGAAGGATATTCAGTAAAAAGACAAACGAGTAGAATAAATAGAGATAATTCGACCAATGGCGCACAGGTATTCTCCTCACTATGGTAGCGTATCCAATGATCTCATCCTATAGAGGAATGGAACTTTTTTCAATCCTAAAGCTCAAAAAGGTGACAACGCCTACAACGTTATCACCTCTCTGTTATTTATCGTTTTTTAGCGAAGAGAAGCGTGGAAGGCTGCCACTGCACGCCTACGTACCCATGTTCAATCAAAGATTTTTGTTCAGCGTAATCCTTCTGCTGAACGGTTACAATGGTAGACTCATCCCACAGCACAGGGCTGGAAATCGGACGATAGAAAATATAGCGGAGCATACCGGCATACTTTTCTTTGACGGCAGCAATGACCATCCCTTGAGAGAACTTATCCTTTAAACTTCCGGGATTTTCAGGGTGAACCGTACAAAAGAGATGAGTCCTGCCGTGGTCAGCTGCGTGGAAAGCCTCCATAATCCAAACACCCATGCTTTTCTGCAGACGGTTCCCTCTGTATTCAGGAAGCACGCATGAAATCTCCTGATGGACGACCTTCTCCCACTCGGCTTCCGGAAGACCGACGTCGCGGCCGAGATTCTCTATGTGCTTTCCTGGATACCATAATGCCCGGAAGGCAGCCAGGGTATCACGCACATAAACCCCGATCAGCAGCCCTCCGCCTGTTAAAATAGTCGTGAACTCTTCTTCGCTCAGCGGCTGCAGCGTCGATGAATCATCAACATGCTGCTCCACTTCCTTCTGCATCGTCTGCAGTTCTTCCAGGGCATCCAAAGAAAGAACATGGACGCTGTACTTCCTTTCCTGTCCTGTTGGTTGATGCTGTAATATCCCTTCGGCAATCATTCTATCCCTGCTTTCCAATCGTGCTGTCGGCAGTCATTTCCTTTGGTGTAAACGTTTCTTTATGGCTCGTTAATTGTTCAATATAGTCGATATCGGGCTCAAAACCGATGCCCGGCTGGTCCGGAACTTTCATTTCACCGCGGTCCATCCTCACTTCCGGATGAATGATGTCACGCTCCCAATAATGACTGGAAGGAGCTGTATCTCCTGGATAAAGGAACTGAGGCAGGGCTGTGACAGCAATGTTGTGCGCCCGGCCGATGCCGGTTTCCAGCATGCCGCCGCACCACATCGGAATATGGTGGTCCTGACAGAGCTTATGAATCTTCAGCGTTTCCTGCAGACCTCCAACACGGCCGATCTTCAAATTGACGATCCTGCAGCTGCCAAGCTCAATCGCTTTCCGGACATCATCATAGGAGTGCAGGCTCTCATCGAGACAGACCGGTGTATTCAAATGCTTCTGCAGTTCCGCATGATCAATGATATCGTCATGAGCCAGCGGCTGTTCAATCATCATCAGGTTCAGATCATCCAGCTGCTTCAGACGGGGAATGTCATCGAGCGTGTAGGCGCAGTTGGCGTCCGCCATCATTTCAAGATCGGGAAACCGGCGGCGGACGGCACGGAGCAGCTCTACATCCCAGCCGGGCTTGATTTTCACTTTGATCCGCTTGTATCCTTCCTTCACATAGCCGGCTATTTTTTCAAGCAGGGCGTCTTTACTTTCCGTAATTCCGATGCTGACGCCCACATCAATGGACGTTTTCGTTCCACCGAGCACTTCGGCCAGTGGACGTCCCTGTTCCTTGGCGTATAAGTCCCAGACCGCCTGCTCCACAGCAGCTTTTGCGTTGAATTGGCCCCGTATGGACTGAAAGCGCTCTGAAACTTCACTCGGATGACCGATCGGTGCTTTCAGCAGTTCGGGCAGAAGAAACTTCCGAAGCATCGGCCAGTTGGTATCAATCGTTTCTTCATTATAAATCGGCTCGTTGATGGATACGGACTCCGCCCAGCCGGAATGACCGTTGGCAGACTGGACTTCCACAAGAATGACGTCCTTATCATATTCAGTCCCGACACTGGTCGTAAATGGATGCAGAAGATCCATTTTAATTTGACGGAGAATCACTTTTTCGATATTCACGGAGTCCCCTCCTTCCAGTCTACTTGATCGGCCTGACGCAGCATTTCATATAAAATATCCCGGCCGGTAATCAGAGCCTTTTTGTTGAAGTTCATGGCTGGATGATGGAGTCCTGGAGTAAGCCCGCACCCAAGTCCGATCATCGTCGCAGACAGTCCACTGTTGTGGAAGGTATAAAAATGAAAGTCCTCCGCTCCCGGTGAAACACACGGCGGTGCCAAAGCATCCTTGGAACAGGCTTCCACCACCGCATTTTCAGCCAGCCCTTCAGCCTTATCGTTTGGGACAGCGGCAGGCGAGAATTCCACCCATTCGCTCCCGATTACTGTTCCTGTTTCCTGCTCGATCTGTTGGATGATTTCCTTCGTCTGGTCGATGAGCTGCTGCAGCCCGTCGTTGGACACGGAGCGGATATCGAACGTCATTCTCGCCGTTTCCGGAATGAGGTTCGCTGCTTCGCCGGAATGCAGTTCTGTCGGCTTCAAGGAATAGCCGGTATCCACATGTACAGCTTTTAGCGAAGCCATCAAGCGGCCCGCAGCTTCGATCGGGTTTCTGGCGAGTTCCGGACGGGCAGCATGAGCGGGTACTCCTTTAATCGTCAGCTTCAATGTAATAATCGCCCCGTGCAGAATCACGGGTGCGGCCTTGCCGTCAGGTACTTCCTGTTCCGGACGCAGATGGATACCGCCTAAGAATTTCACATTCGCAAGGGCTCCGCTTTCCATCATCTGCAACGCCCCGGCTGCCGTTTCTTCCGCGGGCTGGAAGATGAATCGGACCGTATGATGTGGCTTTTCACCGGATTCCATAAGCTTTAATGCGGTATGGAGCACCATCGTACTATGGCCGTCATGACCACACGAGTGATTCGGACGCACTTCCCCGTCCACCTCCTGAACGAGCGCATCCATATCCGCCCTCAACGCAATGACTTCCTCTGTCTCCCCCTTATAATCCACGTAAAATCCATAGTGGCGGGCGAAGCTGTGCACTTGATAGCCGGCATCCTTCAGACGGCTCTGTAAATAATGGGAGGTTTTTTCTTCTTTTCCGCTCGGTTCCGCAAGCGCGTGGAGCGCTTCGTATGTTTGTATCAGGTCATCCTGGTGCTGATTCACGATGCATTCCCCCTTAGAAAATGAGATGGGCTATACCGACAACAATCGGCAGTGTAATGATGGTACGCAATAAAAAAATGAAAACAAGATCTTTGAAGCTTACCGGAAGCTTCGACCCAAGCAGAAGTCCGCCCATTTCCGACATGTAGACAAGCTGGGTGACAGAAACAGAGGCGATGATGAACCGGGTCATTTCACTTTCAATGCCGCTTCCAATAACAGCCGGAAGGAACATATCAGCAAATCCAACGACCATCGTCTGGCCGGCTGCCGATGCTTCCGGCACCTGCATCGCTACAAGCAGCCATTCAAACGGCTTGCCGATGATCGTGAAGAAAGAGGTGAATTCGGCAATGACAACAGCTGCCGTACCGATAGCCATTACGACCGGCATGACACCGATCCACATATCCAGCACGTTTTGCAGTCCTTCTTTCATTGTGGCCTTCGCCCCGCCACTGTGTCGTGCTTTTTCAAGGGCCTGTCCTTTCCCCCATGTGACAACAGATACACCGGACGGAATCAGCTCCTCTGTTCTTCGTTCGGCGCCTTCGTACGTATCATCCGATTTTCTTGAAAGCGGTGGAATCCGCGGCATGATAATCGCAGCGGCCAGACCGGCAATGATAATCGTTGCATAATAAGGCAGGAAGTACGCCTCCATGTTCAAATAAGTGATGACCACAATCGTAAACGTGATGGAAACTATTGAAAACGTGGTCGCTACAACGGCGGACTCCCGCTTCGTGTAATAGCCTTCTTCGTACTGTTTAGAAGTCAGCAGCACTCCGATCGTTCCATCGCCCACCCATGAAGCCAGACAGTCCAGCGAGGATCGTCCCGGAAGTGTAAAAGACGGGCGCATCACTTTCATCAACAGAGCCCCGACGAATTCAAGCAGGCCAAAATTGAGAAGCAGAGGCAGAAGGAATCCTGCCAGAAGAAACGTTGTGAACAACACAGGCAGCAGATCATTCAGGAGCAGTCCGCCGGTCACATCCGATACAAGAAAATCAGGGCCGAAAGCAAACAGCACCATCCACCCGAAGACCATCCCGGCTGTCCGGGTGACGAGCCAGTTGTTACTTACATAGAAGAGATTTTTCATATACGCAGAATTCATGATCCAGCCAGGCTTCATTCCTCTGGCCAGGATGGAACCTAAAACAGAAATCGTGATGACCGCTACTGTAAAAGCTGGTATATATGCACCAAGAGCACCGTTGATGCTGTTGGCAAAATAGGCTACCGGAACAGTCATGCCTGATTCTGTACGAATAGGAACGATAAAAAATAAAAGACCGAATAATGACGGCAGTATAAATTTCCAGTAATCCTTCTTCGTATAGGTTTTCTCTGTAACATTCGACGTCTGAAACTCTCCCTGCATAATCCCCACTCCTTTTTTTATAGGTCCCTACTCTAAAAACATCCCCCGCTCTGCATACATCAGTTCAATTTTCTGCTGCCTCGCTTTCACCTGTTCCGAGTACTTGTCCGCTGCCGTCTGGATAACCATTTCAGAAACGCTGACGGCCCCCGCAATAGAATGATAGTCCGTCTCCATCCGCTCTTCTGTCGTAATCGTCACATCCGCTTCCCTGCCAACCGGTGACAAAGGCTTATCTGTGAAGGCGATGATGGATGCGCCGGCTTTCCCGGCAGCGTCTGACAGCTCTTTTCCTTCTATCCGATACCTCGGGAAAGAAAAAATGACGACCGCGGACCGTTGATCGATATCTATCATTTCCTCAGGGAGCAGTCCCTCAGCGCTGAAAAGGGACACGCGGTCTCTCAGCTGTCTCAGCGCGTAGTAAAACCAATACCCGGCTGCATAAGAACCTCCGAAGCCCCCGATGAATACCCGGTCCGCTTTCATCATGACCTCCGCTGCATGCAGGATTTCCTCCGGATTCAGCTGATCCATCATATGAGCAAACACTTTCTTTTCCTGTTCCGCCACTTGATAAAACCGGTCTTCTTCCTTTACCTGCCCTGACATCGGAGAAGACTGAGAGGACTGAAGCCAGTTGGAGCGGATGGCGTCCTGCATATGGGAATACCCGCGGAACCCAAGCACATTGGCCAGACGGATGACCGTCGTTTCGCTGACGCCGACATTCCGCCCCAGCTGTGAAGCAGTTATAATGGCTCCTTCCTCTTTATGCTCAATCAAATAAGAAGCCACTTTTTTCTGGCCCTGAGATAAAGAGGGATAATACGTCTTAATGGTCTGAAGGATCGGTTCCTCCATCTTCCTCCTCCTTTCTAAGAATGTGTGAAGTTTTTCCTTCGTTTCTATTAATCTACCGTACTTTTTCCTTCATATCAATAATTATTAGAAAATTCAATAATAAAGCTGTCCCTCTTAATAGAGGAACAGCTTTATTTTTCATATAAACGGACGCTTACCAAATAAGCCAGCAACCCTATAATAGGAATACATCCCATCCAATGTCTCTGATTCTCCCTGCCATACTTCCGCTCCCGCCGGTAGATAACGTACACAGCCAGTGCGGTCAAGACGAAGAAATCAACCGTCATCACATGAACAAACTGTGACACTTGAAAGGCGTTTCCGTATGCAGCCGGACTGCCCAGAATAACTCCGTAGAAGAAAAGAGCTGCTGTTCCAAGAGTCATTACTACGAGGAGAACCTTTGAACGAAGCACCTTTACCACCCAGGCGGGCGTTCTTACCTTTCGATCTGATCCCCTTCCGGCTAAGAAAAAATAAGGCATCAAAGCAAAAGCCCCCAGCATAAAGGAGCCGATGACGAAAGGCCATACAGGTACGCGGTCGTCATCCTCCCCAAGTAGAAAAGCCGCAAAAGTTATCGGGTAAATCCCTAAAAAGCTGAACACCATAAGGAGCATCGGATCAGGATCATTCATTTGGATCAGCTGGGTAAGATAACCTTCGTTCCCATCCGGAGCTATGAAGACGGCGTATAAGATAAAAAGCATCCACAATACGAAAAATAAAGAACGCCGCAGCGTCATTTCCCTTCCCTCCTGTCATCAACAGTACTTGTCTATCTCCTGTATTGATTTCACATAAACCATACCTGACAAAAAAGGATCTGAACCTTCTTTTTTTCCTCTAAAAGGGGGATGCTTCTTTGGCAGGAAAGAAGCATCCCCCTCTTTTCAACTAGGAGTCTATCGATTGAATGACGCATTCGACCGCTTCCGTTAAATCCCGCTGCGGCCAGCTCGGAAGCTTCCCGTGCTGTACAGCCAGTTCGTGTGAGGCAGGGAGGTGAATGAACCCGGCAGGAACCTGTTCTTCTTTCTTTTGAAAATGATAGAGCACCTGATACATCACATGATTACATAGATACGTCCCAGCCGTGTTCGAAATTTCCGCGGGATATCCGCTATCATGGAGAACTTCCACAAATCTATGAATCGGCAGCGATGAAAACAGGCCATCAGGTCCTCCCTCATGAATCGGTTCCCCGTCCGGCATGTTTCCTTTATTATCTCTTTCCCTGCTCTCATTACAGTTGACTGCAATCCGCTCCGGAGTGATGGTATGCCTTCCTGCTGCCAGTCCGAGGGATATGACCAGATCCGGCTGGACACCTTCGACATGATATAGAACTTCCTCTCCGGACGTATGATAATCGACAGAGAGAATACGTCCCTCAACGTGATATCCGTTGATCCGGCGGCCATGAAGCTGATTTACGATTTGTTCAGTTGGATTGATTGGAAAGTTGAGAAACGGTTCGAAACCAGTAAGTAAAAGTGTCGGCACATTTCCATCCCCTTTCGTTCAGAATAACTTTATAAAAGGTAATATTATCCACATTAAAGTTTTCCCTCTATCTTCATATAAAAACCTTCAAACCAATAAAAAAATCATTACAAATCCCAATAAAGCTGTAATACTACTTAAACGAATGAATAAACGAACAATTTTTAATATGATTAAAATAATGTTCGTTTATTAGGTTGTGCAAGAAGATGTCCTCTGTTATAGTAAACCCGTATCCAACTTCATAGCGTACTCGTATATTTTCAGTAATACGGTCTGAGCGTCTCTACCTGGTTCCCATTTAAGAACCGGACTACGAGTTACATGTGTACATCTGTGTCCCCATTGGCACAGTCCTGTTGTATATGTGAACTTTAATGTCTGAAGGTAGGACCCATTTTCTACTTTCAGGCATTTTTATATTGAGGCGGCGTTAAGGTGGATAACAACATCAAAGGAGCTTTCACATATGTCTTATCTCGCACGCACACTTACATTTGCACTTCTTTCCATCCTTTTATTAGCAGGGTGCAGCAGCAATGAATCAGATGCAGAAACCAGCGCAGAAGAAGAAACACAGCAGCCCATCCTTATCCAGGGGCCGATGCCGATAGAAGCGGAGAACTTTGCGGAACGCCTTGAAAACGTAGAAGAGGAAGAATCCGGTACGTTTGTTTTTTATAAAGGAACGGTGGATGACTATCCTGTCATTGTCATGAAAACAGGCAAAGGCATGGAAAATACAGCGGCTGCAACGGCCTTGGCCATCGAAAAGTTCAACCCGGCAGCCATCATCAATCAGGGCACATCCGGCGGGCACGATCCGGAATTGAATGTTTTTGATATCGTCCTTGGAGAGCGCACGGTCAACCTCGGTTCCTTGAAGACAGGGAACCGTGCAGAAGGAGAAGGCATCGCACCGAAGGAATGGATTCCGATGGACTTGATGGCATCTGAAGGAAGTGCCGGGGAAGATCCAGATGCTGAAAACATCCGCTACTTTGAAGGAGACAAAGGCCTCCTGGAAGCAGCCAAAGCAGTCAAGGAAACGCACACGGAAGGGAAAGTCGTGGAAGGTACCATTGGTTCCGCAGATGTCTGGAACAATGAAGTCGACCGCATTCAATGGTTCCACGAAAACTTCGAATCCAGCGTAGAAGAAATGGAAGGAGCCGCCGGTGCACAGATCGCCAAAGCGTATGATACCCCGTACCTCGGCATCCGCATCCTTTCCAACAATAAAACCAACGGCGGCGAATACAATCCAGAAACCGCCGCATCCAACCAGGACTACGTCTATGAAGTTGTCCAAGAGTACATCCAAACCAAAGAATGAAAACAAAAGGCAGCTCTGCATGAGCTGCCTTTCCTTCACCCCAAATTCACTTCATCTTGTGCACACACATAGCTCAACACTGTATCTTTAATCGGAACATCCACTTTCCCGTTCAACCCATCCAGAGCCAGCACATCGTAGCCTTTTCCATCTTTGACATAACCGAGCCAGTACGGCACGTAGACGACAAAGCGGTTCACGATTTCCACATGAATTTTCTCACGGCGCTTTTCTTTCGAGAACATTTCCCAGTACAGCACTTCACGTGCTTCCTGCTTCGACACATCCCCCTGCACTCGCCAGAAGCTTTGGCTGCTTTCTTCCACTGGAAGATCAACAGGCAGAATAGCACTCATGCGGCTTAACGGTTCGATTGCCATCCGTCCTTCCAGACCGTCTGGAAGCGAGTGAGTGACCGCCTTATAATCAAAGCAGTAAAAGGGGATGTATACCTGCTCCATGGATGTCAGCTGTTTCGTGTTTCTGAGTTTCTTCCATATGCCGGTGTGAAGCTGCCCGGCCATTTTTTTGACGGCTTCCTCTTTTTCAATGACAGGTTGAAGGTAGTGAGTCATGGATTGTCCTCCTTATAAATTCTGCAGATACATCAGGAAGGCAAAGACGACGAAGAAATATACCACAAGATAGATCGGCCATTTTTTCGTTTTCTTCTCTTCCTCGATTTCCTCGACGGCTGCGGCTGCTTCCGCCCGTCCCTGCAGGGTTTCCTGGACGTTTTTCTTTGTCCGATCGATCGTCAGTCCTTCCAGCTTTTCCTTTGGAGGCGCTTTCGATAACAGGCTGACGGCATAACCGGCCGCAACTGCGATTACCGCACCGACAAGGTTATTGTACAGCCAGGAAATTTCCGCAAAAGCGTTCACGGCCCAGACGGCAAGCATTCCGGCAATGACACCGGCAAAGGCGCCTGTTCCATTGACACGCTTCGTAAAGATCGCAAGGATGAACACACCGAGCAGGGCTCCGTAGAAGTAGGAACCAATCTGGTTGACCGCTTCAATTACCGGTCCGAGGTTGCCGGCAAAGAAGGCGAAGATCGTTGCATAAATGCCCCAGAATACTGTTGCATAACGGGACGCTTTCAAGTAATGTTCTTCGGACTGGTTTTTCTTCATGAATTTGCTGTAAAAGTCACGCACAGATACAGCAGACAAGGAGTTCAGCGCAGAGTCCAGGCTGGACATCGCTGCAGCGAATACTCCGGCAATGATCAATCCGGAAATCCCGACCGGAAGCTCATTCACAACAAAACGCGGGAACAATTCGTTCAGGTTATTGATGTTCGGATCTCCAGCATATTGATAGAAAATGTACAACAGTACACCAATGAGCAGGAACAACAGCATCTGTGGAATCAACAGGACACCACTAAGTACAAGAGACAGCTTACTTTCACGAATCGATTTACTCGTCAGCACACGCTGGATCTGACTTTGATCGGTACCAAAGTAGGCCGCATGCAGGAAGAAACCACCGATCACTCCGGCCCATATGCTGTATTCCACACTCAAATCTGTAGAGAAATCGATCGACTCCAGCATGCCCGTCTGGGACGCTGTCGACATGACTTCTCCCCATCCGCCGGGAACATCCTGGAAGATGATGAAGACACTCAGCCCCGCACCGATCCAGAGAACGACCATCTGAATGACGTCCGTCCAGATGACGGCGCTGATACCGCCAAGGACGGTATAGGAAACAGCGATTACGGCCATGAGGATGATCATGATGTTGACGTCAACACCAGTAATGACCGACAACACAAGCGCCGGCGCATACAGGACGACCCCTGTAGCAAGACCGCGGGCAATCAGGAACAATCCAGCTGTTAATGTACGCGTTTTCACATCAAACCGGCGTTCCAGATATTCATAGGCCGTATAGACTTCCGTTTTATAGAAGAACGGAACGATCGTCGCAATGAGGAAGGCCATGGCAAGCGGCACGTTGATGAACGTGATGATCCGCGTCAGCCCTCCGTCATAGCCCCATCCCGGGGCCCCGATAAACGTGATGGCACTGGCCTGAGTCGCCATGACCGACAGACCGATCGCCCACCACGGGATGCTTCTCCCACCAAGAAAATAATCTTTTGTCGACTTCTGGTTTTTTCCGAAGGCCGCTCCGATAAAAGCGGTTCCAAGTACATATACGACAAAAATGATGTAATCAATGACTGTAAAACTGCTCATTTTGTCCTCTCCCCATTTCGTTGATCTATCGTATAGACATCCATAAACCGGCGGGCTGCCTGCTTCAACAGTTCAGGTCCCTGTCCAACAGCATCTTTTAGTGTCATCGGTTTGTCGACGATCGGAAGCACGGCCAGAAGCCCTTCCTTCTCTGCTTCGGACAAGTCTCCTTCCATCATGCCCGCAAAAGCGACACACGGCACCTGATGCTTTTTCGCTAGTCTCGAAAGACCGATCGGCCCTTTGCCGTACAGCGATTGGGCATCGACTTTCCCTTCTCCGGTGATCACAAGATCCGCTCCGGCAATCTGCTCTTCCAGCTTTCCGAGTTCTGCAATCATTTCAAATCCGCTCTCCACATGGTAATCATCCAACAGACTGAATAAAGAAAAACCGAAGCCTCCGGCCGCACCGCTCCCATCCTTCTCACGGACGATCCTTCCGGTGTGCTGTTCGATCACAGCTGCATACCTCGTCATGCTGTCCTCGAGTTCGGCCAGGCACGATTCGTCTGCACCTTTCTGCGGGCCGAAAATCATCACCGCTCCTTCTTTTCCAAGCAGCGGGTTGGAGACATCTGAGGCAATCCGCCATTCCACACCTTTCACCCTCTGCTTGAAGGCGTCTGCCTTGACGTCCGCTACTTTTCCAAGCTCCCTGCCATTCATGTCCAGCTCATTTCCGTCCTCATCGACATACTGAACGCCTAACGCCTGGAAAAATCCGCTTCCGGCATCAACGGTGGCACTGCCGCCAAGGCCGAGGATGATCGTTTCTGCTCCTTTTTCAATCGCCGCCTTCGCCAGTTCCCCGGTCCCGTAGGTGGACGCTTGAAGAGGGTTCTTTTCTTCGTCATTCAAAAGAGGAAGACCGGAAGCGGAAGCTGTTTCAATCACAGCCATCCGCTCCTCCGGAATCCATCCAAAAGAGGCGGTTATTTTTCTTCCTAATGGATCATGAACCGTCTCTTCAATCAGTTCCCCGTCAAACATCTGCATCAAAGCTTCAACGGTCCCTTCACCACCGTCCGCCATCGGAATGGACTGAACATCAACCGTAGAGTCACTTGCTTTAAGTCCCTGCTTCACCGCTTCGCAGGCTTCTGCACTGCTCATCGATCCTTTAAAAGAATCCGGCGCTACAATGATTTTCATTGTTCTCCCGCCTTCAGCCACAGCGCTCCGTAAGGCTGGACCGTTATTTTTTCTTCCGTCGTGTAGGACACTCCGCTTAAAGCATCAACAAACGCTTCTGACTGCAATGGAGCCTGGAACTCTTCCGTATCCACTTCCACAGCTTCTTCAGAGACGTTCACAATCGAAACAAGTTCACCACCGCGGATGATGGTAAACAACCGGTCATCCAGGAACAGCACTTCCTGCTTGGCGTTCGGGTGGAAGGCTTTCTGCTGTTTGCGAAGTTCGATTCTGTCCATAAACGTCGTGAATACCCGGTTTCGCAAAGTCCCTTCCGTATCGAGGTCTTTCTGAAGCTTGTCTGCCTCGAGCTTCTCACGATTAATGGAACGGTTCCTTCCTGTCGCTTCGACTCCTGCCAAGTCATTCAGTGACCCGAGCAGACTGTGCACGTAAATGCCGGGAACACCTTTGACAGAAAGAAGGATCGTCTGCGCAGCAAGGAAACGGTCGACCGCATCGTGAGGCGTCTCTTCCGGCTTCGTCAATGCACTTAAATAGTTGATATTCAGTTCATATGGACTCTTTGTACCGTCTCCATTATCTTTGTAGGAAACGAATCCTCCCTGTTCCTTCGCACGATCAGCAAGACTCTGTACTTCCCCATCATTTAAAATCCCTTCCACAGGACGAAGTCCGACGCCGTCGTGGGAAGCCAGGAAATTGAAGAATGACGTATGATCGCTCGTGTCTTCCAACGCATCAGCCCACTCGGAAAGATGGCGGGCATTTCCGGAAACAAACGAGTGCAGTGTCAATGGCGGCAGTGGGAATTGATAGACCATGTGCGCTTCATTGTGTCCGCTCCCGAAGTAGCTGATGTTATCTTTGTGCGGCACATTGGTTTCCGTAATCACGATCGTACCCGGGGAAATTTCCTCCAGGACGTGGCGCATCACTTGAACGATTTTGTGCGTTTCCTCAAGGTGGATGCTCGTTGTGCCAAGCTGCTTCCACAAAAAGCCGATCGCATCCAGACGCAGATAGCGCGCGCCATGCTGGACGTATGCGGCAAGAATTTGAAGCACTTCTGCGAATAACGCCTCACTCTCATAATTCAAATCGATCTGATCATCACTGAACGTGGTCCAGACATATTTTGCCCCTTCGGCGTGCTCCACTTTTGTTAAGAGTGGTAGAGCCCGCGGACGGACAACCGAACTATAATCAAGCGAAGGATCGGATTCCACAAAGTAATCCTGGTATTCCTCTTCCCCTTTTAGGTAATTTTGGAACCAATTACTTTTTCTTGAAATGTGGTTGATGACCGCATCAAACATCAAGTCGTAATCCTCGGACAATTCGTGCACATTATCCCAGTCACCAAGCTCCGGGTTGACCTCCAGATAATCCTGGACAGAAAAACCGTCATCCGATGTGAACGGGTAAAACGGGAGAATGTGTACGGAATTGATGGTCTGCCCGACATACTCCTGCAGAAACTGTTTCAGCGTTGTGAGCGGATTTCCCCCCTCCTGCTTGATGGAGTCTCCGTACGTAATCAACATCACATCGCGTTCATCCACCCAGTCCTTCGCCTGGGGCTTCTGCTTATAATTATCTATAATATCAAGCGTTTTCCTGTAAAGACGCTCTCCTTTTTCCTTTCCATATACGTCATAAAGGTTCTGTTTAATTTGATCGACAGCCGTTTGAGTCATTTTGTCCCCTCCAAAAATGATGTTAACGCTATCATAAGGGAAATAAGGGATGCTTTCCATGTTACAAACACCAATAATACAAACGTTTTCACAGATTTATTTTGGTATATAGAACAAAAGAGAAGCTCAATCCGCTTCTCTTTCAGGTGATTTTATGGAAGGCAAGCGCCATCTGCAGTAATGTCGAATCATTGATATCACGGGGATCGTAACCGGTCACATCCTTAATTTTCTTCAACCGGTACTGAAGCGTGTTTTTATGAATGTGAAGTACCTCTGAGGTCGCTTTAATCGAACCCTTTTGTTGATAAAATGTCTCCAGGGTATGCTGCCAGTCTGGAATGGACCCGAGGTCTTCGGGCTGGAGCTTTCTTATAATGAAATCACGACGTACGGATTCAGGCACATCATACATGAGTGACTCCACGCCTAAATCTTCATAGAAATAAAGCGGTTGATGGTGATCAGATGCATAGCGGAGCGCACGGTCGGCCTCTTCCACCGATTTCCACATCGCACCGGGGGTCCGGCACAGGCTACCGACACCGCCAGAGCTCTCCTGTTCATACGTCTTCAGCAGCGCTTCCTGGATTTCCCGTACCCGTGCATTGACTCTTGCTTTTTGGTAGAGCGGATCTTTATGTTCGTTCACAGACAGCAGGATCATATAGCGGGAACTGCCATCCGGGATCAGTACATGTTCATTGTAGTCCGGAAAGTGGCGGTGGATCAGCTTTTCTACGTTTCTCCGGTACCGCTGCATCTGCACTTCATCATTGACATCTCCGAGAGGGGATCCCAATTTGTCATACCAGTAATCCTGAAAACCGCTGAGCTCCAGCAGCACAGCCACCCGGGGTTTATAAATGTTGATGCCGAACATCCATCCCCTTGTCGCAAACAGCTTTTCATCCTGATACTGATTGCGGATCCATTCGTTCACAAACGTTTCCCTTGCCTGCGTCTCAAGCTCCACCTGCTCATCAAGATACGCTTCCTTAATGAGGATTTCCGTCATTTTTTGAAGCAGCGCGCCCTGCTGGCTGAGCTCCTCCGGTTCACCAGTGATCCCGATCACCCCGACGATCTGTTTATGCAGACGGACAGGAAGATTGATCCCGGCTTTCGCTCCTTCATACGTTTCTTTCGACGATATGACTAACGTATGGCCGGTTTCCAGCACTTTGGCTGCCCCCTCGTGAAAATCACCGATCCGCTTTTTATCAAGACTGGCGATGATTTTCGCCTTTTCATCCATAAAGTTGATATTTTTGTTCATGATCGGTTCGGTTTCCTGAACAATCGATTGAGCTACCTCTCTTGGGATCAGCATTCCCATTCCCCTCTCCGTCGTTCTTCTTATTATTCATCCTAGCACAGATTCCAGGAAGGAGATGGTCATATTCCCCTCTTTCGGCCTATATAGTGGTCTTACGATACTCTGGGAGGAATGATGGAATGACAGAAGATCAAAAACCGGTATTTTTCAAGAGGAAAATGTTCTGGATCCATACGGCTGCTGCGTTGGTGATATTCTTTACTGCATTTTTCATCGGTTCCTACACCCGTACCATTTCTTTAAATGAAGAAAAGCTGAAGTACGAAGAAGTAACAATGGAAATAGAAAAAGTTGAAAAAAGGTTCATCCAAAAACAAGGCGACCAGAAGGATTTAGAGAAGGATGTTGAGCTCCTCGACGAGAAAAAAGAGGAAATAAATGAACAGGTCAAGGCATTGGAAAAGGATTTAAGTGAGGCTGAAGCTCTGGTGGCGGAAAAAGATACACTTCAGGCAGATCTCAAGAAGCTGGAAGAATCAAAGAAATCCAAGGACAGTGAATTGGATGCTGTTGAAGCGGAAATAGATACGAAGAAGGAAGAACTGGCCATCGTAACCGGAAAAATCATTGAATTAAAAGAAGAACCGAAAACGCTCTCCGCCGGATTCTTCACTGTAGGGAAAGACATTCCTGCCGCCCGCTACAAAGTAACCCCGAATGGGAACGGCAACTTCTTTGTGAATGAAGGAGCTAAAGTCAATATCATGATTGGAAGTGGAAGCTTCTATGAGAGCGAATATATCTTTGAGGCGTTGGAAGGCGACGAAATCGAACTGACCACATCTGCCCATTTTACACCCATTCAATAGTTTTCCACCCTGCTTCCATTTATAATAGGAAGCAGGGTTGAACATCTCTCCCTTTCCCTCCAAGACCTCACACAAATATGTCCAACTTTTGAACAGGAAAACGCTTTAATGAAAACAGGACAAGCCTATTGTGAATTATTTCACAAAACTCATTGATTTCATGTTGGAAATATTGCACAATATAAATGTGAAATGATTCACAATAACTTGTTCATTATCTTTAGGGAGGAATTCATATGCCAAAACAAAATGTAAACCGTGTCGCTTTAATTGGAGCAGGATCCGTCGGAAGCAGCTACGCTTTTGCGATGTTGAACCAGGCGGTAGCCGAGGAATTCGTGATCATTGACCTGAATGAAGACAAAGCGATGGGCGATGCGATGGATTTGAACCACGGAAAAGTATTTGCCCCGAATCCGACGAAAACATGGTATGGAACGTATGAAGACTGCCGTGATGCCGACATCGTCTGCATCTGTGCAGGCGCGAACCAAAAGCCTGGCGAAACACGTCTCGACCTCGTCAAAAAGAACCTGGTCATTTTCAAATCCATCGTAGATGACGTGATGGCCAACGGATTTGACGGCATTTTCCTTGTGGCCACCAATCCGGTGGATGTGCTCACCTATGCCACATGGAAATTCAGCGGCCTCCCTAAAGAACGAGTGATTGGAAGTGGGACGATCCTGGATTCCGGCCGGTTCCGTTACCTGCTTGGAGAGTACTTCGATGTTTCTCCATCCAGCGTGCACGCAAACATTATCGGCGAACACGGCGATACAGAACTTCCTGTATGGAGCCACGCGACCATCGGCGGTGTTCCAGTCCTTGAATTGATCGAACGTCACGAAAACTATACAAAAGAAGATCTCGACGAAATTTTCGTGAATGTCCGCGATGCCGCCTATCAGATCATTGAGAAAAAAGGAGCCACCTATTACGGCATAGCGATGGGTCTGACCCGCATTACGAAAGCGATCCTATACAACGAAAACAGCATCATGACCGTCAGTGCATACTTGAACGGGGAATACAATGTGGATGACGTGTATATCGGTGTTCCAGCTGTCCTCAACCGCACGGGGATCCGTAATGTGATGGAAATCAACCTGAATGAAGAAGAACAAGGGAAACTGAATCACAGTGCCACTGTTTTGAAAGATATTCTAAGCGAACAATTCGATGTGAAACAGACGAACTAAACTTCTTTTGAAAAGAGATGATCTGCCATGTGGTTCCAACAGTATGATCCTTTTGGTAATCTGGGCGTGAGCGCGCTTTTAGCCGCTCTCCCCATCTTTTTCTTCTTTTTGGCATTAACCCGACTCCGTATGAAAGGGATTCTTGCTGCCTTTCTCACGCTCATCATGAGTCTGGGTATCGCTGTGTTCTTGTTTGATATGCCATGGGGCCATGCGCTTGCCGCAGCCCTCCACGGCATAGCGAACGGTCTATGGCCGATCGGTTACATCGTCATTATGGCCGTCTGGTTATACAAAATTGCTGTACATACCGGGAAATTCACGGTCATCCGTTCCAGTATCGCGAACATCTCCCAGGATCAGCGGCTGCAGCTTCTGCTGATCGGCTTCAGCTTCAACGCTTTCCTTGAAGGGGCCGCAGGATTCGGTGTACCGATTGCCATCAGTGCCGCCCTGCTTGTGGAACTAGGCTTCCGCCCGTTGAAAGCCGCAGCGTTATGCTTGATCGCCAATGCTGCTTCCGGTGCCTTCGGAGCGATCGGCATTCCTGTCATCGTCGGTGCCCAGATGGGAAACCTGGAAACGATGGAGCTTTCCCGGACACTGGCTTACCTGCTTCCTGCCATCTCCTTTGCCATTCCGTTTGTGCTCGTCTTTTTGCTGAATGGATGGAAAGGTGTGAAAGAAACCCTGCCTGCCCTGCTCGTCGTCAGCGGCATTTACACAGGTACCCAGCTGTTTACGATTCTTTTTCTCGGACCTGAACTTGCCAACATCCTTGCCGCCCTCTTAAGTATGGCTGGTCTTGCGCTGTTCTTAAGAAAATGGCAGCCAAAAACGATCCACAGAGAAGCGGATGCTCCCGCTGTTCAGACCGGCGAAACGTACAGCCTGAAGGAAATAGTTAAAGCCTGGTCTCCGTTCTACATCTTAACGGCCGTCATTACGATCTGGAGTCTTCCTGCTTTTAAAGCCCTGTTCAATGATGGAGGCCTGCTTGCTGGTACGACCCGGTTGGTATCGATTCCATACCTGCACCAGCAGATTCAGAAAGCCCCGCCGATTGCGCCGGAAACAACCGCGCTTGATGCCATTTTTAAACTTGATTTTATTTCTGCGACCGGCACAGCGATATTGGTGGCTGTTCTTCTGACTGGGTGGTTCAGCTCTGCGATCACCCTTCCGGAAGGGATGAAAAACTTGAAAGCGACGATACAGGAATTGTGGATCCCTATCCTGACCATCTGCTTCGTCATGGGCTTTGCCAACTTATCCAATTTTGCCGGGCTGAGCTCCACCATCGGACTCGCCTTATCCAAAACGGGAAGCCTGTTCCCACTCGTCAGTCCTGTGCTCGGCTGGATCGGCGTTTTCATTACGGGTTCTGTCGTCAGCAACAACGCCTTATTCGGTCACTTACAGGCAGTCACCGCTGACCAGATCACCGCGAATCCGGCACTGCTCCTGGCAGCGAATACGGCCGGCGGTGTGATGGCCAAGCTGATCTCTCCACAGTCCATTGCAATTGCGACAGCAGCGGTTAAGCAGACCGGCCAGGAGTCCACGTTATTCAAGATGACGCTGAAATACAGCTTCATCCTGCTGGTGGTTGTCTGTGTAACGACATACATTTTGTCCCTCATCGGTGTATAAAAAGAAATCCCCGCTCTTCTTTAAGAAAGCGGGGATTTTCTTATGACGTTTCATTTCTTTCATGCAGATGTTCAAGAGCCTTCACGAGCGAAGCTTTGAACTGCTTTAGCTCTTCTTCATCCATAGCGAGGTGGTCGACCACCTGAAATGGGATGTCACGGGCATCCTTTTCCGCGTTTCTTCCCTGCTCAGTCAACGTGACGATCACCCGTCGCTCATCCTCCGGCGACCGTTTCCGTTCAAGCAGACCTGATGTTTCCATCCGCTTCAGCATCGGTGTGAGCGTTCCGGAATCCAGATACAGACGTCTGCCAAGCTCATTCACCGTCATGCTGTCCTCTTCCCATAGTACAAGCAGCACCAAGTACTGCGGATAGGTGACATCCAACTTTTGAAGCAGGGGTTTATACATTTTCGTCATTTCACGCGCCGCTGCATAAATGGAAAAACAAATCTGGTTTTCCAATTTCAAATGCTCTTCAGCCATATCGATCTCTCCTTTATACCCTCAGTGTAGCGAATCCATCCATTTGTCACAACAAAACCAGTTTTTGAGTTCCGCTGGTTGACAAACTGATCTCTTTGCTATAAATTAAATTGTGCACAACTTAATTATACACAATTTAAATGAGGAGTGAAGAAAAATGGAAAAAGCTTTATATACAGCAGCAGCAACAGCACAGGGAGGACGTCAAGGTACGGTCACGTCCAGTGATGGTACCTTGAACCTTGATCTATCCATGCCTAAAGAACTTGGCGGCTCAGGAAAAGAAGGAGCGACGAACCCCGAGCAGCTATTTGCAGCCGGTTACTCTGCATGCTTTGACAGCGCTCTTCAACTCGTTGCCTCTCAGGCGAAGAAAAAAATCACATCTGCGATTACAGCCAACGTAAGCATCGGGAAAGAAGGAGAAGGCTTCGGTCTTGCTGTTGAACTTGCCGTGGAAATCGAAGGCGTTTCCCAGGAAGAAGCAGAAGAGCTTGTTGAAAAAGCCCACCAGGTCTGCCCATACTCCCGTGCGACTCGCAACAATATTGAAGTTAAACTGACAACAACGGCAAAATAAAAAAGAGAGCTCCTTTCTCAAGGACCTCTCAGCTTGTAGAGAAACCCCTGTTTCTTTACAAGCTTTTTTCTTTCTTACCGCCGGGAGCGAAATCCCCATCCTTTCCGCGGACGAACCCCCGAGCTTCCTTGTGGTTTGGGTCCCGTTCCGCTTATCGGTGGGTGCTTGCCGCGGGCACGGCCTCAGCTAACTTGGTCAGGAAAATCACCTTCCCAAGTGGATCTTCGGCTCGCACTGTTCCCGCAGGCGTCACCACCGAACGCTCCTCGTGACAACTTATTTATGCACACGAAAAGAAGCCCCTTAAAAGGGGCCTCTCTATTGCTATTCAAAGGAAAAATCCTCCATAGGCTAAAGCTCCGGCGATCACGAAAGCGGGATGCACCTTTACCCGCTCCATCAGCACGTAGCCGGCCACGATTAGAATGGCCGTGTGCAGCCAGCCGATGCCTTCAAACGACTCCTTGAAAAAGCTCCACGCCATAACGCCGAGCAGTACGGCAATCACGGGACGGACATACATCGTCATCCGCTTCACTTTTGGTGAATCCTTATACTTGAACAACAGGCCGAGCAGCATGATCATTAAAATCAAGGACGGGGCCACCGTAGCAAAGACCGCAACAAAGGCACCCGGCACACCGGCCACTTCATAGCCGATATAACCGGCCATTTTTGTCGCAATTGGACCGGGAAGTGAATTCCCGAGTGCAAGTACTTCACTGAACTCCTGCACATCCATCCACTCATAGTTCTGGACCACTTCATTTTCCACAAGCGGAATCGAAGCCGGACCCCCGCCGTAACCGAGGATGCCGGGAATGAAGAAGGCGAGAAAAAGCTGCCAGTAAATCATCATGAAGCTCCCGCCTCCTTCGCTTTCTGCTTATCTTTTTTCACAAGGGCAAATACTAACAGGGCTCCGATAATGATGCCCGGGTGGATCGAGAGCACTTCCATCAGGATGACCAGCACGACAGCAGCGATAACCGTGTTCCGCCACCCCAATCCTTTTCCTGCTTTCTCCAGGAACTGCCACGTCAATACCGCCAGCATTACGCCAACGACGGGAATGACGGCGGCTGTCATCCCCTGCACCCAGTCAAACTGCTTGATGGATGACAGGGAGGTTAAGAGAATGATGATCAGCAGGATGGTCGGAATAATCGTCGCCAGAACCCCGATCAGCATCCCTGTCATCCCCTTCACCTGATGGCCGATATAGCCGGCGAGCTTTGTTGCAATAGGGCCCGGGAGCGTATTGCCGAGCGCCAGGATGTCTCCGAACTCCTCTGCGGTTACCCATTTGTATTTGTCCACCACTTCTTTATGAATCAATGGAATCGACCCCGGGCCGCCGCCATAACCGAGCATACCGACTCGGAAAAAGGCGATAAAGATATCCCAATAGGTTCTCATGATTTAGAACTCCTTCTCCTCAATTACCACCCCGCGGTTATCCCATCTGTACGCGATTCCGTGCCTCCGACGAGGACGCCGCTTTCCGGATCTCTCCAGATCATCTGCCCGCGGCCGAAGCTGTTCGGCTCGACCTGAACCATGATGTTATGGCCTTTATCCACGAGCTGCTGGGCGATATGGGAGGGGAAGGTCTGTTCCACTTCCACCTGCTTATCCTTCAGCCACTGCCAGCGCGGCGCATCAAGGGCCGCCTGTGGATTCAATCCGAAATCGATGGTATTCATGACGACCTGCACATGTCCCTGCGGCTGCATGAAGCCACCCATCACACCGAATGGGCCGACGGGGTTTTTTCCTTTTGTTAAAAATCCTGGAATGATTGTATGATATGTCCGCTTTCCACCCTCTAGAGCATTCACATGGTCAGGGTCCATGGAAAAATTATGCCCGCGGTTCTGCAGGGCAATGCCTGTGCCGGGGACAACCAAACCTGAACCGAAGCCCATATAGTTGCTTTGAATGAAGGAAACCATATTACCTTCCCCGTCCGCGGCCGCTAAATAAACGGTCCCGCTCAAAGATGGTTCACCCGCTTCCGGCTGACGCGCTTCTTCTCCGATGAGCTGCCGGCGCTCCTCCCCGTAGGATTCACTCAGCAGATCTTCTGCCGTATGCCTCATATAGGAAGTTTCGGTAATATGTTTCTGTCCATCCGCAAAAGCAAGCTTCATCGCTTCCATCTGCTTATGATACGTATCCACCGAATCCTTGGCCGGAAACTCGAAGCCCTTCAAAATATTCAACGCCTGCAGCGCTATCAGCCCCTGGCCGTTCGGCGGGATTTCCCACACATCATAGCCGCGGTAGTTGACGTGGATCGGATCGACCCACTCACAGCGGTGCTGAGCCAAATCTTCCTTCGTTATGTATCCGCCGTGCTTCTCTGAAAAAGCAGCGATCTTCTCCGCCAGTTCTCCTTCATAAAAAGAGGCGGCCTTCGTTTTACCAATCGAGCGCAGTGTTTCTGCATGATCGTGGGACGACCAGATCTCCCCTGCTTTCGGCGCCCGTCCTTTTGGTGTGAACGTATGGAACCATTCTGAAAATACGTCTTCCTCCAGTTCCTTTTCAAACGTCTGGACAGCCTTGTTCCAATATTTCGCAAGGGTCGGTGAAACAGGGAAGCCTTCTTCCGCGTATTGTACAGCGGGTGCAAGCACCTCTTCTAATGGAAGTTTTCCGAACGTTTCACTGAGTTCCGCCCAGGCACTCGGTGCTCCAGGTACAGTGACAGGCACCCAGCCGTATTTCGGAATCTCCTCATGACCATCCGCCTTCACCTGGTCAATGGAAATCGACTGCGGCGAGCGCCCGCTCGCATTCAGTCCGTGCAGCTTTCCTTTCGTCCAAACCAGCGCAAAGGCATCTCCGCCAATGCCGTTGGAGGTCGGTTCGACAACCGTGAGACAGGCGGCCGTAGCAATCGCCGCATCAATGGCGTTGCCTCCTTTCTTTAAAATGTCGAGGCCCGCCTGCGCCGCCAGCGGCTGGGATGTTGAGACCATTCCATTTTTGGCATAGACGGCCTTGCGTGAGACCGGATAGGGCTGGGCATGGTGGTTAAATGATATCATAATCAAGCACTCTCCTTATTCTCTTGTTCATATTCATTCGGTTTGTTCTGTTTCATACTGCTGATGATCCCGTACGTTAAGGACGCGGCGGCCATCACCAGAAGCACAGCTGAAATCGGTCTGGTAAAGAAGGTTGTCAGATCGGGACTTACGGAAATCGCCTGACGCAGGTTTTCTTCGATCATCGGACCAAGGATGATGCCAAGAATGAATGGGGCCAGAGGAAACAGATTGGCTTTCATCCAATAGCCGATCAAACCAAAGGCAAGCAGCACCCACACATCAAACATACGATTGTTCACAGCAAAGCTTCCGAGCACGCAAAGCAGTAGAATCACTGGAATTAACACATGCTGGGGAATGTTATTGATCTTCAAAAACACTTTAATCCCAAGGCTCTGAACAATCAGCATCAGGAACGCCGCCAGGAAGAAGGAAATAAAGATTCCATAGACAAGAACCGGCTGGTTTTCCATCAATAACGGTCCAGGCTGAATGCCGTGAATGAGCAGGGCCCCAAGCATCATCGCCGTTACGGCATCACCTGGGATCCCAAAGGCGAGCATCGGGACGAAGGACCCTCCAATGGACGAGTTATTGGCAGATTCCGCTGCAATGATCCCTTCCTTTGTCCCTTTCCCAAATTCGTGAGACTTCCTGGAAAACTTCTTCGCAATATCATAGCTTAAGATATTCGCAATACTCCCGCCGGCTGCCGGGAGAATACCGACAAGTGTCCCGATAAAGCTCGACCTTATCACATTCGTTCCGGACGACCACATATCCTTTAAAAGCTTCGGCAGTGGGTAGCTGACGTTGGACGCCTCACTGAACGGAACAGGAGCGGGCGGTCTTTTGATATCACTCATCAGCTGGGAAAAGGCAAACAATCCGATCAGCACCGGAAGGAAATTAAAGCCTGACATGAGCTCAGACATTCCGAATGTAAAACGTGGAATCGCGGTCAGCGGATCAGAGCCGACAAGGGCGAACAATATACCAAGCATTCCGGAAATCAATCCCTTAATTAAGGATCCATCACTCAAGCTGGCAATGGCACTGATGCCAAACAGCATCAAAGCGAACATTTCCCAAGGACCAAACTCCAGCGCCCATTCCGCAAGAATCGGAGCGGTGAAAATAAGTATGATACCGGAGATGATTGTACCGATGAACGATGACCACAACCCAATGGCCAGCGCTTTTCCAGCTTCTCCGTTTTTCACCATCGGATAGCCGTCGAACGTTGTTGCGACAGACGAAGGAGTCCCTGGAATCCCGAACAGGCAGGAGGTAATCAAACCTCCGGCGCTTCCCCCTACCTGTACGCCCATCATTAACGCAATTCCGTTGACCGGATCCATGCTGAAGCTGAATGGCAGCGTCAAGGCTACCCCCATTGTTATAGTAAAGCCCGGGATGCTTCCTACAATGATCCCGGCAACGACGCCCGCAAGCAGGATGAGGATCGTCTGTATATTCAATATGGATTCGAAACTTAATAAAATACTATCCATTATTCAAACCCCTTTTTAAAAAAGAACTCCTGATGGCAGAAAGACTAGCAGGAACTTTTGGAAGATAAAACTCAAGACATACGTCACAACGATAGAAATGATCAGCACAAGCCAGAGACGCTTTCTGTTGGATGATAGAAGCAGATAAAGCGTGAACAGAAACGCAACCGAAGATAGAAAGTACCCGGCTAATGGCATGATGAAGATGTAGGCACCAAACAAAGCGAACGTGTACCACACTTTCTTCCCTTCCGCCCACCGCTCTTTCAAGCTTGTCTTTGGTTCTGTGCGCTGCTGTTTTTCTGATGTTACATACGCATACACACTTTTCACGAGCAAAAGAAGGCTCAGGAAGGCAAGGATACCAATGATGATATTTGGAAAGAAGTCTCCTTCGGTTTTGCCGAGGCTTCTTTCCGGGATTAATGTGGATCCGTAAAAGGCCAGTCCGCAAAAGGCTAAGAGGATTACAGCATTCATGGCATCTCTTTTAACGGTCATCATGTCAGACGCCTCCTCTTATTCAAGCAGCCCGCTTGTTTCAAGGGACTCTTTCATTTCCACTTCATTTTCTTCCAGGAACTGAACGTATTCTTCTGTATTTTTGTAGGAGACTTCACTTCCGAGCTCTTCCATTCTTTCCTGGAATGACTCACTTTCTGCAACGTTTTGAAGAGCATCACTCAACTTCTCTACAATTGCCTCCGGCGTATCTTTCGGTGCAGCAATACCACGGCTTACTGCAGAGGTAACGTCAATGCCTTGTTCTTTCAATGTTGGTACATCCGGGAATTCAGCACTGCGCTCTTCACCTGTGTACCCAAGCAGCTTCATCCGGTCATCCGCCATATACTCCTTACCAGCAGCAATCGATACACTGCCTAAGTGCACATCATTAGCAACAATCGCTTTCATCCGTTTGGCTGTTCCTTCATACCCGACAATGTTGAATTGAATATCTGCAGCGGTTTGGATCAACGCCGGCTCAAGCTGGGAAGTAGAGCCGATGGAAGCAGCATATGTAATGCTTTCCGGATCTCCTTCTGCATCAGCTACGACGTCTTCCATATTGTCCCACGGGTTTTCCGGGTGCGTAGCGACAAGATCATAGGTCGATGTCATAAGCGATACAGGCTGGAAGTCAAAATAGCCGAAATCTGCCTGCCCCATCAATTCGGACATGGCCATGGAATCATGAATCGCAAGAAGCGTATAACCATCCGGCTTGGCATCAAGCGTCTGCTGAGCTCCAATGACACCACTCCCACCTGAGATGTTTTTAACAATGACATCCTGGTCCAGTTCCTTTTCCAGCTCCTCAGCGATGACACGGTTAATGGCATCGGTATCTCCCCCGGCATCCCACGGAACAACAATCTGAACCGGCTGTTCCGGATAGCTTTCTCCTTCTGCTTCCGTCGAACCCCCTGCTGAACTACACGCAGATAAAACTAAGCTGCCGCCAAGAATAAGTGCCCCCATCATTTTGTTCATTCCTCTCCCTCCTCTGATTTTTAATTTTTCAAATAATTTCGAATTAAATAATATACTAGATAAAGCATGTTCCTATGTCAATACAATTTCAAACAAAAATAAAGATTAATCCGTGTAATTGCTTACAAAAAGATTGAATTAGATTATATTCACTTACATAAAGTAAATGATTACCTGTTTGTTCCATCTTGGTGGTTTGCTATAATGAGTGTGGAAGGAGTTTGCTATGAAAAGTAACGAGTTTGATCAAACGGATCGTACCATTGTCGATGAACTAGTAAGGGACGGTCGAATTTCGTATGTGGAATTAGCTGAAAAAGTCGGCATTTCCCGAGTCGCCGTCAAAGATCGCATCAACAGCCTGATCAATAAAGGCGTCATTGAAAACTTTACAGCCGTCATTAATTCTGAGCGGTTCGGTCAAAACATTTCCGCCTTTTTCGAAGTCGATGTCGAGCCAATGAATCTGCAGGCAGTGGCCCAGAATCTGGCAGACAATCCGAGTGTGGCAAGTATCTACCAAATGACCGGACCGAGCACCCTTCATATGCACGTGCTTGTGGAGGATTTCAAAATGCTGGAAGCCTTTATCAATGATGAACTCTACTCCGTAGAAGGAATCACCCGAGTGGATAGTTCAATTATTTTGAAACGATTTAAAAGCAGGAAAGGGTACAAGTTGTAAGGCCTCCTGTGGAGTAAAAGCATATCCCTCAATCCCTATACCTGCAGATCAAACGGACCTCATACGAAACAGTGACATGGATATGTTTTCCTTCATTGAACTAATGATTTCATTCAACATGAAAAATCCAGTGACCCCTGTCACTGGATTTCCTCTTCTATATCTTCTTAGGACCAACCACTATTTTGACAAGCTCTATCATTTCCCGGGAAATTTCCTACTTAAATTTTTCCATATGCTGTATCATGTCTAATAAAGAGCTTACATAGAAAGGAGAGCACTGATTATGGACGGTCTCACGATTACGCAGGCGGAAAAGAGCCGCGGCGGCACGACGATCTTTTCCCCATTTGATTTACGTATTGAACCAGGACAGGTCGTGTCTGTTTACGTTCATACAGATCTCCGACACTGGCTGATTGATATTCTTACTGGAGACGAGGCGTTATCTGGAGGCTGTATTTCCTTCCATGGCTGCCCTTCTCCTATTCCTTTAGGACTGCTCAGCCTGGATGCCCCTCTTTATGAACGCTTGAAGGTGAAGGAACTGTTCCGTTTTCACAGAGACCTTTACGAATCCAGCGTTTCCTTGGAATCAGTCATGGATTGGACGCACCTGACTGACCTTAAGCACCACCAGGTGAAAAAACTGACCTTCTCTGAGAAAAAACGGGTACAGCTGGGCTGTCTCATTTTACAGGACCCTCCATTCTTTCTCATGGAGGAACCCGATCAAAATGTAGACCTCGAAACGAAACAGATGTTGATGAAGATCTTACAACGACTGAAAGAAGAAGGTAAAACTGTGATGATCTTGACCAGTAACCTGGAGAGCGCCATTATGATGGGCGATCACACCCACCGTCTCCATCAGGACGGTATACATAAAGTGGAAAGAGAGCACGAAGAGTCCGCTGAGCCTGAAGCAGATGGTGCAACCGTCACCTTCCATAAAATCCCGACTAAAGTGCAGGAAAACATGATTTTATTTGACCCGCCTGAAGTCGATTACATTGAAAGCACTCAGGGGCAGTCATATGTCCATATCCGCGGGGAAGCCTTCCAGGGAATGTTCACGCTGAATGATCTGGAAGCCAGATTGAAGCTGTTCGGATTCTTCCGCTGCCACCGGTCTTATATCGTGAATCTTCAGAAGGTCCGAAAAGTCATCACGTGGACCAAAAACAGCTACAGCCTCCAGCTCGATAACGCAGAAAAGACTGAAGTCCCGCTTTCCAAAGGTAAAATGGCTGAACTAAAGGAACTACTGGGCCTCAAATAGCTCCGTTCAGCCGGCAGGTGACTCCGTTTACGCAAAAACAGCTGTGCGCTTCGTTGATCTCCCGTAATCTGAAGGAGAACAAAGCGAAACGGGGGAATGAAAATGGATCACATTATTGAAGTCAATCATGTCCAAAAAACATTCGGAAAAGAACAGGCCTTGAGGGATTTAACCTTCGCAGTAAAAAAGGGAGACATTTTTGGGTTTCTCGGACCAAGCGGAGCTGGAAAAACGACAACCATTGAGATTCTGACCGGCCAGCAGGTCCCGACTTCCGGTGAAGCCCGTGTCTTTGGCGTGCCTTCCAAAGATATGCACCATCCCCATTATTTGAAGCGGATCGGTGTGATGTCGGATTCGAGCGGTTTATACGAGCGCTTATCGATTCGTGACAACCTCCTTCTTTTCTGCGAATTGTACGATCAGCCTTCTACACAAGTCGAAGAGGTCCTTGAAATCGTTCATCTGACAGCGGAAAAGAATAAGCGGGTATCGAAGCTTTCCAAAGGGATGAAGCAGCGCACGATGCTCGCCCGTGCTCTTCTGCATCAGCCCGATCTCCTTTTCCTCGATGAGCCGACAGGAGCTCTTGATCCGGCCAACGCTCAGCACATTCATCACGGTCTACGGACTTTAAATGAGCGGGGGACGACCATTTTCTTAACGACGCACGATATGAATGAAGCGGAAACGCTCTGCAGCACCGTCGCATTTCTGGATAAAGGAAGTATCCAACTGCTCGACTGCCCGAAAAAGCTTAGAAAGCAGTTCGGTGACGGACATCTGATGGTGGGACTGACAGACGGCCGGGAAATCATGCTTCTGAACGAACCCGCAAGTGCAGAGGAGATCTACCAATGGATGAAGAACAGCGAAGTGGAAACGATTGAGATGAATACACCAACCCTCGGCGATATTTTCGTAGAGGTCACAGGGAGGAATCTTGTATGACATTTTCAATGAAACGGATTTATGCGATTTTCCAAAAAGATTTGAAGGAATTATACCGGAACCTCTTTGTATCCTCCACGATCTTTCTTCCGATTATGATGGCTTTCATGATGAGTCAGGCGGAAGGTGTCACAACAGCCAGCGTCACCTTAGTGATTACGCTGAGCTTTGCGGCTGTTGGGACCTTTGTCCAGTCTGCGATGATTGCGGAAGAAAAAGAGAAGAATACACTAAGAAGTTTAATGATGTCGCCCGCTTCCACCTTGGATATTCTAGCCGGCAAAAGCCTCGTCACGTTTGTCATGACGCTTGCCACACTGATTGTCAGCTTGTTGATCGTCGGCTATTCCATTCAAGAACCTGTGTGGATGACCGGCATGCTTCTCCTGCTCCTTGTTTTCTACATTACCCTCGGAACACTGATCGGCCTGCTGACCCGTACGTTAATTGAAGCCTCTGTCGTTCTTATGCCGATTTTACTTTTGTTCGGAATGAACGTTACTTTTGAACCGTTGATGGCGAGTTATGAATTCCTTTCGTTTCTTGAGTACCTGCCAAACTATCAAATCCAGCTGTTTATTGAGGACCTCGGTCAGCGTATCTCATGGGTACCGGCCGGCATTATTGCGATTTGGACGGTGGTTACACTTATGGTAACGGTCGGTGTATATAAACGGACATTCACAAGCTAGCAAAAACCTCCCTATTAAATAAGAAGAAAAACAGGCGGATGGAACGCTGAAGTTGTTCCATCCGCCTGTCTATCTATTTTCCTATACCTTCCTGTGAAACTGAAGGATCATTCCCATCGACTTCACGAACTGAAGGGAATCCTTCCACACGTTGATGTGTGACCCCTCACGGTCAATGCATTCGACAGGCATCTGCAGGACGCGCAGCTGCTTTTTCTTAGCGAGGTAAAGCATTTCCAAGTCAATCGCAAGACCAGTCTCGATGTGAAGGTGGGGAAGCAGCGTATCGACCGCTGTCCGGTTCAGCATCTTCAAGCCGGTTTGGGAATCGTACACTTTATTTGGTAAAAAGGTCCGTGTCAGTGTTCTTTTGCCGAAGCTGAGGAGATGGCGTACAGGACTGCGCTTTTCTGAAGAAAAGTCCTTGGAACCGAGGACCATATCATAATACCCTGTCTGGAGAATGTTGATCATCCGGACGATGTCCTCTACTTTAAAACTGTTATCCGCATCAACAAAGATGTAGTATTCGGCATCGATCTTTCTCATGCCTTCGATGTACGTACCGGCTTTTCTTGTATTACGATCCAGATCAGAGGAGGACACGAGCTGTACGGATGGAATGATGGTTGAAGATTCATTGAAGTAGTCGTAGTACTGCTGGATGAGTTCCTGGGAGTTGTCGACACTGCCGTCATTGATTAAATGGACGCTCGTGTTCGTGTAGCCCAGTTCAAGGAGAAGGTGGAGCTGGCCAAGAAAGTCCTTCACATGATTGAACCGCTCGCTTTCGTTAAAAATAGGCAGGACGAAAACGATGTTCTTCGGCTTGGAGGGGTATTCCGGATGGAGAATCGACTGGATGCCTTCCCATAATTCATCCTCAAATTTCCCGCGCCAACGGAGAATTTTCACAGGACCGGAGCCCGGAATTTCCTTCAAGCGACTGTAATTGACACTTGCGGTCGGACAGGCAATCAGAAGAAGTGGGATTCTTTCATGCTGTTCCCTGATTTGAATACTGACGTCCAGACATTTCTGCCAGTCTCTGAAATCCAGAATGACGAGTTTATGAGAAGAAATGGTAGGAATCTCTTCAATTGTTTTGCTCTCGACAGAAAAATAAGGGATAATGTCATTAAAAGGAATCCTGCGATTGGTTGTGGAGAAGACGGCTATTTTTTCCATAGCATCTATGGACCTCCCTCAAAGTGTTCATTATAATAGTTACCAATATTATACTCCCAAAAGTCGGAAAACTCAAAAAGTAATTGGTAAATCTGCCTATCTCATCCATCAGAGGAGTGGTGCCTTTGAAGAATCTCATGCTCCGCTATCAGTCAATCCTTTTCCTTTCTCTGGATCTATTACTGAATGGGGCCAACTATTTTTTCCACATTTTCATGAGCTGGTACCTGGCCGCCCAGGACTATGGCCGTCTCAGTGCTGCGCTCTCCATTCTTGCTGTATTATTTGTACTCGGCATGTCGATCCAGACGTTCGTCGCCAAGCGGGTGGCTGAACGGGAGTGGACGAGAGCGATGAGAAATTGGAGTGGAGGGAACATCCTTGCTCTCAGCACCCTTTCTCTTATTCTATTAACCTTTCTTTCACCATGGATGACCGACCTTCTCCGCATGTCCTTGCTGGAATGGAGTCTGCTGCTCGCTATCTTCTTTATTCATATTGCCGTCTCCTACTTGAGAGGGATCTTCCAGGGAAGAAAGAAATTCTATTACATCAATATCAGCCTCTATGTCGAAAACCTCACGAAACTATTGATTGTTCTTCTATTCATTCCGAAATACCCAAGCGTTGTCATGACACTCATCTGCGTGCTGGCCGGCATGCTGTTATCGCTCGGAACAGCAGTATGGCAGGCGTTTCATCTTTACCGTAAACCGTCGGAACACGCCGACCGCCAGACTCAGCCCGCCTTCTGGAATGTGTATATTTTCATCCTGGGCGCCAATTTCTTTTTCTACTTCTTTACATCTTTTGATATGATTATCGTCAACTATCATCTGCCGGAGATTTCCGGGGCTTTTGCAGTCGTCTTGAAATACAGCCAGCTGCTGCTTTTTGTAGCTCTCAGTCTGATTACACTGTTTATTCCCTACTTGAATGAGCGTGTGAAAAGCCGTCAGGGGTTCATCAAGATGGGAGCCCGGCTCGTCGGCCTCATTGCTGCAGTAGAGGTAATCGCCCTTGTTGTTTATTTTACATTTCTGGACGAGACCGTCGCTTTGTTCTTTGGAGATGAATACATAGAAGCCGGTCAGTATCTCGGACTTGGTGCACTCGTCTACTGTATTTTTGTCCTCATCATGGTTTTTGTGAATATCAACATCGCCCTTGAACGGTACCGGTACATGATTTACATGGGAGGCGGCGCCATAACTCTCGCAGCCTTACTAAATCAGTTCCATACATCGCTCACTCAGATTCTCTGGATTGAGTTCATCTGCTATTCCGCTGTTTTTCTACTCATTTTCATCGATACACTACGCTCATTGAGGAGGATGCCTTTTGATCAAAACGAATGAAACCAATGCCCCTGTCCTGTTTTTCTTATCCTGGAGGGATATACACTCCCCCAAACGCGGGGGTGCAGAAATCTTTACGCACGAAATGGCGAAACGCGCCGTTAAAAAAGGCTGGAGGATCATTCATTTTTCTCCGCAGTACGAAGGTCTTGCACCGGAAGAGTACATCGACGGGGTCCAGTATGTTCGAAAAGGAGACATCCGAACCGTCATTTCCCATGCCCGCCGGTTCTACCGGACGCACAGACAGGAAATCTCCTACGTGATCGACCAGTGCAATACTCACCAGTTCTTTTCTCCTTTATGGGTGGAACGCGGCAAACGGATTTTTTTCATCCATCAGCTGACAAGGGAAATCTGGTTTAGGAACCTTTCCCTTCCTTACAGCTTTTTCGGGTATCTGTCAGAGACCCCTCTTCTCAAGCTTCATAAAAAGGATCCCACGATCACTGTATCCTCTTCGACCAAGCAGGATCTCGTGAAAGCCGGGTTCTCCGAAGATCAAGTATGGGTGCTGCCGGAAGGGATTGATTTTGACCCGTGGTCGAAGGATGAATGGAGACCGAAAGAGCCGGAGAAAACCTTCATTTATGTCGGAAGAATGGCCAATTACAAAGGCATTGACGCCGCTGTGAAAGCCTTTATCCAGTATCGTAGAACCCATCCATCCGGCAGACTCTGGATCATCGGGAAGAAGAACGAAGACTACCTGAAGAAGGACATCTATCCGCTTTTACAAAAGGCCGGCATCTCCTGGAGTGATCAGGAGGATCAAGCGCCTGTCACATTCTTCGGCTTTGTATCAGAAGAGGAAAAGCTGAAGCGGATGAGCCGGGCCCATGCCCTGATGTTTCCGTCCCTGCGTGAAGGATGGGGATTGATTGTGACCGAAGCAGCCGCTGTCGGCACACCGAGTATCGTCTACAACTCCCCCGGAATCCGGGACGCCGTTAATGAAGGAAACGCAGGATACATGGTGAAGAAGAACACCCCGGGACAACTGTTCGAAAAAATGCGGCTCGTTACCGATGACCCTGTCCAGTATGCCCTCATGCAGAAACGGGCGTACGAATTTGCCGGCCGGTTTCACTGGGATCACACAGGGGAATCCTTTGCAGCTTTTCTTGAACAAAAGGAGGTCCAAAAATGAGCGGAAAAACAGGAATCGTTTTCTCCACCTATAACAGCGCAGCGTACGTGAAAGAATGCCTGGTAAGCTGTATTTACCAGGATCATCTGGATGTCGAAATCGTCGTCGTTGACGACGGCTCTGAAGATGACACGGCCGCGGTCATAAAAAAGTATGCAGCATTAAGCAGCCGCGTCCATTTCATCCAGCTCCCCCACGGGGAACGCGGCATTGCCAGAAAAACAGCCATCGATCACGCCCTTGAACTTGGCGTGGACTACTTATTTATCATCGATTCCGACATGATGCTCGAGAAAACCCTCGTGTCGAAATGTACTGCCTACCTGGAACAAGGAGATACCGGCGCCCTCGTCATCCCTGAAGTCGCCTACTCCCGCCATAAGAATCTGTTTTCCCGTGTGAAAGTGTTTGAGCGGAACCTCTATCATGTGTCAGACCCGGATATCGGCCGCAACTCGATTGAAGCAGCCCGGTTCTGGAAGGTGGAGGAATACTTGAAAACCGGTGGAATGAATGTGAATCAGATCTCTTTCGAGGAAATCCAGCCGACGATCCGCTACATGGACATGGGGGGACGTGTAGAACGAGCCGTGTTCACAGCCGTCTATCATGATGAAAAATATGTCAGTTATAAAGAGTTGATGAAGAAAAAAATGTACTACTTTGAGGTCATGCCGAAAACGCTGGAATCGGAGGATCAAGGTATTAAAAAAGCGCTGCAGCGATGGTATTTCTTCCGTCCGATTTTGTACAAGAGGGAGAATCTGAAGAAGTACGCCGCCCGCCCACACTTAGCCGGTGGTCTTGTGTTTATGTATGTATCTTTAAGTGTCGGCGGCGGTGTCCAGTTATTGAAGAACTTGTCGAAATGACAGCTCTCTGAAAAAGAAATAAATTTGCCCGTAATGATTGGTGTTCCCGATGGACGTCATTGGACCGAGGGCGGCTAGATGAACCGTTTTCTTTCGGTCCACCGCCTCATCATCGTCCAGAAAAACAACGTCTGAGTAGAGGTTTTCTCCTTTTTCATATTCCGTTATCGTTGGACTTTTTTCTAAAACATTGTAGTGTTCATCCACACAGATGAACTCATATTGAATGGAGCTGAACACGTCCTGGATGATGGACAGCATGACACTATACTTCTCTTTCAGTGTTTTGGAGTACTGGACCGCGTCCTCAAGCACCTTCATGAAGTGTCCATGCACAGGCAGCGGCTTGGTAAGAAAGCGGAAAACCTCGCCGTGGTTGATGGCCGCCATGATGGAATGGACCTGAAGATAGCCGGTCAAAACCACGCGCGTGACAAAGGGGAACGCCGCGCGTACACTTTTCAAGAGTTCGACACCGTCTACTTTCGGCATCCGGAGGTTCGTCACAATGACATCGACCTCTTGTTCGTTCAGAATGTCGAGAGCAGCGGTGGACGATGAGGTAAACACCCCTTTATAAGGAGTATCTTTAAGCGAACGTTTAATAATTGATAAAACCAGTGGATCGTCATCCACGAACAAAATGGTTCCTTCCATATCGGTCACCTCACCTTAGGCTGTAATGAGGCCATTGTAACACAGCACTCTGAAAAAGTTTGAATTTTTAAATAAGGGAGCGGTTTCTATGGTAAACAATATGAAGCTTATGCTGATGTCCGGAGGTTCTGGAAAACGACTCTGGCCGTTATCCAACGATTCAAGATCCAAACAGTTCTTGAAAGTCCTTCCGGATGAGGAGCGCGGACGGATTTCCATGCTTCAGCGGGTCTACCGCCAGCTGCAGGATACCCCTTTCGGAGAAGATTCCTTCATCATTACCAACCGGTTGCAGAAAGATTTAATCAAAAGCCAGCTTGGTGCCGATGTCCCGACGATTCTCGAACCCTCAAGACGAGATACGTACCCGGCCATCGCGCTTGCCTGCAGCTATCTTTACTCGGTCGAAGGGTGTCCCGAGGATACGTGGGTCGGTGTCACCCCGTGTGACTCGTTTACCTCCACCGACTTTTTCCATAAACTAACGACACTGGCTGAAACATGTGAAAAGCAGAACGCCAGCCTCGGGCTGCTGGGTCTTGTGCCCTCCCACCCGACCAATAAGTACGGCTACATCGTTCCAAAGGAAGAGAACGGTGTATCGTGGGTCGATCATTTCGTAGAAAAACCGGAAACAGAACGAGCCGAAGCGTTGATCGAAGACGGAGCATACTGGAATGGCGGTGTCTTTGTTTTTAAACTCGGCTACCTCATCGACCATTTGAGAAACCACGGCTGTCCCGTTGACTACTTTGAACTGCGTGATACGTACGATACCCTACCGAAAACGAGTTTCGACTATGCCGTCGTGGAACAGGAAAGCTCCATGATCGTCGAGGAATTCGACGGCTTCTGGAAAGACCTTGGAACTTGGAATACGCTTACAGAGGAATCCGGCAGCCAGATTGTTGGACGCGGCACATTGTCCTCCGAATGCCACAACACCCATATCTTCAACGAACTCGACCTTCCCGTCTTCGTCCACGGAATAGACGATGCCATCGTTGCCATCGGGGCTGATGGAGTGCTCGTGGCAGATAAGGAAAAAAGTGCAGAAATCAAGAGCTTAATCGAAGATACGAGCCACCGGCCGATGTACGAAGAAGGACAATGGGGACACCAGCGCATTCTTGATTTTCGGAAGAACGAGGAGAATCAGGAAGTCCTTACGAGCAAATTGTGGCTTCATAAACAGAAGAACTTGAGCTATCACGCCCACCGCTTCCGTACAGAAATCTGGACGATCGTGCAGGGGACCGGCTGGGTCGCTCAGGATGAAATCATTACGAAGGTGAAGCCCGGTGACGTGCTGACGATTCCACCAGAGAAAAAACACGCACTCAAAGCAGAAACGGACATGGAAATCATCGAGGTTCAGCTGGGAGAGTCAACGTCCTCAGACGACATCGATATGTACTTCCACACATGGGCGGAAATCGAGGAACGCTGCATTATGAGAACCACGCCGTCCCACCAGCTCAAGTAAGTTTTCCATCACCTTAGACGTTACAAAAGGGGGGAGAAGCATGAAAGAAAAAGCCGCACGCTTCTGGAGACGAATGAAGGAACTTCTCTGGGTTTATCGTTATGATGCCATCGCTGTCACGTTTATGACCGCCTTTATCATTCTGTACCTGCTTCCGGTCTACGGCCCGGGGCACGTCGTCTTCAGCGATCTTGCCTTCGGCTTTTCAGCAGAGCGGTATTTGTCAGAGATTTTCGGTGGCTGGAACGAACGATGGAGTACGTCCACCTTATTCAACGTACCAAGACTGATGTTCATCCTCCCGCTTTACATACTTGCCCAGGTTTTTGAGGGGAGCGGTCCTTTGTTGATCAAAGGGTTCATTACCGTCCTTCTCCTTCTGTCTGCCGTCACAATGTACCTGTTCATTAAACGTGTCGTCAGTATTTACTTTACGAAACACTTTACATTCTTTATGATCATGGGCTTATCCATGGGTGCCCTCTTTTATGCGGTCAACCCGTGGGTGCTTTTCCGGGTCCAGCACATCTATCTGCTCTGTGGATACAGCCTCTTCCCTCTGATCATCATGCTGTTTTTCAACTTGTTTGATCCAAAGTTCCAGATCCAGCTGATTCCAGGATATGATGTGACGAAAAAGCGGCTGTATACGCGCAACGTCATTGATGCGGTGCTGCTTGCCCTCACCTTCTCGGTAGCCGCAGCGGCGATTCATTACTTTTTCTTCGGAGCGATCTATCTCGGCATCATCGGCGTGCTTTTATTGGTAAAAGCGTACTGGAAACACCGGAGCGCAGGCTTTCGTATTCTGGGATCGATTACGACACATTTCATTCTGCGGATTCTGCTGTTCGGATTCCTGTTCTTTTTCTTCAGCTTCTATTGGCTGAGCATGTACGGCGGCAGCATCCTGCTTGATGCCCAGGCCAGTCAGCACAACATCAACGTTGTAGACACGCTGTCCCTGTTCAGCAGAAACAGCAGTCTCGTCAACGTCCTGTATTTCATCAGCTACTGGTGGCCGATGTTCCCGCTCACCGAACTTCCATGGACGTTTTATGCCGGCGGCGGCTTCTTATTCCTGTTCATTCTATTCGCCATTCTGACACGGGCGTACAGGAACGCCATCATCCTGTATCTTTCCGTTTTGACTGTGTTCTTTCTTGTGGGAGCCACCGGTGTGTACTATTCATGGTTTGCCGAATCCTTCGTCCTGCTCGTAACCAAAACACCGGTCATCGGAAGCGTCTTCCGGGACCCCAACAAATTCATCGGCCTCTTGGCGGTCAACTTCTCTGTCTTTCTATCTGTAGGAGTCATTCAGTGGATGCAGTTCATGAAAGCTCAGGAAGGACGGAAATCGTATATTGTCCAGTTCCTCTCTCTTGCTGCTGTGACGGTCTGCCTGATCTTGTATGCCGATCCGATGCGTCATTATTTTGTAGAAGGATACTATTCCCCTGTTGAAGAGCCGGAAGAATATGCCGCTCTGGAGGAAGAGTTAATCGAACCGGATGCGTTTGACAGCCGGGTGTTATACATCCCTGTCGCAGACCAGATGACCCAGCCCTATGCCGGAATTGCTACACCTTACTGGAATGATGCCTCTGCGGACGGGGCGATGCCGAAAGCAACGGGGGATATCCACGTCTATTCATCACCGAAGAATACATTGTTCCACCACGAAGGCAATAAAAAAAGCATAACCCAGACCTTGAACTATTATCAGGATCTTTTAGATACAGGCCGATCCTCCAACCTGTCCAGCTTATACAGCACGTTTGGCCTCAACGAGCTCGCCTATCACAAGGAATACCTGTCCCAGGAGGAAAGGCAGAACTTTAACGAAAAGATTTTGTCTATACAGGACGGGATAGATCTCCATCATACAGGGGACATTTTCACACTCTATGAACTCAAGCAGGAGCTTCAGCTTCCCTATCTGTATGAAGTGCCATCCAGAATCTACACCCCTTACGGCCTGTCGCGTCTCGAAAGCTATCACGGATTTGATGCCTTTCATTTCAGAGATTACGGGGTCCTGTTTACATCCTTGAATCAGGACAGTCATCTATCTGAGGCCACAGCGGACGATTATGTCGAAGTGAACAAGAAGGAAGACCTTCTCCTGTCAGAGATTCCTGAGGAGTATTACCTGTACCCATTCGATGCAATTGACCAGGCCAACGCCTTTATGAAATGGGGGAAAACGCTTGTCGAGAAATCGGAATGGAACTGGTTCCTTCAATCCCAGGATATCCGTGACGACTCGAGAGATTTTGCCTATGACACAGGCGTCGGTGTCACCTTTGCCTCGGCAGAGCTGGATATCCTTCCTTATGAAAAGGATCAGGTGGAAGGCGAACTGATCGAGGACTTCGACAGTCTGCTTCGAAAAGAGATCTTTTTCACCCCTGATAATCCAGAGCTGTTTGAAGTGCAGGCCAACCCGACGAATGAATACAATAACCTTCCTGTCGTTTCCGGAGATGTCACGGCTGCAGATCCAAAGAATATTTGGCAGGTCGCCAAAAGCGGCATGATTGACGCCGAAGAAAACACCCCGTACACGTTCAACATGCTCATCTCCGGGCGCGGGGTCGACCGTCTCCACTTAAAGGCGCGTTTCTATGACGATGAAGGGGAGGAAATCGGTGTGAGCTACGTCGTCTCTCCTGAAAATCAGGAATCCTTCGATGCGCTGAATTTCACCGGTGAATATGTCTCCCCGCCTGGTACGGAACAAGTGCGCCTTGATTTATTGACCTATCAGCAGCCGGAAGAGAAAACGTACTGGTGGATTCATGATGTCGAGATACACAGTTATGAAGCCTACACCAAAGAAAATACGTTCACAATGACAAAAGACGTACAGGAATCCGGAGAATATGCGTTATACATGCGGACGTTCACCGGTGAAACAGGTGGAGACCTGGAAATTGAACTGGATGGAGAAGCAGCGACGCTCTCCTCTGTCTCCTCTCTCAATCAGTTCCAATGGATGAAAGTCGGAACGTATTCCTTAGAAAGCGGCTCCTATGACATCGACGTAACCAACCGGTCCGGCTTCAATGCCGTGAATGTATTCGCACTCGTCCCGGAAGACGTCCTGAACGAAACGGAAGAGCAGCTTTCCGAAACGCTGAAGGAACCGAAGGTCTTCATGAACCTTGAAGGTGAACGGGACTTTGAAGTCGATGGACATGTCCAGACAGAACGCTCCTTCCCGGAATTGAGCAGTGGAAAAGGCATCAGCCTCGCGGAAGGCACGCTCTCAAAAACGGTAGACATCTTAAAATCAGGCACCTACTCCTTTTCCCTTGCGGCCAACGCCATTCCCGAGCAGGACGGAGACGTGACCATCACGCTGACACCAGAAGACTCACAAAACGAAGTCCAGACGTTTACATTCGGTAATGAGGACTTTACGTCCACAGATACAGGGAGCGATGTCGTCATTGACTACATGCAGTTCAACGAGCACCCTTACGTTTACCGGGACCTGGAGGGCTATTATGACAACCTTCACACGTTGAACACACCGGAAATAAATCTTACAGAGGGCACCTACACGCTGAACATTGATGTTGAAAGTGAAGCGCCGCTTCTCAGCACCGTAGACGATCTGCATAAGTTCGACCCGAATGAAGTCAATATCGAAGAGGAAATTCCGGACCCTTACAATGACGACTGTACCGACTGCCTCTCGATCAATCCGAGCATGTACAACGGCGTGAAAAATGACGGCGGCATGGACATTTCCTACGAGCCGACCTGCTCGTGTGACTGGTACATTTACGCTTCGAAAAAAATCGAAGTAGAGGCGTACGGCGAATACCTTGTCCGAATCAAGGCTCGATCTGAATCTGTCGTCAAACGCCATATGAAGGTTTTCTTCCTGGATGAAGAAGACCGGATCATCGATACCGCCTTTATCCAGGATGTGGAGGAAAAGGACAAGGATCAGTGGACCGATTACGAACAGATCGTCCAGGCTCCTGAGGAAGCGGTACGCATGCAGTTTCACATCTGGGCACGCGGCAATAAAGAGGAAGAAGGAAGCCTCGAACTTGAGGACTACTCCATTGTTCGCTACTCCGATTTAACGCTGGTGGATCAGCTGTTCTTATATGAAGGATCTTCTATGGCGAGCTTTCTTCCCGATCAAGGTGAAACAGATACAACCGCCTGGGAGCGGGTGGATACGATGAAACGCACCTTCACCTTCGACAATGATGCCAATGAAAGCAAAACGCTCCTGTTCCGCGAGTCACCCAACCCGCTTTGGGAAATGGAGATCGGCGATGACAAGATGCGGGGGGAGACGGTCATTAATGGCGTTTCGACAGCCTTTATTACGGATCAGTCTGGAGAAGGGACGCTTTCCGTTGTCCTACGAACGATTTATTACATCGGGCTTGGACTGTTCCCATTAGGTTTCTTATCCGCTATTGTTCTTTATGTATGGATTAGAAAAAGGGAGAGGAAATCACAGGAGATTGAAGCATCGTGATAATGAGACTAACCTAAGCCCATTTGATAAATATCAAATGGGCTTTTTTATATTTCACACACTTATTCTATGTTATCGACAACTTATACTTTGTTCTCCCATCTGATAAACATCCACATACCACCTCCATTACGCATACATTTTTTCAAATTAATGGTTACAAAGATGAGTTTTATAGTATAATAGTCACCTAATCGATTTTAGGGGGTTACATAATGGAAGTCAGCTTACAAAACAATGCGGGGGTTGTAAAAGAAGTCAAAGTAGGGTTCAGTTGGACGACATTCTTTTTCGGATTCATCCCTGCCTTGATCAGAGGAGACTTGAAATGGTCTGCAATCATGTTTATCACAGCCTTACTGGCAGGTATTTTCACTCTTGGATTTGGAGCTTGGATACCAGGTATCATTTTTTCTTTCGTATATAATAAGATTTACATCAAGGGACTCCTTGAAAAAGGCTATCTACCAAAGAACCAGAGAGACCGTGAAATTCTTGAGCAGCAGGACATCATTGCCCCTTCTGTCCAACAAGCTTAATTTCTAAGAAAAAGGTCTGGGTGTATGCACCCAGACCTTTTTCCAACTAAGTTAAACCAATCTTACTTCAGCAGCCTCTGTTTATTTTTGAACATCGTTTCTATCATATGAACCTGCAGCCTTTACCTGAGGAAAAATACTTTCCTCAACTTGATTCACAGAACTAAGCGTATGAATAAACGTCCCATCGCTTGTTTCCACTTTGTATTCCTTTACTAAATAAGTATCCTTATCAATTACCATTTCCACAGGATATTCGCTTTTGAAGTCACTCGGATTTTCTTCCTTCTTCTTTTCATGGATGGAGACATCTGTTTCCTTGGATAAAACATAATGATTTTTGTCCATATTCACAACAAAACTTTCCATATCAGTCCATCCATCAAATGGATCAGTTGTAAGGTTATTCAAAGAAAGAGTTTTATTACTAGTTGAAGGAAGCTGGATCCATTCGCTTCCCGCTTGAATATAATGGTGCTCCCCTTCCACATACATTTCAAGTGGCTCTTTTCCTTGCATGGATGTGGTTTTCGTGTATATCTTCGGCGTATCACCCGCTAAGTAATACCCTTCCATCATGACTTCCACTTCTCCTGAATCTTTCAACTCTTCACTTAGAAAATGGAAGCTTTCTACGCTGCTCATGGCTCCCAAAGACTTGTCTATCAGCTGTTTACCAGAAGGCACCTCTTCGTTGACTTCTACTGCCGGCTCAGATTCACTACTCAGAATCTTCGCTCCAAAAGATGTCGTTTCATTAAGCAGAATGATCGCTGTTACTCCACTGACCAGGATCAGCCCTGTCTTCCACTTCTTCAATTTCAACCACTCCTTCTCGTTTTATTTGACCCATTCACCTTGTACAATCAGTCTATGTGTAGGATCTGGAATGGGATCACACGTGATTAAGGTAATCCAACTTTCTCCCTCAATAGGTTCCAACACCTCTAAGTGATCAGGTTCCACTAGGAAAGTACGTTGTACTACATAAATATAGTCCTTATTCTCTGTTTTAACTTGGATATGATCACCTTTTTCCACTTCATCTAAGCGGTTGAATAATTTCCCGTGAGCATATCCGCGATGAGCAGCCAAAGCCGCATTACCATTATGGTCAAACTCTCTTTCCCCATTCATATAACCGACGCCGTAGTTTAAATTATATTCGCTGACACCCGTGAACACAGGCAGTTTCAAATCAATGGAAGGAATTTCAATAAGTGCAATAATGTCTCCATCCTCATCACCAGCGGGAATCCCCTCTTTCAAGCCAACCTCTAACATCTCACTTACATCCTCTAACTCATATTCCTGTTGAGCATGGACTTTCCGGGGCCATTCTCCATTTTCAAGCTGTTGTACATACCGGTCTGTCCTAACAATCGCTGCACGATCCTCCAACCACGGATAAACCATAATACTCAAACCTATTACGATAAGCACCACCGCACCACGTGCCACTTTAATCCCTCCTATAAAAAAAGAGCAAAACCTTAAGAAGATTCTGCTCCCATAACTTCATGGTTCTGTCTACGTTTTCGACTCAACATATAATAAACAGTTCCCGTTATCATAAGGATTGCGCCTGTTATGTAATACGCCCAAGGAGAATTCTCTCCTGTTTGAGGAAGGAGTCCTTCCTTCCATCTATCAATAAATGGTTCCTGCAATCCACTACCCTCTCCACTGTTTGGTGATGGAAGGAAAGATTCAGCATAAAATTGGAAAACGACATCGGATTTCAATCCTTGAAACTCGTTCCCTGATTCATAAGGAAATTCAATCCGAACTTTCATTTCATCCAAGTGATTGGCATTCAGACTCTTTAAAGTTACGTCTTGAAAATCCGACAAACGCCCGTCATAGGTCTGTTCACCATTTATCTCCAGGATGAATTGCAGCTGCTCATAAAATTTTTCGGATCCTTGTTTAAGATAAGAAGTCATAGCATACTGTACAGCCTCCGTCCCTTCATTAGCTAAAGAGAACGACCGGACGGCATAGTCACCGGGTTTGAAGTTTTTTATATTTAACATTCGATCTTGTGAAGTAGAAATATTAATTCTGGACTGGTTCTCCAAAGCTTGTGTGGATCCCACGGGGTTAAAGAGGACAAAGAGTAAGATGAAGATACTATAAATGGAAATGATTTTTAAGAAGAGACTTGAATTTTTCATATGTATTCTCCTTAAATTTAAAATATAAAAGCCGGGGGAGGATATCCCCCGACTACTGTATTAGCGTGCTTCGCCTTCAGATTGCATACCATTGAATGTCCATTCTAGAGATAGAGAGTCCCCTTGGAAGTGGTTTTGGTCTTCTCCATTATCTACAAACTCATACTGAACGTAGAGCGTGTCAGAAGTATTAGCAGCCAGTTTTCCACCACGTTCTGCGAACCATGGTCCAAAGATGTTCCCTTCAATAACATCAGGACTCATAGACTTTAACTCTGATAGAGTCGTAGAATAAATAGGAGCGTCCAGCTTGTCCGCGTTGAACAGGAAGTTAACACGAATATGATCACCAAAATCATTTCCATTATTGTTTCCAGCACCCGTGACTGTATAATCTGTAGCCAGTTCAATAGAACCGATATCCAAGCTTCCACCGTTCACCAAATCAAATGAACGTACCATCGTGTCTCCCGGCTTAAGATTATCTACTGAAATGACAGTTGTAGGTTGAGCGGTTAAATCCAATGTACCAGCCGCGAAGGATCCGCTAGCCTCTGCTGAATCACTGAAGTAGGCAAATGTTCCCCCTCCGACCAAAGACAATCCCAAAGCTGCTGATGCTACACCCAACCCTAATTTCTTTTTCAAACCCATACAAACTTCCTCCCTTTGAAAAATATGTGATATATTGAATCCTTGCTTATGTACAAGGAGTACAACCATTGATCAAACTTTTGCAGATTTTTCTTCTGTTTCTTCCTTCTTCTCTTCAATCTTCGAAAGCTCACGCCAGATTGAGATGCAGCCATAACCAAACAACCCAATGCCCGGTACAACCAGTAGAAGCAGTGATCCAAGTTTTGAATTCGCAAAATCCATCATGTAGCCGATATAAGGAATGGTGAATCCTGTATATTTACCCATCACATTTGGCGCCAGGACAGGTTCTAAATCGACCCCGTCGTTGTTGTCGCCTTTAGTTATATAAGAAACGTTTTCCCCGGATCCTTTCACTTCCATAACCCTGTGAGTAACCAGGACATTTTCCTCACGTAAGAAAGTGATGATATCTCCTTCTTTATAAGCCGTGCCATCTTCTGTTGGTTCAACAGCGATGATGGACCCCGTTTGAAAAGTAGGTTCCATTGATCCGGAAAGAACAGTTTTCAACTGATATCCCATAAACGTCGATTCGCCGCCGGAAACCTTAGATATTCCGACAATAACCACCATGAAAATTAGTACACCATAGAGTACAAAAGTCACCAGATTACTTAGTATCCTTTTCATGTGCATCCCCTTTTTCGCTGTCTTGACTGGACTTTTCTACATCTTCCTTGGTCACGGCTGCATCCACATCACTTGCCTTTTTCTTCTCTTCAGTTTCCTGCTCCTGGCTCGTCACAGAAGCTTCTGAATCACTTTCTTTTTCATTTTTCTCTTTTTTCTCTTCAGGTGTGGAAGAATCTACTGATTGATTCGAGGTTCCTTCTGAAGTTGCGGTATTGTCATCTTCTTCCGTTATATCTGTTTCTGAAGACTTGGAATTTTGCTGATTATCCTTAGGTTCTGATTGAGTATCTGTTGGTTCCTGGTTATCCTCAGGGGGTTTCTCGGATTTTTTTTGAGAAGACCCTTTTTGATCATCTGTTTCTGTATTGGCTTTACGTTCTTTTTCTGCTGCTTCAGATTCTTTTTCCTTTGCCTCAGCTGCTTTAGCGGCAGCTTCTTCAGCCTCTTCCTCTTTCTTCAATTTTTCAATTGCCTTTTCAACATTCTCCAAAGAGGACTTCACTTCTTGTTTTTTTGCATTCATTTCCTTTTTGCTGGTTTCTATCTTTTCCTCAGAACTAATAATCTTATCTTGAAAGGAACTTTCCATGTGTGTAAGTGTCGACTCCCCTATAACCGGCGTATCGGACTGTGTAAATTGATTATGAGAAAAGTAATTCAGGAGGTCGTTTACTTGTCTATCGTCTAAACCATGTTCATTAAAAGCTTCTACTAAATTCTGACCTGCAGATGGGTAAGAGCCTTGCAAGCAGGAAGATATCGTTTTTTCAGGAAGGCTGGAAATCACCTTTAAACTCTCATATACAGCCATACTGTCTGCTTCTAGAATTTTCCGTGAACCTCCCAGTTCTTTTTCTAAATTTTTAAGGTCATCCATGGCTTTATCTACATCTTCAACAAAGTTATTCATACGTTTTTTTTCATTAAGCAATTCATCGACCGAATATTGATCAATATCATCGATATCCTTAAAGTCACCGGAATAACTGTTTACTTTCGGAATTTCATCGAAATGGATATTATATTCATCTACAAGTTTTTTCAATTCCTGCAACTGCTCATTTATGTATGCAGGGAACACCTCGCATGCCTGAATTTCTGAGGTAGATGTATCTTTACTGTTAAAAGCTCCGAAGGTACTTCCCACCAAATGAGAACTTGCTCCAACAATTAAAGAACTGACGGCCACACCTACTGTCAACTGCTTCGTTTTTTTCAATGCTTTCATTCTCCATTGTTCTTTAAATTTAGCCCTTTTAGACTGCAGAGGATTTCACCCCTTTTTGGAAGCGTGTCGTTCTTTCGAGCTACACTTCGTTCTTTATAAAGAATTTGTAACCTGATTATATAGCCCTTACATCCTAAATGGAAATCCCTGAAAAAGGCTTAATTTCTTGATAAAGAACATCAAATCATATTTTTTCAATAAATTACTCCTTTTACCATATAAAAGGGACATTTTTCATGTTTGTGCGTTCTTTATATAGAATGGTATAATACATCATTTCGATAAAACCACCTACATTATCCCCTTAATAAGACTAAATCCACCATCGATTCACATTCATTTAGAAGTCAGAAAAACAGCAAAAAATGCGTCTTCCAAATTAGGAAAAACGCATCATCTCATAAACTATTTAAGTCATCCATACCTCCAGGTAGCTGGATATAATTGGATTTTAATCAATCTAAACTGGACAACTGTAAAAATTCAGCCTCGCAATCATGATCTTTACCAAAGATATGACTTCCTCCGAAACAGCCTTCGTCCCTCCAAGGGCAACCCCTCTTTCAAATACCTTCTGATTCAGCAGATAGCTCATTTCTACAGGAAGACTGTCTGTTTTTGTTAAAATGACCGCCCCGTTGTTTTTTGCGGCGAGCACCGATCCTGTTAATGCATCCGGAAAGCTGTAACCGGTGGCGATGTAGACATTGTCTGCGTCCATTTGAAACCTTCGGATAATTTCAGCCGATGTGCGAAAACGGTTATTTCCAGAGACACGCGTGGCATCAGGCAATTCGTTCATCACTTCATCACTGACCACCGACGAACCTCCGATCACAAAGGAATGATCAACAGAACGGAGAGCTTCCCTGGTAACCTCCGGCAGGGAAGCGGTACGCGTCAACAAAATCGGGTGTCCTTCCTGGCCGGCATAGGGAGCAATGGAGAGAGCATCGGGAAAATTATCGCCGTAGACAACAAATGCTGTATCCGATTTCTCCATCCGTTCTGCAATCTTTGCTGCTGTTTCATAGCGGTCTTTTCCGCCAATCCGCTCAATAGTAAGTCCCATTGCTTTTACTTCTGTTACAACTAATTCAGAAATGACACCCCTGCCTCCAAGAATGATAACTTCGGATGCCTTCAAGCGCTCCATTTCAGCGCGGGTCGTGTCAGTCAGCCGATCTTTTTGTACCAAAAGAATGGGAGCGTCGATTTCTTTTGCCAGAGGTCCGCCTGCAAGCGCATCGGGAAAGTTGTATGCCGTGGATAGGATCACAGTATCCGCTGTTTTCCAGCCTGACTTGGAGATTTCTACAGCTGTTTCGAAGCGGTTGGATCCGGCCAGACGGTCTTTTTCTTCTGCATGTACCCTAGGTGATACTAGCATCATAAAGAATAAAATCACACTTATTAGAACTGATAATAACTTCATTACATCCTCCTATAATGTTTTTCATTAAACATATATATTTTTATAATTTACTCATAATTAACAACCACAATATATATATCGGTAAAAAAGACAGGGGAATAAAAAATATACATGAGAATATTTTCTCATAATAGGTTGCCGCCCCCCTATATAGTATTATAGACTTAGTTATAAAGAATCATAAAAGGGGTAGTTATATGGGGTTTTTAAAAGAACTTGGAAAAGGGCTTGGAGACATTGTAGGTACTGTTACAGGGGAGCCAGTTAAGTGGGTTGGTAAGAAAATATCTGAAAAAGGAAATAAAGAAGCTGGAGAGTGGATTAGTGGAGTTGGAAAAGGGATCCAAACCTCTACAAAATTTGCAGGTGAGAGAATAGGGGAAACGGCCAGTGGCATTTACGGACTAGCTGAAAGTACAATAAAGCAAGACTCTAAACATCAAGCTAATGCATTTAAAGATTTAAATGACGGGGTGGGAAAGACCTTCCAAGGAGTTGGAAACACTATCAAACATACAGCTACTAATATTTCTGAAGTAGCGAATGGTGTTGTGGAGGGTGATGAAAAAAGATGGAAGGAGGGTTTGAAAAATGTCACTACTACTGCCGCTGTTGGAGTTTTAGGTGTTAGCATACTTGATGCGGGAGACGTGATTGATATAAATGGCAGCGAAAGTGGAATACATAGCAATCAAGTAAGTTCTCTCGACAGCACCCCAAATGAATACGATCCAACAGAAAAGACATCGATAGAAAACCCGAACACTCATCATGTAGATGCTCATTATGTAGAAGGGCATTGGAGAGATGGCCAATGGATAGAGGGATACTGGAGAGATGGGGATGGAAATACAGATATAGACACTTATGCCGGATACGAACAATCAAATCCAGATTACAAAGCGTAAATAATTATCTCCCTTACATAACGAAAGTCCCTAATAGTTAAAAAACTAATAGGGACTTTCCCATAAAACAAGCACCATCCTTTCTTAACAATTGAGGAGGGTGCTTGTTTTAATTTAGTGATATTTTTATGTTTCGTGAATAAACACAACTATGCTAATCATATTTGTTAACAATTATTAAACAGCTAACATTAATAGAGTGAGCAATAGCTTTCTTTTCTTATTCAAAATGAAACATCATGCAAACTATTTGCCATTTCGAGATGACTTATAACATGAAAGTAAGAAAAACGAAAAAATACACATCCATTAGAGTTTTAACAAGTCCACTTTAAAAAGAACAATAAGATTATTACCATCCATATGGCACACCCATTTCCCCTATCATCCGGTCAATCATACTCATCATCACGATCAAAAAGAAAAACGCCATCGCCACATTCGTCATTATGACGCCGTAAAACACATCCAGACCTTTAGCTGTTCCACCCGATTGAATCGAGAATAAAAGGGCCGTACTTGCCGTTACGTATAACGCAATACTCACAAAAAAGAAAAACGTCCCGACCGCATTCATTGATAGCAGCATAAACAGATTGGCAACTAGAAGTCCGGTCACAGGAAGAATGACGAGCGACCCGTATTTTGCCAGGACGCTCATATAAGTGATCTCTACCCGCATCCATTTGCCTACACCAAGGTTGACCGCGATAAACATCGCTAAAAAGAGCAGTTGATAGAGGAAAGGCTGCAGGACGAGAACACCAAAGAATACATCCGGCACAGCATCACCGAAGGTCCACACAGCCGCGTTTCTGGCCGCTAAATAAGAAAAGAACGGCATGAGAAAAGCGAGCAGCAGCAAAGCAATAAAACCATTCGCTCGCTGGGAAGCATCCGCCCGCTGACTGGCCCGAAACGGTTCCTGCAGCGCTTGAAGGGCAAAACGGTAAAACTGACGCCCTGTCTGTTTAGCCGTTTCTGTATAATCCTTCTGCGGAGGTAATGCAGCCGCTTCCACAGTCGATGCCGACGCATGCTCCGCAAGAACAGAGGCCCCGCATTTTCCGCAGAATTTACTGTCTTCATTCAATGGATTTCCGCATGTCGCACAATGCATAACATCCCAATCCCTTCATTAAAAATTATCCATCCGAACGATTGGTTTCATTGATCGCTACCTCTTCAATTTTCCATCTGTCGCCCTCTTTCACGACGGTATAATCCTTCGTCCGCTCGTAGTGCGTTTTTTCTCCTTCCGAGTCGGTAAAGATGAACGCTTCATCCGTTGTCACCACATAGCCATCCACTCCATAAGCAGTAGATTTCACAATGTTATTCTCCGTAAACGCATAGGTGAAGCCTTTGCCGGAGATCCCGTCCAAATAGTCCTTAAACTCAGCGGAAGCCTGACTGCCATCCTCGAGGAAAGGAGCAATCATCGAGAAGTCCTCCGCATTCAACGCTTCTTCATAGACCTCCCGGAAATCGAGCACGTGATCCTCGGCCGCTTCGGAGTCATCCGATTCCGGTACGTATTCAAAGACCGATTCCTCCGGTTCCTCCAGTTCTTCCTCAAAATAAAAACTCAGCTCACCCCAGTAGTCGCCATCCTCCGTACGGATCTGTCCGGACTTGACCACCTCTTTCTTATCGTTTGTCCACTCCGCATGAAGGGCCAGCTTGTTTCCGTCCGGCACAGGACCGATGACTCCCAGCTCATTCAGCGACTTCTTCGTACTCTTTCCGTTGACAAAAAGAATCGCTTCCGGCTGGTTGGTATCGACATCATACGTAGTCCCTGCAAAATATAGTTCCATATAATAATCCGATTCCTCCGCCAGCACCTGGTATTCCCACGTTTCTTTGAAACTTCCATATACGTTCGATGCCTCCCCCTTCACCTTATACAGACCAGGGTAGGCTTTGACCGTGACTTCGTCCTCTCCAGCATTCTCCACGGTGATTTTTTCTTTGCCGACTGTAAAGGAAGCCTCGTCCATGTTCGTTAAGAATCTGATCTCAGTCGGAACCGCTTCAATTTCATACGTCTTGTACATCCCAGGGATTACGGCTGTCTTTTTGACAGACAAAATCGGGCTGCCGTATTCATCGCGGATGATGGTATCGAACCGCTGTTGTCCGCTGACGGCATCCAGCATCTGCTCACGGATGGTCTCCCAGTCGTTTTCCTTCAAATACTGCAGGTATTCCTTCTCATTCAGCCATGCTTTTTCATCCAGGGACAACTCACTTACAAAAGCCGCCGCATCATTATTCGTGACCGCACGATCCATCGCCCGAATCTTCGTCGTCGGGTCAAGCATCGATGACAAAATCAAATGAGCAGTCAGCAGCACAACAAAAACCGCCCCTATCGAGATCAGCGTGATTTTCTTTTTCCGCGGCATCGGTGGTCTCGGTGCTTTAGCTTCCGACCGGGTCAGCGGAGCATCCTTGGGTGCACCACATTCGGTACAAAAGGTTTCTTCCCCGCCCATCTCATGACCGCAGTGTTTACATACTTCCATCCAGCGACCTCCCTCGCCCTTGAAGGTGTTTCCCCGCCTGCTATGTACCTTCCTCCCTTCACCTGATTTAGTTCCATATAATGGGGAGTAATTAACTATACTCAAACGGCCGGGGGTGTATGACTGTCCCTTTTTCCATAAAAAAGAAGAGGACATCCCTCCATGGGACGCCCTCTTCTTCCTATTCCTCTATTTACTTTGTAAACTTCACGCAGACCGGCTCGGGCACGAATACATCAGATTGAACAAGCGTCAGCCTGCCGGTTGATTTGTCCCGCTCGAACAACGTCATCGTGTTGGACTTCTGATTCGTCGCAATCAGGAACTCCTCGGAAGGATCCATCACGAAATCACGCGGCCAGTTCCCTTCTGTTGAGGTCCACTCTACAAAAGTAAGTTTCCCTGTATCCTGATCGACTTCGTAAACGGCGATGGAATTATGCCCGCGGTTGCCGGCATAAACAAACTGTCCATCTGAAGAAATATGAATGGCACTGCCATCATTGGTTTCATCAAAGTCCTTAGGGATTGCGGCAATGGCCTGCTGCTCGGTGAAGCTGCCATCCTTCTCATCGTAATGAAGCACAAGCACTTCTGAGCTGAGCTCCGTCATCACATAGGCATACTTTTTGTTCGGATGGAAGGTGATGTGGCGAGGGCCGGAACCCGGTTTCGTGTTGAACACCTGTACCTGACTCAACTCGTCATTGTCTACGGCGTAAGTGATGACACGGTCGCTGCCAAGGTCAATCGCTATCACGTATTTTTCATCAGGGGTAAAGCCTGCATAGTGCATGTGCGGCTTTTCCTGACGCTCATGAGGACCGGTCCCTTCATGCTCCACGATTGAAACTGCAGGATTCAACGATCCATCTTCATTGGTCAGGTAGGAGACCACTTCTTTTGTATGATAGTTAGCCGTGACAACATTGTTGTTCAAATGATCCACACTCACGTGGCACGGTGGAGATCCTGCAGCTGTCTGAGCGTTCAACTTCGTGAGTTCTCCCGTTTCTTCATTGATGGAAAAGGACGTGACGCCACCATTTTCTCCGTCTTTGGAAACCGCATAAAGATTCTTTTGATCATCACTCACGGTGACGTACGTAGGGTTCTGCAGTTCTGCAGCCAACTGAACGTTTTTCAGTTCCTTAGTATCTGTATCAAGCGTGAACTGATAGACGCCTTTACTTTCCTGTTTGGTGTACGTACCGATGTAACCAACATATTCCGGCATAGTAAAACTCCTTTATTGGGGTAATATAAATGAATTTCCGAATTAATTATCTCATAAACTCCCGCAGTCCTAAATCAATACCATCTTTCATAAGTCAAAGTACTTGGTTCACATTTATAAAAACACTCCTGTACACAACTGCTTGAAGCACACAAGCAGCTGCCGCATTTACTTTATCCAACCAACCAAGTAAACTTTATGTAATTACCTATCTTAAAGGAGTTTTCCCCTGTGAATGAAGACCAGCAAACGGTACTGACATTATTCAAACAAAAGCAGACCGACTATGACAAACATATGGAGGCCATCACCCATATATGGGAGGAATACGGTCGGAGAAAACAGCCTGTTATTCAGGATCCTTACTGCTTCGCCGCAGGACTTGAGTACCTCGCTTCAAAAACGTTCCTAGGACCCAAAATTTCGCAAAAGGCATGTGCAGACAAGTATGGCGTCACCTCCCACAAAGTGTCCCAGGCGTACCGCAGGCTCAGTGATACGGCAGGAGATATCATATCTTCCTACTGGAGGGCGGCCGTTGAAGGAAGGTTCCAGACACCGCCCCCAAACTCTAAGCTGTTGGATGAACTGGTTGACCAAGTTCTCCACATGCAGACCTATTCCGGTAATTTCAGCACGGAACTTACCATGGACCAGCGTTTTATGCTCGGGGACCTCTTTTCCAGTTTTTATGGGGCGTCCTTTCAAGAGAAAATCGAATTATGCGTAGAATTGTTTACGATCCACCCGTACCATCCAGACCTTTACATCATTCTCGCAGAATTCTCCCCGTATAATCACAAGAAGAAAAAGATACTGACAAAAGCCATGATCAATGGAGAAAACGCGATGGATCCTTTTATCATGAAAGATTTAACAGGAGAACTCTGGATGGAGGTTGATGCCCGTCCGTATTTACGTGCAAAAGCGGCGTATGCTGAACAGTTGATCCGTGAGTACGACATTGACGGAGGGATCCTTCATTACCGCGAACTGCTGCGATTGGATGAGGGGGACAACCAAGGAATCCGGTATAGGCTTCTTCCGCTGTACTTAGAACATGGATACTACACAGAAGCCAGGGCTTTACTAAATTCCATACAGGAATCCGATACCTTCTTCCTGTTTTATGAAGCCATTCTTGCTTATTTAACAGAAGGGCTGACAAGGAGAACAAGAATTCTCCTTCAAAAAGCCGATCATCACAATCCCTATGTGAAGGAGTTCGTTCTTCACCCCAAGAAACGTCCGGAGGATCTGCCCGACTATTATGGGGTAAGGGACGAATCGGAAGCCGCCGTCGTTGCCGCCGATACGCTCTGGGTATGGAACCAGCATAAATCCTTTACCCAGGCTTTTCTTGACCTTTCATAAATTAAAGAGCCACCATCCACTGCGTAATCATGGATGGTGGCTCTTTTTCGGTGGCACGAATTGGATTTCCGGCATTCAGCGTGAATATCATATAGACAGGATAAAATTACAAATTCAAAAGGTATAAAGTCTTTAATGATCCCTTTCGTCATAAAATGAATCGTTCATTAAACGAAAGGGTGAGAGCATGCCTGATTTCTGTACAAACTGTGGAATGAAATTAAAAGCAGACACTAATTTCTGTGAGAATTGCGGCCAAGATTTCAGTTCATCCATCCCAGCTGTCTCTGAAAACCAATCCAAAAGAAAAAAGTCGGCCTTATTTTTTTGCCTGGCCGGATTCCTTCTGATTTTTATTGCCGGTTATTACAGTTGGGACCACTTACGTGCAAAGAACCTTGATCAAGAAGTTTTAGTTAAACCGGAGAAAGGCAGCGTTCTGGAAGTTGAAGAAGAGAGAAATGAAGACGCGCCTCCAGCATCTCAGGAGAGTGAAGTTGAACATACAAGCGAACCGGAAACTACAGAAAAATCTGTGGAGAATAAAGAAGACCCTTTGGCTCGTTATGAGGAAAAATTAAATAATCTGGCAGATGTCCATCCTTTTGACCTTGGTACATGGACGTTGAACAAGAACGCGCAAGAGATAGAGTTATCGATTGAAAACCCTGACAGCAACGGTATATTTACTTTATATCAATTGTACGACACAGGCGAATACGATGTGTTAAGAGCCTGGGCTCAAGAAGTTTTTTACATAGCTCAGGAGATAGAAGAAAGCACAGGAAGCAATACATCCATTTCTATTTCGACCACCTGTGATCATCAAGTTCCAGAAACCATGTTTCCATCAGACATGCTTTCCTATTCCGGCTCCTGTGGATACTCCCTTCCTATTCTTTACGGGGATACCAAAGAAAATCTTACTTTACTGTTACACACGAAAGTATTCAAAGAAGAGGAAGAGCTGTTATCGAGAAGCTTTCACGTACCATCCATAGTGAATTCCATTAAAGCTGAATACAGCCACATCAATGAAAACCAGAACCTTTACACTCAAGAAACCGCTGCCCCTGATGTGACAGAGTATATCAATGAAAACCGGGTACGCAGGAAATTAGTTGAACAGAAATTGGATGGGTCCACCATTGAATCATTTTATACGGATAATGGCGAACTTTTCTTTATCTACACCGAAAAAGATGGGGAGGAGGACCGCTATTACTTCAGTGATGGTCTATTGATACGGTGGATCGATTCAAGTGGGAGGACCATTGATGCAGGGATTGAAACCGAAGAATTCTTGAAACTTAATCATTACTGGCAGGAACAACTTATGAAGTGGAAAGAGAATGACTTTTATTAAATGTGTTAGATTGGTAAAAATCTAATTTGGGAAGTAAGTATGTTAATCACATATCTCATGTGTTCTTTTGGATTTATCTAATGAATTTTTCACCCCCCTCTAGTAATAAGGAGATTTAAAGAAAGGAAAGATATATTAAATATTTTCAAGTCGATGGGGTAAATTCTTTTGTCCCTTATAAAAGGGGGTGCCACAATATGGGCAACACCCTTTTATCTAATTACTTAACGAACGATTCTCCTTAATCATTTTGATCAAAGGGAAAAACAAGGAAATCGCAGCCAAACTGAGCAAAATCAGAGAAATCGGTCTCGTAAAGAATATTGTATATAAGGAATCGCCGCTGATCACCAAAGCCCGCCGGAAGTTTGACTCCGCCATCGGTCCGAGAATCAATCCCAAAATGAGCGGCCCTAATGGATAATCGAATTTCCTAAACAGAAGTCCGATAAATCCGCTTATGAACATCACCCATACGTCGAATACGCTGTTGTTCAGAGCGTACGCACCGACGATACTGAATAGGATGACTGAAATCCAGATGAATTCTTGCTTAAGCAACAATATTCTTGAAAACAGTTGGGCTCCGAACAAGCCAATAATAATGACGAATATATTTGAAACCAGTAAGAGTCCGAAGATGGTGTGAACGATATCTGGGTTTTCCACAAGCAGATTGGGACCCGGCTGCATCCCGTACATCATAAGCGAGCCGATAAGAATCGCAGTGACTGCATCGCCCGGAAGGCCGAGTGTCAACATGGTCGTAAAGGCACCGCCAATAACGCCGTTGTTCGCAGTACACGTAGCAGCTAGGCCGCTGAGCGATCCATTGGTGAATTCTCCTTTCTTCTTATCCTTAGCAAACTTCTTACTCTGCTCCCACGTAACAATCGACGCTATATCTCCACCCGCACCAGGAATGGCTCCTATGAAAGTGGAGACAATGGAGGACATGGCAAAGGGCTTCATCATCTCCTTATGCTCCTTCCTGTTCGGCAGAATCCGCCCGATATGCTGCTTCGCCTTCTCTAACTTCTGTGGATTCTCAAGCACTTGATAAAAGATTTCTCCGACACCAAACAAACCGATCATAATCGGGATAAAGGAAATACCGTCATAAAGTGCGCTCTGCTCAAAGGTGAAACGGGGTGTGCTGACAATCGGATCGAGCCCGATTGTTGCTATGAATAATCCAATAAACCCTGTAAGCATTCCTTTAATCATTGATTTTCCCGACACCCCGATCATCATCGACAAACCGAAAATTGCCAAGGCGAAGTATTCTGGGGCTCCGAAGCTTAAGGCGAAGCTTGATATAGGTTGGGCGAGCACGATAAGAAAAATCGTACTGATGATTCCACCAAGTCCTGAATAAATGGCATTGATTCCTAACGCAAGTCCTGCTTTCCCCTTCTTCGTCAATGGATAACCGTCGAAGGTTGTCGCCATTGATGCAGGGGTGCCTGGTGTGTTAATCAGAATCGCCGGGATTCCGCTTGCAAATATACCTGTACAATAGATTGAGATAAGCATAGCCAGTCCTTGTTCCGGTGGAAGCCAAAAGGTAAGAGGCGTAAGTATAGCTATACCCATCGTCGCCGTAAGTCCCGGAAGCGCACCAATGAACAGACCGAGGGTACTACCTATCAAAATGAATGTGATCGTGCCTATTTGGAGTAAATCTCCTAAGAAGACCATCGTTCCCCTCCTTCTAGAGTATGATGTTGAAGCCTTCCGTAAAAATGTAATAAACAGACAGGCTGAGGATTACCGATAATAGGACAGAAGAAAGGACTTTTATTTTGAGAATAACCCCCATTAAAAACAGGGTAATTATAGATATGACTAGAAAAGGTAATGTCTGGAATAAAAAAACAAACGCCCCAATGGTGACGATGAATAGCAGAAGTCGCTTGTTCATCACCTGTTGGTATTCTTCTTCCTCCGCTTTATGAAGCGCGAGGAACGTTTCGACCACAGTGAGGACCATGATGACGATCAATGTGACCCGCGGGAAAAAAGCTGGCCCTACTCCCTCTTGCTGGAATGCCGTATTGAACTGCGACGTCTTCCAGAACAAAAATACAGCGATGATGAAGATAGTCGCATTTATCCAAAGGCGAAGATCTTTCACGTCCTTCTCCTCCCTTCATACCTTTACTGATTCAATTCAATGGTCGGAATTAGCTCATTGAAGTAATCGTACTGTTCTTTTGCGTAAGATTTGAATTCTCCGCCGTCTTTATAAGCAGGAGTCATGCCACGATCATCCATTAACTTCTGGAATTCATCGCTGTCTGAAGCTTCTTTAAACGATTCTCTCAACTTCTTTAAAGCTTCTTCCGGGATTCCATTGGGAGCGACGAACCCACCCCATCCAGCAACGGAAACATCATACCCAACTTCCATCAACGTAGGTGTATCCGGTAATGAAACATCACGCTCTTCTCCCATGACCGCAAGCACCTTCAAGTCACCACTTGCAACACCGGCACTTACTTCAGAAGGGCTTACAGAGACAGCCGATATATGCTCACCCATCAGCGCCGTCACCGCGGGAGCCGCTCCTTCATAAGGAACATACTCGACATCAACATCTGCTTCCTGAGCAAAAGCCGCAGCTGCAATGTGCCAGATGGATCCCGTACCGGAATTACCTATCTGGATTTTCCCTGGATTATTTTTTGCATATTGTACGAAATCTTCAATTGTATTGTAAGGAGCATCGGCCGGAACAGTGATTGCCGCCGGGATTGTCATGAGTTGACCTATATACTCGAAATCATCCGGTTTTATATCTGCAAGTCCTAATCCATCAAGCATCGCCATTTCTACAGGCACATATCCGAGCGTATATCCATCCGATTGGGCATTTTTTGCAGCGAGCATTCCGGTTGCACCAGAACCACCCGTCTTATTTGTAATCGTCACCGGAACGCCAAGTCCACTTTCCATTTCTGATGCTATGGTTCTCGATACCAAATCCGAGGATCCACCGGATGCGAACGGAACAATCACTTCGACCTGATCATCCGGATAGTTTGACGCTTCTGAGTTAGAACTGGAACTACTGCATGCGGTTAGAATCAAAGCGAAGAATACCATAATGGATATACTTACTTTTTTGTTCATACTGATTCGCTCCCTTGATTTTATATAGTTTTACAAGAAGCTCCTTCCACTAAGGAAGGCTTCATAACTTTCTTTTGGACATCAAACGGTTCTTCAAGCTTCAGCCGGTTCTTCAGCATGATCGATGCTTCTATTCCGATTCGCTTCATCGGCTGCGTCATCAGCGTCAATTTCGGTTCAATCAACTCCCACTGGGCGTTATCACCGAAGGCTATAAGGGATATATCTTCCGGAATCCGCAGTTCTTGATCCCGAACTGCTTTCAAAACCCCCTTCGTCATCGTATTATTGCAGGAATAAATTGCCGTCGGTGGCTTCGGATTCATTAGTAACTCGATTGTCGCCCGATACGCCTCATCTTCTTTAAAATCTGCTTCCAAAATAAGTGATTCTCTATTATCCATCCCCCGTTCCTTCACTGCATCGACGGCACCATAGAGACGCTCTCTTCCTATCGAATTACGTTCATGACCGTAAATTATGCCGACCGTCTTATGACCAAGACGGTAGAGATAATGAATACATTCATAAGATCCGTAATAGTTGTCATCGACTATCAGATCCGTATCGACTTTATCTACTTGTCTATCGATAGCAATGACCGGGATGTTTTTCTTCTGGATTGATTCAATTACGTCACCATTCTCCCCCGTCGGTATGATAACTAACGCATCGACCTGCTGTTCAATAATAACCTTCAGCGCTTCCCTCTCGAGATATGGGTTATCATTGTGACTGAGCAACATCATATGCGACCCTAACGAACGAATCATCTCCTCGACGTCCTTCGCAATAGACATTAAATACGGGTTGGATATATCCGATGTGAGAACAGCAATTTTATTGGATTTCGAAGCCTTCAAGCTTCTAGCGTTCGCATTGACGCTATACCCAAGGCGCTGAATGGATTTCAAGACCGTATCCCTCGTATCCTTGCCTACGTACCCTTTCTCATTAATCACTTTTGAAACGGTTGCAATCGATACTTGTGCTTCCTTTGCTACATCTTTTATTGTTACTCTTCTCATACTTATACCTCCGTGATCACATGATCTCATAGTTTAATTTAATACACGGAAGCGTAGAAACTTCAATCATTTGAGGACATTTCTCCCTTCATGTGTTTATTCTGCCAATCCTGAAGATCCGACACCAGCGAGTCCCTTTCGGCTTCAGTTAGATCCATGTGCGGTCTTCGCATGCAACCAGCTTGAATGCCCCGGTAATTTAGAGCTTTTTTAAAGTAAGACATGTTTGAGCCAGACTTAAGAATCGTAATAATATCGTTACCGGCCTGCTGCACCTTTTGTGCCTCTTCAATTCTACCTTCTTTATAAAGCTTGTTGATTTTAACAAACGGTTCCGGGAAAGCTCCCGACACACCGGATACAACTCCATCGCATCCCATTGCCAGCGCCGGAAGGAACAATCCATCCGCCCCTGTCAAAACAGAAAACTCCCCAGACTTTACGGTCAGATAATCCTTGATTCTTATAAAATCCGGATAGCTGTACTTGATGCCAACTATGTTCGCGCAATTTTCCGCAAGGTCTCTCACTACATTCACTGACAAATCGTTTCCAGAGCACTGAGGAATATTATATAAGTAAATAGGGAAGTCTTCAGGAAGAGACCAGGATATCGTTTGGTAATATTCGAAGATTTCTTCATCACTTACGTTGAAGAATGCCGGTGATACCACACCGATGCCGTCCGCCCCCGCTTGCCAAGCATGATTGGCGAGCTGCAGAGTTTCCTCCGTGGTCATCGCACCGATGTGTATAAATACATTCACCCGGTTCGCTGCCGTATTAATTACCTGCTCCGCTACGCGCTTCCGCTCTTCCAACGATAGCTTGAACATCTCCCCTGTCGTACCTAGAGGAAACAAACAATCCACACCTTTGTCGATCAGGAAGTTTGTTAATCGCTCAGCAGCCTGTAAATCCACGTCTCCCTTTTCATTCATAGGGGTTACCATCGCCGTTGTTACACCATACAGTCGTTTCAAACTTACCATCTCCTTTTTAGTAAAACGTTTCACCATGGAAATCAAAGATAAATATTATTAAATTGATGAAATATTCATTTTCATATATATAAGGTAAAACGTTTCACTATAATCATAGTAAGAATGCGCTTACATTGCAACCCATTTTTGAATTTTCTTTCATATTATTTTGCGAACACCTTCTATATCCCTTCCCCATACGATCTATCTTTTTGAATTATTTAAACAATTCAAATTGAAAAGATGTGTGAAGCAACTGAAATAGTAATGTAATAACCCTGATACACCAGAATAAATAGAAAAAGCGGGTCGATTCGTTATCAACAACAAATCGACCCGCTTTTTATTCGTTTCCTCTGCAACTACAATTAATCATCTAAGTACCTTAAAAAAAGAACACGTGTGCCATCACAGCTATAATCGGCAGCGTAATCAACGTCCGCTGCAGGAAAATCACTAGAAGGTCGACAATACCGACCGGGATTTTCGATTTAATAAGCAGGATGCCGACTTCAGACATGTAAATCAGCTGAGTCAATGATACAGCAGCAATGACGAACCTGGACAGCTCACTTTCAATCCCGCTTCCAACGACAGCAGGAAGGAACATATCCGCAAAACCAACGAGCATCGCTGGTGCGGTTTCTACCGCAGATGGGATCTGCAGGAGATTCAACAGTCCGACGAATGGATAGGACAGATACGTAAAGACGGGTGTGAACTCGGCTAAAATCAAGGCGAGGGTTCCAAGCGCCATTACTAAAGGCATCAGGCCGAACCATATATCCAGAACGTTTTGGGCGCCCTGCTTGGCTACTTGCTTGAATCCGGTGACTTTCTGCGCTTTTTCCAATGCTTTCTGCAGTCCCCATTGGAAATCAGATGTGTTCTCAGGAACCGCTTCACTGATCTGTTTTCCGACGGGTTCATAGTATTCATCTTTTTTCTTCGATAGAGGAGGGATACGCGGACAAATGACAGCAGCAGCCAACCCGGCCACTACCGTTGTTACATAAAACGGGACAAACATGTGTTCAAGTCCGATGAAGGTAATAACGACTAAGCTGAAGGCGATGGAAGCAACGGAGAAAGTGGTCGAGATGACGGCTGCTTCTCGTTTGGTATAAAAGCCTTCTTCATACTGTCTTGTGGTAATGAGGACGCCAACCGTTCCGCTTCCCATCCATGAAGCGAACGCATCGATGGAGGAACGTCCCGGTAATTTGAAAAGGGGATACATGATTTTCCGGAAGATGGAGCCGACAAATTCCATTAAGCCAAACTCCAGCATTAAAGGCATCAATAAGCCGGCAAACAAAAACCATGTCGTCAGAACGGGAATCAAGGAATAAAGGACCGTTCCCCCGGTAATATCAGCATAGAGCCAGCTCGGACCCCATTCAAAAATCGTACAAATGGCAAATGCAGCGCCCATCGTACGGATGGTCAGCCAAAAGGGATGGACATAAAAGAGCGATTGTAGAAAGCTCGATTTCATGATCCACCCGGGTTTGGCGCCCTTCGTATAAGCCGCCCCGAGAGCTGACAGGGTGAGAATAACCGTCATGAACATATATAGGTACGGTTCAAATATGGTTTGAAGCGATTCTGCCATAATCCCGACACCGATCGTGACTTTTCCGTTGTAATAGATGGGCACTAAAAAAAGCAGAGCGCCAAAAACGGATGGAATGATAAACTTCATGTAATCACTTTTGGCGAACGTCGACGTTCTTTTTTCCTCCCATTGTTCTACTCTTTCCTGTGGTTGCATATGCATCCCCCCTTGCTTGAAATAGATTTATCTGGTCAAAGCCTTCTGTTCTGCTCTTTTTTTCATCGCGACGAGACTGATCATTTCAAAGCCAACCGCAGAAGCAAGACCTGCCGTGATATCACCGGCATCGTACGTCGGCAGCACTTCCACTAAATCGAATCCGACAAGGTTAAGCCCATGCAGGCCTCTCACACATTCCAGCGCTTCAAAGCTTGTCGGCCCTGCGACTTCAGGCGTTCCTGTTCCAGGTGCATAAGCCGGGTCCACAAAATCGATGTCGAAGCTGACAAATACCGGATGGTCCGGCCCAATTTTTTCATGAATGCGTTCGATGACTTTTTCATAGCCCATCTTGCGGACCTTTTTCATCGGGAGGACTTCAAAGCCGAGATCCTCGGCATCCTTATAGTCTTCCGGTCCGTAAAGAGGTCCGCGCAAACCAATCTGTATCGAACGATCCATATCCAGCAGCCCTTCTTCCGCCGCTCTCCGGAATGGTGTCCCGTGCATATACTTTTCACCAAAATAGTTGTCCCACGTATCGCCGTGGCTGTCAAAATGAACAAACGCCATCTTGCCGTATTTTTTATGGAAGGCACGGAGGTTTCCAAGGGAAATCGAATGATCGCCGCCTAAAATGATCGGCGTGACGGATTTCTCAAGAAGAGGTTCCAGTCCTTCGACGATGTTGTCGTATGTACGATGGATGTTGCCTGGGATCACATCGATATCGCCATAATCGACACCAGAGGCATAGTCAAAAATATTGATGTCCTGATCAGGGTTGTAAGGGCGCAGCAGTACGGATGAATTCCGGATATGCTGCGGTCCGCCTCTTTGACCCGTCCGGTTTGAAACTGCCGTATCAAAAGGAACTCCGAGCACAGCGAAATCGACGTTTTCTTCCGTTTTCACAGCTTCCAATCTCATGAACGTGCTCAATCCGCAAAAGCGTGGGGACAATGAAGAATCAATCGGTTTATACATCAAAAAACTCCCTTTTTATTATTTAAAGACCTAATGAAATGTATTTCGTTTCCAGATACTCCTCGATCCCCTGGGGACCACCTTCTCGACCGAGTCCACTTTCCTTGAATCCTCCGAAAGGTGCCTGAGCAGCGGACGGGGATCCGTCATTGACACCGACAATTCCGTATTCCAGCGCTTCCGAGAGGGTTAACGCTTTGCTCATATTTTCCGTAAACAAGTAAGCAGCCAGACTGAACGGGGTATTGTTGGCTTGTTGTACAGCTTCTTCCTCATCACTGAATGATGTGATCGGTACGACGGGACCGAACGTTTCCTCCTTCATGCAGATCATGGACTCATCGACGTTTTTCAAAATCGTCGGCGGCATGATTAGACTTCCTTTAGAAATCGGGGCCGCTCCACCGGTTACAATTTCTGCCCCTCGGGAGCGTGCATCTTCGATATGTCGAGCCACCTTATCACAGGCACTCTGGTTGATGAGCGGGCCGATATCTGTGTCAGGATCCATACCGTCACCTACTTTAAGCGCTTCAACAGCTGCTTTTAATTTGTCGGTAAAAGCATCAACGATGGATTCATGAACAAAGAAACGATTGGAGCAGATGCACGTCTGCCCGGCATTTCTGAACTTCGAGGCCACCGCTCCTGCAACCGCTTTATCAAGGTCCGCATCCGCCAGAACAACAAAAGGAGCCTGTCCCCCAAGTTCCAGGGACACCCGCTTCATCGTATCGGCGGACTTTTTCATAAGCAGTTTTCCGACTTCCGTGGATCCTGTAAACGAAAGCTTCCTTACTCTGGAATCTGAGAGCCACACATCACTGATCGTTTCTGCATCACCAGTCAGGACATTGATCAGCCCTGCAGGTGCCCCCGCTTCTATGGCCAATTCTACTAAGCGGATCGCCGTTAATGGCGTTTCTTCTGCTGGTTTAATAAGGACTGAGCACCCTGCTGCAATAGCGGGCGCGACTTTCCGCGTGATCATTGCCGCCGGAAAATTCCACGGTGTAATAGCCGCTACCACTCCAACAGGCTGCTTTTGAACGAGAATGCGCTTATCAGGCTTGGAGGCCGGGATGGTCTGTCCGTACACTCGCTTTGCTTCCCCGGCATACCAGGAGATATAGCTGTTGGCGTACCCAATCTCGCCCTTGGCTTCCTTCAGCGGCTTGCCCTGCTCTTTTGTCATGATTTCAGCGAGCTCATCGGTGTGCTCCTCTATCAATTGAAACCATCTCGTTAGAAAAGCGGCGCGTTCATCCGCCGTCGTCTTTTTCCAAGCTTGATAGGAACGATGAGCAGCTTCCACCGCCTGCTTTGCTTCTTTCTCACCGGCATCCGGTACAGAAGCAACGATTTCTCCGTTGATCGGATTATAGACCGGGAAGGTTTTGTCTGTCTGTATCTGTTCTCCGTCAATTACGATATTCATAGTCAGCCTCCTTTTTACACATGCTGGGGTGTCGAGCAGTTCTTGATCGCTGTTTCTAAAATGGATAATCCTTCGTCTAATTCTTCATCTGTAATGACAAGCGGCATCAGGAAGCGGATGACATTCCCGTACAAACCTGCTCCTAAGACAAGAAGTCCTGCATGCTGGGCTTCGGAAATGATTTTCTGAGTCAACAGCTTGTCCGGTGCCTTCGTATCCCTGTCTTCTACGATCTCTACAGCCACCATGGCTCCGAGGCCACGGATTTCACCGATACAATCGAGGTCTTCGGATAACTGATGGAACCTGTCTTTGACGACATTTCCGATATGAACGGCCCGCTCATTCAACCCCTCATTTTCAATGACTTCAATCGCCGCAATGGCCGCACGGCAGCCTAATGGATTCCCGCTGTATGTACCCCCGAGTTCACCAGCACCGGCAGCATCCATCACTTCACTTCGTCCGATGACACCGCTGATCGGCGTCCCCGCTCCTAGTGATTTGGATACGGTAATCAAATCCGGTGTCACATCATAGTGATCAATCGCAAAATACTTTCCTGTCCGGCCGAAGCCTGTCTGGATTTCATCAGCAACAAAAAGAATGCCGTGTTCCTCGCACAATCCTTTGACCGCCTGAACAAAGCTCTTTTCAGGAACGATGAAGCCACCTTCTCCCTGCACCGGCTCCATAACGACGGCTGCGATAGATTCAGGTGCGACTTCTGTGAGAAGGAATTTCTTGAATTCTTCGATCATGAACAAGTTGTATTCTTCTTCCGTCATGCCTTCCGGTTTCCGGTATGGATACGGGAAGGGTGCCTTATACACTTCCGGAGCAAAAGGTCCGAAGCCGAACTTATAAGGCTTCACCTTACTCGTCATCGACATCGTCATCAACGTCCGGCCGTGAAAGCCATTTTCAAACGTAACCACGGCCTGCCTTCCCGTGTATTTCCGTGCAATTTTCACGGCATTCTCCACTGCTTCTGCCCCACTGTTCTGCAGGAGCACTTTTTTATCGTGTGTGCCGGGAGCAAGGGCCGCCAGCTTCTCAGCCAGTTCAATATACGGTTCATACATCATCACGTTAAAGCCCGTGTGGATATACTGATCAACCTGATCATGGAGAGCTGCCTTCACGGTAGGATGGCAGTGCCCGACGTTGATTGTGCCAATCGCACCGGCGAAGTCGATGAACGTATTGCCATCCACATCGGTCACCTTCGCTCCCTCTGCTTTTGCCGCAAACGTCGGGATGCCGTAACTGACGGCATTCGGTACAATGTTGTGACGCCTTTCTAAAAGCTCACCTGCCTTAGGACCTGGAAGCTGTGTTTGGATGGACGCGTGTGTTGTCATTATTTTTCCCCCTTCAATTGAAAATGGACGTTCGCTCTGCAAGGTCCGTCAGCGTGGACAGCATATGGGCTTCAATCGCTTTTTTAGCAGCGGCCACATCACGTTTCTTCAGCGCTTTTACAACCGCCAAGTGCTCGGGTACGGAGAGAACCTCATCCATCGGTGTTGTATAAAAGTTGTCTCTTAGAATCAAATAACAGTCAGACCATTGGTTCAGCCTTTGGATTTCCTGAAGAAGAAATCTGTTCCCCGCCACTTGTGCCGGGTACGCGTGAATGAGGGCATTTATACGGAGAAATTCCTCATAATCTTTGTCCTCATAAGCCTTTATTTCTTCCTCTAACAGCCGGTCCATTTGTTGAAAATGTTCACTGGTCATTTGATGAACAGCCAGCTCTGCCGCATAGCTTTCAAGAACAATTCGAAGATTGAACACATCTTCGAGCTCTTTATCCGAGGGACTGCACACAAAAGCTCCTCTATGTGGAACAAGTTCAATCAATCCCTCATTTTCGAGTTTGGTGAAAGCTGCACGGATGGGTGTGCGGCTCATTTCGAGCTCGTTACTCACCCAGTCTTCCGTTACTCGCTGTCCTGCCACCAGGCGCTTCAGCATAATGGCCCGTTTGATTTTTTCGTACGCAATTTCTTCGTTTTTCTTTTTATTCATTTCGCCTACCACCATTGTGTTTAAATATTGTATACAATTTCTATATACAATCAGTCTACAACAAATGTTTTCTGATTTCTACAATTATTCTGAATTTTTATGTGATTAGATTTTAAGTCTGATGCTTACAGCATGCTGAAAGACATAAGAGAGCCTGTGAAATTAAGCTTACTCAAAGGCCAGAGCACAGAAAAAAGAGGCATTATCACAAGCATGTCCCGAAAAGGGAACTGCTTCGATAATGCCTTTGGTTTTATATTGCGCTGAGGAGTTCCGCTTTTCTAAACAGAAATTATAACTCTTATCACACGGTTATGGCTTCATCGACTGGTAGCTTTGATATTTATGAATCGCCTGACCGGCATAAGAAGGTTCATTCTCATACAAGGCATCTAATATGTTCAGCTGATCATTCATATAATCTTCCCCTTCTTCGAAGAAGGACACCTTCTCATAAGGCTCCAGATACTGTGTTTCTACTCCCATTATGACCTTGCTGCCAATCTGATTGGCATATTGGATTTCGTGCCCGGTATGATACGAAATGGAATCTTTTCCTTCTGCAAAATCCCGGTAGGCCATGATGGCCACCCCATCACTCACGGTATCCATGACATGATCTGAAAGAGGCTTGGTTACGCCTTTATACGTGGTTTCATATTTTTCTCCATCAAACCAGAACGGCATAGCAACCATGAACTCAAAATCACTCTTTATTTTAGGGAACTGCACGATAGAGTCGATTACATGCAGCCCTTTCAAGTATTGATCGATGACTTGTGTTCTTTCATCTGTATCCCACTCATCAAGTAAATAAGGTTCAATATCAAACTGGATGCCATCAAATTTCTCGTCTTCTTCAGCGGTCCGGTTGTAAAACAGTACACTGAACAAACGGGATAAGGCGACATGTCTATTTTCCGCTAATGCCCATTCCGCCGCTCCATCTAAAGCATGGACTTCAATTCCGTTGGCATGGGCAAGCTGGATAAACGCTTGGTAATGTTCAGGATGCTTTTGGATATAGGGAAGATCCTCCCTTGCGCCAATGTTCAAGTAAATCATGTTGACACCTTTTTCTTCCGCAAAGGAAACCATCTCTTCCCTGGATTCTTCCGTATTAATATCCTCATTCGGGAACCACGCCCACATCGCTTTGTCTTTGCCGGATGCTGTTTCTGCTGAGATGCTTCCGGGAAGAAATACGAAAACCACAGCCATTGCACATAAACCTGTCAACCAACCTATTCTCTCAGATATTTTTTCCATTAAGACCCTCCTGTATTTTACATACACCTGCGTCTTAAGAAACGAGTTGCCACCCTTGACTATCACACCCTTCTCTGTGATCTATTAAAGCGGGTTCGCCGATGCGATGTTACGATACTCATTGCACCTGACATACCCGTTTTTCCGCGATGAAAAAGGAAGCCTTGCTTCTTCGAGTTCAGGAAGATCTGGAATGTGACCTTCCAAATAGTCTGAGAGCTTTCGTCCTGTTGTCCGAATTCTCGCCATTAACCCTCCATATCGAATGTCCAGAACTTCCCATCCGAAAGGCTTATTCACTTTCATCCACTGTTCGTAATGCATATCTCTTAACCGCTCGACCTCTTGAAACAGGCTGGGCAGAAGTTGTTCTTTCAGATGTTGCAGGGTTTGATGATCTTTTTCCTCATAAGCGGTCTTCAACTGACGGTTGAGTTCGCTTTTCAGGCTTAAGACCGCACACATTTGACTGGGCACGTCCAGAATCCAACTCCAGAGCCCCACCTTTTTCTTAGCCCTCTCCAATTGACGATGGAGGTCTCCATAATAAGTGTTCAAAGGCCGGCCTTCCGCTTGTTTATCAAACAAACCGACGAATGGGTCCTGCCATAACAGATATTTGGATGGATTAGCAGGCTCCAACTCCCCCTCCTCATACCCTGGAGGTTGATCCAGCTCTCCGATTTTTAGAAAAGCTTCCATATCTGCTCCTGTGCAGAAAGCAAATCGTTCCCTGACCTTCTTCCTATCCGGCTCTACAGCATAGCCATGTTCAGCAACCAGCTGCAGTCCTAAAAGACTTTGAAAAGGGTTGGTTTCCGCTCCGTTATCCCCCCACAGGGTGGAGAATACTTCTTGTATGCCTTCTTTTTTACAAGCCTTGTAGGAAGACTCGATGACACGGAATGTTTTTGGATAATGAATCGAAATACCGTTCCAAGTCCAGATCCCTCCAGCAAATAAAGGTTTCGTCCCGAACGATTGATGCTTTTGCATGAATGCCCGGTAAAACGCCTCATCCTCATGATAGTAATCCCAGTAGACGTACTGAAGATCTTTAGGCATCTCTTGGATGACCTCATCCGGGATGCGGGCATCCAAATCGTAATAGTGTCCTTGGTCAGAAGCCATCCGGAAGTACATGTCACTCCATATCATTGGATCAAGCCCTTTGTTCCGGGTGATATGCAAGACTTCCTTTAGATGATCGTTCATGATCTCAAAGCTTGGACGGTATCCGTGCTTCTTCCAATATTGTCCTCGCCCTAACAAGTGCGCCTCATCCATACCGATATGGATTCGTTTCGTCCGGAATGACTGCATCACGGAGGAGATCATCTGCTCAATCAATGCATACGTTTCTTCTGCTCCTGTAAGCAGAATGTCGGATGTATCTTTCAATGCCTCATTCCCGTCCCACTGTAAGAAGGTCGACAGGTGAGCAAGAGTCTGAATGCTCGGAATCAATTCAATCCCGAATTGATCCGCATAATCGTCCAATTCCTTCAGTTCTTCCTGACTGTAACGCCCCCGCCTATAACCAAAGTACGGCTGCTCTTTGATTTCGTATGTATCTTCCATATAAAGCATCAGCATATTCAATCCCATAACGGCCATCATCCGGATGATCGTTTTGATTTGGTTCGTCTTCATGACACCATTCCTGGAACAGTCGAGCATGATTCCATTCATGGTGAACTGTGGGGTTTCCTCAATAGTGAAACTTGAGGTGTGAGCTGCTTTTTCCAACAATAATCCCAACGCCCTGAAGAAATGAATCGGCTGATTGAAAAAAATAGTTCCTTCCTCTTCATTCAAGGTGACCTTCAGGTTCTTATGCCCCCACCGTTTCACCTGAATCCTGAAACCACCCTCTTTGTTGAATGAGCATCCATAAATTTCTGCAAGCTCCTCCAGGGCTGCTTGAAATTCTCCACTATCCCCTTCCATCCTTACGTTCACAAGAGTTCCCCCTTCCCTTGGTACGAATGAGATACCCGTACAGCCTTGGATTCCTGATCCGATTGGTAGATGGATTCAATGACTTGAATGATAGACTTGCCGTATACCCCCGTATTTTCAATAGGAGCTTTCCCTGTAATTCCATTCACCAACTCGATTAATTGCTCTTGAAAAGGGTGGTCCAGATTAGAGGCATACAGTTGCTCATACTTTCCATCTTTACTCACCCACACCCCTTTTCCTATCTCCACTTTCATCATCCCGTTTGTGAAGACAAATTCCGTGAGCTGCTTAGGGACCGGGTTATAACCTGATATTGAAACGCTGACGGGAATCCCTGATTCTGTCTCCATGTGAAGCAATCCAGCTCCCTCAATCCCTGGTGACGTATACGACAAGTTGGCGGTAACTTTCGTAAACGGCTCATTCACCACCCATTGAATCTTATCAATGCAATGAGCTCCGATGTTCATGATGATGCCACCCCCGGAGCAATCTGGATCCAGAAACCATTCCGGCCGGTCATCTGTAAAGTAGTTGAGGTGACGCGTCTCATTGATGAACACCAATTCTCCCAGCTCAAGCTCTTGAATCACCCGCTTCGCTCTCTTGTTTTCCTGGAAATAGTGCTGGATATGTCCCACCAGCAACTGTACGTTGTGCTCAGTTGCAGCTGCCAGAACCTCCTCACATTCTTCAGAGTTCAGGGCCATCGGTTTTTCCAGCAGAAGGTGACAGCCTTGCTGGGCAGAGAACAGCGCCGCCTCCTTATGCAAGTGGTGAGGAAGGGTGATGATGACCATATCCGGTGTGGTTTCCTGGATCATTTGTTTGTAATCGGTATAACCATTCAGCCCGAACTCTCCAGCTAAAGCCTCTCTTTTGGAAGAGTCTATCTCCGCTAAGGCCACTGCTTGAAGTTCGTCCAGGGATTGAATAGCTTCCAGGTGCTCTTTAGCAATCAGTCCTCCTCCGATGACTCCGACGTTTAACATCACCTTTACACCTCCTGCTTTTGTAGTTGTTTCCTTAAGTAAGAGAAATCTCTTACTGCATTCTCATAAATATCCTTCGCCGACTCGTCCGCTTCAGCTACTCCTTTAGTGAATTCCATAGAGAAGCTTCCCTGATACTCTTCATCTTTTAGCATTTGAAGACGTTCCTGGATGAAATCAGGTTCTTCTTCCAGGGCATGAAACACACCGTTTTTAAAGAGACTCACATGAGCATGAGCGATTTTTCCTCCTAAGTGATTGAACCATCCTTTCAAATCCACCTGGACATGAAATGGATGGATGACCGCCTTGACCTCCAATGGGGCGAGTTGTTCAAGAACCTCCCGTGCAGTTCTGGGATCTTCCATGACTGTCCCTGGGTGGCACTCACATAACAGGGCGCAATAGTCAGGGATCTGTTTTTTCCAATCTTTAAGATTACGAATATATCCATCCAGCGAGGCTTCCGAATCTCCGAAGTTGAACTTCACTTGCTTCGGGTGTAACCGGCCAATCATGGCGGCAGCTTCTGCTCTCTCTTTGTCCTGATCGTCATCAAAACCGACATAAGAATTATAAATTTCAACCGGTAATGAATGATCTTTGAGAGCTCTTACTTCTTCGTTCGAGCTTTTCAATGCATGGTTCTCCCATAATTCAATCCCATCAAAACCATCGGCCTTCATCCTTCCCATCCACTCACTAACACGAAGGGAGGGGGTGCGACCTGCCTCCCATCGATTTCTTTCGAAGAGGACGGTATTCATTAAAAATCGACTCATCGTACACTTCCTTTCATTAACAATCCATTCAGCCCAGGGCAGACAGGGAAGTCAGTCCTTCTTCAAACGAAGATAAATCCACTTGATAGATATATCTCGGACGCCCTCTTCCTCCGGACTGCTCTTCTCCGATGATTTTGGCGAGACTGTGGGTTTCCAGTGTCGTAAGAATCCGGCGTGCACTTCTCAAGGTGATGGAAAACCCCTTCGCTAATTCCGCAGCTGTCATTTTATCCCGGTCTAATGTACGGCATAACCCGATCAGACGATAGATGGTCGCTCCACTGATGCCTGTATTTTTCATGTGTTTCAGTGACTTTTGACCTTCCAGTCTGTAAGGAAACGAATGCTCCAGGCAACTCCATCGGTCGACAAGTTTTTGTATTTCTCTCCGGATGCAGGAGTGGGTGGGCGTGATCAGATGGGTTTCCTCCCCCATCGTCTGAAAAGCTTGGAAGACGCGAGGATGAGTGGTGATGATACTTGTGATATGTTGATTTTCCAAACCACGCTTATGATGGGTGAGGATATCGTTCACCTTCATCTCTTTCCTGTGTTCAAAGATTTCCAGGTTCTCAAGCGGGAGGTTTTCCTCCATAACCTGCATACGGATTTCTTCTTTACTCCTATAGTCAACGCTCCACTTCCCTTCTGAATCCCGGCTTTGACTGAACAGACACTTGGTCAAGGCAGCATTCAGGGCGATTGGAGAGCAAGTCAATTCATGGAACGTTATTCCAGGGTACTTCCTCTTCAGGTTCTCACTTTCAAACATGGGGGTCAGAACAGCATCAAAGGTGGATAAAGAGAGACTCTCCAAACTTGGATCTTTATCTGACTCTTTCAAAAGAGGGGTCAATGAAAGGAGAGGAAATTCTTCGCCTACTCGCTCTACTTTATTCCAAATCTCTTTTTGTCCGACAAACAACACACTTTTTTTCATATGAAGTCACATCCTATGAACAGGAATCGCCAAGCTTTTATTTCAGACCTGATGAACTGGCCCCGCGGACAAAGAACTTTTCCGTAAACAAGAAGACGATCAGGATAGGGATCAATGTCATCAATGCCGCGGCCACCAAGTACTGCTCCTTACCGAACCAGGCGCCGGACATCGACAGCACTCCGATCGGCAGCGTGAACTTCTCTTCTGAAGATAGGTAAATCACAGGGGCCATGATTTCGTTCCATTTGGTCATGAAGGTGAAAATCGTCAGTGTCGCTAACTGTGGCTTACACATCGGCAGGAAGATCCTCCAGTAAGTTTGGAACGGAGAACATCCATCCAACTTCGCTGCCTCCTCATAACTCTTAGGAATCGATAGGAACGCCTGCCTCATCAGGAAAACCCCGAACGGCTGAGCCAGCCATTCCAAAATCCATAAGGGAACGAGCGTGTCTAAGAAACCCATATTCCTAAAGATGATAAATTGCGGGATAATCATAACCACCGGCGGGATCATCAAGGTGCCGAGCACCATGACGAACAAAGAATTTTTAAAAGGAAATTCCAGACGGGCAAACGCATACGCCACCATGGAACAGGAGAATAATGCACCAAGGACAGACAACAACGTCACAACCAGACTGTTCCACCCGTATTGAGCGAAGTCCGTCATTCGCCAGACTTCTATATAGTTCTCCCATTTAAAAGGATTGGGAATCCATTCAACCGGTATCGCTGTATATTGCGTGTAGGATTTTAAAGAGTTCAAGGCCGCTGCCACAAAAGGCGTCAGCATGATCAGCGCACTGAACGTAATGATTAGATAACTGATAATCTTCCTTTTCCTATTGGGATTCTTCATAGATAACACCTCTAGATCCTCTATTTCTCATAGTGCACCCACTTGTTCTGCAGTTTCACTTGAACGAGCGTAATGGCGAATAAGATCAGGAACAGCACCCAGGCAATGGCCGAGGCATAACCCATCTTCAAGAAGGCGAACCCTTGCTGGAACAAATAAAGCATAAGTACCATACTTGCATTATTCGGACCACCTGCTGCCGTAATGTCTCCGGAGTTCCCTGTCATGACATAGATTTGTTCAAACGCTTGGAAAGTCGTGATGGTACTCAGGACAAGAACGAGGAACGTCGTACCAGAAATCAAGGGGACCGTTACATGCCTGAACTTCTGCAGTACGCCTGCCCCTTCGATATCTGCTGCTTCGTAAAGATCTTCCGGAACATTCTGCAGCCCGGCCAGGAAAATAATCATCATATAGCCGATGCCTTTCCAAACAGCGACGGCGACCAACACCGGAATGACAAGGGCTTCATCGTTCAACCATTGCTGCGGCTCCATTCCCAGTTTCAATAACAAGTCATTGGCCAATCCAAAACGGGGGTTGAAGATGGCATCCGCCACATACAACACGACCGTCCAGGAAGAAATGACAGGAATGAAGTGAGCCATCCTGTAAAGCTTCAATCCTTTCAGACTTTGATTCAAAGCCGCAGCTAAAATCAAAGCGAGGATCGTCTGTGTCGGAACAAACAGGACGGTAAAGTAAAAGGTGTTCCATAACGACTTCCAGAAAACCGGATCGTTGATTAATTTGTCATAATTATCAAGTCCGATCCATTGCGGAGCGTTCAGCATATCGTACCTGGAAAAACTGAAGTATAACGATGCAATTAACGTAAAGGCAATAAAGACGATGAACTGAATGAGGTAGGGGGAAATCATGAAAAGCCCCCATTTCCCCTCATCCGACAACCACTTCTTCTTCGGTGATTTAGGTTTCTTCTGCTTGGCTAATGTTAACTTGGATTTCTTTTGTTTTTTCTCCCCTTGCTGCTCGGGGAGTTCATCCTTCGGTTTTAAGTTATCGCTCATATCAGCCACACACTTTCTTCACTATTGGTTTTCGTAAAATTCATCCAATACTTTCTGCACTTCCTCGTCTGCGTTTTCCAGCGCTTCCTCTACACTCGTTTCATTAAGAAAGGCTCGGTTGATATTGTCACCAAACTTCTTCACCCATTCCGACCAAACCGCGTTGACGTCCAACGTACCCGCATGCTCAAAGCTGTCCAGGAATGCCTGCTTATTGGCTGGTTTGTCCCCGGATCCTAAGAACAGGTCAGAGTTCGCGACAGATTTCTTCACAGGCACCGCTTCCCCTAAAGCCGCCCATTCTTTTTGCACTTCGTCTTCCTGGACCCAATACTTCACCCATTCCCATGCCGCTTTCGCTTTTTCATCGGACGCACTGTTACTGATGACCCATGAGTTAGCGATGGTCGGTGAGAACCTCTCTCCATCGGGACCCTTCGGAAGAACCGTTACATCATAATTCACACCTGTTTCATTAGCGGCGAGCGTCCTTGCATAAATCCCGATCCGCATCGCTGCTGTTTCACTAGGGAATGGAGACATCGGACTTTGAAAGGCTTGAAGGTCGGAAGGGTCTGTGAAAATTCCACGTTCCATTCCATCGACGATATAGTTGACCGCTTCCTTGTTTTCTTCCGAATCAACGATCGAGTTTCGTAAATCTTCCCCGAGTACGCCTCCACCATAAGACTTCATCACAGGCATCCAGCCTTCTGTAATATTGAAGAACGTTAAACCATACTGCTTCACACTATCCGGTTTGAACGAAGCATCGTCTGCTTTTTTACCCGCAGTATCCATCGTCAACTTGGCACCGGCTTCTTTCAGGTCTTCCCACGTCCAGTTTTCGTCTGGATAATCAACATCCGCTTGATCGAACATGTCTTTGTTGTAGAAGAGGGCACCGATCTGTATTCCTTGAGGAACGCCCCAATACTTTCCATCTGCGTCTTTATTGAAATCCAAACCATAGTATTCATCTTTGTTTAAATCTTCATTGATCCACTCCGTCAGGTCCTTCGCTGCTCCACGTTCTGCATATTTCTGTACAAACACCCCGTCGGACAACCAGACATCAGGTGCGGTTCCTCCTGCGATTTGAGTATCCAGCTTTTGAAAGAACTGTTGATACGGAGCATTCTGCGTGTTGACCTTGATGTCCGGGTGTTCCTCCTCAAACTTCTCGATTAGTTCATTCATTTTCTCATCCGCACTGCCTGAGGAATAAAATCCTAAGGTGATTTCCGTTTGATCAGAACTCGCACCGGCTTCACCACCTGATTCATTCGAGCATCCTGTTAGAATGAACACAAAAGCCATAATAAGGACAGAAATCTTCAACCACTTGCCTGCCATCTTGTTTCCCCCTTCACGTTTGTTATCGCTTACATACACTATTCTAAAGCGGTTGATAAAAAATAAAAATGTCATTCCATTTGAAAGTTTGTGTTTTTTTCAATAAAATTATAAATATTCAGAATATTAATCAGGAGGGGGGTGAAGCATGAATTTTTCACTGTTGAAAAAGAACTCGATTCACACGAAGCTTTTTATGATCATTCTTGTGTTTGTATGTATTCCCCTCTTGATCCTCGGTTTCTTCTGGTATGGAAAATCAACGAAAACGATTGAAAATAACGCCGTCCAAAACAGCCAGCACCTTCTGGCTCAAACGAATGAATACCTGGACTTTTACTTGAATGACTTAGAACAGTCCACCGCACCGATCGTTTCGATGTCACCGATTCAAAGATACTTGGAGTTATCCCCCGGATCCACCAGCCGTTATGAACGGTTTACATTGGATAAGGATATTAAAGAAGAGGCCTTTTCCAGTATTTTAGAAGGAAGGTCGGATATTTTTGGTATTTCCCTCATCAACAAATTCGGAATGCAGATCAACAATTACAGCCAAGTCAATCACTTCCTGAATATGGACCGGATCCAAAATAGAAATCAGGAACTTCTGGAACAAACCGAACAGTTGGACGCTTATCAGATCATGAATATCGACTTCATCCATGATACACCTGTATTAACCGTCGTCCGCAAAGTGTACGATGTTCAAACCTTCGACACTTCCGGTTTACTCATCATCAATCTGCGCCTCAATCAAATCGATAACATTATCAATGAAGTCACCGAAAGCCACTTCAACCGTGTCTGGATCGTCAATGAAAATCATAAAATCATATTCCATCCTGATCAGACAGAACTTAACCAAACCTTTGATTATGAAGAGAACCAGACGGAAAGCCAGAATTTCCTGATCAACCAAATCGAAGACAAACGGACCCTCATGGTCATGGATCGATCCGATCAGTCCAACTGGACGATGATTGCCAATGTCCCGATGCAGGCTGTCATGACCAATTTGATGAGTTTCAGGAACCTTACCATATGGATCGGCCTTGCGCTCATCGGTGTAGCCTTACTGTTTGTCGGAGGCTTCTCCTTCTCTTTGACCTATTCATTGATCAACCTGCAGAAGCTTATGAAAAAAGCGCAATCCGGGCGGTTGAAATTCAGTAAAATCAAACCTCTCCGTTTTTATCGGAATGACGAAGTCAGTGACCTGTATGACAGCTTTTACAACATGACAGACGAGCTTAATCGACTGATTGAAGAGATCCACCACTCGAAGTTGAAGGAAAAGGAACTGGAAATCAAAAACAGGGAATCGGAGCTGAGAGCGATGCAATCACAGATCAACCCGCACTTTCTTTACAACACACTTGAACTTATCAACTCCCATGCCATTATTGAAAATCAGTGGATGATCAGTCGGATGACGACCTCTTTAGCAGACATGTTCAGATATAATGTCAGCAATTCCAAGAAAGTCGTCACCCTGAAGGAGGAAATCCAGCAGATTCAGTCGTATCTTGATATTCAACAAGAGCGCTTCGAAGACTTAAACGTCGTGTATGATTTCAAAGAGGAGGACATGAAGGAGGTCCTGGCTGCACGCATCACTTTACAGCCAATTGTGGAGAATGCTTTCATCCATGGGTATGAAGATCACGGATCCGCTCCCTCTTTCATCGGCATTTACGGGAAAAGAAATGACCACGGGTACTCCGTGTATATTGTAGATCATGGGAGTGGCATGGACCGGTCAACGAAAGACACCTACAATCAGGCTTTCCTTACCAATGAAACCTCGGATGAGAAGAAAACGACGAAGAGAATCGGTATGAACAATGTCCACAGACGTCTGCACGCGACGTTTGGACAACCGTATGGTTTAACTATTGAGCGATCCAATGAGAAAGGAACGGTTATCGTCATCACCCTGCCCTATCTGACTCATGAAACGAAGAAGGAGGCCTGACCATGTATCAAGCGATTACTGTAGATGATGAGAAGTTGATTAAAAGAAGCATCGCTGCGTTGATCCGTGCGAATGACACAGGATTTGAAATCGCAGGAGAAGCGAAGGATGGGTGCGAAGCGCTGCACTTGCAGAAAGAAACCACTCCAGACCTGGTTATTACGGATATTCGTATGCCGAAGATGAATGGGTTGAATTTTATCAAAGAGGTGAAGGAAAGAAACCCGCATACGAAATTCATCATCATCTCCGGATATGACGAATTCGAATATGCCCAGACAGCAATTCGGTATGGGGTGGTCGATTTCCTGCTTAAACCGATCAAGCCGGATCAGTTTTTATCTTCATTAAAGAAGGTTTACCGGCAGCTGGAACATGATCACACATCTTCCAAACAGCGAAGCGAATGCTTGCTTATGATCAAATCGTACGCAGAAAGTCTTGGTGAACACCTTTGGTTGCTGGAGGAGGAGCAAGTCTTCCAGACAACAGAGGAGCTATCAGAGAAGTTGAGTCACTTACAGGTTCATCCGGATATGATGCGGGGGATGTACTCAGATTTAACGGTGTATTTACAGGGGGAGCTGGAGGCTCATCATTCACCTTTTCATTCTCATCCGTTGTTCATTGATGTCGATTTTTCACAGGAGAGGATAGAAATGACGGCCGAACTGAATCGTTTGTGCCACGCTGTTCTCGAGGAAATCAAATCCTTCCGGAACATCGGCCATCGAAACAGCATTCGGACGGCTGTTCGATATATTGAAGCGAATTTCACAGAAAAGAACCTCACGTTAAGTGAAGTGGCGGATACGATCCATATGTCTTCCTCGTATTTCAGTATGGAATTCAAATCAGAAGTCGGTGTGAGCTTCAAGCAGTACCTGACGAATTTAAAAATAGAGAAAGCAAAAGAACTACTCAATAATCCTTTATATAAAACCTATGAAATCGCTGAAAATCTAGGTTATAGCGACTACCCTCACTTCACGAAGACTTTCAAAAAACAGTTGGGAATGACACCTACGCAATACAGAAAAAGAAAAGGAATCAGTTGAAAATCCAAGCTTTTCAAACCGTACAGCTCCCCCTCAAGCAGTCCGGTAATGAAGCGCCTCCTGCGGTAAAGGTGTAGATGATCTGCAAGTTCCTGAAAGTTTACACGAAACCCTGCAGGAGGCGAAAGGATTCCTTTTTAATACAACGTAAGGGAAAGAAGGTTCCTAGACTTTAACGATAAATGGATCTTCGGCATCACTACTGCGCTTAACCAAGAGCACCTCCCCGGTCATTTGTGTACCGGCAAATTGAAAGCTCTTCGGCCCATCATGGGAGAATAACAGGACCTCGCTTTCTTCTCCCCTTTTCACTTCAAAGGCTGTCACCTCATCCTTGGACATCTTCTCTGAACGAGTGTTATAAACGTCCAATTCATGGATCTCCATGTCTGGGTTTTCCTCATCACGATAAGGGTTCAGGATGGCTGCGAACGTCGTCTGTCCGCTCCCTTTCTGTCGAGTCACCATTTTCATAGACTTCGATTTTTGGTTGTAGTCTCTGGAAATCCAGCAGTCTTCTTGAGTCATCGAGACATTCTGAAGATAGGTCATGTCCAAATGCCCTCCTTCTCCCCCATGGATATGAACCTTACGTTTGGAAGAGTCATAGTGAAGGGTGGTATGTTCAGCGAAATGGAAGTGCTGGGCAAATTCATGAACATCCCTGGACTTGAACGTATCGACCAGCACCCAATAATGAGGTTTGACGAACAGCAGCTGACGCTTGACCTGAACAGGGTCTTCGAGCCTCAAATATCCATTGTGACCACTCTGGACGTAATCGAATTCCTTATTCCCTCTCCAAAAGCTGTCCACAGGCTGGGCGACATCTTCCCAGTGCCATGAACCAAGATAAGTGGAAATCGAACGTCCATCCACACTGCACGTGTTGTGCTGGAAAGACTCCTTGAAATACTGCCGGTATTCGTCCTCCTTGTACGTGTACCGCCCTGGATCTATGATCATATCCGATCCATGAACAATTAAATCGAAATGGAGAAAATCATCGTGGCCGTGGGCTCTGATAATGTCCATATGACCCCCATCAAAAAGGAGGTAATGATGATCAGGAGACCATCCGCTCCGCATGATACTGTATCCACTTTGCTCCAGATGGGTCGACTGGAAATCGGGTTCAGCTGCTTCCAGTCCCTCATACACATCAAAGCCGTTTTTCCCGTAATACCAAATGCCTTCATAATCCAGGACATCATACCCCTGATGCTTTAAATCCGTCCTTTCATACAACAGGGAACCGCGGCTCAATACATCCCGGATATCCGTATGATCACTGTCACTCGTCATCGGCTGATAACCACTCGGCTTCACAAAAGAAAGCGAAGCCGTGAACATGCGGTTCAACGTATCCTCCATAATGTCCGGAATCGACTGTCGATTCTTTCCGGCCAACAGGACCGTTTCAAATAAACAGTGCAGGACTTCATGATGATACATCGGACTTTGTTCATTGTGCATCCCATCTTCAAAAACTTGAAGATGGCACATCGCAGCCATTCTCTCCAAAGCCAGCTGCATCCATTGATCTGAACCTTCTAGCTGGGGAAATAACAAAGCAATATGAAACAAGCCATTCGTCTCTAAAAATCCCCAGTTGCTCTGTCGATCATGAGCGGTATAGGCGATACTCAAATATTTCCCATGAAGAGCAAGCGCCTCCTCAAACAGCTTTTCTTCCGCTCCTCCCCACTCCTCGGACTCCCTGACGCAGAAATACCCTTTGATCCAGTTACAGCTCCGGATGCCGCTATCGAGCTTCCTCCACGTATCCTTGACATTATAATGACGGGACCGGCTTTCGAGTATTTCTTCTTCTGTCAATGGGTTCTGACGGATCCAGTCTTTCATCAGCCGGATGTAATGACTCGCAAAGCCCTCCTCTCCGGTTAACCAGTAGGCCTGCCCGAGTTCTGCCATGAAGCGCGCGCGGTTCAAGTTCACCGTCCACTCAAAATCATCCTGAAACTGGAACGTCCAATCGATTTCATTCGGGAAAGTGACCGGGGTTTCACAGCGCTCCATGTCCCAACGGTGAGTAAATACAAACGTGTTTTCACCCGCAAGACGAGCCCGTTCGATCACTTCATCTGCTTCTCCTTTCCAGTATCGGAGAGTCAGATCCCTGATTTCATTGCGGTCTTCATGCGAATAAAAAAATTGTCGTACATCTGTGGATGAATGGTTTCGTTTTTCATCTGTCGGCATTATAAAACCCCTGATTGAATGTGATGTCTTACAAATGCATCATCATGTAAATGTGGATAGTTTTCATGAATGCGGTCGATTTCTTTTTCCTGACCCGGACTGAGCCGCTCGTGTTCCATCAGACAAAGGCGTTCCCGCAATAAGCCTTGGCGCCTCAATATTTCATTGATCCCGGCAATACTTCCTTTGAATCCATTCGCCGCATCAAAAATAGCTGCATTCGCATCCGTCAATTCCACACCTGTCGTTAACAACTCAGCAGGAATGAGCCCGTTCTGTTTCGCTTCTTTTGCTTGCTCAAGCAGCGTGACCGCTTTAGAGGTCCACACCGCCCACTGCCCAAGCAGCCCGCCGACAATCGATTTTGCTACCACTTTTCCATCGACTGGAAATCGAAAAGTCGTCAGAAGATCATCCACAATATGGTCATCATTCCCGGTGTACAAAGCGATGTCATCCCTTCTTTTCGAATGGCACACAGCCCTCACTACATCAATGGTTTGATATCGGTCAAAGGGAGCAAGTTTAATGGCACACACGCCCGGAATATCGGCAAAAGCACACCAGAATTGATAAGAGAAGACACGTCCACCGACGGCGGGCTGCAGGTAAAAACCGAAGACCGGCATGATTTCTGCCACGGCCTTGACTCTTTCTAAATGCTCTTCTTCATTTAAATGGGAAAGTCCCCCCATGCTTACAAGCGCAAGGTCATACCCCAAATCTTTGGCTGTTTCCGCTTCCTCCCGCGCTTGTTCCACCTCTCCTACGACGCCGGCCACTTTAATGAACGGGCGGGACAAATTTGCTTGGTCGATTTCTTCAACAGCCAACCGCAGCACCGTTTCGTACAAATCAATGCCTTCGTCCCTGATTTCGAATTGAGTCGTATGAACACCGACCGCGACGCCACCGGCTCCGCATGAGATGTAGTAATTCGTCAAAGCCCGCTGTCTTTCTTCGTCCAGCGTACGATCCTTGCGCAAAGCAAGCGGGTGGGCCGGTATGACCGTCCCTTCATGCAGCAACGCACGAATGGAGGATGATAAGGTCTGCTCCATTAGTATCGCCCCTTTCGTTCTTGAAAGTGAGTCGGTTTATCCAGCACCTGCCCCTGACCTTTCACCCAATCTGCTGTCCAATCCAGCATTTGACGGATGCCGATGTTCGGGTAACCGAATACTTCATGAGCTCGAGAAGCATTGCTCAACAGGGCCGTTTCCTGCTCCTCTCCAACAAAAACCGGCTGTCTGTGGAGCTTCTCACCAAGCCTCTCTGCGAGCCATCGGACAGATAGTGTCTCCGGCCCCGTAAGATTCAAGGTGACGGGAGGAGAATCACAATGTAAAAGGGAACGAATAGCTGCCTCGTTCGCATCCCCCTGCCAAATGACATTCACATGGCCCATATTCAAATCGATTGGAGTGCCTTCATTCACCGCCTTTGCGACTTCCAATAAAACACCGTAACGCAGATCAATGGCATAATTCAGACGCAGGTGTAACAAAGGTGTTCTATATTTATGAGAAAAATGAGTGAAAACACGCTCCCGTCCCAGAGCGGACTGGCCATACTCACCGACCGGACCCGTGGCATGCTCCTCCGACGCCCCACTATGACCGACCGAAGTCTGAGGGTACACATTCCCCGTAGAAAAAGACACGATCCTGGAATTCTTGAACTTCTCCGCCACTCTCCCAGGTAAATAAGCATTCATCGCCCACGTGAAATGCTCATTCCCAGCCGTTCCGAATTTGTTCCCTGCCATGTATAGGACATTATCCATCTCAGGTAAGGCCTGAAGTTCTTCCTCATTCAATAAATCCGCAGCGATGGTCTCAATCCCATGTTCATGCAGCTCTGCTCGCAATGTTTCATTAGAAAACCTGGAAACTCCTATCACCTTTTTCTGCACTTGGGCCTGGTCCATTGCATTTTTAGCAAGTTTCGCTAACGTCGGTCCCATTTTTCCGCCTACCCCTAAAATCAAGATGTCTCCATCGATTTTCGTTATATCGTCCACTAACGCCTCTGATGGTGTACACATGACTGACTCGAGTTCTTCTATCGTTTCCACATTGAAACCTCCTCATAATAATTACTCCTCTTATAAGAAAGTTTAGATAACTGCATGTGTTAAAACAACGACTTAAATATGTCCCTTTTTATTCAATGAAGAAGCCCTGGGGCGTCCTAAACCAAAGGAATTCGTTCGCTTACCTCGATGAGATTATATGAACCAGACAGAGCGTCGGACGAATGAGCATTTGCGTACTCCCGAGGGAAAGGAGAGTCCATTTAGTGAAAATGTGGGGAATGAAATTCTGGAGCTATGCAACAATACAATGCAAAGACAAATCATTAACTAAGAACAGGTAAAACACCACCAACTTGTCAGTCATGGCTTGGTAGTGTTTTTCTATGGATTATTCTGAAAAACTCTAAAAAGTGCCTCGTAAATTGGTTAATCCCTTACCCAAAAAGGACACCAAATAAAATTAATTTTCTCACTTTTCTATCAAATCCATTGACACTTATCCTTTGCCCTGCTAACATGGCACTTAACCAAATAAAGGAAGAACATCTTATCCAGAGAGGTGGAGGGACTGGCCCTGTGAAACCCGGCAACCGCTATATTGATAGCAAGGTGCCAAATCCTACTGAGTGAATGCTCAGGAAGATAAGAGATGCTTACAATCTCTAACCTCTCTATCTTTGATAGAGAGGTTTTATATGTTTCCAATTGAATACCGATTTCTTATCCAGAGAGGCAGAGGGACTGGCCCATTGACGCCCGGCAACCAGCAAGCAGACGCTTGAAAAGGTGCTAATTCCTGCAGGAGATGATCCTGGAAGATAAGAAGAGCCGAGAGCCCTCTTCTTATTTTTGTGAAGAGGGCTCTTACTATTATAAAAACAGGAGTTGTTCCATATATGACGACAGTACTTCTAGACGGCATCCGCACCCCCTTCGGTAAATGGAAAGGGGCTTTGAAAAAGAAATCCGCAGCAGAACTTGGGTCTCATGCGCTGAGCGCTCTATTAGAGAGAAACCCGGCCGCGAAACAAGCCGATGGTGTGCTGCTCGCCCAGGTGATTCAGGCGGGAGGCGGCCAAAATCCTGCGAGACAGGCCGCTTATCAAGCGGGGGTGGATATCGGTACGCCCGCTATCACACTGAACAATGTCTGTTTGGGAGGCATCGCTACAGTTACCGACGCCTCTCGCAGGCTGCAATTGAAGGAAGGAGAGCTGTACATTGTCGGCGGATTCGACTCGATGACGAATGCTCCTCATACCGCTCCTGTCCGGGCTTCTTCCGGACTTGGTCACAGCACGCTGAAGGACACCTTACTGAACGACGGGTTGTGGTGCGCCTTGTGCGATGTGTCGATGGGAGCACTGACCGATGAGAAGAACCACTCCTTCGAGATCAGCCGGGAGGAACAGGATGAATACGCCGCCCTTTCCCAGCAGCGGGCAGCGGACGCTCAGGAAAATGGCTGGCTGGAGCCGGAAATAAGTCCTTTTACTGAACGACTCGCAGAAGATGAAGGCATCCGTAAAGGGACGACAGCCGAAAAATTATCGAATCTACCTCCCGCCTTTTCCAGCGAAGGCACGATCACCGCAGGCAATGCCTCTCAAATGACGGACGGCGCGAGCGTTGGGATCGTTACCACGAAGGAAAAAGCGGAAGCCCTCGGCCAACAGCCGTTGGCGGAAATCATCGACTGGTCAGAGATTGCCGGGCCGGATCCGAGTTTACAAACGAAGCCATCACAGGCCATTCAGAAGCTGTTAGACAAACACCAGTTGACCACGGACGATATCGATTTGTTTGAAATCAATGAAGCCTTTGCCAGTGTCGTGATTGCCAGCTGCCGGGAGCTCGGAATTGATTATGACCGCGTCAATGTGAACGGCGGCGCGATCGCTCTCGGCCATCCTTTAGGCGGGACAGGCTTCCGGCTCGTTCTGACGCTTGCCCATGAACTGAAACGACGCGGCGGAGGCAAAGGCATCGCTTCCCTCTGCGGCGGTGGCGGCCAGGGGATGGCCCTGTTGATCGACGTTCCCCATTCATAATTCGAAAGGAGACAAGTCCCATGAATACACCCATTACAGCTCAGCGTTCCCCTTACCTATGGGAACCATCAAACGAACGAATCGAACAGTCGCATATCAAAGCTTTTGCTGACTATACCAATCAGGCGCTCTTCCCTTATGAACGGTTCCACCGCTGGTCCGTTTCCCACCTTTCCGAGTTTTGGTCAGCCGTATGGGATTACGCAGGGATCATTGGAGAAAAGGGAGACCGTGTGTTTGTTCCCGGTCCTTCGATGCCGGATAGTGCATGGTTTCCGGACGCCCGCTTGAATTTCGCTGAAAACCTGCTGCGCGGGTCGCTTGACCGGATCGCGGCCTATGAAGCGAATGAGGAAGGCCTCGCCCGAAGCATCACGCTGCAGGAACTGAAACAATCCGTGGCCAAAGCCCAGGAAGGGTTCAAACAATTGGGGGTCCAGGAAGGTGACTGTGTCGCCGGCATCACGACGAACGATATCCAGGGACTCGTCGCTCTGCTTGCCACGACATCATTAGGCGCCACCTGGACATCCTGCTCCCCGGACTTCGGAACAAAAGGAATCGTCGACCGCATTGGTCAGGTGAAACCGAAAGTATTGATCGCGGCACTCTCCTATCAATATAAGCAGAAGCCCTTCGATATCGAAGATAAAATCAAACAGACGACCGAGCACTTGGAAGGACTATCCGCGGTCGTCACGGTCGGAGGAGAAACGTCGATTGAAGACATCCCGACTCTATCCTGGAGCGAGCTTTGCCGCAATGAAGCCGAAGAGCCTGCGTTCCAACCCGTTCCCTTTAATCATCCCCTGTATATTTTATATACATCCGGAACGACGGGGCTTCCGAAAGCGATCGTCCATTCTGTCGGAGGCACCCTCCTGCAGCATGTGAAGGAACACCAGCTCCACTGTGATGTCCAGCAGGATGATGTGTTGTTCTGGTACACCAACACCGCCTGGATGATGTATCCGTGGCTCGTTTCCGGACTCGCCAGTGAAGCGGCCATCCTGTTGTATGACGGCTCTCCCGTAAGAAAGGATTCCCTCACCCATTTATGGGACATTGCGGATGAAGCCGGCATCACCCATTTCGGCACAAGCCCGAAATATTTAGACACACTGATGAAAGAAGAAGTTGATTTGAAAAGCAGTCATTCTCTTCACTCCTTGAAAAGTGTGCAGTCGTGCGGAGCTCCCCTGGCACCCGAGCAGTACACCTGGATCTATCAAACCATCAAAGAGGATCTGTTCCTCGCTTCCATTTCCGGCGGAACGGAAATCATCGGCTGTTTCGTGATGGGCTCTCCGGTCCACCCTCTGAAGCAGGGAGAAATCGCCTGCAAAGCGTTAGGGATGGCCGTGGATGTCTTGGATGAGCGCGGCGCATCGGTTTACGAAGAAAAAGGCGACCTTGTGTGTACGAAACCATTCCCAAGTATGCCGCTCACCTTCTTCGGTGAAGGCGGCGAAGAACGCTACAGGAAGAGCTACTTCTCCAAGCGGCCGGGAATTTGGACACACGGGGACTTAGCTGAACAAACCATCGATCAGTCCTTCATCATTTACGGACGGGCGGATACGACCTTGAATCCCGGCGGCGTCCGGATCGGGACGGCAGAAATCTACGGGGTCGTGGATCATATCAAGGACATTCAAGACAGCGTCGTATTCGGATTACCGAAGGATCATGATGAAGAAATCGTCCTCTGCATCGTGACCGAGCAGCTGACGGAAGACTTAGCGAAAGACATCCGCGGACAGATCAGGAAGAAGGCTTCTCCACGCCATGTACCGAAGCGGATTTATCAAGTCGAGGAAATCCCCCATACCATCAATGGAAAAAGAGTCGAAGGAGCAGCGAAAACAGCCGCTTTGGGAGAAGAAGTGAAGAATGAAGCTTCTCTGCGCAACCCATCCAGTCTGCAGGCGTTCCGCAAGCTCTCAGAAAGGACGTTCGTGTAATGACCACCGCCATCAAAGGGGCGATCACCGGCATCGGTGAATTGAAGCCCGTCCGTTATTCAGAAGGAAAAACCACCTTAAGCTTGATCGCAGAATCCGTCCGCCTCGCCGTCCAGGATGCCGGCCTTTCCAAGGATGACATCGACGGCCTCCTCGTCGGACCTCAAGTCGGGGAGACGCCGCAGCATGTGCCGGCGACGGTTTCCGAATACTTAGGAATCGATCCCACGATGTCCAACACCGTCGATCTCGGCGGAGCGACCGGGCCGGGGATGATCTGGAGAGCAGCCGCCGCCATCCAGGCAGGCATGTGTGAAACCGTCGTCTGTGTTTTGGCGAACAAAAATGAACGAGGGGAAACGCTACGCTCCCCCAACCGCAATCCGATCCGCGAATTTGATGTACCTTTTGGGGCTTCCGGAGCGAATACGTCCTATGCCCTGCTGAAACGTCAGCATATGGAAGAATACGGCTCCACTCAGGAAGACTTTGCAAGAATCGCTTGGTGGCACAGAAAAAATGCCCAGCTGAACCCGGATGCCATTTTTTATAATAAGCCGCTTGACCTTGAAGATATTCTCGCCTCTCCGATGATTTCCGATCCGCTTCATATGCTGGAAATCGTCATGCCGGTGGCCGGGGGCGCAGCCGTTGTGGTCACTTCTCCGGAGAAAGCAGCGAACGGGAAGCATAAACCGGTCTACTTAAAAGGAGCGGGGGAAAAAATCACCCACCGCGCGGTCAGCCAGGCACCATCCCTGGACGCCCTGCCGTTCAACGCTTCGATTCCAAGAGCACTGGAACATGCCGGGACAAACGTGGAAGAGATCGACCTTTTCTCCCTGTATGACTGTTATACGAGCGTCGTCGCCATCACCCTGGAAAGTGCAGGATTGTGTAAGCCCGGGGAGTTCGGAGAGTTCGTCAAAAACCACACCTTCGGACATGACGGGGATTATCCATTAAACACCCACGGCGGCCAGCTGGGCTTCGGCCAGGCCGACCTGGCCGGTGGCATGTCCCATGTCGTAGAAGCCGTCCATCAATTGCGAGGCGAAGCCGGGAACCGTCAAATCCCGGATGCCGCACAGGCCCTTGTGACAGGAAACGGCGCCACGTTAAGCGAAACGACGGCGCTTGTGTTAGGAGGAGAACAATGAGCCAGCAGCCAAACATTTCACTGCCCGGTCCAACGATCACCCCCATCAGCCAGCCTTTTTGGGAGAGCATCCAGGCCGGACATCTCAGCCTTCAGCAGTGTGACAAGTGTGAGCAGTGGGTCTTCTATCCCCGCGCGCACTGTCCCCACTGTTTTCATGATTCGTTAACATGGAAACAAGCATCCGGACGAGGGAAGTTGAAAACTTGGAGCGTCATCCATCGTGCGGGACATCCCGCCTGGCAGGCCCATACGCCTTATGTCGTCGGCGTCGTCGCCCTTGAAGAAGGACCTTCCTTATTAACGCACGTCCTGGTAGAAGAAAACGCCTTAACTCATAACCTGAACGTCGAAATCGACATCACTGACGTCGGTCCGCACCCCTTGCCATTCTTTAAAAAACAGGAGGAAACCACATGATCCTTACGTACTTCATTGCAGTAGCCCTATTCTGGCTGCTGGGATTAATCCTATGGAAGAATTTCTACACGACGAAGAAAGGAGAACATTAACCGATGCTTACAAGCTCCAGCGTATTACTATGGACCGTCATTATTTTACTAGCTGTATACTTTGCCGCTGTGACGTGGGTCGGTAAAAAAGGCCGGGCGCACAGCCAGTCGATGGCCGGCTTTGCAACGGCCCGCGGAAAAGTGAGCCCCTGGCTTGTCGGCGCAAGTTTCGCAACCAGTTACGCCAGTGCCAACCTGTTCATCGGTGTTCCGGGACTCGCCTACGAACACGGAACGGCCGTCCTCTGGTACACCCTCGGCTGCTTTGGTGTCAGCTGGGTGGGACTGCTGCTCTTTGCCAAAACGTTCTGGCGGTACGGAAAGAAATTCGGCCACGTGTCGACCCTTCCCGAGTGGCTTGGGAAGCGTTATAACTCGAAAGCCCTGCAGGCGATCGTTTCTTTACTGATCTTATTCAATGTGTATTATATCGTCGGGCAGAACGTCGGGCTTGCGACTATCTTTGAAACCGTCATCGGCATCCCCTACTCCTGGGGCATCATCATCGGTGTCGCCATCACGATTTTGTACATCGGCCTTGGCGGCGCCTTCGCACAGATCATTACCGACGGCATCCAGGGCATTCTGATGGCGGTCACTTCGATTTTCATCGTCGTATCCTTTTTCTGGACGATCGGTGGAGGGTGGAACGTCTTCGGTGTGCTGACCGACCGCCTGCACAGCATCGATCCGAACCTGACCGCCGCCATTGCTGACAGCGGCCCCTATAACAGTGCGCTCGCGATCATGGCCGTCCAGTTCCTGCTCTTCAGTTTCGTCCTGATGCCGCACCTGTTAAACAAAGTGCTCTCGATTGAAAAAGAGGAAGACCTGGCTCCGTTCACCTTATCCGCCGGCCTCGTGTTGTGCATCATTTCCACGCTGATGGTCCTCGGCGGACTCGCCGCCCGCGTCCTGTTCCCGAGCCTGCAGAGTGCCGATGCAGCGATTCCGACCTATGTCATTGAGGCCTTCCCGAGTTTCATCGCAGCCATCATGATCGTCGGCATCATCTCTGCGATCTTATCGAGCACAGACAGCCTGTACCTAGGCATTACGACAAGCATCGGCAACGACTTGTACCGCGTAGTCGCACCGATCCTGTCCTCGAAGAAAATGTCCGTCCAGGAGATGGACAACAAGTCGTTGAAAGTGGCTAAAGGATCCCTGATCGTCGTCGGCCTGCTGTCTCTCTACTTCTCGCTGGAACGACCAGAGTCGCTGGCCTTCCTGATCCAGTTCAGCTTCTCCGCGATCATATCCGGGATCATCGCACCGATCACCCTCGGGTACTTCTGGAACCGGGCGAATCACTACGGCGCGATTGCCGCTGTGGTGACAGGCGCTTCCTTATATGTCGCCTTTACAACGCTGAACGTATTCGGAAATATCTTCATTGCCATGTTCTTCAGTGCCGCTGCGGCCTTTATCATTATGGGCGTTGTGAGCGTGTTGACTGGTAAAGCGAAGGAAGAAAATCTGGTGTTGGAGAGATCCAGTTAATCTTCCATATATCAGAAAAAAATCTATAAAAGAAGCGTATCACCTCTGGTAGAAACCTAAGGATGGTACGCTTCTTTTCATGTTAAATGCCAATCAAGTAAAAAAAGACATTCTCGTTCTCACTAAACCTAACGCTAGCCTTTATGATCCCGCTATTCCCCATAAAAAAGTAACCATTATTTAAAGAAAGCGGCAACTTGACTCATCGTCTATGGTTGTTCCTTCCAATCCATACGATGATTTTCTTATGAAACCAATACCTCATACACTCATCCAAAAAGCAGTCGGAAAACATTTAAGGGATCTACGGTTAGCGCAGGGGCTCTCCCAGGAAGAGCTGGCGTACCGGCCGGGCATGCATCCGACGTATATCAGCGGCATAGAACGAGGACGAAGAAACCCGTCCATTACGAACTTTTACTATTTAGCTCATGCGCTGGACGTCCACCCTAAACAACTGATCCCTTCCATTCCATTAGACAAAAAAGGGGAGGAAAACGATGACTGATTCTTTAAAGAAAGAGTATTTACTCCTCCCCTCCTCAACTTCTTCCATCTATATTGAATTCCTCGGCCAAAATCCTGTTATGGCCATGACCTCTTGGAAACAGACCCATATTAAAGCGGAAGCCCCTACGAAATCAGAAGCCATTCAAGAGATATTAGTTATAATTAAACACGGTCCTTATTCTTTCTGAATTACGGACTTCCAACATGCATTTAATAGCGTAGTATGCAACACAAACTGTTGATACTACGATATCCTTTAATGATCTAACATTCTAGAGGTACACCAAAAAATGATTCTAAAATCATCGACACTTAAGCTACTTCTTCTCTAAATAAACTAAATTTTCAGAAGTCATCTGAAAATTGCCAATGTAATTAGGTTGAGTAGCGACATACTTTGTATTTATTTCAGTGACAATATAATCTCCTTTGTATTTGTGGTGGTCAATACTTACAATTGCCCCTTCGTTTGGTACCACCTCGGTCTCACAAGTAATAGGACTATTATGAATTATAAACTTCACTTCCACATGACCAACTCCTTTTTAAATAATTCCTTTTTCACATAAACACTAACTAAAAGAATTGTAATTTACAAACAATTGCAAGCAACTGTGTTAAAACCCTAAATGTATCGCCTTCTTCACCATTCAAGAGTATTATATAGTGGGAAAAGATAATACATGAAAATGCATGTAACTGCTAGACTAAATTCAACAGTTTCTGCTTGGAGGTTCAAGGAGTGGAAAGGTTGGAAAAGCATGTTTAAGTTCATCAGTTAAAAAGAGGAGTGTTCAGCATAGCGGCGATTGTCAGGAAATGAGACCTTTCGAGAAATATAGTTTATACGTACCTAGAGATGGAATTTCAAGAAGCAAACGAATAGAGGGCCCTCCGGAATGGGTCCACTCTATCAATCGGATTTTATCGTGGATCGTTAACCCTGAAATGAAGAATTGATTCTCTGTACCTAGGTATTTCATAGATTTGTAAATATATCCTCGAATCCTCCCGCAATAGGTCGGCCACCATGTATAATGAAACTACATGATTTTAATGGAAAGGTGTGGGTCTATGAACAAGAAGTATGTCCTGCTTGTACTGGCAGGTATTTTGATTATCGGCGGCATGGCCTTCTTTACAATGAATGCTGTACAGGCCGATACAGCCGAAGAGATCTATAAAAAAGCAAAAGCTGCTTTTGAGAATGAGGAATATGAGGAAAGTGCAGAGCTTTATCACGATGTGCTTGATATGGACCCTTCTCATGAAAAGGCACGGCTTGAACTCGGGGAATCATACATAGCTTTATCTGACTATGAAGCAGCCGTAGAGGTTCTAAACGATGGAATCTATGAACTTCCGGAACGCGCTTCCAATTACACGGCTTTATCCGATGTCTTCCTCATGCAAAAAAAAGTAGGAAAAGCCGTCAGTACTCTTGATAAAGGCTTGAATTACAGCGAGAAAGAACCCATTCAGGAAAAGCTGGACCAAATCAATGACAAGATTTCCGTTCATTTGGAACGATCAATGGTCCAGGAAGGGTACAAACGGGATTTGGAACTCGTTTGGGAAGACAACGACGGAAACCTTGTTCCTCTGGAGGCAGACTGGGAAGTGGAGGATCCTTCCATTGGAAAGATTGTCGTAGATGAAGAAAGTGGAGTGAATCAATTCTCCGCTGATGCCACTGGAAAAACCATCGTATCAGCGGTCTGGGAATCCCTTACCTATTCAAAAGGCGTGGAAGTAGCCGAGCAGGTGCTGGATGAGGTAACGGTCGATCCGGAAAACATTGAGCCTCTGGCGGTCGGACAATCGGTAGACATTTCTGCATCCGGGGTCGATGAATCCGGAGAGGATATGGACATCTCACCGGATTGGTCCACAGAGAAAGACCTGATTGAAATTGACACAGATGGAGCTTCCGACGAAATATCGATAACCGCTGTTGAAGAAGGAATCGATACCTTAACGTTGGAATACCAAACCTATACCAAAGAGATCAAAGTGAAAGTGCAAGGCGATGAAAACATAATCGAAACGAGTGCTGAAGGATATGGCAGCGTCACGATATATCCTGAGATGGACGCCTATCCAACCGGCGAAGAAATCACCTTTGACGCTCATCCGGAGGACGGATGGGAATTTGTCCGCTGGGAAGGGGATATCGATTCCGATGAAACGGACGCTTCCGTAAATTGGACAGTGGAAGGTTCCATGGCTGTGACCGCTGTATTCGAGCCGGTAAGCTATGATCTGAATTTATCCATAGAGGGAGAAGGTAGAATCGTCCGAGACTCCCTGGCCACCACCTACAGCCATCTGGCTGATGTGTCTTTAAGACCAAGAGCCGCGGACGGATGGGAATTTGTCCGCTGGGAAGGATCGTATGCAGGAACGGAAGCGGATATCCATGTCAGTATGGATGAAGATAAGTCTTTAACCGCCGTGTTTGAAAAGAAAGCAGACGAAGAACCGGAAGAACCCGTAGAAGATGAACCACAACCTGAAAAAGAACCCGAATCAGATCCTGCGCCTGAGCCTACTATGTATCAATTAAATGTAGGGATAAACGGGCAGGGGAACATTCATAAAGATAAGTCAGGAAGCCAGTTCAGCAAGGGAACGATGGTGAACTTAAGCGCCGTACCTAAAGAAGGATGGACGTTTGCTGGATGGAGCACGGGAAGCTATTCTTCCAACATCAGTATCACGATGAACAGCGACCGGGCAATCTCAGCGAATTTCAAGAAGAAAGCGGAGCCGGAACCGGATCCAGAACCAAAGCCGGAGCCAGACCCCGAACCTGAACCGGAGCCGGAACCAAAGCCCGAGCCTGAAACAGAGCGATTCACACTTTCTACTTCCGTGGAAGGAGAAGGATCCGTTGAGGCTTCCGAAAAGGATGTACAGGCAGGCGGTAACGTCACGGTCACCGCTTCACCTGCAGAAGGCTGGACGTTTGTCCGGTGGAAGGGGGACCTTAGTGGTTCGAAGCGGTCTGCGACGTTCATGATGGATAAGGACAAGAGTGTAACTGCTGTATTTGAAAAGAAAGAAGAATAAAAAGAGGAAGAGGCTTTCAGCCTCTTCCTCTTTATCTTTCCCAGGATGTTCCTTCTTTGATGACTTGCGCAGGAAAGCCGGCAATGACCGTATTTTCCTGCTTGAATTTCTTGGTCACAACAGAACTGGCTCCAATGATACTGTCATTAGGGATTTCCGCTCCTTTGAGTATCACAACTTCTGCCCCAACCCACACATGATCTCCAATAATCACAGTCTCTGCATCATTGATAGCCTTCCCTGATTCCACTTCAATGATCGGATGAGAATCAGAAGTACGGACTTTGATAGCTGTTGAGAATAAGCAGTCTTCTCCGATTATGATATCCTGCCCATCTCTGGCCAGAAGAGTCGCATTCCCAAAAGTGGTCTTATCCCCAATCATCACTTTTTGATTGTCCCCTGTGATAACTATCTTTCCAACAACACTGCAATTTTCACCAATAGAAACTAAGTTATTATTTCCCTTAATTTCTATTTGGAGCTTCCTGCAGGAAGACCCTTTACCAACAACAATGTTATTGTCTGTCCCGCTTATGTTAATATCCAGGTTATAATTTTTAGATCGATCATCAATTTCAAGAAAGTTTTTTTTCCCTTTTACATTCGTTTTTAACGTCTGTGGTTGTTCTCTTAGCTCCATGAAAAAGGCCCCTTCCAAAACATTAGTAGGTTGATGAGTAGTTATATTGAAGTGAATTTATTCTACAGTAATCACTGGTTTCAATGTTCTTTGCAACTGTTCTTCGATTTTCTTCGATGCGTTCAAATCAAAAGTTCCATCACTCAACTGATCAGCAGCCCAATTCCAACCTTCATCGGTCAGAGAGTTCTCTCCAGAATGAATCAGTTCAGTAATCTTATTCTCGAGTTCATTAAAGCTGTATACAGCAGGCAGTCCGGCCTTTTCCCAGAACAAATCAAAATCAATGTACTTGATAGCGAGAGATGGTTGGTTCAACAGAGCTGCTTCAAAGAGCATTGTGCTGTTGATCGAAAGAATAGTATCAGCATGCAGGATAGCATCCTGTGGTGCAATTGGTGTATTATCCAGCCCTTCCAGATAGACGTGGGACATGGACTGCAGTTTCTCAAGCATCGGCTTATCGATGAGCTTATCACCCAGGGCAGGTGGAAGACGGAGAATCAACTGATAATCATTGCTCTCACTGATTTTCACTAAATCTTTTATAATTTTGTTCTGAGCAAACCGTGCATCCTCTTCATGATACTGGGAATCGAGCGGCTGCATAACGAAGAGCATTGTTTTCTTGTTCACATCAAATTTGATACTACTAAAGAATTCTTCCTTCGTGATGGCAGGCTGATAGTTCTTATTCACATCGAACTTCGGAGTACCCACGTTAATGATACGGCTCTCGTCATATCCTCTGGAAGCGAAAATATCCTTTTGAATATTTCCCCATGCTAGTACGTAATCCGAAACCGGGCAGTCAATCCCAGTGACGACATCAAGGTAATACATATCCATTTTAGCGAATACAGACTCATGTGGGATTAGGAAAGTCGGAATCCCTAATTCTTTACAGGCTTCAATAAAGATGTAGATCGGCGCAATCCAGTCAAGCGTGACGGCCACACCGTCTACTCCCATATAATGTTCAGCCAGATGAGCCTTGATATGCTTTTTCAAACGAACGCGGTTTTCCCTTGCATAGCTGTTGATTTTACTTCTGTAAGCAGAATCATCTACGTTCTTAAAGTAGCGGAAAGGAATAAAATTCAGATGGGTCCGATCATCAATGATTTTGATGTGACCGTTCGTGGACCGCTCAATCCAAGGCATATACAAAATATTGAGTCGTCCTTCTTCGATTGCATCAGCAGCGGTTGGGTCCATCTCCAGGTACGTATCGGAAAAGCTCTCCCACTGATTCACACTCTCTGATATAAGAGAGTGAATCGCAGACACATCTTTAACTTTACTTAAGTTCAGTTTGCCGGTCCTTATATCGCAGTGATAGACCTGATTATTGATCAACAGGTTCCTTTCACTCTCATTCGGTTTCTTCCATTGCAAATGCTTGCGTCCAGATACTCCTTCTTCTTCAACAAACAAATCCCACGGGCCGTCATCGATAGATTCCTGTTTAAAGAAGATCTGCTTCGTCAATATGGAAAATGTCAGTTCTTTCTTATCATAATCAATGCTTTTCGGCTTTAATCTGATAAACCCGCCTGTAGAAGAATTCTCCATGTAGAAGCTTAATTGATCATATTTCTCTTTATCTCGAATGTTGGTTTTTACTTTCATCGTAATGTTGCCGACCTTAGTGAATTTAATGTGACTAACAGAGAATGTTGTTTCTTTCGGTTGGAACTTATCGATATAATACCGAGCGTTTTCCTTATAATTATAGGTTGGGTTAATATCGATCATTTTCTGAACAAGTCTCTTCACAGATTGAGCATCTGCATCCGGGTAATAGGTCTCTGCAAAGTAATGGAACCTCAGGAAGTATAAAAACTTCTCAATGAGCGTTGTGTTTACTTTTCTCGTTACGAGGGATTTGAATTGAGTAATTAAGTTATACGGGGTCACGTTTTCTACGATACCATCGATATTGTAAAAAGCGTCTCCTAATGTCACAACGTTACGGTTGTACATTAAAGCTTCGATACCAACAGTGGAATTGATCGTTATGACCATCTTGGCGTGCCTGACCAGCTGCGTGGAGTCCCCTTCTTCAAGCAGGACAGCGGTTTCCCCGTAGGTTTTGCATACCTCCCGCAAGCCTTCCAGGTAGAAATTATCCCCATCATTTTTATAGTGGGGATGGATTTTGAATACCACCTTCAGCTTCGTATTATTAGCTTTATTATAATTGGTAACAGCCGTCAGACTATAGAGCATAAGTTCTCTCATCGTTTTAATTCTACGGGAATGAGAGATTGTTTGAGAATCTGTTTCTAACTGGAAGGGTACAAACACATACTCTCCCTTGATTGGACGGGTTTCAGGATCAGGTACGGGAGCCGGGGCTTCCGTGGACGAAGGCTTGGTATCATCATATTTCCGGCTTAACGTATCATCTATTTCGGCAATTTCGGGCTGGTAGAGGTACGTATTGAATTTATCCTGATCCATTTCCAGGTCTTCATAGAAGTCTCTTGTTCGGGGCACAGAGTTTTCAAAGTTCACTCCATTGGCATCCACCATAAGTGTGTGAGGACGGAAGTATCCATTTTCCATGACTACAAGTTTCTTCTTATTCTTTTTCGCATAATGACTCATCGCCCGCGGGATATATCCGGCTCCCCATACAACAATCATATCTATATTGAATTGTTCATCGTATTCCCTGAGGTTCTCGAGAATGCGGAGGGTGTTATGTTTGAAGAGTCTGGTTTGGTCTTTATTTTTCGTTTTCTTGAACTTTTCTACATCAAAATTAATAATATCGTTTAATTCTTTATCCGAGTACTTCTCGTATTCATTGTACTGGAAATCAACATGGCTTTTCAGTTCCACCATTGGTACATCAATGCCAAGCTCCTTAAAGGTAGCGAGGTCTGTAATCTCATTTCTATACAAGTAATAGCATTGATGACCTTTTTCTTTGAATTCATCCATGATTTTCTTCAAAAATATAGGCTGACCTGTAAACTTCCCTTTGATTTTCATAAAGCTTAACCCGTAAATAAACACATTCATATCTCTCACTCCCGCCCTTAATGTCTACCTCAAGATTTTATTTTTCATAAAGACCAGTGTACTTCTTACATAGCCCTTTTTCGCATTTAAAGGCATATCTTTGTATCTGCCTTTCACTTTGACGTAGAGCTGGTCTTTCAATGACTCATATTTTTGAGAAAAAGATTTATCCCCATTAAAGTTGAGAAAGAAATGTTTCTTATAGCTCATTTGTACGCTTTCGTATTGAGGCATTTTATTTTTCCCCAGCGTACTGTGATTTTTAGTAAAAGGCAGGATGATGTTCCTTCCATCTACCTCAAACATGACCATGAGTTTAAATTGCATATACTTTTTGTAATCCGGGAGATCTCTTATATCGATAACGGCTTTAAACCCGGAATAATCATAGTTGTCATGTTTACCGGCGAATATGAACGTAACGTCTTTTCTAGTTTTCTTCTCTAATTCTTTCACAACAATCGCTTTTCGATTACGAGGGCTTTGGTCTTCGAAAAGGAGACGTATGTTTTTTATTCTTTTAGGACTGATCTTCCTTAAGAAGCAGAATCCTTCTATAATGATTTGACTGCCTTCCATTCTCAGGCTTTCAATCTCATTCGTCATCTTATATTCGTGTTTCTTCTTAAGATTGAATTGATTCAGTTCTACAGTCTCGATCATACGATTGGCTGTCATACCTTTGTTTCCTCCCCTTTCGAAACCTTGTTTTCACTTAAATATTGAATGACATCAAAAATACTGCCCCGTTGGTTTGTATATGGATTTAAATATCTTGGATATAACATGTAAGCCGCTGCAAACAGCTCTGTGAATGTCCGTCTTCTGGTTCTACGTGCGATATACTGACGATCGTGGGTCAATCCCCACCCTGCGTAAAATGGCATGCCGAAGCAGTGAACCTCCTTATTCATGAGTAAAGCCTCAAAGCCTAATTGGGAGGTGACGACATACACTTTATCCACTTTCTCCAACAGGGACAGTGGATTGCAGTTATCATAAATAAATACTGTATCTTCCTGAACATCATGCTGCTCTATATTCGCCTGTTTTTTACCGGTAATCACATCCGGATGTGTCTTCACATACACATCATGGTGCGGATTATCCTGAACAGCTTTTTCATACATTTCTTTAAACAGTTCTTTACTACCAAGGCCTAATTCTATCGACATATCACCAAGCGTTTGATCAACAATAAGCACTTGTTTACGACCGGTAGGCTTAAACACATCAGGTTCGACCATCGGAGCATGATTATATTTACTAAGGTAATGCTTTCGAATTAATTGGATTGCTTGATCCGCTTGGTCAAGAAGCTTCGGTGACTCCCAATCACGCGCATTCAATATGTTTTCAAGTCTCGAGGGTCTTGTTGCGTCATAGTAAATGCCCACATCATCTACACATATAGAAAGGGAAGGGGATCCATCCACACCTAATCCCACCGATCTTAGGAACCCGTCTTCCATACCTAAGTATGGAACATGATATTTCGCACTGAAGTCCTGGGCTTTTTTCGCACTTGGCTTCATTCCCCAGCCTGCTATGAAACTCAAATTCTCAGCGTTATCTTTCGGTTTTTCAATAATTTCTCCGTTCACAAAGCTTTCCAGATGTGGAATGTCCAGCATTCCTTGGGACAGAACACCGATTCTGCTATTGTTTTCTCCATCAATCTCAAGGTATGGAGCAGGGTCTTTCTTTGGATCAAGAGGTCCTCCATCCACTGTTGAATGAGTCGTTACAGGATCTTTGCAATGATTTCTATTCCCTTCCACCCTGTTTACCTGCTTCATCATTTCAACGGCCTCTTCTGGCTGGATCAATTGAGAAGAGAATGGATGGTAGTAGGCCGTATGCATAAGCCCTGCTGCCGCAAATACTTCAATTGGTGTATGAGTTCGTTTTCTATCTAGTGAGGCTATATCTTTGGTGAACCCCCAGCCTGCGTAATAAGGGGACCCGAGCACCGTAACCTGCTTTCCGTATAACGCTGCTTCCAGACCACCATTCGAATCAATGGTATACACTTCATCCACAACAGAAAGCCAGTCCTTCAATTGTGTAGGTTCTTTTAATAGGACAGCTGCGTGTTCCATATCCCTGTAGGTAAAGGTATCTTCCCCTGATTGAATATCCTCCGGATGCGGTTTGAAAATCAATTGGGCATCCGGTTCGTTTATTCGTGCATACCAAATCAAGTCTTTATTGGTGGTTTCTGTGAATGACCCTGTATACCTCGGAGAAGCTTCATTGTTTCCTAAAACCAGGACCGTTTTTCTTCTGCTTCCATTATATAGGTGATCAATGTCACTGCCAGGCGTCTGGTTATACCCAGAAAGTCCTGAAGAATGATAAGAGTGAATGAGGTCATGAGATTTCTGCGTTACATCATCCGCCTCAAAGTCATAATCATTCAGGAATGAAACCAGCCCATTTGCCTGTTCTTCATGACAGTTAAATTGAGCAGTCGTCAAGGAAGAGGAAATGGTATTATGATGATTCCCTACCGTGGCAAACAGCCCTCTGTTGATCAACTGAATGTTCCATCCGTTCTTTTCTGCCTTATGGATTTGGGTTCGATATTTAGCTTTGTCCCGCACAAACAGCGTGATATCGATACCAATCATTCTCTCTGCTTCTTCCATTTGAACAAAAGTATGTTCTGGATACAGGGTGCTTAACACTTTCTCTTGATCTTTCGTAAGCCCCCACATTACAGCATACTGTTTCTCAGAGTGTGATTGGTTGATATCTCTTAGTTCTTTAATAAGAGACACAGCTTCCTCCGCTTCGATATCCGCTCTTGTAAACGGGTGCTGATACTTTGGATATAGAATGTAGGCAGCAGCAAAAACTTCTTCCAAGGATAACGTTCGTTGTCTGCGGGATACTTCCTGACGGTCGTCGGTAAGCCCCCACCCTGAATAAAACGGAGCTCCAAGGGTAGTTACTGGAATCTCTCTCATCAATGCTTCAAATCCGGATAGAGAAGTAATAGTATACACATGATCAATGGTTTTGAAGGAATCGCTTAAACTAAGAGGAGTCACTATAACGTTGGCAATAGACCTCACGTCGTCTGGATTGGATTGTCTCGGTCTTTTATTAAATAGAACATCAGGATGAGGTTTATAAATAATTTCAGCATTTGGATTTTCCGATTTCGCTATCCAGACAAGCTCGTTGTTTGTCATAGGTTTAGAGCATCCGCGTTTAATGGACTGATCATCTTCCACCTGACCAACTACTAAGATTCTCTTTTTCCGTTTCTCCCCATAAATCTCATGTACATCTTTGGATTCGACGTTATTGTACTTGCTGATAGAGAGATCATTTAGTTTCTGAATTAGCTTTTTGGCTCTTTCTAATAATAGTGGATCAGCTTGAAAATCATATGTATTAAGAATATCTTCCAAATCACTAGGTTTCTGCGCATCATAATACAGAGCCTGCGAATCCAGGCAGATGGAGAGCGGCTTGCTCTTCGACGCTCCTAAATCCACCGATCTGATAAACCCGTCTTCTAGTCGGTAGTAGGGAATGTCTTTATTCTTGACGTATTTTTCGATTTCAGGGGTATCCTTGTAGCCCCATACAACAAAAATCACGTCCTTGTACCGATGCAGTTCATTTTTAATCGTGTGGATATTCATACCATCCGGTAAAAACTTCACTTCATAATCATGCAGGAAGGATTGAATGTGTGCGTACTTCCATTTACTGAAGCCCAAAAGAACAGCGACGGGCTTCTCAGTCTTTACTTTGGGCATGATCTTCTTCTGTAAAACAGCTAATTCCATAAAGAGGGTGTTGCCGATGACTTTTTTTAGTTTTTTTCTGTATTTCTTCACATTTATTCCTCCCTGAATATTAGCTCTTTACTATAGAATCAATCGCTTCTTCAATACTGATTTTCTTTTTTGTATGAGGATTGATATAAGCTGGGTATAAGATATAGGCTCCTGCAAACAATTCTTCTATAGATAATATACGTTTCCGCCTTGATACTTCCTGCCGGTCATCCGTCAGTCCCCATCCGGAATAAAACGGAGCTCCGACAGTTGTCACTTTGATTCCTCTCAACATGGCTTCAAATCCAGTTAAAGAAGTAATGGTATAAAGGTGGTCGATGGTTTGAAAAGCATCATCTATACTCAAGGGCTCTTCAATCACTTTTGCTATATCCATGATCTCTTCCGGGTTGGATAATCTTTCTCTGCGTCCCATCAGCACATCAGGATGGGGCTTATAAATCACTTCATCGCCGGGGTTTTCCTTCACGGCTAATCGAACTAGATCGTTATTCGTCCACGCCTGCCTGCTCCCCATTTTTATAGATGCATCATCTTCCACTTGGCCGATCACCAAGACCCTTCTTCCCCGCTTGGAACCGTACACTTCTGATATATCCTTCTCTTGTACATGATTATATTTGCTCACCTTTAATTTCAGCAGTTGGCGGATAATGTTCTCCGAACGTTCTAACAACACTGGGTCTGATGAGAAATCATAATGGTTTAGAATGTCCTCAAGGTCGCTTTCCTTTGTTGAATCAAAATACATCCCCTTGGTATCTAAACACATGGAATAAGGAGGCGTATGCATTGAGCCTAATCCAGCAGAACGCAGGAAACCATCTTCAATCCTGTAAATGGGAACCTTTTCGTCCTTTGCAAGCTTTTGAATGGCTGCTTCATGACTGTATCCCCAGTTTACGATGACTTTATAGGGCACACGTTTCATCATGAACTTCAAAAGGAACATCGGATTTCCTAAGGGGATGAACTTTACTTCATAGTCTTTGAGATATGGGTGCACGTAATTCCGCTTCCATTTCGAAACATTGAATACAAGAGCCACTGTTCTCTCACTGGAGTGGATTGGTTTAAACATGAATTCTATAAATAAAAGTAAAACCTGCACGTTTTTCACCAGACGTTTTACTGATTCTTTCAAACGATTGTTCATAAATGCCTCACGAAACATTTTCCTTTTTCTTTTTAATGATTTCATCATAAACGTCGACAGCGTCCCGTATTTCACCTTCGTAGGCCACCATGCCTTCGTCGATGACTATGCCCTTTTCACAGACCTGCTTCACCTGGGCTTTACTATGAGAAACAAATACGATCGTTTTACCTTTTAAATACTGCTTAATCGCTGCAAGAGCCTTTTCACGGAATTTAGCATCACCTACGGCCAGCACTTCATCCAGCAATACAATATCTGAATCAACATGGATCGCAATAGAAAAACCAAGTCTTACTCTCATTCCAGACGAATATTGTTTAACCGGCTTATCTATATGACTCCCAAGCTCTGAAAACTCGATAATATCGCCGATGATTAAGTCCACTTCTTTTTCCTTTAAACCCAGTACAACGCCATTAATGTATATATTCTCTCTACCTGTCAGCTCTTTATGGAAGCCGGCCCCTAATTCTATAAGCCCGCCTATTTTCCCATTAATTTTTATATTTCCTTTGGTAGGAGAAGTAACGCCCAGAATCAACTTAAGAAGTGTACTCTTCCCTGAGCCGTTCCCGCCAAGAATAGCTACAGATTCTCCCGGCTTGACAGAGAAGGATACATCTTTAATCGACCAGTGGCTGTCCTTCGCCTGCTTCCTTAAGCTGAAGTGGTTAAGGGGGTTGGATAGAAACTCCTTCCCCACGCCATTTACTTGAATTGCGTAGTTATCCATTTATCACACTTCCCTTATACAACATCTGCGAAATTCTTTTGGAGTTTAGTAAAAGTCACCCATCCGATCACAAGAACAACTAAAGCGAAAATTAAAGAAAATAATAATAACGAAAAGTCAGGTGCACTATTATGAAGCACGGCCTGTCTATATCCATCAAACAGACCAGTCAAAGGATTTAAAGCCATATATGGTTTATATTGGGTTGGTATCGCTTGATAAGAGTACATGATGGGGGACAAATACCTCCCCATTCTCAACATAATCGGCGCTACCAGCCCAAAATCCCTCACATAAGCATTTACCGATGAAAGAAACAACATCAGTCCCAGCATCATCATAAACTGGATTATAAATATTGGAATGACATATAGTGCATTGAACCCCAGCGGAATCTGGAAGAACAGAAGCACGAGGGCCAACGCTATTAATGTAATAAAGAAATTAAAGGTTTCTGATAATAGCTTTACCAGCACCAACGCCGGCCTGTAGAAATTCCTCTGACGAATCAGCCCCGCGTTCCCAATAATCGTTCTTGATGATGCATTTACAGCATTATTGAAGAACAACCAAGGCACTAGTGCAACAAAGAGAAACGCTGGGTAAGGAAACCCCTCACTTGGTAAAGGAACTAATAGGGAAAAGGCAATTGATAGGACAATCATTAATCCAAGGGGTTCAATGATTACCCACAGTTTCCCTAATAGGGATTGCTGATATTTTGATTTCAGTTCTCTCTTAGCCAGAGTAAAGACGAAATCAGCGTGCTGCTTAAAACCTGTCTGCGAATTGTTCATATATAACACCTTAATAGTTAGTCTGGTCATCTTACAATCTTATATCGATGGTCATATCTCTTATCTTACAAAACCTGTTATGAATATAAAACCCGCTTGATCCATGATTTCGACGCTCTCATACAAGAAAAGCAGGTACACAATACCTGCTTTTCTCTATTTACTCAGCCAGATACTGCTTCATTTGATGTATGAAAGATTCATAATCAGCGAGTAGTACAGGATTCACGTTTTGCTTCTGCTGAGTAGCCTGTTCAATTAAAGGCAGTCCCTTCAATTCTTCACCCTCTTCTCTCGGAATCAAGTGAATATGAAGGTGTCGGACTGCTTCACTGATCGTCACCATATAGAGACGCTCAGCCTTTCCCTGCTCTTTCAAAAAAGCTTCCACCTTTTTGACCAGCGGGCCAACCTGAGAGAATTCCTCCGTTGACAATTCCGTCCAATCTTCCACGTGTCGCTTCGGCTCTAAATAAACATAACCTAAGACATGAGAAGCGTGAGGACCTGAGCTGATTACCCAGGCGTCATTCTCAAAGAGGATGCCAGGGTCGTTCTTCTGATGTTTTTCACAAATTGGACATGTCGTCATCGTCATTCTCCTTACTGCTGGACTTTTACCGTTTCCGACTTTGTGACACCGGCAAGGTAATCTTCGATCCATTCATTCAAATCACCTTTCGCATCGAGAATGGTCTCGACTACCTCACGGACAGCCCCTTCGCCGCCTTTGGATTTTGTTACGAGGTGGACATTTTCCTTCACAATCGCCACCCCGTCACTCGGGGCACAGGCAAATCCTGATTGACGAAGGACAGGAAGATCGTTGATGTCATCACCAACGTAACAGACCTCAGCCATCGTCAGATTGAGTGACTCCAGAATCTCATCAAGCACTTTCTGTTTGTGATGGATCCCCTGGTAGACAAAATCGATTTTCAGTTCTCCGGCGCGTTTTTCAACGGCCGGTGATTGACGGCCGGTGATGATGGCTGTTTTAATGCCGGCATAGCGGGCAAGACTGATGCCCATGCCGTCTTTTGTGTGAAATGGTTTATATTCGACTTGATCGGATCCAATGTAGAGGCGGCCGTCTGTCAGGACACCGTCTACATCAAGAACCATAAGCTTTACGTTTTGTGCACTCATATTAAATCCCCAAATTCATCATATCGTGAAAATGAATCATGCCAAGCGGCTTGTTATTCTCATCAATGACCGGCATGACGTTGATTCGCTTTTCTTCCATTATTTCAAGTACATTGGTCGCCAGCACATCGGCCTGGGTTGTAATCGGCATCGTGTTGCCGAGCTCTTTTACTGTCTGATCCATGACGTCTTCTCCGCTTGCCATAGCACGGCGGATATCACCATCGGTCAGAATGCCTTGAAGCGTTCCATCTTCCCCGACGATGCAGGTGGCTCCGAGACCATGCTTCGTCATTTCAAATAAAGCATCTTTCACTGTGCAGGATTCGGTAACCATCGGGCTTTTTTTCGATGCAGCCAGAAGGTTGTCGATCGTCATTAACAGACGGCGTCCCAGTGAACCGCTGGGATGGAACAGTGCAAAGTCTTCCGGCTGGAAGTTGCGTTTTTTCAACAGGGCGACTGCAATCGCATCTCCAAGGGCCAGTGTGACGGTCGTACTTGTTGTAGGTGCCAGGCGAAGCGGGCACGCTTCTTCAAATCTGCCCAGGGTCAGAACTACATCAGATTTGATAGCCAAAGTCGACATCGGGTTTTTCACAATACAGATCAGGTTTGTACCAATCTTTTGAAGGGAAGGCAGTAGGTTAAGAACTTCCTCGGTCTCTCCACTGTTTGAAAGGGCAATGACCGTATCTTCAGAAGTGACCATACCAAGGTCGCCGTGAAGACCTTCAGAAGGGTGCATGTAAATCGCCGGTGTTCCAGTACTAGCTAGAGTTGCAGCAATCTTTTTACCGATGAGACCTGATTTACCCATACCCGTTATAATCGTACGATTCTTGGTTGATAAGATCATTTCGATTGCTTTATCTATGTTTTCATCCAAATGCTCTTTCAGGCTTGTAATCGCACCTGCTTCGACATCCAAAACTTCTTCCACGATTGAACGGTAATCTACTTCGGTTTGCAAATCCAACATGTGAGTTCCCACCCTTTATTTGATATTTTTTACTAAGCGGTCGATTTCTGCGATTGGCTTCAGTACGTCTTCCAAATCTTCCATTCTTACCATGTTTGGGCCGTCAGAAGGTGACTTCTCAGGCTCTGGGTGAACTTCCATGAACAATCCATCAATGCCTACGCCGGCGGCTGCACGGGACAGGTATGGAACAAACTCGCGCTTACCACCAGTAGATGTTCCGTTTCCGCCTGGAATCTGAACACTGTGTGTCGCATCGAAGACAACAGGAGCACCAAGCTCTCTAATCGTTACAAGAGAACGCATGTCTACAACAAGGTTGTTATAGCCGAATGTGGAGCCACGCTCTGTCAGCAGTGTGTTATCGTTCCCAGATTCCTGCAGTTTCGTAACGACGTTCTTCATGTCGTTCGGTGCGAGGAACTGTCCTTTTTTCACGTTGACGATCTTTCCTGTTTTCGCTGCTTCAACAAGAAGGTCTGTCTGACGGCATAGGAACGCTGGAATCTGAATGATATCCAGGACTTCACCGGCGGCTGCCGCCTGGGAAGGAGTATGGATATCAGATGTAACAGGTACGCCTACTTCTTCTTTGATGGCTGCAAGCATTTCCAGGCCTTTTTCGAACCCAGGTCCACGGTAGGAGTGGATAGAGGAGCGGTTGGCTTTATCAAATGATGCTTTGAACACATAAGGAATGCCGAGTCTGTCAGTGATTTCTTTTACTTTTTTTGCATTATCAATGGCTTCCTGGAGGTCTTCCAGTACGCATGGTCCTGCAATAAGGACAAATGGATTGTTACCGCCGAATGTAATCTGATCGTTTAGTTTCGTTTCAATGTTCATTGTGTTACCCCCATAATATTTTCTACTTTTTGGATATCTTCTGGTACGTCAACGCCTACAGCATCGTAGGACGTTTCAACTACTTTGATGGAATAGCCGTTCTCCAGCAGGCGCAGCTGCTCAAGGACTTCCACCCGCTCAAGCGGAGACTGTGGCAGGTCAACGAATTGAGTGATCACTTCACGTGGGTAGCTGTATATTCCAAGGTGCTTGTAGTAGTTGATAGTTTCTTTGGAGCGGTTGTAAGGAATCTGCGATCTTGAGAAATAAATCGCTGAATCTTTCTGGTCTGCGATGACTTTTACGATGTTCGGGTCCTGCACATCTTCCATGTTCTCGAGCTTCGTTTTGGCTGTGACCACACTTTCCGGGTTCTCAAGCGCAGTTTCTACGATTTTGTCAATCGTGCCTGTATGTATTAAAGGCTCATCTCCTTGAATGTTGACGAAGATATCTCCTTCAATTTTGGAAACAACTTCAGCGATACGATCAGAGCCTGTTTCGTGATCTTCACTGGTCATAACGACGCGTCCACCGAAGTCAAGAACGGCCTGCTTGATGTCTTCATGATCCGTGGCGACCACCACTTCATCAATCACTTGTGATGCACGGACTCTTTCAAACACATGCTGAACCATCGGCTTTCCTAAAATATCGGCTAATGGTTTTCCAGGGAATCTGGAGGAGTTATATCTTGCAGGTATGATGCCAACGACTTTCATTCTGTTCACCCCTAAATAAAGATTTATAGTCCGGAACACTGTCCAAATGTTCCGCTACGTTTTCAGCTGTCGCAGGATTCCGGCTGATCAAGTTGCCTTCCAGCTGATAGTTGAATCTCAGATAATATAAAAACTGAGAAATGAGAGTATCGTTCACCGGATGTTTGAGTATATATTCTATTTCTTTATGCAATTGATTCAGGTCCTTACAATGCCGGACGACACCGTCAATGTTGTAAAACGCATCCCCAAGGGTGATCACCGGCTTGTGCTGGATCAGCGCTTCAATCCCCACCGTGGAATTGATGGTGATCACCCCGAGACTTTTCCGGATCAGTTCCGGTACACTCCGCTTCTGCAGGAACATTACCCTTGGGTTGTCTTTGTACCGCTTCTTCAACTGTTTATAATTGTTGCGCGGCATATCTTCCGGATGCTCCTTGAAAACCAGATGGATATTGCGGTTCTGCTTCCGATTGATCTCTTGTACATGGGCGTAGGTAAGGTCAACGAGTTCCTCCATACTTTTGATTGAGGAATTGTAGAAAATCTGCGTATCCCTGGATACTTGAAAAGGAACAAATAGAAACTCCTCCGGCAGAGGCTGTTCATCCATTTTCATGAATTTAAACCCCTGTTTGAAGAGGAAGTATTTGATGGCTTCATGCCAGGTGATATGTGCATACAAGTTCGGGTTGACCTTCAGCACACTGCCGAGCATACTTGCTACTTTTACTAAAGCCACCTGCGTCAAGTTTTCCCCTTTGACGTTCAGAAGGTCTTCATTTTCCGGATGAGTGAGATGGTGCTTCATCCGCTTGTCGTCCATTTGGACAACTTCATAGAAATGTCTGCTTCTGGGAATGGAGGCATCATTATTGATTCCTTGAGGATCACATGTAAGCGTATGAGGCCTGAAATAGCCTTGTTCGAAATAGATCGTCTGCAGCTGTCTTTTTTCCGCCAGGTATTTTGATACCTGATCGATCCAATGATAGCCGTTGAACATGCAGATAAAATCGATGTGGTGTTCCTCAATGAACTGATCGATAAAATACATATACTGCTTGTACATGCGGAGTTCTTTCTCTGACACCTGCGTATTTTTCATCTCTTTTTTATACGTAATGTTATAGATCTTCATTTCGAGCAGTTCTTCATCCGAAATCGGGTAAACCTCTTGTGATATGTATTTGGGAACGAAAACTGCCTTAATTTTACTTGGAATTAAGAGTTCACCCAGCTCGAATTTCAGTTGATAACACGTATGCCCTTTTTCTTCTAATTCAGAAGCTACGTCAGAAAAAAAGTGCTTATTTCTGTTGCCCCTTAAAAACAAGTAATTCGCCATCCAATTTCCCCCAAATTGCTTTGCTTGCAAACCCCTCAATAACCGCACTTTTCAAAATATAAATTCTTTTTTGAAATACGTAATGTATTCTACCATATACAGGGAGTCAAATGAAGAAAATTGGAGTAAAAGATGTTAAAATGTTGTAAAATGTCATATGATATCGCTTACATTTGTGTTATACTAGACTTAATGTCTTTATTTTTTGGTTAAAATTGGTATTTATCTTTTCAAAACCCAAAAAAAGCGTAAGACTCTTTTAAGAGTCCTTACGCCTTTTTTTATATATTTGAACTTTCAACCGCCTGCCCTGCTTCCGATGTCCCTGGTTCCCGATGCGTCACATACGTGCCGGCGATGAAATCATGAATGGCGCGTTTGTCTTCGCGGATCCCGACCATAAACGCACTGACGGTCGCTCCAATACCGAAAGTCACGGCGTAGACAATTCCACCGACGACCTCTCTTAAAATCATCTTGCCGAATCCTACATCTGTGCCATCCTGTTTCACGATCCGTACGCCGACAGCCTTCTTCCCGATTGTATATCCGGCCCATAGCGCTGGCAGGATGACGTAGTAGAGAGTTGCAATGGAGTTAAAAGCAGTATTGTCCTGATTGAAGCCTTGAAAAATGATAAAGTTCAGGGCAGCAATGACAATACCTACTAAAAGTCCGTCAATAACCAATGCACCCAACCTCACCCCGAACCCTGCAGGCATCTTTTCATTCATACTCTCATCTCCCAAAGTTTGTATAGTTCTTCTATACCACAAAATGCATTTTTACACATTTACACACCAAAAACCCCGGTGACGGGCTGGGCACTGAAAACTAAGGATATGTGAAAGGTATGGATTATTGACGGCCTAACATGGAAGCCCTCACTTTTATGTATTCTTTTCATAGTAAAAGAAAACCACTCTTTTTAAATGGGGCGCCGTTGATGCTACGCTGAGCTTTCGGTGTTGACGCCTGCGGGAACAGCACAAGCCTAAGGTCCCCTTGGTCAAATGATCTTCTTGACCAAGTCAGCTTAGGCCGGGCCCGCGGCAGGCATCCACCGATAAGCGATACGGGGCCGTAAACGGTTGATAGTATCTCGACAACATAAAAAACCCAGGCGCTTGGCCTGGGTTTTCGTCTATTAAATATTCATCCAATCCGTATGGAACGTTCCCTCTTTATCGACACGCTTGTACGTGTGAGCACCGAAGTAGTCACGCTGCGCCTGAAGCAGGTTCGCAGGGAGTTTCTCTGTGCGGTAGCTGTCATAGTAAGCAAGCGCACTGGAGAATGCCGGTACTGGAACACCGTTCTGGATTGCAAGCGCGATCGTTTCGCGAAGCTCTTTTTGATACGTTGTTGCGATGTTTGTGAAATACGGGTCCAGAAGCAGGTTGGACAGGTGGTCTTCACGGTCATACGCTTCTTTGATCTTCTGCAGGAACTGCGCACGGATGATGCAGCCGCCGCGGAAGTTCATCGCGATATCGCCGTACTGAAGGTCCCAGCCTTTTTCTTCACTCATGGACTGCATCTGAGCGAATCCTTGCGCGTAGGAGCAGATTTTACTCATGTACAGCGCTTTGCGGATCGATTCGATCGCTTCTTCCTTGTTGCCGGTGAAGTTCACTTCAGGACCGGTCAAGTACCTGCTTGCCTTCGCACGCTCTTCCTTCATCGCAGAGATGAAGCGGGCGAATACGGACTCGGTAATGATCGGAAGCGGTACACCTAGATCAAGGGCACTCTTACTCGTCCATTTTCCTGTTCCTTTTTGACCGGCTGTATCAAGGATCACTTCGACCAACGGCTTGCCTGTTTCTTCGTCTACTTTCGTGAAGATATCGGCCGTGATTTCGATCAGGTAGCTGTCCAGCTCGCCTTCGTTCCACTCTTTGAATACTTCGTGAAGCTCCTGGGCGGACAGGCCGAGGACGTTCTTCATAATGAAGTACGCTTCACAGATCAGCTGCATGTCCCCGTATTCGATACCGTTGTGGACCATTTTCACATAGTGACCGGCACCACCGAGTCCCATGTAGGCGGCACACGCTGTACCTTCAACGTTCGCTGCGATCGCATCAAAGATCGGCTGCACTTCTTTGTACGCTTCGATCGGTCCGCCGGGCATGATGGAAGGACCGCGGCGCGCGCCTTCCTCTCCGCCGGAGAAGCCGGTTCCGATGAAGTGGATGCCTTTTTCTTCTAAGTAAGCGGCACGGCGCTCGGTATCTTCGTAATACGTGTTTCCGCCGTCGATCAGCATGTCGCCTTCATCAAGGTGAGGCACAAGGCTTTCGATCACTTTGTCGGTTGTTTCGCCGGCTTTGACCATCATAAGGATTTTGCGTGGGGATTCCAAAGAAGCCACGAATTCCTCGGCACTGTAGGCACCGCTGACGTTGCCGGTGTTTTCTTTGTTTTGGACGAGCTCATCGACACGGTCGGTCCAGTAGTCATACACCGATACTTTATATCCGTTATCTTGAATGTTCAGGGCAAGGTTGGCACCCATAACTCCTAAACCAATGACACCGATGTTCTGTTTCTCCATGTTTCAATCAGTCCCCTTCTCTATCCGTAATTTATACTTCCCACCAGGTATAGCCGTCTTCGTTCAGCAGTTTCTCCGCTGCTTCCGGTCCGTGGGATCCAGCGTTGTACGTGTGAAGCGGAAGCTCGTCGGCTTCGAAGGCTTCAAGAATCGGTTGAATCCACTGCCAGGAAAGCTCCACTTCGTTCCAGTGCGCAAAGTACGTCGCATTTCCTGCCATGGCGTCATTCAACAGGTTTTCATACGCTTCCGGCTGCTCATCCAGGTTTTTCGTGAAGTTGACGTAGGCCGGTTCGAATTTCTCGTTGCCGTCATCCTTCAGGTTGACGCGCAGACCGATGCTTTCGTTCGGGTTGATTTCAATCAGAAGCAGGTTGGATGTAGCGCCTTCGGAATCCGGCTCATCCTCGACTTCGTTCTTGAACTCGATGATGATGCGGGTAGATTTCTGGCTAAGACGCTTACCGGTACGAATGTAGAACGGAATGCCTTTCCAGTATTCGTTATCGATGTACAGACGGGCAGCGAAGTACGTGTCGTTGTTGGATCCTTCTTCGACACCGTCTTCCTCGTGATAGCCGACAACGGACTGAGCGTCCACTTCGCCTGCTTCATACTGACCGCGGACGACATCCTGCTGGATATTGCCCTCATCAACCGGGCGCAGTGCCTGCATGATCGCCGATTTCTTCTCTTCGATTTGCTTGGCGGACAGCTTTTCCGGGTGGTGAAGAGCGGTCATCATCACTAATTGTAACAAATGGTTCTGCACCATATCGCGGATCGCTCCGGATTTATCGTAATAACCCGCACGTGTACCGACACCGACGGTTTCACTGGCGGTAATCTGTACGTTGGCAATCTGGTCATGGTTCCACAAGGATTTCAGAATCGGGTTCGGACGGATCAACGATTCCAGGTTCTGCACCATCGGCTTGCCTAAGTAGTGGTCGATGCGGAAGATTTCTTCTTCATCGAACGCTTTTCTCAATTCAGCATTCAGGTGACGGGCGGTATGCAGGTCACTGCCGAACGGCTTCTCCACGATCAGCTTTTTCCAGCCGTCGGTTTCTGTGATGCCGCTCTTCTGAAGCGATGCCGTAATCGGCTCGACAAGGCTCGGCGCCACAGATAAGTAGAACAGACGGTTCTGTGGAATGGATTTCTCGGTTTCACGCTCTTCAATGAAAGCCTTCAAGTCGGCGTATGACTGCGGCTCCATTGCGTCAAAGATGAAGTAGCGGAAGCTTTCCAGAAACTCTTCCATATGGGATGGATCCGCTTCTCTACGGGAGAACGTAGACAGCGACTCCTTGATGATTTCACGGAAGTCCTCCTGGGAATACGGCCGGCGGCCTAAGCCTACGACAGATAGAGAGGACGGCATTTTTCCTTCGACATATAAATTGTATAAAGCCGGATAGATTTTACGTTTCGCAAGATCGCCGCTGGCTCCGAATAATACGAAAGTCATATCATCCATAAGCTGAGCGGAATCGATTCCAAGCTGACTTTGGTTGCTTTGTTCGTCCATTTTCCTGTTACCTCCTGTTTCTCTGTACGATTCATTTACACCGCCTATAGTATAAAACATGTCAGAGGATTATGTAAGTAATCCACCTTAAACGAGGTGAAAGAAAAGGGAAGCCGTCGCCCGCTTCCCTTCCTTATGGTTCATCTAAACCGGCAGGCTATGCACGGTTGTAAAGATCAATGATTTCATTCAACAGCCGCTCCGTATCGCTTTCCTTGGCTGCCTGTTCGCCGTTCTCGATCAGCCGCTTACGCAAGAGCTCATCCTCCATCACCCGCTGCAGGCCGGCCTGTAAGGAAGACACACTCTTCGGCTCGACGAGCACACCGTGATCATCCGCCAGCAGGTAGGAAAGACCGCCGACATCCGATCCGACCACAGGGGTATGGCACGACATCGCCTCAAGGGCGACAAGACCGAAGCCTTCGATGTAGGACGGCAGGGTGAACACATCAGCGGCAGCCATCCATGTGGCGACCGTCTCCTGGTCTTTCGGTCCGTGAAAATGGATAAGGGAGCTGTTTTTCTGCTGGACGCTCTCTTTCAATTCCTGGAGGTAACGTTCTTCTTTGACGCTTCCAATGAGGTGGAGCTCCACTTGTTTATCCTGCTTCTGGATGTTCTGTACGGCTTCCAGCAGCTCGGTGAGCCCTTTCGCCTTGATATGGTTGCCGACAAACAGGATGTGAAAATGATCCGGGTTCAGCCCGAGTTCTTTTTTCGCTTCGGTACTGTCGACCGGCTGGAAGACGCGGCGGTCGACCCCCATATTAATGAGGGACACCTTGTTTTCCGCGACTCCAAAGCCGTCAATCACTTCCGATTTCAAAGCCTCGCCGACAACGATAACGTGATCGGCTTCATGAAGGATCTTTTTCGTCAGCTTCTTGATCAGGCCGCTCTTTTTCGCCATCTGATCGAGATCTCCACCGTGGGAGGTGACGATCAGCTTCGTTTTGAATAGCTTTTTGAACAACAGCCCGGGCAGGCCGCTCGGAAAGATATAGTGCGCATGCACGACATCATACGACCGCCCTTTCGTGATGAAGCGGGCAAGGATTTTCAAAAGCCAGATCACATACTTGCGGATCAGGTTGCCTTTCCCGCCGCGGTTATCACGGTTGACGGCAGTATCAACGGAGATCCCTTTTTCCTTCAGGGCCTCCACCTGATTTTTCACAAAAATGCCGTACGTCGGTGTGCGGTGACTCGGATACATGTTGCTGATGACGAGTACACGTTTACTCATAAGCGCCCTCCTCGATTAGAGGTCATATTCATGCTCCGGCCGCATATTCAAGAGGTAGCCGAGCATGGCGAAGTAGAAGATCGTGAACGAATCGCCTTCCCAGATGTTGTACACCATCCCGGCGGCATAGGCCGCAAGCAGAACAGCGAGGAGCACCGGACCGAGCAGCGTTTCGTTCCGCTTTTTCCAAATGTGGTACAGCATGTTCAACAGGAAGATGGCGAATAAAATGACACCGACCGCCCCTGTCTGGGTGATGATCTGGATGTACTGGTTGTCCGAGAAGAACTCCCGCTCGATGCCGTAGTCATCGTAAATCGGTGAATCATAGCTCAATGTCGCCCCGTCACCGAATGTGGCAAAGCCGGTTCCGATGATCGGATGATCGAGATAAATTTCAAAGCCTTTGCTGACAATCCAAATACGTCCGGACTGGCTCGACTGCTCGCGCGTTTCCTTATCAATCGTGGAACCGAGCCGGTCCTTGAAGCTTCCTTCACTGTCGTCATACTGCGACTGCTTCTCTTTCTTCTCTTTTCCGAAGTCGGTGTTCTCGACGATCGACGTTCCGATACTGACCGGCACAGCGATAAGAATCACACCGGCGGCGAGCGATATGAGCAGCGGCTTCAGGAAGTTCCACTTTCTAGCTACAACGACGTAAATCGCAAGCGCAAGTGCGAACGCGATCCATGTTCCACGTGAATACGTGAGACTCCAGACGCCGAACAGACAGGCAAGGGAAACGTAGGTGAGCCACAGCCATTTGCCTGTAAAACGGTTGCGGAAATACATGATGATGATGATGGAAAAGGACAGGTAATACGCAAGCACGTTCGGGTTTCCTGTCATTCCGTAAATACGGATCCGGTTCGTTGCAGACAGCGGCATATCCTGCCAGCTCTGCGGGAGAAAGACGCCGCGTAGGGACAGCTTTTCAACCATGCCGTGGATACAGATCAGGAAGGTCATGATCAGCGTCGTGAGAATAAACTTGTTGATGTCTTCCTTCGTGATGTGCAGCCTTCTTGCTATGTAGAACACGAGGTAAAACAGCAGGAAGCCGCGGATCTGGAAGATGATCGCTGTCAGGGATACACCGGTCAGGTACGCCGATACCGCTCCGACAATAAGGAAGCCGAAAAAGGCGTATTCAAACCAGTAGAACTGGAACAGCTTTTTTAAATCCTTGCGGTACATGAGTAGGACACGGAATAAAAGCGCAAAGATGATGATGTCGCCGATCCCTTTTAATGCCGGGTTGAATTCCAGCAGAAACGGGCGGATCGGGAAATACGTAAATAAGATCAGAAGCGAGTTCTTCGGCTTGAAGAGTGCGTAGCCGGCGAAGAACAGCATGATCAGTAGATCGATCACCGTGTTATCGAGAGCTGCGCCGATGAAGAAAAGCGCAAGCGCGACGAACACGAAGTATAGTTTTCTCCATGGGATAGGCATGGGGGACACCTCTTTTCTATGATGATTAGTTGATGGTTTTGCGGTACAAATCCTTCTTCATGGCGTAGTTTTTGAAAATCGCCCACAGCAGTGTATCGGTACGGTTGACCTGCTTGAACTTCTCCGGGAAATCATAGCCCATCTGATCGAGCACATCGACGTGTTTCACGAAGTTGGATTTGTCCCATTCGATGAACGCCTCCGCAGTCTCTACAGGATCAGACGCCAGTTTTCCTTTGTAATAGTTCAGTTCCAGGAAGCCGTCAAAAGCGATGGCCTGGGAATCGAACACTTCGGTCGCCTCCACTTTCCTCTCATGCTGCTCGGACGTGTCGACGAGGCAGTTGATCGAATCCGGTGGGAAGGCGCAGTTGATTTCATACATGCGGATTTTCGAGCGTACGTTATCCATCCGCTTCAGCGTATCACTGAGCAGTTTGGCGGTGGCGCTGTGATCGGTATGCGCATCGATGAACGGCGTCGTGTAGATGATGTCCGGGCTCAGGGTTTCGATCCTTTCCTTCAAGTATTGAATCGCATCCGGGGTGCTTGATACACCACCGTCCGGCAGATTGAGGTAGGCGACGTCCGTCAGTCCGAGGATGTCTTTGACCTTGTCAATCTCCTGGCGGCGCTTGGCATTCAGCTCCTCCGCACTCATCTCAGAAACACTGCTCGCTCCATCGGTGATGAACACACAATGGACCTCCGCTCCCTGATCGGCGTGCTGGCGGAGGGTGCCGCCCGGCCCGATCGTTTCGTCGTCCATATGGGGCGCGAGGACGAGCACCTTCTGGACCGGTTCATTTTTCAGCGCCATCAGGTCTGCGTTATAGTGACGGCCGAGGATGAATTTCGTCATCGGTGCGTTGACCGGACGCACCGCGTTCATGAATAATTCTTTACGACTCATGACGTTGCTCCTTTCTTTTTCCGTTTCGTAACATTATGGAGTAGAAACATAAAGGCGTCCGACTTCATAACAAAAGCGGCTCCGACAAAGACAACCGCGCCGACAACGGCGACGATGATAATAATGAACAGGTTCGGCAGTCCTGTAATCAGCGGTTTGATGGCCAGGACGGCTCCCGTCATAAGCGCGGCTGCGGCTGTGATTTTCGCGTAATCGATGAGGATGGACTTGAAGTTGAGTCCTCCAACAAGCTTTGTGAAAACGATGAGGCATGCCCCTGTATAGAAGAGCGCCATCACAGATGCCGCAAGCGGGATGCCGAGGTAGCCGAGCCATTTGGCAAATACGAAGTTGAAGACGACGTTCAATAAGATGGAACCGACACTGATCATGAGGATCAGGTGGCCCTTTTTCATAGTATAAAAGCCTTTGTTGATGATGTTGTTGAGACTGAAGAACAGGACGGAGCCGAAGTAGAAATACGCGACCTGAGTCGTGGCTTCGGTCGCCTTGTTATCAAAGGCACCGCCTTCATACAACAGCTCGATCAAGTTCGGCATCAAGAGCATCATGCCGATGATCGACGGCATCAACACGAGGTACATCGTTGTGAGCCCTTTTTCAATACCCTTTTTAAACTGCCCGGTATCGTTCGTTGTAATCGCTTTAGATAATAACGGGAAGATAATCGTCGCAATCGTCACCCCGAAGATCGCCTGCGGCATGTGCACGAAGTTCTTCGCCGTGTTGATATACATGACCGCTCCCTCGCCCTGGTAGCTGGCAAAGACCGAGCCGACAAGCAGGTTCACCTGGCCGACCATAACCGTCAGTCCTACAGGCAGGAAGATCCAGTAAAACTGGCGCACCTCCGGCCAGTCGAATTTCTCTTTCAGCGTCAACGACTTCTGAGGAACGACGATGAACGCCTTGAAGATGAGGGATAGGACGGTACCTACCGCATAACCGATCGCCAGCGAGTACGCCCCGATCTGGTTGGCAAATAGGAATGCACCGGCAATCGAGCTTAAAATGACGATGATTTGAGAAACAATCGACAGGGAGAACTTGTTTTCCGCGTCAAAGAACGCCTCCAGCACCGAGTTCATGCCGACGAACGATATACACGCAAAGAAGATGACCGTCACCCAGATGGCGATCTGACTCGCTTCCGGACTGAAATCCGGATACAAGAGCGGAATCAGCACTGGTGCGATGGCCATTCCGATAATCGAAAGAACAAGAGCAAGTCCGGCGGTTCCTTTGAAGACCTGTCCCAGATGCGAGCGGCCGCGTTTCTCTTCCGCCGCCTGGATATAACTCGGAACGAGCGCATTCTTCATCCCGTTCTGCATGAATAATATCAGCATATTCGGAATAATGAAGGCAGCCAGGTACGCATCCGCCACGTAGCTTGCCCCGAAGTAGTAGGCGATGACCATGTCCCGGATCAGTCCGGAGACCTTCAGGATCAGGGTGGCGCCGATAAACAGTATGCTCGCTAAGCCTAATTTAGATTTCACACAAATACCTCTTTCAAGTTTGCTAAAATCAAACAAATTTCGCTATGTAACACTATAATCCATACTTGTTGATTTTACCATAACCTTAAACGAATCGTAATCGTCTAGTCATATCTTTTCCATATATGGGCAGAAGCTCATGCGACCTGAGTGGGGTGGGGGTTGAGGTGGATCGGCGGGGATGTGGGGGTTGTTGATCTTTTGTGGGATTCGTTGATATATGAGCGGAATAATCGATATACGCGGATAATCATTGATAAATGCGGAGAATAATTGATATATCCGCAGAATCATTGATATCGGCGGATTTTCGTTGATATGTGCTATGAAAGGCGGTGGCTGCGCAGGGGTGGCGACCGATATATTCGCAATAAGACCGATATAATGCGGATTTGACTGATGTATCCGCGGTTCGACCGATATCCGCCCGCACCCCCCCCTCCGCCAACGCAAAAAAACCGGCTGCTCCTCAAGGGAACAGCCGGTTTTCTTCTATTATATCAGCGGCGGATACTTTCCAGCTCCACCTCGGCCTCTTCGGAAATGGCAGCATTTCCGCCCAGGTAGTAGTTCTCCGGGCTGATCGGCAGATGGTTCAAGTAATTCTTCACGGTTGATGGTACGTTGTCTTTTCTCGTCAAAAGAATCGGTGCTTCGTAGGAAGCGGCCAGCGGTGAGCCGGCAAGAGCATCGACGACTTCCTCCCCTTGGGCGAAGAACACCTCTTCCAGGCGGTGGTCGTTGAAGTACTTCTCGGCAATCTGCACGCTTGTGCTGTAGCGGTCAGGTCCGCTCACACGCTCGACCGTGTCGACGATACCTTTCAGCTGGTTCTCAACGGTCTGGTGGACAGCCCCTGTTCCGCCGACAATCGTCGCTTTTTCCACGCCGTTTTCACGGATGAAATTGATGACGTTGTCTTCAAGCTTGTACGGCAGTGTCAGAAGGATCGGTGTGTTCTCATCCCCGGCATATGGGGCGATGGAAAGGGCGTCGGTCGATGTTTCATCAGAGGTTGTGATGAAGATTTCATCGACGTTCACTTCATCCGCTACTTCGTCGGCCACTTCATAAGCGGTTTCGAAGCGGTTGGCTCCGGACAAGCGCTCGACATTCGAAGAGCCGTATTTCTGCTTCAGCTGGTTTTCAACAGAAGCGGAAACCGCTCCTTCACTGCCAAGAAGGTAAATCTTCGTCGGGTCCATACGTTCCAGTTCTTTTTCCACGGTTGCCGGAAGCTGGTCCGTCTGTGTCAAAAGAAGCGGGGAATTGTGATAAGCGGCCAGTACACTTCCAGTCAGGGAGTCGATCGGCAGATCCCCGCGTCCGATCACTGCGACATTCGGTTCGTTCCAGTGCCAGCCGTAGTTGGACAGGGCGGTACTTGTTTCATAACGGTTGATCCCGGAAAGACGGTAGCTGTCCGGCTCCTGGGTGGCAGACAGGTAGCTGGAGGCGACATAGCCGGTTTTCCCGCTTGTCGTTTTCACCGGGTACCATGCCCAGTGCTGGGTGTTGCTGTCATAGCCGACCGGGGCGCCGGTCACTGTGACCTGCTCGCCGCGTTTCAGGCTTGTGACAACTGTACTGTTTGGTGCTTTGCGCACATTCAGACTTCCTGCGGTTACGTAAACTTTTTCCCCCGTCCCGAAATCATGCTTCGTCGTATGAAGAGGTCCGGTTGTTTCCACGTTGCTTTCTTCAAAACGCATGATGCCGTCTTGATAAGGGTTCAGCTTGTGCGTCGGGAATGGGGTGACGTTAAACAATCCATAGTTGCGCATGCGGTCATAAATCTTTTCCTGATAGGCAATATACCCGTTCGTAATCGGGTTGTTACGCTCGGAAATGCCGTTATAAGCTAAAATAGCGAAATACCAGTTTTCAATCACATCACGGTCGCCGTCATTGACCGTAGGAATAAGATCGTAGTTGGCATAGTTCCACTTGGACTCAAGAATCTTCAGCCCTTCACGAATGTTGTAGCGGATATCAGTGGAAAGCTTGTAGACTTCTTCTTTTCTTTCCTGGTCGTTCTCAATGAAGCGGTAGTCGGACACCTGCATGATGCCAATTCCGATACAGTCATAACCAAGCTTCAGGTTCGTTCCGTCCCAGGCAATTCCTCGTGTTTTTGAAGGCGTACAGGAATTTTGATAATGGGTGACAGGCGTGCGGCCCGGATCCCAGTACTGCTGCCAGCCACTTTCCTGATAGGCAATCGCTTTGACTATTTCCGGGGGAATATCGAAATTTTCGGCTTCTTCGGTCAAGATGCGGTTGATTTCGGCATAGCTCGGATTCTTATATTTTTCATTGACCGCGGCTTGAGATGTGACCGTGTTCTGCAGAGACATTTTTTCCTCTGTTTTCCCTTTCGTCACGTCACCGCCGGCAATCGTGAACGCATCTTCCGCCAGGGCTTCCGGCTCTGTATCGATGCTGTCTTCATCAAGAATCGGATATTGTATCATAAGTTCTTCTCCGGACAGTTCGAATGTCGAGCGGTCATAGGCTTCGGATTCGAACACTTTCTTTCCATTAGACAAGTTGTACGCATCAAAGAACAAACTTTGAGCTGACCCGTCGGCGCGATAAACGACAACGAGCGTTTCTTCAACAAGGATAAGATCCGTAATCGTGCTGAGCTGTGTCGTTTCTTCAAGCAGTTCTTTCCCTTCTTTGGTTACAGAAAGGTTCGTTTCAAGTTCTTTGTTTTCAACGTCAGCGGTCACAGAGTCATTGATTTCAAAGGAAGCTTCGCTCTCCTCGACGACCCATGTGTTGGAATCTTCTGCACTAACAAAGGCTGGGGCGGTCAGGCAGGCCAATAGAAAAGCAGAAATGCAAGTTAATAGTCTTTTCACACTCATCCGTCCTTTTATCGTTTTTTATTCCTGAATCTCCGTCAGTTCTGATGTCATCGTATAGCCGTTGTCCCCTTTGTCCTCGACCTTTTCACGGATCAGGCCGTACTCAGGGGCATAGTGGTACATCGATGTCACCTTGGAACCGGACGTTCGTTGAACAACGAACACATTTTCAAATTTTCCATAAGGCGTAGCAGTCGTCTGAGCTTCATCAAGAATCTGGAAGTTCGCGGAGCTGCCGGTGGCATCAACAAGAACATCAATCGTTTCATGCGCTTCAAATGAATCAAGCTGACTGGACGTATCCTCCGGGTTGGACTCCTGGTAGACAACAGCAATTCTGCCTTCTGTGAATTCAAGAATCTGCAGGGTCACCATGTCTCCGAACGTCACAATCTGCTGGACGAAGCGGTCGTTCACATCCACCACTTCATGTTTCACTTTGTAATCTTCGTTCTGTGTGAATGTTTTCGTCATCGGCCCTTTCGGCATGTACGCCTTCAGACCGGCGGAGGAGCCTGCTTCCTCAGTTTCTTCCGAGTCATCGGATGCGGAAGAGACAGTATCTTCGTCTTCATCCGTCGTTTCTTCCGGCTGTTCTTCTTCTGTCGGTTCCTCTGCAGCGGTTTCCTCTGATGGATCCTTTTCTTCAACGTCAGATTCCTCTTCGGTCGGCGCTTCTTCTTTTGCAGTCTCTTCTTCTACAGGAGCCTCTTCCGTCTGTTCCTCTTCAGAAGGTTCTGCTTCTTCCTCCGTATCTTCTGAAGGGGTTTCTTCTGACGAGGTTTCTTCTGATAGGGTCTCTTCTTCCGTTGGTTCCGTTTCACTGTTCTCTGGTTCTTCCAGCTGTTCAGCCTGGTCGACATCGGTGCCGGAACAGGCTGAAAGCAGAAGAACAAAGAACAGGGCGATAAAGCTTAGTTTCTTCATCCAATCCCTCTCCTTTGTTCAAAAAAGTACTGATTGATTTAGTTTAAGTGGTCAGCGATTTGTTTCTGGCTGTCCTCATCTACGACAGCTCCGATGACTTGAAGCTGTTCGACGACGTTTTCCCCGCCGTATAGATCGAGTTGTTTTTCAAGCTCAGGGTTCAGCTTGTCCCCAACGAGTACGAGGGGTGCGGACGTTCTCGCGGACAGCGCCGAAGCTGTTAACGCATCCGGGTAGTTCTTCCCTGTCGCCGCAAGGACTGTATCGGAATTCATGTCATCCTGGAAGTACTTGAGTGCAGCCGCAACGGTTTCATAACGGGTCGCTCCGGACAGACGCTCCACACGATCCGCTCCGTTCGCCTCAACAAGCTGTTTTTCAACATCTTCAGAAACTACAGCGGTTCCGCCGAGAATCACGACTTCTTTCCCGGTCAAGTACTTCAAGCTGTCGCTGCTGATTTCATCTTCTCCTGTCAAAACGATGGACCAGCCATTGGCTGCTGCGACAGAAGAGGCTTCCAGTGCATCGGGGAAGCTGGTGCTTGATGCAACAAACACACCTTCTGCGCCTTTCAGATTTTCATTGATTTCAAGATTCGTTTCGATACGCGTGGATCCTGAGATGCGGTCGACGTTATAGCTCTGCTTCAGCTCTTTTTCAATGCCTTCAGAGATGGCGTTCGTCCCGCCCAGAATAACGACGTTTTTCGTATTCAGCCGCTGCAGTTCCTGTTTCACATCGTCACTGAGTTCATCGTCACGGTTCAACAGAATCGGAGCGTTGTCATACTGAGCAGCGAGCGGACCGGCAGACAAGGCATCGGCGAACTCAAACGCTGTCGCAAGGACGACCGTTTTTTCTCCGTCCAGCCCATTCGGATACAGCTGCTTGGACACTTCAATCGCTGTCTTCATCCGGTCTTTACCGGCAAGTACGTTCGTTTCAAACGAATAGTTGTAGCTGTCATCCATATTGGACCAGACCACATCTCCATCGTTCATTACCTTCGTGTTCTTCCACTGCTCGGCATAGGCGACCGCTTCCTGTTCGCGGTAGAAGGATTTCAGATCACCTTTGTCAGAATGGGAAACCGTGTAGTCTTTATCCAGATAGTTGCTCCAGATCACTTCGTCCTGGGCTTGATCCAAAACAGATGTGTTTTTCCACTTCACCGCATAAGTGACAGCATCATCAAGGTTGTAGGATTCGTACAGGGCCCCTTTGTTGGAATGCTCGACGACATAGTTTTTGTCCAAGTAGTTGCTCCAGACGACTTCGCCTTCTTCGTTATCAACGACGCGCATATTCTTCCAGTCATCGGCATAGTCGATGGCGTCTTCTTTTTTCACGAACAGCTTCGTTACAGAAGACTGGTTGGAATGATAAGCGCCATACCGTTTTTTCGTATTATCATAGACTTTTTCCTGCGTGTACTTATCAAGAACATAGACGTTGGCTTCGTCTTTGGCGTAATCGATCGCGTCCTGTTGATCATAAAAGATTTCAAGCCGTTCGCCGTCCATGTCGTACACTTCATACACTTGGAAATAGGCATTGACACCGTCAACGACAGCCTCCGCCGCTTTCTGCTGGAAGGACGATGTTTTAATCAGGGCTTCTTCATCCGGGTTGGACATGTAACCGAACTCTAAAAGAGCTGCCGGCATGTGGGCGTTCCGTGTAACATACAAGTCGGATGGGACAAGGCCGCGCCCTTCTTTCAACGGGGCTCCATCAAGAATGTTTTCATGGACGGTGTAAGCCAGACGCTTACTTTCCGGTGAATATTCGATCTGCTCCTCGGATGGCGGATAGGTCTTGTTAATCCCTTCATCAATATCAAAGAAATAGGTTTCATACCCTCTCATATACGGGTTGGATGGAAGTGCATTCGAGTGCACAGATAAAAAGATTGAGTTATCATTGTTTCCATTCACCGCGTCGTGGGCGATATCCAGACGAGCCTGCAGATCATCGTGCAGATTCCAGGCAAAATGGCTGTCATCTGTGCGTGTCATATGTACGTCGTAGCCGGCATCCTCGAGCTCTTCCTTAATTTCTTTGGACATTTCCAAATTGAAGTGCTTCTCATAATAACCCGTGGATATACCGGAATATCCGGTCGTTCCGGAGAACCTTCCTCCATGACCCGGATCAAGGATAACTGTTTTTTCAGCCTGTGCCTGGGCCGGGTAAATGACAAAAAGTGCGAACAGCAAAAAGAAGCCGCCTATATGTGTTTTTTTCATATGAACCTCCTGCATAATATGAATCATAGATAGCTAGAGTCTAAAGTGGACGGACAGTGATATATGGTTTCATGCAGCGATTTTAGCGGAGCAGTCCCCTCCTTTTGTTTTGGCTCTGATCCCATAGAAAGTGTGATTCAATCGTATATAATGGTAGGTTTGCTGGTTTGTTTAGTCGGGTATATAGTCAATAGGGCAGTAGTGTGTCTAATGATGCAAACTTTCATGGTCATTCGATCCGATGGATGAATACGTGCCGGTAGTTTGTATATCGGCTTATTTGTCGAAAGGGTTAAATATTCGGGAAGAAATTCCGAAAAATTTCTACATGATTCTCTATGTATTTCCAAAATAAGCCTCTACGAGAATAATATGTTCATTATATAAGAGGATTCGACGGCAAACAACATACCTCGGCGTATCTTTGCGCAATTTTAACTTTTTAAGTTCAAAAGTAACAGAAATCTCATAGAAGGATTGAACTACTTCCACCTCCCCTTTTTTCTAACGGTGATGAAAGCCCCCTGCTTCCATCATCACGAAATCCGTCCACATAAAAAAGCAGCGGTGCAAGCACCGCTGCTTTTTCTTTTTACTTATCTCTCCATACCTTCAGCAGAAACAATGGAAGGCGGATCTGGCGTTTAATCCGCCACGGCTCAGAAATCAGCCGGTAGAGCCATTCCACACCGAAACGCTGGAAAAGCGCCGGGGCGCGCTTGACGCGGCCGGAAATGACATCGAAGGAGCCGCCGACACCTTGGAAAATGCTGACATTGAGCTCTTTCATATGATCGACGATCCAATACTCCTGGCGTGGGCTGCCAAGGGCTACAAATAGAATATCGGCACCAGACTCATTGATCGTCTGGATGACCTTCTGTTCATCTTTTTCATAACCGTCCAGTACACCGGCAACGTGGAGGTTCGGATACTGCTCGATGAGCTTTTCCTTCGCTTCCGCTGCAACGCCGGGTTTCGCCCCGTAAAGAAAGACGGACTTTTCGTTGTCTGCAGCCTGCTCGCAAAGGGTAAGCAGCATATCAATTCCTGTCACACGTTCCTTGATACCGCCTTTGTTCAGCTTGGAAGCCAGAAGAACGCCGACACCGTCGGGAATCTGGTACGTCGCTTTGTTCAAAAGCGCCTTTAAATCTTGATCTTCCTGGGCTTTTAATATCTTTTCCGGATTGATCGCCACAATGAAAGACTGGCGCTTTTCATTGATATCATCCAATACATTCTGCTTCAGCTGCTCGTACGAGTGGCTGCTGACGTCTACACCTAAAAACTTTTCCTTCATGATTTCACCTGATCTTTATCCGTTTTTGGAGTCACCCAGACGCTTGGCGATAAAACCGGCTTCTGTCCAGTTATCGAGGTTCAGGGCGTTCTTCGTATCATAAACGACGCGGTTGTTCATCTTACTCTTGATGTAGGCTGGGTCGAGCTTCTTGAATTCATCGTGATCCGTCAGAATGACAAGGATATCGGCACCATCAAGCGCTTCATCCATATCCTGTGTCTGGTTGGAGGCGACGTTTTCTTTAATATGCGGATCGAACGTCTTGAAGCTGATTCCTTTTTCAACGAGCTCAAGAATCACTTTCAAGGACGGACTTTCACGCTGGTCATCGATGTTCGCTTTAAAGGACAAGCCGAACAAGGCCACTTTCGGATCCTGAATGAACTGGTCCTTCATCAGCTTCTCGATCTGATTGGCTGTGTACACCGGCATGTTATCGTTCGTATTCCGGGACAGCTGGATCATCTGGGAAAGATCCGGCTGGATTTCAGCAAGGAACCAAGGATCCACAGCTATACAGTGACCGCCGACACCCGGGCCGGGTGTATGGATGTTCACACGCGGGTGATAGTTGGCAAGCTTGATGGCTTCCCATGCGTTGACACCGATCTGGTCGCTGATCAAGGCGAGCTCATTGGCAAATGCAATGTTCACATCGCGGTACGTATTTTCAATGACCTTGGCCATTTCCGCTGTTGTCGCATCCGTCAAGTGGATATTCGCTTTAACGAAAGAACGGTAAAGATCCTTCGTCATTTCGGAGGATTTTTCATTGATTCCGCCGACGATCCGGTCGTTTTCGACCAGCTCCTGGAAGACCTTCCCTGGAATGACGCGCTCCGGGGAATGGGAAACGAACAAATCAGTTCCGATTTCAAGACCGGTGTCCTTAAGGACCGGAAGCATCACGTCTTCGACGGTACGTGGAGGAACGGTGGATTCCAAAATGACAAGGTTGCCTTCGCGTACGTAAGGGACAATCGCCTCTGTCGCTTTACGTACATAATCGAGGTTGGCGGTTTTATCTTCGCGGATCGGGGAAGGGACGGCGATGATGAAAACATCGGCCTCTTCCGGCTCCACCGCCGCTTTGAAGTTACCGGCGTCAACCGCTTCCTCCAGGCGTTCCTGCAGACCGTTCTCTTCTATATGAAGCTGCTTGGCATTAATCATGTCGACAGCTTTCTGATTCACATCAACTCCATGCACTTTGTGCCCGTGAATGGCGAACATGACGGATGTAGGAAGACCAATATATCCTAATCCGACTACACATAGTGACTTCTTCATACAACAATACTCCCTTTCTCTGGCCCATCCATAATCAAGATGCGGTTCCTTAGATCTATTGTTTTATCATGTATTTTTTGAATGATTCCGCAGCCCTTCTCCTTATATCATTCGACAACTTCCTATCTTTATGACGTCTGCCGGTGATGGAGAGGGGTGAGAACCTGTTTATGCAATGCTTTCGACATCATCTAATACCCGTCAGCCGTACACGGTCAAACGTTCCATGACATTACCTTCCATTATAGCTGATTTTATGACAGAGTTCTATCTTGAGATAAAAATGTCGCTTGAATGCCATCGGGATTTAATGAAACGTCACGAACTTGTAACAGAGACCTTCTGCCATCCATGGGCGTTCTTTGTTATACTTTGGGAAGTATTTTTTTATACGGAAAGGAAAGAAGCATTATGGCAGTCCGCCGTTATCAACCAGGCGATGAATCCCAGATTCAGACCCTTTTCCAAAAGACCTTCCACCAGGAGCGTCCTCTTGACGCCTGGGAATGGAAATTCAAACAAAACCCTAAACATAAAGAACCCTTCATCCTCGTCTTCGAGGAAAACGGGAAGATCCTCGGCCACATCAGCTTATGGCTGATGAGCGCCTACATCAAAGGATGCGTCGAAACGGTCGGTGTCCGTGTCGACACGATGGTGGATCCCGATGCCCGCGGCAAAGGCATCTACAAACACTTGAATGACGCCTTGATCGAAGAAGGACGCAAAGCCGGCATCACATACCTGTATGGTTTTCCTGCCCCGAAAGCGAAGGAATTATTCCTGCGCTACACTGGTGCGAGCCATCTGACGGATATGCCGCGCTGGATGTATGTGCAGAAGCCTGTCAGCCTGCTCGCTTCCAAGCTGTCCCCATTAAAAGTCCTCAAGCCGCTGGACCGTGTATATGGAATGTTCCGGCAGTCGAAAAAAGCACCGCACGGCTATGAGGTGAAACGGATCACCCGGTGCGACGAAGCGTTCGATAACCTGGCTGAAGAGACGAAACATACGGCGGACGGACTCGTCGTTCGTGATGCCGCGTACTTGAACTGGCGCTACTTCGACCATCCTGTCCATCCCTATAAGATGACCGCCCTCTATAAGCATGGACAGCTGCAAGGGTTCGTCATTACGCATGAAAAAGAAGGACGCTTCCGTAACGGGATGATCGTCGACTGGCTGGCGGTCGATGATGACGCCTGGCGGGCTCTCCTTGAAGAAGCTCTCAATGTCCTGAGGGAAGCGGATGTCGTCCAGTCATGGGCTCTGCCGTCGATGATGCCGGCTCATCTGATGAAAAAGAATGGATTCGTCCATAAAGACAGTCCGATGCCGCTCGTCGGAAAAGAAATCGAATCGGACAATACCGACATGAATGACCCGGATAAATGGTTCATCACACCCGGAGATGTCGATTCCTATTAAAGAAAGCAAGGGAAGCCGCTGCTCCTCAGCTTGTAGAGAAACCTCTGTTTCTTTACAAGCTTTTTTCTTACCGCCAGGAGCGAAAGCCCCTTCCCTTTCCGCGGACGAGCGACCGAGCTTCCTCGCAAAACCCACGCTCGGCGATCTCGGCCCACTCGTTCTTCCGCAGGAGTGAAAGGGGCACCGCTCCTTAGGAATTCTTTATCATCGAAAATGACTCTCCTTCACCCCGCTCACCTCTGCTGGATGGAGGAAAGATTTTTTCATATTGTGGAAGGAGTCCGTGAAGTACAACCTTAAGAATCATCCATAAGCAGCCGTTTTTTTGAATCTGCCGTTGAAACTCACGTTCGGAACGGATGCCATAAAATAACCCGATGCACATCATTTTGAATCATACAAGAGGATCCAGGGAAGGACGTCCATTGTCTTCAGAATAGCAGGCCTGACTTTTTCGGGAGCTAAAAGAGAAACCTATGACGGAGTAAGTGATTTTCCGGGACAAGCTCTTCTATAGTTACAATTTTTATAGGATAACAAATGAACAAGGTGAAAAAAAGAAATCAGAAAAAAAAACAAGGCTGTCGATAAAGTCTCGACAGCCTTGTTTTTTATTATGCTTTCTCTTTGTCTTTGTTTTTTTCGCGTTCCTTTTTCGAAAACAAACCGATGATCGGCCGCTTGCCGCGGTAGACGACGCCTGTCATTTCTGCAAAAAGATGAAGCAGGAACAAAAGGACGAACGTGATGATCAGCGATATCCCGAAGGATGTCAGCGAAAATAAGAGCGCCAGCAGGCCGAATAAGGCACTGAAGGCATAAATGATCAGAACCGTTGCCCTGTGGCTGAAGCCGGCGGCAAGAATTTGATAATGGATGTGTTTGTTATCCGGCATCATAATCTTCTGCTTGTTGATCATTCTCCGCAAAATCGAGAACAACGTATCAAACACCGGCACAGCAAGAACGATGATCGGAATGACAAAGCTGAACAATGTCACGTTCTTGAACAGACCGACCATGGAAATGACGGCCATGGAATAACCTAAAAACAGGGATCCTGTGTCCCCCATGTAAATCGAGGCAGGGTTGAAGTTGTGGAACAAAAACCCGATGTTGCTTCCGATCAGAACTATACATAAATAGACAATGGAAATCTGCGGTTCAATGGCAAGTGCCATCACCGCGATGCTGATCAAGGATATAGTCGATACACCGGCCGCCAGTCCATCCAGACCGTCAATCAGGTTGATGGCATTGGTAATACCGATGATCCATAGAAACGTAAAGATGATGCTGATCGGATCACTCAGGGAGACCATCCCGATGAACGGAATACTAAGCACGTCCACTTTCAAACCGGAAAAGATCAAAACAGCCGCAGCAGCCACCTGGCCGCCAAGCTTGAAGATCGGCCGTATCTGATAGCGGTCGTCCAATAATCCGGTCAAGACGATAATGAACGCTCCGATGATGATCGGCCCTATATACGGCATATCCGGGCGGATAAACAGCATGCCGGCGGCTGCTCCTCCAAAGATTGCCAGCCCGCCCATACGCGGAGTGATTTCTTTATGGATCTTCCGCAGCTCCGGATAGTCCATCATTTTCCATTTAACAGCTAACTTCATAACAGGGAATACAAGCGCATAGCTGACCGCCATCGACAGCAGCAGCGCTACGATAATTTCAACAGTAATGTTCATAGAGATCCTCGCTTACTTGGTAAGTTTACTCTTGTCGGTATTAGTATATCACAGGCACGCGAAGATTCCGTTATCTTTCCCGTGAGCCTTTTTTCTCAGCTTATGTAGAACCCGGAACATGGAAAAACACCGCCATAGTCCTCAGCGATGCTCCACACGATCTATTCCTGCAGCTGCTGAATCAGCTGATTGATGACTTCCTGAGATGATAACAGTTCGGAATTCTCCGTCCGCTGGATGATGTTCTCCAGCACTTCTTTAAGATTCTCCATACGACCCACCTTTTCATTCATGATGTTCCTATATATTCCTATTTACTTAACGGTTCGGTATCAAACGCCTTTTTCCGACGGTCATTATGTAAGGACCCTTCCTGCTGTATGCCGTCTTGGAATAAGCGTCCCCGTATTTTCTACGTTTCTCGGAATGATCTGTCAATAAAATTCAAAATACTTTGTTACATCATAATCTATTTTTGTCAGAATGAAAAGAAGAAAATGGTAGAAAAGGCCGTTGATCTTTCGACATCGCAAAAAAACCGGCCCTTTTATAAAGGCCGGTTAAGAAATGGCTGCCCACCTGCGCGTCAATGTCTTCAGCTCATAGCTTCCATGAGCGAAACGATGGACATGTTTCTGTATGACCGCACCACCTTCACGATGGTACGTAAAAAAGACGACAGCCGGATGAAAAAGAGAATCATAGAAGAACAGTGGATTGAAGCTGCGGAGCTGCTTTCCAAACGGCCAAGCACCGAACAGATCAAGTGTACGGGCATACCTATCGTCGAGGACGGCCTGGGGGATGACTCCGGACGTCTCGTTCGTATATTCCAGCAGATGGTGATAACAGAGGGACGCCTGCAGGTAGGAAAGCGGGGACTCATCCCCCGTCACAGCCTTCATGAACGATTCTTCCCATAGAACCGTTTCTTTCTGTCTCCCTCCTATCCTGCCGTTGATCACAAGGATATCCCATCCAGGCTTGATGAGCAGCTGGGAATACTGATCCACTATGGAAGAGAGTGTGCAGGCTCTGCGTTTGTCCGTGACACGCGGGGAAACCGCTGTGACATTGCGCCAGCCTGCTTCTCTCGTGAAGACGGTTTTACCCTTCACAGTCCCCCGTCCCTTCGGTGAGAAGTTCCGGCACCCGGGGATTCTCCAGGAAATCCTTGACCTCCTCCAGACTCAGACCGAGCTGTCTGGCTTCTTTCATCAAAGCCACCCATTCTCTGTATTCCTCCTGTTTCACCATATGATCGTCTCCTTTCGTCCGCTATCGGCTCTGTCCATTCCCCGTTTCTTCGGCATACTTATGCGTTAATAACTCTTCCAGTGGTACCTCCAGCGTCCGGGCGAGTTTTCCCATCACGATTAAGGAAGGGTTCTTCTGTACCCCTCTTTCAATGTTGCTGATATACGATTTGGATACACCAGAACGTTTGGCAAACTCGTTGACAGATAAACCTCTGCCGGTGCGCAGGATACGGATTTTTTCACCAATCGGCGTCACTTCCACCTACCTCACCTTCCATCGTCAGATGACTCCTGACATAATTAACCTATCTTTTTGTTCGTTATTAAGAATATTATAAACGCTGTTCCAATGGAAATAAACAACCATTTTTCATTATAAAGAACATATATCCCGCACATTCCTGCCTGTATCTTCTATATACTCACAAATAGTCCGTTTTTAAGAACAATTCCTCACAAAAAATCAGCTGAAACTGGATCAGCTGATTACTTTTCCTTTATTCGATATTTCTGCCGGAATTCTTTCGGACCAATCCCTTCCACACTTTTGAAAACCCTTGTGAAATAACTCTGGCTGTTGTAGCCGAGCAGCATACTGATATCCATAAGCGAATGCTCTGTGATGCATAAGAGCTCTTTCGCTTCGGTAATCCGCTGCTGATTGATGAACTGGGTGATCGATACGCCGGTTTCTTTTGTGAAGACGCCGGATAAATAATTCGGATTGACGTTCAATGTTTCCGCAATTTCCTTTAACGTCAAATCTTTCGTCAGGTTTTGGAAAATATATTTCTGTGCGCGCTCCACCAACGGAGAAAAGGACTGCCTCCCCACCCCCTGGATTCTTTCCAGGAACGAACGAAGAATGATAGATTCTAATCCTTCCAGTTCCTCGACGGTCTCTTTCGTCTCCAGAAAACTGATATGGAAATCACTTAATGACCCTGTTTCATCCGGCTGCGCTCCTTTTTCTACACAAAGAAGGCTCAATTCCGTAACCAGACGGATCAGATGGTTTTTAAAGGAACGCACATGATTTTTTATATGAGAGAGGTTATTGTCCATCAATGCATAATACGCTTCCACTGCCTGTTTTTCCCCACGTTTGAAACGTTCCATGAATTCCTGCTTCGACGCCACCGTATCCGGGTAGGATTCAAGCGATGCCGCATATTCTTCATAATGATGCAGAAGATCAGGCTCTGTTGGACCTTTCTTCTCTTTTTCCTTTTTCCCTGGCAGCACATGCTGTAAGACGCGCTGGATGGATGCCAGTTCCTTCGGCGTCCTTACCGGCAGATGATCCATGTATCCGGCAAATTCCTCTGCGAGAGAGGAGGAAAGATCATTCATAATCAAACTCAGCTGGACCTCTTTATAGTCCGATATTTCATGGAGGAATGGACCGAGCAGGGCGACCACGGTTTCCTTCTGTGGATTTTCATACGCATAAAAAAAAGCATACTGGTTAAAAGGATCCTTCAGCAGGTGCAGGGTGCCGGGCATCTTCATTGCTTCCTGAAGATATGGATGGCGGGTTTCCAGAATTTCTTCCGGTGGTTTAAGAAAAGTGTCAGGATATTGAAAGATGGCTGTGTTCTTTCGATCGATTAAATGGACTGGTATATTGAATGCAATGGCACAGTCTTTGAGCAGATTGATCATTTCAAAATTTTTCATGCCGACCCTCCTTCCAACTACTACTATATACTCATTATAATGGGAGGCAAAAAAAAAGACACCCTTGAAAAATAAAGGGTGTTATACTAGTTTATACAGTTCCGTTCCGCCGCGCAGGAAATTTTCTACTTCTTCCTTACTCAGGCCTAAAGCTTTCGCTTCCTGTATCAAGTCGATCCACTCATCATCCAGCAGACGATCTTTAGGCATCGCTTTCATCTTGTTAACCTCCCCGTTTCCCGGTTCTTCTTTTCCTAATCCTGTAAGTATAAACCTATTATAATGGATTATACGCCACCACATTTGAAAAAAATTCATATGTTTTTAACATTTATCACTTATGTTTCAGTATTTTTAGGAAAATCGTTGTGGTTTTATGTAGAATAGTATATCAGACAAAAAGAACCGGGCCAAAATAATCAGCCCGGCACCTATGAATGCATCGCTTTCCATTTCTCGGTCAGCACTTGGAAAGCTTCCTGATCGTCCTCATCAATGGCCTGATCGATCAGGCGCCGGAGGTTTTCTTTTTCCAATTCACGGATGATGGCTCTCACTTCTTTAGATGATTGCTGGCTGATGTCAATCCCCTCTTCATAATACGGCGACACAATCGAATGAAGGTGTGTCAGAAATTCCGGCAGCTGCAGCAAATCCGCTACGGATACATACACCATATTTTTACCGCGCTGAAACACGAAAATATCGAAGACATTGTGCACCTTCTGACGATTGCGGTCGATGATTATTTCTCTTGCTTCCATTGGAATAAACTGATAAAGTTCGTCATCAATAAACAATGAAAAGTACTGGTAGGCTAAGACGATGCGAATAAAACGTTTATCTTCTTTAACATAATATGGCTTCAACATCTTTATGTTCAACATGGGCCCACCCCTTTTTATGTTATATCTGAATTTTCAGTATTTTATTCTATTATCGCTCATTTGTCAATCAATTGAAAGCCCTTTCTAGATGGATCCGCAAAGTTAGGCGGAACAAATCCGGCCCCCAAGGAGACCGGATTTTCAGAATGCAGGCATAACCGATATCCTCCAGGCCCTCCAGGAGCGCAAACCATTCCCTTTCCGCGGACGAACGACCAAGTCTCATCGGGGAGACCGCCCTGCGGGGCCTCGGCCGTCCGTTTTTCCGCAGGAGTTGAATGGTCTGCGCTCCTTTCGGAATTGAAAAGGACTCTCTTTCACTCATCCACCTTCATGGTTGGCTCCCGGCAAGGAGGTCTGGATGTGCACGAACAATGATGTAACCATTTCGGAAAGTATCCTATGAAACAAGATGTTGAGGAAAAAATTCTTCCTCAGATGATTTTGCAGTATAAAGGGAACGATTTTCCGATCCTTACTGGGTAAGGTCTCGTGGAGCGTTCGGTGGTGACGCCTGCGGGAACAGCGCGAGTGGAAGATCCACTTGGACAGGTGGTCTTCCTGTCCAAGTTAGCTGAGGCCGTGCCCGCGGCAAGCATCCACCGATAAGCGGAACGTGACCACCCACATACAAAAAAAGGGGGGGGGGGGGGGGGGGGGGAGGGCCCCCCCCCCCCCCCCCCCCCCCCCCCCCCCCCCCCCCCCTCTATGAGAGAAAAAAGGAAATTAAAAATCCGGTCCCCTGAGAAGGAGACCGGATTTCATTTGACTAGATGATGGCGTGGAGACGCTCGTCGACTGCAGCTTTGACGGACGCAAGCAGTTCTTCACTTTCACGGCGTGTAGTGGACTTCACTCCGTAATAGAATTTGATCTTAGGCTCTGTTCCGGATGGACGCAGGCAGAACCAGCAGTCATCCTCAAGAATGAACTTCACGACATTGGAAGTCGGAAGATCGATTTCCTCTGTGGTTCCTTCCTGTACCAGCTGGCGGACCGTTGTGGAGTAATCCTCCACCGCCATGACTTTCTTTCCGCCGGCTTCCTGAATGTCCGCCTCACGGAAATCGTTCATGATTTTCTCGATCGTATCCGCTCCTGATTTCCCTTCCAATGTGACCGACTTCAAGTCTTCAAGGAAATAGCCGTGCTTCTGATACAGCGTATCCAGGGCTTCCACCAGTGTTTTCCCCTGGCTCTTCCAGTAAGCCGCCGCCTCTGCGGCAAGTACAGCAGCCTGGACGGCGTCTTTATCACGGGCGAAATCCTTCACTAAATAGCCGTAGCTTTCCTCGTAGCCGAAGAGGAACTTGTACTCGCCGGACTGTTCGTACTCGCGGATTTTCTCTCCGATAAATTTGAAGCCTGTCAATGTATCCAAAGAGGAAATCCCGTAGGAATCAGCGATCACACGGCCGAATTCAGACGTTACGATCGTTTTCACAAGCAGGCCGTTTTCCGGAATGGAAGCGCTCTGGCCGAGAATGTAATCCAGAAGCAGGGCCCCTGTCTGGTTACCAGTCAGCACTTTGTACTCCCCGTTCTCATCCGGCACGGCAACGCCGAGACGGTCTGCGTCCGGATCTGTAGCCATCAGGATGTCTGCGCCCACTGCTTTCCCCTGATCGATCGCCATTTCAAAGGCCTGGTGTTCTTCCGGGTTCGGTGAAGCCACCGTTGAAAATTCCGGATCCGGCGTGGCCTGCTCTTCGACGATGTGCACAGAGTTGAAGCCGTTCTGCTTCAAGCCCTGCTCCACGAGGTGGCGGGCAGTTCCGTGCAGCGGTGTGAACACGACCGAAAGATCTTTCGGCAGGTCGCCGCGGACACTTACGGTTTTCAAAGCTTCCATATAAGCGGCATCGACGTCCTCGTCCACCCAGCGGAGCAGACCGTCCTGTTCCAGCTGCTTTTGGTCCGCTGCTTCTACGTTCAGCTCATTTTCGACCTTGTTGACGAAGTCGATCATCACTTCCGCCTGGGCTGGAGGCAGCTGTCCGCCGTCTTCATTGTAAGCTTTGAAGCCATTGTATTCCGGAGGATTGTGGCTGGCGGTGACGACAACACCTGCCGCTGCCTTCAAGTGACGGACCGCAAAAGACAGCTCCGGTGTCGGCCGCAAGGATGTAAATACATAGGAAGGAATGCCGTGGCGTCCAAGAACCTTCGCTGTTTCAACTGCGAATTCCTTCGACATATACCGGGAATCGTACGCAATGGCAACGCCGCGCTTGGACATCCCCTGGTCATTGACATAGGAAGCCAGACCTTCAGCGGCTTTCCGAACGGTGTAAATATTCATCCGGTTTGTACCGGGACCGATTTTCCCGCGCATACCGCCTGTACCGAACTCAAGGTTCTTGTAGAAAGCATCCTCTAAAGATGCCTCGTCTTCTACGATCTTTTCCAATTCGACGGACAGATTCTCATCAAGATCAGAAAAGTCTTTCCAGCGTTTGTATTCGTCTTTCCACATGTCCAACACTCCTTTGTCTTTTGGCGGATCGGCCGGGCCGCTCCGCGCTGTTATGTAGAGTTCCGGCTCACTGGTCAAGCCTTAAACGTTTCATTCGTCATGAACGGGGAAAGTTCCTGTCAAGACGACAAAAATTTGTGTATGTATCCGGATAAAGAAATTGAATCAATTCCTTGATTTCCCAGTGATTCTATCTGTATTGTATCATAAGTCCTGCAGACAGAACGGGAAGCGGACAAGGTTTTTTATGGAATTTCTCCGCTTCCGAATCCCTGTCTTTTTTTCTATGTGACTTTCCCATTTTCCCTGCCTGATTCTTCTATTGATGAGGTGATTGTATGCGTGAGGCCTTTCAAATGAGGGGGGCATTCCTTTCAATGGATGCAGTGTTAAACGGGGGTGCTTCCATTTCCGCCATAGATGTCGACCAGCCGTTTCCTCAGCGCCGAGTAGAACAGGGCGCACTTCTCCTGATCGCTTGCTGCCGTCTCAAGTTTCCTCTGAATATCCTGAACCACTTCCTGCGCATCTTGAACGAATTCATGTTCTTTGCCGCTTAATCCAAGATCGAGCAGCAGAATCTTGTAGTACTTTTCATACTTAATCATAAGTCCAGAGAAAAACAGACCTCCACGATACATAGTTCTCACCTCCCGGTTCTTTTTTCACACTTAGTTATAATCCACCTTCTGGAAAACGTCAACTCCCCCATTATGCATTCCAGGTTTGTGTTTTTTCTCTTTTCTTTCTGAAAAACCTGTTTTTCTACTATATTAATAAGCCTTTTGGAAAAAGCGGGTTTCCAAGGCAATTAAAAGGGCTTTTTCACACGATTGTTAATTTCCTGTAAACCTTGGAGTCCGCCCTTTGTAATCGTCGGATAATTCACTCTTGTACTTCAATTTCCTTTCCGTTACAATGTCCTTTATACAAAGAATTCTGTGTATATATAGGAGACAGAGAGAAGGAGTGTGAAGAATGAACAAATCCATTACGGTAGGACTGCTCGGTCTGGGAACAGTCGGATCAGGTGTCATTGAAATTCTGCGCGATCATAAAGAACGCATTGAACATAAAACGGGGTGCGATGTCACGATTAAATCGGTGCTTGTCAGTGACATGGCGAAAGAACGTGAGGTTCCGGCTGAAACGGAACTGACGGACCGCTACGAGGACATTACGAGAGATCCGGACATTGATGTCATCGTGGAAGTGATGGGTGGGATCGATCACACCTTGACGATCATGCTGGAAGCCATTGAGCACGGCAAACATATCGTAACGGCGAACAAGGATCTTGTCGCCCAGCACGGGGAGCAGCTTTTCGAAGCCTGCCAGAAGCACAACTGCGACCTTTATTATGAAGCCAGTGTAGCTGGTGGTATCCCGATCATCCGCTCGATCATGGACGGCCTTTCTTCCGACCGCATTACGAAAATGATGGGAATCGTGAACGGAACGACCAACTACATCATGACGAAGATGGCCCAGGACGGCGTCGATTTCGACAGCGTGCTGAAAGAAGCGCAGGACCTCGGTTTTGCCGAAGCCGATCCGACCGCTGATGTGGATGGCCTTGATGCGGCTCGTAAAATGACGATTTTGTCCATTCTCGGCTTCTCCATGCCGTACAGTCTGGAGGATGTTGATGTGAAAGGCATCCGCGGCATTTCCTCTGACGACATTACGTATGCCGAAGAACTCGGGTACCGCATCAAACTGATCGGGATTGCAGAGAACGATGCCAACGGTGTATCCGTCAGTGTCGAACCGACGCTGCTGCCGGTTGAACATCCATTATCTTCTGTCAACGATGAATTCAATGCGGTGTATGTGTACGGTGATGCAGTCGGCGAAACGATGTTCTACGGACCTGGAGCCGGAAAACTTCCGACAGCCACAGCCGTTGTTTCTGATTTGATTGCCGTCTTGAAGAATATACGACTCGGCACGACGGGAACCGCTTACGTCCAGCCACAGTTCCCGAAACAGGTGCGCGCCCAGAGCGAGAAACTGACGAAAAAGTACATCCGTCTTCATGTGGATGATCAATCCGGTATGCTGAAGGAATTGACGAATATTTTTGCCGAGTATTCGATTTCCTTCGATCAATTCACCCAGAAAGCCACCGATCAGGAAGGCGAGCGTGAATTGATGATGGTGACGCATAAAGTCAGTGAAGAAGACTTCGAAAAAGCACTTCAAGAGCTGAAAACCTTGGATTCCGTCAGAAAAATCGACAGCGTCTTCCGTGTCGAAGGAGGAGAATGACCATGTGGCAAGGATTAATCCATGAATATGCGGAGTTTCTTCCCATCAATGAACGTACACCAAAACTGACGCTACACGAAGGGAACACCCCGCTGCTTCCGATTCCGGCGATATCCCAGGACCTCGGAATCGAAGGCTATGTGAAATTCGAAGGAGCCAATCCGACCGGTTCCTTTAAGGACCGCGGCATGGTGATGGCCATGGCCAAAGCGATTGAAGAAGGGTCCGAAGCGGTCATCTGTGCTTCCACAGGGAATACATCCGCCGCAGCAGCCGCCTTTGCCGCACGTGCAGGCATCCGCTGTATCGTCGTCATTCCGGACGGTAAAATCGCAGAAGGCAAGCTTGCCCAGGCCGTCATGTACGGCGCTGAAATTTTTGCGATCAAAGGGAACTTCGATGATGCGTTGAAGATGGTCCGTAAAATTTCAGAAACAGAACCGGTGACATTGGTGAACTCGGTGAACCCTTACCGGATTGAAGGCCAGAAAACGGCCGCTTTTGAAGTAGTGGACGCGCTCGGTTCCGCACCAGACATCCTCAGCATCCCTGTCGGAAATGCCGGGAACATCACAGCCTACTGGAAAGGGTTCAAGGAATACCATGACCGCTTCCAGTCCGGCCTGCCGAAAATGATGGGCTTTGAAGCCAGCGGTTCTGCAGCGATTGTCCGTAATCAAGTCATTGAAGATCCGGAAACACTGGCGACAGCCATCCGTATTGGAAACCCCGCGAGCTGGGATAAAGCCATCCAGGCCCGCGACGAGTCGGAAGGGTTGATTGATGAAGTGACCGATGAAGAAATCGTCGAAGCTTATCAACTGCTGGCCCAGAAGGAGGGCATCTTTGCCGAGCCTGCTTCCTGCGCCTCGCTTGCCGGCATGATAAAAAAAGTGAAGGAAGGTACGATTCCTCAAGGCTCCAAAGTCGTCCACGTTCTGACTGGTAACGGATTGAAAGATCCAACGACAGCGATTGAAACGAGCCCTGTCAAACCGGCACGGATTGAAAACGACTATGAAGTGTTCGCTTCCGCCGTCACAGGAGTACAGTCATGAGCCGGTTCCAGATCCGGGTGCCTGCAACATCCGCCAATTTAGGACCTGGATTTGATTCGGTCGGCATTGCGCTTTCCAAATACGTGACCTTGGATTGTGAGCCGGCGGAGGAGTGGCATTTTTCTGTTCCGGCAGAAGATCAGGCGCATATCCCTTCGGATAAGCGCAACTTGATTTATCAAACAGCACTGGCCGCCGCTCAGACGCGCGGCTTTGATTCTCTCCCTCCCACCCATGTGACGTTGACGAACGATGTGCCGGTCGCCCGCGGGCTGGGGAGCTCCTCGACGGCGGTTGTCGGTGGCATTGAACTTGCCGATCAGCTGCTGGATCTAGAGCTGACACGGTACGAGAAGTTCAAGATCGCCTGTGATATCGAAGGACACCCCGACAACGTCGGACCTGCCGTCTATGGAGGAATCATGGTCTCGAACTATGACGGCGAGCACCTTGACTATGTCCATTTTACAGAGGACCTGGATTCCTTGACGTGGCTTTCGGTCGTTCCTGATTATCATTTGGAAACCGAAAAGGCGCGGAGCATTCTTCCATTGGAGATCGATTATAAGGAGGGCGTCCGAAGCAGTTCGAGAGCCAATGTCCTTGTGGCTGCTCTTGCCTCTAAAGACTGGGCGCTCGCTGGAAAAATGATGAAGAACGACCAGTGGCATCAGCCGTACCGGAAAATGCTGATTCCTGGTTTCGATGCTGTTACGGAGGTCCTTGAAGGTGAGCAGTCGCTCGGCTATTACATCAGCGGTGCCGGACCGACGATGGTGGCTGTTTTTGATGAATGGACGAAGGAGAAGGAACGACGTCTTCAAAATAAGCTTTCCTCCTACACGGTCGAAGCGCTTGCTGTTGAACTGGATGGAGTCACAACCATCCAGAAAAACGAAGTACCAGCTGCCGAATCCTGAATAACGAAGAACCAGCGGGCTCATTCCCGCTGGTTCTTTTATTTTCTTCTTCTGTTTCCTGCCATAATAAGGATCAGGCCGATCAGGGCCCCAAAACTGTCGAGTCCGATATCCCCGATGTACGGGGTACGGTCCGGCGTCAGGGATTGATGGTATTCATCCAGACATGCATACAGCACCGTTACAACCAGAGCGCTGACGGCTGCTGTCCTTTTTTTCCAGGGTGTGTTCACAAGGAAAGCTCCATACGCGGTAATCATCAATACGAAAAAGATGCTGATATGAGCCCCTTTCCGAATGAAAAATTCCACCATGCCGTCGATGCCGTGGCTGGCCAGACTGACCTCTTCCCCGTGGTAGGTAAACGAAACCGGCGCCAGCAGCGGCTGGAGCAGATCGAGCGGAAGATACATCGATAACGATGGACGCATATCCTGTTCTCCATAGGGCTGGGAGGAAAAGTAAAAAATCAGGCCCATCACTGCAAATGGGAGGATAGTAAAGATTAACCTTTTATACAAATCATTCACACTTTCTAAATAAAATAGCTGAAAGACATATGAATAGTCTACTATAAATATCAGGAATTAAAAAAAAATTCATAAATTCATAGGACCTACTATTAAAATATTGTAATCTTGTATACAATTGCTTATGGAAAGAAAAAAAGGGGGATTCGAGAGTGGCAAAGAAAAGTAAGCAGTACGATTACGATCTTGGCGAAGTGAAGCGTCTGATCGGTGAGACTGATAAAAACTATCGCGAAATCGCGGCCGAAACGGGATGCCCTTATGCTAGTGTCGTTTATCATGGTCGTAAAATCCGTGGACGCGTCAATCGTATGCGTCAGGAAGAAATCCAGGCGGAACAGCAGCAGCCCCAGTCCCTGCTGGCCTTGGCCCAGGAGACTCCGGAAGAACCAACCGTGTTGTCTGGCGGGACAACCTTGAGTATATCCAGGAACGAAATCCATATCCAGAATGCCGAACAGGAAGCAGCCAAGATGATCAAGGCTGCCCGGGCTATGGGACTGACGAAAATTAACATAACCATCGATCGATGAGGAACATCCGGCGCTTTTCTGGAAGGCGCCGGACTTTTTTATGGGGATGGAAGAGTGGGGATTAAAGAAGGTGTCTGCAGGACTTCAGTTTATTTCGGGCATGACGTCCCCAGTTTTTCACAGCATCCTGGGTCACGCCTTCGATCCGGGCCGTTTCCGCAACAGAACGGCCCTGCTTCACACGGTGGGATACCCATTTCCACTGGTTGGGTGTCAGCAGGTTCTTCACCTGGTCCCAGAAGTATGTATCAACCGGTTCGTCCTCCCATATGTAATCTTCGCTGTGGATGAGTTCTTCTACAAACCGGTTTTCCCTGTCCTGACGGTTGTTTTCGCGGCGGATCTGGTCAATGAGCGCGTTGCGGATCTTCCAGTGGGCATAGGTGGAAAATTCTCCAGCCTCGGGATTGTACGTGCGGTGGGCCTGCCATAAGGCAAACAATCCTTCGGCATAAAAGTCACCGTTCGCATCGATGATGTGCAGCTTACGGATGTGGTAATGGATGCTCCTTTCCCATTCGGCCAGCAGCTGTTCAAAATCTTGTTCCGTATCCATGACTTCACTCCTTCTCATTTTCTGCCTTCACTCTATAATCGAAGAAAATGGAAGTTTTCGTGTCATCTTTTTTCAAAAAATATAATTTCCATCAGGAAAAATGGAATTTCTGCTGGGAAGCCGGCGGCAAATGTAGGACAATAGAAAAGTAGAAAGGAGTGACTCATGTCAAAGATTCAGGAATTTCACGAATTGGAAAAACTCATTTACAAGGTGATGCACACCCTGCACCTCCCACCCCCGTACGACGATTATTTCCAGGAAAGCTACCTCGTCTATCACGCGGCCAAGGCACGCTATGATCCTGCGAAAAGTCAGTTCTCCACCTATTTCCACACCAAACTCCGACATCACTACCAAACCCTCGTCTCCAACGACCTAAAAAGAACAGCGGCCCAGAGCCGGCTGTATACGTTCGCCTCCTTTGAAAAACCCCTCCCAGCGGCGGATCCTGCTCCGACCTCCACTCTATCTCCTTTTGAAAAGCGCCTCCTCTCCGACCTTCTTAACGGTTATAAAAATGTGGAGATTGCGGCCCGGATGAACATCAGCTCCTCGACCTTTTACCGGCGGCGCAGGATCTTAAGAACGAAGCTTGCGCGTTTATACATGTAAAATACAGGGAAAACGACTATCATATCAACTAAACGGAGGAATTGCCTTGGAAGAGACATCCCGCTCCCTGACTCCCCTTGCCAGCATCTGGCTCGACGAGGCACCGACGACCTACACCCACGCCTTTGTGGAACGGCTCGCGTATGAATGGATGATTGAAATCGTGAACCCCTTCCCTATACCGATTATGGAAAATAAGGAATACGTTCTTTCTATATCGATTGAGCAGATCGACGGCACTTTTTACGAAGCCATCCCGATCGAATCCTACAGCATCGAGATGGGGGAACAATTCACCGTCTACCGCTTCCATATGTATCCCCCCGCATAACCTTTCCAGGAATGTTATACTAACGTTGGACGTTTGACTTGGAAAGGAAGAGATTATGCTTTATCTTGCATTTGCCGGATTTTTTCTCATTTATGTGCTGCTTGGATGGTTCACCGACACGGTGGAAATGTCAGCAGTCGGCGGCGTTTTGAGTGTCGCTTTTTTCTTTGGGAATCTTTATTTGTTCTGGCGTGAAAAACGTAATGCTTCAAAAAGTGAATAAAAAAGCTCCGCCGGAACTGGCGGAGCCTCAGGCTGTCGATAACTTTTCCCGACAGCCCTTTTTTGTTCTTCCTTTGAAAGTGGAACTTCTGCTTTTTCATCCTGGGAATACCGAAGATTCACTTGAGAAATAGGTCATAAATTACTGAATGACCACTCCCGGAGGAACGCTCCTTTCTCCTAAAAGCCAGCTACTCAACAGGGGAAGTCCTTCTTTCAAAGCAAATGAAGGCAGGAATAGTCTGTTGGCGTCACGAAGAGCGTTCGGTGGTGACGCCTGCGGGAACAGCACGAGCCGAAGATCCACTTGGGCAGGTGGTCTTCCTGTCCAAGTTAGCTGAGGCCGTGCCCCCCCTTTTCATCGCAGAAACAATGAATATCTAAATAAAGCCCGCCGGGGAACGGCGGACTTTTTCTACGTCAATAGAGTGAGGAGAAGCGGAAGCGTAACCACACTCAGGATGGTTGTCACCAGCGTGATGCTGGAAACGAGGTCTGGCTTGGCGTCGAACTGGACAGCGTACATCGTCGTCGTTGCGGCGGACGGCATCGCCGCTGCTACAATAAGGACCGAAGCCATCAGGTCGTTCATTGGAAGAACAGTCGTCAGCCCCCAGGCGATCAGAGGAGAAGCGACCAGTCGGATGGATGCCGCAAAGGAAACCTTGCTCCAGTCGAGATTTTTGATGGTAATGTTCGCCAGCTGCATTCCGAGCAGAATCATGATGCTTGGCACGGTCGCATCGCCGACAAGTTCAATACTGGAATACAGATTATCCGGGATGTTCACGTCGGCCGCTTTATACAACAAGGCCATCCAGACGGCGTGGGTCGGCGGCATTTTCAAAATCGTGCGGACAGCCATGCTGAACCCGGCGGTGCCTTTGGCGGCATAATAGACACCGAAAAAGTTCATGACGATCTGCTGAAGCACCATGAATGTCACCGCATAGACGAACCCCTGCTCCCCGAAGGCGAACAGCACGATCGGAGTTCCGTAATTGCCGGCATTCATGAAAGCGGTGGACAAGATCAGGCCGCTTTCCGTCGGTGTCCCGTAACGGAACAGGCGGGCACCGATTTTATTCAGGATGAGAATACTAGTCAAAAGCGTCAATGAAAAGAGGATCATCATATAGTAATCCCGGTTGAAATCCGCTTCATAGAAGGTTTTGAACACAAGGCAGGGCAGCATCAAGTACAACGTAACCGTAGACAGTGATTTAATCTCCAGATGCAGACTTTTCTGCAGGATATATCCGGCCACGAAGACGAGGATGACCGGAAGAACGACTTGGAAGAATATCCCCATACTCTCCCTCCTTTATCGAGCATTTCTGTTAACTTCAATAGTCTATCAGAAATGTGGGAAGGTTGTCCTGCTTCTGCTCTAAAACGGCTGTCAGCGGGAGCTCATCATTGCCCTCAACGGGGTTTTTTGAAATAATAACAAAAGAATATGAAGGACAGGAGCTAGACGTATGAATAAAACGCTGCGACGCTTTCTCATCGGTGCCGGGATTTTTGCTGCCGTCGGCCTGCTCGCTGTACTGGTGGTTTTCATCGCCATCAGCGGCAATAATGAGGATGCGGTAAAAGAAGACGCCGAAGCCTATACAGAGGACCGATTTACTGGTGAAACCGAAGTATATGGTGTGATGTATGATTCAATGGGCAATCAGCCGTTCAAGGCCGCCGCCGAGGTCAGGCATGTGGAGGACGGGATTGAATTTCTCGTCTATCGGAATGAAGATAACCAGCTGGTCGATACGTATGTGTCCTCCAAATGGGAGGACGAAGTCAAACAGACGTCCATGACGTATCTGGACGAACAACTGGGAGGAGTCGAAAACCTCGATATCCAGTTTGAAAAATCAACGAGCAGTCAGCACCGCTACACGCCGGAAGATACACCCAGTGTCGGTGAGGTGGAGGCCGCTCCATCGATTTATCTCGATCTGAACCGGGAACCGGAGGATGAGGATGAAGAGATTTTCGAAGCCTTTGCCGATTTTCTTCAAGACGAATTTTCATTTTCTGACGGCCGGATTACGGTCCAGTACTTTGAAGGGGACACGAAAATCAAAGGCGGATGGACCCGGGAATTTTCATAAACGGAACATGTTTCCTCTCCTATGGGGAAAAGAAACGCCTGCGGCAGTGGAGACGCTCCATACCGCAGGCGTTTCTTTCTTGTCTGTCCTCCGTTTTTCCATCAGGTTCCTTTACTGGGCATCCTTTTTATAATATTCGCCGTTCTTGTATTGGATCTGCTCCGGATAACGGAGGTCCGTGACTTCATCCTGCGTCTGTTTGCTCGGCGGAGCTGTCAGCAGTGAAACGGTGATGTTGGCGATAATGGCGGCAGCGGCTCCGAAGACGCCTGCCCCTGTATCGATGATTCCAAGGATCGTAAACCCTCCGTACTTGGCTGCGAAAATATAACCAAGCGTAACCGAGAGGCCTGTGATCATACCGGCGATGACACCTGGACCGTTGGCACGGCGCCACCATACCCCAAGGAGCAGAGCCGGAAAGAAGGAGCCGGAAGCGAGCGCAAAGGCCCAGGCGACAATCTGAGTAATCGCCCCCGGCGGATTCAAGGCGATCAGACCAGCCACCACCGTTGCGAGGACAATGGACCAGCGTCCGACAGACAGCCGTTTCTTCTCACTGGCGTTCGGGTTGATGGACCGGTAGTAAATATCATGTGAGAGGGCAGCCGATATGGCAATCATCAGACCGCCGGCCGTCGATAAGGCCGCTGCCATCGCACCGGCCGCCATCAAACCGATGACGAAAATCCCGAGGTTGGCGATTTCCGGTGTGGCCATGACGACGATATCATTACTGATGGCAAGCTCGGTCCATTGGAGCACGCCGTCACTATTGCCATCCGCAAGGGACAGCTTGCCTGTATCGACCCACGGCTGCGTCCACGCCGGGAGGTTCCCGAGCGAGGAACCGGCAACTTCCGTCATTAAAATGAACCGGGAGAAAGCGGCATAGGCGGGAGCAGATAAATACAGCAGGCCGATGAACAATAGAGCCCACGCTCCGCTCCAACGGGCGGCTTTCATCGTTTTTACGGTATAAAAGCGGACAATCACATGTGGCAGACCGGCGGTTCCGGCCATGAGCGTAAACATGAGTGCCATGAACTGCCATTTGGAGGCTTCTGTGAACGGAACGATGTATTCCGATATCCCGAGCTCCTGATCGATGGAGCGCATTTCCGATATGACTTCCCCGTAGGAGAGCCATGGAACAGGGTTCTGTGTGAGCTGCATCGACATGAAGATCACAGGTATTAAATAAGCAACAATTAAGACGAGGTACTGCGCCACCTGTGTCCACGTAATCCCCTTCATGCCTCCCATCGCCGAATAAAAAGCGATCAGGACGACACCGATGAGGGTCCCGATCATCGTATCCACTTCAAGCAGCCGGCCGATGACGACTCCTGAACCTGACAGCTGTCCGACAGAGTATGTAAAGCTGATGATGATCGTCGCAACAGCGGCAATCAGACGGGCGGTGTTGCTGCGATAGCGGTCACCGATAAATTCGGGTACTGTGTAACGCCCGTATTTCCGGAGCTGCGGGGCAAGCAGGAATGTAAGCAGCAGATAACCCCCCGTCCATCCCATAATGTACGCAAGCCCATCATAGCCTAAAATCATGACGGTTCCGGCTAGACCGATAAAGGAAGCGGCACTCATCCAGTCAGCACCGATCGCCATGCCGTTGAACACCGGCGGCACCCCTCGGCCGGCGACGTAGAAGTCCGACGTCTCTTTCGCCTTATTGTAGATGGCGATGCCGATGTAGAGGGCAAACGTCACAACAATTAATCCTAATGAAACGAGAAACTGAGCATCCATACTTTTCCCCCTGTCTTATTGATTGGCAGCCTGGTCCGATTCCTTGGAGCTGTCCTTTGGAACGAGGCCGAATTTTTTATCCACATAATCGCTGATGACGGCATTGAAAAAAAGAAGGACGATAAACGTTAAAATGGCTCCCTGGGACCCCATGTAGTAGGGCAGCGGAATCCCCATCACTGTAAAGGACGAAAGACTTTCTGCAAACAAAACGATGCCAAAGGACACCAGCAGACCGATTCCGAGGTAAATCATAATCAGTGTCGTTCTCAGCCGGAAATACGCCCTCGCCTGCTCTGGATCCATCTTCTTCATGTATTCTCCTCCCTATCCTTTTAAGTTGAAAATAAAAACGACCGTCTCCCAGAACGGCAGCGGCACCAGGATCACCTTGATCAGCGCGGCGGCAAATAAAGCGGCCAGTGGCAGGGCAAACAGCACCGGTTTTTTCTTTCTTACCGCAGCCACAACAGAAACGATGGTTATGAATGCAAGAAGCAGCGGAATGAACACCTGGATATCACCTCCTTTTGTGTAAGCGTTACCATAACGCTGTAAAAATTTTTAATAATTAGAAAAAACTGAATATTACACCCTGTATTATTCTAAAAATATCAAATAATGTCAACCAGTCAAAAAGAACCATAACGAAAAAAGCACCCGCAATGGGTGCTTTACCTCCCGAACAGCGACCTCCATGTCTTCGGACCTACAATTCCATCGACCTCAAGACCGCGGGAGTCCTGGTAAGCGCGGACAGCAGCCTCTGTCCGGCTTCCGAAAATCCCATCCGCTTCTGCGCCTGTCTTTTTCTGAACAGCCTTCACTTCCTCCCCGCGTGACCCTTTTCTAAGCGGTGTACCCGGGTATGTCCGGATATCCAGCCGCTGCAGTGTTTCCGGACCGGCACTCCCATCGACCTGGAGACCTTCTTTTTTCTGAAAGGTGAAGACGGCCTCCTCTGTCAGCGGGCCGAAGCTTCCGTCGATCTCCCCCGTGTAATAGCCGAGGTTCCGGAGCTTCTTCTGGACGTCATTGACGAGGCTCCCCTGACTGCCGCGCCGGACGTAATGGACGATCGGCAGCTCAAGATGGGCATAATCCTTGAAGCTTGACCAGTCGCCTCCCCAGGAAAAACCCATTTCCTTCGCCCGTTCCGCCACCCAGCGCCAGTTATGATCAACCGTCCAAAGGGCTGTCCGTCCATCCGGGGTGACTAAAAAGAAATCGACGGCGCGGCCGCTGTGATGGTTGCTCTCTCCCGGTTCGGCATACGTCACGATCGTCCCGCTTCTGCCATACGTTTTCCCTTTATACGTGTAGCCGGGACGTCCTTTTCCATATAAAGCCGCCTGCTCCTCATACGTCCGGTAGCCGGAGGAGATCTGGACGAACAGTCTCCGCTCGTACGCTTCCGACAACAGCTTGTCCACTTTCTTCTGCACTTCCGGATGGACGTTCCCCATATTGTTCCTGCTCCGCGATTTTAACGTTTCCAATGTAATCATAAAAAAATCCCTCCCTGCTTTTATAATCGAAGCAGAAAGGGATTCGGTGTCTATCGGCGTATTAAGCGGTCAGACTGTCCGGCTGACTTGTGAAGTTCTTCTTCAGCTGGTGGTCCAGGATGAAGTTCCCGAACGGAATAAACGCAACCACAAACGCCCCTGCGGCCCATTTGAGCGGCCAGCGGACGGTGAAGGTCACATACGCGACGGCAGCCATATAGATGACGAACAACCCGCCGTGGATGGCGCCGTTGACAGAAACGGCCTCCGGATAATCAAACATATACTTCAGCGGCATTGAAATGAATAACAGAACCAGGAAGGACATTCCCTCAAGGAATCCCATCACTCGCAATTTACCAATGGGTGTTTTAAGCATGCGCTGTCTCCTTTATCGCAAAAAATCAGCGGCGCCGCCCTGGGATGGCGCTTTCACTAGTTCTATCTTAATGGTTCTGGAAAGGAGATGCAATCACCCGCGGCGGCTTTCACTTTTTGTTCACAGATGGGGCGGGCGGACGGGCGATATCAATGATTTTCTGCGTATATCGATTTTTTTGCGGATATATCCATTATTTTCTCGATATATCGATTATTTCTCAGATATATCAACGAAATTCTGAATATATCAACCAAATGCCTGACAAACAGAATAATGGCATTCGTTCTCCAACACTCGTACAATGGGAAGAGAAATTATTAGTAGAGGTGATCCCTGTGAAAATAGAAGTATGGTCCGATTTCGTCTGTCCTTTCTGCTACATCGGAAAGGCCCGTCTCGAGGAAGCATTGAAGCAGTTCCCCAACGAAACGGTAGAAGTCGAATATAAGAGCTTTGAGCTTGATCCGAATGCTGGGCGCAATACAGAACCAGTCATGCATGAGCATCTGGCTCATAAATACGGCCGCTCTCTGGAAGAGGCGCGCGGCATGACAGCCAATATGACCGAGCAGGCGAAAAGTGTCGGTCTTGATTTCCATTTTGATACGATGATTCCAACGAACACGTTCGCCGCCCACCGTGTGGCTCAGCTGGCCAACGAAAAAGGCCTCGGCAAGGAAACAGCGGAGCGCTTCTTCAAAGCCGTGCTGACGGATTCTGAGGATATCGGTGATTATGAGACGATTACACGCCTCGCTGTTGACGCTGGTCTCGAGCGCAGCGAAGTGGAAGACGTCCTGAACAGTGACGCTTACACAGAAGCGGTACGCATGGAAGAACGAGAAGCGCATGAAATCGGTGTGCAGGGCGTTCCTTTCTTCGTTATCAACCGTAAGTATGCTGTGTCCGGCGCGCAGCCGACGGAAGTATTCGTCAACGGCCTTCAGAAAGCCTTTGATGAAGAAAACAAACCAGCATTTGAAGACCTTTCCACAGACAATGGTGCGGCCTGCACCGAAGACGGCTGTGAAGTCCCTTCCGGAAAAGAATAACGAAAAAGCTGCAGGACATGATCCTGCAGCTTTTTTTATGTCAGGTGTGAAACCAGCTGGAGACTGATATATCCGCTTTTTGACCGATATAACGCTCGATTGACCGATATATCAGCATTTCGACCGATATCCGCGCGGAAAGACTGATAGGTGTTCCACTTGGACCGATAAACAGCCGGTCACCATCTCCAGTGAGCTGCAGCCTTTTTCCTTAAATGATCCCCTGGAAGCGTAAAATCACCTCGGCGATCAATGCCGAACCGATATACGTCCCGAGCATGACACACATCGCAACAACGATGCTGCGCCAGCCAAGCTTGACGAAATCCGCCCATGAGCGGCCGATGGCAATACCGGCGTAAGCAAGAATCGGTGTCGTCAACGCAAGCAGGTTCACTTCACTCGTCGTCTCCACGATAAACGAGGAACCCGGAATCCACGGCATCGACACGAGCACACCGACGAGCGCAACATAAGCGACACTCGGGATGCTTCCCGGGAGCACTTTTCCCAGTATCAAACCGACGAGACAGATGCCGATAAGCACAAGCATACCCGGCACCGCCTCCCAGACGATGACGTCATAGCCGATCCAGTTCCCTAAAAGGGCGGTCACTCCGAAAATCGCAAGCATGAGCAGCCATTCCTGTATATTTTTCAGCATCGCTTACGCCCCCTTTTCTACGCGAGAGCTGGTGCTCTTTCTGCGCGTCATGATTTCATAAAGCTTCTCTGTAAGCGGCAGACCGATGAAGATACTCATATACAGACCTGTCGATAAGGAGAGCAGGTTGCTTGCCCCGGCGAAAGCGAGGATATCGTTCTCCATCTGTGGGAAAGCGGCGACGAGCGAGCCGCTGGCAGCAGCCATCATGCTTCCACTTCCGATACCCGAAGCCATGGCAAAGGACAGCGGATTGAGCGGCGTCAGTGTGGCCAGAAAACCGGATATCAAGCCCATGAAAACCGCACCGAATACCGTACCGAATATGTAGATGGCCATGACGCCGCGTCCTTCCGGTGAGTTGAATCCGTACTTGTCCATAATGAGACCGACGTTCGGTTCACGGGCGACCGAGTGGGTCATGCCGATACTCTCCCGCTTCAGCCCGAGCATGATCGCGACAGGCAGGGCGATGAAAATCGTCCCAAGGTTCCCGAATTCCTGCAGCAATAGAGCTGGACCTGCTTCAATAATCTGTGGAAGCGATGGACCGATGATCACGCCGATTTTGGCAATCAGCAGCGTGACACCAAGAACGATGAGCGGCTCGGCGTTTTTCGACTGTTTGTCCTTAATGAGCGGTGTAAAAAATAATCCAAGACCAATGATGATGGCATAAAGCATCGGCAGCAGCAGAACTACGCCGGGACCGACCGTAAAGGAATGCGTACCGATCGCCTCTGTCAGGAGGACGATGGCGAGCACAATCGTATGTAAACGCCAGTCTTTCCATAAATTCGTAAGCTCTTGTTTCATACCTCTCCCCCTTAATGAAAATAAATATACCAATCATTATAATGTTCTGAATATTAAAATCAAAGTTATTTTTTGGGAGAAAAGGTTTAGGAACCGCTTTATTCGAAAAAAACCCCCGTGGTGACAGGGGGTTTCCTATCGATTTTTCTTTTTCTTCAAGTAATACTCATAGGTTTGGATGCGTTTGTTCAATTGATAGATCAAGAGGAGCGACACGGCAAGAATGCCGGCGCCATATCCATAGAAAGCCACTTCGAGAAGGATCGAATACCCACTGAACAAAAGGTTGCCGGCCCCGTAAAGAAGAGCAATCAGCAGGCAGGACCAGCCGGCTTTTTTCAAAAAGGAAGACTTCCTGCCGGCAAGGATGTGCATGTGGATGATGAAGGCGGCCGAACAGGACAGCACAGCGATCAAAACGCTGAACACATAATCCTCCGGGCCGGAGAGCAGTGGACGGCCGGACCACAGGAGAACGACTCCCCGGATCAACAGGCCGATGAGGACCGACAGCAGAAGAGCTTCCGTATAATATTTTTTCATCGCTGATCACCTCATTCCTAGAAACGTTTTGAAAGATTTCACATAGTTTTTGGACACTTCCACTTCCTTTTTCGATCCTTCAAACGTCAAGAGCAGACGACGGTTGAACCACGGAATAATTTTTTCCACTGTGTCGATATGAACGATAAAAGAGCGGCTTACTTTGATGAATTGTTCTCCCGGCAGCCGTTCCTCAAGTCGAAACAGCTTTTCCTTCATCCGATAGACGTCATTTTTCGTATGACAGAAAACAACGGCATCCTGAGCTTCGAAATATAAAATGTCGGCATGCGGCAGGACACGGAATTCCTCCTGTTTCATACCGACGATTTTTGTGGAGGATGTTTTGGAGGAGAGTGACTGCAAAAGCAGCGTCAATTCCTCCAGGTGATCCGGATGGAAAACGATGCACGGCAGAAATCCGTCCTGCAGGCCTTCCTGGACGACATAGACATCGGCCTGTCGGTAGATTTCGATACCGAGAGCTTCGAATTTTTCCAAAATCCGCTCTCTGTGGTCATTCCCGCAGATCAATCCGAGTTTCACAGCAGCCCCTCACTTTCTTTGTTTTCTAATAAACACGGCGTACAGAAGTAGAATCACAGCTATTATAATACATACGGGGAAATAATGCCCCGCCGCCGTGTAAAAGGTCCGCTTCTCCTCTACAGGGACATGGCCGTGCATCGTCCAGTTGTCTGTCGTAAAATGATCCATTTCCGCAATCGTACGTCCATAAGCATCCGTGATCATCGACATCCCGTTCACCGTCTGGGTGATGACAGCTACTCCGTTTTCCAGCCCGCGGAACGTGCCCACAATGGTATGGTACGGCGATATCTCCTTCCAGTCAGCGGATGGAACAAAGAGAAGATCGATGTCCTTTTCCCCGACTTGATCCATGACGGCTGGGAAATCCTTATCCCAGCAGATGACTCCGGCAATCCGACCGTAAGGAGTGTCCACATAAGGGATATCCCCGTCTCCCTCGACCGTCTGTTCGACAAAGCTCCCGCCGTACTTATAATGCTCCGCGGCAATCTCTCCGTTCTGGTCAATGATGTACAGAACATTTTCGTTCGGTTCCTCTGACGGAGTATAGATGTACGGGACGGTGATGATGTAGACGCCGGCCTTTACGGCGACCTCCCGCAGTCTGTCCAGATACTCCGTCTTCTGTGATTCATCAATAATGACCGAGCCTTCGGCGTGATGGATGATTTCTGCCCCGTGCTCCGCTTCTTTTTCAGTAGCTTTGATCAATTCATCCATCCGCTGCCCGGCTTTTTCCAAAAATAAGGAAGGATCGCTTTCCTGAAGCTGAAAAATTTCCGTCGTCTCCTCGTTGGTCCGGTCAAAGATGTGCAGACCGGCAACGTGGACGGTTTCTTTTTCTCCTCCTGAGATCGTCCGCAGTCCGCCAAGGGTCAGGGCAACTGCGAGCACGCCGGCCATCACAAGAGTCGTCCGGCGTTTCTTCAACGTCACCTCTCCCCGCATCAGCCAGAAGACAACAGCGGCCGTCCAAGTAATGAGAAACGTGAGGCCTGTAATGCCGAGGATGGATGCCATCTGCATGACCGGGAGAAGCTGATGCTGCGAATAACCGAGATGACCGAAGCTGCCATATGGATTGAGGTACATATGAAGCGTATCCAGCAACGTATAAGCCGATGGAAAAAGCAGCGTAACGATAAAGGAATCACTCCTTTGGTACGCATGCTTCTGTAGAAGATAGGGGATGGCATACAAAGCTCCAGCCAAACCAGGAAGGTATTCAAAAAAAGGAACGTCAAGACTCGGCAGCATATGTTGAAAGCTGATTTGATTAGCCGCCCCCGTGGCCAAAGGAAGAAGAAGCCATGCTTTTCTGAAGGACATTTCCTTCACAGCCGTCATAAAAAGAACCGGAAAAATCCACGCCGCCACACTGTTTAAATATTTTCCGTTGCTCCAAGCCATAAAAGTCACCCCAGCCGCCATCAAAAGGATCATCCGCATCCATTTCATTTCTCCCACTCCCTTTCTTTTACTGTCTCTATCGTAAGCCAGCAGAGAATAAACCGCCCCCGTTTTTCCGCGGAAAGGACATAATGGAGGATGAAAAGGACATCTTTCCTGATCACTGTCGTTGCACTTCTATAAAAATTTAAAAACAGCAGGGGGGCGTTGGAGAAGAAGACCTTCAAAGGATGCATAGGAGGCCGGCATAAGAGGAGCGCTTACTGCAGAAGGCTGTCTGGTTAATGGGGGATGGGGGAACCATAAGAAAGGCCCTTCCTAATAAGGAAGGGCCTTTTGGCTGTAGAAAAAGCCTGTGTTAACCAGTTAGAGTTGTCCATTTGTCGTGGGAGGGGTCACATTCCGCTTATTGGTGGATGAATGCCGACGTTAGAATATTGAGGAGAGAGACTGCGCCCTATGCAGGTTCGCAGATTCCAAAGAACGACATGAGCTGCGCTATGGCCGCTTGCGTGGAAAAGAAGGGAAAGAACAAGCGCTGATGACGACTGCCTGCAGGAATATGAAAAAGACTCTCTTCCATCCAGCAAAGGTGAGCGGGGTGAAGGAGAGTCTTGTTCGTTTTTAATGAACTCCCAAGGAGCGGTGCCCCTTCCACTCCTGCGGAAGAACGAGTGGTCCGAGATCGCCGAGCGTGGGTTTTGCGAGGAAGCTCGGGCGCTCGTCCGCGGAAAGGGAAGGGGCTTTCGCTCCTGGCGGTAAGAAAGAAAAAAGCTTGTAAAGAAACAGGGGTTTCTCTACAAGCAGAAGACCCTTCCTAATAAAGAAGGGCCTTACACACGTGTTATTCCTGAATCAATCGGCTTTCAAATGGTGCCAGCGACTCTCCTTGGAACCGCTGCTCTTCACTGGTGTGGTTCATCACGAACAAGTAGGAGTCTTCCCCGCTTCTGCGGCGGTACACTTCGACTCCGCGGTCCGAAGAAATCGTTTCAATCTGATGATGTTCCGTAATCTCCTCACCAATCCGATCGAGAGCTTCTTCATTGAGCCCGCCGCCGATGTAGTACACATGCCCCTCTCCGAAGCTGTTTTTCGTGACAGCCGCATAACTGTCATAAAACGCATCGGTATACTGGTACAGAGCTTCCGCTGTTTCCGGTACGAGCAGGTCACGCCAGATGCTGACGGTGCCGGGAACTTCTGAGAAGCGTCCTTCCCCCTGCAGCTTCAGACGGTGATCTTTGGTGAGCGATTCGATTTCCTCCACCCGGGCGCCGACAAGATCGCGGACGAGTCCCGGCTGAACTTCACCGAGACGAAGGTTGTTGTCTTTGCCTTTCAACCCTGTACGGTAGGAGAAGAGGACGGTCCCTCCGTTCTGCACAAACGTTCTCAGCCGCTCGGCAAGCGCCGCGTCCATCACGTGCATCACCGGTACGACCACAACCTTATAGCCGGACAAATCACGGTCTGCCGGTATGACATCAACGGCTGCATTCTGGTTGTAAAATGGACGGTAGAGGCGGACAAGTTCATCGGTAAAATCAAAGTCGCGGCTCTGAATCTGGGAACGCCACGCCCAAATGTTGTCATAATCATAGAGAACGGCTATATCTGCCTGGATGGGTGCATCAAGCAGCTCGCCGTAATCTTTCATTTCGCTGAACAGCGACTGGACCTCCTTGTATTTGCGGCCGTACACATTATCATGATCGACGACACCATAGCAGAACTGCTCTGCCCCTTTCGTCATCCCGCGCCAGCGGAAGTAGAGCAGGTTGGAGCAGCCGTGGGCGAAAGCCTGGTACGACCACATTTTCGCCTGGTTCGGACGCGGTAGATATCCGATGACATCATGGCCCTGCGCTCCCATCAGCTCTTCCACGATCCAATAGTTCTGATCCAGCAGCCCCCGGTTGAAATCATGCATCATCGCAATTGCTTCCGGTGCGATCGGCTCTTCCAGTCCACCCCAGACCGGATAGTTGTCATAGGAGACAAAGTCCATCGGGCGGAGGTTTTCTGCGTGATCGAACCATTTCGAGAAAAACCCGCCGGAAACGTTCGTCGTGACCTGCTGGTGCGCGCCTTTTGTTTCCTTTACAATCTCCGTCATTTCATGAGCAAACCCGTTCAGGGAGTCAGAACGGAAGCGCGCCCACTCGAGCTTCAAGCTCGGGTTATGCGTTGTAATCGTCGGTTTCGGTGCAGGAATTTCTGAGAAGGCGTTGTACGTCTGGCCCCAGAAAATCGTTCCCCACTCCTCGTTCAGCTGGTCGATGCTGTCATACTTCTCGGCCAGATAGGTCTGGAATTTCTTTTCACACGCCCCACACCAGCACATATCGCTGCCTTCATGCCCGAATTCGTTATCAATCTGCCAGGCGATGATGGCCGGCTCATCCTTATAATGCTCGACGACCTTCCTTGTAATCTCTGCCGCATACGAACGATAGACGTCGGAATTGAAGCAGTACTGCCGGCGTCCTCCGAAAACGCGTGGATGGCCGTACTCATCGGCCGATAGAATCTCAGGGTATTGGTCCGCCAGCCACGCCGGGAACGTCGCGGTCGGCGTGCCGAACATGATATGGAAATCCTTCTGCTTCAGCTTTTCAATGACTTGATCGAAGTAGGAAAAATCAAATCTTCCTTCCTCGGGTTCCATCAGATGCCAGGCGAATTCACCGATTCGTACGATGTTGGCCCCCAGCTGTTTGATGCCTTCCAAATCTTCGTCGATCTTTTCCTCCGGCCAGTGCTCCGGGTAATAATCTACACCTAAGTACGTCATAGCTGTCCTCCTGATTCCAATCTATATCGTTTGTAGAAAACGGCGGAATGCGTCCTGTCCTTCTGCCGTGCGCTTGAATACGCCTGCGTGCTCCAGCACGACTGAAAAACGGCGGCCGATTTCATCCTGCAGCTGCGGCCATACATCATCCTTTTCCCAGCGGATGCTTTCCGCCCAAGGGACATGCTTGGCTGTTTTTTCATCCTTAAGGGCTTTTCCTTGAAGCTCTCCGCCTTGGATATATCCCGCCAACGCCTCCATCTCATCAATAAGGCGTCCCGGCAGGACAGCCAGTCCCATCACTTCGATGAGGCCGATGTTTTCTTTCTTAATGTGATGCACTTCCTCATGTGGATGGAAAATCCCCATCGGATGCTCGTCACTCGTACGGTTGTTGCGGAAAACGAGATCCATTTCAAACGCCCCGTCTCGATAGCGGGCAATGGGAGTAATCGTGTTATGCGGCTCTCCGTTTGTTTCGGCATAAATATCCGCCGACGCATCACTATACGCGCGCCACTTCGTCAAAATGCGGTCGGAAAGCTCGGCCAGTCGTGTGCGGTCGGTGCTCTTGAGACGCAGCACAGACATCGGCCACCGGACGATTCCAGCTTCCACATCCTGATATCCCGGAATATGGACGCTTTCTTCCACAGGCGCTTTCGCCATCGGGAATTCATGGTGCCCGCCCTGGAAGTGGTCATGGCTCAAAATCGAGCCGCCGACAATCGGCAGATCCGCATTGGAGCCGACGAAATAGTGGGGCAGCTGATCAACGAAATCAAGCAGCCGGTCGAACCCTTCTTTGGAGATGCTCATTGGACGGTGTTCCCTTGATAAAACGATGGCATGTTCGTTGTAGTACACATATGGGGAATACTGCAGGAACCAATGCTCGCCTTCCAAATCGACAGGAATCACCCGGTGGTTGTCCCGTGCTGGATGGTCGAGACGTCCGGCATAGCCGACATTCTCCTTACAGAGCAGACAGTCCGGATAGCTGTCGGCTTTTTTATTTTTCGCCGCGGCAATCGCCTTCGGGTCTTTTTCCGGCTTGGACAGGTTGATCGTAATTTCAAGGTCGCCGTATTCCGTTTCGCTGTACCAGTGTTTGTTTTTGGCGATCCTGTCCGTGCGGATGTAATGCGCATCCTTGGAAAGCTGATAGAATTTTTCCGTCGCCGCTTCCGGCCCCTGCTTTTCAAAGGCATGATAAAAATCACGGATGACTTCCGACGGGCGTGGAACGAGACAGTCCATAATCTTCGGGTCGAACAAGTCCCGTTCTGTCGTTGTGTTGTCTTCGATCAGTCCCTGCTCCACTGCATAATCAAGCATCGGTTCCAAAAGGTCTACAGGTGTATCCGGCACCGGTTCTTCCGGCGTTTCTTCTGGATTTTTCCCTTCCAGTTGAAACAAATGGAACAGGCGGTTGCGGGTGTAATCGACATCCCACACGGAGATCATCTTTTTGGCTAATCCGTACTGAAGCAGTCGTTCAATGGTGTGATAAATGGACACGTCTGTCACCAGCCCTTCAATTTATTGGTTGTAACCGGCAGGGTGGTTTTGGAACCAGTCCCATGCGGTTTGAATCATCGTTTCCAGTTCAGCATACTGCGGCGTCCAGCCAAGCTCCTCCATCGCTTTTCCGGAGGATGCGACGAGTTGAGCCGGATCACCGGCGCGGCGCGGAGCCACTTCGGCAGGAATCTCCCGTCCGGTCACACGGCGGGCGGTATCGATGACTTCTTTGACACTGAAGCCCTGTCCGTTCCCAAGGTTATAAATGCCGCTTTCTTCTGTGCGTTTCAGCTTGTCGATCGCCAGAAGATGGGCGTCCACAAGGTCTGTCACATGGATGTAGTCACGGATGCAGGTGCCATCTGCGGTCGGATAGTCATCGCCGAAGATCATGATCTTTTCACGCTTCTCCTGAGCTACCTGCAGCACGATCGGGATGAGATGCGTCTCTGGACGGTGATCTTCCCCGATGCGTCCGTCCGGATCAGCACCGGCTACGTTAAAGTAGCGGAGCACCACGTGCTTGATGCCGTGCGCCTGTTCGGCCCATTTGAGCATCTTTTCAATGGCAAGCTTCGTTTCTCCGTAAGGGTTGGTCGGGAAGGTGCGGTCGTCTTCCTGGATCGGCACCTGATCCGGTTCCCCGTAAACCGCCGCCGTGGAGGAAAAGACAATCCGGTTCACGTTATGCGCAGCCATTGCCTTCAACAGGCAGACCGCTCCGTATACGTTGTTGTCGTAATATTTCAGTGGCTCCTCGACACTTTCCCCTACAAGAGAATCCGCCGCAAAATGAATGACAGAATCAATCTCATTTTCCTCGAACACCCGGTTCATGAAAGCTTCATCTCTCAGGTCCCCGTTATATAAAACCGCTCCCTCAAGAATGGCCTGTTCATGACCTTTCTGCAGGTTGTCTGCAATGATTACTTTTTCGCCTCTGTCCAGCAGCTGGGCTGCGGCGTGGCTGCCGATGTATCCGGCACCTCCACATACTAGTACACTCATTCCTCTTCCTCCTCCAACCGTTTCGCCCCGTCGCCGATTTCCACCACGTAGAAGTCCGCTTCAAGACCGGTTTTCTTATAATACTGTTCTCCTACGTTTTCCTTAAAAGTATCAATGTCCGCTTTAGGAACGATGCTGATGGTGCAGCCTCCGAACCCGGCGCCTGTCATTCGCGACCCAACGGCTCCTTCTTCCCAGGCGGCTTCCACTAAAGCATCCAGTTCTTTTCCTGTTACTTCATAATCCTCCCGCAGTGAACGGTGCGAATCATTCATCAGCCGGCCGAAACCTCTGATATCCCCGGCATTCAGCTTTTCCACCGCTTCAATCGTACGTGCATTTTCATATATGACGTGTTTGGCGCGTTTTCGCGTAACAGGATCATCAATCACGTGTTTACAGGCCTCAAAATCTTCTACAGAAATGTCCCCGAGGAAGTCGGCTTCCAGTTCGGTTTTCAACTGCTCCAAAGCTTCTTCACATTCCCGGCGTCGTTCGTTGTATTTTGAATCCGCCAGTCCTCGGCGCTTGTTCGTATTGGCGATAACAAGCGTTTCGTCTTCCAGGTGGATCGGTGTTTTCTGATACTCCAGCGTCTGGCAGTTCAACAGGAGCGCATGATCCTTCTCGCCTTTACCAATGGCAAACTGATCCATGATGCCGCAGTTGACTCCGACAAACTCATTCTCCGCCGCTTGAGCAAGCTTCACAAGCTCCACCCGGTCGATGTCAAGTCCGGCAAAAGCATCCAGTACGACACCTGTGACTAGTTCAATGGAGGCTGATGAAGAAAGACCGGCACCGTTCGGGATGTTTCCGTAATAGACGATATCCGCTCCTTCAGAAAGTGGATAACCCGCTTCCCGGATTTTCGCTGCGACCCCTTTGGGGTAATTGGCCCACTCCTGCTCTTTTTCATAAACGAGCGCAGTCATGTCCGCTTCTATCATACCAAGTTCAGGAAAATTCATCGAATACAGTCGTAACTTCGCATCGCTGCGCTTTCTGGCCGCCGCATACGTGCCGACACTCAGCGCGCACGGAAAAACGTGCCCCCCGTTATAATCGGTGTGCTCGCCGATCAAGTTTACCCTGCCCGGCGCAAAAAACGAGTGAATGTCTCCCCCGTTTCCAAACTGTTCATGAAATGCCTTGATCATCTGCTTCATTTTTCCACCTCATCCATTGTTGTAGAATTCGTAACGGCTGTCAGGACGAACAACTGGGAAGTAAAGTCGCCGGACTCCTCCAGTCCGCCTGTCTGTGATCCGTCGTAGCCGCTTTCCAGCTGCAGGCCGGCATGCATCAGTTCATCTCCATAATACGTGCGCTCCAAGCCTTCAATCCTATACTCCGTCTCCGGATTCAGCCCGGTCAGCTGGATCCGGCGGAAGCCTGGATTAGGGCGGGCCAGCACTTGATAACTGGCAGCGACCGCCCGCTGTCCGTCCTCGGATACGACCATCCATGCCGTTTCATTCCCGCCCTTTTCAAACGGGCTCGTCAGCCGGTAAAAGGTACCGAACTGGAACAAAGCCCGATGCTTTTTATAAAAAGTGATTTGTTCACTCATCCGTTCTTTTTCTTCTTCGTTCATTTTCGTTACATCCAGCTCATAACCGAACGCTCCGAAGAAGGCGACATCGCCGCGCGTTTTCAGACTCGTCACCCGTTTCACCTGATGGTTGGGAACGGCGGAAATATGGGCGCCCATGCTGCTCAATGGATACACCATCGAGGTTCCGTATTGAATCGCCAGACGCTCGACGGCATCAGTATCATCACTCGTCCACCCTTGAGGTGCGTAATACAGCATACCCGGATCGAATCTCGCCCCTCCGCTTGCACACGATTCAAATAGAATGTGTGGAAACGCTGTGGTAAGACGCTCATACAAATCATAAACCCCGAGGATATACCGGTGAGGCACTTCCATCTGCTGATCAGAAGCGAGACGTGCCGATCCGATTTCTGTCATATAGCGGTTCATATCCCATTTCACATATTCGATGTTGGCCTCTGACAAAATGGTTTTCATCCGATCATAGATGTAGTCCACCACTTCCGGGTTGGAGAAATCGAGCACCAGCTGATGCCTGCCTGTAGAAGGGTGTCTGCCTGCCACCTGGATAATCCAGTCGGGACGCGCTTCATAAAGCTCACTTTGCTTGGATACCATCTCCGGTTCAAACCATAGGCCGAACGTCATCCCTGTCTCATTCACTTTTTCAACGAGCGGTTTCAATCCATTCGGCAGTTTCGCTTCATCTACAAACCAATCGCCAAGCGACGTTGTATCGTCATTCCTTCGGCCGAACCAGCCGTCATCGAGGACGAACAGCTCGACACCCAGCCGGCTGGACTGTTCGGCAATCGATTGAAGCTTCTGTTCATCGAAGTCGAAATAGGTGGCTTCCCAGTTGTTGATGAGCACCGGACGCTCCTGATCCCTCCAGCGCCCGCGGGCAAGCCGCTTCTGATACAAATCATGATACAAATGACTTAAACCGTTGCGTCCATGCGATGAAAAAGCGGAGACGAGTTCCGGCGTCTGGAACGATCCGCCCGGCTCCAGCTTCCAGCTGAAATCGAATGGATTGATCCCCATACTGATCCGTGCCTGCTCATATTGATCGACTTCAATCTGCCCTAAGAAGTTGCCACTGTAAACGAGACTGAATCCGTAGACGTCTCCAGAATGCTCCGTCGTCCCCGGCCGCTGGACAGCGATGAACGGATTGTGCTGGGCACTGCTTGTCCCCCGGGTGCTCTGGATTTTCTGGATGCCCGGATGAAGCGGCTGTGTATGCATGTGACGTTCCCTTGACCATCCGCCGGAAAGCTGGACCCACTCAAAATCGCTGTCCGGGAAGTCCATGGAAGCACTCAGCGCCCTGTCCAGCTGGTACGGTTCCGGTCCTTCATTTGTAAATCTTGCCGAGCGGACGATAACGTCTTTGTCATGATAGACGGTATACACTAAATCAAGCTTCATACCGGTATGGTCGTCCAAGAGAGTGATGGTCAGCGTTTCCGCCTCTGCGTCGTCCTCCACATAGGTCGCTGGAAGCCCGTCAAGCGAAGGCTTTCCCGGGGCGACACGGTGGGAGGAGTAAGCGAAGTTCGATATTCTCGAACCGTCCGGCTGCCGGATGTGAAAAGCCGGCTCCCGGTAATCCGATGTCCCATACCCAGGGTAGTCCTGGGGGATCATATCCAGAGAAAACGCTGGATCTTCCTCATAGACATAGGAAGAAGTGACGCGGAACTCCTCCTTGGACAAATGACTGAAATCGTCCCTGTCCCTTACTTTCTTTCCATAATAAAGATGGCCGATCTGACCGTTTTTAAGGACATGTATAATGTAACTGATGTTTTTTCCTTGTAAGTGAAACTGCCGGCTGTCTTCCGTGATGTGAATCGCCAAGATGTTTCCTCCTCTAATCTTTTCCGCAAACGCTTCCAAGTAGTTGTTAGCTTTATTGTAAAAATGAACCCCTTTTCAATCAATGGTAAATAAAAAGACGCATTCTGCACATTTTTGCTTATCGATATTCCACCAGATCAGGTTAGCTGTTATGATATGGAGGGAAAACAGAAACTTAACCATTATGAAATTCTGCTTATATTTGCTTTTCCAGGAAAGGAGAATTGCTTTGACCCCTTCTTCTTTGACACACGGCTCCTACGGCTACCGGTTTTCCGATCCGGACCTGCAGCAGCTTGCCCAGATCTGGTCCCTCGGCTGGGACGAACAGACGACCACGCTGTATGACTGGGACGGAAAGAACCGGCGCGACCGCGGGAAGTATATTTTCCAGTACACGACCGCAGGAAAAGGAGCCATCGATATTGAAGGAACGACCTATGAGCTGACGCCGGGACAGGCGTTCATCGTTAACATCCCCGGGGACTACCGGTATTATCTCCCCGATCACAGTGATAAATGGGAATTCATGTTTTTGACGCTGTATGGAAATGTGGTGGAGTCCTATTGGAACCAGATTCAGGAGAATGTCGGAGCGATCCTCCATATGCCGCCGGATGCGCCGCCCGTCTCCTACGTCCACCAGCTGCTCGAATCAGCAGCCAATAAAGAGATCGCCAATGCCCATCAGGCTTCCGGCTACGCTTATCAATTCACAATGGAGCTGTTTCATTACTGCTCCACCTTGGAAAAAGGACTCGTCCAATGGCCGGATGCCATCATAGCCGCAAGCATGTATGCCAAAAACCACTACACCGAGGAAATCAGCCCGGATGATATGGCGGAAGCCTCCGGCATGTCGCGCTATCATTTTACGAGGCAGTTCAAAGCCGCCACCGGTCAGACGCCGATTCAGTACTTAACGTCGATCAGGATCAACAAAGCGAAGGAACTGCTGGCGAATACGAAATACTCGGCTGAGGAAATCGCCGTCCTTGCCGGCTATAAAAACGCCAACTATTTTACAAAGGTTTTTAAAAAGCAGGCCGGCCTCACTCCCGGAAGATTCCGCGAATCTCACAAACATTTGTAACAGTAGAATCAGACATAAGAAAGGACTGCCCCGGTCAGGGCAGTCCTTTCAACGCTTCCAGCAGCTCTATGTTGAACCAGCGCCTCCAGAAGCCCCTTTCCGCGGACGAACGCCCAAGCCTCCTCGGAGAGAACGCCCTGCGGGGTCTCGGCCGCCCGTTTTTCCGCAGGAGCGGAATGGTCGCAACACCTTTCGGATCCAAAAAAGGATGTCTCGCCCAGGGTAGGATGAATTTTTTATATGATGGTAAGTGGACAGCGCCAGCACCTATACCCAAACGATTTTGGGCCCTCTGTCATGAGCCACACTGCTTGTTATCCTGCGAAAGACAGGTTTCAAGAGATCATATTCTTCTCCGGTATTATGCAAACGTATGAAAAAGGGAAGGTTTCCTGTAGAACAGGAAACCTTCCCTTTTTCATATGAACCTTTCGTGAGGTCACGAGAAGCGTTCGGTGGTGACGCCTGCGGGAACAGCACGAGCCGAAGATCCACTTGGACAGGTGGTTTCCCTGTCCAAGTTAGCTGAGGCCGGGCCCGCGGCAAGCATCCACCGATAAGCGGAGCGTGACCGCATGCGACTTGCAGACATTGGGCTCTCCACAGGAGCCGCCCTGTTTTCAGCGTTTTGGTACTTCAATGGTGACCGAACGTTTATCGTAGTTGATGGTCATGCTCTTGCCATCGTCGACGAAGTTCTCGAGGACGTCCTTAGCCAGCTGGAGCGCAAATTCTGTCCGCTCCAGCTTTTCGTCATCCACTGGATCGCCACCGGACTCTGCTCGTTGAAGCTCCTGCGCTTCTTCATGGAACGCATCCACGTTCTCGTACACTTTATGATAAAAAGACTCAATCGGCTGACTGGCTTTTCCCATTCTTTTTCCCGCCTTTCACTCCTTTTGACAATACTCTCATTATATCAAAAAGAAGGCGGGAACATCAGTCAGGATAAGATGCCGATTGGGGAGAGCAGCAGGTAGATGACGACCATCGCGGCTGTGGCGGCCAGGCCGACAGGATAGACGAGCTTCCACGGCGTCATATCCACTTTCGCTTTTTCTTCCAGTACAAAGTCGGTATCCCTCGGACGAAGCTTCCCGATCAGAAGCATCAATCCAGTACAAAGGACAAACAGGATGCCGAGAATGTGCAGGAAGTGAAGGCCTGTATCCCAGACCAGCTGGGTCGTTGCGTAGATGGAAATAAAGACGAACAATGAAATTTTCGCTGCAATGGACGGCACCCGTTTCGTTAAATACCCGACAATGAGAATGGTGAAGATTGGTACGTTATAAAACCCATTGACGATCTGCAGGTATTGGAAAAATCCCTGCGGCACTTTATCGATAAGCGGAGCGATACACATCGCAAATACAGCAAGAATGATACCGACAGATTTCCCTTTTCTTACGACTACCTTATCCGGAGCATCCGGGTTGAAATACGGCTTGTAAATGTTCAAGGCAATCAAAGTAACCGAAGAGTTCAGGGCTGAGTTGAAGGAGGATAAAATCGCTCCGAACAAGACTGCCGCAAAGAAGCCCACAAGTGGTGCCGGAAGCACTTCCGCGACGAGGCGGGGGTAGGCGTCGGTCGGTTCAAGACCCGGACCGAACATATTGAAGGCGATGATTCCCGGTACGATCAGGAATACAGGACCGAGCAGCTTCAGAAATGCAGCAATTAAAACACCCTTCTGGCCCTCTTTTAAGTTTTTGGCAGCAATCGCCCGCTGCATGATGTGCTGGGCCGTCCCCCAATAGAACAGGTTCACAAGCAGCATCCCTGTAAACATCGTTCCAAATGGTACCGGGCTGTCCGGTCCGCCGACAGAATTCAATTTTTCAGGAGAATCCTGCACAATTGTCTGGATTCCATTTGTCATCGATCCATCCCCAAGAGCGAAAAGACCTAAAATCGGAATCATCAAACCACCGATCAACAGACCGACGCCGTTGATCGTGTCGGATACGGCGACCGCTTTCAATCCTCCGAAAACTGCGTAGATCGAACCGACAATACCAATTGCAAAGACGGTGATCCATATTCCGACCGTACGGCTTACACCGAGTGCGCCCGGAATATCAAACAAACCGTTGATCGCTACAGCTCCGGAATAAAGAATAGGAGGCAGCAGGTTGAATACGTACCCGAATAAGAAAAGAATCGTCACAATCTGTTTTGTATTAAAATCATAACGATCCTCCAGAAAATCGGGAATCGTCGTGATGCCGCCTTTCATATAGCGAGGCAGCAGGAAGAAAGCTACAATAACCAATGAAATGGCCGATCCAACTTCCCAGCCCATGACGGCAAGGGTATCCGAGTAGCCCTGCGCGTTCAGGCCGACCAGCTGCTCGGTTGATAGGTTCGTGAGCATCAGGGAACCAGCAATGACCCAGGCGCTCAAGTTACGCCCGCCAAGGAAATAGCCGTCCTGTGTATCGAGTTTTTCCTTTCTAGTAAACCACCAGGCTACGAGAGCAACGAAACCTGTAAAAAATAAGAATGATACGACTGTAAATGCATTCATAGATGCCTCTCCTTTGTGTAAGCGGAACCAAATGTATGTATGCGCTTTTTTATGTAACTCCTATATTAGCGGTCTTTCTGAAAGCGTTTCAATGGTAAAAATTCTGCCGTTTTCTGTCTTTTTTTGCTTACAATAGGAGAATCTTTATGACAGTTTAGAGACGGGAGAAGCCTTGACCTTCCTGCCTCTTCACCATGAATTTCCAAAAACCATCATAATTCTGCACTTTTTTGCTGTTTTATCTTTTACACAAAAAAGAGTCCGATGAATGGTCGGAGTCTCAACAAATTATAAAACCTTCTGCTTTCCAGCCCCCCCTCCAGAAGTTCCGACCATTCTTTTATCTGTTTGATAAGGGGAGAAGGATTCAGGACATGGACAGCACCCGAGCAGACAATCGAATATGAGATGTACGTCTATTGGTTTCGTCATACAGATTGATAAAGAGAAGGCACATGCTTTTTTCTATGATTTGGACATAAAAAAGGAAGATCTTCTGATAAACAGAAAATCTTCCTTTTATAGTGCATCATCAGGGAAGGTCACGAGGAGCGTTCGGTGGTGACGCCTGCGGGAACAGCACGAGCCGAAGATCCACTTGGACAGGTGGTTTTCCTGCCCAAGTTAGCTGAGGCCGTGCCCGCGGCAAGCATCCACCGATATGCGGAACGTGACCAGAGACCACATGCTAGCTCCCATTCTTTCCTGACATTCCAGGATTGTAATGATTCGCAGGCTTCTCATCTTTTTAAAAACTGCTGCCTGTTTCCATCTTAAACTTCCATGTGTAGGAGCCGTTTGCGGGAATGTAGGATGCCCGGCCGATTTTGTCCGCTACATACACATCATCATAGACACCAGTACACGGTTCAAGGGCGATGTTATGCTCGCCTCTATAGCCCCCGCGGGTTTTCCATACGCCAAGGTATGGAACTTTTTCTTCAGGGAAATGGTAAGTCAATTTCCTTCCAAGGTCCGGTTGTACAAGGGCGCACCAGCCTTCACTGAGAGGCTTTGTGAAATAAAACTTTTCAGCCGTGCCGTCCTCCAACGGCTCGAGCTTAGCCAGGTCGAGCCGCTCCCCCGTAGAAACGGATGAGGTTTCCGGATAGGTGTGCGTTGTGCCCCAACCACCTAAGTGGGTGGAGGAAGCTTCTACACTCATCACTTCCTTCATCGCTTCTGGTACTTGGATTTCCGTCTGGTCGTTATAATTGAGCAGCGCATGTGGTGTCCATATAAAAGGAAATGGAACCGATCCCTTATTGACTGCCTTGTAGGTGATTTCCACATCGTTCTTCCCGAGCTTGACCCGTTTCATCAACCGATACGGAAACCGATCACTCTCCACCGTCAATTCCATTCCATCGCAGGTGGCCTTCCATGTCCAAGGCATGGCCCATACTTCCCCGTGATCGGGAATTTCGTCCATCGTTACAGGATGAGGGCCCTGATCGATACCGGGGAACATTTCATCAAACCCACTGGAATCATACGCCGAAAAATCCGCCCCGTACGGCGGTATCCGGAGGGACTCTTCCCGTGCCTGATACAGCCACTCATATTGAATGGTCTTGTCATAAAAACTGACCATCTTTCCTCCGTAGTCAGGAAGGATGACAGAGCGTACATACTCATTCTCCAGTACAACCGCTTTCAGTCCTTTAAATGTCGTCTTTTGACAGGTCGATACATCGATCATGATTCATCCTCCTCCATCACTGTCTCCTCGTTTTCCAAGCGTTCATTTCTGGTCCACCTTCAATGGTAACGCTTCCAATTATCTATTATGTATAAGGTAGCATATCCATGGATATCGTGGAAGAGGTTTTTCTAAATTTGGAAAAAAACAGAAAAATAAAAGAGACTTTTCTAAGTCTCTGTCTGCTTATGGGTTGGAAAGCTGTAAGATCATGCCTTCCAGCACGTGTATATTACGGGCGTTAAAGCGGATGCCTTTATAATCGAATACAATGATCTGCCCGTCTTTGACTCCCAGTAGTTCTTCATAATCCTTATCGTCCTTGATCTTCCTGTAACTGATGGAAGCTGGTATATTTTTTCTCGCCAGAAACACTTTCATCCCCGTCAGCTGAGCCTCCAGCTTTTCTGTAGGACGTTCCTGTTCATAAAAGTAAACGATATGAAGTTCATGTTCCATCGTGGATGTCAGTTCCTGAATGGCCCGCTGCGAAGATCCTGCGCCGCAGCCGGCTACGATTAGGAAAACAAAGAAGGTTCCCAGCCACTTTCTCACGTTTCCATTCCTCCATTATAAAGCTTATACCACTATATGCAGGACCATGGAAAATATCCCCCGTTTCTATGGCCGACATTCAAATTTTCACAGAAACCCTTCATCAGCCTTCCATGCGTATAATTTTGCAAATTTACATATGAAAAACTATGAACATTGAAACCCCTTACATATCCGTCATTAAACGGCTATACTCATAACATAAGATGATCATCCCAATCACAACGTACAATCTTGCAGGAATTTCCTAGAAAAACAAAGGAGGGCCCCTCCATGGTTTTAGATAAAAGGCGTGCACACCTGATATCTATTTTGAATCAGTCGACAACTCCTGTCCCTGTTCAAGAGCTCGCTTTCCAAATGAATGTCTCTCCACGCACCGTGTACTATGATGTCGAACAGATCAACGACTGGCTGGCCGGCCAGCAGCTGGAACGGCTCGAGACCAGACACGGAGAGGGACTCTGCTTGCCTGAATCATCCAGACATCACCTGGAAGGGGCTTCCCTTCATTTTGACGGCTGGCATTACCAGCTTTCAATAAAAGAACGCACCCTGTTGATTAAAGCAAACATTCTGTTACAGCCCCATGCATCGATGAATACCTTTATGGATCTCACCCATATGAGCAGAGGAACGGTCGCCAAAGCAATTGCAGCACTCAAACAGGAATTTGACCAGACGGGGTTGAGACTCCATTACCAAAAAGGAGCAGGCTACCAGGTGGAGGGACCCGAGGGTGTCCAGAGGCTGATGCTCTTGAACCTGGTCGTTGATGCCTATTCCCATCCTGAGTGGGTGACGGTTCAAAACAACATCCAACACATGGCCCTGCCCTCTTTCCTTCCGTCCGGAGAAAGCAGCCGGATCATCAAACGGCTCCTGTTTGATGTTGAGGAACAGCTCGGGGCCACATTTACCGACGAAATGGCCGATCTGCTGGCCCTTCAGATGCTGATGATGGTCAAACGGATCGACATGAACCAATTCGTCCACGTACAGCCGGAAGAAAAGGAAGTTTTGAAACAGACCGACGCCTATCGTTCCGCTTCCGTTCTTACAAAGGAACTGGAAAACGTATGGCCTCTGGTTTTTCCGGAAGATGAAATCTGCTTTATGACGATGAACCTGCTTAGTTCCAAAGTGCAGCACGACGACATCAGCCGGTATTCAGAAAGGGAAAGTGAAGGACTGCGACGGGTGATCCACCAGATGATCGAAGATTTTCAGATTTATTCATTTGTCGTCTTCGATGACAGAAAAGGGCTGGAAGAGAACCTGCTGTCCCATATCAAACCCGCCTATTACCGGATTAAATATGGAGTCAAAGTCACCAACGAGCTGTCTCAAAACATTCAGGAAACCTATGCCGACCTTTATCATCTGACCCAACGCGTCATGAAGCACCTGGAGCTGTTCATCGGCAGGCCGGTGCCTGAGGAGGAAACGGCTTATATCACCCTTCATTTCGGGGGATGGTTGAACAAAGAAAAAAAAGCCGTCGAAACGAAGTACAGAGGCATCATCGTCTGTGAAAACGGCATCGGTACATCCAACATGCTTCGTTCCCAGCTGGAAGAGTTGATTGCCGGACTTCGGATCACTGCCATTCTTTCCAAACGGGAGTATCAGAAAAACAAGCATGACACCCATGTCGTATTCTCCACCAATTATGTGAAGTCGGACGAGGTACCGGTGATCCACGTGCCGGCCATCTTGAACAATTTTGAAAAAGAACGGGTCATCCAAATCATGAATCAACAATTGGAAACAGAACCCGCAGACAGAAGCCTGCCGGCCGCTTTGATGGAAACAATTCAAAAGTATGCGACCGTCCACCAGCAGGAACGGCTTCAAAAAGAGATGACTATGATGTTGGACCGCCTTCATACCGATAGAAAGGAGCTGAGAAAGCCAATGCTTAACGAGTTATTGACGAAGGATACGATTCAGCTTCAAGAACAGGCTCCGGATTGGGAAGAAGCGATCCGCACGGCTGCCCAGCCGTTAATCGACAAATCTTCCATCCACCCTGAATACGTTGAAGCTATGATTACAAATGTCAAAGAGCTGGGACCTTACATCGTGATCGCCCCGAGGATCGCCATCCCTCACGCCCGTCCGGAAAGTGGCGTGGAGCAGCTCGGGATGAGTCTCCTAAAACTGAATGAACCGGTCGCTTTTTCTGAAAAGGAAAAGCATCGAGCGCAATTGATCATTATTCTGGCAGCCATTGATAATCAAACCCATTTAAAAGCGCTTGCCCAGCTGACGGAACTGCTTTCTGACGAAGAGGCCGTCGATCGAATGATTGAAGCGTCATCTCATGACGAAATTCTTCACCTGATCAACCAAACGATAGAAGTGTAAAATTACGAGGAGGTATTCAAATGAAAAAAGTATTAGTTGTATGTGGAAATGGACTTGGAAGCAGTATGATTGTTGAAATGAATGTGAAATCAGCCCTTCAGGACATGGGGAAGGAAGCAGAAGTCTCCCACACCGATTTGACGACGGCCAAAACCGAGCAGGCCGACCTCTTCCTCGGATCTGAGGATATTGTAGAAAGTCTGGAAGATGGGCAGAAGAACGTCGTAAAACTGCAGAACCTGATGGACAAGAACGAGTTGAGAAGCGCGTTGGAACAAAACCTGTAACCTAACCCATTCCATCAAACAAAGGAGCGACTTATATGGTTGATTTGATCATGAAAGATATTTTGGGAACCCCTGCCATCCTCGTTGGATTATTCGCTCTTATCGGGCTCCTTGTACAAAAGAAAAATTCCGGTGATGTCGTCTCCGGTACGCTGAAGACCGTGATGGGATTTGTCATCCTGGGAGCCGGGGCGAATGTGCTCGTCCAGTCTCTCGGGAACTTCAGCAGCATGTTTGATGAAGCCTTTGCTGTCGAAGGGGTCATCCCCAACAACGAAGCGATCGTTGCACTGGCGCAGGAAAGCTTCGGTACAGAAACGGCTATGATTATGCTGTTCGGGATGGTCGTCAACATTATCCTGGCCCGCATCAGCCCTTTTAAATATATCTTCTTAACCGGGCACCACACCATGTTCATGGCCTGTCTCATCTCTGTCATTCTGACGACCGGGGGCTTTTCCGGTGCAGGCATGATCCTTCTCGGTTCCATCATCCTTGGAGCTATCATGGTGTTATTCCCAGCCATGCTTCAGCCCTATACGAGAAAAGTCACGGGGTCTGATGATTTTGCTGTCGGACACTTCGGTTCCGTCGGCTACCTTGTTGCCGCTTCAATCGGAAAATTGGTTGGCAAAGACTCCAGGTCCACCGAAGAAATCAAAGTCCCCAAATCCCTCAGTTTCCTAAGAGATACTTCTGTGTCTGTCTCACTGACGATGGTTATTCTCTTTTTCGTCGTCGCTGGAGCCGCGGGGCCCGGCTTTGTAGAATCTGAGTTAAGCGGCGGTCAGAACTTCCTGGTGTTTTCCTTCATGCAGGGACTGACTTTTGCTGCCGGTGTCTACATCATTCTTGCTGGTGTGCGTATGCTGCTTGGAGAAATTGTGCCGGCGTTCAAAGGGATTGCGGATAAGATCGTACCGAACGCCAAACCGGCGCTCGACTGTCCTGCTATTTTCCCGTTTGCAGGAAATGCGGTCATCATCGGATTTCTCTTCAGCTTTGCCGCCGGGTTGATCAGTATGCTGTTCCTTCCCCTTCTCGGGTTGAAAGTCATCGTTCCCGGTCTCGTCCCCCACTTCTTTACAGGAGCAGCCGCCGGCGTGTTCGGGAATGCGACCGGTGGACGCAAAGGTGCGATCTTCGGTTCGATGGCCAACGGTGTCATGATCAGCTTCCTTCCTGCGCTGCTTCTCCCTGTTCTCGGAACCTTAGGCTTCCAGGGAACAACATTTGGTGACGGGGACTTCGGAGTTGTCGGGATCGTCCTCGGCAACTTGATCAACCTTGTAGAATCCAATGTGGTTGTTGTCGGCATCATACTGGCGCTGCTGGCTCTACCGTTTGCACTGGCCGCAAAAAAACGCGGCAGTGAAAAACAGAAAGATACAAGCGCCGCATAAACGAAGTGCCCAAACCTTCCATTCCGGAGGTTTGGGCACTTTTTTTAAACTGAATTTCGTTTTCGGTTCAAACAATCTTCCATTCGTCGGCTTCCCGAGCTTCCAACCCGTCCCAGAACAAATCAAATATCGCAAGAAGCGTTGCTTCGTAATCAGGGAAATTTGCATTCACATGCTTTAAGGAAGCCCCTTCCATCAGGCAGTAGAACGAATGAGCCAGGGTCAGGGACGAATGGTGCGTCTCAATTTCCCCGGCAGCTTTTCCAGCCTCGAACATCTCTTCAAAATAGGCGAGTAGAAAGTTTCTGGATGCTGATATCTTTTCGCTTACCACCTGTTCCAGTGACCTTGGCGGAGAAATCTGAGCCATCTGCCAGAACGCAATCAATGCGGGTTCTTTGACGGCTGTCTGGATCGACATAATAAAGCTGTCCCTCAACTTTTTTTCGCTGGACGCCGATTTCATCCGCTGTTTTTTCTGCATCCAGTATTCTTTGTGAAACACTACTAAATGGTCGAGTACAGCTATGTACAGATCTTCCTTGTTTTTGAAATAACTATAAATCCCCGCTTTTGTAATCTGAGTCTCGCGGGCAATCAATGACATCGAAGCCCCGTCATATCCATAGGAAGCAAAGTACTGCAGGGCATTTTCAAGAATGGTTTGTTTCGTATTCATTTTGTTTCCCTTTCAGAGGATGAGCGGTTGTCATCCACATGTATTTAGAAAATAAAGGAAGGTAACTAAACGTTCGGTAACTACTGTCCGCGCGTAACTAGAGTCAAATGCCCATTTCTCTCTCTGGCATTCTTTTCTCCATGTTCACGTCCGGCCTTCAGGATTTTCTGTTCGTTCAGGTAACGGCGGAATTCCTCTTTGGAACACGGTCCATCCATTGCTTTCTCAACAAGATCCAGCCATTTGTGATCTAAGTTCTCTCTCATCTGTCTGCCTCCTCCATCGAATGATCCCTTTTATATTATTTACCATAATTCTACATAGATTTTATATAGGTGTAAAGACCTATTTAGCGCACCGGACGCTCTTCGCAAAGGAATATCATGGTAATATGAGAGGGAAGATTACTGTATTTTATTCGACGCAATGCGACTAAACGAACGTTCACATTTTTTGTACAATGGGGAGTTGATGTTCCATGGTATCCGATTTTTTTGTCAATATCTGCATCCTGACCGCTTTGTTTTTCTCCTATCTTCAATTAAGATGGCACACCCTTGAAAAACATCTGCCACTAAAGGTGATCTGCCTGATTGATGGAGTCGCGGCCGGTATAATGGGAAACTTAATGATGTATTATTCCATTCAGGTGACTGATTTGACGATTGTGGACCTGCGGCATGTTCCCGTCCTTATGATTCTGTTAATCAGCGGTGTCCGGCCGGCCGTTATCGGCACTATCCTCATTATTGCCGGACGTTTCCTTCATGGCTTCAACCTTTCATCGTTGGCGGCCATTATTTTCATGATCGTGACCCTTGCCGGCATCATCGTGATTGATCGAATGAGAAAAAGTCATCAGCCCCGCTATATTTCAGGCTTTTACATGATTTTTTATTCCAACCTCGTCTTTTCCATTGTGCTTTCTGTGGTCGTAAGGGATTGGAGTCTTCTTGAAACTCTGCTCCCTGTATACTGGGTGATCAGCTGTCTTGGCGGTGTGGGGATCATTTATCTCATTCAATACCTCGACCGGTCCCACTCTCTTTTTAAGAGCTATGAGCAAAAAGCTTCCATCGACCATCTGACAGGATTGAACAATGTGAGGCAGTTCGATTTCCACTGGAACCAGCAGCTTGAGGAGAGCGAAAAGAAAAAGAAGGAGTTGTCCCTTCTTATCATTGATGTGGACCACTTCAAGGATGTGAATGATACGTATGGTCATCCGGCTGGAGATCAGGTACTCAAGCAGCTCGGACGTCTTCTTCAGGAACATACAAGAAACTCAGATATCGTTTCCAGGAACGGTGGGGAAGAGTTTTCTGTCATTCTTCCGGACTGCTCCAATTCCTGTGCCTGTGCCATTGCCGAACGGATCCGGAGCGAAGTGATGGCCCATACCTTCTGGATCAATGCCACATCGCATATTCCGATAACGGTTTCCATCGGGGCGAGCACGTATCCATCTACAACGGAAGACAGGCAGGAGATCATTGATTTGACCGATCAGTCGTTATATCAGGCGAAACAGCTGGGGCGGAATCGTGTTGTCTCTTTCACCGCCGGTGGATTCGTTCAGGCTGATCACCGGACTTACTTGATGTAAATTCACAAAATGCTTTGTCTTTCACACCCTGCCAGGCTGTAAAAAACGTTCCATTAGAGTTATCTGTATGTTGTGTGAGTGGTCACGTTCCGCTTATCGGTGGATGCTTGCCGCAGGCGTCACCACCGAACGCTCCTCGTGACTTCACCGAATGATGATCTAAAAAATAGGCGTTTTCTTAAAGCTCATATATCTAGAACAACAAGCTTTATCACTTATAAGAGAATTCAGTACCATTCGTATGCAGGTACTGACTATGGCATTAACCTTCTCTTGAAAGGAGCTCAGATCGTTCCACACCTGCGGAAAACAGATGGTCCAGGCCCCACAAGGTAGTTTACCCGTGGACACTCGGAGGTTCGTCCACCCAAAGAAAAGGGGCTATTCTCCTGGAGGCACCATAAAAAAGCTCTGCCTTTTCGGCAGAGCTTTTTTATTTATAAGAACAGTAACCCGAGTGAAATTATGATACCGCTTACAAAAAGGACGATGAGACAGAAGCCCATAATATCCTTCGCCTTCAATCCTGCAATCGCAAGTGCCGGCAGGGCCCAGAAGGGTTGAATCATATTGGTCCATGCGTCTCCCCAGGCGACTGCCATGGCCGTTTTTGGTATCGATACTCCGAGGTGCTGGGCGGCATCCAGCATAATGGGTGCCTGCACTGCCCACTGTCCTCCACCGGACGGGACGAAAAAGTTCACGATCCCTGCACTTAAAAAGGCAAAGAAGGGAAACGTAAAGGGGGTGGAGATGGACACAAACGCTTCTGACATAAGCGCTGCCAATCCGGATGCGACCATCATCCCCATAATTCCTGCATAAAACGGAAATTGGATGATAATGCCTCCCGCCCCTTTCACCGCATCGCTCACAGCGTCCAAAAAATGCCTGGGCGTGCCGTGGAAAAGGATCCCCATAAATAAGAAAGCAAAGTTGACGATGTTCAGATTCAATTGAAAACCGGTCGTAACAAAATAGTACACGAGAAATCCAACGCCAAGTCCTCCGATGATCATGGAAAGAATCCGGCTGTTTTCCATGCGGACGGCCGGTGTCAGGGCGTCCGCCTCCAGCCCGGCTGCCTCCTGATGACGAGGCTGCTCAAGCAGGGAACGGTCGATGACAAACCTTTCTTCCTCTGCTGGTGACATCCTCCTGTTCAAAAGTGGTACAGCGATGAATAACGCGGCTGTTATCGCAAGGTTGAATCCGGCAAATATCGTCTCTGAAGCGGGGATGATCCCGATGGAATCTGCTGTGAAATGATCAGGTGTGGCGATCGTCAGTGGTATAGAACCGGCCAGTCCCCCATGCCAGACAAGGAACCCAGAGTAAGCGCTTGCAATTAAAAGCCGGTAATCCACCCGCTCCACTCTTTTGGCAAGCTCTCTTGCGAATAAGGCTCCGATGACAAGTCCGAACCCCCAGTTGATCCAGCTGGCTGCCAGGGAAACAACCGTCACAATGACAACAGCCTGGCCCGGTGTGCGGGCTGTAGATGCCAGTCGTCCGAGCGCCCTTTTAAACACCGGACTGCTCGCCAGAACAAAGCCGGTGACAAGTACGAGCACCATCTGCATGGAGAACGATAAAAGGTTCCAAAACCCTTCCCCCCAGTACTGCACCATCTGGACAGGCGTGCTTGGTGTAAAAATCAACCCTAACCCGAAGACCACCATCGTTAATAGAATGACGAAAAGAAAGGGATCGGGCAGGTAACGCTGCATGAGTGTGTTGGATACATGAATGGCTCGTTTTAACATCAAATCCTCCTTTGGTTGGTAGATAAAGACCCACGGTACCATTTCGTTATGCGACACCATTTTCCTTCTCTACAAATGAATTTCCCATTTCCACGAATGATCAGAATGACTTTTCTCCCAAGACAAAATGCAGGATTATTTTTACAAGGTTCTACAAAAATCGTATAATAGAAGTAGTTTGAATGAAAGAGGTGGGGGTATGGAAGAGCGCAGACGTTCCAAGAAGAAAAAGCGCAGAAAGAAAAAACGCTGGAGAATCCTCCTGGCTGCACTGGCACTGATCCTTGTCGCAGGAGGAGTTTATGCATATATGATCCTGCAGGATGTCCGCACAACAGTGAATGAAGATTTACACGAAAGTGTGGCTTCCATTGATAATGACGAAACGAAAGCAAAAGTAGACAATAAAGACCCGATCAATATCCTTCTGCTGGGCGTCGACGAACGCGAAAATGACGTCGGTCGTTCCGATACGATGATTGTGATGACGCTTGATCCGAACAATGACCAGATGCAGATGGTCAGCATTCCCCGTGATACACGGGCGGAAATCGCCAATGACGGCCGCGTGACGAGAATCAACCATGCCTACGCCTATGGCGGAAGTGACATGGCGGTTAATACGGTGGAAAATTTCCTTGATATCGACCTGGACTATTATATTCGTGTGAACATGGAAGGCCTGTCCCAGGTTGTGGATGCTGTCAACGGTGTAACGGTTCAGAACGATATGACCTTTACGTCCGGCAATTACACCTTTGAAGAAGGCGAGCTTGAGCTTGATGGACAGGAAGCTCTGTCCTATGTCCGGATGCGGAAAGACGATCCAAATGGAGACCTCGGCCGTAACGAGCGCCAGCGCGAGGTTATCACTGGTATTATTGATAAAGGAGCAAGCCTTGATGCGGTGAATAAGGTGGGAAATGTGATGGATGTGCTTGGAGATAATGTGAGTACGAACATGCAGTTCTCTGATATGAGGCGTCTGGCGACGAACTACAGCAGCGCCCGTAAAAACACGTCCACCTACCAAATGTCCGGAGATGGACAGATGGTGAACGGCATGTACCTGATTTTCATGTCTGATGCTGAAATTCAGAAAACCCATGATATGATTGTGAACTTCGGTTCCTGATCAACCATAAAGAAAGCCCCGTCTTTACGAAGACGGGGCTTTCTTTATGTTAAAACAAGATGGATGTCACCTGATTCGGCTTCAAGGATAGAGAGACTCTTCCTTGTTGGTGCAGCAACGTTTCCTGAGGCACCTCGTTCAATTTCGCCTCCTGGATGTTCTCCGAATGGGAGGAAAGGTGAAATTCTGCTTCCTGCTCCTCTTCTTTCGGATTGAAAAAGCGCAGCAGCAGACGTTCCTCATCTTCTGCTTTTTTGAGCGTACTTAGAACGGCTCCTTCATTTCCTTCCTTCAGCAGTGAATACGATCCCGGGGTCACGAGGCCGGATTCATTCAGTTTCATTGCATTGTAAGGAATTCTATTATAAATCTCCACAGGGGTTGTATACTCTTTCGCGATTCTCCCTGCCCCGGCATCTGAGAGTGATCCTTCATGAAGCACCAGTGCAAAGTCAAGTTCCAGACGGCCGATCATCTGGGAGTCCGGTGTCGGAAGTTTTATTCCTGATGGACGTCCCGGACGCCTCACCAGCTCTTCTTTTCCTAATACGCCGACACTCCTGAACAGCGTGACTGCGATCGTATCAAAGGAATCTCCGATGATTTCATATTCACGAACGCTGTTCGTAAGCAGCGTGACCCCGCGTTTGTCGTCTGATAAACCGACATAGGACAGCATCGGATAAATGGAATCCGGGCGTTCATCCCAGTCTTCCTCTTCCCAATAATCCATCGCGCTGTCGACGACATCGCGTTTGATCATGCCGAATTGATTATCCGACCATGAGAAAGCGGAGGCAATCTGTGTTGGAATGAGGGCGCGCAGACGGTGATCCCCGGCCTGGTTGTTAATGTCTGCTTTCACCTCAATGACCGGCTTATGCTTCGCAATGTGTAAGTGCCATTGAACAGATACGAAGCTGTCGATTTTCCCAGCTTTCCGGCTTTCCAAGTTGGCGGGTACAGGTAATTGCAACGCGATATCCAGCCTGGCACTGTAATCATTTTCATACACTTGAACGTCTGCTTCCATCGAACGACTATAGATCAACGTCTCATTCTCAAGCGGGGAATAGTCATATTCATCCCCATCATCACCGCCGTTTTCCAGAAGCAGAACATCCTGGATTTCGACGTTGTTCCTTTTGTCGTAAATGGTGAGTGTACCGTTGCTGTTCACTTGAATCCGGTAGTGATCGGTCTCGATTTCCCGTTTATCTGATTGATGCGGGCCGGCAGCAGCAAGCGCTCCTTCTTCCGGTTTGATTTCATACGTCTTGTACCCCATGGAAGGGAGGGTGTCCTTCCATTGAATGGTATATTCATAAAACGGATCATAGTTGCCATAGTGGACAATCTGACGGTCAATGAGACCTGGATCAAGAATGTTTTTCTCCAGGACTTCGAAAGGAACTTCCCGGCCGTCATGACCCTCCATGACGAAGGATTCCAGCTTCGTCACGACTTTATCTGTAATGACTTCCCCGCGCTCATAAGGGAGGAAGTTGAAGGCGGAAACGACATCATGCTCCGCTTGGACCGCATCCGTAATTTTACGCTTATAAAATTCGATCAGCTGATCCGTTTTTTCCTCAGCCAGAAACAGGCGGTTGAGGATTTCCCTGTGCACCTTATCAGAGCAGCAGCATCCGATACTGTCATGGGCATGGTTTTTCATCATTTCCTTCCAGATCAATTCAATCAGTCCGTGATGGTATTCGAAGCCGAGCGAATAGGCCATGGACGCCAGCGGCTCCAACACGTTGGTCAGCTTATTTTCCACGCGTGTATTCGCTGCTTTGATATCATTTCTTGTGGAGTAGATGCTGCGGTGTACACGCATATATTTTCCATCAAGAAACTCTCCGGATAACAACGGCAGGTCGTCGTTCTTCTCCAGTTCCTCAAATACATTTTCATAGCGGCTTAAGAAAAATTCCCGGTCAGGGTAAAGCCGCTGCAGCTTTTCAATGATCGTGTGAATGTTTTCCTGAATCGGCATCTGGTCATGTCCATTGGGAAGGATGATGTGATCGGTCGTAGCCCCGCGGTCGAGTACACGGAAATACTTATCCATCCGCTTCTGGAGCGCTTCTTCATCCTCCGGCAGGTATTTCCCGATGGCATAGCCGAGTGGGAAGAGCTGGACGAGGACGCTGGATCCGTCCTCACTTTCCCAGTGGAATTCTGTTTTATCCGTGCCGTGACGCTCCGATGTACCGCGCCAGAAAATTGAATATTGGATGTCAAAGCCGTTGAAAATCTGAGGCATCTGAGCCGACTGACCGAACGAATCCGGCAGGTAGCCGATTTTCATCGGCGCCCCGAAGGCTTCTGAATCCTTATGGCCATACAACAGGTTGCGGACGATGGATTCAGCTCCGACCACCATTTCATCGGTCTGCGTATACCACGGTCCGATGATCAGCTTCCCTTCCTGGACGAGCTTTCGGACCCGCTCTTTATTTTCCGGCTTTACAGCAAAGTAATCTTCCAAAATGGATGTCTGTCCATCGAGCACATAATAGGGATAGTCAGGATCGTTCTCAAGCTTATCCATAATTTCTTCCATGTTGTTCACCAAGAGGATACGGGACTCCTCTGTTGTAAAATACCATTCTCTGTCCCAGTGCATATGCGGTACAATGTGGGCCTGCTTCATTTCGATATCCTCCTTATTCATTCGTACTTCTCTATCAGGCGGCAGCAGCCGCTTCTTTCGTTATTTTCCTTTTTCTTGTTGCGATCAATAGAACCATAGAAATCAATGCGCCGAGCAGAGCCGCGCCAAACCAGAGACTTGCAGCGAGCAGAATCGGCTGTCCCTGAAGGAGAGCGAGGGAGAAGATGCCGGCGCCCGGTACATTCAATCCAAGGTCAAAGTAGGCGACAATGGCTCCCGTCACCGCAGAACCGGCTACCAGGGAAGGAATGACACGAAGCGGATCATTGATCATAAATGGAATCGCTCCCTCCGTAATGCCGGCAAGGCCGAGCAGCCACGTCTGTTTTCCAATTTCCTGTTCCTGAAGGGAGAAATATTTCTTCCCGAGAATCGTAGCTCCAGTGACAGCAAAAGCGGACACCATTTTAACCGAAGCAAAGGCTGCATAAGGAATAAAGTTACCGCTCGCCATCGCTCCGATACAGAACGTATAGGCGGCTTTGTTGACAGGTCCTCCCAGATCGAAGGAAACCATAGCGCCAAGGATCGCTCCAAGAATCAGGGCGTTGGCTCCCGATAAGCTTCCAAGCCAGTTGATCAGACCGTTATTGATCCAGGCCAGTGGTTCTCCGATGACGAACAGCATAATCGATCCAACCACAAGCGTACCAAGGACGGGATAGACCCAGAAGCTGATGAACCCGGCAAATGTACCTTTGGGCTTGATTTTGTTTTTCAAGAATTTCAGGAAGAATCCGGCTAGGAAACCACCGAGCATCCCGCCGAGAAACCCGGAGCCGATCAAGTTGGCAGCTACACCAGCAGCAAAACCAGGTCCAAGCGCCGGTTTATCTGCAATCGAGTAGGCCATATAGGCGGCCAGAATCGGCACCATCAGCTGACCGAGAAGACCACCGCCGAGCTGACGGAGCATCCAGAGCCATGAACCTTCCGTATCATAGAGCGTCTGCAGATCGAAAGCCTGCGAGATTAACACAGCCGCAGCGAGCGTCATCCCACCGGCAACGATGATCGGAATGATGTAGGAAATCCCGGTAAGGATGGAATCCTTGATTTCTGCTTTAAACCCTTTTCCATCCTGTTCCTCTTCCGTATCATCAGCCGCAGCCGCTTCGGAAACCTGTTCATCCTTCACATAACCGGCTGCTTTTGCTTCCGCCTTTTCCAATATTCCGCGGGCATCCCGGAGTGGCGCTGCTACCGACGTTTTCACTTTCGGCAGGTGAGCAAAGCGCTCTTCATCTTTGACAGCAACGTCATTAGCAAAAATGACCGCATCCGCTTTTCTTAAGTTCTGTTTCGTGTGACGGTCTTCAATACCGTTGGCTCCCTGTTTTTCTACGAGAACTCTATAACCCATCTCTTTTCCTGCCTTCGTCAACGCTTCCGCGGCCATATACGTATGGGCAATTCCGGCTGGACAGGCGGTGACGGCTAGAATGAGACGGCTTTCCGCTGATTGTTCTGCGTTCTCCTCTGATTCCTCTGCTTCTTCTCCTACCGCATCAAGCCGTTCAAATAGCTCTTCGCTTGAAGAAGCGTTCAAAAGCCCTTGTTTATACGCGTCGTCTGATAAACGGGTGACAAATTCAGATAATAAAGATAAGTGCGTGGATCCTGCTTCCTGATCCGGGATCGCTAACAGGATAATGAGTTCGACCTGATTGGAAGGGTCGATGCTCTCCCAGTCCGTCAGTGGTTTTTCAACCGTCGCTACAGCGAAAGCCGCTTCCTTCACGGCCGTCGATTTCCCGTGCGGGATTGCGAGGCCTCCTTCAAATCCAGTCGGGGATAGCTCTTCTCTGTCTTGAACCGCTTTCAAAAATTCGTCCTTGGAATGAAGCTTTCCCTCCTCATCCAGCTGTTTGACTAAATACTCAATGGCTTCCTGCTTCGAAGCAAGATGTATTTTCGTACTTATCAAATGGGGTGAGGTCAATTTTCTTAATTCCATTCTGTTCCACCTCCGCTTTGTAAGTGTTTTCATCACTTGGCTTTATCTTAGCAAAAAAAAAATAAGAAGATGGATTCTTCTTATTTTTACACATCTTTTTCTTATTAAAGCGTTTTCTTGTGTATGCGGAAACAACTTCAGTAAGATTTCCAAAAATACTGGGATAATGTTTCTAAAACAACCATGACCGGCGTCCGTCCCGTTATGTTGTAGCCGTTTTTCGTTTTTTTCGGTGCATAACAATAGAGATTGATGGCCGCCATCGCCTGCAGCGGGTTCTTCGTAAAATGAGTCAAGGATATAATAGGAATCTTTTTTTCCGCGGCTTTTTCGGCCGCCTCCAGGACAAGCGGCGTTTCTCCGGAAAGGCTGATTAAGAAAAGGACGCTCTGCTGATTGGCCTGGTCCAGACTGTGGAGGATTTCGTGCCGGTGAATGTGATGGCTCGTCGGCTTGCCGACCACCCGGAGGTTTCTGGCCATCATTTCGCAGAGGTCCGAAGAATCTCCAAGCCCGAAAAGAAGCACCTGTTTGGACTCCGCAAGCTGACGAGCCGCTTCCATCATCCGGTCCTGATCAAGGATTTCAAAGGTTTTCTGGATTAAAGAATAGGAATCGTCATCCGGGACTTCATACGGTTCTTCGAGTTCTACTTTCAGACTGTTCTTCATATGAGAGAATCCGTCGTAGCCGAGTTTTTTCGAAAGCCTTGTAATGGTATTGGGGACAGTATAGGCCTGTGAAGCAAGCAGTTGGATGGATCCGCCGGTCACATCTTCTTTATATTGAAGGATGTAGTCAATGATCTGGTCATCGGTATCATTCAGCTTATATTCATATTTATGAACACGTTCTTCAAATCTCATGTCAGTTCACCTCATTTTGTTGCATCTATTATAGCAGACATAAACCGTGTTTTTTTAATCATTCTATCGGAGGGATCCCCCATGAATATTTTAGTAGCCTTGGATTCTTTTAAAGGTAGCTTATCCTCAAGGGAAGCGAACGCAGCGGTCCAGAAAGGACTGATCAACGCCTCCGATTCATTCAGCGTTGATACCATCCCTGTAGCAGATGGAGGTGAAGGCACTATGGATGCACTCGTATCTGCTCTAGGAGGAAAAGTCGTTTATAAAAACGTCTGCGGTCCTCTCAGACGTCCGGTCAAAGCAGCCTATGGAATCATCCACCAGGACACCACCGCTGTCATTGAGGTAGCGGAAGCGTGCGGACTTCCGCTTGTCAACGAAGAAGAAAGAAATGCCTTATCCGCTACCTCCTACGGCGTCGGAGAGCTTATGGTCGAAGCTCTTGAAAAGGGCTGCCGGGAAATGATCGTCGGGCTTGGAGGAAGCGCAGTGACAGACGGAGGCACCGGGATGCTCCGGGCCCTCGGTTTTCAATTTCTGGACGCGGATGGCCGGAGTATCGGTGATGGGGGCCGTCATTTATCACGACTGGCTCACATCGATACGACTCATGTCCATCCCCGGCTGAAGGATGTTGTCATTCACACGATGTGCGATGTCTCCAATCCACTTTATGGCCCAAACGGGGCCGCTCACATCTTTGCTCCTCAGAAAGGGGCATCCCCTGAGGAAGTCTCTCTCCTTGATGAAGGACTGAAGCATTTCGCTGACATTGTACAAAAACAGCTGGGGCTGGACCTTCAAGACACCGCAGGAAGTGGTGCGGCGGGTGGGCTTGGAGCCGCCTTCTCAGGATTTCTCCAGTCTTCCCTGCAGTCTGGTGTCCAGTTCATACTCGATGAGGTAAAGATGGATGAGCGCATAGCCGAAGCCGATCTCATCATTACCGGAGAAGGAAAACTTGATGCCCAGAGTTCAATGGGAAAAGCTCCATCCGGCATAGCGGAACGTGCTAAACAGCAGGGCGGAGCCGTCATCGCTCTTGCCGGGGACATTACAGGTGTTGAAAAAGGACTTCATGGTGCAGGAATCGATGCCTGCTTTTCGATCATGAGAGGACCTTCCTCCTTACAGGACGCTTTGAATCCGGACACAGCCCGGGACAATCTAGCGGAGACAGCTGAACAGATCGGCCGGCTCCTGACCGTTAAAACAGGTATAGGGACTTGAGGGGACGGATAGAAAAAGAGGAATGGATCTTCATCCATTCCTCTTTTCCATTTCCTGATACGATTCCCTGTGGGAAAGGACCTTCTCCATGTTCTCCGTTCCCCACTCCCGCATCATGACGACGATCGGCTTCAAGGAGAAACCAAACTCCGTCAAGGAATATTCTACTTTCGGAGGAACAACTGGATACACTTCTCTGTGCACAATCCCGTCTGCCTCCAGCTCTCTCAGCTGCAGCGTCAGCATCCGCTGGGTAATGCCGCTGTTCAGCCTTTTGAGCTCATTGAACCGCTTCGTTCCATCCAGCAGATGAAAAATGATGACACTTTTCCATTTCCCGCCGATGACGTGGACCGTTCCTTCTACGGGACAGGAATATTGGTTCAAGAAAGGTTTCCCAACCGTCTGATCTTTTTTTTCTGCACTCATAGAGGCCCCTCCCCTGTTCTATAGGAAACATTTCAATTGTAATCCCTTTTTATATACTGTCACTATACCATAAGTTCATGTGTGAAGAGGAGCAGAAGTCTTTCCCAGCAGGTATCCTTTTTGATACTTTCCCACAAAAATGTGCGTACTTCAAAAAATATAAAGAATCCTTTACGATCAAAATAGGAACTCTAACACCGAAAGCTATGGATGATGAGAAAGGATGTGGGAGTGATGAGTAAAATGAAAGCTGTTGGATTATATAAACATCTGCCTGTCGACCATGAGGAAAGCCTGATCGACTTGGAACTGGACAAACCGAAAGCCGAAGGTCGTGATTTACTCGTACGCGTGGAAGCCGTCGGAGTCAATCCTGTCGACTACAAAGTAAGAGCGAATGGTGACACGGAAACAGAAGCCAAGGTCCTCGGATGGGACGTTGCCGGCGTTGTCGTGGAAACCGGAGCTGAAACCAGCCTCTTCAAAAAAGGCGACCACGTCTACTATGCCGGAGATATTACCCGGCAAGGCGGGAACAGTGAATTCCACCTCATAGACGAACGCATTGTCGGAAAGAAACCGGCTTCCTTATCCTTTGCAGAAAGCGCCGCTCTTCCATTAACAACGATTACAGCCTACGAAGCCCTGTTTCATCGTTTAAAAGTCAGTCATCACCCAGAAGATAATAAAGGGAAGTCTATTCTGATTATCGGTGCATCCGGTGGTGTCGGATCCATTGCCACCCAGCTGGCGAAGCGGGCCGGGCTTACGGTTGTCGGTACAGCCTCACGTCCGGAAACAGAGAAATGGGCGAAGAAGCGGGGAGCTGATTTCACAATCAATCACTATCACGACTTTTCTTCCCAGCTGAAGGAAATCCAAATCGAAACGGTGGACTTTATTTTCTGCCTGAATGCAACAGAGCAGCACTGGAGTAACATGGCAGAATCCATCGCTCCTCAAGGGAAAATCTGTTCCATCGTAGAGATGCCGGAACCCGTTGATTTAACCATGCTGCAGAGTAAAAGTGCAACATTTGTGTGGGAGTTGATGTTTACACGTCCGATGTATCAAACCGATGATATGATCAAACAGCATGAACTCCTCAATGAGATTTCCGGTCTTATTGATGAAGGGAACATACAGACGACGTTGAATGAAACCCTTTCTCCGATCCATGCCGCAAACATGAAAAAAGCTCATGAGAAGCTTGAATCCGGGAAAGCCATCGGAAAAATTGTTGTGGAATCTTTTGAATCTTAAAACCTCCGCCCATAGGGGCGGAGGTTTTTTACTGGATACTTTCACCGGCTGAAACAGGCGTTCTGGAAAACCTCGTTTCCGCTTATATCGGAGAGGGAAATCCTCCGGGTCCTTCCTATTTATGTTTACATCCATTGGAAATCTTTGAATCTCTCTTCGTATTCACAGTTATTGGTGTGATTATTCAACTTACGATGATTGGTTGGCGTGCGTTTAAAAAAAGTTCAATGCATGTTCATTCACTCTCTCTATTATGTTCCTATATGAAAAATGGATGTTTATGCTCTAAAGGGAGGGGTATACCTTTTAAGGAGATCCCCCTTTTATCCCTATGCGGATACATACTATCACTATCTGCACACCAGTCTCCCGTGGACATTCGTTCACGGGAGTTTCATTTTCACCCTTAACGTTCGTCTGTCCGCGCGCTTTATTTATTATTTTTATATAATTTATAGGGAAATCCTGCATAGGAAGCGGATCCAAAGGGTATTTCATATTGTACAAACCCAACCTACAAACAGGAGATGACCATATATGAGTGAACATCAACGATCACTTGGGATTGTCACACCGCCTGGTTATCCCAAGGAGCTCAGTAAAACAATCAGCGAGCAACTTCCAGATATGCTCAAATATTACGTGAAAGACGACTGTGAATGGCAGGTCGAAGCCTTAATCGATCCTTTGACCGGCGTCACGGAAGACCCGGAGGAAGTATTCGAAGCCGGCTTAAAAAAGAAAGAAGAAGAAGACTGGGATTATATCGTCTGTCTGACCGATCTTCCTTTCTTTCATGATCGGAAGCCGATTATGGCTGAAGCATCAACCAATGACAAAATTGGCATCATTACCCTCCCCGGTCTCGGATCCACACCTCTATTAAAACGTGTCCGGCAGTCGATTCTGCAGCTCGTTAATGAAATGTACTATGGAAGCGGTGAAGAAGACAGAGAAAAGGCGCAGGAGAGGCTGCAGTCAAAAAAAGATGGCGAACATAAAAATTTAAAGAAAAAAGGCTCCCGACGGCTTGTGGAAAAACGTGGAATAGACCGATTCTCCCCCATTAAACGGGTGACACCGGATGAAGAGGATACGTATATGGACGTGCGGTTCATCGTCCAGTCCCGAATCAGTGGTGCGTTAAGAGTATTGACCGGGATGGTGCGGGCCAACCGCCCATGGGCGATTTTCCCCGCCTTTATGAAGGTCATCATCTTCGCCTTTGCCACCGGTTCCTACGCCCTTGTGTTCCCGACGTTATGGCGGTTGAGCAATAATTACAGTTCTTGGCGGATGCTTCTGCTTACCATCCTGTCCATTTCGTTAATGGTCGGCTGGATCATCCTTGCTCACAATTTATGGGAAAAGCAACGGAAAGACCGGGCCCCCTATCTCCGGAAACTGTACAATATGACCACGCTGCTTACGCTCGGGGTAACCGTTGTCATCTATTACTTCATCCTCTTTGTAATGTTTTCGGTTGCCGTTGTCGTCTTCATCCCAATGGGGCTGTTGGAGTCGGAAGTTTCCGGCGCTGTCGGTTACGATAATTATTTCTACATCGCCTGGACGGCTACCAGCATATCCATCATTATCGGCGCGCTCGGCTCAGCCCTTGAAAATGAAGAAGTCGTGCTGTCCTCCACCTACGGCTACCGCCAGCAGCAGCGCTATAAAGATGCGGATACAGATCAGGAAACGGAAACAGCCAGGAAACAAGAAACGAAGAAACAGAGAGAGAAAAAGGATAAGCAGGAAGTTTCGCCGGAAAAAAAACGTCCTTCCAGGGAGGATCAGGAAAAAGCGGCGCAGTAAAAGTCGGTGATATCCAGTTCAAGGGATTTCCGCTCCTGACGGCAAGAAAAAAACCGTTCTAGTTAACTAGAACGGTTTCTTTAGTGCTGGAGGGCGTGCAGCTTGGCAAAGAGGCCGGCTTCCCGCCCGAGAAGCTCTTCATGACTTCCTTCTTCAGCCACTCCCTCTTCCGTAATCACGAGAATACGGTCGGCTTTTTTTATCGTCCCAAGACGGTGGGCGATGATCAAGGTCGTCCGATCTTTGGAAAGCTCGGTGAGCGCCTTTTGGATCTGGGTTTCAGTTTCAGTATCCAGCGCGGATGTTGCCTCATCCAAAATGAGAATGGAAGGGTTTTTCAAGAACATCCGTGCGATGGCAAGCCGCTGCTTCTGACCGCCGGACAGCTTCAATCCCCGCTCTCCAATCTGCGTATCATATCCATCGGCCAGGTTTTCAATCATCTCTTTCAGATGGGCCTTCTCCACAGCGTCTTCAATTTCTTCCTGGCTGGCATCCAGTCGTCCGTACGCAATGTTTTCCCTTATCGTTCCGGTGAACAAAAAGACATCCTGCTGGACAATGCCGATCTGGGAACGGAGCGATTCTTTCGTCATGTCACGCACATCGATGCCGTCTATGGTAACCGCGCCATCCTTGACGTCATAAAAACGAGGAATCAACGAGCAGATCGTCGATTTCCCAGCTCCGGAAGGTCCGACAAAAGCAATTGTCTCGCCGGTCTTTACGGACAAGCTCAAGTCCTTTAGAATCTCCCGGTTTTCGTCATAGCCAAACGTGACCTTCTGGAAACGGATGTCACCGTGCAGGTGAGGAACGTCGACGGCTCCCCTCCGGTTTTGGATATCAGGAATGGTATCCATCAACTGGGTAAACCGCTTGAAGCCGGCCATCCCTTTTGGATACAACTCCAGCAGCGCACTGATTTTTTCGATCGGTTTAAATAAAATATTCAAATACAAAATGAATGCCACAAGCTCTCCGTAGCTTAAAGCACCGGAAAAACTGAGCCAGGCGCCGTACACGAGAATGGTGATGGTCATCAGTCTCGTTGTCAGATAAATGCCCGTCAAATTCAGACTCATCACCTTGTAGGCGGTCAGCTTCGCTTTTCGGAACATTTGGTTGTTCGTGTTGAAGCGTTTGATTTCATACGCTTCATTTGTAAATGACTGCACGACACGGGCCCCGGATACACTATCTTCGACCCGTGCATTCACTTCTGCAATATTGCCGAACATTTTCGTCCAGGCTGCATTCATTTTGATGTTGGAAAAATAGATGAGCCAGATGAGGAATGGGACGATAATGATGGCGACAAGCGCAAGCTTCACATTGATGGTCAGCATGATCCAGAAAGCACCGACAAAGGTCATGATGGCTATAAAAAAGTCCTCTGGACCATGATGGGCAAGTTCCCCGATGTCCATGAGATCGTTGGTGATCCGGCTCATAATATTTCCGGTCTTCGTATTATCAAAGAAACCGAAGGACTGCCGCTGCACGTGCAGAAACAAATCTCTGCGAAGATCTGTCTCGATATTGATTCCAAGCTTATGCCCCCAGTAGTTGACGACAAACTGCATACTTGAACTCAGCATATATAAAAGCAGCAGCCCGGTACTGACCGCCACAATCGTTCCCCAGTTCCCCTCGGGAAGCAGATCATCAATAAACCAGGAAACAGCGATCGGAAACCCAAGTTCAAGCAGTCCAACAAAAACCGCACAGAAAAAATCGATGAAAAACAGTTTTCTATGCGGACGATAATAACTGAAAAAGCGTTTCAGCATCTTCCTCCACTCCATCCTGACGACGCTGCTGCAGCGTTTTTAATCGAGTAAAAAAACCGCACGCTCAAGCGGCGGTTTCATCTTCTTTATTCTTCCTGTACCGCTGGATTCCCTTGGTAATCAAACGGAAAATCATGTAGAGGCTGCAAAAGAAAAAGAAGCCGAGCACACTGACGAGTGCGTCCGCAAATTCCATGTTGCCACGGCCTGTGATCTTCTGCTGGATTTCCACCGCAAAAACGAAGACAAGCACCATAGCAAATGTGAAAAGAAAGGAAATAACCGTAATACTCCATTTTGCAAGAGCATGAAACAGAACATCTATAAAAATAAGACCGATGATTCCTAGAATTCCAATTACCCAGAAATGCAGATCCTTATCTGAGAGTTCCCATCCCATCATTCTGGAAAATTTTGCGATGACGTCATGCCATAGGTTGACGACTTCTGCTAACAAGAGAATGATTTCTTTCATGGCATATGTTTCTCCTATCCTGTAAAAATCAATGGTTCAGTTCTTTCTCACTATATCACACCCGCTGTTTTCCAGTAAGTCCCTTTTGATTCCAGTAGTGCTTCCGCCGCGGTTCCGCTGCAAAATCCATTATAAGACTATTGATCAAAAGAAGCAGAAAGGGATGACACGATGAAACAGAGGCGCTTCAACCGGCCTTCACCCTTTCAAGTCATCGTTTTCTACTGTCTTCGGGAGCGCAGAGACCTTTCCCTGTCTGCACTCCCACCCAATTGCTCACGCCAGAGACTCGGCAGGCTGTTTTCACCTGGTGTTGAAAGGTCAGCGAGACTGCCCGGTTCAGTATGTAAACACTTTTCCCTTCCCTGTTTGAGAGGTTACGAGCATTGTTCGGTGGTGACACCTGCGGGCACAGCTTCCACCGATAAGCGGACCGTGACCATGTCCCTGAACTATGGACAGATCAAAAGCAGGACCGGGGCAGGTCCTGCTTATTCATGATCCTCTTTTATTGATACATGTACCGCATCATGACGTGCGCGGCGAGGCGGCTTGTCAAATCCCGGAAATCCTTGGATGGATCGACCTCGACAATATCCATGGCGGTAACGATAGGATCCTTGGAAGCCGCTTGTACACTCATCAGCAGTTCCCGTGACGTCAATCCACCAGGGCCGATGGCAGGACATCCGGGAGCATCGGCCTGATCCACGGCATCCATATCGACAGATAAATAGATCATATCCACCTGCTGCTTCAATCGCTGAATCTCTTTTTTCACGATCGATACAATGCCCTCCGTCACTACATCTGCCATCGTGTAGACAGCCACCCCATGGCGTGCACAATAGTCCGCATAGGCTTCAGCATTGGAATAGTCCCGGATGCCGATCTGGACCAAATCCTCTCCCCTTACAATGCTGGATTCGAGCAGGCTGCGAAAGGGGGTGCCGTTCGTCCGTCCGCCGTCCTCTGTGTTCCTTACGTCATGATGGGCGTCCCATTGAAGCACACCGACACGGCCCCAACGCTCATGAAAAGCAGTGATAGAAGGAAAACTGACCCCGTGATCTCCTCCGAGGAGGATGTAACGGGTACAGGCTTCTTCCTCAAGCATTTCCTTCACACTCTTCTTCAATAAATCGTTCGTTTTTTCCGTATCTGTCGGATGGACGGGAGCGTCTCCGAAGTCGAGCATCGTCACATCCGTATAGTCCTGTTCTTTTTCATGGGAATACGTCGTATAAAATCCCAGAGCCCGGCGGATGCTCTGCGGGGCTTCCGATGCCTGGGAGGCAGAGATGGATGATTTCGAGTAAGGCAGACCGAGCAGGCCGATATCTCCGGATTTTCCTTTTTCATACCACTGCTTCGTTTCCTCCACTTTCGTCGTGAACCTGTCTTTGAACCCCCGTACCGGACCGGGATTAAGGTGTTGGAAAGACATCCGCCTCCCTCCTTTCCCAGATTAACCGCCCCCGCTTCCATACCGAACGGGCATGATTCACGCCGTAATGATAAGGAAGGTACTTGTAATTCGGAATGTCCCAGAAGACAAGGTCGGCCTGCCCGCCCACCGTGATTCTTCCAGCCACTTTCTCCATGCCGATCGCATGGGCCGCATTGACCGTCACAGCGTTCCAGATTTCTTCCGGCGTCATTTTCATTTTCAAAGCGGCCAGCGCCATGATCATCTGCAGATTATGGGTAACACAGCTGCCCGGGTTGAAATCCGTCGCCAGGGCTACGGCCGCCCCTTCCTGTATCATCCTTCCCGCATCCGCATAGGTGTCTTTGCCTAAATAAAAGGTTGTACCCGGAAGAAGGACCGCAATCGTGTTAGAGGCTGCCAGTCGTTTGATGCCTTCGGATGATGCCGCCACCAAATGGTCGGCCGATACCGCACCGTATTGAACAGCCAGCTCTGTGCCGCCCAGCGGGTCGATTTCATCCGCGTGGATTTTTACCTGGAACCCGTGGCTCAGCGAAGCCTCCATGAACCGGGCTCCCTGTTCGGTCGTAAACACCCCCGTCTCACAGAATATATCCGTAAAAACCGCCGATGTTTTTTGTTTAATGACCGGAAGCAGGTCCATCATCTGGTCAAGAAAAGCGTCTTCCCGCCCTTTATACTCAGGAGGTATGGCATGAGGGCCGAGAAAGGTGGCTGCGATATCAAGCAGCCCCTCGTTGTTCAGCCGGTCAATGACAGCCAGCTGCTTCAACTCTGTTTCCTCATCCAATCCGTAGCCGCTTTTCGCTTCCAGCGAAGTCACTCCATAAGCCGCCATACCACTGGCAAACCTACGAGCTTTTCTATACAAGGAACTTTCATCCGCCTGCCGCGTTGCACGTACCGTCGAAAGGATGCCTCCACCACTTTTCAAAATATCCAGATACGTTGTACCTGCTTGTTTAAGCGCCAGTTCTTCTTCTCTTGATCCTCCAAAAACGAGGTGGGTGTGTGGGTCCACCAACCCCGGTGATACGACTCTGCCTTCAGCATTGAAACGCTGACGGGCCTGCCGTGCACGGGCCTCTTCCGAAGAACCGATCCAGACGACTTTCTCTCCCCTTATGGCGATAGCCGCCTGATGACGGACTGGCAGCTCCTTCATCGCCTTCCCCTTCAAGGGTCCTGCGCTTGGAAGGAGGAGGGTACCGATGTTTTCAATGATTTGATCATCCATCATGCTTTTCCCTCCCCAGCATTGGAATATCCAGATGGTGTCTTCGTGCTTCCTGCTCGGCCTTTTCATAGCCGGCGTCTGCATGGCGCAAGATGCCCATGCCGGGGTCCGTGGTCAATACCCGTTTCAGACGTTCCTCTGCGAGATCCGTCCCATCGGCCACAGCAACCATCCCAGCGTGAAGCGAATAGCCCATGCCGACCCCGCCGCCGTGATGGAAGGAAACCCACGAACCACCGGCGGCCGTGTTGATCAGCGCGTTCAATACCGCCCAGTCTCCGACAGCATCACTGCCGTCCTTCATCGCTTCTGTCTCACGGTTGGGAGAGGCTACCGAACCACAGTCCAGATGATCCCGGCCGATGACGACCGGTGCTTTTAATTCTCCCTTCCGTACCAGTTCATTGATGCCAAGCCCCATTTTCAACCGGTCCCCGTAACCGAGCCAGCAGATTCTTGAAGGAAGCCCCTGAAATTTGATTCTTTTCTGAGCCTTGTCAATCCAGCGGAGGAGCGGGGCCTGATTCGGGAATAGGTCGCGTACGAGCTGATCGGTGCGGTAAATATCTTCCGGATCCCCCGATAAGGCAGCCCAGCGGAACGGTCCTTTTCCTTCGCAGAATAACGGCCGGATATACGCGGGGACAAAGCCCGGGTAGTCAAAGGCTTCGTTGACGCCGGCATCATAAGCCACCTGGCGCAGGTTGTTGCCATAATCAAAAACAATGCTTCCATGCTTCTGAAACTCCAGCAAAATCCGGACGTGCTCCGCCATGGAATGGGAAGCCTTTTCCACATATAATTCCGGGTTCTGCTTTCTCAGTTTATCCGCTTCGTCCATGGAGAGATCTGTTGGCACGTACCCATTCAGCGGATCATGGGCGGATGTTTGGTCGGTCACAATATCAATCGGAAATCCTTGATCCATGATCTGTTTATGAATGTCTTCCGCATGGCCGAGGCAGGCGATGGACAACGCTTCCCCCTGATGCTTTGCCTCCTCTGCCCAATGAAGCGCTTCTTCGAGGCTTGATGCCCGTCTGTCACAGTAACCGGATGAGAGCCTTTTCGCTATGCGGTCCTGATCGACTTCAACAGCAATGACGACGCCGCCGTTCATCGTCACGGCCAGCGGCTGCGCGCCTCCCATTCCGCCAAGTCCTGCGGTCAAGGTGATGGTTCCCTTTAAGGAGCCATCAAAATGCTTCTCTGCCAAGGAAGCGAACGTTTCGTAAGTGCCCTGTAGAATTCCCTGTGAGCCGATATAGATCCAGCTCCCAGCCGTCATCTGGCCGTACATCATCAATCCTTTTTTGTCCAAGTCGTGAAAATGGGGCCAGTCCGCCCACTTCGGAACGAGAACAGAATTAGAAAGCAGCACACGCGGGGCAGCCGGGTGGGTACGGAAAACACCGACCGGTTTGCCGGATTGGATAAGGAGCGTCTCGTCATTTTCCAACCGTTTCAACACACGGACGATGGCATCAAACGCCTCCCAGTTCCTCGCTGCCTTCCCAATTCCACCGTAAACGACCAATTCCTCCGGCTTTTCGGCCACCGCCGGATCAAGATTGTTGGAGAGCATACGCAGGACAGCTTCCTGCTCCCACCCCTTACATTCAAGCGTCTGTCCAGTTGCAGCTTTTATGTTACGGCTTGTCGACATAAGCATCTCCTCCTTCGTGAATCGACCGCCACTCTTCCCAGTCAAACGAATCACTTTTCATCCATGCCGTCATTTTTTCAATATCTGTAGAAAGAATTCTGTCCTCCGTCAGCGGTGCAACCACGGTCCGGGCTTTCTCCCACAGCTTCCGGATCCGTGGAGATGCCCGGTCAATGCCGCGCCATTCGAGTGCCTGCAGACCGCAGATCAGTTCGATGGCCGCAACTTTCTCCACATTCTCAAGAATAAGAGCGGCATGGCGGGCCGCTGTCGTTCCCATGCTGACGTGATCTTCCTGGTTGGCCGAGGAGGGGATGGAATCCACACTGGCTGGATGAGCGAGCGTTTTATTTTCTGAGACAAGAGAGGCTGCCGCATACTGAACAATCATGAACCCCGACTGCAGTCCTGGATCTGGACTTAAAAAGGCGGGAAGATCATTCAACTGCGGGTTGACGAGCCTTTCAATTCTCCGCTCGGAAATCGAAGCCAGTTCACTGAGCGCAATTTTCAAAAAGTCCATCGCCAGGGCAATTGGCTGTCCATGAAAATTCCCTCCGGATACTACGACGCTCCCGCCTTCAAGAAGGAGCGGATTATCTGTAGCTGCGTTCATTTCGATGGTCAGCTTTTCTTTCACGTAGTGAAGCACCTGCCAGGTCGCTCCATGAACCTGTGGGATACACCGTAACGAATAAGCGTCCTGTACCCGCTTTTCGCCTTGGTAGGTCATCAGCTGACTTCCATCTGTCAGGTGCCGGATACGCTCGGCGACAGCCTCCTGCTCCGGATAGCCCCGTGCAGCATGAATACTCGGATGAAAGGCATCACGGACCCCTTCCAGCGCCTGCAGCGTTACGGCCGCAGTCCAGTCACACTGTACGGCTAATTTTCTCGCCCGAAGCCAGGCTGTAACGCCGACAGCCGTCATGGCCTGGGTCCCGTTGATCAACGCCAGCCCTTCCTTCGCTTTTAATGACAGCGGTGGAATCGATAACTCGGTATAAACATCCGCCGCCGCACGTGGTTTGCCGCGAATAAACACTTCACCTTCACCCATGATCACCAGCGCTAAATGGGCGAGAGGGGCGAGATCTCCCGACGCGCCAAGAGATCCCTGCGAAGGAATAACGGGATGAATCCCCTCATTAATCAACAACTGCAGCCGTTGAACTACGACCTCCCGGACCCCTGAGAACCCTTTCAAAAGCGTATTCAGCCTGAGTACAAGCATTGCCCGGCTGATCACTTCAGGAAAGGGCTCTCCCACCCCGCAGGCGTGCGACCGGATTAAATGCCGCTGCAAAGTATCGACGTCTTCAGCGGCAATCCTGACGTCACTCAGCTTGCCAAATCCAGTATTGATTCCGTAAACCGTATGTCCGTCCGCTACAATCTTCTCCACCGTCTCTCTTCCCACACGTACACGGATCAGACTGCCCTGGGCCACACGAACCTGCTCGTTGTGTACACAGATCCTCTCCATTTCCTCCAGCGTCAAATGATCTCCGTCCAATTCGACCATGGCCATCCCCCTTTCAGACTTCTCCCATCGTTCAGGTGGATCGGCTTAAAAAAAGGCGGCAATGGCACGAAATCCCTACCATTGCCGCCTTCTCATATCTAATGACTACAGGCCACCTATTCTTTTATATATGATTGATTCCAAGTCCACATGTCTCATGCTCCAAACCTTTTACAGGAGCGCCGATCGTCCCGTAAAACGCAACGGCCAGCCATTCCCCTTCTCCAGGATGGTCATAAGGGCGGCCGCGGACGACTGAAAAGCGGAGCCCTACTGTGCGCATCATCATACCTACGCCGATCTGCCCCCGGGTGACACCGTGCAGTGCTTCAAGGATTGCATGATACAACGCATGGGTTTCCCTGTAGACATGTTCCTTGATGATGCCGTTGCGCTTCGCCGCCGTTTCTACAGCAGCGATGATTTTCTGAACATCCATGGAACCGGCTTTTCCCTGACAGTAACGGACATGATTGAAACTGTCGGCAAACACAGACCGTTCTTCTTCTGTCAAAGAGGCGGCCAGGACAGCCAGTTTACCAATCTTAATCTGTTGCGGCACACTAAATCACCGCCTTTCTTCAATCTCCGTCTATTCACTAGTCACTGCATAAATTGTAACCGTTTTCTTATAAAGATACAATCCTAATCCAGGAAGTCGCTTTCGATTTCCTGGATCATTTTTTATGTATGGTCGGCCTGTGAGTGTCTCCGCTTCTGCACAAACACATAGATCAGTTCGGTTAGGAAAGCGGCGGCGATTCCCGACCAGAATAATATCTGAGCGGAAAACAGAGATCCGGAAGCAAAGGTTTCGTAAGAGAAGTTGATGAACAGAACAATCAGGTACGTATAAAAACCGACATAAATGCCTTTGTTCCATCCTTTTTTCTCCTGAGCTGTCATGGAACGGAAGAAAATCGGCTTACCCATTTCCTTTCTCTTCTTTCGTAAGACTCATCGTTATGGTCTTCTTCTGAAAACCGAGCGATTCATAAAGTTTAGATGCGTCATTCCCCGCATAGACGCTCAAGCGGATTTCCCGGTACTGCTGCTGAAGACGGCTGATCCCTTCTTCCATAAGAGCCCGGCCGACATCCCGGCCTCTGAATTCCGGAAGAACAAACAACTCATAGATGAACCCGAACTTCTCTCCGGAAAAGGTATCGCTTTTCTCTCCCGACAGCAGCCAGCCAAGCAACTGTCCCTGATCGTTCTCTGCGATGATGTACGTTCCCCCTTCATCAAGAACCGGCCGGACGAAAGTTTTCGCCTGCTCCTGCCCCACCTTGACCGTACGCATGGTCCCTTCATAAATCATTTGGTGCGTGTGTGAAAGGACCCGGTCATATTCGGAGCTTTCCAGTTTCCTAATCTTCATGCTATCCCTCCGCTTTATGGTTTGATATGAACCCTTGTATTACTTCCTCCATTTTACCTTACAGAAAAAAAAAGAAAACCCGGATGGCGTCATCCGGGTCAGTCCTCTGTATTTAGTTTCCTGTACACCCGGTAAAAGGCGGAAAATGATAGAAACGCAATGATGGAACCTGTAAAAATCGGGATGATCAGCGGGAAAATATACAAGCTGACCATCAGCATAAACCCTGCACTTACCGCAACAGCCACAAACAGAACAGGACTTGTAATGGTAATCAGCAGCGCCTGCTTCATGACGTGCCGGGCTTTCATATCATAGTGAACCATCACAGAAAAACAGTTGATGGTATACACGAATAAGAGAATGCCGAGAACAAGGAAAACGTTCATCAGAAGCTGGTTCACAGCAGAGAAATAGTACAGATCCGCCACAAGCAGTCCCCATAAAACCGTAAGGAACGTTCCAACCGCCGCACTGGTTTTATAGTTTTCCTTATAATAGCTCCAATAAGAACGCCGGGATGCTTTCTCTTCATCTTTACGGACCCACTCGCGTGCCTGGGCAAACAACGCAGTCGTTGCCGGAAAGAAAACGACGGGAAGCAGAATCACCAGTGGTGGAAGCAGATACCATAGATCCTGCAACCCCGAGCTGTACAGCAAACTCAGCAGCAGCAGTCCAACGGGAAGGTTGAAGAATGTCCAGGACAGATTGGCCAGGGCCAGCCGGCTGATCCATTCACTTACGGCATATAGTCCTCCTCTTACTCCTGATGTCTGTTCCATCGTTTTTTCCCCTTTCCAGCGGCTTTATTTGTCCATGTCAGCCAGCCGTCAGGCCCACCACATGTCCGTTGCCGGTTCCTCTATCATCACATCTTTTAAGTTCTTCACCGCAGCTTGGAACCCTTCCTGAATGGACATGATCGGATCTTCGTGTTCAATACTCACCACATGGTCATATCCGAACGTCCTTAGAGCACTGATGATATCAGACCATTCTTTCGTCCCATGGCCGTATCCGACAGAACGGAAGCTCCATGCTCTTGTTTGCACGGCTGCGTAATTCTGCATATCCGTCAGGCCATACATGTTCACGTTTTCCTGATCGATGTACGTATCTTTGGCGTGGAAGTGGTGAATCGCCTGTTCACGACCCAGAATCTTTATCGCTGCGACCGGGTCGATGCCCTGCCACCACAAATGACTCGGATCCAGGTTTGCACCAATGGCTTCTCCTGCAGCTTCGCGGAGCTTCAGCATCGTGTATGGCGTGTGGACGAGAAAACCGGCATGCAGTTCCAGGCCGATTTTCACGCCATGCTCCTCAGCGAGCCGGGCCTGCTCTTTCCAGTATGGAATCAGCTTCTTCTCCCACTGCCATTCAAGAATATCAGAATATTCCGGCGGCCACGGAGTCACCGGCCAGTTCGGAGCGGTGTCATTTTCGTGTCCTCCCGGTGTTCCGGAAAACGTATTGACGACAGGTACGTCCATCAGGCCTGCCAGTTTGACGGTTTTAACAAAGGTGTCATGACATTCCTCTGCAAACGCTTTGTCAGGAGAAATCGGGTTGCCGTGACAGCTGAAGGCACTGATCGTCAAACCTCTGTCATGGACTTTTTGAAGGTATTCTTTACGCTTGTCTTCACTTTCCAGCAGTTCATCCAGGTTGCAGTGAGCATCGCCTGGATAGCCTCCTGTCCCGATTTCAACGGCCTTCAAGCCGGATTCTTTCGCATGATCGAGCATGTCTTCAAACGATTTATCAGAAAAAAGGACGGTAAATACCCCTAGTTTCATTCAGCATCCTCCGCTCTATGGTTTAGTTTAACACTTGTTCCGGTTTGACTGCTTTCATAAATGGCTTCCATCAGCCTGGTGACTTTCAGTGCCTGCTCCGGTTTTACGACAAGCTCTGCCCGGCCGAGACACGCATCAATAAAATTCTCCGCTTGAAGAACCCCGACTTCCGGCTCTCCTTCACGGATTTTCGCTGAGCTGTCAAACAAGGCACCGTATTTCGCCTGGTATAATTCAAACGGATAGACACTCAAGCCGCCTTCCGTGCCTGAAATGGTCAAGGTTGTATGGTCTTCCTTAATGTTCGCTGCCCATGAACACTCAAACTGGAGCGACTCGCCATTTTCAAACGTGATATAGCTTGTTACATGATCATCTACGTTAAAGGTTTCATGATCAAAGCTGCCCCAGTCATTGACAAGTCCCGGTGTCCTGCTCAGCCGGTCATAAGTCCGGCCCGTCACTTCAACCGGTTCCGGATCATCCAGAAGCCAGAGAGCAAGATCAAGGAGATGACAGCCGAAGTCGATCAGACTTCCTCCACCCTGGAGGTCCTTATTTGTGAATACACCCCAGCCGGGAACTTTACGGCGGCGCATAGCCTGGACTCTCGTCACGAAGGCCTCCCCGATTTCATTGTTCAACAAAACTTTCTTCGCCAGCTGCGCCTCTGGAGTAAACCGGTAGTGGTAGGCAATGTCAAGGATGCAGTTATTCCGCTCTGCCGCCTCGATCATCGCCTCTCCCTCTGCCGTTGTCATGGCCATCGGTTTCTCACAGAGCACATGGACCCCGGCTTCCAGAGCTGCAACCGCAATCTCTGCATGGAACTTGTTCGGCGTACAGATCGTTACAGCATCCACTTCCTGGAACATATCTTTATAATAAGAAAAGACGTAGGGGATATCGAACGTCTCCGCTGCCTCTTCCGCCCGGTCACGGTTCACATCCTGAACGGCGGTTAATTCTACTTTTCCGCTTAATTCAAGGAAAGAGGGAATATGCCTCCCCTGGGCAATTCCCCCCGCTCCAATGATTCCCATTTTCAACCGAGTCATTGAAGAGCACGCTCGATACGACTGATTTCCTTTGTTTCCCCTGAACGGACCGCAGCAAGGATCAGTTCAAGTGATTTCAGACCTTCTTCCCCAGTAATGAGTGGTTCCGTGTCATTGAGGATGCTGTCGACAAAATGATCAATCACCTGCGTATTCGTCTGACCGCCTTCGTCATTCGACTGGATTTTCCCAAGCTGATAATTCACGATGTCCCCGTTTGTATACTGGGCAATCAGGGAGTACACAGGATCGTCCTCCAGACGCAGCGTTCCCTTCTCTCCATATATGACTGTGCTGTTATCCTCGTGGGTATTGTAAGCCCAGCTTGCTGTCATTGTTCCGACGATGCCGTTTTCTGAGCGGAGGATACAGACCGCATTATCGTCCACCGTGATATCTTTTTTCGCATTGTTCTCGACAAAGCCGGCCGCTTCGACAAATTCCTGTCCGAGGATGTAGCGGAGCAGATCGGCTTTATGTACACCTAAATCCCCCATGGCACCGATGAAAGCCTGATCTTTCTTAAAGAACCAGCTGTCTTCCCCTTCGGCACTCCAGCCTTCCGGACCGCCGTGCCCGAAAGTCGTACGGAAGCTGTACACTTTTCCGATGCTGCCGGACTCAATCAGCTCCCTGGCTTTCTGATGGGACGGCACAAAACGCTGGTTGTGGGCAATCATCAATTTCTTTCCATTCTTTTCTGCCGCAGCGATCATGTCCTCCGCTTCCTCTCTTGAAGTAGCCATCGGCTTTTCACAGAGCACGTGCGCTCCCTTGTTCAAAGCGGCGATGGACACAGGAGCGTGCAGGTAGTTCGGCAGGCAGACGCTCACCGCATCTATATCTTCTTTTTCTAAAAGATCTTCATAATCCGTATAGATTGTAGCTCCATACAGCTGCCCTACTTTCCGGGCCCGTTCCTCAGCGATATCACAAACCGCCTTGATTTCCACATGTTCATTCGCTTCATATTCCAGCAAGTGACGGTTCTGGGCGATGCTTCCGCATCCGATTACAGCAACTTTCAGCATTGTCATCGTTACAGCTCCTTTATGATTTACTCGTAATGTTTTCTAAAGGCTGGGCATTTCCATAAACCGGCTTCGGCGTGTCTGCGTTACGGACGTAGTTCACACCGTTGCGGATGACTTTTTGTATTTCTTTGTTGTAATAGGTTGGATACGTTTCATGACCTGGACGGAAATAGAAAATCTTTCCGCGTCCGCGTTTGAACGTGGCACCACTACGGAACACTTCGCCGCCTTCAAACCAGCTGAGGAAGACCAGCTCATCCGGCGCAGGAATATCAAAATGCTCTCCGTACATCTCTTCTTTTTCCAGTTCGATGTATTCCCCAATCCCTTCAGCGATCGGGTGGGTGGGATCAACGACCCATAGACGTTCTTTCTCATCGGCTTCCCGCCATTTCAGATCACAGGAAGTCCCCATCAATTTCTTAAACGGTTTGGAAAAATGGCCGGAATGAAGAACGACAAGTCCCATCCCGTCAAGGACACGCTGCTTCACCTTCTCAGCAATCTCATCCTGGACTTCGTCGTGGGCTTTATGGCCCCACCATACGAGGACATCTGTTTCGGCAAGGACTTCATCTGTCAATCCATGCTCCTCTTCATCGAGGGTGGCTGTTTTCACATGGGCATGATCTTCGCCCAGAAATTCTGCAATTGCGCCGTGAATGCCGTCGGGATAAACATCAGCAACGACCTGGTTTTCTTTTTCATGTCGATATTCGTTCCATACTAGTACATTCATTCTTTCCATCTCCTTTTCCTTTATCTCTGTTTGATTTTCTATGGATCATGCTTTTTTCTGTCTGCTACGCTCCGGCCTGCAGGACGACTCCCGTTCCACGATTCTTGTAGGGATGATCATGCTTTTCTTGACCATATCCGGACGTTTGAGCAGGTCGATCAAGCTGGAGGCTGACTCATGTCCAAGCTGAATCGCCTGCGTATCCACCGTCGTCAACGGGGGATCAGCGAGTCTTGACACCACCGTATTGTTAAAGGCGGCGATACTCATCTGTTCCGGAATGGACACTCCTCTGCGGGACAAGGACCGCATAACTGTGAGCGCATTGTATTCGTCAGTGAAGATTAAAGCTGTCGGTATCTTTTCAAGGACCAGGAGCTGTTCAGCAACCTGATCGGGATCCTGTTTGTCTGATGGATCATTTTTCAGCCATTTTTCATCAACCGGCAGCCCCTGATCCTTCATGGCGGCGCGATATCCTTCCAACCGGTCGCGGGCGACTTCAAATTGGGAGTTGCCTCCGACATATCCGATTCTTTCGTGGCCAAGTCCAATCAAGTACCGGGTCATTTCCTTACTGGCCTCTACGTTATCGTTGTCTACATACATCGTCTCTCCCGGTCGATCGACAGGCTTTCCAAGCACAACAAAAGGAAAGCTGGATTCTCTTAAAAACGGAACGACTTGATCGTCTTCCCTGGAGTAAAGCACGAGCACACCGTCCACACGTTTTCCCTGGACCATCTTGACGACTTCCTGAAAAATCGCTTCCTCTGTATTCCCTGTTGTCAGGTACATGCTGTAGTCCCGTTCATGGCAGGCATCACTGATTCCTCGTAACAATTCGGAGAAAAACGGATTTTCGAAAAAGTGATCAGAAGAAACTTTCGTTACGATGCCGATGGTCTGCGTGGACTGGCTGACAAGGACACGGCCGTTGTAATTCAGGTGATAGCCAAGATCATCCATGACTTTCCGGACTTTCCGCTTCGTTTTTTCACTGATTCTCGGACTATCCGAGATGACACGGGATACGGTAGATGGCGCGACGCCGGCCTTTTTGGCCACATCCTTGATTGTTACGGACACGTTCATCTACCTCCCTTCTTCGTTTATTTAACAGCACCCTCTGATACACCATTGATGATCTGCTTCTGTGCGAAGAAGTATCCGATGATGACCGGCAGGATGGCAATGGTAAGTCCAGCCAGCGCCAGGTGCCACTGTTTCGTATATTGCCCGAAGAAATAGAACATTTTCAACGGTATGGTTGCGTTGGATTCATTAAGAACAAGGGATGGAAGCAGGTAGTCGTTCCAGATCCAGATGACATTCAATATAGCTACCGTAACGGAAATCGGTTTAAGCAGCGGGAAAATGATGTACCAGAATGTCTGGAAGCGGTTCGCTCCATCGATGATAGCCGCTTCATCCAGGGATTTCGATACTCCTGTCATCGCTCCGTGATAAAGGAAGATGGAAAGACTGCAGCCGAATCCGAGATACATGAAAATCAATCCGCCGGCATTCAGCATGTCCGCCTGTCCAAAGATCGATACAAGCGGAATCATGACCGACTGGAACGGAATAAGCATCGCGGCCACAAAGATGAAGAAAATCACACTGCTCAGCTTACTTTTATTTCTCGCCAGCGCATAACCGGCCATGGATGAAAACAGGATGATGATCGCAATACTGAACCCTGTAATCATGAGCGAGTTGAAAAGAGACTTCAGGAATTCAAGATCAACAAACGCTTCGACGAAGTTTTCAAAAACCGGTTCACTCGGAAATCCGAGTACCCCGCTGAAAATGTCCCGCTTCGTTTTGAACGCATTGACAATCATCAGGTAAAATGGCGAGATCCAGATCAATCCAAGCAGAAGGCCGAGGATTTCTATCGATAGTAAATTTCTTCTCTCTTTGTTCTTCTTCATTACATCTCAACCTCCCGCTTCTTGTTGTAATACACCTGAGTCAATGCAATCACAGCAACGATCAGGAAGAAAATAACCGCTTTTGCCTGGGCATAGGCCATATCGTTGTCAGAGAACGCTGTACGTACGATTTCCATCGCTACCATCTGCGTGGAGTTGAATGGTCCACCGTTGGTCAGGGACAAGTTCTGGTCGTAGATCTTGAAAGCCATGGACAATGTAAGGAACATACTAACCGTAAACGCTGGTGCGACCAGGGGGAACGTAATATTTTTGAAGCGTTGGAAACTGCTTGCTCCATCAATTTTCGCCGCTTCAATCAGTTCTTTCGGAATGTTTTCAAGGTAAGCAATGTAGATGATCATGATGTAACCAGCCATCTGCCACGCTGTCAGAATGACAAGACCCCAGAAGCCGGTATTTGTGGTGGACAACCAGCCTTCAAAACCTTCGATTCCTGTAATTCCGGCAATATCACCGAACACACTGATGAAAATGAACTGCCAGATAAACCCGAGGATCAATCCACCGATCAAGTTCGGCATAAAGAAGACGGTCCGCAGAAGACTGCTTGATTTAATATTCCGTGTCACAAGCAGGGCCAGGCCCAGTCCCATCACATTAAGCAGGACGACCGTAATGAGGGCAAATTTCACAGTGAACCATATGGAATCCACAAATTCACTTTCCTGAAACAGGTTGATGTAGTTCTCAAACCCGATAAAAGCTGTAGCCGTAATTCCATTCCAGTCTGTAAATGAATAGAAAAGACCGTAGAAGAATGGGATGACGACGACAATCCCCAAACCAAGAATAACCGGTGTCAAAAACAGCCAGAATGATAAGCTGCGGTTCTGCATGTACAACTCCTCCAATACATGATGCGGTAGATGCCGCTGGTTATGGTATCGATTTCATAAAAGAATAGGATCAAAACATCCCATCTATTAACATACTTACTTCAGCAAATATCCTAATAGAGGAGAGTTTTATAGTTCCGGCAGCGGCATGGCCGCCGCCGGTCACCAACATCCATTTACTGACGGGCTTTCTCCCAGGCTTCTGTTGCTCTCTTCTCCACTTCTTCCCAAGTGATATCGCCGGCAATGTATTCCTGCATCGCTACACCCATCGCGTCTTCTGTCCAGCCTGTAGGAGCGCCGAGGAAGACCCATCCAAGTGTATTGCCTTCACTTGCGTACTCGTAGATCTGCTGGGAAATTGGATCGGCAATTTCAAGATCCTCGTACCCTTCGTAAGCAGGAATGAATTTGAACTCTTCTGTTACGAATTTCTTACCTTCTTCAGATGTGTACATCCAATCAAGGAAGTCTTTACTTGCTTGAACCACTTCATCTTCAGACTCTTTGTTCACAACCCAGTAGTTTGGCACACCGACAGGGATGCTGCCTTCATAACCTTCCACCGGAATAGGCAGGATGCCTACGTTGTTTTGAGCGAATTCTTCATCCATGGATTCAACGGTATTGTATACCCAGTTCCCCTGCTGGATCATAGCTACTTTTCCAAGGGAGAAGTTTTCTTCCACCTGCTGGGAATAATCAAGGCTCAAAACAGGCTGGACGGAATAATCTTTCTGGAGATCGGTGAAACGTTTCATCTGATCACCCATTTGGAATTCGACTGTATCGGCTTCATAGGCTTCCGTCACACTATGATTGAACTCATCCGCCAAGTATGCGTTGGAAAGGTGGTTCCCAAGTACCCACTTCTCTTTTGCTGCGAAGGCGATCGGTGCTTCGATGCCAAGCTCATCCTTCTTGGAATCAAGGGTTTCCAAAGCTTCTTCAAAGGCATCAAAGGTTGTAATTTCTTCCGCGTTGATTCCGGCTTCTTCAAAAACTTCCTTGTTATAAAGCATGCCGTAGCCTTCCTGGTTGAATGGAAGTCCCAGAACCTGATCATCGCGGGATACGCCTGTCAAGGTTCCTTCCAATGCAGCTCCAGCGGCTTCTGTATCAGATAAGTCAGCAAGGTACTGCTCGTATTCATCTACATCTGTTGGTCCGCCTACGTTAAAGATGTCAGGCTCTTCCCCGGAGGAGAAGGATGTTTTCAAGGAAGCTCCGTAATCATTTCCTCCACCCACTGTTTTTACGTTGATATTTACATCAGGGTTTTCTTCTTCATACATGGAAACAAGCTCTTCAAATTGATCCTTGAATTCTACTTTGAACTGGAAAATATCTACAGTTGTCTGATCGCCGGATGCACTATCAGAGGAGCCTGAATCTCCGCTGCTGTCAGAACCGAAGGAACAGCCTGCAAGAGCAACAGTTGAAGCGAGTACAGCAGTAGCAAAACCCGAATAAAGTTTGTTCTTTTTCATTACATCCACCCCTATTTTCTATTAATCATTGAATCCGCTTTCATATCACATGAAAAAAAGAGAACCATTCCGGCGATGTTGTGCAACGAATCGTGCATACGTTTGCACAAATGATATTAAAAAAAGCTCGCCGGCTTGTCCATTGAATATAAAGAAGAGTGCTTGATATTCATGTGAATACGTTTGCATAAAATTCAATGACCACTTGAGTTGATTAAATCATAACATGTGCCTGTCTTAAACACAACACCATTTTTCAAATAATTCCTGAAACGGGCAGCGCTTTCAAAAGACCGTTTCCTTCACGGTTATGGGAAGCCCGTCCCCAACATAAACTAATGAAATGAGGTGATCGATATGAAGAAAAAGAACAATTCCATCAACTGGGAAGCTTTCTCTGAAAATGTTGAAAAAGTTCTGGGAGAAGACTTCTGGAATGATATGCATCACGTCATTCCGAAACGCGGACCATCGTATGATTTATTCGAAACAAAGGATCAGGGGGTCGTTGTCGTTGAACTCCCCGGGTTCAGTAAAAATGATCCACTCCATCTTTCCCAGCAAGGGACACACCTCATTATTCAAGGCGAAATCACACCTCATTATCCAGTACCTGTAGAAGAGCTCCATCACAATGAACGAATGAAAGGGAAGTTCAAAAGAGTCATTCCGATCCCTTTCCATTTTGCATTCGAGGATGTTGTCACTTCCTATAAAGAGGGCCTGTTGATTATTACTATTTTCAAACGTCCGCATCGTCAGGAGATGAAGGTCATTTTTGAAGATTAATAATGCAGAAAAATTTCTTTTTCATCGGTTTGTTTTTTCTGCAGACGTATCTCAATCCGGCCTTCCCGATATTGGGCGTAGACGTTTCTTCTGCTGGTTGCCGCCGGAAGTTTAATGGTCATCCGGCCGGCTTCCACTCCCTCCACATACAAATATCCGCTGCCGACACTCAGTCTGATCATATCCGGATCCACCGGATGACTGAGGGATACTGTAACCACAACTTCATTCATCAGTTCCACGACCTTCACCTGATCCAGCTCCTGTTCTTTCCTCAGGTGTGATTCATGGTGAAAAGGAGTAGAAGACAAAGCTTCCTTCATCGACTGTTGGAGAAAGTCATTCATTTTATCGCCATTCATCCAGTTGGGAACGGGACCGTTCCAGCTGCCATCTTCACCACCAACCGGATTGAACCATTTCATAAAGTCCATCATGCTTATCTTTCCCTTTCATACATTAGTCATAGGAGGTGATTTCATGAGCCGCATCCATTTTGGTCAGCTGTCGATCCACCAGGTTTCCAAATCCTCAGGAGTGTTTTCAGGTACGAATTTCCAGTCCGGCTTCAAGGCACACGCCCGTGTGTATGAAGGGAATGGAAAAGTCGTCGGGCATCGCAACTCCCTCCTCCATAATAAACACTTAATAATGAAACGCCCTTCTGCCGATGGGGATTAACCGCTATGTTTTTTTCACGAAAGCGGCGGGATTCCAATAAAAAAACAGATGACTTGGAAAAACAGATTGAAGAATTAAAAGCAGCTCTGCAGCAGGTCAAGGGACGTCCGATCGAATACCACATCCATATCGACCATGTAACAATCAAGGAACCTTCTCTGGAACAGCTGACCTTCCAGCTTGATCAACTCGATATTGAGGAACTGAGCGGTGCATTGAACATGGGGAATAACTTCGGGGTCCATGTAAAACCCAAGGCCTCCCCCGCACCCAAGCTTAGACAAACCAATGACGGCTTAAAATTCACCTTCCCTTCCAAGGAGGAGTAAGATGGCTTATTTATCACCGAATTTCTTCATCGGAAGTATCCGGATCGGAACGATCGAAAATGCTTCCTGCCTGAACATGGGGAATAACGTACCCACAGGTTTTGAAGGACATCAGAAACTCAACCAAGGGTTCGGAACCATTCACGGGGACGGAAACACATTGGAAGAACTAAAGTCCATCCTCAGCGACTCGGCGCTGCTGGATTTCATGTCCAAACAAGAAGACACGGAACTGCCGGAATGGATTCAAAACATGATGGAAGAAAAAATGAGAGAGGCTCAGGAAGCTGAATAGTTCCCGGGCTTCTCTTTTTTCTTATGCTCTGAACTGTAACTGGTGACAGGCATATCGATCAGATCATTGTCATACACCACATTGATGTTGCACGAAAGAATGTTGCCGTCTCCAATCACGCTGCCGAGCGCTGCATTTAGTTTTTCATGACTGCTCCAGTTTGACTGGGTATTGGGTCCGACGAAGATGCCCGAGTTCTCTACAATCTGATTAACATAAATAGAATCGAAACGAATGTCGATATGCGTCCCTCCTACACTTGAACGTTCGGTTGAGGGTTATTCACCGTAGGGTTATTGATCGGAGTATCTGTGAAGTCATTATCAAAAATCGTATTCACATTATTGGTGGCAATGAAAAAACCGACAGGAATACCAGCTGCATTATTGTTCTTGCCCTGCCACGACCAGTCCGGCTGATTATTCTGACCAGTGGATATCAGGCCATTCTCGCTTAGTGAATTGACAGCAATCTGATTAAAGACGACGGATACAGGCATTTCTATTCACCTCACCTTTTCTAGACTATCCTATTCCCCCGTCACTGGAATGTGTCACTCCCCGAAATCATCGACCTCCATGTTATAACAATCGAAACATAAGGGTATAGAAACGTGAACGTCCTGCTTGAAGACCACTTCCTCTTCCAACAGTTCCTGCTTGCAGCTCCAGCAAAGGGAACGGAATCCATTCAGGGTTTTCAAAGTATGTTCAACCGTCGTCACCTGGATCACTCCTTTCTGTTGGTTGTAGTATAGGGGATTTTTTCAACGATGACGAACGCCGATTCATCGTCATTCAACGGAGATTCGGTTTACTTTTTTTCCTTTGGCTTATCGTTTTTTCATTTTTGGAAGGATTTTGGAGTGTAAAACGCAAAAGTGTCTATATAAAAAGAAAGGGGAATGAAATCATGACCACCATACCATTCGCTGTCCAGCTTTATACATTAAGGAACGAAACAGAGAAGGATTTTGAAGGAACGTTAAGGAAAGTAGCAGATTTAGGATTCCAAGGCGTTGAGTTTGCCGGTTTCGGTGGACTTTCCCCTGAGAAAGTAAGCGCACTTCTGGACGAGCTGGGACTGAAAGCAGCTTCCAGTCACGTTCCACTTGAGGAACTGAGGGGAAATTTGACCCAGGTGATTGAAAACCATAAAATCATCGGAAGTCCTTACATCGTGTGTCCTTATATCGAGGACAGGGAGCCCGGGGATTACGAGGTTCTGATTGAGGATTTGAAAAACATCGGCGCTGTCTGCCGTGACCACGGCCTGACATTGTGCTACCATAATCACGACTTTGAATTGACTCCGCTTCCTGATGGAGCCGTTCCTTTGGAAAAAATCTTTCAGGAAACCGGTGAAGAGGACGTACAGGCGGAATTTGATATCTACTGGATTCAAAAGGCTGGTGGGGATCCTGCGGCCTGGATCGACCGTTACCAGGGGCGTACACCGCTCATCCACTTAAAGGATATGACACTGGATGAGGAGCAGTTTTTTGCGGAACTGGGTACAGGAGGCGTCGATCTGGATACCATTTTCACCCTCGGGGAGAAAAACGGTGTGAAATGGTGGGTGGTGGAGCAGGACGAAAGCCGCCGGACCCCGATGGAAAGCCTTGAAATCAGCATGTCCTACGTCAAAAATAAATTCCCATCTTTACTAACAAACTGAGTGTTCCCAGAAAAAAACCTGACTGAGCGCATCCAGTCAGGTTCTTATTTATTCTGATGAATTCTCCATTTGTTAAATTCTAAAAATTCACGGAACTGCTCTTTGGATACCCCTGAATTCATGGCTTCCTGGACAAGTGTCATCCAGTCCTGATCCAGTGTTTCATCCATCGGCTCTGATTCGCCGTGAAGGAGAAAATTAATGGAAACATCAAGTTCCTGAGAAATTTTTGTCAGGAATTGTATCGAAGGATTCGTCTGGATGTTCCGCTCGATCGAGCTCAAATAAGACTTTGCGACCCCTGCTCTATCCGCCAGTTCTGACAGCGACATATGTCGGTCTTTACGTATTTTCTGTATGCGTTCACCGATCATATTTTCACCTTCTTTCTATGTACTACGAGTATAGCATACTTACGGTTTTCGTTCTATTTAAAGCACGTTTTTACTTTGAAACGTGTCGAAAGTAGTAAGCCGCATTCCCCCGTTTTTTATTCTACCTATTATTATCGGCTTCGACAAAAAATTCTTTAATTTTTTGTTCTTCATCAGATCAGGAATTGATACCATCAAAAACAGAAATACTATAAACAAATCAAAAAAAAGGTGATTTGCATGCATGATATTGTAGAAGAGTTTGAAATAACCTTCAATCAAATCCACCAGCACCTGAAGGAACTGAACGGATATCCTAAAAACGACAATTTCGTAGAGCTGCTTCAGCATTCCAAACTGAAGCACAGTGTCGTCCGTGTTCATTTTGACCAGCTTAAACAATATGCCAAATTAAGAAACGCCATTGTCCATGAACGGATCAGCGGTGATTATTATATCGCCACGCCGCATGAAGATGTCGTCCATCATTTGAAGAGCATTAAAAAGGTTCTTGAGCAGCCACCTGAAGCTCTGACCTTCGCTACGCGTCCTGTCCTGTTCTTTAAGATGAGCACGGATCTGCTTCATATTATGGAGGCATTCAGCAAGCACGGGATTTCCCAGTTCCCCATCTATGATGACAGCCATCGCTTTGCCGGACTCCTGACTAATGACGGCATTGTCCGTTTCCTTGCACAGACAGCTGAACATGGAGACCCTCCCGCCCTTCACGCACAGGCCGCCGATGTTCTTGGCTATGAGAAACATGCCAATGTTCAATTTCTTTCCACGACCGCCTCAGTATTCGACTTAGAGGAAAGGTTTGAGAAGAGTCTGAATGAAGATAAGAAACTGAAAGCGGTCATTCTTACGAAAACAGGACAACCGGATGACCTTCCTATGGGAATCGTTACCACGTGGGATTTGATTAAAGTTGATAGGCGGGAACAGGATATTTCGTAATTCGGAATTTTAACTGATTAAAGATTGAATCCATGTATTCAGGAGTATATGATGGACTTAACTGACCATATAAGAAAGAGGTGGCCGACGTTGCACGAAAGAAGACAAGAACCTTTCAGATATCCATTCCAATCACCTCTCCCTGGTTTTTATAACAAGAAATTCAGCCCACAGGTGTCCGGGCCGCTTGAGGTCAATGACATCAGCCTGAACGGCATGCGCTTTACCTCCTCCCCGCAGCCTCATTTGTCGATGAGAGATGAAGTGATTATTTCGTTTATGATGGACGGGGAAACCTTCACCTTTGAAGGCCGGATCATCTGGCTGAAAACCAATGAAGAGAAAACAACGTGTGGTTTACATGTCTTTGATTACCCGGACCGTTTGAAGAATAACATTCAAAAGCTTGGAGATTCCCTGGCAGAACATCAAAAGACTCAAATAGAATCAAAGTCTCCTTAACAAGGAGGCTTTTTATATGCGCCTTTTTCCATCACCCCCTTCAAAAATCCAGGAAAGATCCGGTGGGCTGCGCACACGCGGCAGCAGGGATGGGGGAAAACGGCCCGCTTTCCTCTGGTGGAACCGTCAGGACGTTCAGACTCCCGCTTGGTCCCTTCTACTACGGGAGTCCAACGCTGCCGCTACTCTGTACGTGCCCGTCCTATTCTTATCACTTCAATTCAGGCTGTTATCATACAATGAAAAAGGGTCTTCCCTGCGTAGAGAAGACCCTTTTTCATTTATTCTTTCGCCGATCGTTTTCGGAAGAATCCTGTGATTTTTGCAGACAGGTCATCAAAATACGTATAGACAACCGGAATCAAGACCAATGTGAAGAAACTCGAGACGGTAAGTCCGAATATAATCGTGACGGCCAGTGGCTGCTGGGCTTCAGCTCCACGTCCGATACCGATGGCCAGAGGGACCATGCCTAGAACCGTTGTCAGCGTCGTCATTAGAATTGGACGCAGGCGGCTTGGTCCAGCCTCCAGAATGGCTTCATACCTCTCATAGGATTTCCTGCGGAGTATATTTATATAATCCACTAGAACAATGGCGTTGTTCACGACAATCCCTGCCAGCATGATTATACCGACAAAGGCCGGCAGACTGAATGGAAGTCCTGTCATGAACAATCCACCGCTGATCCCGATAATAGTAGCAGGGAGAGAGAACATGATGATGAATGGGAAAAGGAAGTTCTCAAACTGCACAGCCATGACCGCATAAACGAGAAACACAGAGAATAGCAGGGCCAGGGATAAATCACCGAAAGCTTCCTGCATATCCTGCGCCTGGCCGCCAATCGTGTAGGAGTATCCATCCGGGAAATTCAAGGCATCCAATTCCGCCCGGACCTCCTCGGTCGCTGTTCCCAGATCAATGTCTGAGATTTCCGCTTCAACGTTCACCTGAGGCTGCTGATTTTCTCTCAACAGTGAGACCGGTCCCTGGACCTGCTCCAACTCGGCAATCGTCGCAAGTGGAACCAGAGCTCCGTTCGGTGTTTGAACCGACATGCCCTCTAAGTCCGCAATCGTCTGCCGCTCCTCCTCCGGAAGCAGGAAGCGTACGTCTTTTTCATCCGTACCATCCCGGTACCGGGTAGCGACTTGTCCATTGAATCCAAGCTGCACCTGGCTGATCACCTGCTGCTCGGTCAGCCCATATTGAGACGCTTTCGCTTCATTGACGGTAATATTCATCTGCGGGCGTCCTTCATCGGTCGAAGAAGCGGCGTTCTGAACACCATCCACTTCATTCATCAAGTAGGCGACCTGACCGCCGAGTTCATCAAGCACTTCATATTCAGGACCGTTCAACTGTACTTGAAGAGGTGCTCCTGTCCCCAGTCCTGCATCCAGTTCACTGACTTCGATTTCAGCTCCCGGAATATCAGACACGGCTTCGTCCATTTCCTTCATCACCGTCTGGGTCGTTTTCTCCCGTTGATCAGGTTCGACCAGTTGAATGGTGTAGGAAGCAAAGTCAGAGGTGCTTGCTCCAAAACCGCCCATATTACCTCCTCCGATAGACAGGTAACGAACATCCACGAGATTTTCAAAAGTATCCAGCTGCTCGTCCACCTGAGCGGTCACGGACTCTGTTTCATCCAGCGAGGTCCCTGCCGGCATGTTGACCCTTATTTCCACCTGACCCTGGTCAGACGGAGGGATGAATTCCGTGCCGATCAGAGGCACCAGAGCAGCACTTCCGACGATTAGAGCTCCTGTAATTGCGATCGTCGTTTTCCGGAACTTCAATACCCAGCGCAGCATCGATCGGTACCCATTGTTCACTTTATCGAGGAATCGATCGAACCAATACCGTCGTCCGCTTTCTTTCAAGGACTTTGTTAACAGCTTCGACGACAGCATCGGAATTAACGTGACCGATACAGCCAGCGAGGCAATCAAAGCAAACATGATTGTCAGCGCAAGCGGAGTAAAGAGTTCCGAGGCAATCCCTTCTACAAAAATGATCGGCAGAAAGACAACAAGTGTTGTCGTAGCCGAAGCAACAACAGCAGGAGCAAGCTCTGAAGCTCCCTGTTTAGCTGCTTCCACCATTGAGTATCCCCGCTGACGGTAGCTGACGATATTCTCCAAAATAACAATGGAACTGTCCACCATCATACCGATCCCAAGAGCCAGTCCTCCCATCGTCAGCACGTTCAGTGTCTCTCCTGTGAAGTACATTAATGTGAAGGTCGAAATGATGGCGATCGGAATGGACAGACCAATGACAAGCGTCGCCCGGATACTTTTCAAAAATAGCAGCAGGACGAGCACGGAGAAGATTCCTCCGAGAATGATGTTTAAAACGACACTGTTAATGGATATTTTAATAAACTCCGATGTATCCAGAACGATATTCGTGCCGACTTCTTCTGGAAGGTCTCCCTGCACTTCATCAAGGGCTTCCCTGACATTGTCCGCCGTTTCCACTGTGTTGGCTTCCGACTTTTTCAAAATAGAAAGAACGACCGATGAATCCCCGTTTACTTTACTCACCGTATCAGAGTTCGTCAGTGTTTCACTGACATCTGCGATTTGATCAAGGGTAACCTGGGCACCTGTCTGTGATTGAATTCTCGTATTCTTCACGTCGTCAATCGAGCTGAACTCCCCGTCCACCCTGATCTGGAGGTCCTTCTGTCCTTTTTCGATCGTTCCTGCAGAGGCGGACTGGTTGGAGGCGTTGAGCGCCTGGATGACCGTTTGTGAATCAAGTCCATACTGGGCCATCTGCGCACGGTCGACAAGCACCTGGATTTCACTCATCTGACCGCCTTCAATACTGACGGAAGCAACCCCTTCCTGCCTTTCCAGAAACGGAACAATCCGGTTTTCCGCTGCCTGCTGTAATTCATCCGGGGTATCTCCCGAAAGGCCGATGGTCATAATAGGAAGCTGCTGTGGATCAAATCGCAGCACACTTGGATCCGAGGCTCCTTCCGGAAGGACCCCGGTGATTTGATCCACATTTTCTCTTACCTGTAAAAGCGTGCTGTCCAGATTGACTCCTGTATTAAACTGAAGAAGGACAAGAGACGCTCCAGCCTGTGATTGAGACTGAAGCACCTCCAATCCTTCAATACTGCTGACAGACGATTCCACCGGCCGGCTGACCAGCTTCTCCACCTCCTGGGGGGCCGCTCCCTCGTATGAAGTGGATACGACCGCAATCGGAAGCTCAATTTCAGGATATAAGTCGATGGTTAAACTTCTTAATGAAACGAATCCAAGGCCTAAGATGGCGGCCACAATCATAATGACACCTACAGGTCTTTTGACGGACAGATTAACGAGCTTCATCAGAATCCTCCTTCATGATGGTCACCTGTGCACCATCTGAGAGGGTCAGCTGTCCTGTAGTAATAACCTCATCCTCTGCCGTAAGATCACCAGAAACGGCAGAGAAGTCACTCTGTGATTCGATCACTTCCACATCCACACGGACAGCCTTCTCTTCCTCGACTTTATATACGAATGTCTCATCATTTTGTTCAACAAGACAGTCCGTAGGAATAATCAACGTGTCCTCAACGACATTTTCGGGGAGCAGGAAGGAGGCCATCATCCCCGGCTTGATTTCCTCTCCGGCATTGTCGACCGTCGCTTCAACTGGATAAAGGCCGGTATCGTCGGGAACAGAAGAGATGTAATCGATAACTGCCGCTGCTTCTTTTTCCAAAGCAGGGAGGTCGACTTGGAGCTCCTGTCCCTTTTCAAAAAGATCCAGCTGTTCAGGAGTGATGGAAGCGGAAATAGTCATCGGGTTCAAACGAACGATTGTTGCAAAGGGCTGCTGATTTGTCACCGTGTCCCCTTCTTCTGCACTCAGGCTTGCGACTTCACCTGTCACAGGAGCTGTAATCGCCTCATTCGCTGCCTGTTCTTCCGCCTGGTTCAGCTGCACATTCGCCTGTTCTACTTGAAGTTCCGCCTGATCGACAGCCACCTCTGCCTGATCGAGCTGCTGCTGCGCCTGATCGACTTGAGCTTCCGCCTGAGCGACGGCTGAAGAAGACTGGGACTTCTGTCCTTGAAGCTGCTGATACTGAGCCTGGGCTTGATCAGCTCTACTCTGCGCCTGACTGTAGAGAGCTTCTGGAATGGTGCCTTCATCCACCAGTTTTTTCGTTTCATCGGCAATCTGCTGCGCCTGCTCATACTGCTGACCTGCCGCCTCTGCCGCTTGAGCAGTCTGACCGGCTTCCGACTGAGAGGCCTGTTCTGCCAATTCCACCTGGTCTTTTGCGTTCTTAACGCCAAGCTGCGCCTGCTCTTCAGAAATCCTGGCATTCTCAAGCTGTTTTTCTGCCTGTCGGACAGCAATCTCCTGCAGTTCTACCTGATCCCCCACATTCCCACCGGGGCGGACGACGGCTATCGTCTCCCCTTTTTCTACACGGTCCCCTTTAGCGATATTCAAGGTGGCCACTTCCCCTGGCGTCTCGGGCATCACCGGGGAGGAATCAGGCGAGGCCGCGCGTCCTGTAATTTTTCGTTCAATAACGAAATCCTCGTTTTGAACACCATCCACCTTCACCGGAGTCACCCGTTCTTCTGTCTCTTTCGAGCTTTCCTCCTGCATACAAGCGGTTACAAAGAAAAGTAGTATAAGTAGTAGCAACAACCGTTTCATTAAAGACTTCCCTTCCGTAGTAAGACTCCGAGGTCCCATCATTTTCCTATCTATATTTTCCCTAATACCTTCCGCAAACATACGACAAAATCCCACTGTTTTTGTGGGAGTGACCAAATAGTCACAATTATGAATTATGTTACTAAAGTGTGAAATGTATTGCAACTTGTAGTGTTTTAGCGAAAATGACAATATTGTGAAAGGTCCAAGCACTATTAGAGGGGACTTTGTGATACACCGGGGTCATCCATAAGTGCTGGGAATGGCAGCGTTCCGCTTACCGGTGGATGCCTGCCTCAGGCGTCACCATCGGAAACTCCTCGTGACATCCCCGGGGTGACTTCAAAAAAAGGGGTTCTTTTTTCCAACTGACACCGGTCGGAACTGCTCCATCCTCTCCCTTAGAGAAATCAAAAAAAGGCTGCCGAGATTGTTCTCGACAGCCGGAAACCTTCCTTTTCAGGAGGTTCTTTTTTTCATTGAAGCAGGTTGCCGAGCTGGGCAACCATAAGATCCAATTTTTTAATCTTAGGCAGGTCGTATTCAGGGAACCGTTCATCGAAATGATTGAACATCGGTTCAAGGGCTTCATCCTGGATCAGCTCTTCATACGTTTTGAATGTATGCTGATACTGTCCGATATACCGTTTCATTTTCTTCTCAAATCCGGACAGGTGATAAGTAGAGGAGAAATCAAAGGCTTTCACAATATCACTGTCATAGGAAGGAAAGCCCGGATTGATGGTATGAAGCATGGAAGCCGCCAGAGGAAACTGCATCGTAGGGTTTCCCTTATGATTCTTCACTTCATATAAATCCCTGGTGATCTGGACGATATTCGGCCGTTCATATCCCCTTTGTTCTTCCATCAGTTTAAAATAGAAAATCTCGAATTCCTTCGTTAAGCTTGGATTATCGAGCCGGAAGAAATGGCGGAAGATGAATTGGTACAAGGTGTCGTCCGGCACATAAGTATCATGGAAGACGGTTTGAAGGTAAACATAAACATCCAGTTTTTCGAGCGGGATGTTGTTCACTACTTTTTCATAGTCTTCCAACAGCAGGTCTTTTAAGTCGTTCGCCGTTCTATACTTCATCATTAATCACCTCAATTCGCTTATTCCACACAACCCAAACGTGGAAACACGTATTTGTAAAGTCTGTATGAACGTTTATACTTCCATTTTACATAACACGCATGCTTTTTCCAAAGGTTTTCAACGATTGATAGACGGCTTCCTCCTGTTTTCTCTTCATTTTGCTCCGGAGGCGCCGATGGTAATACGAAAGGAGGGATATTATGGATACTGCCGCTTTATCGATGGTCCTTGGTCAGACGCAGCTCAAACAGCAGACCAACCTTGCATTAATGGACAAAGTGAAAGATGAGTCCGAGGCAAAAGGGAGTCAGATGGTGGAAATGCTGAACCAGTCGGTTTCCCACCCTGATCTTGGTAATCGTGTAGATTTAAGAGGATAAAGTTCAAGCAGGGAGAGAACTCTCCCTGCTTTCGGTTATTCGTTATTTTCTTCATCTTCAGGAGCATTTTCGTCTGTCATGTCTTCCTGTTCCTTCTCTTCCTCTTTCATTTCTTCATCCATATTTTCTTCTTCGTCCATATTCTCTTCTTCTTCCATGTTTTCTTCTTCCTGCATGTTTTCTTCTGTGTCGTTTTCCTCTTCTGCGGGCTCCTCTTCAGAAGCGCAAGCGCCGAGTAATGTGATGGCAAATAGAGCTGTCATAAGCTTAAGTAATAAGGATTTCATTTCATTTCCTCCTTTTCTCATCTTGAGTGTTAGTATGTCCAGCGGGTGGAGATCCATCCATCCTCCCTGCTTTTTTTCCATGGCCCTGTTATTGCTTGGTGTTGTTGTTTAACATGTGAGCTCAGATCACTCCTTTCTGTCATGGGATTTGCAGGAGGCGGCCTTGGGAATGACTCCCTTTCCGTGGGGTACCGTGAGCCGCGGAAAGCGGACGGTTTTCCCTGCCATCCCATGCTCTGAGTAAACAACGGACCGGGCCCCTAATTCCAGACGGAGACGATTTAGTAATCGTTTAAAATATCAACAACAGGCTTTAACAGAGCTTTTTCCATAAAAAAAGACCCGCATTCAGACGGGTCTTTCATCAGTTATTTCAAAGCGAACATAATTTCCGCTTCGCAGGCAAGCTCACCATCGACGGTGGCTTTCGCTTTCCCTTTACCTACAGGGCCTTTCAGGCGGACAATTTCCACTTCAAGCTTCAAACGGTCCCCTGGTTTGACCTGGCGTTTGAAACGGCATTTGTCAATACCTGTGAAAAAGGCCAGTTTTCCCTGGTTTTCTTCTTTCTTCAACATCGCCACTGCCCCCATCTGGGCCAGGGCTTCAGTGATCAGAACACCCGGCATCACCGGGTAATCCGGAAAGTGCCCTTGAAAGAAGGGTTCGTTCATCGTTACGTTTTTATAGCCTACCGCGCGCTCCCCCTCCACAAGCTCTTCTACTTGATCGATAAGAAGAAAGGGATAGCGGTGGGGAATGATTTCTTTAATTTGGTTAATGTCCAACATGTTAAAAGCTCCTTTCCTGCGTTCTTTTCTAATTATAAGGGCAGGAGCTCTCTGGAACAAAATTTTTTCGGAAATTGTACGATTCTGTCATTGAAAAGGTGGTTATGAACTTCTGGTCAATTCGGCGCTGCGGGCGTTTGATTTCAGGGATCGTGACGATTCGCCTGAATATCCGGTCTGGTGGATTTCCTCTACCGGGCTCGCCGGGCTCAGCCAGAACGTATACCACGAGCCTTCTTTAACGATTGGACTCAGGTCGAATAGATCAAATTTACATGTCTGCGATACTTCCTGCAGTTCTTTTTTCGTCGGAAGGGCGAAAAGGTTGGAGTGAGCCACAAAGAAACTGTTGAATGCGGAGGAAAAGGCTTCTCCATGCTCTGTTTCATTGATCGGCGTAATGACCGATATCAGCCCCTCGGCGCGCACGTACGAGTAAAGGTGGTCCAACAGCGGCGGCCGGTCATCCGGATGAATGTAATGAAAAATATTGTGAAGGAGAATCACATCCACGTGTTCATCCTCCGGAGTCCAGCTATTGATGTCTCCGACTTGAAAGGTGACATTCGAATAATCCCCGGACATTTCCCGGGCTTTATCAATGACCTTCTGGTTAATATCGACACCAATCATCTGCACATCCGGAAATTCAGCAGCCAGCTTCCTCAAATATCCTCCATGGCCGCAGCCTAAGTCGACAATGGAATGGACCTGTTTTTCACGGATCATCTTCTTGATTTTCTTAATCGCAAAATGTTCAAGAAGGGCTGAAGTCTCAGCCACTACTCCTCCGTGACGTTCATGATCGAATTCCGCCCGCTCCTGAGATTTGATGATATCGGGATACCTCAGCATCGTCGGGATATGCAGCTCCATCATTTCTTTCAGCAGGGCTTTGACACCTGGAGAAGCATCATCTCCCATAAGAGCACCACACTTCCGTTTGGAAGTCCTGAATCGGTTGTTCGGCCGTTTTTTTAAATGTTTGACGGCGACACCGACTTTCACCCAGGATGAGAGCAGGTCATAAGGATAGCCGGTTTTCTCGCTGATCGCTTCCACCGTCCTTGCCGTCCTGAACTCATCGAACAACCCGAGCTCCGCTCCAACATACGCATGCCAGCCCGGTAAAAAGGATTCATTATTCTTCATCCATTTTCTTGCCTGCATAGCTGTGACCCACTCATTCATTGTCATCTCCCTTTCTTTGGTCTTTTCCAAGGATAATCCTCAGCTTCAGAAAACAAGAAGCGCTGCTGTTCCTGATCCGATACTTTCTTCTTTCTCACGGGCAGGACATTTCCCTGGATGCCCCGGTCAATGAAAGTGAAATCCCATTTCCCCAATCCTGATATATTCAGCATTTGCTTGACATGAAGAGGGTCATCATCGAAAATCCGCTGGACGGCCTTCATGCGGAAACGCCTCCACCACTCATATCTAAATGAATAAACGAGGGCGGACATATGGCTGAGGTTCAACAGGAATTCGACTCTCGGCTTTCGAACCTCTTCGTAATAATGCAGATGATCCGCGTAGGATTTCCCTTCCTCCCAGCACCACGCCAAAAGTTCACCAAGCACATCGGCGTCCTGAACAGCCAGGTTCATTCCTTCTCCTGCCATCGGATGAACCGTGTGAGCGGCATCACCTAAGATCGCCAGGTTGCCTGAGTAGTATTTGTCCACGTGATACGTAAAAGGGATCATCAATTGGACCGTCTTCCAGTCTTTAATGGCCCTGACACCTTCAGCAAGTTCAGGCTCCAGTTCACTGTAAGCTTTGTACAGATGTTCAAGCCCCAGCTCTTTTATTTTTTTGTAGTCTCCCGCCTTAATCAGGAACACTGTTCTGACTTCGCGGTCAGGAAGTGGGAATAAGCCGAGGAAACAGCTGGAGGTCGTGATGATTTTCCCTTTTGTGAAGCTTTCCGGCCGGGGGATGGTAACTGTGAGAAAGTGATGGTTATAGTCTTTCCGGTTCACTTCCACGTTCATCGCATCCCGTGTAGGAGAGCTCCTGCCTTCAGCTCCTATGTACACACCGGCTTGGATGTAGAGGATTTCCTTCTTCTGTTTGACTTTAGCCATCCCATTCTCAAACCCTAAGAAGCGTGCGCCCGGAAGATAATGAAAATACTCTTCATATTCCATTCCCTTATTGCGGAGAATCTCCTTCGTCTTTTCGTGAGGGACCATCAAGGAATGGTCATAGGTCGTTGCCACACGACTGTAACTCAGCTCAGTCAGATTGATTTCTTCCGGAGGCTGCCCTTCCCGGCGATGGACTTCCTGGAATCGAAGTTCATCCAAAGCATGGCCGTTCGCCTCTATTTCATCGAGCACCCCGAGGCGTTCCAGTATCGCCAGCGTCTTTGGCTGCAGAAGTTCTCCTTTATAAGCAGGAGATTCTTTTTTTAATTGTTCTGCGATAACGACGTGTACACCTCTTGAAGCGAGCTTGGCAGCAAGAGCCAGTCCGCCGACACCGCCACCTGCGATAAACACTTCTGCTTTCACCTGTCACCCTCCCCGTTGTGATTCATGTCCGTATGGTTTTCTTTCCCTAATTCGGAACTTGAAAACCTTTCAAACGACAACGATATTCCAGAACATGGTATCCAAATCCGGGCAGTGCGTCCGTCCCATAACCGGTGGAGAAATCTTTCATCGGCCGGAAAGCTGGAAGGAATATAAAAAAAAGAACGAGCTGCTGCGCCCGTTCTTTTTTACTGAAAGAAAGCATAAAGATTAGAGTACAAGCTTTCTTTTATTCAGTTTTCATTACAATATCCAGGATGTGCTTCCATGTATCCAGCTTAAGAGCATCCATAGGATTTCCATCTCCGAGAACGCCGTAACCGACCATCAACCCAATGATCAAAGCGGCCGCACTGAACAGCACAACAAGAATAATACGCAGCCAGATCGGCAGAATACGCCGGCGCCCCTGGAGATTTTTTTCTTTCTTATCTGCTTGAGCTCCTGCTTTTTCACCCGTTTCTGTGCGTTTGGGTTCTTTCTCTTGTTTTTTATTCAGTTTTTTACCTTTTGATTTTGGATCTGTCGCCATGGTCGTTCTACTCCTTACGTTTATGATCTCAGCTGGTTTACCAGTCCCATCATCTGGTCTCCTGTTGAAATAGACTGAGCATTCAATTGATAGGCTCTTTGAGCTGTCATCATTTCCGTCATTTGAGCACCGATATCCACGTTGGATTGTTCCAATGCTCCTCCTTGCAGCTTGATGTTTCCTGCTTCAAGCGCCTCGATGAGTCCTGCCTCCCCGCTTCCCTCAGGGATCCGGAACCGGCTTCCACCTGCGGACTCCAGTAAGTGAGGGCGGGACGCTTCCACAACCTGGATTTGTCCTTCCACTTCCTGGGTGCCGTTTCGCTGGACAAGCAGCGATCCATCATCAGCGATGGATATTCCGTCAAAGGTATCTTCGATCATGATTGGATTACCATCTTCACCGATGACCGCATGCCCATCAGCGTTTGTAACCATCACTTGATTGTTCCCCAAAGGGTTCAGATAAAAGTGACCAGCTCTTGTATACTGGGTTTCTGAGCCGCCATTCTGATCAGAGACATCGAGGACAAACAACTGATTTTCTTCCAGCAGGGCAGCATCCAGAGCTCTGTCTGTCTCCTTCAGGCTCCCCCGGCTGCTATCCACGCGCGTACTTCCGAGTACAGCACCTGTCCCGACCCGGATGCCTTCAGGAGTCAAACGCCCTGTTTCGGCTTGTCCATTGGATTGGTTGTTCAACTGCTGAACGAGGAGGGAGGCAAAATCCGCTCCGGTACTTTTGTATCCTGTCGTCTGGCTGTTGGCCATATTGTTCCCGATGATATCCAGTTTCTGCTGCAGCTGCCCCATCGTTGCAGCTGACTGAATCATGGACCGATTAATCATATAGATCCTCTCCCTCAGCGGATGCGGCCGATTTCAGATACGGCCTGCTGCATACTTTGATCATAAGCTTTCAGGACACGCTGGTTCATTTCAAACGAACGATAGGTGTTCATCATTTCTGTCATCGTCTGGTTCATATCTACATTCGACCGTTCAATGTAGTTCTGGTGCACGGAAAAATTCACACCTTCGTTTTCCAGAGCGTTCCCTAAAGGCTGGGCATTTTCTCCGGGGACGTAAAGGTCGCTGCCTTCCGGGACAAGCCCGTTGGCATCTGGTGTATAGGAAACGGCCAGCTGAGTGCTGCCATTGTCTGTCGTGAGCATACCGGTTTTGGACACAAGAAACGCTTGTCCTGCGGTATTGATTGGATTGCCGCTTTCATCAAGAAGTCTGTACCCTGTATTCGTGGTCAGAAATCCTTCCCCATCCACCGTAAAGCTCCCATTCCTCGTGTAACGGGCTTCACCATCGGTGTTCTCCACTTGAAAAAGAACAGCACCGTCTTCATCAGGCAGCTCATCTGCGACAAGTGCCATATCTGTAGAGACTCCGGTTTCTTTAAGAGCCCCCTGGGAAAAGTCAGGCGTGGTCTCCTGAAGATATACACCTGTGTGAAGAGATCCGACCTCACCTTGATCCGGAACGACAGGAGCCGTTGACGTCGGCTGTGTTTTCGATCCCATCTGCTGCAAAAGCAGCTCGGGAAAAGCCCGTAAACTTCCCTGGGTCTGTTTATACCCCGGCGTTTCTACGTTCGATATGTTGTTCGATAACATTTCCTGCATCCGCTGGTTGGCCATCATCCCTGATGCAGCGGTATAAAAACCTCTTAACAACGTCCGTTCACTCCTCCCGGATATCTCAGCCTTTTATAACTTTGTAGAGATACGCTTGTCTATGTTTTCAAGCATAATTCCCGTTCCTGTAGCCACACAGTCCATCGGGGACTCGGCTACAAGAACAGGAACCTTCAATTCTTCTGCAAGGAGCTGATCAATACCATGAAGGAGGGCTCCGCCGCCGGTCATGATGATCCCTCGGTCAATAATGTCTGCGGATAATTCAGGTGGTGTGCGTTCAAGCACCTGCTTTGCAGCCTGAACAATCATCTGGACAGATTCACGAAGAGATTTTTCGATTTCTTCGGAATTGACCGTAATGGTTCTAGGAAGCCCGGAAACCATATCGCGTCCGCGGATTTCGATTTCCTCACTTCTGGAACCCGGGAACACCGTGGCTACACTGATTTTAATATCTTCAGCTGTCCGTTCACCAATCAACAGTTTGTATTCCTTCTTAATATACTGAAGGATTTCGTGGTCGAATTTATCACCGGCCATCTTGATGGAGGAAGCTGTTACAATATCCCCCATGGAGAGCACCGCAACGTCCGTTGTACCGCCACCGATATCAACGACCATATTACCGCTCGGCTGGAAGATATCCATGCCGGCACCAATCGCCGCTACTTTAGGCTCTTCCTCAAGATATACTTTCTTCCCACCGGATTTTTCCGCTGCTTCCTTGATGGCTTTCTGCTCCACTTTCGTAATATTCGTCGGGCAGCAGATCAACATCCTCGGCTTCGAAAGGAAACCTTTCACATTCGTTTTTTGTATAAAATGCTTCAGCATCGCTTCTGTCACATCGAAATCAGCAATCACGCCGTCTTTAAGAGGACGGATCGCTTCAATGTTCCCCGGTGTCCGTCCGACCATCCGCCGTGCTTCTTCTCCAACTTCCAATACTTTGCCTGTATTCCGGTCCATCGCAACGACCGATGGCTCATTCAAAACGATACCTTTACCTTTTACGTGGATAAGTACATTGGCTGTACCCAGGTCTATACCTATATCTCTCGCAAACATGTCCTGTAGATCCTCCCTATTGTAAAAACATCATTACCTCACCACAAAACACATAACGGATGGCCGTTATCCGTTATGCTGTCAGGCAATGCCATACAAATACTCGATAACTTATGTTTTCCCTATTTGAGTCAGTCTATTTTGTTGAAATGATCACACATCTAATTCTATATTCTATCACAAAATTACGACATTCGTCTCATGGGAGTTGAAAAAAGTTACCAAGTCTTGAGGGATTTTGACAATGGGAGGGACTGTTCACAATTGAGGCTGAACCGGCTGCTCTTCAATGATCTGCGTTTTATACTTACGCCTTGTTGCTTCCCCACCACGGAGGTGTCGGATTTCCTTATGATGATCCAGGATTTTTTTGACTTCCTTCGCCAGCTCCGGATTGACCTCAGGGAGCCGCTCCGTTAAATCCTTGTGAACCGTACTTTTTGAAACGCCAAACTCTTTGGCGATCACTCTCACCGTTTTTTTCGTTTCAATAATGTGCTCTCCGATCTTGATGGTCCTCTCTTTGATGTAATCATGCACTCCACTCGCCTCCTGTGATTGACTATCCAAGGAGATAGGGCGTTTAGGAAAGCGTCCGTTATAACATGAGGGGGTACTTGCTTCTGGATGTCTATTCATGGTGTTTCACCCTGGATGTTACCGAGTGCTCGGTTATCTCATTGTATTAATAAAACCGCCCCGATATGCCTTCGCATGCGCATGATGTTCGGATTTCTTAATTTTATGCCCGAAAAAATAAAAAAATAAGGCTGACAAGAATGTTCTTGTCAGCCTTATCTGTTATGCCTGTGTTGTAGAGATGGAAGATGCGCTTTCTTCATCAGGCGCCTGTTCTCCGCCTTCTGTTTCTGCCGGGTCTTCCTCATTATTCAGTTGTTCATCCGATGGTTCCCCGTTTTCTTCTTCAGGGCTGTCGGAAGGAGTTCCTTCTTCAGTCTGCTCAGCTTCAGCGGGCTCTTTTTCTGCACTTTCCACAATCTGGCTGACCGGCTGACCGAAGAATGCTTCCGGGTTCACCGGCTGACCGTCATTACGGACTTCGAAATGCACATGGACACCGCTTGCCTGTCCGAAGGAATTACGTCCTGCTGATCCAATGACATCTCCTTGAGCGATATCCGATCCAGCCAGTACATCGACACTTTCTAAACTAGCATACACGGTAGAGAGATTCTCGTCGTGCTGAACTTCAATAACATTGCCGTACAGCGGATCTTCTTTCACTTCAGTCACTGTTCCTGATAGAGCAGCCGTTACTTCAAAGGCTTCTCCATCTTCTCTTGTAATATCTACGCCTTCACTTTGGTAGTATTTATTGTTGTATAGGACCAGTGCACTTTCTTGATCTTGCTCAGAAGCTTCGTAGTCGTAGAATTTTGTTACGATGGAAGCTGTCTTTTCGTCAGCCACAGGCATCTGCAGATTTTCCTGGTGGTCCATAACGGGTACAGACTCTCCATCTTCATTGACAAGGAATTCATCCTGACTCTGCGATTTCTGCTGGTCAGCAATCTGGTTTTCTACATCATTGGCACTCTGCTGATACCAGAATACGCCGACAAGGACTAAAGCAGCTACGGACAAATACAAAGCTGGATACAACCACTTCTTGCGCATCAAGCGTTTGAACTTTAATTTAGTCACGCTTTTTTTACCTTCATCTTTCATGTTTATCACCTCAAAAACCATTCTGAACAGATCTTGTCCAATCTATACATCGGTGATGAAAAATTTTACAGATGAAGGCAAAACCACCATGGTGATGATTTACTGTATAGGACGGTCCATGAATATCTGATTTCGAGAATTGGATGTATATGAGGGGCGTTTGGGGAGGAGTCGCTTTCCGTGGGGCTCATCATTCCCCACGGAAAGCGGACGGTTTTCCCTGCCATCCCATGCTCTGAGTAAACAACGGGCCGGACCCCTAAATTCAGACGGAGACGATATAGTAATCGTTTGAAATATCAGCAACAGACTTTAACAGAGCTTAGTTTAAAAAGAAAAAAAGCCGGGGATCCGGCTTTTTGCTTCATCCTTATTCGGCTGCTGAGCTGAGGAGGGCGGTCTGGGTGCTTAAGGGGCTGATTTCAGTATCCTGGTAATAATGGTGGATGATGTCTTTATAATTCTTCCCTGTTTTCGCCATACCGTTGGCTCCGTATTGACTCATCCCCACTCCGTGACCGTATCCTTTGGTTGTGAAAATGACATGATCGCCTTTTTGTTCGATTGTGAAATCACTTGAAGACAAGCCGAATTTCTCGCGGATTTCCCTTCCTGAGAAAGTCTGGCTGCCGAAATGAACTTCATCCACCCGATTGCCTTCTGTTTTGGTCATCGTGGACGTCTGAATCGATCCATCCATGGCTATGCCGAGCGTCTGCTCCAGTTCCGCTGTGGAAACAATTTTCTGATCAGCGAATTTCGGAGAATCTTCATCCCACGGACTTTCTACGCTCTGCAGGTAAGGGATGTCGTGCTCCCAGTAATCGCCTGCATTTTCGGTGTAGCCATTACTCGTGGAAAAAAAAGAAGCCGTAATCGGTTTGTGATCATAGGTGATGATTTCCCCCTGAGTGGCTTTTACCGCCTGTTCAATCTTTTCCATGTTGCTGTTAAACGCATCCTGCCACTGGCCTCTGAGCTCATCCTCATTCTTATATACCTGGTGGGTGACCGTGTCTGTAACATCGGCTGCTTCTGACACCTGAGCTCCTTCAATCATATGACGGGTGATGTACGTCCTTGCTGCCAGCGCTTGAGCCTTCAAGGCTTCCAATTCAAAGTTGACCGGCATTTCTGAAGCCACCACCCTCGCTACATACGTCTCCAATGGGACTTCTTCCACCTGGTCTGTCTGGGAACGCAGAACCTTCACAAGGAATGGAGACTCCTCCTCTCCCTGTTTCTCCTTCGGTTCTGCTTCTTCCACCTCTGATGTATCCGCAGGACTCGTGAAGGGGATAACGATTAAAGTCGGTAGGACAAGTATGGTGATCATTAAGCCGAGAACAACCATCAGACCTGTTCGATTGTTTTTTTTCATCCGCACCCTCCTGGCTGTACACATAGTAAAATCCTCTACTAAAAATGTATCCAGAAATGAAAGATGATAGAACAAAAAATGCCTGCCTATTTCAAATATATTGAAACAGGCAGGCTGTAAAAATGTATATTATAAGGTCGATACAGATTCACTTGGTTCGTGCTCTTCGCTGTAGGCATCTTCTTCTTTCACGCGTTCGATGTCAGCGCCGAGTTGAGCTAATTTTTCTGCGAAGTCTACATATCCACGGTCCAGGTGCTTAAGCTCTGTCACTCTTGTGTATCCTTCAGAAACAAGACCCGCAAGAATCAGGGCTGCACCTGCACGCAGGTCTGTCGCAGCTACTTCTGCGCCCTGCAGTGAGGATGGTCCTTCAATAATTACACTGCGCCCTTCGATTTTGATACTTGCGTTCATGCGGCGGAATTCCTCCACGTGCATAAAACGGTTCTCAAAAACAGTTTCTGTAATGACACTCGTTCCAGTAGCATTCAGCATTAAAGCCATCATTTGAGACTGCATATCTGTCGGGAATCCAGGGTGCGGCATCGTCTTGATATCCGTCGCCTTCAAAATATCAGGGCCGATCACACGCAGACCTTCATCCTCTTCTTCGATGATAACACCCATTTCCTCCATCTTGGCGACAAGGGATCTCAGGTGTTCATGCATAGCACCTTGTACTAGAACGTTTCCGCCGGTAATCGCTGCAGCTACCATGAAGGTTCCTGCTTCGATACGGTCCGGAATAATGGTGTGTTCGGCTCCGTAAAGCTTTTCCACACCTTCGATACGGATGGTTTCCGTACCTGCGCCTACAATGTGGGCGCCCATTTTGTTCAAGTAGTTGGCAAGGTCAACGATTTCAGGTTCTTTGGCACAGTTTTCCAAAGTAGTCGTTCCTTCTGCAAGAGCTGCCGCCATCATGACGTTTTCTGTCGCCCCTACACTTGGAACATCAAAATAGATTTTTGCACCTTTGAGACGGCCTTTTACTTCCGCTTCGACATACCCGTTTCCTACAGTAACATCAGCTCCCATGGCTTCAAAGCCTTTGAGGTGCTGGTCGATAGGACGTGATCCGATAGCACAGCCGCCAGGCATGGCTACCTTAGCATGGCCATAGCGGGCCAAAAGTGGTCCCAGTACAAGAACAGAAGCACGCATTTTCCTTACATACTCGATCGGAGCTTCTGTCAGCAGCTCACCTGAGGCGTCTACAGTGACAGTGTTCCCCACCATATTGACATCTGCGTTCATATGTCGAATCACTTCGTTGATCGTATATACATCAGCTAGAGTAGGTACTTCGTGTAGTACGCTTTTTCCTTCACTTGCGATAATACTTGCTGCGATGACAGGCAGTACGGCATTCTTAGCACCTTCAGCTTTAACGGTACCATTCAGCTGCCTCCCACCACGGACGATGATTTTTTCCAAGGTTCATTCTCCTCCGCGTCCATATTCACTATTATTAATATTCAGCAGTAATAATGGGTGTGCCAATAGTGATGTTTGTCTCCCCGCCCAAAGTTCTTGTGGCGAATTGAACATTCATTGATTGTTTACCTGAGGGTATTGACTGAGCCCATTTCTCTGTCCAGCCGGATCTGCTCGTCCAGCCATTCTCGTCGATTTCATCTATTGTTGCTACGTCGAAAGTTTCTTTGAATTTTTCATACACTAAAACATCGTCTATAATACCATTGCTTACGGCCTTAAGACAAGAGAAAATTGTAGCAGATTTAGAGAAATATCGACTTTTTACATCTTCCACACTAAGGAACAAGTCCTGTGTCAGAGAAGATGTTCCCTCTCCCTGAATAGAATAAACCAATTCTACCTTGTTCTTCATATTTCTGGGAGAAATCATACTATATGTTTCGACGATCTTTTTATTTTTGTGACGGTTTGTGACAATCCATTTTTCCGCCTGTGCCGTTTCCTCATGGGAAACATCCTGATGCTGCCCCTGCTCTAAAATCCTTTCCATGATTTCTCCGGATCGTTCTGCGGAAACCTTCCGTTTCATCATCATGGTCCATTCTTCTACGTTGAGCTGCTTATCCTCAGCAAATGACGCAAACATCATCAGTGGTTCCTGCTCCTGTGTCATTTCCTGTGGATAAGCACCTGTTCCTACAATGGCAGCTGCCAGCACACCGGCCAAAATATTCTTCCACATGTTTATGCCTCCCCAAGCATCGTCTTACTTTCAGTTTGACCAGGGACAGGCACAATCATACGATACAATTCCTAACAGCATTAGACATTAAAACAAGTACACAAGACTGTTTGACCACGATAGAAAGTCGAGGAAAAAATTACTGACAGTCGTCCCAAGGGCAATCGTGATTATAATAAGGAGAGCTCTTGCTTCAAAGACGCGTTTTTTTCGGAAGAACGCATCAAAGTTAACCGACTGCAGAGCACGCCATGTAATAATGATGAAAATCAAATGGGAGGTCATGCTCATCAGTGCTTCTTCGGCAAAATATTGTTCCATGTCTGTTCACCCTCCTTCATCTACCAGTCCTTTAATCATACGGGCATAACGACAAAAAAGCCGCAGCCTTTGTATTTCCCGGGGAATATCGAGAATATCCCCTATATTCCATCATAGTTACAGGGGAATGACAATTCATCTGACTGCCTCAAGCTTTTCACAAAAAAACTGCTCTCATAATGAAAGCAGTTAGAAATTGTTTTCAATAACGTCTAAACGATTAATGGCTCGCTTAAGGGCCATTTCAGCCCGTTGGAAATCAATATCGGCCTGCTTATCCTGAAGGCGTCGTTCTGCACGTTCTTTAGCCATACGGGCACGATCGGCATCTATATCCGTTGGTTTTTCAGCAGACTGCGCAAGGATGGTCACTTTATCCGGGCGCACTTCTAAAAAACCGCCGCTGACAGCAATTCGTTCAGATCTTCCTTCGCCTTTTAGACGGACAGCACTGATGGTCAAAGGCGCCACCATTGGAATATGTCCCGGAAGGACTCCAAGTTCGCCGCTCTCTGCCTTACAGCTTACCATTTCAAATGCATCTTCCAACACCGGGCCGTCAGGAGTGACTACACTCACCGTTAGTGTGCTCATACGTATTCCTCCTTGGCGATCTCATGAAGGGGTGTAAGATGCTCCATGGGGAGCATCTTAACCTTCAGAGTTGTTTATTGCATTTGTTTTGATTTCTCAACGACTTCTTCGATGCGTCCAACTAGTCGGAAGGCATCCTCAGGAATATCATCATACTTACCGTCGAGGATTTCCTGGAAGCCTTTCACCGTTTCAGCAACAGGGACATAAGACCCCTGCTGTCCGGTGAACTGCTCGGCTACGTGGAAGTTCTGAGAAAGGAAGAACTGGACACGACGTGCACGGGACACGGTCTGTTTATCTTCATCAGAAAGCTCATCCATACCGAGGATCGCAATGATATCCTGAAGCTCTTTGTAACGCTGAAGCGTACGCTGAACTTCACGGGCTACATTGTAGTGCTCTTCTCCCACAATATCCGCATCAAGGGCGCGGGAAGTAGAAGCAAGCGGATCCACCGCCGGGTAGATTCCCTGCTCGGAAAGCTTACGCTCAAGGTTCGTCGTCGCATCAAGGTGGGCGAATGTTGTCGCAGGGGCCGGGTCTGTATAGTCATCGGCAGGAACATAAATCGCCTGGATGGACGTTACAGAACCTTTATCCGTTGATGTGATACGCTCCTGAAGCTGTCCCATTTCCGTTGCCAGCGTCGGCTGGTAACCTACGGCTGAAGGCATACGACCAAGAAGGGCAGACACTTCAAGACCACCTTGTGTGAAGCGGAAGATATTATCAATGAAGAACAAGACGTCCTGTCCCTGCTCATCACGGAAATACTCGGCCATTGTCAGTCCGGAAAGGGCTACACGCATACGTGCACCAGGCGGCTCGTTCATCTGTCCGAATACCATGGCTGTTTTCTTAATAACTCCGGAATCTGTCATTTCCCAGTAAAGGTCGTTTCCTTCACGGGTACGCTCTCCAACACCAGCGAAAACGGAGATACCGCCGTGCTCTTGAGCGATGTTGTTGATCAGTTCCTGAATCAATACGGTTTTCCCTACACCAGCTCCACCAAACAAGCCGATCTTACCACCTTTTACGTAAGGGGCAAGAAGGTCAACGACTTTAATTCCTGTTTCCAGAATCTCAGTCTCAGTGGCAAGGTTTTCAAACTTAGGAGCTTCACGGTGGATTGGATCACGGCGTACATCAGCTGGAAGCGGCTCATCTAAATCGATAGTTCCGCCCTCTACGTTAAATACACGACCGAGAGTTACTTCTCCGACAGGTACAGAAATCGGCTTACCGGCATCTGTTACTGACGTTCCACGCATGACACCATCTGTTGATGACATAGCAACGGTACGAACCGTATTGTCACCTAGGTGCAAGGCAACCTCTAAAGTAAGGTCGACGCTTTTTTCGTTTTCATTTTTCGCTTCGTAGCGAACGTGAAGCGCGTTATTAATATCTGGGAGATGTCCATCATCGAACGTTACGTCAACAACGGGTCCCATAATCTGGGTTACGCGTCCATTACTCATCGTTTTCCCTCCTAACTTACTTTTAAAAATCCGAGAGTTCCTACTCGAGGGCTGCGGCTCCGCCGACAATCTCGGTAATTTCCTGGGTTATCGCAGCCTGACGGGCACGGTTATAGGAGAGCGTCAGATCCCCGATGAGCTCATCGGCATTGTCTGTCGCACTCTTCATGGCTGTCATACGGGCTGCGTGCTCACTTGCTTTACTATCAAGAAGAGCCCCGTAAATTAAACTCTCAGCATACTGAGGAAGCAGTACTTCAAGAATTTCTTCCTGATTCGGCTCATATTCATAAGAGCTGCGGCCTGCTTTTCCTTCTGTATTCAAATCCGTCAATGGAAGAATTTTCTTCTCTGTCACTTCCTGAGTGATCGCACTGACGTAGTGATTATAGAAGATGTAGAGCTGATCAATCCGTTCGTCGGTATACAATTGAACGGTATTGGATGCAATGTCCTTAATGTCGGCAAAGTCCGGCTGATCGGACACGCCTGTAATATCCATATCGACAGGCATATTACGCTTACGGAAGAAATCACGTCCAATACGTCCGATTGTAATCAACGTATATTCATCAGCGGATGTATGCTTACTGCGGATCTGCTGGTAGACACGGCGCAGAATGCTGCTGTTAAAAGCACCTGCGAGTCCCCGGTCCGATGTGATGACAAGGTAACCGGTCTTCTTCACATCACGCGCTTCAAGCATTGGATGACTTGCGTCTCCACCACCCTGGGCGATGCTTGATACAACTTCCTCAATTTTTTCGCTGTACGGAACATAATTTCTAGCATTCTGTTCCGCACGGTTCATTTTAGAGGCAGAGACCATTTCCATCGCCTTTGTGATTTGTTTCGTCTTTTTGGTAGACGTAATCCGGCCTTTAATATCTCTAAGGGACGCCACGCTGTTTCACCACCCTTTCCTGCTATGATTCATTTATTCAGAAACGACGAATGTTTTCTTGAATTCATTCACAGCACCGCTCATATCATCGTCTTCCGCAAGCTTACCTGTTTCACGGATCTGATTCAGCAGTTCTTTGCGGTTGTTATCCAGCCAGTTGTGGAATTCCGCTTCAAAACGTGTGATGTCTTCGGTTGGAATTTCATCCAAGAAACCTTTTGTCAGGGCATAAATGATCATAACCTGCTTTTCAACTGCCAGTGGCTGGTGAAGACCCTGTTTGAGAACTTCTACCGTACGGGCACCGCGGTTCAGCTTCGCCTGTGTGGATTTATCCAGATCAGATCCGAACTGGGCGAAGGCCTCAAGTTCACGGAAGGAAGCAAGGTCAAGCCTTAAGGTACCGGCTACTTTCTTCATCGCTTTGATCTGCGCTGAACCACCTACACGGGATACGGACAAACCAGCGTTGATGGCTGGACGTACACCTGAGAAGAACAAGTCCGACTGAAGGAAAATCTGGCCATCCGTGATGGAGATAACGTTCGTCGGGATATACGCCGAAATATCACCGGCTTGAGTTTCAACGAAAGGAAGGGCTGTCAAAGAGCCGCCGCCTTTGGCATCACTAAGCTTAGCTGCACGCTCAAGCAGACGGGAGTGCAGATAGAAAACGTCTCCCGGGAATGCTTCACGACCCGGCGGGCGGCGAAGAAGCAGGGAAAGTTCACGATAAGCGGCTGCCTGCTTGGACAGGTCATCATAAACAACAAGAACGTGCTTGCCGTTGTACATGAAGTCCTCACCCATCGATACACCAGCATAAGGAGCAAGGTACAAGAGTGGTGCAGGCTGGGAAGCACTTGCTGTAACGACAATCGTGTAATCAAGAGCACCATGGCGGCGCAGTGTTTCTACTGTTCCGCGGACAGTGGATTCTTTTTGTCCGATGGCTACATAAATACAAACCATATCCTGGTCGTGCTGGTTAATGATCGCGTCGATCGCTACAGATGTTTTACCTGTCTGACGGTCTCCGATGATCAACTCACGCTGGCCACGTCCAATAGGTACAAGGGCGTCAATCGCCTTGATTCCTGTTTGAAGCGGCTCATCTACGGATTTACGATCCATAACTCCTGGTGCAGGAGATTCGATTGGACGGGTTTTGCCAGTTTCAATCGGACCCAGACCATCGACCGGCTGGCCAAGCGGGTTGACGACACGGCCAAGCAGTTCCTCACCTACTGGAACCTGCATGATACGACCGGTACGGCGTACTTCATCGCCCTCTTTAATATCTGTATATGGTCCAAGAATGACAAGACCAACGTTACTTTCTTCCAAGTTCTGTGCCAGTCCCATGACACCGTTTGAGAATTCAACGAGCTCACCAGCCATGACATTATCAAGGCCATGTGCACGGGCAATACCGTCACCCACTTCGATAACAGTCCCCACATCATTGACTTCTATATCTGATTCATAGTTTTCAATCTGCTGTTTAATCAGCGCACTGATTTCTTCAGCTTTGATGCTCATGCGATTTCACCCCTATCATCTATTGTTCGTGGAAAGAAGCTTCCGTTCTATACGGCGCAGTTTTCCACTGACAGAACCATCAAAAATGCGATTCCCTACACGCAGGCGTATGCCGCCGATAATGGAAGGGTCTACGATATTTGTCAGGTTCAAGGATTGCTTCCCGACTTTCGGTGCAAAAGATTCAGATATACGCTGCTTTTCAGCTTCGGAAAGCTGACGAACAGAATAGACATCCGCATCTGCAATTCCTTTGGCATCATTCATCATCCGAATGTAATCCTGGATCATATCCAGAATAATATCCTCACGGTGTCTCTCTACCAAAAGTTTCAATAAGTTCACGATCTCTTCAGAGAAGGACTGAAAAGACTCGGCAATCATTGTTTTCTTTTGATCGATGGAGAAACGAGGGTGCTTAAGAAAAGAGATGATCTCTTCACTGCTTCGGAATACTTCTTTCAGCGTCTGCAGTTCCGTTTCAAACTTCTCCAGCTTGGATCTTTCCTGTCCCAGCTGAAAAAGAGCATCGGCATAACGGTGGGCAATGATCGACTGACTCATCGCTTCTCGCCTGCCTCATCGATATACTGGTTGATCAAAGCTTCCTGATCTTTTTCAGAAAGTTCTTTTTCAATCACTTTGGAGGCGATCATGACAGACATGCCTGCCACCTGATCTTTAAGAGCCTGTACGGCTTTTTCTTTCTCCTGCTCGATTTCCTGACGCGCTGATTCTTTCAAACGCTCAGCTTCCGAACGTGCAGAATCGAGAATATCACGTTCCTGCTCTCCCGCCGTTTTGCGGGCATCTTCGATAATCTTCTGTGCATCCTGACGAGTGGCCTTCAGTTCATCTGAAGCTTCACGCTGCATACGGTGAGCTTCTTCACGGCTTTTTTCAGCCGTATTTATTTCATTGGCTACATAATCTTCACGATCTTTCATCATTTTCATCAATGGTCCCCACGCAAACTTCCCTAATAGGGCAAGAAGACCAAGGAAGAAAACAAGCTGAACGATCATATCACCGATTAACAGTCCTCCCTCAGCACCGAGGACCAGATTGGCTGCGAATCCTTGCACAGTTTTCACTCCTCTCCACACCAAATCATCACGAACGCTGCCTGTCCCCATCCAGTCCGGCTGAGGCTAGACAAGCGAAAAACCCGGCTTCCGCTGGCTGTACAGCTTCCGTCGAAGTTTTCCTCCTGTGACTTGCGGGTATAAAGTTTTCATAAAGTATAAAGGAAAGGCGAAGATCGATTGAGTTGAACTTCGCCATAAGCGTATATACTCGTCCTGATTATTGTCCCATTACGATGAATGCAATAACTACGCCGATGATAGGAATCGCCTCGACTAGTGCAACACCGATGAACATCGTTGTTTGAAGAGCACTGCGGAGTTCCGGCTGACGCGCGATACCTTCGACTGTACGACTTACGATTAGACCGTTACCAATACCAGCACCCAGTGCTGCTAAACCTACTGCAATTGCAGCTGCTAAAAGACCCATAATGAAAATCCTCCTCAATATTTTAAAAAAATTTGTTTATGATGCTTTATATCAATGATCTTCGCTCACTTTGTGAGACAAGTAGACCATCGTTAACATAACGAAAATAAACGCCTGGATGAAACCAATAAACGTACTAAAGCCCATCCACGCAACCATTGGTACCGTGGCACCAAGGAAACCGCCGACGCCTGTTGTTGCCAATCCAACCAATAAGCTCAACAGAATTTCACCAGCATAGATGTTCCCGTAAAGACGCAGACCAAGTGTCAGCGTGTTGGAGAACTCCTCAATAATCTTAAATGGCAATAAGAATGGCAGCGGACGGACAAAGCCTTTGGCATATTCCTTCCCGCCTCTCAATTTCACGCCATAATAGTGGGACAATACGACGACGAGCGTAGCCAGGGTTAATGTGATACCCGGATCGGCTGTCGGAGATTTCCACCAGAGAGTGTGTCCTACTACACCATTCGTGACGACCCCAAGCATGTTGGCCACAAATATGTAGGCAAATAATGTCAACCCAAGCGGCAGGAATAACCTACCTGTCCTCCAGTCCATGTTGGACCCTATGATCCCTTTAATGAAATCGATGAGCCATTCCATGAAGTTTTGGTAACCTTTAGGATAACGCTTCATGTTACGTGTTGCCGCTACGCCGAGGATAAAAACAATCAATGATGCGACAAACATCATCAGAACGTTTGATAAGTTAAAATCCAGCCAACCAATACCAAACGCATCCTCATAAATCGGTGCTTCATGATTCAAACTGTTCACCTGCCTTCCATCATGCTATACTGTTGATTTATTGAACAGATAATCTATCAAAATGACAATGTAGGCTGTCATTAAGCCCAGAACTACAGAAATTAAATGGAAATATTCTTCATATTGAAGGGCGATGACTGCAGCTAAAGCGCCGGAAGCCAGTCGCGTAAATGTGCCAATCCCTCTTACGGAGCGGTTGTCTGAGGAAGCTTCTCCTAATTTGCGGATCTTTCTCTGCATGAGCCAGAGGTTGTAGTAGCTCAATGCACTTCCAAGCAGAAGTCCAAGGAAAATTGGCTGCCAAGGGGTAATCCCCCAACCAAGTACAAATAATGCCAGAAGGTAGAACATCCATTTTCGCTGACGGGTAATCATCTGATGATATCCTTGCATGTTAATCGTCTCCCGTATACGTCCGTACTAAATGAATGGTTCCATATGTACCTGCACCTAACCCAAGGAATAATCCAATGATTAAGAATGTGGGTTCAGTGGAATAGTGACTGTCCACCCATTTCCCTAAAAAAACACCTGCGAGCGGACCGCCTGCAAGCTGGGAAAGGATACTGCTGGTCAGCGCCATCGCTTTAAAAGGAGGGTCGTATTTTTTCAATCATTTCCTTCCCTTCCACTTTCAGGATGGCATCTGCAAGTCACCTATGAAAACCTTATCATTCCACACTATGTAAGAATACAATAGGGGTGGTTTCATGTCAATGTGTTTGTGATTAAAAATACAAAGGATTGACACCGTTCGATCACATTTCCGTCACAATTGTGACACAATCTTCCTGCATAAAAACAACCATGATTCCAAGGCCACGGATAAGCACCACAGAACCTCGTTCTGCGGTGCTTTTTTATCGGTTCCCTTCTATATATACAGGAAAGGCATAGCTGGCCTTCTCCTTTTCATGCACAATTTCCACCACTGCTGTATACATCCCTGCCAGTTCCTGATTACGGACAGAGACTTCACCTTCCACCATGCCGGCTTCCTGTTCCTCCAGCTCCGCAAGGGTGGCTGTCCACATCATCGTCCCCGCACGATACAGGTCGATAACAATACCATCCACAGGATCCGAAAGGTGAAAACGGTAGTCGGCCTTTTCCCCAGCCGGCCACCTTTGGGTGAACTCAAATCCGGAAACCCATTCATAGGTCGATTTCTGATTCACGTACATATAAGGAACATTGTAAGACACACCGCCTGCTTGAAAGGACACGTACCCTTCCTGCACACCCTCCTCCAGGAAGGATCCATTCAACCCAAGTCCCATGCTTACTTCCTTTGTTTCGTTTCCTTCAAGGCGGAACGGTAGTGGCAGTTCCCATGTCTCCCCCTGTTTTCTTTCCGGTTGTTGAAACCGGACCTCTACGGATTCCTCAGTTCGGTTTTCCAAGGTTAATGCAAGGTTTTTCCGCTCCAGCCGTCCCTCAACTTTTCCAATAACCATGTCCTCCTGATGAAAAAGAAGGGGTGGTTGAAGAGCTTCTGTCATATTGAATACCCCGGCTCCCTGTTCCGTCGGGAGAAATGTCTCTCCTTTTCCCTCCATCACATCCGCTGTACTAACCAACGCACTTTTGATCTCTTTCGGCGTCCAGTCCGGATGTGCTTCTTTCAACAAGGCCGCCGCACCGGCAATGTGCGGGGCAGCCATACTCGTGCCCTGCAGGGGTGTGTAGCCGCCCGGGACTGTACTCCACACGGCTACACCGGGTGCCAGGAGATCAGGTTTGACCTCCCAGTTTGTTGTGACAGGTCCCCGTGAACTGAATGGCGCCACCTGCTCATCCTCCGCAAGCATGACGGTTTCGACCCATTGATTCTGCTCGACGGCCTTTTCCTTCAGCCACAGCCCTTCCTTCTTCGTCAACGAGGCTGCCGGAATCGGAATCCTGCTTCCATTCAGCCCGCCACTGAATGAACCCTCTTCATGATTGTAGATGAGCACAGCCTCCGCTCCCGCTTGATACGCCTTTAAGGCTTTTTCGAAAAAAGGCAGCCCTCCACGCTCAAACAAGACGATATGCCCGCGGGCATCAGAAACCTCTGTCTCCCCTGTCCCTGCAAAAACGACCGGGTACTTTTTTTCCAACGACCAGGGAACAGAGCCTGAAAGTGTCTGGATGTGTATGCGCTCCTTTTCACCAGGGATCTCCAGGGCTGGGGCTTTCGTTTTCATAGAGGAAGCCCCGACGGTTATGGCAAGGCTGGAAGTGGCCGGTGAACCGACTGTCCACGCATCCGGACCTGAATTCCCTGCGGCAGCTACTACGACAGCTCCCATTTCCACGGCTTTGTTGACAGCATGCGTCGTTGGCCAATCCGGCCCGTTCACATCATTCCCCAGTGAAAGGTTGATGACGTCCATGCCATCTTCCACAGCTTCTTCCAGTGCGGCGATGACCTGGACCGATGTCCCCATTCCCCCTGGACCGAGTGCTCGATACGCATACAAATCAGCATCAGGGGCCATCCCCTTCATCTCCCCATCCGCAGCAATGACTCCGGCAACATGCGTGCCGTGGATCGTCGCACCCTCTCCTTCTGTTTCCATTGGATCATCATCAAAGTCCACGGTGTCGCAGCCTCCCTGATAATTTTTCGTTAAATCAGGGTGGGTGTAGTCCACACCGGTATCAATCACCCCCACTTTCACGCCCTTCCCTGTATAGGAAGTCTGCATCTCGTTACGGAGCGTGTGGGTGGAGTAGGGGATTTCATCTGTGGCGAGGGCCTGATACTGGGTGACAGCGTGCTGATTCCTGACCGTTTCCATCCTCGCTGCTTGTTCAAGTTCTTTCACACGGCCCTTCACGGCTGCGGCATTCAACAGCGTGTCATATCGGGCGACCACTTCAAGCCTCGGAAACCTCCGCTCCAGCTCATCAACAAACTCTGCCACAGGCTGTTCCACTTCTATGATGATGGTGACCTCTTCATCCGGCTCGGGAGCACGAAAGCCTGAAACCATCAGAAAGACAGATATTATGGGAACCAAAAGTTTCATAACGGTGCGCTCCTTTTTAGGATAGCTTCTGCCAGTAGAAAACGATTATACTTCCATAAAAAAAGCTGAGCTCGAATGAGCTCAGCTTTTAGAGAAACCTTTTTTCTAGTGACTCCAAAGGATCGATCATCAATACTTGGTTATGGATAGGACCTTTCCCACGCAAGCAGCTGTACTGTTCTTTTGCAATAGCGAAGGAGCTACGCTCAACGTTCTCTTTTATCATAGGATAAAGCTGTCTCCCCACAGGCATCGGCACGAGGAGCGTTCGGTGGTGACGCCTGCGGGAAAAGCGCGAGCCGAAGATCCACTTGGTCCCATGCTTTTCTTGACCAAGTCAGCTGAGGCCGTGCCCGCGGCAAGCATCCACCGATAAGCGGAACGTGCCCTCTCAACATGACATACGGACAACTCTAACTGGTTATGATGAACTTTTTCTACAGACTGAAAGCTGAGCTCGAATGAGCTCAGCTTCCTTTTTATTCGTCAATTTCAAAAGCTGCCGGCTTTTCCTGCCTGCGGCCGAAATAATATTGGATGGCTTCTGCAATGCGCGCAGATGCTTGTCCATCTCCATAAGGGTTGGACGCCTTCGCCATCTGTTCATGCTTCTCATCCTCAGATAGAAGCTCATGAGCAAGGTGGAAAATGTGGTCTTCATCTGTCCCGGCGAGTTTTAACGTACCTGCTTCAATCCCCTCTGGACGTTCGGTCGTATCACGCAGAACAAGGACAGGTACACCGAGAGACGGTGCCTCTTCCTGCACGCCGCCGGAATCAGTCAGAATCAAATGCGCACGGGAAGCAAAGTTATGAAAGTCGATGACGTCGAGAGGATCGATCAATTTAATCCGGTCATCATTACCAAGAATGCTGTCCGCCGTTTCTTTAACCACTGGATTCAGGTGAACTGGATAGACAACTTCAATATCGTCGTGTTCCTGAACGAGGCGCTTAATCGCTCTGAACATCTGTTCCATATTGTTACCGAGGTTTTCCCTGCGGTGCGCCGTCATTAACACAAGACGCTTGGAACCCACTTCATCCAGTACAGCCGATTGATAATCATCCCGGACAGTCGTCTGCAGGGCATCGATGGCCGTATTTCCGGTTACGAAAATATGGTCCTCTGATTTATTCTCAGCGATCAGGTTATCCCTGGACTTGTTCGTCGGAGCAAAATGAAGATCTGCCATGACCCCTGTCAGCTGCCTGTTCATTTCTTCCGGGAACGGAGAGTACTTATTCCACGTGCGGAGTCCAGCCTCCACGTGCCCGACAGGAATCTGGTTGTAATAGGCCGCAAGGGAAGCAGCGAATGTCGTGGTCGTATCTCCGTGCACCAAAACAACATCCGGCTTCGTCTCCTTCATGACGTTGTCCAGACCTTCCAGCGCCCTCGTCGTTACCTGGGCCAGTGTCTGTCGATCTTTCATAATATCCAGATCAAAATCAGGAGTGATATCAAAAATCGTGAGCACCTGATCCAGCATTTCACGGTGCTGAGCGGTGACTGTTACAATCGGCTCAAACTCGTCACTGCGTTTTTTCAATTCCAATACAAGCGGAGCCATTTTGATGGCTTCCGGCCTCGTACCAAAAATGGTCATTACTTTAATTCGCTCTGCCATGGTGCTGCCTCCTTCTGTTGAGGAATAGTAGCCGTACGTTTACTTAGTGCCATATAGGCGGTCACCGGCATCTCCGAGACCAGGGACAATATAGCCTTTTTCATTCAGTTTTTCATCAAGGGCTGCCAGGTAGATATCAACATCCGGGTGCTCTGCCTGAACAGCTTCTACACCTTCAGGCGCCGCTACAAGGCACATCAGGCGGATTTGGCGTGCTCCACGTTTCTTCAAGGAGTGGATTGCTTCATTGGCAGATCCGCCTGTGGCCAGCATCGGATCGATGACAATCAGTTCACGTTCTTCGATATCACTTGGAAGTTTGACATAATACTCCACCGGCTTCAGCGTCTCAGGATCACGATAAAGTCCAACGTGACCGATTTTCGCAGCTGGAATCAGTTGTATAATTCCATCCACCATACCCAAGCCTGCACGTAAAATAGGAACAAGGCCGATTTTCTTCCCTGTCAGCACTTTCGCTCTGGCCTGTTCCACGACAGGCGTATCGATTTCCACTTCTTCCAATGGAAGATCACGCGTGATTTCAAAAGCCATAAGAGCAGCTACTTCATCCACGAGCTCACGAAAGTCTTTCGTCCCCGTCTCTTTTTTACGTATGTAGGTCAACTTATGTTGAATCAAAGGGTGATCCAGTACATAAACGTTTGCCATTGCCATTCACTCCTTCTCAAAATTTACATCCTTTAAATTGTACTGAAAAAGCCTCTCTCCTGCAACCCGGATTTCATTTCGATTTCCTTACAAAATGTTAATTTCCTTCATGAACAGCAGAAAAGAATCATTCACAGATGGATGGAAAAGGAAAAGAATCCATAAAGAAAGAGCTCCCTGTCTACAGGCAGCTCTTTCTTTATAACCTTTTTTCTTTCTTGCCGCCAGGAGCGAAAGCCCCTTCCCTTCCGCAGACGAGGAGCTTATCGGTGGCGATGCCCGCGGCATTCATCCATCGATAAGCGGAAAGTGGCCCTTCACACGACTAATGGACAACTCTATATTGGAAGGCTTTTTGTGTCAGATGGATGAATAATTTAACGTCTGGTATAGAGGGAAGCGGGAAGTAAGAGCACGAACGCGCTTCTCTGCTTCTTTCATTTTCTCTTCGTCTTCATGGTGGTCAAGCGTGAAGGCAATCAGATCTGCGATTTCTTCCATTTCCGCTTCCTGGAAGCCGCGGCTTGTAACGGCAGCTGTCCCGATCCGGATGCCGCTCGTAACGAAAGGACTCTCAGGGTCAAACGGAATGGCATTTTTGTTCGTTGTCAGTCCGATGGCGTCCAAGGATTTCTCAACGACTTTCCCGGTTAACTCCTTGCTTCTTAAGTCCAGTAACAGCAGATGATTGTCCGTTCCGCCGGAAACAATATCCACTCCTTTATTTACAAGAGCCTCTCCAAGATGCTTCGCATTAGCGATCACCTGGCGGGAATACTGTTTGAATTCAGGCTGCAGCGCTTCTTTAAAGGAGACCGCCTTCGCTGCGATGATGTGCATAAGCGGGCCGCCCTGCATACCAGGGAAGACGTTCTTATCAATTTTCTTCGCAAACTCTTTTTCACAGAGGATCATTCCACCACGAGGACCACGGAGTGTCTTGTGGGTCGTTGTTGTTACAAACTGGGCATGAGGGACAGGGTTTGGATGAAGGCCGGATGCTACAAGTCCTGCAATGTGAGCCATATCCACCATCAGGTAGGCACCCACTTCATCAGCAATCTCCCGGAATTTTGCAAAATCGATTTCTCTCGGATAGGCACTGGCACCCGCAACAATCAGCTTCGGCTGCACTTCTTTGGCTTTCGCGAGCACAGCGTCATAATCAATTTTCTGATCGTTTTCATCAACGCCGTACTCCTCAAAGTTGTACAGCTTCCCACTGAAGTTCACTGGACTGCCGTGTGTTAAGTGACCGCCATGGCTGAGGTTCATGCCGAGTACAGTATCGCCGTGGTCCAATACTGTAAAGTAAACAGCCATATTTGCCTGGGCTCCGGAGTGAGGCTGTACGTTTACGTGCTCCGCTCCAAACAATTCCTTGGCACGATCGCGCGCAAGATTTTCCACGACGTCTACGTGCTCACAGCCGCCGTAGTACCGGCGCCCTGGGTACCCTTCTGCATATTTGTTGGTGAGTACAGAACCCATGGCTTCCATTACGGCTTCAGAAACAAAGTTTTCAGAGGCAATCAGCTCAATATTATCCTGTTGGCGTTGTCTTTCATTCTCCATCGCGGCAAAGATTTCTGCATCTGCTGTTTTTACATGATTCATCGTATTTCGTTCCCCTTTCATGGCTCTTAGTCACAAAACGATCCTTCTGTATCCCTTTCATACACCGCCCGTGCTCCCCCGATGAGCGGAGGACGGGTTTTAGCTGCTGTCATATGGGCATGCCCCACTGTTTTCTGCTTCAATCGGACAGGAACAGCCACCCGCTTCAAATGCATGCCGATCAGGGTGTCTCCGATATCGAGACCTCCCGCTGCCTGTACAGCTTCAACAAGGACTGGATCCTTCAAATGCTTAAAGGCATAGGAAGCCATCGATCCTCCCGCCTTCGGAACAGGAACAGCCGCTACTTCCTGCAGCCGTTCACGCTCAAGCACGGAGCGTTCCACCACCAGAGCCCTGTTCAAATGTTCACAACATTGAAAAGCCAGGTCGACACCGTCGACAGACTGAATGTCCAGCAAAGCATGAAAAACAGATTCAGCGATCGCCTCGCTGCCGGATGTGCCGATACGTTCCCCGGCAATTTCACTGGTCGAACAACCGACTACAAACAATCCCTTCTGCAGAATATCGGATTCAAGCAGTTCATCTATCAGCTGCTTCATATCATTCTCCACATGATTCCATTGCGCCATTTCCCCGCACCTCCTTTGTTAAGTACCCGGAACACCGGTAACACAGGCTTTATGATAAAAAAGGAGAAGCTGATTCTGCTCCTCCTTTTTATCGCAGCGAAAGCTGTAAGACCTCCGCATTTCTATATCCCATTGTATTACTTATTTTCATATTCGGCAATCTTACTTACACGTCTTTCGTGACGACCAGCCTCGAAATCTGTAGATACCCACGTTCTGGCAATTTCCCTCGCCAGGCCGGGTCCGATGACGCGCTCTCCCATGCACAGGACATTAGAGTCATTATGTTCACGTGTGACCTTTGCCGTAAATAAATCATGTACCAGGGCAGCTCGGATACCTTTCACTTTGTTTGCGGAAATGGACATCCCGATACCCGTCCCGCAGATTAAAATGGCTTTATCAAATTCACCGGCTGCTACGCGCTCCGCTGCCGGTATCGCATAATCCGGATAATCCACCGATCCTTCACAATCACATCCGGCATCCTCAAACGCCACGTCCAGTTCTGTCAGGACCTCTGCTACTTCTCTACGCAAATTCACACCGCCGTGATCGGAGGCAAGAATGACTTTCATTTACGCACACTCCCCTCTTCTACATTCCACTATATCGTGCCAGTTTCCTATAGGACTGTCAATGAATAGAAAGAAGGGAAATCCTTATGTACACACGCCCCCCGAAGGGGTCCGTTTTTTATGACTGCTCATCCTTCAGCTTGTCCACGAGAACATCGATGTGTCGGCTGAGTTCATCCCTGGTCCTCCGATAGACATTCAGGCTTCCTCCGAACGGATCCGTAATATTCACATCCGGGAGCTGTTTTTCCAACCGTTCAATCCGGCTGATTTCATCGTCCAGCTCTTCACGGAGTCTGGATTCGAGTTCTTCATCATTGAGGTGATGGTATTTGGCGAGCAGGCTTGTCCGCTTTTCTTCAAAATGGCTGTACAGTTCCTTCAATTCCCCCCACTGATTTTCATCAATGAGCACGTACTCCTTCAGGGTGAAGAACTTCTCCTGATGGTCAGGATACTGAATCGCAAGCGTCTGCTTATGGCGGTCTGTCATTGTCAGAACAAGGTCTGCCCATTCAAGGGTTTCAGCTGAAACGGGGCTTGTCTGGTGGTTCAGTGACAGGTCGATTTCACGTAGAACGAGGCTGGAGTTTTCCGCGAGCGGTTCTCCTTTTCCGGCAAAAATACCGGCAGAACGCACCTTGTCCTGATCGTATTTTGATTTGAGAAGCGCTTCTGCCATCGGACTTCGGCATGTATTACCTGTACATACAAATAAGATATTCATTTCCAATTTCTCCTCATATAGAATCCGTTTTATTCCATCATATCACAGAGGATTCTCTTCCTGAAAGAATGCTCAAAATATAGCATAGAGGCCGAGGGCACACAGGATACTGCCTCCCAGGAGCTCGCTGTAAATCCCCAGGAAAGCTCCAGCCCTTCTTCCTATAAGAAAGCCCGTCCACGTCAACAGCATACTGAACAGGCCGAAAGAGGCAATCGTCATCACCACATCCGCCTCCCGCAGCCCCAGACTGAAGCCCACAGGAAAGCTGTCGATACTGACACTTAATGCAAACAGCCAGAAACCGACCCCGCTGAGACGATAGGAGACCGCGTGTTTTTCCGTAAACGAGGCAAACACAGTGTAGGCACCAAGACCGAACAACATAAAACCTCCAGCCATTTCAGCCCACTCGCTCGCGCCGGCAGACAACCACTGTCCGAGAAGCATTCCCAGTCCAGGCATGAAAATATGAAAAAGCCCGATGGCGATCCCTGTCAGCAGGACATATCTCATACGCACCGCCTGCATCCCTATTCCTAACGACACAGAGAAAGCATCCAGCCCCAAAGCGATGGAAAGCAGCAGCAGTGAAGATAATTGTTCCAACGAAAAACCCCCTCCCCGGACATGCTGTATCATCGTATGCACGGGGAGGGGGAGCTATGTCATTGGTCTTTGACCTTTTTCTCAGCAGCTTTATTCAAACGGTTCATCACAGCAGCACCCACCCCGGTTTCAGGGAAGGATTCGCACAAAATAACATCAACATCTGCTTCCTTGAATTCACGAAGAGCACCATACAAACCTTCCGCCACTTCTGAAAGGCGGCGGCGGGATCCACAGCGGATGATGCGGTCGTGATCCAGGGAATCCGCCAGTTCCCGGCTTGCAATAATCCCGATCCGTTCTCCACGGGATTTACACGCAGCCAGCGTTTCAGCAAAAAAGGAATCGTCCCCTTCCACAAGCCAGAGTGGCGCTTCCGGTGCATAATGCTTATATTTCATACCGGGAGACTTAGGAGCTTCGGCGCTGCCGGCCAAAGCCGGGTCCACGGCAACGCGTGGAAGCACGGTCTCTAAATCTTCCTTCGTCACTCCCCCGGGGCGTAAAATGACCGGAATCCCGGCAGTAATATCCAGCACCGTTGATTCCAGACCGACTCCTGTCGGTCCGCCATCAAGGATACCGGCAATCCGCTCATTCAGATCCTGATAGACGTGGGCAGCGGTCGTAGGGCTCGGACGGCCGGAGCGATTGGCACTCGGAGCGGCCAGCGGTGTATCGGCCGCCTCCAAAAGAGCCAGGGCCAATGGATGATCCGGCATACGGACAGCGACCGTCGACAATCCAGCCGTCACATTTTCCGCTGCGGATCCATTGCTTTGAACAATCAAGGTGAGCGGTCCCGGCCAGAAAGCATCCATAAGTTCAGCTGCTACCGGAGGAATTTCCACGGCCAGACTTTCCACCTGGGCGCGGTCCGATACATGGACAATCAAAGGATTATCTGAAGGACGTCCTTTGGCTTCAAAAATTTTCTGGACGGCTTTTTTGTTGGTTGCATCAGCACCCAGTCCATATACCGTTTCCGTCGGAAAAGCTACCACCTGCTGATTCAGAAGCAGCTCCGCCGCTTCCTTGACAGCTTCATCGTTTTTTTGTGGATGATTCAATCTTTTCCACATCTTCGTTTGCATACACATGGTCCGTACTCCTTTGTTCTAGGTAAATATCTACATATATTATGATGAATTCTACAATATATCGCAAATTTAGACATTATTCACAAGATGTCCTCAAGTTATCCACAAAAATACCCACATATCCAAAGAATCCGTTAGTAACTTGGAAGATAAATCCACCACTGTGCACAGGTTATCAACAACAAAAAGGCCAATTGTGAATAAGTTCCTTAGTTATTCACAATTTCGCATGTGACCCTTCATATATCCACAATCTTTTTTCGACATCCTCCAGACGGAAACCCTGATGCTGTAAAAGAAGGTCCAGCGTTTGGGAATGACTCTCCACGTGAAGCGGTCCCAGGTTCTTATCTTGCACATAAACCTGGATCAGCTCAAAAATCTGCAGGATTGTCCCAGGCGTCACCGCAGCCTGCACATGCAGTTTCTCCATTTTCCGACCGGCGGACACAGGCGTCAGACAAAAAGAGCCTACAACCTTATTCTCCTTAACCAACTGGAAGTTTTGATCGTCTATTTGTTTAATAAACATGATAGAATCCACCCCTTTGATTCACTCTATGAAAAAAGGGGTGGATTCTATGCTAGGAAAATAGACTTTCCCATATCTCTACAACGAAAAACTTCACTTCTTTTTCTTCCTTCTCTTCCTTCACATCTTCCTCATTGTCCGAAGGTGTTTCTTCAGCTTCAGCTACACTTGTGCCGTTTGAAAAATCAAGGAAGCATAAAGGAGGAAACAACACACACCACCAGTTGTCGCCAGTCCCTCTTCCAAGCGTAATCAACACCGCTTCATACTCTCCGGCTGGATAAATATAAGACCCGTAAAGCTTTGTTGGAAACTGGACGTTTTCCCCGTAATCCACCGTATAGGAGGAACGTTCCCCCTCGGCTTTCAACGTCTCTTCAACGATGACTTCCAATTCAGGCAGCCGGGCTTCAATTAACTGCCTGGCGGATTCTACAGATGTGAGGTCCTTCACCCATTCAGTAATTTCAGCATTCACTTGGTCGCGCACCTTCCGTTTGATACGCTGATCCTCCCCGTCATTGCTGTCTGCAAGAATCCGGAGACGAATCGCTTCATCCGGGATGACTTGATAATCTATGCCGGCTTCTGAGCGCTGCCCCCACGGCAGAACGGTCATAAGAATAATTAAACTGAATAATAGCAGTACACTGTTTTTCATCGTCCTCTTCCTCCCTGTCCCTTACTAGTTGCTAGTATGGGCAGGGAGGAAATATCTTAAACCATTGACCTATGAATCTATTAAAAAAACCAGATTTTTATTCTGTTTTCCTCCGGCTTGCAAAAACCATCCGGTCCCGTCCGTTGATATCTGTTCTGACCTCGGCCTGGAAGCCGGGCAGCAGTTGTTCAATCATAGACAAGACTTGTTCTCCCTGAAGCCATCCAATTTCAAAGGCGAGGAGAAGAGGCTTCTGTTCCGCATGCGCGACCTGAGTGAGAATACGCTTGTAGGCGGCCAGGCCTTCTTCTTCTGCAAATAACGCCAGAGAAGGATCAAAATCAAGAACGGTATCATCCATCAACGCTTTTTCTTCTTCAGAAATATAAGGAGGGTTTGAAATGAGAATATCAAATGGTTCATGCTGTACAGGGGATAGGAAATCACCCTGGTAAAACTGGATATCCACCTCGTGGCGACGCGCATTGGCCGCTGCCACTCTCAGGGCTGCCTCGGAAATATCCACAGCAGTCACATCACTTCCCGGTATTTCCAATGAAGCTGTAATGGCAATGATCCCGCTTCCTGTTCCAAGATCCACAATCTTTGGCGATGCTATTTTTTCGGCACGTGCCCATTCCATGACACCAAGGACAAGTTCTTCCGTTTCCGGGCGTGGGATGAGAACATCCGGCGTCACGTGGAACTCCCGGCCAAAAAAGGAAGCAGAACCAAGCAGATGCTGAACGGGCTCTCCGGTCTCCGCATGCGCCCGGACAGCATTGATGAAGTTCTTTTTCACTTCCTCATTCAGTGGTTCATCTTCATAGGCAAGCATTTTCGAAAAGCTCCATCCCAGATATCCTTCGAGTAAAAGCTGCGCGGCCTGGGTCTCTCTGTCATGCTCCTGCAAAAAAAGAGAAGCCCAGCGGCGGGCTTCCCGAATCGTCGTAAAAGTAGGCTGCATACTATTCACCAAGCTGTTCCATTTTTTTCGTCTGCTCTTCGATCAACAGGGCATCAATGATTTCATCCATGTTTCCCTGAAGAATCTGGTCAAGCTTCTGTAACGTCAAACCGATGCGGTGATCCGTCACACGTGTCTGCGGGAAGTTATACGTACGGATACGCTCGGAGCGGTCTCCTGTACCTACAGCAGATTTACGGTTTTCATCGTATTCTGCTTGTGCTTCCTGTTGGAATTTATCATAAACACGAGCACGAAGAACTTTCATCGCCTTCTCTTTGTTCTTGATTTGTGATTTTTCATCCTGACAAGATACAACAGTTCCTGTTGGTTCGTGAGTCAGACGTACGGCGGACATGGTCGTGTTGACACTTTGCCCTCCTGGACCACTTGAAGCAAACGTATCGACTCGGATATCTTTATCGTGCAACTCTACTTCGACTTCTTCCGCTTCAGGCATAACTACGACAGTCGCGGTAGAAGTATGAATACGTCCGCCTGATTCCGTTTCAGGTACACGCTGCACGCGGTGAGCGCCGTTCTCGAACTTCAGCTTGGAAAAAGCCATGTTTCCGGACACCATAAAGATAATTTCTTTATAACCGCCGACATCACTTGCATTTGCTTCAATGACTTCTGTCTTCCACCCCTGAGCCTCTGCATAGCGTGCGTACATGCGGTAAAGGTCACCAGCAAATAGAGCCGCTTCATCCCCACCGGCTGCGCCGCGCACTTCCATGATAACGTTCTTGTCATCGTTCGGGTCTTTCGGAAGCATAAGGACTTTCAAGCGCTCTTCAAGATCTTGTTTGCGTGTGGAAAGTTCATGAATTTCTTCTTTGACCATTTCCACCATATCCGCATCCATTTTGTCGTCAAGCATCGCTTTTGCATCATCCAGCTGCTCGGTCACTTCATTATATTCACGATAGGCAGTCACGGTATCCTGCAATCCGGACTGTTCTTTGGAATACTCGCGCAGTTTATTCGTATCAGAAATTATTTCAGGATCACTAAGTAATTCATTCAATTTTTCATAACGATCTTCTAATGTTTGTAAACGTTCGATCAATGGTATGCACCTCTTTCTCCATAACAGTCTAATTATATTATAGAGCGCCTGGAGATACAACAACCCCGGAAAACCACCAAACAAAACCGGCACCAATACGGGGCCGGTCCACAGACGTCACTTTATTTTGACATGGATATCATAACGGGGGACTGCTTTGTAAACCGCTTCACCAACCTGGTCTTTCCACTCTTCCCGTTCTTCCTCTGACATGTCCTCTTCACCAGCTATATCAACGGTCACCCAAACCTGGTCCGCCTCCATGATGACACGTTTAACCGCCACCCCTTCCAGCTGCTGGGCGGCTGTCTTGATCAACTCGCGATCCTGTTTCAGTCCCCATGTGTGACCGACTTTATTTACGGATCGCGGGTTCTCATCTTCCATGGTCACTTCATTGTTCATTCCCATATTCTCTACATCGTCACGGCTCGTCTGCCCCTGATATTTTTCCACTTGTGTCCCACAGCCGGCAGCAAGCAGGCACAGCACAACGGCTGGTATCAATACGTGCTGTTTCAAGGTATCACCTCTTATCCTTTTAGGCCTAGTATGACCAGAAGAGGTGAGGGTATGTAATAAGGTTCCGTGCAACTTTCAACATGCTGAAACAAGCAGGACCTCGATGGCCTGCTGTTACACAAGTTTCCTTAACCGGCGGGGGTCCTCCTGAATGTGATATTCCAGCTCTTCACACAATTCCGCATAATCAAGGCACATCTTATATGTCCTGCCGGATCGGCTGTCCCCGAGTTTCAGACACTCGTCGGCACAGGAACGGCACACTTCCGCACACGATTGAGCTAAATCGCGGCTCAAAGGACTGTTTTTTCGAACCACTTCCACCGCATATTTATAGGCGTTCATGGATTCTTCCAACAAATTGGATTTCTCCATAAGATATGCGCTTGTTTTCATTTTTTCCACTCCTTTTCCGAGGGATAAAGAAGATAGGAATCCTCTGCTTTTCCATAGAATACCACATCCACGCCGATGAAAAACCTTCGTCAGCACATCGAAGCACACCCAGTCCGTTTTAAGCATAAAGCTCTGTTAAAATCTGTTGTTGATATTTTAAACGATTACTAAATCGTTTCCGTCTGGAATCAGGGGTCCGGTCCGCTATTTACTCAGAGCATGGGTTGGCAGGGAAAACCGTCCGCTTTCCGCGGGGAACGAAGTTTGAGGAAGCTCACGATACCCCGTGGAAAGGGAGTCATTCCCAAGGCCGCCTCCTACAAATCCCATAACAGAAAGGGGTGATCTGAGCTCACATGTTACATAACAACACCAAGCAATAACAGAGCCAAGCATAAAAAAACAGCCGGCACCAAGACCGGCTGTTTTTAAAACAGGTTACTCCGCATAAGCGGCTTTTATTTCCTTCTGCCTGGGTTTGTTCGGCACTTCATGATGATGACGGCAGCGCGGCTCGTAGGATTCTGACGCTCCCACCAGAATAACCGGATCGTCATAAGAGGCCGGTTCCCCATCAATCAAACGCTGCGTACGGCTTGCGGGCGATCCGCAGACCGGGCAGATCGCGTTCAATTTTGTCACACTTTCACTCAGAGCCATCAGCTCAGGCATCTTACCGAAAGGTTCTCCCCTGAAGTCCGTATCCAAACCAGCGACGATGACGCGTATGCCTTTGTCTGCGAGGCATTCGACTACTTCTACGATATGTTCGTCAAAAAACTGTACTTCGTCAATCCCTACAACATCCATCTCATCCGTGACCTGCTGCAGAATATCCAAAGAGTTTTTTACCGGCCGCGCCGTCACTGAAGTCCCATTATGGGAAACTACAGCATCTTCCTTATAACGGTCATCGATCGCAGGTTTGTACACGCGCACATTCAAGTTTCCAAAGGTTGCCCGTCTTACCCTGCGGATCAGCTCTTCTGATTTTCCACTGAACATGCTTCCGCAGATCAGTTCAACCCATCCGCTCTGTTTCATCACATACACGTCCACTGTCGCTCCCTTCTCCATCAATCAAGCTCAATCCAGCAAAATTGTTTCGTTTATCCTGTATCTCATCAAAAAAGAGCTTCCTCGGGAGCCCCGGATCCCACCGCGGCTCAAACACCAAGGACAGCTCCCTAATATTCATACTTCCCCGGGAATCAGCTGTTCAGTCTTTTGAACCTCTTTTCCCGCATTTTTTTGACAAAAAAACAGGCAAACCTTTGAGACAATTTGCCTGTTTTTGTTCAAAATGATGATGTCCCCTTCCGTGGAAGGCGGATCATAATTATGAAAGGTTATATTTCTTCTTGAAGCGATCCACACGGCCGCCAGCTTTGTCAGCTTTCTGCTTACCTGTGTAGAACGGGTGAGACGCAGAACTAATCTCTACACGGATCAATGGGTAAGTGTTTCCATCTTCCCACTCGATCGTTTCTTCAGAAGTCTTAGTAGATCCTGTTAGAAACTTGAAATTAGAACTTGTGTCTAGGAATACGACTTTACGGTATTCTGGATGAATTCCTGCTTTCATGTTCTTCCACTCCTTTTTGCCCTGAATCCTTGAGAGACAGAGTTATTGTAAGAGCCGTCGAAGGTTCAACATACACCTTGTACTGAAACTCACATAGAAAGATTATAACAGGGGGGAGACCCCAATGCAACAACCAGTTTTTATGAATGGTCAGAGAAGGTGTTGTTTCCACCCACAGCCCCGCCAAAAGCCCGGCGGAGGGATCAGCGGCGCGCCGGTGAAGCTTTGCCTTTCATATCCTTGTCCATCAGATCGAAAAATTCGTCGTTGTTTTTCGACGCACGGAGTCGACGGAGGAACCGGTCAGCAAAATCATGGGAATCGGACATCGTTTTCCGGATGGCCCAGACTTTATCCAGCTGGGTCTGCGGAAGAAGAAGCTCTTCTTTCCTCGTACCGGACCTTACAATATCAATGGCAGGGAAAATCCGGCGTTCTGCCAGGCTGCGGTCGAGATGCAGCTCCATGTTCCCTGTGCCCTTGAACTCTTCATAAATGACATCATCCATCCGGGAGCCTGTATCAACAAGCGCCGTGGCTAGAATCGTCAGACTTCCACCTTCTTCAATATTCCGTGCAGCGCCGAAGAAACGCTTCGGACGATGGAAGGCAGCCGGGTCAATACCACCGGATAATGTCCGGCCACTTGGCGGGATGACCAGGTTGTACGCCCGGGCAAGACGGGTGATGCTGTCCATCAGCACAATCACATCACGCTTGTGTTCCACAAGGCGCATCGCCCTTTCCAGTACCAGCTCCGACACTTTGATATGGTTTTCCGGGACTTCATCAAAGGTCGAACTGACGACATCCACATCCGGGGCAACGGACCGTTCGATATCCGTCACCTCTTCCGGACGCTCATCGACTAACAGAATAATCAGCTTTGCATCGGGGTGATTGGTGGAAATACTGTTTGCCATCTGCTTCAGCAGCATCGTTTTCCCTGCTTTAGGAGGAGCAACAATTAAGCCACGCTGTCCATAACCCACGGGAGCCATCAAATCCATAATTCTTGTGGAAAGCTTTTTCGTTTCCGTCTCCAGTTTCATATGTCTGTCAGGATAAAGCGGTGTCAATGCCGGGAAGTGGACACGCTCCTTGGCGGAATCCGGGTCCTCCCCGTTGACCGCATCTACGTGAAGCAGCCCATAATATCTTTCGTTTTCTTTCGGCGGACGGACTTTTCCGGACACCTTATCCCCGTTACGCAGGTCAAAACGACGGATCTGGGAGGCAGAAATATAAATGTCCTCTGCACTTGGAGAATAATTAATCGGACGCAGGAAACCGAAGCCTTCAGAAGGAATGATTTCCAGAATGCCATCCATAAACAAAAAGCCGTCTTTTTCTGCCTGAGCTTTCAGAATGGCAAAAATCAATTCACGCTTCGTCAGCTTTGCATAATAAGAAACTTTATACTGCCTGGCTTTTGTATAAAGGTCCTTTAAGGTCAATGTTTCTAAATTGGAGATTGTTAAATCTGCCACGTAATCACCACTCTTTTCATTTCTTATCGCTTGGATACACGTACCTGTCCCACTAAAGGACCGGGCGTTCATGGGTCACCATCTGCATCAATAGGCCCTTTCCGACCCTGAACCCAATCAAGGTATGGATGGACCCAATTTATAGGTTCTTGGAATTAAATGTGAACGGAGTCAACGACTTCTCAAAGTGAATACTTGCAAAGAAGAAAAAGGAGAAGTTAAGTGAAGTAAAAAAAAGAAGCCTAAAGAAGCAAGTGACATGATCCTTCTAACTCATAAACAACATTCATTGTACTCCTGTCACTCAAGAGTTTCAATGTTATTTTTTCAGAAGATGCTGTGAGGATAGGAAAAGGAAAAGGAAGCCGCCATTTCCGGCTCCCTCTTCCTCTCCTTCCCACCCACAGCGCGTACGACACACGGGAGGCGGTTCTCCTGCAGTCCCTCTGGAGAATAACGCCCCAGGTGAAAACTTAAGAGTTTTGGAACTGTTCGATTTCCTCTTCCGACATTTCCTCATACCAGACGTCGGCGCCCAGATCAATCAGCTTATTGGTTATATTTTCATACCCTCGTTCGATATGATCTACTCCGGTGATTTCTGTAATTCCATCTGCCATTAAACCGGCAATCACTAGAGCGGCACCAGCTCTTAGATCGGTGGCTTTCACCTTCGCGCCCTGAAGCTTGGAAGGACCGGTCACAATCGCTGATCCCCCCTCCACTTTTATGGAGGCATTCATTCGTCTGAGCTCATCCACGTGCTTGAAGCGGGCCTGATAGATCGTATCGGTGACAACACCCGTCCCTTGTGTCTGTGTAAGCAGGGAAGTGAACGGCTGTTGAAGGTCTGTCGCAAACCCTGGGTAAACGAGTGTCTTGATATCCACACTTCTTAGTTGTTTCCCGGGACGTACGTACAGCTGCTCATCATTTTCTTCAATGGTCACGCCCATTTCCCTGAGCTTGGCAAGCAGGGACTCGAGATGCTGGGGAATGACGTTATCAATGACCATCCCGTCTCCCTGGGCTGCTGCCATAATGGTGTAGGTACCGGCCTCAATCCGGTCGGGGATAATCGTATGCAGACATCCCTGCAGTTCCTGCACCCCTTCGATGCGGATGACATCTGTACCCGCACCTTTGATTTTGGCGCCCATGCTCGTCAACAGGGTGGCCACATCAATGATTTCCGGCTCTTTTGCGGCATTTTCAATGACGGTTTTCCCTTTTGCCCTGACGGCAGCAAGCATAATATTGATAGTCGCTCCAACACTGACTACATCGAGATAAATACGTGCGCCGCGAAGTTCTTTCGCTCTTAGATAAATGGCGCCCTGTTCGTTCGTCACTTCCGCCCCAAGAGCCTCGAAACCCTTGATGTGCTGGTCGATCGGACGCGGGCCCAGGTGACAGCCGCCGGGAAGCCCGATGACCGCTTTATTGAAACGGCCGAGCATAGCTCCCATGAAATAATAGGAAGCCCGAAGTTTTTTCACCTTCCCGTTCGGGAGCGGCATGTCCACCATATTGGACGGATCGATATGTACGGTTCTGCCTTCCTTTGCCACCGTGCCACCGATCTCTTCCAGAAGATCAGCCAAAATACCAACATCCGATATATCCGGCAGGCCTTCAATCGTTACAGGGGATTCAGCTAAAATCGCAGCTGGAAGAAGAGCAACCGCACTGTTTTTGGCGCCGCTCACCCTTACCTGTCCCCGCAGCGGGGCCCCGCCTTTTACTAATAGTTTACGCATGGAAAACTCCTCGCTTTAAAGGTCAAGATTTTCACTTATTATGTGCAATTTTTACCAAATCACACATTATTTTTGGTTGTTCCAGTCATTCAGGAATTTTTCGATTCCCTGATCCGTCAAAGGATGCTTCACGATTTGATTCAGCACCTTAAAAGGAACCGTTGCAATGTGCGCACCATGCAGGGCCGCTTCCGTGATATGAACCGGATGGCGGACCGAAGCAGCGATGATTTCTGTATCAATCGCATGACGATCGAAGATTTCTGAGATTTGAGCGACTAATTCCATGCCGTTCTGGCCAATATCATCAAGACGGCCGAGGAATGGTGAAACGTAGGAAGCGCCTGCTCTGGCTGCCATCAGCGCCTGATTGGCTGAAAACACAAGCGTGACGTTTGTCTTGATATTCAAGTCACTGAATGCTTTTACAGCTTTTAACCCTTCCATTGTCATGGGAACCTTTACGGTAATATTCGGCGCAATGGCTGCAAGTTCCTTCCCTTCCCCAATCATTCCTTCTGCGTCTTCAGAAATGACCTCCGCGCTGACAGATCCGGCCACTTCTGCAGTAATCTCTCTCAAACGGTCGTGAAAAGAAACGCCTTCCTTGGCGACGAGGCTCGGGTTTGTCGTCACACCTGCAAGAATGCCGAGAGCATTGGCTTCGCGGATATCCTCAATATTGGCTGTATCGATGAAAAATTTCATAATCTCCACTCCTCTTCCCTTTGTGTTGGATGCTCAACCATGAAAAATGCCGAATGATTGCGTTTTCATTCATGCTTAAAAGGAAACCGCTACAGGGGTAGCGGCTTCCTTGATACAGAGGTTCTTACGCTTTGTTGGAAGAACCGAATTCGCGCATCTTGCCGATAACCGTTTCTTTGATTGCGTCACGGCCTGGTCCAAGATATTTACGAGGGTCGTACTGTTCAGGCTGGTCAGCAAGAACTTGACGTACGGCTTTCCCTTGTGCGATCTGGTTTTCAGTGTTCACGTTAATTTTAGCTGTACCGAAAGAAATAGCTTTCTTAATGTCAGCCGTCGGGATTCCTGTACCACCGTGAAGAACAAGCGGCTTGTCTACAAGTCCCATGATTTCTTCCATGCGGTCAAAGCCAAGGTTCGGTTCACCTTTGTAAGGGCCGTGGACAGAACCAAGTGCCGGCGCAAATACGTCAACATTTGTTTCGTCTACCAATTGCTTACACTCAGAAGGGATCGCGTAGGCAGCTTCAGCATCGTCTACGATCAAGTCATCTTCCTGACCACCTACACGGCCAAGTTCTGCTTCAACAGATACGCCGTGGATGTGAGCAAGCTCAACAACTTTTTGCGTTACAGCGATGTTCTCTTCCAATGGATCGTGAGAAGCATCGATCATGACAGAAGTAAATCCGGCGTGGATCGCTTCTGCACATTTTTCGAAGCTGGAACCGTGGTCAAGGTGAATCGCAACCGGTACAGTTGTACCGTAGGCTTTCATAAGGGCCTTCACCATGTCAACGACTACGTTGAAGCCGCCCATGTAACGTCCGGCACCTTCAGAAACACCAAGGATGACCGGAGACTGCTCTTCTTCTGCAGCCTGCAGGATGGCCTGGGCATATTCTAGGTTATTAAGGTTGAACTGACCTACACCGTAGCGTTCTTCCTTCGCTTTTTCCAGCATTTCTTTCATTGATACTAGTGGCATGAAAGATATCCTCCTTTGAATAACGTGCTTTCCCTATTTACAAGTCTGTTTCCATACGAAAACACACCATGCAAGTTTGGTTACAGTAATAGAATACCAATACCCTTCTTATGGTGCAACAATAGGAGGATTATATAACGCTTACATTAAGAAAAAAGTCATGAACGGCTGTGAACAAGCGTCCCATTTACCATTTCCTTCAAGTTATGGATATCAAAAGGTTTTGTTATGATATGCGTGACAAAATGGAAATCGATGTCCTTTCTTACTGATTCCTCCGAATCCCCTGTGATAATCATAACTGGAGAAGAATCGTTCATTTCCTCAAGAAATTGGAGAACGTCTCTTCCATGCATGACAGGAAGATTATAATCCATGATGATAAGGTCAAGGTTCTCTTCCTTCACCACCTGGCACGCTTCTTTACCTGTTTTAGCCGAAATGGTCTCATGGCCTTCTGCTTTCAGAATTTCTTCAAGCAGTAACCGGATCCCCGGCTGATCATCGACAATCAGGATTTTATTCGTCATTCTTTCTCCCTCCCTTTCCATGATCGTGTACTTTTTCTCTCATTCCTTTAGTTTCGAGGCGCCCCCTGTCATTTCCTGCCTACAAATGGATGCGTTGTCATATTTTCTGGAATCAAACTGGAATTCGACATCATTCTTCTCCCTGACATGAAAAAGCCTCTTCTGTCAGAAGTTTTTTGAACAAGAAAGGCTGGCGCGGTCCCCCGCTCCAGCCTTTCTTTCCAGCTCTTTTATTGGTAAGTTTTCATAGCTGCTCCGATAAAGCCGTAGAACAACTCCTGCGGACGAGTCGGGCGTGATTTGAATTCCGGGTGGAACTGGCTCGCCACGAACCAAGGATGATCTTCCACTTCGATAATCTCAACAAGACGGCCGTCAGGGCTTGTTCCTGAGAACTTGAAGCCGGCTGCTTCCATCTGTTCACGGTAATGGTTGTTAAACTCAAAACGATGGCGGTGACGCTCATAGACGACTTCTTCCCCGTAGGCTTCCAATGCTTTAGACCCTTCTTTGAGGCGGGACGGGTAAATGCCCAGTCTCAGCGTCCCTCCAAGATCAGATACCTCTTTCTGCTCAGGAAGAAGATCAATGATCGGATGCGCGGTAGATGGATCGATTTCTGCCGAATGCGCTCCTTCAAGACCGAGAACGTTACGGGCAAATTCAACCGTTGCCAGCTGCATCCCCAGACAAATGCCGAGGAATGGGATGCGGTTTTCGCGTGCATACCGGATGGCATCAATTTTCCCTTCGATGCCACGGTCCCCGAATCCGCCTGGAACAAGGATGCCGTCTACACCGTTCAGTTCAGCTTCCACGTTGGCCGCATTCAGCCCTTCTGAATTGACCCATTTCACTTCGACATCGGAATCGTAGCTGTATCCTGCGTGTTTCAGGGCCTCTACAACGGAAATATACGCATCCGGAAGTTCTACATACTTACCGACAAGCGCAATTGTCGTCTTGTGCTGCAGGTTTTTCACACGATCAATGAGCTTATTCCATTCGGTCATATCGGCCGGTGCACAGTCCAGACCGAAGTGGTCGCATGTCAGCTGGTCAAGTTTCTGCTCCTGAAGGTTGATCGGAACATTGTAAAGCGTATCAGCATCCGCCATTTCAATGACCGCTTCCTTGTTGATGTCACAGAACAGGGCAATTTTCTCCTTCATGTCTTCGGAAATTTCCATCTCTGTACGAAGGACAATCGCATCCGGCTGAATGCCGAGAGAGCGCAGCTCTTTCACACTGTGCTGGGTCGGTTTTGTCTTCATTTCACCGGCCGCTTTCAAGTAGGGTACCAATGTACAATGCAGGTACATGACGTGCTCGCGTCCGATATCGCTCTTGATCTGGCGGATCGCCTCAAGGAATGGCAGGGATTCGATATCCCCGACGGTTCCGCCGATTTCTGTGATGACGACATCTGCATTCGTCTCATGACCGGCACGGAATACACGGTCTTTGATTTCATTCGTAATGTGCGGAATAACCTGAACGGTTCCGCCGAGGTAGTCGCCGCGGCGTTCTTTTTTAATAACGGTGGAGTAGACTTTCCCTGTTGTCACGTTACTGAATTTGTTCAAATTGATATCGATGAAGCGCTCGTAGTGACCAAGGTCCAAATCGGTTTCAGCGCCGTCATCTGTAACGAAAACTTCCCCGTGCTGGTACGGGCTCATCGTACCCGGGTCTACGTTGATGTATGGATCAAATTTCTGGATGGTTACTTTCAAGCCTCTGTTTTTCAATAATCGTCCTAATGAAGCAGCTGTAATCCCTTTTCCTAGAGATGACACCACTCCGCCTGTTACAAAAATGTATTTTGTTGCCACGTCAAATCCCTCTTTCTCTATTTGTATTAATTAGTTATTTACTAAAGCTTCAATTTGATAAGGGGATGTAAAAACAAAAAACGCTCCCCGTCATTGCCGGGGAGCGTTTGGATTCCGTTCAAGGAAATTAAAGAGCCCAAATAAGATTTTACTGATATGACTTTTGAAAGTCAACCTCCTTATTTATCTTCATCGTCATCTCCAACGAAGCTGAGGTCATCTTCCACAATTTCTTCCTCTTCTTCATCCAGGTCATCCTCTTCATAATCACCATCGTAATCATCGTCATCATCAAGGTCAAGGTCTTCATCAGTAAGCTCAAGATCATCCTCGAGATTCTCATCTTCATCGTTGTATCCATCCTGCCCAAGCTCATCTTCAAGCACCTTGGAAGGTTTTTTCTTTTTCTTCTTCTTTTTGCGTTTCTGAGGCAGGTTGGCGATTTCTTCTTCCATCTGCTCTACAGGGTACCACTTTTTCAAGCCCCAACGGTTCGTCCCGATCGTCATGAAACGGCCGTCAATGTTCATATCTGTGTAGAACTGGGAAATGTACTCTTCATTCTGGGCTTTTGTGAAACCTTTCATTTTTGAAATCCGGTTAAAGATTTCATTGAAATCAATGGCTTCGCGCTCCTCTTCCAATATCATGGTCGCCAGTTCGATCATGGAAATTTCTTCAATCTTCTGTGGGCTGAGTTCTTTTACGCTCACGATTCAGCACTCCTTTATCTAGACAAAATAGAATTAATGACTTCATGGGCATACGAATCACATTTAATCATACCATCCATTATATGAGGTGCCTGTACAAAAATCAAATAGAGTCTGCCTCTTCTTTACTTTTCTAGCCAAAGCTGCATGAAAGTAAACCTTGTGCTGAAAAATAGAAAACAAACATAAGCCTTTGTGTTCCTGGAGATATCCTTTAAAATAAAAAGGAGAATGCTCTATGTAAGGAGAGACGATCAATGGAAAACCGCCCTTTTAACTGGACAGCCATCATTCTGACTGCTGCCGCTGTTGGAGTCTGGCTCTACTCAAGCTTCGGAATCATCCACTCCGAACACCTCGAGGAAGCAGAAGTGACGAAGAAAGTCCATAATGATGAAGGCTATTATGTCACGATTGATGAGAAGAAAGTATCTGTCAAGGATACGAGCACTTGGATGCTCCTTGAAGAAGGAGGAACCTACAACATTACGTATGAATGGTACGGCATGAAAAAACCGTATGTGACAGAAGTGAACCAGGCCCACGATGACGATCAGGTGGGCGGCCACTAAAACGATGCGTCTAAACTTATGTAAAACCCGTCCTGTGAGGAGATTTCCAAATCACAGGACGGGTTTTATCTTTCAGAACAGCCTACATGTTCCTTCTATACTGCCCCCCTACTTCATAGAGGGCGTTCGTAATCTGGCCGAGGCTGGCCACTTTGACGGTTTCCATCAGCTCAGCAAAAATGTTTCCACCGCCGGCGGCCGTCTGCTTCAGCCGATGCAGAGCCTCAGCAGCCGTCCGTTCATTCGACTGCTGGAAACGGCGCAGTTCTGTAATCTGATGATTCTTCTCTTCTTTCGAAGCACGGGCGAGCTCCATCGAATCGATTTCTTCTTCAGAAGGAGGATTTGGATTCAAGTACGTGTTCACTCCGATGATCGGCAGTTCACCTGAATGCTTCTTCCCTTCATAATACAACGACTCTTCCTGAATTTTCCCCCGTTGATACTGGCGCTCCATCGCACCCAGCACACCACCACGGTCGTTGATCCGTTCGAACTCCTGGAGAACTGCTTCTTCCACAAGGTCAGTCAATTCCCTTATAATGTACGCCCCCTGCAGGGAGTTTTCATTTTTCGTGAGGCCGAACTCCTTGCTGATGATCATTTGAATCGCCATGGCCCTTCTCACCGACTCTTCGGTCGGTGTTGTAATGGCTTCATCATAGGAGTTGGTGTGCAGGGAATTACAATTATCCTGAATTGCAATCAATGCCTGCAGCGTCGTCCGGATGTCATTAAAGTCTATTTCCTGGGCATGGAGCGAGCGTCCGGATGTCTGAATGTGATACTTCAGCTTCTGACTCCGCTCATCAGCACCGTATTTATCCCGCATCACCACTGCCCAGATCCGTCTCGCTACGCGTCCGAGTACGGTGTACTCCGGATCCAGTCCGTTGGAGAAGAAAAAGGATAAATTGGGTGCGAACTTGTTGATGTCCATCCCCCGGCTCAAATAATATTCCACATAAGTAAAGCCGTTCGCAAGAGTGAAGGCCAGCTGTGTAATCGGATTGGCCCCTGCTTCGGCAATATGATAGCCGGATATGGAAACGGAATAATAGTTGCGGACTTGATGGTCAATGAAATACTGCTGAATATCCCCCATCATCCGCAAGGCAAATTCTGTAGAGAAAATGCATGTATTCTGTCCCTGGTCCTCTTTCAGAATATCTGCCTGCACGGTGCCGCGGACGACATGGATCGTTTCCTCTTTTATCTTTTGTGCTTCTTCAACTGTCGGCTCCCGTTCTTCTTCCTTCTTAAACTTGGCAAGCTGCTGGTCAACGGCTGTGTTGAAAAACATCGCCAGAATAATCGGAGCCGGTCCGTTAATCGTCATCGATACCGACGTCGTTGGATCGACAAGGTCAAACCCGTCATACAGCTTTTTCATATCTTGAAGCGTGCAGATATTCACTCCGCTCTCGCCGACTTTCCCGTATATATCCGGCCGTTCATCGGGGTCCTCCCCGTAAAGGGTGACAGAATCAAAGGCCGTACTCAGCCGTTTCGCATCATCACCTTCGGATAAATAATGAAAGCGGCGGTTCGTCCGCTCCGGCGTTCCTTCTCCGGCAAACTGGCGCTTCGGATCCTCTCCCTTCCGCTTGAACGGGAAAACGCCGGCTGTAAATGGGAAAGCTCCTGGAACATTTTCCTGAAGAAGCCACGTTAACCGGTCTCCCCAGTCTTTGTAGTGCGGCAGGGCGACTTTCGGGATTTTCGTTCCGCTCAGACTTTCGGTTGTGAGGTCCATTGTAATGTCTTTGTTTCTCACTTTAAATGTATAGGTATCCCCGCTGTAACGTTCATGAAGACCACCCCAATCTTCCAGTTTGCCGAGGTCATGACGGTCGATGGTCCGTTTATAATCTTCCATTAAGCGGCGGAGGTTCTCTCTCACACCCTCATCCTCCACCATATCGAGGGTTCCCTGAAGCTGATAAAGCTTACTCGCCGCTTCCGCCTGTGTATCGGTGCGCTTATGATAATGGCGGACTGCCATGGAAATATCCCGCAGATACTGCTTTCTTTCATTCGGTATAATCACATTCTGCTTTTCCGCTTTTTGGTTCAGTGAAGAATAAGAAGTCTCATCCTCCCAGGCATAGGTTTCGTTCAACGTCTCAAGGAGAGCGGCGAACAATGTATTGGTGCCCGGGTCATTGAACTGGCTGGCAATGGTCCCAAAGACAGGAAAGCGGCTGTCATCTTCATGAAACAGCATATGGCTGCGCTGATACTGCTTTTTCACCTGACTAAAAGCATCTTCCGAACCCTTCTGCTCGAACTTATTAATGACGATGAAGTCAGCAAAATCAATCATGTCGATTTTTTCGAGCTGGGAAGGTGCCCCGAACTCCGCGGTCATTACATACATGGACAAGTCCGTAATATCTGTTACAGCGGCATCCCCCTGTCCGATCCCGCTCGTTTCGACAATAATGAAGTCTACACCAGCGGCTTTAACGACCTGGATGGCTTCTTCCACTGCCGTAGACAATTCTGAGCGGGCATCCCTTGTCGCCATGGACCTCATATAGACACGGGGATGGAAGATCGCATTCATCCGGATCCGGTCCCCAAGCAGAGCGCCGCCTGTTTTCTTCTTCGTCGGGTCGACCGACAGAACAGCGATTTTCTTCTCCGGGACTTCATGAATAAAGCGGCGGATCAGTTCATCGGTTAACGAACTTTTTCCTGCTCCCCCTGTACCGGTGATTCCAAGAACCGGGATCGTTTTATCCTGCGTTTTCTCAACTGCTGTTTCAAAGGCAGCTACGGCCTCGCGTTCTTCCTTGGATGTGTTTTCTACGTAGGTAATGAAGCGGGCGATCGCCTGGTGGCTCCCTTCAGATAAATCGGCCACCCCTTTTTCCACATCCAGTGGCGGGAGAAAATCACATTCCTCCATCATCTTATTGATCATCCCCTGCAGGCCGAGTGAACGGCCGTCTTCTGGAGAAAATACCCGGGCCACACCATACTCGTGAAGCTCCTTGATCTCTCTCGGAATAATCACACCGCCTCCTCCGCCATAGACACGGATGTGTCCCGCCCCTTTTTCATTCAAAAGGTCGACCATATATTTGAAATATTCTACATGTCCGCCTTGATAGGATGAGATGGCAATGCCCTGGGCGTCTTCCTGGATGGCGGCGTTGACTACATCTTCGACAGAACGGTTATGACCGAGATGGATCACTTCCGCACCGGTCGATTGAAGAATTCTCCTCATGATATTTATGGAAGCATCATGACCATCAAAAAGACTGGAAGCCGTTACGAATCGAACAGGATTTTTCGGCTTATAGATTATCGGTTGTTCCATTTCCGCTCTTCCTTTCTTTTTCAGCTGCTGCTACGCATGCCCCGCGCTGTCAGCCGGCTGTAATTCCTTCTGTCTCTTTCCCCAGTCCTCTTAAAAGCAGATGGATCTGGGTATCGGTATACGTTTCAATCGTAAAATTACGCTGCAGAATCCAACGCCTGAATCCCCACATCTGTCCCTGCACAAAAATATTGTTGGCCATTAAGCGTACTTCCGCTTCCGCGTACTCGCCCGGGAGACTGTTGATGATGACCTGCTCCAGCATGGCGACCATGTCACGCTCTTTCTGCAGGACATATTCCTGAGCTTCCCGTGACAGCGATTTCACTTCCTGATACATCACCAGAACCTCATCCTGCATATCGTCCATCAATTGAAAATACGATCGGACCGCCTGAATCAGACTTTTGACGGTTGTCTGTTCCGGGTCGATCGAAGCTTCCATTCTTTCCTTTACACGCTGATAAATAGAATCACAGACAAGAAACAATACATCCTCCTTCTTGCGGATGTACTCGTATAAGGTTCCAATACTGAAACCGGAAGCTTTGGCGATCTCCCGTGTCGTCGTTTTATGAAATCCCTTTTCCATAAACAGCGTGACGGCACCCTTGATCATCTGATTCCGCCGCTTCACAATCAATGCTTCGTCTTTGATGGTGGATGGTACCTGCTGATCTGTCACATCATTCATCCTTCCCAGCCCATTCCTGAAACCATGATCGGGCCAGCTGATAGGGGTCGGCGTCGGGATTTTGGAAGGCCTGTGTTTTCTCCGGGTCCTTCTCTACCGAAGATTTTACGTTCCGCCATATTTCTTCACGGATCAGATCATAGACTTCCAGCTGCAGCTGGTCTTTTCTCCGCTTCATCCCTGCCTCGGTTTCGTATAAATACGTACGATGATCCTGCACCTTTTCCCAGACGTCTGCCATTCCTTTGGATTCCGTGGCCACCGTCTCAACAATAGGCGGCTGCCACCCTTCCGGCTGAATGATCATCAAATATTCCTCGAGGGTCGATTTCAGCTTCCGCACGCCGGGGAGGTCGGCTTTATTAATAAGAAAGAGATCGGCAATTTCCATGATCCCGGCTTTAAAAATCTGAAGGACATCGCCACTGTTCGGTGTCAGGACAAGACCTGTGGTATCCACCACTTTCATCACATCCAGCTCCGACTGACCCACACCCACCGTTTCCACAAGTACGACATCAAATCCGTAAGCATCACAGACCCGGATGCTGTCCTTCGTCGCTCTTGCCAAACCTCCCAGACTGCCTCTCGTCGCCATACTGCGGATGAAGATTCCAGGATCAAGAAAGTGCTGGTTCATTCTTGTGCGGTCCCCAAGGAGAGCCCCTCCACTGAATGGACTTGTAGGATCGACAGCAATAACAGCGACCGTAAGCTCCTGCTTTCTTAAAAACGTCAGCAGGTGATTGATCAAGGAGCTCTTCCCTGCTCCCGGGGAGCCTGTGATGCCGATATAGTGTGCCTTTTTCTGTATCGAAAAGATATCACTCATCAGTGGAAGCTTTTCCGGATCTTCATTTTCAACGAGCGTGATGGCACGGGCAAGCGCCCTCATATCCTGATTTTGTATTCGTTCCGCCAGCGGGTGCATCATCCATCACCTTCCTACTTCGTTACCATCCGGCCGATAACGAGACGTTGAATCTCCTGGGTCCCTTCATAGATCTGAGTGATCTTCGCATCCCGCATGTACCGTTCCACCGGGTAATCCTTCGTATATCCATATCCGCCGTGAACTTGAACCGCTTCTGTGGTTACCTTCATCGCTGTATCACCGGCAAACAACTTCGCCATGGCCGACGCCTTGGAATACGGAAGACCTTCAGATTCCAAATAGGCTGCTTGATACGTAAGCAGACGGGAAGCTTCGATTTCAGCTGCCATATCCGCGAGTTTGAAAGATATCCCCTGTAAAGCAGCGATCGGCTTGCCGAACTGCTCCCGCTCCTTGGCGTAGGCGACAGACTCATCAAGCGCCCCCTGCGCAATTCCTACAGCCTGGGCAGCGATGCCGTTTCTCCCACCGTCCAGCGTCATCATCGCGATTTTAAAGCCCTGGCCTTCTCCACCAAGCAGGTTTTCCTTAGGAATCCGGCAGTCTTCAAAGATTAACTCTGTCGTCGGAGAAGAGCGGATACCGAGTTTCTTCTCTTTTTTCCCTGTGGAGAATCCCGGTGTGTCTTTTTCTACGATGAAGGCGCTGATGCCGCGGTTCCCTTCATCCGGATTCGTCTTAGCAAAGACGACATACGTATCAGCGACACCACCATTGGTGATCCACACTTTGTTTCCATTCAGTACATAACTGTCACCGTCAAGCTTTGCCTGTGTGCGCATGGAAGACACATCACTCCCTGCCCCCGGTTCGGATAAAGCGTAGGCGCCAAGCTTTTCACCCGCAGCCAGTGGAGCCAGAAACTTCTTCTTCTGCTCTTCCGTTCCAAATGTATAAATCGGCCAGCTGGCCAGAGAAATATGCGCAGAAAGGGTGACGCCTGTGGAAGCACACACTCTGGAAAGCTCCTCCACAGCAATCACGTAACTGATGAAATCCGAACCGATGCCGCCATATTCTTCCGGCCATGGTATTCCCGTCAGCCCGAGTTCAGCCATTTTGTCGAAAATTTCACGATCAAAACGCTCCTCTTCATCCCGCTCTGCCGCTGTTGGTTCCACCTCATTCTTGGAAAAGTCCCGAACCATTTTTCTAAGCATTTCCTGCTCTTCTGTTAATGTGAAATTCATTTCTCCATCCTCCTAATCTCTCACCAGATGATTGCCGATGACGACACGCTGGACTTCGCTTGTTCCTTCGTAGATTTCACACACTTTTGCATCTCTGAAAAACCGTTCCACCGCATAGTCTTCTGTGTATCCGTAGCCTCCATGGACCTGAACCGCTTCAATGGCTGCTTTAACTGCTGTACGGGAAGCGATCAGCTTAGCGATCGATGCCTCTTTACTACACGGTTTTCCTAATGCCTGCATCGATGCTGCATTGTAGACCAGCAGTTTGGAAGCTTCGACTTCCGTGGCCATGTCTGCCAATTTGAAGGAAACCCCCTGCAGATGGGCAATCGGGCGCCCGAACTGCTCCCGCTCTTTTGCATAGGCGGCGCTATGCTCCAAAGCGGCTTCCGCAATACCAAGTGACTGGGCGGCGATGCCGATTCTTCCGATATTCAAATTGGAGAGGGCGATTTTATAACCTTCTCCTTCTTTACCAAGGAGCTGGGAAGCTGGTAGCTCACAGGCATCAAAGTTCAAAGAAACCGTACTCGACCCATGCATGCCCATTTTCCTTTCCGCTTTTCCAATCGAGAACCCAGGTGTGCCGCGCTCCACAATAAAAGCGCTCAAGCCTTTACTCGGAGACACTTCGGGATTCGTCCGCGCGAAAACGATGAAGGTATCTGCACTGCCTCCATTCGTAATGAACACCTTGGAGCCGTTAAGGATGTATCGATCTCCCTTTTTCTCAGCACGCGTCTTCAGGCTGCTGGCATCACTGCCCGCGCTCGGTTCCGTCAAAGCGAAGGCACCTAAATATTCACCCGATGCGAGTTTGGGGATGTATTTGGATTTCTGTTCTTCCGATCCGAAATATAAAATCGGGTGGGTCCCCACTGATGTGTGTACAGATAATATGACACCAAGGGTCGCACTTACTTTAGATAGTTCATGAATCGCAATGATATAGGAGGTATAATCCATCTCGGCTCCCCCGTATGCTTCAGGGATCGGGATCCCCATTAAACCGAGCTCCCCCATTTTAGGAATCAGTTCTTCCGGGAAGCGGTCTTCCTTCTCCATACGTTCAACGGCCGGTGCCACCTCATTCTGCGCGAAATCCTGTACCATCCGGCGCATCATTTTCTGTTCATCTGTCCATTGAAGCTCCACGGTCATCTCCCCTTTTCATCAGTTATTCATAGATGTAAAAACCGCGGCCGGATTTCTTCCCGAGCCATCCGGCTTTGACGTATTTACGGAGAAGCGGGCAAGGCCGGTATTTGCTGTCGCCGAATCCTTCATGAAGGACCTCCATGATAGAAAGGCATGTATCCAGTCCGATAAAATCAGCGAGTGTCAGTGGTCCCATCGGATGGTTCATCCCAAGTTTCATGACCGCATCGACATCTTCGGGTGAGGCGACGCCTTCATGGACGGTATAAATCGCTTCATTGATCATCGGCATCAAAATCCGATTGGAAACAAATCCCGGAAAATCCTCTACCTCTACCGGTGTCTTCTGCAGTTTTTCAGCCATTTCCTTCACAGACGCATACGTGTCATCGCTCGTCTGGATAGCTCTGATGATTTCCACCAGCGTCATGACCGGGACCGGATTCATAAAATGCATGCCGATTACTTGGTCCGGACGCTTCGTCGCTGCAGCGATTTCCGTTATCGGAAGAGAAGAGGTATTGGTCGCCAAAATTGCATGAGGGGGTGTGATTTCATCCAGCTGCTGGAATACATCGACCTTCACTTTCATACTTTCCACGACGGCTTCAATGACGAGATCGCAGTCAGAGGCCTCCTGCAGGTCGGTCGTAATTGTCAGACGCTCCAACATCTCCTCACGCTTGCCATCGGTCATACGACCCTTCTCAACAGCTCTTTCCAGGCGCTTTTCGATCCCGGCCTGCCCTTTATTCAATGCTTCCTGCTCTCGATCATTCAATTTCACACGAAGACCAGCCTGGGCAAAAACTTGAGCAATCCCTGCGCCCATCTGGCCTGCGCCGATGACCATGACTTTATTTATTGACATTCCTGTGTCCTCCTTATTGTTTTGGTACTTCGATGAGAACGGCATCCCCCTGGCCGCCGCCTGAGCAGATGGCTGCAATCCCTGTGCCGCCGCCCCGGCGTTTCAGTTCATAAGCCAATGTCAAAAGGATACGGGCTCCGCTGGCCCCGATCGGATGGCCAAGAGCAACGGCTCCACCGTTGACATTCACTTTTTCCGGATCCAGACCGGCGATTTTCCCACTGGCCAGGGATACAGCGGCAAATGCCTCGTTTACTTCAAACAGATCGATCTCATCGATGGTTTTTCCGGATTTTTTCAACAGCTTATTGATAACAAGTCCCGGTGTCTGCGGGAAATCCTGCGCCTCCACAGCAATCTCATCATGGGCGAGAATTGCTGCCAGCACAGATGCTCCGGTTTCTTCAGCCTTTTCCTCCGACATTAAAACCATGGCACAGGCCCCGTCATTGACACCCGGTGCATTTCCGGCCGTAATCGTTCCTGTCTGGTCGAACACCGGCCGCAGTTTAGACAACGCTTCGATTGTTGTGCTCTTTCGAGGAGCTTCATCCTGATCCACGATGACAGGGTCCCCTTTGCGCTGGGGAATTTCCACTGGCGTAATTTCTTCTCCCAGCTTTCCCTCTTCCGTGGCCTGGACGGCACGCTGATGACTGCGGTACGCCCACTCATCCTGAGCTTCACGTGTCAGTTCATACTGTTCGGCTGTCCGGTTGCCGTAATTGCCCATATGGACGTTCTCGAATGAACAAGTCAATCCGTCATGCACCATCATGTCTTTCACAGACGCATCCCCCATCCGGAGACCCCAGCGCGCTTTCGGCATGAAATATGGCGCATTGCTCATGCTTTCCATACCGCCGGCGACGATGATTTCTTCTTCTCCGAGGCGTATGAACTGATCTCCCATCGTGACACTGCGCATGCCGGAGGCACACACTTTATTGACGGTTTCTGTTTTCACATCCCAGGGGATTCCAGCTTCACGAGCTGCCTGTCTGGAAGGGAGCTGCCCTTGTCCTCCCTGAAGAACGCTTCCCATAATCACTTCGTTCACATCCTCCACATGGACCTTCGCCTTCTTCAACGCTGCTTTAATCGCCATACCACCAAGCTGTGCCGCCGTCAGTGGTGCTAAAGCCCCTCCGAATTTTCCAAATGGTGTGCGTGCTCCATCCACGATGACTGTTTTACGCATTGTCATTCCTCCTCTTTTTTGATAACGCTTACAAAATTGACGATTGAACGCTCGCTCAATATCGTCCCATAAGGAAAGTGTACATAAAATACTGTACACTTTCCACAATTTTTCAATCATTCTGTCATTTTTCCGTTTTTTAAACAAACGTTTAATTAAGCCGTTTTCTCCTCTGTGCTCTCAAAAATGGACTTCGCCAGAATTTCTGCAATATCCATCGTGCTGACCTCTTCTTCCACTTCCTTCGCTTTTGTTCCGTCTGACAGCATCGTCAGACAGAATGGACATCCGCTGGAAATCATTGTCGGCTCCACTTCCAGCGCCTGCTCGGTCCTGGCTACGTTCACACGATTCCCTGACTTTTCTTCCATCCACATCATGCCTCCGCCGGCTCCACAGCACATTCCGTTGGAACGGTTCCGCTTCATTTCCACGACCTCGACACCTGGAATCATCTCCAGAACTTCTCGCGGCGGCTGATAGACTTCGTTGTAGCGGCCAAGATAGCAGCTGTCGTGATAGGTGATTTTTTCTTTCACCACTCCCTGCGGTTTCAAGCGTCCTTCTTTCAACCATTCCGCCAGCAGCTCGGTATGGTGGTACACTTCGGCTTCCAATCCGAAATCCGGATACTCATTCTTAAAGATGTTATAGGCATGTGGATCAATGGTAATGATCTTCTTCACATCATTTTTCTCGAATTCCTTCATGTTCTTCTCCGCCAGCTCCTGGAAAAGGAATTCATTCCCCATCCGTCGGGCGGTGTCTCCGGAATTCTGTTCTTTGTTTCCCAGGATGGCAAACTTGATGCCTGCTTCATTCATCAGTTTCGCAAACGCCATGGCGATTTTCTGGCTCCGGTTATCGTAAGAGCCCATAGAGCTGACCCAGAATAAGTATTCGAACTCTTCCCCTGATTTCTTCAACTCTTTCACTGTAGGAATATGAACATCTTCATCCAGCTCTCTCCAGTCTTCTCTTTCCTTCTTGGAAAGACCCCATGGGTTCCCCTGGCGCTCAATGTTCATCATGGCACGCTGGCCGTCGGCATCCATTTTTCCTTCGGTCAGTACGAGGTAGCGGCGCAGGTCGATGATTTTATCAACATGCTCGTTCATAACCGGGCAGGCATCCTCACAGTTCCGGCAGGTCGTACAAGCCCACAGTTCTTCTTCTGTAATGACATCCCCGATCAGGCTTTTGTTCTGGACCGCTTCGAGCGTTGCTGCGGCCTCATCTGTCCCATGGCTCCGGGCCATTTGAGCGAGTGTATTCCCTTCTGTCCCGGAAAAAGCGTAGGCTGGGACCCACGGGGACTTTCCTGTAACAGCGGCTCCTTTTTCGGTAAGGTGGTCGCGGAGTTTCACAATCAGATCCATCGGCGACAGCATTTTTCCGGAACCGGACGCCGGACATACATTGGTACACCGTCCACATTCAACGCATGCGTAAAAATCAATCATTTGAAGCTGATTGAAGTCCTCGATCTTCCCTACCCCGAAGGATACGTCATCTTCATCGGCATCTTCATCCATTTCAAAATCAATGGACTTCAATTTCCCCGGCGGCTCCTCACGACTCAAAAAGACGTTCACAGGTGCAGCAAGAAGGTGGGCGTGCTTGGACTGCGGCACGTAGACAAGGAAGGTAAGCAGGATCAATAGGTGAATCCACCACATGACAAAGAACACCGTAACAGCTACAGGTTCCGGCACCCATCCGAAAGCGCTTGCAATAACGCTCGCAACAGGTTCTGTCCATGCTCCTTCATGGGCATGCCAGATCATACTCATGCCGTTTCCAACGAGGACGGTTACCATCAGTGTTCCAATGAAAATCAGGACAAGCCCGGCTTTAAATCCGCGCTTCAAACGAACAAGCTTTTCGATGTAGCGGCGGTGAAACGCCCAGATAACGGCGGTCAGAATGGTTAACGTCACCAGCTCCTGGAAAAACGTAAAGCCGGCGTAAAAAGGGCCGAGCGGAAGATGGGCATCCGGCACAAGTCCTTTATAAATAAAATCAATCGCTCCGAATTGCACGAGAATAAATCCATAAAACATCATAACGTGAATGATTCCGGATTTCTTATCCTTGAGCAGTTTCTTCTGCCCGAATACATAAATCCAGATTTTGCGTAACCGTGACTTTAGCTGTTTGTCATACTCGAATTTTTTCCCCAGTTTGATATAAGCGATACGAGTCTGAACCACACGGACAAATAAATAAAGTCCATAGATCAGGACACCAAGGAACAAAATCCAGTTTGCGACCAGCAGTGGATTCATAGGTTTTCCCCCTCTTTGTTGTCATCGCACGAAGCGATTTCCCTTTTCTCCGATCAGAAACTTTTAATTTTCTGAATCTTATAGCTTAACTATAAATTATGAATGAGCATTCAGTCAACATTTTTTCTGTATTTTTCCTTTTGAAAAAGTCGAAAACGGGGAAACTATGTGGAAGAGTTTTTTAGGAGGCTATACTATCATGTTCTATATCATTCTATTACTAGCAGCCGCTCTTATTTTCCTGCTTTATATAGATTTTAAATTAGGAAGAGTCCGGCATCATAAACAGGCCCGTACGATACCATTGGAGGAAACGACGGGCAGCTATCACTTATTTAAGAACGGTTCCAGGCTGTATGAGCAGCTTTTCCGGGATATATCAGAAGCAGAAAAACAGGTGGATGTGCATTTTTTTCTTATTGAAAATGATTATATCGCGGATAATTTCCTTCAGGTGCTCAAAAACAAAGCGGCCGAAGGTGTCCCTGTCCGCCTGATGGGCGACCGTGTGGCCAGCTTTAAAATAACGAAAAAGCGCCGCAGCGAACTTGAAGAGGCCGGGGTGCGCTTCGCTTTTGCGGAAGTACCCGGCTTTCCTTACTTCTTCTACCGCCTTCAACGAAGAAACCATAGGAAAATCACCGTCATCGATGGAAAGATCGGCTATGTCGGCGGTTTTAACGTCGGAAAGGCGTACATTGGAGAATCGTCAAAATTCGGGGATTGGCGGGACTACCACATTCGAGCATTCGGTCCGGTCGTTCATCAGCTCCATACGATTTTTCTTGATGACTGGTATCTGGCAACAGGGGAACAAGATACTCCCTTCCCTCCTTCAGAAACCGAGCATCCGTATCGAATGAGGATTGTGGCAACTGACGGCGTAGAGCTTGAGAAGGAATTCAGGAAAATGATTGATTCGGCTGAGCGGGAAATTTTAATCGGTTCGCCTTACTTCATCCCTACGCCTACGCTTCAGGAGGCTTTGAAAAAAGCATTGGAGCGGGACGTCTCGCTGCACATTATGATTCCGATGAAAGCGGACCATGCCTTTGTGAAGGAAGCAGCGGTGCCGTATTTAAAAGAACTGAAGCAGGCTGGTGCTGACATACGCTTCTTTGATGCAGGCTTTTATCATTCAAAGGTCATTATGATTGACGGTCAGTTCGCCGACATTGGAACGGCGAACTTTGACCGGCGCAGCTTTTTCCTGAATAAGGAAGTGAATACCTACGTGTATGACGAAGCTTTCATCCAGGACTTGAGAGATGTCTATTTTGAAGATGTCGCGGACGCTGTTCCCTTCGATGACCGCTGGCTGAAAAAACGCTCGCTCGGAACGAGAATCAATCAAAAGATTGCTGTTCTGCTCCGCCCGTTTTTATAGACGTCATTTGAACAGCTCTGTGAACACCGGTCCGATCCATCCATACACTTTAAACCCAAGATAAATGCCAATGATACCGGCCACTCCCGCAAAGGCGGGCGGCGCCGGTATCGGCAGTTTTACAGCAGCAAATAACAACCCGACAACGAAACCGGTCAGTAATGCCAGCACCACTTCTTTTCCCACATGGATTCCTCCTTCTTACGTCCTTTTCGTATATCATGTACTTCTTTCTCCACTCCATTCATCATTCCCTTTTCCTTATGACTGCGCCCATAAAAAAAGAACGCCTCTGCCTGATTATGCAGAGACGCCCTTTTCCTACTCTATGAGATTACATTTGATTTGGTGCAGATACACCAACAAGTTTCAGCGCATTGTTCAATGTGATCCGTACAGCCTTCATTAAGGCAATCCTCGCCGCTGTCCGCTCTGGATTGTCGCCATCCAACACTTTCACCGCATTGTAGAAGCTGTGGAGGGCAGAAGCCAGATCAAAGGCATACTGGGTCACCCGGTGCGGGGTACGTTTGTCGGCCGCATCCGCTACAACCTGCGGGAATTCCCCAAGCTTCTTCAGCAGGTCTTCTTCCTTCTCAGCCGTTAACCAGCTGTTATCGTAGTTCTCTTTCATGAGTCCTTTCTCTTCCGCCTGCTTCAGCATCGTACAGATTCTTGCGTGCGCATACTGCACGTAGTACACAGGGTTTTCATTGGACTCGGAACGGGCAAGATCCATATCAAAGTCCAGGTGGGAGTCACTGGAACGCATGGAGAAGAAATAGCGCATCGCATCGACACCGACTTCCTCCATCAGCTCTCTAAGTGTGACCGCTTTTCCGGTACGCTTACTCATTTTCACCTTTTCGCCGTCCTGGAACAAATTGACCATCTGGATAATTTCCACTTCCATCGTATCTTTTTCATAACCCAGTGCCTGGATGGCTGCTTTCATACGCGGGATGTAGCCGTGGTGATCCGCTCCCCAGATGTTGATGAGCGTATCAAAGCCGCGGTCCAGCTTGTTTTTATGATAGGCAATATCCGGCGTCAAGTACGTGTATGTGCCGTCGTTTTTAATAAGGACACGATCTTTATCATCGCCGAACTGTGTCGTTTCAAACCATGTGGCATCATCTTTATCGTACACGTATCCTTGATCCTTAAGGACTTTCAAGGCATCTGTAATCTGGTCACCCTGATACAGGGAGGTTTCAGAGAACCATTCATCAAATGGCACACGGAATTCTTCCAGATCGGTCTTGATTCGGTTTAAAAGGAACTTCAAACCATATTCACGGCAGAACTGAAGACGCTCTTCCTGCTCGGCTTCCGCCCATTTTTCACCGGTCTCTTCCGCGAGATTTTCTCCCAGCTGGATAATATCTTTCCCGTGATAGCCATCTTCCGGCATGTCCCAGTCACGGCCGAGCGCCTGCATGTAACGGGCTTCGAGAGACTTCGCCAGATTCATCATCTGGTTTCCTGCATCATTGATGTAGTATTCACGGGAGACGTCATAGCCGGCTGCATCCAATACGTTGCACAAGGAATCACCGACAGCTGCTCCACGGGCGTGTCCCAGGTGAAGGGTTCCCGTCGGATTGGCCGAAACGAACTCAATCTGGATTTTATGACCGTCTGCGCTGTTGGTGCGGCCATATTCACTGCCGGCTGACAGTACAGAAGGCACAAGCTCCGTCAAATACTGATTGTTCATGTAAAAGTTAATGAAGCCCGGTCCTGCGATTTCAATTTTTTCAATGGATGCTTTCGAATGGTCGAACTGCTCCACCAGTTCAGTTGCAATCGCACGCGGGTTCTTTTTCGCTACACGCGCCAGCTGCATGGCCATATTGGTGGCATAGTCCCCATGAGCTTTATCCTTCGGCTGTTCAAGCACCACTTCCGGCATTTCTCCTTCTCCGGCAAGCCCCGCTGCCAGCACAGAACGCACAATCTCTTCTTTCAGGTTCTGTTCCATTTGTTCAACGATATTCATGAATCGCTCTCCTCCTCAAACGTCAACGTCAGGCTGTGCTTCTGCGTCACCTCGTGATTTAACGTCATCGTATAGTTTAAAAACAGTCGTCCCTGCACGGATTCTTCCAGCGGGGTGTAGTCCAATTCTTTCGTGTAGGTTTTCATATGAAAATCACCATAGGTGTGGTGATAGAGATTCTCTGTTTCCATCAAAGGTTTAAAAACCTGGCGCATTTCCACACCGCCGGTACGCTTGATGCTTACATGCTCCGGTTTGATCGTCACCATTGTATGGACAGGCTCACCGTCTTCCGGGTGCTCCGTAAAGGTCAGCACCTGCGTACTGCCGCGGACTAAAAAACGGCCGGTCTCTTCGATTTCCATGGTCTCTCTGCGATCTTGATCCTGGATTTCGGTAACAAGCTGGACCTGGATGTCTTTTGCATTTGCAGGCATGTTTCTCCACCTTTTCTTTAACAGTTTTACGAACGAGTTATAACTAATCCATTATAAAAATTTCAGTTTAAAAACGCAAGCGCTGGTATCAGGAACTTGTCAGCAGACGAACATACCTCTCTATATCATCCACATAGGAAACGTGTGCCGGAACGGACCATGCGGTATATACCACAAGGATGGCCAAAACAACCGCCGCGTACCACTTAAAGGCTAGATGTTTCTTAAACGGACGCTGTGCAGGAGCAGCGATAAACAACAAGAGAGGCAGAAGAACAGCGATCACACCAAGGTCCACGCTCCATTGCTGTCTTTCTTCAGAAACCGCCAGCTGGAAGAGCAGGATATTGTTGATGTTCCCTTCCCTCTCCACTTCCATTTCTTCTTTATTCCATAATCCTTCTTCAATCGTCAGGGTGTTTTCATTCAATGTATAGCTGTAATTTGATGGGTTCCATTCCCCTGCAAAAGTGGCGGTGAAGAGAGCCACCATCACCAATGCATAGGCCGAAATGAGACCGATCCCTTTCTTCGTCAAAATGAAACGCTCCTTTATTCATGATTTCAGGCCCCGGGCCTGAAAATAGAAAAGCCACCGTGATCATCACAGCGGCTTTTCCTATTCTATCATTTATTGAACAAACCCTAAAAGCATTTCACGCATCAGTTTGCTGGCAGCAATCTGCGTTTTTTCCGAATGATCATAGGCCGGCGCTACTTCCACCAGGTCAGCCCCTACAATATTCATCTCACTTCCTGCCATGGCATGAATGGCCGCAAGCAGTTCCTTAGAAGAAATGCCGCCCGCTTCAGCCGTCCCCGTTCCTGGTGCACCGGCGGGGTCAAGCACATCTATATCAATCGTGACGTAAACCGGCCGCCCGGCCAATTCAGGAAGAACCTTCTGCAAAGGCTCCAGCACATCGAACTTGTACAAATGCATACCGGATTCAGCAGCATATTGGAACTCTTCCCTCATACCGGAACGGATACCGAAGGAGTAGACATTTTCCGCTCCGATGAGCTCACACGTCTTCCGGATCGGCGTCGAATGGGAAAGCACCTCTCCCTCGTATTCCTCCCGAAGATCCGCATGGGCATCAATATGAATGACGGCAAGGTCCGGGTATTTTTTGTAAACGGACTGAATGACCGGCCAGGAGACAAGGTGCTCCCCGCCCATCCCGAGCGGGAACTTGCCTTTTTCCATCAGTTCATCCATATAATCCTCAATAATAGCAAGGCTTCGGGCTGCATTTCCGAATGGCAGCAGCAGATCGCCTGCATCATGATAGCTGACCTCTTCCAAATGACGGTCCAGATAAGGACTGTATTCCTCAAGGCCGATGGAAGCTTCCCTGATCCGGTTCGGACCAAATCGGGAGCCCGGACGGAAGCTGACCGTCCAGTCCATCGGCATGCCGTAAATCACAGCGTCCGCTTCTTCTTCTGAAGCTCGGCTCATAATGAATACTTTTCCAGAGTAGGCTTCATCAAACCTCATGAATGTCACTCCTTCGTCAAGTCTTTCACAAATTTCGGCAGCGCAAAGCAGGCCTGATGGATTTCTTCGGTATAGTATTTCGTATCCAGTTCCGTGAAACGGTCTTCAGGAACCTGAAGGGGATGATGCGTCTTGCTTCCCATCGTGAATGTCCATAGTCCGCTTGGATACGTTGGAATATTGGCCGTATACACGTGGGTAATCGGAAATGTCTCTTTCACATCCCCGTACACCTGACGGATCAGATCTGCCTTGAACCACGGGTTGTCTGTTTGCGCGACAAAGATGCCATCCTCCTTCAGTGCTTTGGCAATGCCCTCGTAAAAGCCCTTGGAAAAAAGATTCACAGCAGGTCCGACCGGTTCTGTGGAATCAACCATGATCACATCGTATTCGTCCCGGCTTTGTGCAATATGCATGAATCCATCATCCACTTTGACCTCGACCCGTTCGTCTCCAAGCGTTCCTGCGATGGATGGCAGGTACTTTTTCGAATACTCGATGACCTTCCCGTCAATTTCCACAAGAGTGGCTTTCTTCACACTTTCATGCTTCAGGACTTCTCTAATCACACCGCCGTCTCCGCCGCCGACAACCAGCACATTCTCAGGACGGGGATGGGTGAATAAAGGGACATGGGCGATCATTTCGTGATATACGAATTCATCCTTCTCCGTCGTCATGACCATATCATCAAGCACGAGCATGTTTCCCCATTCTTCTGTCTCCAGCATTTCCAACTCTTGAAAATCTGTTTTCTCTTTATGAAGCGATCGATTCACTTTCGCTGTAATCCCGAAATGATCGGTCTGTTTTTCTGTAAACCATGTACCCATGAAGCATTTCTCCTTTTCATCTATACATCCGCCGGTGACGGGGATCCCCCTCCATACCGGTATTTAAAAAGCAAACAAGAAGTTTATTTTACTACGAATTCTCCCATAATAATAGCAGTCTTTCGATTCGGTGCACACAAAATTTTCTCTTTATAGTTGGGAGTATAAACAAGATGTGGTCATTTATCAAAACTTCTTACAAATGGCTGATCATCAGCCTTAAACTGACGGGAGCCGGTGCCATCCTCGGCGTGATCGCTGTCATTGCTGTAGTCATGACAGCGATTATCCAGGGCCCCCCGTCCTTGACGACGGAACAGAATACACTCATCTACGGCAGCAGTGGAGAGGTGATCGGGGAGGACAAAGGGGCCGAGGAAAGGTATTGGATCGCGATTGAGGATATGCCCCAGTCGATTAAGGACGCAACCCTTGCCATTGAAGACCGGCGGTTTTACAACCATTTCGGCTTCGATTTCAAACGGATTGCCGCTGCTGCCTTAACCGATTTAAAGCAGATGCGCATGGCCCAGGGAGCAAGCACGATTACCCAGCAGTATGCCCGCAACCTATATCTTTCGCACGATAAAACATGGAAACGCAAACTCTATGAGGCGATGTATGCCCTGCGACTGGAAATCTTCTATAACAAAGACGAAATTTTAGAGGGGTACCTGAACACTATTTATTACGGCCACGGGGCTTATGGCATTGAAGCAGCGAGCCGCCACTATTTCAGTAAGCATGCCGGGGAACTTTCCCTCACAGAAGCCTCCATGCTTGCCGGCATACCGAAAGGGCCCAGCTATTATTCTCCTCTGAACAATGAAGAGAAAGCCGTATCCAGGCAGGGGCAAATTTTAGCGGAGATGGAGCGCCACGGCTATATTACTTCGACAGAAAAAGAGGAAGCTGTGGAAGCCAGCTTGAATTATGCGGATGGTCAGAATGAAAAGATACAGGAAACCGCTCCCTATTTTCAGGATGAGGTCATTTCCGAAGCAGCCCGGCTGCTGGGCGTGGACAGAGAAAGCATCCAGACTGGTGGGTACCACATCCATACGACTCTTAATGAAGAACATCAGGACACACTGGAAGAAATGACCGCCCGGCACCTTCCAGACGGCCATGACGTCCAAACGGCCGCAGTCGTTATGGACAGCCGCACCGGCGCTGTCACCGCACTGATCGGGGGCAGAAATTATGAGGAAAGTCCGTTCAACAGGGCGGTTCAGGCAAAACGGCCGATCGGATCCACCATTAAGCCGCTGCTTTATTACAGTGCACTGGAGGCCGGAGAATCGCCGGTCACGATGCGCGAAAGCAAGCCGGTGGAATTCCCCGTCGAAGGAAAGAGCGACCCGTATGTTCCAGCCAATTTCAACGATCAGTATGCGGATAAGCCGATAACAATGGCTCAAGCTCTTGCTGTATCCGATAACATTTATGCCGTATCCACCCATATGGATATCGGTCCGGAAAAGCTTGTCGAAACGATGAAAACGTTTGGTCTAGAGGGGGCTTTTGAACCCCACCCCTCTCTTGCCCTCGGCTATTCATCCATATCCTTGTACGACATGATCACGGCGTACGGAAAGATGGTCAAAGGATCTGACTCTCTCGAAGGGCATACGATTGAAAAAATTACCGACCGGCATGAACATGTGTTATATGAATATGAACCGGTCCTTTTGAAAGATGACCCTGTCGATCAGGAAACGGCCTTTACCGTCACCCATATGATGACAGGGATGTTCGATCCGGCCCTTGATGCCTCTTACGCTTCTGTGACAGGCACACCTGTTAACGGAAAACTGACCCGGATGTATGGAGGCAAATCAGGAACTACAGATACGGACAGCTGGATGATCGGTTTCAGTCCGCAATACGTTACAGGTGTATGGATCGGCTACGATGAAGGAGGGCGCCCTTTGGAAACGTTCAATGATCACCGATATGCCAAGTCCATCTGGGCGGATACGATGGAGGGCATTCACGAAGCTCTCCCTTCAGCGGCTTTCGTACCTCCACCAGGTGTGAAGGGGGTCTACATTGACCCTGATACCGGCTACCTTGCCGGACCTGACTGCCCTCAGGAGCGGCTCGTCTACATGGAAAAAGCGGACATACCGAAAAAAGTATGCGGAGGCAGTGAAGAAAAGGATATCAATGATGAATTCGAGGACGACCCATGGTTTAAAGATGTCGTGGACTGGTTCTTCTAACCAAAAAAGTCCGATCTTCAACCAGCAATAGAAAAACACGGAGAAAGCTCTTGTCACACAGTACTTGTACGCACGTTGTGTCTGAGGTCACGTTCCGCTTATCGGTGGATGCTTGCCGCGGGCACGGCCTCAGCTAACTTGGGTAGGAAAATCACCTGCCCAAGTGGATCTTCGGCTCGCGCTGTTCCCGCAGGCGTCACCACCGAACGCTTCTCGTGACCTACCCTATGGAGAGATGGACAAAAGATTGACCTTTTGTGAAACGGAAGGGGATCCTTGATTCTAAGATAATGCAGTCTGCTCCATGATCACGTTCATTCGCAAAAAGGAATGGTCGGATTTGGAGCGATAATAAAAAAGACAGAGAAAACGACCGGTCACAAGCCGGTCGTTTTCTCTGTCCTAGTCAAACATGTACGATCCATGTATTACTTAATATATTACCACGTCAAAGGTTCGTCAATACGAATCACAGAGATCTATCCGTATTTTATGAACATTCCGGTAAATCAAGCTCAGGCGATCGTTAAATCAATGATATCCTCCAAGGGAAAGCGGACCTGTTCCTTCGTTTCCCAGTGGATCCCTTTGACAACTCTTTCCCACCGGCTTACCTCCTGGACCTTCAGCAGACATTCTTCATAATCAAATCCATTATGGACCCTCAGACGGACGGTTAAATCATCCTTCACCGCCCTCTGCAGCAAAAAGTCGATTTCGACCGCCTTCTGTTCATCAATGATGCCTTTTTCCACGCGCTGATCCTCTTTCCACAGCTTTTTCACCATCTCCACATGTTCCGGCAGCATCAAAGACGTCCACTTAATGGTTCCTCGATCCCGATTACGATTATCCATCATGCCCCTCCTCAATCACGAACATTTGTTCTTATTCTATCATAAAAAAGGACAGCGTAAACTGGAAGTTACAGGAGAAGTGAAAAAAAGATCCCTTTCTCCAGAATACCTGAAAAAACGAGGCATAAAAAAAGCCGCCGGTTGTCCCGGCAGGCTCCCCTCTTATGAAACGCCTAACGCAGCCTTCAATTCCTGAGCCGTATTTTCCCAGAGCTCCGGTTTGAATTCACGAAGATATTCTCCAAGAATTTTTCTGCTCTTTTCATCCACGTGCTCGACAACAAAGCGTCCTTTTAACGATTTGTCCATATGATTCACGTGCTCCGGCATCAGCTTATACCCTCGCTTGATGGAACGATCGACGATGATTTCACTGGCAGCCACTCCGTAGTAGCAGGGATTCCCTCCACGGTAATCCACCGTCACCCAGGCAATCCAGTAATGAAGGCCATTGGCCACCACGTCTTTATCTGTGATGAATTTGATCCGCTTCTCTACTTTACTGCGGGCATGAAGCGCCCCCATGTCCACATAAGCTTCTTCTTCATTGGGATCGACGATGACCGGGGTCATATTCTCAAGACTGATGGAGCCTACCCCGTAGCCGCCGTGCCCGTCTGTCGCATCATCTTTGATGATCGTAAATTGATTTTTCTTCTTATCACTGCTGTCACTATTTTTCTTAAACTGATCGAATTCTTTCATGATTCAGCGAACCTCCTTTACAAGCCCGTACGTTTTGCCCCTATTTTAACATAGAACCACCGGGATGGTGGAGTGAAAGGGCAGCGGTCACTCTTCCTTATTGGTCAAACGTTTGTTCAAGGCCAGGTATTCTTCCTTCAGCATAGAGAAGACAACCGTATCCTGAAACCTCTCCCCATCAAAATCCGTCTGACGAAGTGTCCCTTCCTCCTGAAATCCATATCGTTCAAGAAGTTTCCTCGACCCCTGATTTTCTGCAAATATATCTCCGACGATTCTGTTCAGCTGCAGCTCCTCAAACCCATACCGGAGAATGGCGGCCATCAATTCAGACATGACGCCTGAACGCTGATACCCGGGAGAGATGACTACTCCCATCTCCGCTTTCCTGTGCCAGTGATGAAGCTTATGAAACCGGAAAAATCCAATAACGTCTCCACTCCGGTCTTCGATCACCCAGGGGATTTCGCGCTTCTCCTCATAAGCCGTCAAGTACGCTCCAACTTGTTTTCTCATCTCCTCGATATTCTGAACCGGATGGGCCGTGATATACTTCATCGTTCCGCCGTCCCCCATGAACGGGAACAAAGAAACGGCGTCTCCTTCACGCAGACCCCGAAGACGGTAATGCTCGGTATGTAACGACGGTATGGCCATTTTCTCATCCTTTCCCAGGCATTCCTGTTCTTCTGTGCAAGCCTTTTCCTCCAGGAGCATAAAAAAGATTGCCCTTCACACATACGCTCGGGCCAGGTGGAGGACAATCTAACGGCAGTAACGCAGTCCACATCGTTCTTCCCAATCTGAGAAACTGCGCTCTATTTTTTCTTTTCTCGAACCATACATCCATTTTCCTTCGCACGTCGTCTATGCGGAGCGTGACCATCCACACGACATACAAGACAACTCCAACGGACACGTACTTTTTATTCCTATCTAATGCATACCGCGGATCGTTTCGATGAAGGTCCAGCCTTCTTCAATGTCTTCGTCTGAATACTTCTGGGCACTCTTGACTGTAAACACTTTTTCGGCGACCTCTTCTTTCGGCAGGTCCTCAAAGAAAAGCATCGTTGAAACGAGCTCTAAAAACCTTGAGCTCCGTTCATTCATCAGATCAATGTGCTGATTCAGAGGCGGCAGGTCCATTTCATAATGCTTGAGAAAATCGCGGCCGCTGTCGGTCAGCTGATAGCGGTACTGGTAATAATTCTTCTTCTCTTCTCTCGTTTCCGTTACAAATCCCAGGTTGCACATTTCCTCTACCCGGAGCGTCAGTTCCTCTGAATAGGGGCCGTAAAAATGGAATTGGTACCGTTCCTCAAATGGGATTTCACACTTTTTCAAGATATAGATCATCTTCTGCAGTTTCTTCCTTCCGACGATTTCTTCCGTGCTTGAAAAAAACTGCATCAACTTCGCATGATTCTCCAACATGGAGGTTCACTCCTTATCCAAACAATATTTCCATAATCCGCTTCTTCGTTTTACTTCGATTGGACATTTCCTCAAGGCGGTCGAGAGGAATATACAGCTTATGATCCGTCCGTTTCTTCCCGGAAATCGACTCGACAATATCCGATAGTCTGGACAGCTCCTTCAATTCACTGCTCGGCTGCAGCAGATGAATCGGCAGGCGCTCCCCCTCTTCGCCGGGGCGGTAGAAATCATAAGGCAGGTCGGAACTGGAATCCACGACAAGGTAATAATCCGGGTTCAATCCCGCTTTGGTGAACAGCTTATACAGCTCCATCCATTCATTCATCTGGGCATTCGGATTGAATTCGATGTATTTGAACAGCCGCCGGTTCACGAACCGCTGGCAGAGATCACTCAATACATCGTCCTCTTCTTCCATCCACATCTGGAAATAATAAAGCACAACGGCTTCATCTAAAGCTAAATACTCCTTCAAGCTCGGTTTCCCTTCAAAAAAGGAAAGGAAATGGACCGGTTCCAGCTTGAATGTATAGCCATCGTCATACAGCTCTTTTGCCCGGTGCAGAATCTTTGTCAAAATGACTTCCGCACTGCGGGTGACCGGGTGGAAATAAACCTGCCAGTACATCTGGTACCGGCTCATAATGTAGTCTTCCACCGCATGCATGCCGCTTTCCTTCACTACGACCTGATCTTCCATCGGACGCATGACTCTGAGAATCCGCTCCATATCGAAATGACCATAGCTGACCCCCGTGAAGTAAGCATCACGCTGCAGGTAATCCATCCGGTCGGCGTCAATCTGACTGGAAATCAAACTGACGACCAGCTTATTTTCATACGTTTTGTTAATGACATCGGCAACCTTTTTCGGAAATCCTTTTTCCACACGTCTGAGGACCTGATTAACCTCGGTATCCCCAAGCAGAATGGCCTGGGTGAATTCCTCATGATCCAGCTTGTACACCTTCTCAAAGGAATGGGAAAACGGGCCGTGGCCGAGGTCATGCAGAAGCGCCGCACAAAGACAAAGCAGCCGCTCCTCCTGGTTCCAATGCGGCCGGTCCTTGAAGTTCTCAATGATCCGTCTCACGATTTCATACACACCGAGCGAGTGGTTGAAGCGGCTGTGCTCCGCTCCATGGAACGTCAAATAAGAAGTTCCCAGCTGCTTCACACGTCGCAGCCGCTGGAATTCAGACGTTCCGATCAAATCCCATATGACCCGCTCCCGTACATGGACATAACGGTGAACCGGGTCTTTAAATACTTTTTCTTCACTTAGTTTCTCATCACGATAAGCCATCCGCTTGTCCTTTCCTGACGACATTTTTAACTATTATATACCTTTATATCCGACAAAAAAACGTCTTGACAGACAAAAAATGACAGGGGTGAGGTCTCTTCCCTGTCCCTATCCCTTTTTGACCGACGACTTTTTTTAACCCATCGGAGATTTTACAACGGTTCACTTATTCATGCAACAACCGATATTTGCTATAATAGATGGTGCTGTATGTAAAGGAGTTCGAATGTGCATGAGTACAATCCATACCTTATTAAAAACCAATACCTACCGCTTCATCGATCAAAGCAGTCTTGGACCTTCGTTTTCAGCTCTTCAGTCGTTCGCCATGGACGACACTCTGTCCATCTCCGTCGGAGAGCGCATCAGTCCGACGACGGCCCGCTTATGGGTGCATCATCATACCGTCGTCCTCGGGATTCCCGATGCCCGTCTGCCCTACATCGATGAAGCCATCGAATATTTGAAAGCCGGCGGCTACCAGGTTGTCGTCCGTAACTCCGGCGGCCTTGCCGTCGTGTTGGATGAAGGTGTCATGAACCTCTCCTTCATTTTCCCAGACTCAAAGGAAGTAAACATCCATGAAGGCTACGATGCGATGGTTTCATTTATCCACTACCTGTTCCAGGATGTGACCGATGAGATTGAAGCGTATGAAATCACGCGGTCCTACTGTCCGGGCACCTATGACCTCAGCATCAACGGGAAGAAATTTGCCGGCATTTCCCAACGCCGGGTAAAAAACGGTTCCGCTGTGCAGATCTATCTGGACGTCACGGGAAGCGGAGCTGAAAGAGCCTCCCTGTTGAAGAACTTTTATGAAATCGGAAAAAAGAATGAAGAAACACGATTCACCTACCCGGATATCGATCCGTCTGTCATGGCTTCTCTTAACGAACTGCTCGACATCCCCCTTACTGTAGCGGATGTCCGGGACAGGATCTTGACGAAGCTGTACGAACTTTCCGGCCACATTGTGACCGATCCACTGAATGACACGGAAATCGAATGGTTCCAGAAACGGTTCGATCAAATCGTCAAACGCAATGAAAAAGCGCTCGACCACCTCCGCTGAGGATGTCGAGCGCTTTTTACCTATTTCAGCCGAACCACTCAGGCCGACACTCTTTTCTGCGATTCTATTATAGAGATTGAGCTGCTGTAATAATGGCCAGCTTGTACACATCATCTGCACTGCAGCCGCGGGAAAGGTCGTTGACCGGCTGGTTCAGACCTTGAAGAACCGGACCTACCGCATCAAAACCGCCAAGACGCTGGGCAATTTTGTACCCGATGTTACCTGCTTCAAGACTAGGGAATACGAATGTATTCGCTTCGCCTTTCAGCGGGGAATCCGGTGCTTTTTTCTCAGCTACGGATGGAACGAAAGCAGCATCGAACTGGAATTCACCGTCGATGACCAGATCAGGGTTTTGTTCTTTGGCAATCGTCAGTGCTTCAGCTACTTTTTCCGTTTCCGGGGATTTCGCAGAACCTTTCGTGGAGAAGCTGAGCATCGCTACTTTTGGATCTACATCGAATAAGGCAGCCGTGTCCGCACTCGCCAGCGCAATTTCTGCAAGGTCCTGGCTGTCCGGGCTGATGTTGATAGCACAGTCAGCAAACACATATTTCTCGTCTTCACGGACCATGACGAAAACACCGGAGGTTTTCTTAATACCCGGCTTCGTTTTGATGATTTGAAGAGCTGGACGTACCGTATCCGCTGTTGAATGAGCGGCACCGCTGACAAGACCATCTGCTTTGCCCATATAAACAAGCATTGTACCGAAGTAGTTTTCGTCCTGGAGGATTTCACGGGCTTTTTCCTCTGTCGCCTTGCCTTTACGGCGTTCGACGAAGCTTGCTACCATGTCATCATATTCAGGATAGTCCGCCGGGTTCAACACTTCAGCGCCGGAAATGTCCACACCCAGTTCTTTCGCTTTCTGTTCTACTTTTTCTTTATCTCCGACTAGTACAGGTGTCACCATACCATCCGCAGTTAATTGGCCGGCAGCTGTCAGAATACGCTCGTCCATCGCTTCCGGAAGTACGATTTTCGTACCTTTTCCATCAATTTTAGCTTTCATAGTATCAAATAGGTTACTCATGCTTAACCCTCCAATTTTCATTTCTGTTATATATGATAAAGTCTTTTGTGTATAATTGAAAGGAATTCCCTTCAAATTTTCTCCTTCCCTACGGTTCTATCCCGTTTATCTGTACCCGGAAACGCCATCCATCATTCCTTCATTTAATTGTCACAGGATATCGGTGCCCTTCGTAATGCCGAATGATCAAAATATGTTATATTGGGAATGTGATTTTTTTAACTAACGACTTGCTATACAAAGGAGCGAATGATCCTATGCCAGAAGCAGTAGTAACGATGGATGGATGGTATTGCCTTCATGATTTCCGCACATTGGACTGGACAGCCTGGAAGTACGCCTCCGAGGAGGAGCGTGGACAGGCCGTCTCCGAATTCCGTGAGCTGATCGGACAATGGGAACACACGGAAGAAAACAAGGAAGGCAGCCATGCCCTCTACACAATCGTCGGTCAGAAAGCTGATTTCATGATGATGATTCTCCGCCCGACGATGGAAGAATTAAACGAAATTGAAACAGCCTTCAACAAAACGAAACTGGCTGAATTCACCACTCCGGCCTATTCCTACGTTTCTGTTGTCGAGCTCTCCAATTATATGGGAAGCGCCAATGAAGAGGATCCTGAAATCCAGGCCCGCCTTCGTCCGAAGCTTCCGAAGTGGAACCACATCTGCTTCTATCCAATGGATAAGCGCAGACAAGGAAACGACAACTGGTACGTTCTTGAAAAAGATGAGCGTGCGAAGCTGATGTATGCTCACGGCATGACCGGCCGGCAGTATGCCGGCAAGATCCGCCAGATCATCACCGGTTCCATCGGTTTTGATGACTGGGAATGGGGCGTCACCTTGTTTGCTCACGATGTCCTTCAATTCAAGAAACTCGTGTACGAGATGAGGTTCGATGAAGTCACATCACGCTACGGCGACTTCGGCTCTTTCTATATCGGAAACCTTCTGAAGCCGGAAGCTGTTGATCAATTCCTGAAAATCTAAGATCCAAGAAACTGTCCGGGGAAACCCGGGCAGTTTTTTTATTTCCCATGATATCCCCATTTATTGTACCTCTTTTTTATGAAGCGGATTTTTCGGAGGTGTTAAGGTTCGATGAATGCACCAGGGTTTATTTTTTTCATATCCAGGGAGGGTCCGTACATATAGTGATAAAGAGCATGCAAGCATGCCTTTCGTAAAGCGAGGTGACAGCGTGGCTGTTATTCCTTCCACTGAGGCTGACGTGAAGTTACTGGCACGGCTGATGCGGGCGGAAGCCGAGGGTGACGGAGAGCTGGGGATGCTGATGGTTGGGAACACAGGAGTGAACCGCGTGCGCGGAGATTGTATTGATTTCACGGATATCAACACGATCCGCGATATGGTCTATCAAAGTCCAGGAGGATTCGAAGCCACCCAGAAGGGTTATTTTTACCAGAGGGCGCGCGAAAAGGATATCCGCCTGGCCAGGAAAACAATCAAAGGGACGCGCTACCACCCTGCCTCCAACTCCCTCTGGTTTTTCAAGCCTTCCGGCGACTGCCCTGAACAATGGTTCGGACAGTGGAATACAGGCCGCTATAAATCGCACTGTTTCTACTCTCCGACCCGGTCCGACTGTCCAAGTGTGTATTAAATTCCTGTAAGGAGTGATTCAATTGGCACAAAAACCACAATCCGGAGGCCAGGGACAGCCGATGTACGGGCAGATGTCCTCCCCTTATTATGGTCAGAGCCCTTATATGTACCAGTATCCCAGCGCCCCCTATTCCAACCAGGGGATGCCTCAAGGACAACAAGGAGGCGGTCTCCAGGTTCCGCCTATGCAGCAGGGAACGTTCAAAGGTGGAGTGAATCCGCCGAACATGCTTCCTTCTGAGGAATCCTATATTGAAAATATTCTCAGGCTCAATGCCGGCAAACCGGCAACAGTGTACATGACCTTTGAAAACAACGACCAGTGGAATGCAAAAATCTTCAAAGGAGTCATTGAAGCCGCCGGCAGGGATCACATCATTCTAAGTGATCCACAGACTGGGAAACGTTATCTACTGCTGATGGTCTACCTCGACTACATTACCTTTGATGAGGAAATCAACTACAACTACCCATACGGCTCCGGATCCAATCAGGGGATGGCCAACTACCAGTCCCGCCCTTAAGCCTGAACTCGCTATTTCGATAGCGGGTTTTTCACTATGAAAGGAAAAGGTGAGCGGATGAGACCTCCTTATGAGAACTACCAGCGGGCCTTGCTGGGAACCCTCCTTCTTGCGGTCGTCCTGGCAGTCCTGGCCTTGTTTCAGCTGGAACATCAGTGGCTCGTTCTTCTTTTATTCTACGTGCTGACAGCCGGTTTTGTATTAGAAGGACTTGTAGCCATGAAAAAGCAGCTGCAGATCGAAATGATCATCCAGCTGCTGCGTGCCTTTATCGTTTTTGTGTTTGCAACCATTCTTTATTTCTGACGATTACAGGTGCTTAATGATGGCATACCCAAGCAGAATCCAGCCAATCAGGAATGATAAACCACCGAGCGGCGTAATCATGGCAAACGTCTTGATTTCTGTAACGGCATAGATATAGAGACTGCCGGAGAACAGGAGAATGCCGATCAAAAAGAACCAGCCGGCGCCTGTCATCATTCCAGCCTGGATTCTGCCCATCAATAATGCTGTACCAAACAAAGCCATCGTATGGAACATTTGATAATCCACGGCTTTGCCCCACTGATCCAATCCTTTTTCCGATACTTTCCCTTCCAGACCATGAGCTCCGAATGCTCCCAGAGCTACAGACAAAAAACCATTGATAACTGCGGCGATCAGTAAAAATTTCATATCGATCCTTCCTTCCTAGAAATCAAATATAGACGGCCCGTTGGCCTCTTCATGATCGACGGCGGTATCAGGCTGGGACTGTTTCACAGGTGCCTTGTCCGCCCCCATCATTTTCCTTATTTCTTCTGCGGTCGGTTCATTCACCGAAGGTTCCGGACGACCTCCCCGGTCCTCTTCCTCCAACAGAAGTTCCGCCAGAAGCTTCACAGAACGGACATGCTCCCTTACTTTCTGCTCATTTCCATGCTGAAGCATCGCTTCCTGTATTTCATTGGCCATTCTTTTTAGAACACTATGGTTGGTTACTGCCATTTTATAAACTCCTTTACTTACATAAAAATGGGACTCTGTCGTAGTTTAACACGTCTCTTCCCCTCCTGTCCCATCCCCTTTCCAATGTTCAAACAAAGTTCCAAAACGTTTCTATACAAACCTCTCTTACTAAAATGCATAAAGATGTATACGCTCGTCCTCAAAACCTTTCCCACCCGAACTCGATTAAGGGGGATGCTGCTTCTGTGAATCTAAGTCCTTCTCAAGAAAAAGACGTTTATGAACAGCCATGGATAAAGGGTGTCCGCGCCTAGCCCGAATAGCTGTATGAAGAAAGGTCTCCCGCACATCATGACGGTATATAAAAGAGGACGGCCTTTTGTTAAACAAAAGGCCGTCCTCTTTTTTTGCACATGACTTGGTTCGGTCACGAGAAGCGTTCAGTGGTGACGCCTGCGGGAACAGCGCGAGCCGAAGATCCACTTGGTCAAGTGATCTTCTTGACCAAGTCAGCTGAGGCCGTGCCCGCGGCAAGCATCCACCGATAAGCGGAACGTGACCGGAAACACAACGGAAGAACAGTTTCTAGTCAGGATGATCAAATAACCCCTAATTTGTTTAGGAAGATAAGGAGGATCATGACCGGTGCGACGAACTTCACGAGGTAGTACCAGATCTGCCCGATACCGGATCCTGTGAAGTCTGTAGCTTCCAGAGCTTCTGATTTAGAGAAATACCATCCGATCAGAAGGGCCATGGAAAGACCGCCCAGCGGCAGAAGAATGTTGGATGCAATGTAATCCATGGAATCCAGAATGTTCAAGTCACCGATCGGGGTGACGCCTGACCAGATTCCGAAACCGAGAGAAACCCCGATTCCCATGACAAACATGACCGCTCCCATGACAACACTTGTAGCAAACCGTGTCCATCCGAGAATTCTCATGAAATAGGCCGTCGGCACTTCCAGTATAGAAACCGAAGAAGACAGAGAAGCAAGAATCAAGGCAAAGAAGAAGACAAGCCCTACGATTCCCCCCATCGGCATCTGTTCAAAAATACTCGGCAGTGTAATGAATACGAGCGGCGGACCTGAACTTGGATCGATCCCGAAGGCAAAAACCGCCGGGAAAATGACGAGCCCTGAAATCACTGCAAAGAAAGTATCCATAATCCCAATGCCGAGGGCTGCACTCGGCAGTTTGTTTTCTTTTCTTAAATAGCTTCCGTACGTGAGCATCGCTCCCATACCAAGACTGAGAGAGAAGAACGCCTGCCCGAGGGCGGCGATGTAAATGGACGGATCACTTAGAGCGGTCCAGTCCGGCTGAAATAAGAACTTCACCCCTTCAGACGCCCCATCCAGGGACAAGCTGAAGAAAGCGAGTCCAATGAGAATGAGGGCAAGCAGCGGCATAAAGATCTTGTTGGCTGCCTCAATGCCTTTTTTCACCCCGCTCAAAACAATAACAATCGTAAGAATCATAAATAAGGCTGTCCAGGCAATCGGATGCCAGGAATGACTGATAAACTGACCGAATGCCCCTTCGTAACCGACCTCCGGAGATGTAAAATAAGATCCATTTAAATAATTCCAGAAATAAAAGATCGCCCAGCCGGCTACGACGGCGTAAAAGCTCAAAATTAAAAAGGAACTGGCAATGCCGAAAAATCCCGTCAAATACCATGGTGTATTTGGTGCCAGCTTTTTAAAGGAACCGACAACATCACTCTCTGCTTTTCTACCGATACTCACCTCAGCAAGCAGCAGCGGGACCCCCAGTAAAATGACAAAGGCCAGGTACAACAGCAGAAAGGCTCCTCCACCATTATTTCCCGCTACAAAGGAGAACCTCCAAATGTTCCCGAGGCCCACGGCCGAACCCATGGCCGCCAGCATAAACCCAAGCTTCGTCCCCCACTTTTCTCTTACCATTCTTCCTCAACTCCTCTCCATCTCTTTCTATGATGTTCTGATAAATATTCATCATAATATCATAGATTCGGGAAAAGATAATATAAAATCAGAAATTTCATAAAATTTACAGCCTGAAATCGATCTTTGTATGCTTCGCTTGGACACGAGAAGCGTTTTCCTGATGTTTTTCTTCAAACTTCATACAGGATGAGCCAGAGGAATGCAGCACCACCTGAGAGGGCATTTCCTTCGATTTGAAATCGTAGGCACTGCAGGCTCTCGGAAAAGCGGGATTCCATGTCGTGCGAAAGTGCCGGCACCGAAAACAGTTGATCTTCTTCAAAGAAACCCTTCCTTTCTACCATGATGTGGTAAAAGCATAGCATATCCGGCCGGCCCGGACATACATAAAACAGCCCTGCTTCACTCTCATGAAGCAGGGCTGTTATTTTAGTACCCACGTTCTTTTTCAAGACGCTGGATCCGTGCTTCCAGTCTCTCGTATTCCTCACGGGAAACGAAGCCAAGTTCGTTCATTTGGTCCTGGAATTTCGCCTTCACCTGTTCATTCCACTGCTGATCCTTTGTTTGACCTTTGGCCATCCACGCCTGCATCCGCTCATTCACCATGCTCTTCGCCTGCGAAGGACTGATCTCTCCGCGCCTGACCATGTCATTCACAAGCTTCTCGAACTTTTGTTTTCCACTGACTGCGGCTCCAAGACCTAAATGAAACCCTTTTTTCAATAAGTCATTCATGTTCGATTCCTCCTATTATGAGTAAGCTTCCGCAGCATATGCACGTGATTGATGGAGCTGAAAATAAATCCGGCTGCACCAGTCCCGAAGATGACCCCACCGATCCACCAGCTGGGAAGGACTTCAATAACGCCTGTATAAAAGAAAGCAGCGGTTCCGATCAGCATGATGATAAACGAAAGCAGTGTCATAAATAAATAATATTGGTGGAACAACTGATTTTTCTGCTGAGTCGTTTTCCACTCTCTTTCCTTGTCCCCGTCCTCCAAATATTCGACCAAAGCCCGCGGGAGGGAGAGCAGCGGCCTCGCTGTCTCCTTCAACACATCCGTGTAAAGGGATGAAGTGGAATCCTTCCCGGATACCCACTCCTTAATGACCGGCCGTCCCCAGGCAATCAGATCCACTTGAGGATAGATTGTGCTCAGGACACCTACGACAATGGATGCCGCACGTCCAAGAAACGCATAGTCAGCAGGCAGCTGAATCGGCTGTTCTTTGACAAACTGCTGCAGATCCTCCAGCATGTCATTCATCATATGTGCATCCAGCTTGTCAAAGTTCCCTTCCAGGTACATGTCTGTCGTCTGCTTCAACAGTTTCTTCACTTTTTCCGTATCCGCTTCCGGCAGAAGGAAATTCATTTCCTGCAAGGCTTCAATTACTCTGTCGTAGTCGTCCAGAATGAACCCTTGAATCATTTTACGTATGGAATCGGCATCCTCTTTCCGGATTTCCCCGACCATTCCGAAATCGAGAATGACCACTGTACCGTCTTCTTTAATCATCAAGTTGCCCGGGTGTGGATCAGAGTGGAACATCCCGGCATATAAAAATTGTTCGATACACAGTTCAAACAAAATATAGGCAATACGGCTCCGGTCGATCCCCTGCCTGTCCATAAAGGAGACATCCGTAATTTTGTGCCCCTCCACCCACTCCATGACGAGCACGCGTCTGGTCGATAGGTCTTCGTAATAATGAGGCACCTTTACATCCTGAAAATCACGGAACCGCTTTTGAAACGCCCGTCCGTTCTCCAGCTCCATCGTAAAATCAAGTTCGTTGCTGATGACCCGGACGACTTCTGTATAAAGGGCCTGGAGATCCGCTTTTTTTCCATAAACGGTGAACCGGTTGACGAGCCAGAATACAATTTTCAAAGCCTTGAAGTCCATCCGGAATGTATCACGGACTCTGTAGCGCTGCACTTTAACCGCCACCGGTGTCCCATCCTTCAGGTACGCTTTGTACACTTCTCCAATGGATGCAGAGGCCACCGCTTTTTCATCAATGGAATTCAGGTGATCATCCAGTGAGGCGTTCCAGTCTTCTTCAATCGTCGTTCTGGAATAGGAAAACGGGACGGGCTTCACACGATCGACAAGTCCCTCCAGTTCTTTAATGAAGGACGGCGGAAGAAGATCCCCACGGGAGCTGAGAAATTGTCCGAACTTTATCAGCAGCCCGCCGAGGGCGACCGCCTTCCTCCGATACTCTTCCGCCATATCTGCCAGCATCATCTCCCATTTCCTTTTCGTCTGCTCATCCCAGATCCGGTGTCTCTTTTCGAACCAGAAAATGCGGAGCAGAAAACGGACGGACATCCAGACAATAACTGTGATCCGGTAAATGGCTATGTATTTCAACCGCTGATGCATGCGTCCCGCCTCCTTTCCATACTTCTGTATCTTACTTTTCCCCGCAAATCCACAGGTCAACCCTGTCAATCGACGATCCCGCACAGACTTCAGCTACTTACAGCCGCCCCGCAGAAAGGCAGCGCTTGCACTTTTCTCTACTATTGTGTGAAAATTCATGTATAACGAAAGGATGAGTGCCATGATTCAGATTCGCGAGCTGGAAGTCAGGGAATTACATACGGCAGCCGAGTGGCTGTATCAGATGAATGGCCAGGACCGCCATTATGTGGCCTGGATGGCTTCTGAGAAAAATGAAATCTTCGAGCAGATCTGGACGTTAACCCAGTTCACAGAGCCTTTAGCTTATGTCGCTTGGGAAGGTTCCGAAATCGTAGGATTTTTAGGCATGGTCCCTTTTTTCGAGCAGAAATTCTGCCGCCTCCTCGGGCCTTTTGCGGTAAAAGAGGAATCCGACGTCATTGAACGCTTATGGGACAAAGCTTCTCTGACTGCCCAGCTTCATTTTGATGCGGTTAAAGTAGCCTGCTACGGGGCGAACGAAGAGTTGAAAGCTTTCGCTGAAACCCATGCGTTCGAACTGTATAACGTTGAAAAAACACTGGTCCTCTTCCAAGCCCATTTCAAGGCTGCGGAGTCCACAAAGACCCCGTCAATCTTCCAACTGCAGGAACAAGATAAAGAAAGATTGGACAAACTGCATCCAGATGCGGCGTATTATACGACAGAAGAAATGTTTTACCTTTCACGACAGCAGGGGAACGATCTATGGGGATATGAGAAGGAGGGAGAGCTCGCCGGGTACCTCTACTTTGAAACGATCGCGGAAGGGGAAGAGGGTGAAATCTGCTTTGTGAATGTTCATCCTTCCTATCAAAACACCGGCATCGGCACAGAGTTGATGGAACATGCCCTGCAATATGCGTTTTACGCCCTCGAACTGCAGGCGGTCACCCTATCTGTCCGCTCCTTGAATCCTCAGGCTGAACAGTTATACAAAGCCATCGGTTTTCAGGAGCTGAACGAAATACATGCGTACCAGAAGATTTTCACACCGACCCCACCTGCTCCGCTTCATTAATGGAAAGGAGACCTTTGATGGATATCATCGAAAAAACATTGAGCACCATTGGAGATGAAAGCCGGATACAGAAGCAGACCGCCGTCAGTGGTGGTGACATCAACCAGGCATTTTACGTACAGACCGAAAGACAGGCGTACTTTATAAAGACGAACGCCGGTGTCCCCTCCCACTTTTTCCAGGCGGAAGCCGAGGGACTGCAGACGATTCAACAGACAAAGACCATCCGTGTCCCGAACGTCTATCATTACGACATGCCTGAAAACAGGGAGCCTGCCGCGCTTGTGATGGAATGGATTGAACCCGGGAGCCGGAACGATCATGCAGCCCTCGGCCGTCAGCTTGCTCATATGCACAAGCACACAAGGGATTCGTATGGATACGGGGCTCCGACGTTTGTCGGACAGCTCGATCAGCCAAATACGTGGGCCCCTTCCTGGGTGGACTATTACCGTACGTGCCGCCTGGGCGCACAGCTTGATATTGGGATCTCCAAAAAACGGATAACGAACAAACGAAGAAAGCGGATGGAAGCATTGATGAACAGACTGGACCAATACCTCCCCGCTCATCCCGAAGCCTCTCTGCTCCACGGTGATCTATGGGGCGGCAATTACATGATGGATGAGCACGGACAGCCGGTTTTGATTGACCCTTCCATTCTTTATGGGGATCACGCTTTTGAACTGGCCTTTACAGAAGTCTTCGGCGGCTTCCCAGCTGATTTTTACAATCATTATCAAGAGGTCCTCCCTCTGCCTGAACATTACGAGGAAATCAAACCTCTGTATCAGCTCTTTTACCTGCTTGCCCATCTCAACATGTTCGGGGAAAGCTATGGTCCGGCTGTGGACCGCATTCTTAAGCATTATGCAGAATGATCATCAGGAATAGGCCCGGCCCTTCCCTGAGTCGGATATTTCCACCAGATCGACCGGGTAGGGCTGGAAATAACTCTGCTGCTTCAAATACCCGCTTTGAAAACGGGCGGTCCAGGAACTCAATACACTGAGAACAGCACTTAAGGGGATTTTTTCTTCTTTATATTGATGAAGAAGATCAGCAAAACTTTGTTTTTCTCCGCTCGTCAGCTGCTTCTTAAAATACCCGGCAATGTGCTGACAGACGTTGACGTGGGCGCTTGTTTTCGCAGGCTCCCGCATCAGCTCATGAAGCAGATTTTCGTACGTTTCAAGCACCTCACCGATTCCACGATGGTCATGGTTGGCTGTCGTCTGCCCCATTTTCTTCAACAGGCCCGGGTGGTAGGCCATAAACAGATATTTATGCCGGGCATGAAACTGCTGCAGCTCCTTCATCTTTCTTTCCTTCTTCATCTCCCGGAAGGAGGCCAGGGTGAATAGTTTCGTCAAAAAATGATGGCGCAGGGTGAAGTTTTTCAACCGCCCTTCCTCCTCCACAGCCATCCCGCTGTGACGCTTGAGTACCTCTGCGGCAAACACCCCGGATGTCTTTCCGATCACCTGGGAATTCTCCGCACTCTGATACACCTTCACATCATGCATCCCACAGGTCGGAGAACGGTTCTTCAAAAGAAATCCATCAACATCATCAAGATGATCAAGAAAAGTATTGGAAAAACCAGTCATTTTATCAGTAAGATCTTCCCCCGTTTTCGGTTGAACGAGACGTTTTTCCTCATCATCCACGAGACGGATGACATCTCTTGGTACACCCAGTCCGATTTCCACTTCCGGGCAGACAGGAATAAATTCTACATGCGCTTTCATTCGTTCGACTGCTTTATCTGGTATGACCGCTCCGTTATACCGCACCTCTGCAAATTCAAGGCACCGGCTTACGACGACTCTAGGCTTCGCATATGACTGCATTCCCTTTCCCCCATTTCCAGTTTCCAATGTATACAAAAGGTTCCCCGTTGTCCTTTTGTGATAAACCCCGGGGTCTGTGATTCTCTACAAATTTCCTATTGGTTTTTGGCAGTAATCGTAATAGAATAAATAATGTTGTATATTTATTCTGAGATGTTTATAAATAAAACAGATTAGTCAGGAGAGATTTTGGATGAAAGCGAAAGATTTTAAACCTTCTTCGCATCTGCGTTTTATCATACCGTCCCTCATCGGTATTTTCTTATTTATGTTCCCTATCAGTGGTGATGACGGAGCCGTCACCATTCCAATCGCCGTTTTGGCAGGAGAGGTCGAGGAACGACTGGCCGGCTCCCTGTCTCTCATCATGACCATCATTATTACGATAACAGCGCTTGCCACTGTTGCCGCTAAACTGCTGAGATCGGATGGTTCCAAATCTCCGTTTTTCCATTCATTATTTAATGTACCCGCGGTATGGGTCGTTACCCGTGTTCTCGGTATGATTTTCGCCATCATGGTCTACTTCCAGATTGGACCGGAGGCGGTCATTTCCGAAAATACAGGCGGACTGCTGCTGGATTCCCTGCTGCATGTCCTGTTCGCCGTCTTTTTATTTGCAGGGCTGTTCCTTCCCCTGCTGTTGAACTACGGCCTGTTGGAATTGTTCGGAGTCATCCTTACGAAAATCATGCGTCCGCTCTTCAAACTGCCGGGACGCTCGTCTATTGACTCCCTTGCTTCCTGGCTCGGGGACGGAACGATCGGAGTCCTTTTGACGAGTAAGCAGTATGAAGAAGGGTACTACACGAAAAGAGAAGCAGCCGTAATCGGAACCACCTTCTCCATCGTCTCCATTACCTTCAGTCTTGTCGTCATACAGGAAGTCGGGCTCGGCCATATGTTCGTGCCGTTTTATCTAACTGTAGCGCTCGCCGGATTTGTTGCAGCATTGATCATGCCGCGGATTCCGCCGCTGTCCAGAAAGCCTGATACCTATGTAACCGATGAAGCAGGAGAACAGAATGAAGATATTCCCGAAGGCCACAATGTGTTTACCTACGGATATGCCCAAGCGGTTGAGCGCGGCAGCAAATCGATAGGTCCCGGAGCCTTTATGAAGCAGGGCGCCCAGAATATCCTTGATATGTGGATGGGGGTTGCTCCGATTGTCATGGCCCTCGGGACGATTGCTCTAATCATTGCGGAATTCACCCCTTTCTTCACGTGGATCGGTATGCCGTTCATTCCACTTCTTGAACTCATGCAGGTGCCCTATGCTGCGGAAGCCTCTGAAACCATTCTTGTAGGGTTTGCGGACATGTTCCTGCCTGCAATCATCGGAGCTTCTATCGAGAGTGAAATGACACGGTTCATTATTGCCGCTCTTTCTGTAACCCAGTTGATTTACATGTCGGAAGTCGGTGGTCTTCTGCTCGGTTCCAAGGTTCCGGTTAACCTGAAGGACCTGTTCATCATCTTCCTTGAGCGTACGATCATAACCCTTCCAGTCATTACACTGATGGCACATCTATTGTTCTGAATGCATAAAGAAAGACCGCCGGGCCTTTGGCTCAGCGGTCTTTTAATTGTTCCAGCACTTTTTGCGCGGTTTCCAGACTGGACGAAGGATTCTGACCGGTCACAAAGGGAAAATCAACGACGACGTGACTTTCATCCGGCTTTCCTTTGCTGAATTCCGCCCCTTCTTCGATTAAACGATCTTCCAGTGAAAACGGGACACGTCCCTCAAGACCAACCTTCGTTTCCTCTTCATTCGAAAAGCCTGTCAGCTTTTTCCCACTTACAAGAGACTGCTTATTGTGATCCGTGACACCAATGAATCCGGCGGGGCCGTGACAGACGGAAGCCATGACTTTTCCTTCGGTAAGAAAGTGACGGAGAAGCTCTTCCAACTGTTCATTTTCAGGAAAATCGACCATGGTTCCGTGCCCGCCGCATAAAAAGACAGCGTCATACGACGTCGGATCCACTTCTGCGAGTGCCACCGTCCGGCTGATCGGCTCCATCACCCCATCCCATACATCAGGAAGCTGGTTGCTGTAACTGTTTTCATCAATCGGCGGGCGCCCTCCCCGCGGGCTTGCGGCGGTCACCTCATAACCGGCTTCCCCGAACTCCACGGACGGTTCGACAAACTCAGACAGCCAGAGCCCCGTTTCATGTCCATCCATGTAATCAGCATTCGTGACAATCATCAAGATTTTTTTAGACATACAAAAACCTCCTTGCGAATCTCTTACGTATTATTCACAAGGAGGCTCTATTCCATCCACCAGGAAAGGCGGATTTATTTATGATTGAAGCGTGGAATCTTTGTCAAAGGTCCGCTGCCACCAACGTTTGATGAGCTGGATACGCCCCTCAATGAACGGCTGTGTCAGCGTGCGGATCAAGCTGCTCGATAACAAGTAGACAATAGCAGCAGAGATGATCGCAAGCCCGATGACATCAAACAGGTTATCCACTTTGAACAAGTCGGCCTGCCGGAAGAACTGGATGAAAAAGCCGTGCAGCAGATAAACGTACAAGGTCTTTCCGCCAAGGTACGTGATTTTATATTCTGTATTCGGAATCCATGAAAGGACACTGACAACCATGATCCCCGCGAGAGCGTATACCGCCAGTCGGAACAGTCCTCCCATTTCCGGACTGCCGAGAACCTCATAGGATTTCGAACCGAGCAGCCAGCCGGAGTTGATTTCAGGGAGGACAGCAATCACACCTGCGGCTGCAGCCATAATGACCATACTGATTTCCCGGACACGGCGTGTTCTCCACTTATGCACATGCTCCTTCGTCAGCCAGTACCCGGCAAGGAAAAACGGGAAGAAAACGAATGTGCGGGATAGACTGAAATGGTGGCCGATATCTGTGAAATATCCGACGAGCACACCGATCTGAACAGCGATGGCGACACCGAGCATCGGCGGAATTTTCTTAAACCAGTACAACAGAATGTGCCAGCAGAACAAACTGAACAAGAACCATAACGACCAGTGCGGATAAAAAATCCCGTCAAACCCTTCACCTTTCCCGATGAAGAAGTAATACCCGGTATAGACGAGCTGAAAAATCAAGTATGGCAGAATCAACTTTTTAGCCAGCTGGATCAAGTAATCCTTCTCCCCCGATCCTTTGGCAAAGAACCCGGCAAGGAAAATGAACGCCGGCATGTGAAAGGTATAAATCCACGTATAAAGGGTGTACATCGGTTTGGAACCATCGGTAAACGGCTGGATCATATGACCGAAAACGACGAGAAAGATAAGGACTACTTTGGCATTATCAAAAAAAGCATCACGCTTCATGGGATCACCCTTCTTCGATTCAAGATAATCTATTCTACTTCATATGTACCACAATCTATCCTTATTGTAGACAGGTTTTTGAAGATTTAAATCGTCTGTAATGATAATGTAATTCAGAAGATACAATGTCATCTTTCCACGAACAAAGACACCATGGATCAGGGTGTCTTTCAGCTTGTAGAGAAACCTCTTTTTCTTTCTTACCGCCAGGAGCGAAAGGGGCACCGCTCCTTGGGAGTTCTATAACATCGAAAAAGCCTCTCCTTCACCCAGCTCATCCCTGCTGGATGGAGGAGAGGCTTTTTCATATTCCGGCAGGCAGCCCATGCCGTTCTTTTGAATATGCGAACCTGCTTAGTGCACAACCTCTCTCCTTTATATTCTAACGTTGGCACAAGGAGCTTATCGGTGTTGATGCCTGCGGAAACAGTACGGGCCGAAGATCCACTTGGGCAGTCGACCTTCCTGACCAAATCAGCGGAGGCCGTGCCCGCGGCATTTATCCACCGATAAGCGGAAAGTGACCCTTCCCACGACAAATGTAAACTCTAACTGGTTTACACAGGCTTTTTCTAAAGCCAAAAAGACACCCTGGATCAGGGTGTCTCTTCGCTTTCCTCAAAATCCACGGCCCACATACCTTTACGGAAAATAGGTTCATACAGACCTTCCTTCGTTTCTCCGTCGATGTTCAATTCATCCGACCCCATCATGAAGTCTTCATGGACGAGACTATCATTGACGCCGTGTGATTCCATCTGCTCCTTATTAAAGGAGGATCCGCCTTTTATGTTGGTGGGATATGCTTTTCCTAAAGCTAAGTGACAGGAAGCATTTTCATCATATAACGTGTTGAAAAAGATGTGACCGGATTGGGAAACCGGGGAAGCGTGCGGTACGAGGGCGACTTCTCCAAGTCTGGCTGAGCCGTCATCCGATTCAACCAGATGCTTTAGTGTATCCTCCCCGGATTCCGCGGCGTAATCCACCACTTTTCCATCCTTGAATGTTAAGGTGAAGTTCTCAATCAAGTTCCCCGCGTAACTCAACGGCTTTGTGCTGGAGACCTTCCCATTCACACCGTACTTATGAGGCATAGTAAAGACTTCTTCGGTCGGAATGTTGGGGTTGAACGTGCTTCCTTTTTCTGATTCCGCCGCTCCTCCATGCCAGATGTGATTCGAAACGAGCTCAATGGTCAGCTTTGTCCCTGGCCCGGAATAATGGAGTTTTTTATACTGCTTTTGGTTCAAATATTCCCTCGCCTGCCGAAGAGCTTCATTATGCTCCTCCCACGCCTGAACCGGATCGTCCTTGTCCACCCGTGTGATTCTGAAGATCTCCTTCCACAGCTGTTCCTGTGCCTCTTCCGGAGAAGCATCCGGAAACACTTTCTGCGCCCATGCTTTCTGCGGATAGGCAACAATGGACCAGGTCGTCTTATCATTCATTAAATAGTCCCGGTATCCGGAAAGAGCCTCTCCACTCGCTTTCGTGGCCGCAGCCACCCGTTCCTGATCTACATTCTTCATTAAATCCGGGTCCGGACCGTAAATGGTTAACAGCCCATACCCGTCCGCCACCATTTCTTCAAGACCTTCCGCTTTCCATTTAGGGAAATCCTTAAGGACGTCCATCGGTGCATGCTTCATTTTCATATAACTGAGCATTTCGTCGTTCCATTCGACATGAACGTTTTTCGCCCCCATCCCGTAGGCCTTTGCGGTTACGATCCGGACGAAATCGGCAGCTTCAATGGGGGCGTTGATGATCAGCCCCTGCCTGTGCTGCAGGTTCACTCCGTTTTTCAAAGCCAGATCTGCATACTTCTCTAAATCATTTCGCTTTATTGTCATGGTTACCCCTCTTTTTATGTTTTGTCTTTAAAAACTTCAATCGCCCGCTTTCGCATCTTTTTATGGTCCACCACAGGCTCAGGATAGTCTTCACCGATCATGCATCCAGCCTTTTCCTGTTCGTTCTCCGGCATCTTCGAAGGATCATGGATATACTTCTTCTCCACATTTTCAAGCTCCGGCACCCATTCCTTAATGAACCGGCCGTGAGGATCGAAGCGCTCGGACTGCCTGACTGGATTAAATACGCGGAAATAAGGAACAGGATCTGTACCGGTGGAAGCCGCCCACTGCCAGCCACCGATATTCGAGGCAGGGTCATAGTCCACCAGCCTCTCAGCAAAGTACCGTTCTCCTTCGCGCCAATCCATCAGCAGATCCTTCGTCAAAAAAGAGGCCACAGCCATACGGAGCCGGTTATGCATCCAGCCGGTTTCATTCAGCTGTCTCATCGCTGCATCAATCAACGGAAAACCAGTCTGCCCCTGCTTCCATTTTTCCAGAAGATCCTCATCATTATTCCACGGAATACCTCTGTATTTTTCAACAAGCTCTTTATCGTCTGATTCCGGATAATAGTAATAGATCATGTTGTAAAAATCGCGCCACGCAAGCTCGGAAATATAGGTTTCCACTCCGGATGTATCCTTTTTGAAGTTTACTTCGTCCTGAATTCTATGATACAGCGTCCGGACGGAAACCGCACCGGTACGCAGATACCTGGACATCAGACTTGTCCCATCAACGGCCGGGAAATCCCGCTCCTCATCATAATCATAGATGGCTCCATCAAGAAACAGGCTGAACCTTTCACCGGCAGCTTCTTCCCCTGTCCCGGGAAAATCAGCTTCTATTTTTTCCATCAGCGACTGGTACGCTTTTTCTCCTTCTTTAAAGGAAGAACGTTTATCCACGGCCGCATTTTTCAGTTTATCGTGGTTCACCCGTTGAATACCGGGTTTCTGCTGCTGCTTCCACTTCTTTAAGTATGGGGAGAATACTTTATAATGGCCGCCATCCTGCTTTTTGATTTCCTCCGCCCCGTGCAGGTGGTGATCCATGTAATGGTAGACTTCCACATCAATCGAGTCCAGATACTCCACCATATGATCATCCCGCTTCTTACCAAATCTTGTTTCATCCCGGTTGAAGTAGACCATGTCCACATCCAGTTCCTTTACAAATGTCTGAAAGGACTCTTCGGTTTCTCCTTCAATAACATGGACAGGCGCACCCATATCCCCGGCACGTGAAACGAAGTCCTGAAGGGTTTGAAAATAGTAATCATGCCTCATTGTGAATGACTTGTTCAAATCCGGGTGAATATGAAAAAACAAAACGAGGCTGTCCTCATCTTTTGTATGTTCAACAGCTTTTGCAAGTGCTGTATGATCATTCAACCGTAAATCTCTTCTAAACCAGACGGCTCTTGTTGTCATCACCGTTCCCCCTTTCCCTTTATCCTTCCTTTTTCCTACTTCACTTAAACCCTGTCCAACCGGGGGGACAGGCTCCACGAAAAACCAGAGCCCCTTCCCTTTCCGCGGACGAGCGCCCGAGCTCGGCGGTCTCGGACCACTCGTTCTTCCGCAGGAGTGGAAGGGGCACTGCTCCTTGGGGGTTCTTTAACATCGACAAAGACTCTCCTTCACCCCGCTCACTCTTGCTGGATGGAGGAAAATCTTCCGGCAGGCAGCCGTCATCAGCACCTGTTCTTTCCCTTCCTCTTTTCCACGCAAGCGGCAATAGCGCAGCCCATGCCTTTCTTATGAATCTGCGTACCTGCGTAATGCACAATCTCTCTCCTTCATATTCTAACGTCGGCACAAGGAGCGTTCGGTGTTGATGCCTGCGGGAACAGCACGGGCCGAAGATCCACTTGGGCAGGCGGCCTTTCTGACCAAGTCAACTGAAGGCGTGCCCGCATCATTCATCCACCGATAAGCGGAAAGTGACCCTTCCCACGACAAATGGAAAACTCTAACTGGTTAACACAGGCTTTTTCTACAGCCAAAAGAGGGGTTCTGCTTAGCAGAACCCCTCTTTTTTGTACTATTTTGGCGAAGTTACGAGAAGTGTTCGGTGGTGGGGCCTACGGGACCGAACCCAGGTCAGCTGAAACCGGGCCCACGGCAGGCATCCACCGATAAGCGGAACATGACCGCACATACCACCTCTGTAAAACCGTACTTTTCCAAATAGGTTCTTTTATTTGAACGCGTTCATCAGTGTCGCCATTTCAATGGCTGCTGTGGCTGCCTCCCAGCCTTTGTTACCGGCCTTCGTACCTGCACGCTCGATGGCCTGTTCAATGGTGTCTGTGGTAATGACGCCAAAGATCACTGGAATACCAGTCTTCTGGGAAGCCTGAGAAACCCCTTTAGCTGCTTCGCCGCAAACATAGTCGAAATGCGGCGTGGAGCCGCGGATGACAGCTCCCAGGGTGATAACCGCATCGTACTTCCCGGTTTCCGCCATCTTCTGAGCGGCCAGTGGAATTTCAAAAGCTCCAGGCACATAAGCAGCCTCTACATCGTTCAGATCGACGCCGTGACGCTTCAGCGCATCTACGGCTCCTTCATACAGCTTACTCGTAATAAAGTCGTTGAACCTTCCTGTTACAATACCGATTTTCAGTCCTGTTCCTACAAGATTACCTTCAAATGTTTTAACCATAAGTCTCTTCCTTTCTAGTAGTGGAATAAGTGCCCCATTTTAGACTGTTTCGTTTTCAAGTAGCTTTCATTTTCTTTGCGGGAAGGCATCTGAATAGCCACCCTCTCTACAACCTCAAGACCAAAACCACCAAGTCCGGAAATTTTCTTCGGGTTATTCGTCAGCAGACGAAGTTTTGTAATGCCCAGGTCCTTCAGGATTTGAGCACCGACACCGTAATCTCTTAAATCAGGCCCGAAGCCGAGTTTCTCATTCGCTTCCACCGTGTCATAGCCTTCTTCCTGAAGCTTATAGGCTTTCAATTTATTCATTAACCCGATCCCGCGGCCTTCCTGTCTCATGTACAGCAGAACACCGCTGCCATTTTCGGAAATCTGCCGTAAAGCGTTGTCCAGCTGAGGACCGCAGTCACAGCGGTAGGAGCCGAAGACATCCCCTGTCAGACATTCGGAGTGTACCCGCACAAGGGTCGGCTCCTCCGGATTGATGTCTCCTTTTACAAGAGCGATGTGATCTTTAAAATCGATATCATTCTTGAAGCCTACCGCTCGGAATTCGCCGTATTCTGTAGGCATCTGCACCTCGATTTCCCGGGTCACATGGTTTTCCTGCTCATGGCGGTATGAAATCAAATCCGCAATGGTGATCATCGGAATGTCAAACGCCTCGGCCATTTCTTTCAGGTCAGGCACACGGGCCATCGTTCCATCATCTTTAATGATTTCACAGATGACACCTGCCGGCCGGGCTCCCGCAAGACGTGCCAGGTCGACAGCCGCTTCCGTATGACCCGCTCTGCGCAGGACACCGCCTTCCTTGGCAATCAACGGGAAAATATGACCGGGCCGCTGGAAATCGGAAGCTTTACTTTCCGGGTTCAGCATTTCCCTGATGGTCAGGGCCCGTTCGTCCGCTGAAATTCCAGTTGTTGTCTCTTTATGATCCACACTGACCGTAAACGCTGTCTGATTAGGGTCTGAATTGTCATTGACCATAGGCATCAGCTCGAGCGCTCCAGCTGTTTCATTCGTAATCGGGGCACAAACCAGCCCACGCCCATGCTTGATCATAAAATTGATCATCTCCGTGGAAGCATGCTCCGCGATTCCAATAAAGTCCCCTTCATTTTCCCTGTCCTCGTCATCACAAACGATGACAAGCTTTCCCTGCTTCAATACATCAATCGCTTTTTCAACCGAATCAAACATATGCTTTCCCCCTCTTCATGCAAACCCGTTATCAGCCAGCATCTTTTTGGAGATGGCTGTTTGCGGGTGCTCTTGATTCTGCCCACTCAGGAAGTGAGCGACATATTTTCCAATCATGTCACATTCGATATTAACTTTGTCTCCCGGACCTTTCCTGCCGAGAACGGTATGTTCCATCGTGTGCGGAATCAAAGAAATGGTGACACGATCCTCTTCTACTCCGAATACAGTCAGGGATGTACCATCAACAGCTATCGAGCCTTTATAGACAAAATAAGGAACCAAGTCGGACGGAAGCTGTATGTCGTAATAGACGGCGTTGGACTCCGGCCTTTTTGATACAATGCTGCCCGTACCGTCAATATGACCCGATACAAGGTGACCGCCGAACCGCCCATCTGCCGCCATCGCGCGTTCAAGATTGACATCGCTGCCCTGCTTTAATTCATGGATGTTGGTGGCGCGGTATGTTTCCGGCATCACATCAAAGGATGCGGTATCCTTCGTATAATCTGTCACGGTCAGACAGACACCGTTAATGGAAATACTGTCCCCAAGCTTGATATCTTCCAGAATTTTGGATGCAGCAATCTTTATCTCCAAAGCTTCCGTTTTACTTTTAACGGACTGCAGTGTTCCTATTTCTTCTACAATTCCTGTAAACATTAGGATTCCCCTTTTCTTATCGAAACAATTTTAATATCTTCTCCAAGCTGTTCGGTCGATACAAACTCAAAAGATGTCACCTGTTTCAACTGTTGGATGCCGCGGCCGGCAACCGGGGTCAGTGCTTCTTTTCCACCGATCAATTTGGGAGCAATATACGTAATCGTCTCATTCACCTTTCCTGATCTGACAAAAGCGTCGGCAATGGTGGCCCCTCCTTCAACAAGGAGAGAGGTGACCTTGTGCTTTCCTAAATAGCGCAGGACTTCTCCAGGATCGATGGTGCGGCCAAGCGGAATGACGTGGACATGGGCATGCTCTTCAAGAATCAGACGCTTTTCATCCGGTATATCCGCTGACGTGAAAATCCACGTTGGAGATTCATTATTTTGTATCAGATTCGAAGCAGTCGGAATACGAAGATGCGTATCGAGGACAAGACGGATCGGATGCTTTCCGCCACCCGGAATTCTTGTCGTCAATGTCGGATTATCCATCATGACCGTATTGATCCCGACTAGAATCGCGTCCGATTGATGACGATAGCGGTGTCCGTCCTGCCGCGCCTCTTCTCCTGTGATCCATTGACTCTCTCCACTGGCGGTGGCAATCTTCCCGTCAAGGCTCATCGCTGTCTTTAAACGGACATAAGGTTCACCTGTTTGAATGTAATGAAAGAAGGCACGATTCAGTTCATCTGCCTCGTCTTTCAAAACACCCGTCCGGACCTCCACGCCCTGCCGCTTCATCATTTCAATGCCCCGGCCGGAAACTTTAGGGTTCGGATCCGATGAAGCCGTAACGGCCCGGCGGATGCCTGCCTTCACGACAGCTTCGGCACACGGAGGTGTCCGTCCATGATGGCTGCACGGTTCAAGAGTGACATAGATGTCCGCGCCTTCCGCTTTTTCTCCTGCCATCCGTAGTGCGTGCACTTCCGCATGAGGTTCACCAGCCTTCACATGCACGCCTATACCGACGACTTGATTATCTTTGACCACAATGGCGGCTACTGAAGGGTTGGGACTCGTCTGGCCGACCGTTTCCCTGGCCATCTGTACAGCCATTGCCATGTACTGCTCATCACGCTCCATCTTCATCACCTGCTCTTTTTCCATAAAAATAACCCTGAAGAAGACATACTTCTCCAGGGTCTTAAACGTCATTTTTTTGCGTACAGCAAACAAAGGGTACACGTGTTGCATGAACGGTACCGATACGTTTCCACAACCTTCTCCCATCCAGACTTTAACTGTCGGCTTTGGAATTTCACCAAATCAGGGAGAACCGTGCTTAACACTGATTCTCCGTCGCGGGCTGAGAGCATAAGCTCATTACCGCCGGCTGGGACTTTCACCCGACCCCGAAGGTTTCCATATTCAGTTGAATTACTTTAAATATATATGAAATCCCCATCTGCCGCAATCCTTAAGGTTTAAACAGCACCCATTAAGGCTATGTACTCATAAAACTGACCGCCCTTATGATGGGCACACGGATAACTGTCCACCGGATTCACGCCGCTTTGTTGTGAAATCAACAGGATTCATGACAGCCTTTCAACATCCTCAACAGAAGATGCACCACCTGATTTTAACAATCCAATGATGTGTAAGCCTGCTCTTTTCACGAACCTCCTATTGTAAAGCAGAAGAAAATCAGCTAGTATAGATTTATCAGGAAAACGTTTGCATAATAAGATATATTTTTAGATTTTCATGGTTATGGTTATTGAATAAACAAGCTGTTTATTCAATCATTCTCACTGAGAAAACGTTTGCATATCACGAATGATTTTATTAGGAAAGAGGGGCTGTATATGGAACGGGTATGGTGGAAAGAAGCGGTAGGATATCAAGTTTACCCTAGAAGTTTTCAGGATTCAAATGGAGATGGGATCGGCGATCTGCAGGGAATGATCAGCCGTCTGGACTATTTGAAGGATATGGGCATTGATTTCATTTGGATCTGCCCAATGTACAAATCCCCGAAGGATGATAACGGTTATGACATTTCCGATTATCAGGACATCCTGGATGAATTCGGAACGATGGAGGATTTCGACGAGCTGCTTAAGGAAGTGCATAAACGTGACATGAAGTTGATCATCGACCTCGTCCTCAACCATACAAGTGATGAACATCCATGGTTTTTGGAATCCCGGAAATCCAAGGACAATCCCAAGAGGGACTGGTATATCTGGCGCGATGGCAGAGGCGGCCGCGAACCGAACAACTGGGAGAGTATCTTTGAAGGATCGGCATGGGAATATGACGAGGAAACAAGGCAGTATTACCTTCATGTGTTCTCCAGAAAGCAGCCGGACTTGAACTGGGAGAACGAAGACGTCCGCGAAGCTCTATACAGCATGGTCAACTGGTGGCTGGATAAAGGAATCGACGGTTTCCGCATAGATGCCATCAGCCATATCAAAAAGCGGCCGGGCTTTCCAGATATGCCGAACCCTGAAAAAGAAACGTATGTGTCCTCTTTTGATATGCATATGAACCAAAAAGGGATCCACACCCACCTTCAGGAATTCAAAGACCGCACATACGATAATTATGACGTGATGACGGTCGGAGAAGCGAACGGGGTAAGTGCCGATGAAGCGGATCAATGGGTCGGCGACAACGGAAAAATGGATATGATCTTCCAATTCGAGCACCTGGACCTTTGGGATCAGGATGCTGAACAGCAGCTTGACATTAAGGGTTTGAAAAAAGTACTGACCCGATGGCAGAAAGCTCTTGAAGGGGATGGATGGAACGCTTTGTTTGTAGAAAACCATGACAAGGCCCGTGTCGTTTCGACGTGGGGGGATGATCAAGTCTACTGGCGCGAAAGTGCGACGGCGATTGCAACGATGTATTTCTTTATGCAGGGGACGCCTTACATTTATCAAGGTCAGGAAATCGGCATGACGAATATGGCCTTCCCTTCCATTGAAGATTATGATGATGTGGCTGCGAAAAATTTATATCAGAACAAAAAAGCAAAAGGCATGGCTCATAAGGACATTATGAACATTCTCTGGAACACATCCAGGGACAACAGCCGTACGCCGATGCAGTGGAGCCGTGAAGCACAAGCTGGTTTTACAACCGGAAACCCGTGGATGAAAATCAACCCGAACTATACGTCCATCAATGTGGCTGATCAAGAACAGGACCCCCATTCCATCTTGAACTACTACAAAGAAATGATTGCCATGAAAAAGGAGCAGGATGTGTTTACGTATGGCATCTATAATCTTCTTCTTCCGGAAGATGAGCAGATTTATGCTTATACGAGGACGCTGGACAGTAAAAAAGCCATCGTCATCGTCAATCTGACCGATCAAGCAGCTGACTTTCAGTCGGAGGAGCCACTCAGCTCCAGTCAGCTGATGTTGTCCAATTCGATTGTAAACCATCATAAGAACGTATCCAGCTTCTCGTTGAAGCCTTATGAAGCGCGCGTTTACCTTATGGAGACGTAAACGAAGAAAGCTTGTAAAACCATGGTTGGTTTATAGTGGTTCTCTCTTCCTGCCAAGGCGGAGTCCTTTAAAAACTAAAAGCGGCCTGTATGCCATGCCATACAGGCCGCTTTTTTCTTCCCTTTCTGTCAGGAAGCAATAGTTACATCTGAGTCCAGCTCCAACGCTACATTTCCTGCAATTGCTCGTGAGATCATGCAGGACTTTTCCGCCTTTTCAACAAGACGCTGGAGTTTTTCCAACTCCTTCTCTTCTGCCTCACTTTTCAACACGACACGGGGACGGTGAATGATTTTCTTATAGGTGAAGACTCCGTCGGTCACATCGACCTGACCTTCCGAGGTCATATCCATTTCCTGAAGCGGCAGATCCGCTCTTTCGATCATAGCGGCCAGCGTAATGATGTAACAGGTCGCCGCCGCCCCCAGAAGCATTTCATCCGGGTTTGTTCCTACATCCGGTCCATCCATTTCTTTAGGGATGGAGATTTCTGTTTTCAATTTATCTGATTCGATCCGGCCGACTTCGTTGCGGCCGCCCGGCCAGTCTGCCTTTAAATGAAAATGATGTAATGCCAAAGCAGAACAACCTCCTTTTTATTTTTTCATAGCAATGAATGGATACGTACCTCCATTGGTCTTCTGCATAAACCGGTGGGTTTCTTTAAATCCAGCTCTTCGGTATACTTCGACCGCCCGCTGATTGAACTCAGCAACACTCAATGTAAAAAAACGGGCCCCATAGTGGCGCTCTGCAAAACTCAAACCAGCTTCCATAAAGGAATCTCCCTTCCCCTTTCCCGTTAGATCCGGGCGGAGTCCAAGACCTACATCCACCGTTTCTTCAACAGTCGGATGAAAGGTGAAGAAACCGATCAGCGCGCCTTCCCTATAGGCGCTGTACGTATGCGGACTTCTCCGATGAGGATCGATAAACTCACGATAATCTTCTTCATCGGCGGTCATATCGTAAAAATCATACGGCGGAGGATAATGCCACGCCGCCATTTCCTCGGCTTCCTGCTGGGTCATCCGGGAAAAAGTGATGGACATTATGACTCCCGCGCATCCCAGTCTTTCTTGAAGCGGTCCATTTTTATATGCAGCTGCTCCACCATTTGATGGACACGCTGAAAATCTTCCCGATCGAGTTCTTCTGGATCCATGCTCTCAACAACCTGATGCAGCATATCAATCCGGTTTTTCACATAACGGAATTGATCGGACGTATTTTCTACAGCTTTTCCCACCGTACATTCCCCCTTTTCTCTATTGTATCGTTTCTTTTATTTTCAATAAACCAAACGGCACTTTCACGCGCCATGAACGGGTGCGGAATGTGCCGTGCTTCAGCTGAGTGATACAAGAAAACCCGTACTACGTGCGATCATAGTACGGGTTTTCTCCTCAATGCCGGGCTCTGCCCTTTAAAATCAGGCTTGCTTTTCTTCCTTTTTACCGGAAAGGAACCAGCCCAGCACTGCAATTAAAACAAGGACAGAATAGAATATAATTTTCCACACTGTCGAATGAGCAAAGTGTTCATCAAGAATTTGAATATTCGGGTGGGCTAGCGTGGATACGACAAGCTTGATACCGACCCATCCCACAATGACAAAGGCGGCGATTTCAAGACCCGGACGGGATTGAAGCAGATTGACGAACACATTGGCCGCAAAACGCATGATGATAATTCCGATCATCCCCCCTGCCAGGATGACACCGAACTGTCCTCCATCCAGACTTCCGACGTTGGGAAGATCCGTTTCTGGAAGAGCAACAGCAAGAGCTACAGCAGCTAAGATGGAGTCGACAGCAAAGGCGAGGTCGGCAAGTTCGACTTTCAACACAGTCATCCAGAAGCCTTTCCCCCGCTCGGAGCCGGTATCTTCCTCTTCCTCCTCTTCCTCTCCGCCGGACCTCCATTTATCAATGAGGTGCTTGATCGAGATGAATAAGAGGTAGGCGGCACCAAGGGCCTGCACCTGCCAGACATCGACAAGGAAAGATATAATGAATAAAGAACCAAATCGTAAAATGAACGCACCAAGCAGTCCATAAAACAGGGCTTTCTTACGCTTTTCTTCCGGCAGGTGCTTTACCATAATGGCCAGAACAAGAGCGTTGTCTGCGGCTAGAATACCTTCCAGACCGACAAGTACAATCAAAACCCAGCCATACTCAATCAACAATTGAACATCCACAGTTTCACTCTCCTCATTTATACAAGCTGCCATTAAAAAATGGCCCCGACCAAAGTGGTCCGGGCCATTACATAGACCTTTACCACTGTGGGTAAAGGTCTCGCTAACAACGTACGTTGCCAATAAAGCCGGGGATGACTCCCGAAATGACGACTTTATTGTATCAGCTACTCCCCTTTAGGAATGCTATATCTTTCTTAATCATAGCATGAAGCCTTTTTTTGTCAATCATTCCCGCCCACATTATGGAATCACTTTAGTATGGGGACGGGACGGAATCCTTATACGTCGTTCATCAATCGTTTGATCCATTCGGGATAACACGCGTCCATCAGGCTTTCTCTTCAAATAAACGGGTGGTTTCGACGATGACCTCAGCCGCTTTTTCCATACTCTCCAGAGATATGTACTCATACTTTCCGTGGAAGTTTTCTCCCCCGGTGAAAATATTCGGCGTAGGAAGTCCCATGTAGGAAAGCTGTGACCCATCCGTTCCTCCGCGAATCGGTTGAATGATGGGCTTCACACCTTTGTTCTGCATCGCTTCTTCAACGATATCAACAATATGGCGGACCGGTTTGATTTTGTCCCCCATGTTGTAGTACTGATCCTCCATTTCTACAGCCATCCGCTTTTCTCCAAGGCGTTCATTCATGTCAGCAGCCAGACCATGTAACCGCTGCTTTTTCTCCTCAAATTTTTCTTTATCGTGATCCCTCACAATATAGGAAAGCTCAGCCCGATCCACATTCCCTTGCAGGCCAAGGAGATGGTAAAAACCTTCATACCCTTCTGTATGTTCAGGCGCTTCTTCGGCTGGAAGCTGATTTTGGAATTCCAGAGCAAGCTTTACCGCGTTGACAAGTTTATTTTTTGCCGTCCCCGGATGCACACTGTTTCCGTTAAAGATGAGCTTGGCGCCTGCTGCATTAAAACTTTCATACTGAAGTTCACCGAGCGGACCTCCATCAACGGTGTAGGCGTAGGAAGCACCAAAACGGTCGACGTCAAATTTGTGGGGGCCTCTGCCGATTTCTTCATCCGGTGTAAACGCCACACGGATTTTTCCGTGCTTGATTTCGGGATGTTGAATAAGATGATTCAGAGCCGTCATAATTTCAGCAATACCTGCTTTATTATCGGCCCCGAGCAGGGTCGTTCCATCCGTTGTGATCAACGTCTGCCCTTTATAGGCGGAAAGTTCAGGGAAATCTTCCGGGCGAAGCTCCACCTCTTCATTCAAAGGCAGCACCCCTCCGTCATAGTTTTCAACAATTTGAGGGTTTACATGTTCGCCGGTAAAATCGGTGGCTGTATCCAGATGAGCGAGAAAGCCGATTACCGGCACCTCTTTTTCCGTATTTGCAGGAAGGGATGCCATCACATAAGCATGGTCATCCACACTGACTTCACTCATCCCGATAGCTTCAAGTTCTTCGACAAGCTTATGAGCAAGCTCCCACTGCCCTTCCGTTGAGGGGGTACGGCCGGTGGTTTCATCGGATTGAGTATTCATTTTTGCATAAGAAACAAAACGCTCCAACAGTTCTTTTTTCATCATTGATGCTCCTCCCATGTCTCTTTCGGGTTAAACTTTCATACAGGAAAAGTAAATCTATTGCTTCCCCCCCGAAATTTGGTATCCTTATTATAACGAATATGCACGAACGTCTGAAAGCTGGAGCATCCAGCTTTTCTTCATTCTACATAAAAAGGTGTGTCTTATCTGTGGTCCAAAAAAAATGGTTTCAAGCCATCGTAACTGCCATCCTGCTTGCTCTGTTGATTTTACTGCTGCATCAAATTCAGTTTTTCTTCGATCCGATCATGACCTATGTCGGAGCCATCGCCTTTCCTTTAATCGGTGGTGGGATTCTGTTTTATTTATCCCGGCCCTTACTAAAACTTCTGGAACACTACAAAGTGCCGAGAATTCTCGGAATTGTCATCATCTTCCTATTGTTCATTGTTCTCGGTTACATCATCACCCAGTTCATTGCTCCAATCGCCCAGGAGCAGTTCACCCGGCTCGTAGATAACATTCCGGATATGGCTGAAATGATTGGCGAAGGCGTAACATACTGGCAGCAGAATCAGGACATTATACCAAGTCAGTTCAATGCGACCATCGATAATGTGGCCAACAATCTGGAAACATATCTTCAGGATGCCTCCACGGTGGTCATCAACGTCGTCAGCCAGTTGATCAGTTTTGTGTTCGCTCTTGTCCTGATCCCGTTTTTCCTTTTCTTCATGCTGAAGGATGGTGACAAACTGACCCCGTTCATCAGGCAGTTCTTAGGAAAAAGAGCGGGAAAAAGCTTTGCTAAACTGGCTCACGATATCGATCATACGCTTCATTCCTTCATTCTCGGTCAGCTGACGGTCAGTATCGTTGTCGGTCTGCTGCTGCTTGTCGGATATTTAATCATCGATCTTCCATACGCTCTGACCTTGTCTTTATTTGCCATGGTGATGAATGTTATCCCATTCGTCGGCCCCTTCCTGGCCGTGGTACCAGCCATCCTTGTCGGATTGTTCGAAGACCCCATCCTGGCTGTGTGGGTGGCCGTCATTACCATTATCGCTCAGCAGCTGGAAGGGAATTTTGTTTCGCCAAACGTCATGGGTAAAGCATTGAGCATCCATCCGCTTACCATCATTACCTTGATTCTCGCAGCTGGAAGCCTTGCCGGCTTCCTCGGATTATTGTTTGCTATTCCCACCTATGCGGTTATCAAGACAATTGTCCGTCACTTCTATCAGGAGTGGCTTGAACGGAGAACAGCTGATCACAGCTGATTATACAAACGCTCTGACCCGCTATTGTTTTCAATAGGGGGTCTCCTTTTTTCATTCCATATCACCGAAGCGAGGGATTTTTTATGCATAAACCAAGTTTATGGACCCGGCCTTTTATCTTTCTCATTCTTGCCAACTTATTTACGTTTATGAGCTTCCAGATGCTGCTTCCCAACCTGCCTCCGTATATCGAGTCGATTGGCGGCAGCACCCTTGAAGTCGGATTGATTACGACCACCTTCGCTTTTGCAGCGATCGTGATTCGTCCGTTTATTGGTCACCTCCTGATGACCCGGGCACGGAAACTGCTCATCCTCATCGGTGCCGGGGCCCTGCTCCTCCTGACGATGATGTATCCTGTGACACAGGTGGTCTTCTTCCTGCTGGTCATCCGCTTCATCCACGGCCTTGCGTGGGGATGGTCGACGACGGTCAACGGAACCGCCGCTGTTGACATCGTCCCAAGACGCCGTGTAGGGGAGGGGATGGGCTATTTCGGTTTATCCGTTACCGTCGGAATGATTATGGCTCCAAGTCTCGGTATCTACTTGTATCAGAACTATTCATTCTCTCTACTCATATGGATTTCCGCAGCACTCGGAATCATTGCGCTTCTTTTATTTTCTGTCACCCGCTTCACCACGCCTGAGCAGGTGTATGAAAACCAAAAAAATCCGCCTCGCTTCTCCTTCAAGGATGCATTGATCGAAAAGAGAAGCTGGTACCCGGCTCTCGTCACGATTCTCAACACGTTTGGATACGGAGCGGTTGTTACCTACATTGTCATCTTCGGTAATGAACAAGGACTGGACGGAACGTTTCTTTTTTATTTCTTTAATGCCGTCCTTGCTACTGTGTCACGTCCCATAACAGGACGGTACTTTGATAAGCGGGGACCATGGAACTTAATAATCGTCTGTTCCGTCATATCTTTCATTGCTATGTGGGTGCTGGCAACAGCGGATTCGAATCTGGACCTTATTATCGCAGGAGCTTTATTCGGAGCCGGCTATGGATCCATGATGCCGGCACTCCAGGCCTGGGTCATCTCCAAGACCTCCATCGAGCGAAGCGGGATTGCCAACGGGATGTACTACTCCTCTATTGACCTCGGCATCGGTGCGAGTGCCCTCATCCTTGGGTTTATCTATCAATTTGTGAACACAGCTGCCCTGTTTAAACTATCCAGCTTTCTCTTTTTAGTCGTCATGGTGCTGACGATCATCGACTTAAAAAGGCAGACCGAACCGTGGCAGTCGCCTCAATAATAAAAGCCCCGCATCTCTGCGGGGCTTTTTCGTTATTCGGCTGCATTGATTTCTTCAATCAGCTTATCAAGAACTTCACCATCTACCGTGGATACTTCGTTGCGGTAGAAGTCGCGGACAGGTTCAGCCTTTTCTTTAAAAGCTTCACGCTGTTCGTCAGACAGCTCTACAATCTCTGTCGGGTTTTCCGTATCGTTCTTAATCGTTTCTAAATATTCTTCGTTCTGCTTCTTCTGTTCTTCAAATACCCAATCCTGCATCTCCGTTACGGTTTCATCCACCATCGTTTTCATTTCTTCGTCAAGGCCATCATACCAGTCAGTGTTCACAGTAGTCATTGCCACGTAATTGTTATGATTCGACATTGTCATGTAGTCCTGTACTTCGTTGAAAGAAGCATCTCCGATGAAGAAGATCGGGTTCTCCTGTCCTTCCACTGTGCCACGGTCCAGGGCTGTGTAAAGCTCAGACCAGCTCATTGGTGTCGGATCAGCTCCATATGCTTCATAGGACTTCAGGATCAACGGAGACGTCTGTGTACGCATCTTGAAGTTTTCAAAATCCGCAGGTTCGGAAATCTCCTTACTGGATGTCCACTGCATCGCGCCTTCAGACCAGAAAGAAAGAGGCGAAATGCTGTGTTCCTCGTAAAGCTTACGAAGGTCTGTATTCAAAGCTTCGCTGTCGTTCAGGATATTCTGTGTCTTTTCTACACTTTCAGGAAAAAGGAATTGGAGCGCAAAGATTTGTCCTTCTTTCACCATATTCCCTGTGAACCCTGGAGACATGACAGCCATTTCCACGGTACCGCTCTGCAGCTGCTCGACCTGGTTTGTTTCACTACCGAGCCCTCCGAATTCATACACGTCGATATTAACAGCACCGTCGGATTTTTCATTCATACGCTTGGCAAACTCCTGGGCGTATTCATACTGGACCTGTCCTTCCACTTCCTCTGTTACGAACTTCCAATTATACGTCTGTCCGTCTCCCCCGCTGTCACCACTGCTGTCGTCACTGCCTCCACAGGCAGCCAGCACCAAACTGATTAACCCTAGAATAAGAACTGCTAATCCATTCTTTTTTCGAATGAGAATGACCTCCCTTTGTATTTAAACTCTCCTTTTCCTAAAGAAGGAAAAGTGACAGTTCGTCAAAAAATATGAGTAAGCCTGAGATGGCAAACAAAATGAGAATATACGGCGGTGTGCCCTTGATAACCTCCAGGTACGGTTTATTGAAGACCGCACTGGCTGTAAAGATATCTACTCCAAACGGCGGCGTAGCTGATCCCAGAGCCGCCTGGAATGTGATGACGACTCCGAGGTGGACCGGATCTATACCAGCACTCATCGCAGCCGGGTAGAAAATCGGCGTCAGGATAAGAATGACGACGATCGGGTCTACAAACATACAACCGATAAAGAAGAAGATGGTGACCATCAAGAGTACGTAAATGGCACTAGGATCGGTTCCAAGGACAGTTTCCGTAATCATCTGAGGAATCCGTGCAAAGGAAATGACCCATGTAAAAGCCTGCCCGCCGGCGACAAGGACAAAAACGGCTGATGTAACAAGCCCTGTAGACCTGGCGATTTTCGGGAGCTCTTTAATATGTACGGAGCGATAGATGAACACCTCAAGAATAAAGGCATAGAGCACTGAAACCCCCGCTGCTTCCGTAGGACTGAAGAGTCCTGTATAAATACCCCCGATAACGACAATTGGAAATCCGAGTGGCAGAATCGCTTTTCTTGTCATCGTCCACCGTTCGCTCCAGCTCGCTTTTCCTGCCAGCGGAATATCGGCCATTTTAGCGTAAATGATGCTGTAGACCGCAAAGCTGATGAATACGATGATCCCGGGAATGATACCAGCAATGAACAAGTCACCGACAGAGGTGCCGGAAACGAGGCCGTATATGATCATTCCAATACTTGGCGGCACAAGGAGTGCGACGTCACTGGAATTGATAATTAAAGCGATGGCTGATGGATCTTTATAACCGATTTTCAGAAGACGCTCTCTCATCGGCTTACCGATGGCGACTACTGTAGCCTGGGTTGAACCTGATATCGCGCCAAAAAGCGTACAGGCAGCGGCTGTTGTTACAGCGTAGCCTCCCCGGATATGACCGATGAACGATCCGATGAAGTCCAACAGGCGGTTTGATGTCTTCCCTGTGGTCATAATATCGGCAGCGAAAATGAATAAAGGTACAGCTAGTAATACGTAAGGTTCGATTCCTGTAGAGAATTGCTGCATGAGGATCATGGGGTCCAATGTTGGGAAATAGATAAACATGATGACTAATGGAGCTGCCATCAGTGGAATCATCATGGGAAAGTTTAAGAATAAAAGCACCACCATGATAATGAGCATAGTCGCGATCATATCGTTATCCTTTCTTGTATCCGATTTTTATAAATGCGTTCCTTCCAGATCATTTGTATCTTCGTCGTTGTAGTCCTTGACATCGGTTCCCAAGTACACTTCATCCCGGTTCGTAATGTTGATCCACATGTTTCTAAGGAACTGGATGCCTCCCAGCAAAAAACCGATTGGAATGAAGATGTAGAGGTAATAGGCCGGCATTTCCAGTGCTGAAGTCACTCTTCCTGACTCATACACGTCCTGTACATAAAGACTCGAATAATAGGCCAGGACAAACAGCACGGCTGCTGTGCCAAAGGGAATGAGAATAGAAAGGAATTTCCTCACCTTAAAGGGAGCCAGATCATAAAAGGCGGACATGCTGATATGTCTTCCTTTACGTGCGGCATAGCTGATCCCCATAAAGGTTGCTACGACAATGGCAATCTGGCTGACTTCATCAGCAAATGGAGGCGAATAGCTGAAAAGCGCCCGGCTCAGCGCCTTTCCAACGACCATTAAAGCAATAATAATAACCGCGTAGCTTAATATAAACTCTTCAATTTTTAATATGATTTTGTCTACTGCCTTAAAAACCTTCAAGTATGTAATCCTCCTAAATAGATCGAATGTAGTAGTTTTCAGGCCAATTACTAAACATCATACCGGAACCACGAAATTCACTCAAATCAGTATGAACAGAATATTTTGTACTAATTAACCAAATGGAGCCGCCAGATGGAAATGGATGGGTGAGAGTCCATTATGGTGCCGATAGCTCGTTCTAGATAAAGAATCCTTCAGTTTACCGCTTACATTTACAAAATATAACAGATTTATTTTCTAATTTTTATGAAAATGATAAACGATGGAGTCACTGATTTTCTTATAACCGATTTTTTTATAAATGGAGTTTGAGGTGGGATTGGCGAGATCTGTGTATAACGAGCAGAAGGTGTATCCCTGTTGAAGAAGATTCTTCGTTAAGTGCCAGACCGCCTGGGTGGCATAACCCCTTTTTTTAAAGGAGTCCGGTGTGAAAACCGCGTTGATGGTTGCCCCGTTTTTTGTTGTCCTGGCCCGACCTGCCATCGAAACCGGGATTCCATCCACCAGCCATAGAAATAAGCGCTGATCCCGGATGAGACTCTCTGTAAGCTCCGCGGCCCTTTCAACAACAAGGGGTTCATCTGTTTCTTTTCCGTACTGGATCATCCATTCCACCACCATGGAGTGGTGGGACATGTCTGCGCCCTGGAGCTTACCGCTGCTCTGAGGAATGTCATTCAATTCATCGAGGCGATGGACGCCCTGCTGCACATGGACCCGGGGGATGACAGAAGTCAGCTGCGTCCATTCTTCTACAAATGCGGCAGTGGATTTTTCATCTCCGATGACACCCGGCACTTCGCATTCCTGGTTATTTAGATGACGGGCTGCTGCTTTAATGTAAGGAGTGGCATCTCCTCGTACGCTCGGCAGAATCCACAGATGAGGGGGTGTGCGTAAAGCCATGTATTCCGTCTTTTCCCCCTTCGTGATACGGAGGGTATAACAGGGTCCCTCTTCCCTGCCAAGCACGAAACGCTCCAGTACACCTAAAGGCAGATTATTTTCAGCTTCTCTTTGCAAGAGGAGTGGTTCCACCTTGGACAAGAACTCTTTAGGACTTTCGTCATTATGAATGATCATCAATTCTTTCCCCTTCCCCTTTAACTCTAAACTATTTTTTGTTAAAATTCTGAATATAAGATCGTTTTTCCATTATACGTTGTCAATAAATGGAGAACAAGATGAAAAGGAGTGATCCTGTGACTGAACAGGAAATTCGTGACCAAATCGCCTTCTTAAAATCAGACTATGTCCGAATCCAAGGCGATCTGGATAAACTGGAAGCCGCCGGTGGAAACATCCAAAATGCTGAGCAGCAGCTCGCACGGATGGAAGAAGAATTAAAAGTATTAAATAAGAAGCTTGCAGAAGCATAATAAAAAGGAGAAGCCGGTATCGGCTTCTCCTTGTTTTGTATAGAATCCCAGTGCATCCTCTTGTCTTCAGAAATTCTGACCATTCCGTTTCCCGGAGGAACGTCCAAGTCTCCCAAGAAAAACCTCCATGCGGGTTCATGGACGTCCGTTTTTCCGCAGGAATGTTCTTTTATAATCGAAAATACGAACCTTCACTTAAGCAACCATAAAAGTTTTCGTATCCTGGCAGGGTCTCCATTACCTGTGCATGAACGGTTTTTGGACCATTTTAATAACTGTTAAGATCGTTTTCTGCTTATAATTCCGAACCGGACCATGCCGGCGGCGAGGAGCGTTCGGTGGTGACGCCTGCGGGAACAGCACGAGCCTCAGCTAACTTGGTCAAGTGGTTTCCTTGACCAAGTTAGCTGAGGCCGTGCCCGCGGCAAGCATCCACCGATAAGCGGAACGCTGTTTTCTCCACGACCTTACATCCACTTTTTCCAAAGTCAAAGGAGAAGCCGGTACCGGCTTCTCCTTTGACTTTGCTGCTTTATGATTTTCTCTCTTCCTGGTTCTTCCTCTGGCCTTCGAGCTTTTCCTGAATTTTTTCGAATTCCTTGCTCGGAGGCATTAAGGAAACGATCACATCCCCATTTTCAGGGCGGAACTCCATCCCCGGTGTAAAGAATTCAACTTTACCGGAGGTCCGTTTGGCGAATAGCAGCATCGCATGTTCATCCATATTCTTCCGATAATCTTCAAAAGAATATTGAGCCGTCAGGGTTGTTTTTCTGAACACATACCCATTTTCAACCCGGGCGTTCAGTTCTTCCCACGAAGCTCCTTCTTCAAACAGAACACGGCCTCCAATTGTATGAACAAGATCTTCCAAATTATCCCCTTCCTTATTGGAGAGGCTCAATTGGAAAGAGTTGTTCCGGCCAAATTCCGGCACGAATGTCGTACAGACCAGTGCATTGTAGGAATCCAGTTCTGTTGCCGCCACGAGGTATTCATAAGGCGTCATGTCGAGATAATATTCCGTCTGTTCAGAAAGGATCTCCCCGTGATAGGAGGCAATGCCTCTGGAACGCGCCCGTGACAGGCGCTGCCAGGAAGAGTCCGTAAGAAGTACCGGGATTTTCAAGTCTTCCAGCGTTTTTGCCAGGCCTGTTGTGAAGGCACTTCCTCCTGCAATCAACACCCCAGGCGGACCTTCCATAGACAAGCCCAGTTTTTTAGCGAGCCAGCCGATGGAAAATCCATGAGCCACAACTGTCGTAAAGACAAGGGCAAAGGTGAGGGAGATCAGTATGGATGCATCTTCATATCCACCTTCAAGAAGGATACTCGCAAAGTAACTGGCAACCGTAAGGGCCACAATTCCCCTTGGAGCAATCCAGCCTACGAGCAGTTTTTCTGATTTTGACAAATCGGTCCCGATTGTCGACAGGAAGATCGACAACGGACGAACGATAAATAACATCAGAAGGACAAAACCGATAATCCGGATATTAAAGATCTCCACCAGTGTATCCACCGTTAAGGAAGCTGTCAGCATGATAAAGATTGTTGAAATTAACAGCAGGGAGATATTTTCCTTAAAGTGCCTCATGTCCGCAATGGATGAAATATGCATGTTGGCAAGGGTCATCCCCATCGCAGTAACAGAGAGAAGACCTGTCTCATGCATGACTTCATCCGCTCCTGTAAAGCAGGCAATGACCACTGCGAATACGACAGGCGACTTTAGAAACTCCGGCACGTAGCCGGTTTCGAACATCCACCCTACGCCTTTTCCGCACAGCCAGCCAAGAAAGACTGCGAAAGCTGAAGCTAAAAAGAACATAAGCAGGGCCGATGGGTCATTGACAGTTAAAAACACAATGATTTCAAATGCGAAAACCGCAAGAAGCGCTCCGATCGGATCGACGATAATCCCTTCCCATTTAAGAATCTTGGCGGGTCTGGGTTTCAGTTTCGCCTGCCTGAGCAGCGGGAGGATCACGGTTGGTCCGGTTACAATAAATAAACCGCCGATCGTAAAGGCGACCGCCCAGGACAGCCCGGCAACATAATGGGCAGCAAAGGAACCGAGAATCCAGCTGAAGAATGCGCCGAACGTAACAATCCGGAACACCGGCCTCCCCAGTCCCCGAACTTCCTTAAAGTCAAGATTCAAACTGCCCTCAAACAAGATCACCGCAACAGCCAGGGAAATAATCGGTTTATAAAGATCCCCAAAGTCCTGTTCCGGATTCATTAAGTTAAATACAGGTCCAGCCAGCAGTCCGGCTATGGACATGACTACGATAGCCGGCAGACGGAAGCGCCATGCCACCCATTGAGAGCCGACGCCGAGAAAGCCAACCAGGGTCAATTGCAGTAACAGCGAATCGATCATGTAGTAGTCTCCTTATCTTCTATGTTTATCAACAGCCGTGATTGATGTATAGCCATATTCTATAACCCGGTTTTCCTTCTGTAAACTAACTTATCTTATCAGTTTTATAAAAATATCATGACATTCTTTCCCTGGTAATCTTAACCGTTTAAATTTTCAGACAAAAGGGTTGACAGGGTATTCCCACCCTGATAACATTACTCCGGTGCTAATTGAAATTTCTTAAAATTTTTGATGGATCCCACGCCTATCGTCACTTCCAGACAAGCTGTGCTCATGTCTGGATAGGAGCGATTTTTTTTACGCAGAATATATAGACACCCTTGAGGAGGAAGCTGCTTTATGAGAGCCAGAGATACGCTGTTTATCGGATTTACACTATTTGCCTTATTTTTCGGCGCCGGCAATTTAATCTACCCTGTTACATTAGGTATTGAATCAGGAACGTCTTATACCCCTGCTATTCTAGGGTTCGTCATAACGGGAGTCGGTATTCCCATCATCACAGTGGCTGCCATATCCCTTGTTCAAAACGGCGCGGTCCAGCTGGCCGGACGCGTGCACCCTCTGTTCGGAATTCTTTTTACTTCCATGGTGTATTTAGTGATCGGACCTTTCTTCGCCATACCAAGGGCAGCCAACGTTGCCTTTGAAACAGGCGTAGCGCCTTTTGTGAACGGAGAATCCCTGACGCTCTTCATCTTTACCATCGTCTTTTTCCTGCTCGTGTATTTATTGAGCCGCAACCCTTCCAAATTAGTGGATCGTATCGGTCAATTTTTAACACCTGCTCTGTTTCTGGCTATTGTCGCCCTTGTAATCGGCAGCTTCTTCGCCCTTGACGGTCCCATACAGCCGGCAGGTGAAAAGTATGCGGCCCAGCCATTCTTTACCGGCTTTGTGGAAGGGTACCTGACCATGGATGCCATCGCATCCCTTGCTTTCGGAATCCTTGTCGTATCATCATTCAGGGACCGCGGTGTTACAGAGCCCAGGCAGGTGACGCTCTCCACATTAAAAGCGGGGCTTGTCACAGCCGCCGGTCTGACTTCCGTTTATGTGGCTATCGGCTGGATTGGAGCTAAAATGGCGGTAGAAGGTACGTATGATAACGGAAGTGCGATCTTATCCGGAGCCGCCCAGATCATGTTTGGAGATACCGGTACCGTCCTTCTCGGTGTTATTGTCGGTTTGGCCTGTCTGACCACCTGTGTTGGACTGACCGTCGCCTGTGGACAGTTTTTCTCGAAGCGTGTCCGGAAGCTGTCGTATCATTCTGTCATTGTACTCGTGACCATCGTCAGTCTCGCCATCTCCAACATCGGGTTAAACCAGATCATATCCTATTCTGTACCCGTCTTAGTGTTCGTCTACCCTATTACGATCGTCCTTGTCGGTCTGACGTTCATGAGCCGGCTGTTCAATCACTCCTCCTATGTGTACCGTGGAGCCATCATTCTGACAGCTTTCATCGGGCTCTATGATGGACTGGCAGCATTCGGAGCCGATGTTTCCGCGATTACCCCGCTTATCAGCCGCCTTCCCTTTTATGAGCTGAACCTGAGCTGGTTGTTCCCGGCCATTATCGGTGGTCTTGCCGGCTGGCTGTATCAAACCTTCAAAGGGCAGACGAGAACGACAGAGAGTTACCAGAAATCTTAAGTATTAGAAAATCCCTCTTTCATGAAAGAGGGATTTTTTTTATTACTGATCAATGAGCGTGACGCTGACTTTCACGTCCAGGTTCTGTCCGCCCCCGCGATAAACCCCCTGCAGCGGGCTGACATCTGCATAGTCCCTCCCCGTACCGATACGGATATGCTGCTCAAGGGCTTCTACATTATTGGTCGGGTCAAGACCGACCCAGCCGATACCCGGAATCATGACTTCCACCCAGGCATGTGTAGCGGCATCTCCGACTAAGGCAGAGTCTTCCCCTACGTATAAATACCCACTTACGTAACGGGCGGGTATTCCCTGGGAACGGAGGACGCCAATCATAATATGGGCATAATCCTGGCAGACACCTGCACGAAACGGCCAGGACTCATACGCTTTCGTACTCACCTGGGTTGTACTTGTATCATAACGGAAGGACTCATGAATGTACTCCATCAACCGCAGGGAATACCGGACAGGGTCCTGCATCGGCCCAAGAATATCCTTGAATTCTTCAATCTGTTCTTTATATAAAAAAGTATAGGGCGTCTCATTAATATAAGCCAGGTAATGATTCCGGAACAATTCTGAATGGAAAATCGACTGCATCTCATCCGAACATTCAATCATGCGGATGAATGGACTTTTTTGAATACTGACGGTGGAAATCGTTTTAAGAGTAAGGTGTTCATGTTTTTCCGGAATAAAAAATGTTTCCACATGGTTTCCCCACAAATCGATATGTTCCTTTGTCATGGAGGATGGCGTAATTTCCGTCCGGTAGGCAAGCAGACGCTGACATTCATCGGTTCTCGGTTTAAGCCGGATGTGATTCATGCTCTGGTCCACGAAATTATCATAATAGAAGGTATTGGTATGTTCGATTTGAAACTTCACTGGGTATTCCTCCTGATTGTTTTCTATTTCACCCGAACAGGTTCGATTAAGTAGTAGGTTTCCGAAAACATCCGGCTTAATGTCATACAGCGGTCCTGGAAGTGGTCAAGGAACTGCATCAGTTCTTCCATGCCCATATCTTCAATCGATGATTCTTCGATTTCATTTTGAATCACTTCCAGCATTTGAAACAGGTTTTCCGAGTAGTGTGAGACTTTCCCATCCTCCAAATTAGTCACAGCCTCAAGGACATGATCCATACAGTACTGAATCGAGCGCGGGAAATTCCGTTCCTTAATAAGGAAGCTCAACACATTTTTCGGCTCCATCGTCGGTGGATGTTCTTTAATATAGGCATCATACCCATTCAGAAAATGGAGAGCCGTCAGCCAGTGGTAATAATGATGAGTGCTCCCGTCGGTTTCCTTACGGTTTTTCTCACAGGTAACGTTCAGGATGCGCGCCATTTTTTCAGCCCGCTCCAGCCATTTTCCGATTTTGATGAATGAATAAGGCGTACCACGGCTCATGCTTGATTCAATCACTCCCTGGGAGGTCATGGATGTCTGGATCACCCGGTTTAAATACTGCTGGGTATGATCCCTGGTGTTCGGAAGCTCCTGCCAGTCTTTTTGATCGAGGTGGAACTGATTCAGCACTTCCCATAATTCTTCGGGAAGGATGTCCCTTGTCGCCCTTGCGTTTTCCCGGGCGTAATTCATCGTGTGCATCAGGGAATTGACGTTGAGCGGACTGATCGTCAAATACTGGATCATCGTTTCCCGATCCATCCGTTCATAAAAACTGTAGTAATCCGCTGTAGAAGCACAGACTTCCAGAATTTCCTCCCATTCCTTGTCCAGCGCATCTTTACTGGAAGCCTCCAGCATATGGATCAGCTGTACTTTCAATACCCGGGCATTGTTCTCAGCCCTCTCGATATTTCTGGACATCCAATACAGCGAATCCGCTACCCGGCTAAGCATGTTGATCACCACTTTCTGAAAGAATCCATGTATCCTTGCCGCCTCCACCCTGGGAAGAGTTCACGACGAGCGATCCTTCCTTCAAGGCTACTCTGGAAAGTCCGCCTGGAAGGACGTTCATCTGCTCACCGCTCATGACAAAGACACGGAGGTCCACATGACAGGGATAGAAGCGTCCTTCCTGATACGCAGGAGCTCTGGATAATTTAATGGTCGGCTGGGCAATATACCGGCTCGGATTCTCCACGATCTTTTTCCTGAAGATTTCCTGTTCGCTTTCATCGGACTGTGGACCGATAAGCATATCGTATCCACCGGAAGCACCGACATTTTTAATCACCAGCTGGTCGATATTCTCCAGTACATAATCGAGACGCTCCGGATCACTGAGAAAATATGTTTCCACATTGGGAATGATCGGATCCTCATCGAGATAGAAGCGGATCATGTCCGGAACATACACATACATGGCCTTATCATCAGCCACGCCGTTGCCGATCCCGTTCAAAATCGACACATTCCCTTTCTTATACGCTCTCAATAATCCGCTCACACCGAGCATGGAGTCAGGGCGAAAGGCTTCAGGATCGAGAAAATCGTCATCAATCCGGCGGTAGATGATATCCACTCTCTGCAGACCGCGGGTCGTTTTCATATACACCATATCATCCTTCACCACCAGGTCACGTCCTTCCACAAGCTCGATCCCCATCTGCTGGGCAAGAAAGACATGATCATAATACGCAGAATTATAGATGCCCGGGGTCAGCAGAACAGCTGTCGGTTTCTTCCCGGGCTCGGCATTCAACGGCACCTGTGTGATCAAGGACTGGTGAAGTTCAGATAATTGATGTTCCAGTGTCTCAATAGAATGCTGATTGAACAATTCCGGATAGACCTGCCTCATGACATACCGGTTTTGAAAAACATAGGACATGCCTGATGGATTGCGCAGGTTATCCTCCAGCACCCGGTACTCTCCATGCTCATCCCGGATCAGGTCCACCCCGGCAAGGAAGATATGATTGTTCAGCGGCACGCGCACCCCGCCGATCTGCTTATCATAATAGTACGGGTTGTTTTCAATCAGATCCCTCGGAATCACACCGGCTTCCACGATACGCTGTTCATGATAAATATCATCGAGAAAGTGGTTGAGCGCCGTCATCCGCTGCTTCATGCCTTTCTCGATCTTTTCCCAATCTCCGCGCGGGATAATAATCGGCACAAAGTCAAAGGGCATCGTTCGTTCCGTCCCTCCGGTATGACTGTAAACCGTAAAGGTGATCCCCTGCCTGAGAAAATTCAACTGAGCGGTTTCATGTTTATTCATCAGCTCTCGTTCATTAAATTGATGGACCAATTGATAAAACCATTGGTAATGACTTTTGGGCTGTCCATCTTCCTTCATCATTTCATCAAAGTAGACACCCGTTTTATAATTGGTTAACACGACCTCTCCTCCGTTTCCTATGTAATCACTATCCTTTACCCTAAGTTAACAAAGATTAGGCCGAAATTGTAAGAAAATTAGTACATTTAACAAAAAGCCCCAGGATTCCTCAAAATTCGAGGTTTCCTGGGGACACACTCTTATTTCATTGTAATGACGATTTTACCTTTGGCATGGTGGCTTTCACTGATTTCATGAGCTTTACGAAGTCCTTCCTGGGAGAACGGCAGCTCATGGCCGATCACAGACTTCAATGTGCCTTCTTCCATCATCTTACCCAGCTTGGAGAGCTGTTCTCCGTTCGGTTCCAGCCAGACAAAACCAGTCTTGATGTTTTTCTCGGCCGCCTTCGTTTCATCAGGGGGCTGGACGATTGACGGAAGCTTCCCTCCTTCTTTCAGAACCTGAAAGCTTTTTTCCTGAATGTCTCCGCCAAGGGTGTCGACCACGATGTCAAAATCCTGCAGGACCTCAGAGAAATCCTCTTCTTTATAATCAATGAAGCGGTCCACTCCCAGCTTCTCTACCCATTCCCGGTTTTTGCCGCTCGCAGTGGCCGCAACATATGCTCCGAGATGTTTGGCAATTTGGACAGCGTAATGGCCCACTCCGCCTGATCCCGCATGGATAAGTACACGATCCCCTTCTTTAATATCCGAAAAGCCGACGAGGCACTGCCATGCTGTAAGACCGGCCAGAGGAACAGCGGCCGCTTCTTCGAAAGTCACTCCCTCAGGCAGCGGTGCCAGCAGATGTTCATCCACCGCTGTATACTGGGCATATGTTCCGAATCTTGTCGTATCCGGTCTTGCGAATACCCGGTCCCCCGGTGAAAAATCCTTCACATCCTCTCCTACTTCGGTAATGACCCCTGCGGCATCCCATCCAAGAATAATCGGAAATTCGAAAGGAACCGCATCTTTCAAGTACCCTTCACGCAATTTCCAATCAATCGGGTTAATGGAGGTCGCCCGGACATCCACGACCACCTGCTTGTTCTCAGGTACAGGGTTTGGAACTTCTTTCTCAACGAGCTGCTCCCGACCTCCGTACTGTTCAATGATGACAGCTTTCATGATAAAACCGACTCCTTTTTTGAAGATTGATCCAGGTTAGTTTTCCCCTATATTTTCACGTGAAACATGGTAAGATGTGAGGAGAACGATTACATTAAAGGATGATTCACATGATGGAACAGGCCGAAAAAATTTTAATGCAGTATTACGGATATTCTTCCTTCCGGCCGGGACAGGAAGAAGCGATTGAACAGGTGATGAACGGGCAGAACACCCTCGCCGTCATGCCGACCGGGGGCGGAAAGTCGCTGTGCTATCAGATCCCGGGACTTGCGCTTGAAGGAACGGCTGTCGTCATATCGCCATTGATTTCGTTAATGAAAGATCAGGTCGATGCCCTGCTTTCCTACGGGGTGGCTGCCACCTACATAAACAGCTCCCTTACGGCAGAAGAGCAGCGGACACGACTGAGAGATATGGAAAAAGGGCGCTACTCCTTTATTTACGTCGCACCGGAACGATTTGAGACTCCTTCCTTTCTCTCCGCTGTAAGCAGGATCCCTCTTTCTCTAATTGCTTTCGATGAGGCCCATTGTATATCCCAGTGGGGACACGATTTCCGACCGAGCTACCGTTCCATCGTCCCGACGCTTAATAAAATTCCGAACCTCCCTGTACTCATGGCTTTGACAGCGACAGCCACCCAGGAAGTCGTGGCCGACATCAAACAGCTGATCCATGTTGAAAACGGTCATGTGATCAACACAGGGTTCGCAAGGGAAAACCTTGCTTTTCGTATCGTTAAAGGAAGAGATAAGCGTGAGTTTATTACAGAATACATGAGCCAGCTCCCCAATGAGTCCGGTATCATCTATACCGCCACCCGGAAAGAAGCCGACCAGCTGCACTATATTCTCGAGAAAAAGGGCTACGCAGCAGGCAGGTACCATGCCGGTATGACAGAGCATCAGCGGAAACAGGCACAGATGGATTTTGTACAGGACGAGACCAAAGTGATGGTGGCCACGAATGCGTTCGGGATGGGCATCGATAAATCCAACGTCCGCTATGTCATCCATTACGCTATGCCGATGAATATAGAATCCTATTATCAGGAAGCGGGACGTGCAGGAAGGGATGGCGAACCCGGTGACTGTATCCTTCTTTTTGCGAGTAAAGACATTAATCTGCAGAAGTTCCTGATCGACCAGTCGCCTTCTGAGGAAAAGAAGAAAGAAGAGTACGCCAAACTGCAGGCGATGACGAATTACTGCCACACCCATACGTGCCTCCAGAAGTATATTCTGGAGTACTTCAACGACCCTGTCCCCTATGAACGCTGCGGAAAGTGCTCCAACTGTACACATAATGGAGAAGTGGAAGACCGCACGAAAGAAGCCCAGATGGTGCTGTCCTGTGTGAAACGCATGGGAGGCGGATTCGGGGCAGGTCTGACAGCCAAAGTGCTGAAGGGCTCCCGCGACCAAAAGGTGAAGCAGTTCGGTTTTCACGAGCTTTCCACCTATGGGATCATGCCGAAAATTACGGAGAAGGAATTAACCCAGTTTATTCACTTCCTGACGGCTGAAGGTTATTTAACGGCCGGATCAGGGAAATACCCTTCCCTCCAGCTCACCTCAGAAGCAGCAGCTGTCCTCAAAGGGGATAAACCTGTAGAAATGCTCGTGGAAACTGCCGCCGTCCAACAGTCAGGTGAATATCATGTGCAGTATTTTGAAGAACTGCGGCACTTAAGGAAGCAGCTGGCTGATGAAGCCGAACTTCCGCCATACGTCATCTTTTCTGATGCCACCTTGAAAGAATTTTCCAATCACCTGCCCCGGACGAAAGAAGAGATGCTTCAGATGAAAGGGGTGGGAGAGCGGAAGTACGAGCAGTACGGCGAGACATTCCTGGAAGTGATCCGGCCGTGGTCCGAACAAACCGAATCAGCCCCAATCCCGTCACGCCGGCCGGAACCGAGAGATCCCTTTGATGACAGGCCCAGCCACATCGTAACGTTTGAGCTGTGGAAAAGCGGCAGTCACTCTATCCGGGACATTGCAGATCAGCGCGGCATGAGTCCGCAGACGATTGAAAACCACCTGTTCCGCTGTGTGCAGGAAGGAGAAGATATTTCGTGGGACTACTGGTTTGATGAAGAACAAGAGGAGCAGGTCCTTCAACATTATCACAAGCTCGAGGAGAAAAAGCTGAAGCCGTTGAAAGAAGAGCTTCCGGACACGTTTACGTATTCCATGATAAAAGCTGTATTAATCAAACACCGTTACCTGAACAGATAAAAGGAGGAATGGGATGATTACCCTGGATGATGTAAGAAAATGGGACGCAGATGATGAACTGAATGAATATAAATCGGAATTCTTTTTAAAAGAAGACAGCATTTACATGGACGGCAACTCTCTTGGACTGTTGTCCAGGCGTTCCGAATCTGCTCTGCAGCAATCTCTTAATGACTGGAAAGCGCACGGCATCGAAGGATGGACACAAGCTGACGAACCGTGGTACTACATGGCGGAAAAACTCGGACGGATGACGGCTCCTCTCCTTGGGGCTTCTCCGGAACAGGTCATCAACACAGGATCCATTACGACAAATCTCCATCAACTGCTTGCGACCTTTTACAATCCGGAAAAAGGGCGGACAAAAATTATCGGGGACGAACTAAACTTCCCCTCCGATATTTATGCTGTCAAAAGTCAGATGGCCCTGCACCACCTTGACCCTGAGGAGCATTTTATACAAATCGCCAGCGCTGATGGGTATACACTGAAGGAAGAGGACATTATCGCCCAGATGAAGGATGACGTAGCTCTTCTCCTGCTGCCTTCCGTTCTGTACAGAAGCGGGCAGCTTCTTGATATGAAAACCCTCACCCACGAGGCTCACAAGCATGGAATTCTTGTATTGTTTGATCTTGCCCATTCCATCGGCGCTGTTCCGCATCAGCTGGATGAATGGGAGGTGGATTTCGCTGTATGGTGTACGTACAAATACTTGAACAGCGGCCCCGGTGGTACAGGTGGATTGTACGTAAACCGCCGGCATCTCGGGACTCATCCCGGACTTGCCGGCTGGTTCAGTTCTGATAAAGACAAGCAGTTTGATATGGATCACGATCTGACTCCCTCTTCCAGTGCCGGTGCTTTCCAGATTGGAACCCCGCATATTTTAAGTTCTGCTCCGCTTCTCGGATCTCTGGAAATGTTTTTGGAAGCAGGTATGGAGGGAATCAGAAAGAAGTCACTGGCCCTCACCCAATTGTTCATGGATTTAGTTCATCAGGAATTGAAAGGCCTCGGGTTCACCCTGGGTAACCCTGTGGAGAAGGAGCGCCGGGGCGGTCACGTCTGCCTCGTCCATGAAGAAGCGGCCAGTCTCTGTAAAGCACTGAAAAGCGAAGGGGTCATTCCCGATTATCGATCCCCGAATGTCATACGGCTCGCCCCTGTCGCTTTCTACACTTCCTACGAGGATGTGTTTAAGGTTGTCATGACCATCAAACAAATCGTACAGGAAGAAAAGCATAAATCATTTAAAAATGAGCGGGATATTATCGCTTAGGAGGATACCGATGAAGTGGATGGATATCAGTATGAAACTGGATGCAGGCACCCCGCCATGGCCGGGGGATGAACCTTTTACGTATGAAATCACTTATGCAATGGAAGACACCGGATCTGTCAACGTGGGGCAGTTTAAAGGCAGTTGTCACATCGGAACACATGTCGATGCCCCTTTCCATTATGATCCCTCAGGGGCCCGGATAGCAGATCTGCCTGTCGACCGTTTCGCAGGAAAAGCGGTGGTCGTTCATTTGGACCGACCGGCAGTCATTCATAAAGAACAAGTGATGGATATCGATTTGACAGAAGTGGATAAAATCCTCTTTCGTACAAACAGCTGGCCTGATCGGTCCGCTTTTCCTGCTTCCTACTCAGTGATCGGAAGTGACCTGGCTGCTTACCTTGCTGAACAAGGCATTGATCTAATCGGCGTCGATACTCCTTCTGTTGATCCAGAAACGAGCAAAGACCTCCCTGCCCATCACAGTCTCTGCGCCCATGATCTGCTCATTCTTGAAGGTCTCGTCCTGGAAAACATCCAGCCGGGCATCTATGAGCTTATGGCCTTCCCGTTGAAAATGACTCAAGCAGACGGCAGTCCGGTACGTGCGGTGCTGAGAAACCTGTAATGTTGCAGTAAAAAAGGTGGACGTCAAAGGACGTCCACCTTTTTTATCTTTATTTTTTTGAAATCCGTTGTTCCACAGCCATGATCTTCGCCACTTTCGGCGCCAGCCAGATCATAGGAAGCAGAAGGAGTGACACAGGAACGGCAGTCACCACAATAAAGTTCTGCAGCTGTGTAATTCCGCTGTCTCCTGTAATCAGAAGAATGACAGCAATCGCTCCCATAAGCACAGCCCAGAATACACGGAGCCATGTCTGCGGGTTACCTTCTCCTGTCACGGCCATAGCAATGGTGTAGGACATGGAGTCAGACGTTGTCACAACGAATAGAATCGTCAGAATCAAGAAGAGCGGTGATACGATTTCCGCCAGTGGGAACTGTCCGGTAATCGCAAACATCGCTGCCGGGTTTCCTGCCTCATTCAAAGCGTTTGAAACCGATCCCGGATTCTCCATTTCGAAGAATATTCCAGATCCACCAAGGACAGTAAACCAGAACGTTGAAATAACCGGAGCGAATACAGACACCGCTATGATAATTTCACGGATCGTACGACCTCTGGAAATCCGGCTGACAAGAATGGCCATCATTGGACCATACCCGATAAACCAGCCCCAGAAGAAGACGGTCCATAGAGATAACCAGCCTTCATCCCCGCGGTACGTACTCATAGGAATGAACTGATCCACATAATAACCAAATCCAGATAGGAAATGGTTGATAATAAAGCCGCCGGGACCAAAGATGACGATGAAAATCATTAGTCCAAGAGCAAGACGGACGTTGAAACTACTCAGCATCTGGATCCCTTTATAAAGTCCGGACACAGCTGAAATCGTAGAGACAAGAACGACAACCAGGATGATTGTAAATTGCGTACTGAATGTATTAGGAATTCCGAAGATTTCCTGCAGTCCATAGCTGGCCTGCAGACCAAGGAATCCGATCGGACCGATTGTTCCTGCTGCCACGGCAATAACAGCAAACGCATCAATCATCGTTCCGAAGAAGCTGCTCCGAAGCTTTTCACCAAAGATTGGATAAAGCAGGGTCCTCGGCTTCATAGGCATCCCTTTTTGATAGTGTCCGTACATCATAACGACAGCACTGATCGTACCTAAAATCGCCCAAGCAAGAAAGCCCCAGTGCATGAAGCTCTGAGCAAGTGCAGGATCAATTGCCGCTTCTGTGCCCGCTTCTACTCCGGACTGAGACGGCGGTGCAGTAAGGAAGTGCCACATCGGCTCAGCAGCAGCCCAGAAGACGCCTCCGCCGGCCAGTAGTGTAGCCATGATAATTGAAAGCCATTTATACAAACCGATTTCCGGTTTATCCATATTACCCATTTTTATTTTTCCATATTTAGAAAATCCAAGCCATATACCGACGAAGAAGGTCGCCAGCATCAATACCTGCCAGAACGCACCAAAATAAGTGGCTGACCAGGCAAAACTTTCACTTACAACTGTTTCTATAAACGAAATGTCGATAAGAGCAATAATCACGAAGAGTGTCAATAAGCCTCCACTGATTGCAAATACAGGCCAGTCTATCCGGCCTTTCGATTGTTTATCCATTTTGATCTCCTTTTGATAATGGTGTTACTTTCTCGGAGGAAAGCACAATAACTGACTCTAACATTACCCCTATTATGGTGTAAAGAAAAATCTTTTATCCGGCCGATGAAAAGGTCACTATTGTGACCTTTCAATCCCGTACCTCCACTTTGTGGTCTTCCTGCCGGCGCTGACATTCCCTGCAAAGATTGATGTCTTCCTCTGCCCCGGAAACGAGCGGCTTTCCACAGCGTGAGCATTCATCGTGACGGTTGGGGTTTGCTCCAAAGATGTTCATCTCATATCCGTCGCCCACCATAGGACCCTCTCCTTTTTCGTATGCTGTTCTTTGTATTCCCAACGTTTTTCATTTTAGTCCTTTTGCGGCCTGTTTTGCTGCCATTAACCCTGAAAGCGTTACGCCGAGTGTTCCGGCACCCGGAAAAACGGTATCCCCGCACTGATACAAATCAGGGATGCCGGTTCTTATCGAGTAACTGGACAGCCAGCTGTATTTTCCAGCAGGTGCATAACCGCCTACCTTCCCATCTTTACGGCGCAGCCATTTTTGAAAAGTGACGGGTGTACCCGGCAGGACAAGGTCAAGCTGATCAGTGAACCCTTCAAAATAGTGCTCCACGGTCCGTATGAGTTTCTCCTTCATCCAACGCTTTTCGGCTTCATAATGGCCGGACTCCCACCAGGGAGAAATGTCGGTATGGGTGGACAGGGTGAACGAACGCTTCCCTTCGGGGGCCATCAAAGGATCCTCCGGGTCCGATAATGACAATAAGAACTGTCCGCCATTATGGAGGTCATCCGGATGATCGGGATCGATAAACTGATGGTACAGCACATCCGTATTTTGGAATACGTCTGTGTCTACACCGCCGTGAATAATATACGCCCCCCAGGCTTTCTTTGCTGTTTCTTTCCGGGGACGAATATAGGACTGTGAGCTGAGGTCCTCTGTTAACGTGTCATGAAGGTTGTGAACAGAATTGTTCAGGATGACCTGACGGGCTTGAAAGGTGGAATTCCTTTTGGAATGAAGGATAAACCCTGCCTCTCCTTTTTCTATGGAGTGAACCGGATGCCTCATGAGAATGGACCCGTCATGCTCCCGAATATAGGCAGCCAGTTTATCAGCAGCTTCAGCAAGACCACCGTGGACGGCAAAAGCACCTTTATGAAACGTTTGAAGAGCAGCAAAACCTAAAAAGGCAGGACATTTTTCTACACTCGTCTGTACACTGTCCATTAATTCACCATTTAAAAACGTCCTAAACATGCGATGCTGATCCAGCCCATGTTTTTTAAGCCGGTCCTCCACGGTTTGTGTCATATAGGGAAGCAGCCGGAGAGAATTTTCATTCACAAGCGTCAGAAGCTGTGCATAGTCTCCCCATGTTCTTGGAGGAAACACCGGAAGCTTGTCTGTCAGCTGATCCACCAGATGTCCTACTTTGAACACTTCATCATAGAAATTCTCAAACGTGCTCCCGGGTCCTTCAAAAACCCGGGCCATCTCTTTATACCAGTCATGCCGGTCACGGTAATAATGAATGATGCGATCCGGAAGGTGGACATCCATAATAATATCCAGCTTTTTCATTGACGGTTTCTCAATCCCCAGCCGTTCAAATAAGCTGTCCAGTAAACCTCCGGGCTCAAACCCCATCCCAACGGTAGCACCGGATTGAAAACGATAACCGTTCCTCTCGAATTTACCCGCGCTTCCGCCCAGTTCGTTGGACGCTTCAAATACGACGACCTTATACCCTCTATAGGTTAAATCCGCAGCGGCTGCCAGTCCCCCGAAACCAGCACCCACAACAGCAGCATCATAGATCAAATCGGCCACCTCCTTTTTTTATTCATTCCCCTAATCGGCCGATGTTTAAAAAGAAAGCAGCCGATTCAATATCACTACCGAATCAGAAGTTATTCTAAGATAATCTTTTTACACATTATGGATGGTATTTGTGAACAGGAAGAAACAAAAAAAGACAGCCGGGACGTCCCCGGCTGTCTTCCTATTCATTATTCAAACGTAATCGCCCAGCTGCCTTTTCTCATGACGGCTTCGGTCGTACCGTCTTCAAGCACACCGTCGATATCCAGTTCCCCGGATCCCATCATGAAGTCCACGTGGGTGAGGCTGTGGTTGACACCATTCTGATCTAATTCTTCCTCATTCATGTCGGAACCGCCCTGCACGTTATTCGGATACGCTTTTCCAAGCGCAAGGTGACAAGATGCGTTTTCATCATAAAGGGTGTTATAGAAAATCAGTCCGGATTGAGAAATCGGTGACTCATGAGGCACGAGAGCGAGTTCACCAAGGTGACGGGAGCCTTCGTCCGTATCCAGCAGGTGTTGAAGGGTTTCGCTTCCTTCTTCCGCCGTAAAGTCCACCACTTTTCCTTCTTTGAAAGTGAGAGAGAAGTTATTGATGACGTTCCCACCGTAGTTCAACGGCTTCGTGCTCGCCACTTTCCCATCGACACCGTATTTGTGAGGAGCTGTGAAAACTTCCTCTGTCGGCATGTTCGGGTTAAATGAAATATCACCTTCTGCCGTTTTGGCCGGTCCGCCTTTCCAGACATGTCCTTTTGGAAGCGCCACTTCAAGATCAGTGCCCGGCGCTTTATAAATCAGCTTCTGATACTGTTTCTTATTCAAATATTCACGGGCGGTGATAAGCGTATCATTATGCTTTTTCCAAGCGTCCACCGGATCTTCCTGATCCACACGGACGATGCTGAAAATCTGCTCCCACAATTTCTCCACAGCTGTATCTTCCTCTTCCCCTGGGAAAATCTTCTTCGCCCACTTTGGAAGAGGAATACTGATGATCGACCATTGGATCCGGTCGTTCATCGTGTAGTTACGGAATGTGGACATCGCCTCTGAGCGTGCTTTAGCAGCAGAAGCTACTTTCCCAGCATCAATCCCTTTCAAAAGATCCGGGTCCGTGGAACGGATGGATAGGATGGCTGCTCCCTGCTCTGCAAAATACGTGTATTTTTCCTGCTGCCATTCCGGTACGTGGGAGAGTGTTTCTTGATCCGCGTGCTCATAAGCCATGCGTGTCAGCTCATCGTCTCCCCAGTTAATATGTACATCCTTGGCTCCCATTTCAAACGCTTTACGGGCGACAATACGAGTGAATTCCGCCCCTTCAATGGTGGAATTGATCATTAAAAGCTGATCGTTTTGAAGATTGACGCCTGTACGAAGCGCCAATTCTGCATATTTTTCGAGTTTATCCATACTTGGCATTTTCATCTGTCTACCTCCTATATTTAAACAGTGTATCCGTATTCATTATTCCACAAAAAAACGATGACTACAAAACATATGAAAGGAAGCGGGACAGGGTCGGATGGACCACTGCCCTGCATATATGAAAAAGAAGGCGCACGTTCTTTCAAGGTGCCATCCTTTTTCTCTGAACATTATTCAAGCCCTTCAACTATGAGGGAGAGCTCTTCCCAGCGTTCCATTTTCTGCTCCAGCTCCGCCTCCGCTTCTTCCTGTTGAGCGGTAAGCTCCCTGACCTTGTCATAATTGGAAGCCTCTTGAGCCAGCTGGTCATTTAACTCTTCGATCTTCTCTTCCAAAGCGGCAATATCGTCTTCAATGGTCTCCCATTCCTGTTTTTCCTTATAGGAAAGTTTCCGCTTACGGTTCCCTCTTCTCGTTTCCTCCTGGGCGGACGGCTGTTTATTTTCCTTCAAAACCGTCTGCTCCTCTTTGACAGCTTCCAGGTACTCGGAATAATTTCCATAGAAACGACGCAGTTTTCCACGCTGTTCAAACGCAAGCAGCTGGTTTACGACGCGGTCAAGGAAATAACGATCGTGGGAAACCGTAATGACGACACCGGGGAACTGCTCCAGATAGTCTTCCAAAACGCCAAGGGTTTCTGTATCCAAATCGTTCGTCGGCTCATCAAGAAACAAAACGTTCGGTTCACTCATCAGGACGCGCAGCAAATAAAGGCGCCGGCGTTCTCCACCGGAGAGCCTCTTAATGTAGGTCCACTGCTGCGGTCGTGGAAATAGGAAACGTTCGAGCATCTGCTCGGCGGTAATCTCTGTTCCGTCTTCAGTCCGAATGACTTCTGCCACTTCTTTAATGTATTCAATCACTTTCAAGCTTTCATCGAGCTCTCCGTGATCCTGTGTGTAATATCCGATCTTCACGGTTTGGCCTGTGTGAACATTTCCTGCGTCCGGTGTAATCCGTTCCGCCATAATATTCAGGAGGGTTGTTTTTCCAGATCCGTTGGGACCGATGATCCCAAGCCGCTCTCCGGGGACGACTAAGTAATCGACGTCCTCCAGCAGTTTATGGCCGCCGTAACTGTGGGTGACCCCCTGTAGTTCGATGACCTGATTCCCAAGCCTTGATGAGCCGATAGCCATATCAACATTTTCTTTTTTCGTGTGGAAGGTCTCTTCTTTCATCGCTTCCACCCGCTGAATACGCGCTTTCTGCTTTGTAGATCTCGCTTTCACTCCAGCTTTCAGCCAGGCAAGTTCCTTACGCATGGTATTTTTATGCTTTTGTTCAGCCTGCAGTTCCCACGCTTCGCGTTCAGCCTTTTTCTCAAGGAAGGTTTCATAGTTTCCCTCATACGTATACAGACTGCTTTGATCGAGTTCATAGATCAGGTTCGTTACTCTATTCAAGAAGTACCTGTCGTGCGTCACAACCATAAGAGCCCCTTTGTAGGAGGAAAGGTGCTCCTCCAGCCACTCGATCGTTTCATTATCCAAATGGTTGGTCGGTTCATCAAGCAGCAGAAGATCCGCCGGCTGAATAAGCGCCTTGGCGATGGCCACCCGCTTTTTCTGACCGCCCGACAACTCCGATACTTTTTTATCAAAGTACGTGACGCCGAGCTTGGAAAGGACGGTCTTGGCTACAGTGCTCGCTTCCCAGGCCCCTTTTTCATCCATTTTCTGCTGCAGGTCGAGCATCCGCTCCTGGACGCCGGTGTCCTCCGGATTTTCAGCAAGTTCCAGCATGACCTGCTCGTACCTGCGCATCAGCACCATAATTTCAGCTTCCCCGTCATAAATATGTTCCAGAACCGTCTGGCTTTGGTTGAATTCAGGGTCCTGTGGCAGATACTCCACTGTGAAATCCTTCGCATGATCCATATCGCCCTGATCCCCTGTTTCCATACCGGCCAGAATTTTCAGCAGGGTCGATTTTCCGGTCCCGTTCACACCGATCAAGCCGATTCTCTGCTGGCTGGATATCGTAAAGGATAGGTCATCAAATAAATCTTTATCTCCATAACTTTTACTCAGTTGATTGACTGATACTACACTCATTACGCTCATTCCTTTAATAAGAATCTGCTCCTATCATATCACACCGGCCGCTTCTGCTGTGGAGGATAGGGTCTGGGAAGGGAAGAAAAAAGCTGTCGACAGGGCATCGCCCGTCCACAGCTTTTGTATCAATTTATGCGTCTTCCTTCTCAGAGGACTGGTCTCTTCTCCAGTATTCCATTCCGTCTACACCAGGCAGGTGATCCTGATAAAAGACAGGGTCTTTCCCAGCTTTTTTCTGTTTCACATAGTCATTGAGAGCTGCATAGGCCACCGATGACAACCGGAAAATGGCGTACAGGTTGATTAAGGCCATGATTCCCATCGTTAGATCCGCCAGTGACCAGACAAGGTCAAATTCAGCGACAGCACCGAACATAACCATAGCCAATACCGCAAGACGATAGATGAAAATGGTGCTTTTACTCGTTTTAATAAATTCGATGTTCGTTTCTCCATAATAATAGTTTCCAACAATTGAACTAAAGGCAAATAGAAGAATGGCAATAGCGATAAATACCGCTGCCCATGATCCAAGCTGGGATTCGAAAGCTTCCTGAGTCAGCTGGATGCCATCAAGGGAGGTGTTTTCATAACCCCCGGCAAATAAGATGATGACAGCTGTAGCACTACAGATAAGCAGCGTATCCGTGAACACACCAAGCGTCTGAATCAGTCCCTGCTTGACCGGGTGGGTCACTTCTGACGTAGCCGCTGCGTTCGGCGCACTACCCATACCGGCTTCGTTGGAAAACAGGCCGCGCTTAATTCCAATCAGAATCATACCGCCGAAGGTTCCACCAGCGATTTCACGGAAGCCGAACGCCCCTGCGAAAATCTGGCCGATCATTTCCGGTACTTGAGCAATATTGCCGAACAGGACGTAGGTGGCAAGAATGATATAGAAGATCGCCATTATCGGAATGATATACTGCGTCACCTGGGCGATACGCTTGAGTCCACCAAAGATAATTAAAGCTACGAAAACGGTCAGGATGGCCCCCATCAGCCATTTATCAACATCAAAGGAGTTTTCAAAGGCAAGCCTGATCGTATTGGACTGCACAGAACTGAATACAAGACCGTATGTAAAAGTGATGGTAACGGCAAAGACAATCCCCAGCGTCCGGTTTTTTAATCCTTTTTCAATATAATAAGCCGGTCCGCCTCGGTATTGGTTTTTATCCGGAACCTTATAGACCTGGGCCAGGGTGCTTTCGATAAAGCTTGAAGCTCCTCCGAGGATAGCTACAATCCACATCCAGAAGACCGCACCAGGTCCTCCGACAGTAATAGCCGCAGCGACACCTGCCAGGTTTCCTGTACCGACACGGGATGCCGTACTAATAGCGAAGGCCTGGAAAGGAGAAGTTCCTTTCTTTCCTTCTGCCGAGATCGACCGTTTATCAAACAAGACACGGAACATCTCGGGTATGTAACGAAACTGTGCGAATTTCAGACGTATTGAAAACCATAAGCCCACACCCAGTAAGGCGGCGACAAGAATGGTCCCCCACATCCAGTCATTCAAAAAGGATAAGACTTCCTGCACACTGATCACTCCTATAAAATGTAAATGTTTTCCTGTTTTAACACACATATTCCCTTATCATAAAGGAAAAAAACATGAATAAGTTCAACTTTTTTATTTTATCATACAATTGGATTCCACCACTACTGCCTTTCCGATGAAAGGATCCCCTCCCGCAGCAGGATGTTTCCGTTTCGAAAGTCCGGTATCTTACAGAATCCAGCCGAAGTTATGGAAATGCGGGTATTAAAAAACCAGGAGAAGCGCTGCCTCTCCTGGTCTAGTATTAGGAATTCCTTAGCCATGGAAGACTCGTGCCGAATTTCTCAGCGAGTTCCTTGGATTCCTTCCGACGGCTTTTCCGGTGCTCATGACGCTTCTGGGCGTGATCATGAAGCCACTGTTCTTCCTCTGTCTCCGGGTACACCGGCGGTACTGGTGTCGGGTCATTGTTTTCATCAACAGCCACCATGGATAGAAAAGCGGTAGTGCATACTTTCCGTTCTCCTGTCAGCAGATTTTCTGTGGTTGCTTTCACGAATACTTCCATGGATGTATTATGCGCCCATGTCACAAAGGCTTCAAGGCAGATCGTATCGCCTTCAAATACCGGCTGAAGAAAGTCGACAGAGTCAGTGGAAGCGGTGACCACCGGTTTGCGGCAGTGCCGGACGGCAGCTATTGCAGCCACGTCATCAATGTAAGCCATCAGTTTTCCACCGAAAAGGGTTCCGTGGGTATTCGTATCCGGAGGAAGTACATGTGAATTTTTAACGGTCAGTGAATCTATACAAGGTTTTGCATCCATATCTTTTTCCTCACCTTCATGTGGAATCGTTCTCTGAGATACATTATATCATGTTAGAAAAGCTCGTCTTTCCTTTGAAAACGGATTTCAAAAACGGCTCCTGGTTGATCATCGCGGTTATAGGCCTTGATGGTCCCTCCGCTCCTCTCGATGATAGCCCGGGCGATAGCAAGACCGAGCCCCGTTTCCCCTTCTTTCCCTTTGATGAACCGCTCAAACATCTGCGGGAGAAGTGCCTCTGGAATCCCTGTGCCATCATCTTTGATTCTGACGTGCATCTGTTCGGCTTGCGTTTCGATTTCTACAGTTACATGATGGGTTCCATGACGGACAGCATTACTTAATATGTTGATGACTGCTTGGAGTATACGCTCTCGATCTACAAACGAATAAAACGAATCGCCGCCTTTCAAGTCAATGATCATATCCTTATCGTTCGCAAGCGGAATGAGTCTGTCTTTCGCTTGTATGACTACATCAGTGATATTTGTCTGTTCAGGATGGTAGACATCTTCACTGCTGTCGAGCTTAGCAAGCAGAATCATTTCATTGACGATCTTTTTCAGCCGTTCCGTTTCACTGACCATGACGTTCAATCCTTTTTCCGCCGCTTCTCCCTGGAAAATACCGTCCCGTATTCCTTCTGCATAGCCTTGAATCGACATGAGAGGTGTTTTCAGCTCATGGGAGGCATTCTGGAAAAACTGTTTCTGGGAATGGATGTAACGCGCAAGCTCCGCAGCCATGTGCCGGACGCTCTGCTCGACTTCTTTGATCTCCCCGGAAGCCTGTACCTGTTTAACATCATCGAACCGTCGTTTCTCGATTTTTTTTACTTCCTGTTTCAGCTTCGTCAACGGTGTAACGAGCCTCCACGTTAAAATGTAGCTGACAATCAAGGCGAGAAGGAGGCCGATCAGAAAGACCATGATCATCCGGATCGCAAATACGGACTGGACCGCCTGGAGATCATTCAGCGGGGTCGCCATCACAAGAATCTGACTGTTTCCAGCATTGACTGGGAAATCATAGACCACATACTTCTCCCCTTCACTCTCCCACACTTCCTCCCCTTCCAATTCTCCCTCATACCGCTCCATCCAGGAAGCAGCAATAGCGGCCGGCATCGTACGGAACAGGATTTCTCCATTGTCGCTGTCGAACAATAAAATGGGATAATTGCGGTCCTGAATCAACTGGGATAACTCCGGTGTACGGTCTTCATCCTGGTCATTAATCAAATCAATTAAGAGCTCCGCCCTGCCTTTCAACTGGCGCTGTTCATCTTGAATAAGCATATCCATTAATAAGGAATAAACGAAAAAAGCTGTAATGGACATAACGATGATGATTAACGCAGTGAAGGCTGCATTCAATTGATAGAGCAGCTTCATGAGGACTGATCCCTCAACCTGTAGCCATGACCCCAAACGGTTTCAATCGGCAGTTCCTTCATCTTCTTCCGCAGTCGTTTGACCAGATCATCGACGGCTCTGTCGCTGCCGTAATAATCATCGCCCCATACTTTAATAAGAAGCTCTTCTCTTGAGAACGCCCGGTTTTCCTGGGAAGCCAGAATGCGGAGCATTTCAAACTCCTTTGTCGTGACTTCCACTTCCATTCCCTTGAAATAGGCCCGCCTTTCGGCTTCACTCAATTCAAGCTCGCCGGCCTTGATCACATCGATCCTTTCTTCTGAAAGAGGCTTCATCGCTTCCCACCGCTTCAAGTGTCGTTTCACCCTCGCGACCAGTTCCCGAGGACTGAAGGGTTTCGTCAAATAATCGTCACCACCAAGCTCAAGGCCGAGAATTTTATCGATTTCTTCATCTTTGGCAGAAATGATAATAATCGGAACTTCTGAAGTCAGTCGGATTTTCTTGCAGAATTCATACCCATCCATGCCTGGCAGCATGATATCCAGCACCCAGAGGTCCGGAGACGACGCTTCGAATATTCCCCAGGCCTCTTCCGCCGTTTCCACGCTGATCACTTGATAGCCTTCTTTCTTTAAGTAGGCTTCTACTATATCTCTGATGTTTGGATCATCTTCCACCAATCCAATAAGTCGGTTCATCACGTTTCCTCCTGGTTTTTTCTTTTATTCTCTCACATTTTCAGAACTTCCTCTTCCATTACACACTTTTTACACATTTTCTCCAAAGTCATTCCATAAGTCATGCCTATAATAAGAATTGTCAGAGGGAAACACCAAAGACATACCAGCAGATCTTCACGAAAGGGGCAGCCGTTACTCTATGTTGGATGATGATAAGAATGTAAGCAGAAAGCAGTATAAACGTTCGGGGATGGCCTTCAGCGTCCTCGGTGCCATTATCGCTGTTTTCATCGTAACGACGGTCTTTCAATGGAAAGGAATTTCTATTGAAATCAACACCGAAGAGCCGACAGCACAGGCTGATGAAGTGAATATCGGACAGAACGAAGAAGATGTCACTCAAGCAGTGAATGAGGTTTCTCCGGCAGTCGTTGGTATAAGCAACATTCAAAGTTCAGCTCAGGGAACACAACAGGCCGGCACAGGTTCCGGGGTCATTTACAAAGAAGAAGGTGATCAGGCATTTGTCGTCACCAACCATCATGTTATTGAGAATGCTTCAGCTCTTGAAGTCATCCTTAGTGATGGGACCAAAGCAGAAGCCGAATTAAAAGGCAGCGACCCATTAACAGACCTGGCCGTTTTACAAATAGATAGCGAACATGTCGAGAAAGTTGCCGATTTAGGAAATGCCGGTGACGTAGAGATCGGCCAGACAGCCATAGCCATCGGCAACCCACTGGGCATGGAATTCGCAGGGTCGGCCACTAAAGGAATCATCAGTGGATTGAACCGGAATATTCCGGTGGACATCAATGGTGACGACCAGGCCGACTGGCAGACCGAAGTCATACAAACAGATGCAGCCATTAACCCGGGCAACAGTGGTGGTGCGCTGATTAACCTACAAGGTGAAGTCATTGGTATCAATTCTATGAAGATCGCCCAGGCCGAAGTCGAAGGCATTGGCTTTTCGATCCCTATGGACGCCGCCAAACCTGTCATTGAAGACTTAGAGACCAACGGTGAAGTACAGCGCCCCTATATGGGTGTTTCCCTGCAGGATGTAAGCCAGATTCCAAATCCTGTTCTGGAAAGCGAACTGGGTTTACCAACTGATATCACCCACGGCGTCCTTGTCCAGGGCGTCGAGCAAGGTTCCCCTGCTCAAAAAGCAGGACTGGAACGCTACGATGTCATCACCGCCATCGACGGGAATAAAGTAGACTCGCTCATCCGTCTACGGCAGTATCTCTACAGCCAAGCACAGAACGGAGATACTGTAGAGCTTGAAGTGTATCGGGACGGGACCCCAACCACCGTCCAGCTCACACTGACCTCTCAGTAAGTATTGAACAGATATGAAGAATACGGATACGAACAGAAAATACGGAACAGTCAGGCCTTGTTCATCGGAACCCAACCCCTATGCCGGTGAGCAGGCACGGCCGTTTCAGCAGCCAGCCAAAGTAAAGTGGAGCCTCTGCTTCCGAAAAAGACTAACCTCCTTTTTCAGAACAGAGGCAGGTACAGAAACGACAGGCCGGCCGGTGTCACCAAACAGCTGAGATCCCCCCCCTCCTACCCTGTTTGTTTGATGCCTGCCGCTCCGTCCTTTCTATGATCGAAGTAAAACCAAATCAACCTCTCTCAAAAAACCCCTGCACACGGTGTGCAGGGGTTTTTTTCAGATATAAAGGAGAAGAAGCATCGTGTTTTTCAAGCACCATTAGAAAACCATCAAAAATCTTATAGTGAACATGCTCTTTCCCGTCTATGATTTTTCCATACGAAGGGAGATAACCTTATCTTGATTAAAAGCCCGATGCCCACCTCGTCATGTATGGAGCTCACAAGGAACGTTCGGTGGTGACGCCTGCGGGAACAGCACGAGCTGAAGATCCACTTGGTCAAGTAATCTTCTTGACCAAGTCAGCTGAGGCCGTGCCCGCGGCAAGCATCCATCGATAAGCGGAACGTGACCATTCATAAGACATATGGGGATCTCCAAATCCTATATTTACAGTCCAAAAACCCCTGCCTATGACAGGCAGGGGTTTTTACGTTATAAGATCGGCGACAGCAGCCGGGAGATCGCTTCTTTGAAACGGATCCACGTTGACCTTGATTGATAAAGCGGCAGAGTGAGCTCAGTCGAATCTACGATATCTTCATGAAAACGGTCAGACAGCTCTTTCGCTGCATCCGGATGATAGAGAAAGGCATTGACTTCAAAATTGAGCCGGAAGCTGCGTACATCGATATTGGCCGTTCCGACGGAAGCGATAGTATCGTCCACGACAATCGTCTTGGCATGAAGGAATCCTTTCTGGTAAATATAAACCGTTGCCCCGGCCTTCAGCATGTCGCCGATATTGGAATAAGTCGCCCAGTAAACAAAAGGGTGATCCGGCTTATTCGGAATCATAATCCGAACATCGACACCTGAAAGAACAGCTACACGGAGAGCATCAAGAAGACTGTCATCGGGAATGAAATACGGTGTCTGGATATACACATGTTTTTTTGCAGACAGAATCATCTTCAGATAACCATGTTTGATCTGTTCCCATTCAGAATCCGGTCCACTTGAAACAATCTGCATCGCGACGTCGCCCTTTGGCTCCGCTTTGTAATAACGCTCTTCATATACGATGTCTCTGCGGGAGGCATGGTTCCAATCGAGAATGAAACGCGTCTGCATATTGTTCACCGCATCCCCCTCGACACGGAGATGAGTATCGCGCCAGTAGCCGAACCGCTTATTAAAGCCAAGGTATTCATCACCAATATTAAAACCACCGGTATAACCGATCTTCCCATCGATGATTGCCAGTTTCCTATGGTTACGGTAGTTGATCTTCAAATTGACCTTCGGAATAAAGGAAGGAAAAAACGACTCCACCTGAATGCCGGCCTGCTTCATCTTCTTCAGGTAGCCCCGCTTCAAAAGACGTGATCCCATATCATCATAAAGAAGCTTTACTTCAAGACCGGCTTTCGCCTTTCGAATCAACGCATCTGCGAGCCGCTGTCCAAGGTTATCATCCCGGAGAATGTAATACAGCAGATGGATATGATTTTCCGCCTGTTCAATATCTTCAAGAAGAGCCTGGAATTTCTTCTGCCCATCCGTAAAGATCTGCACAGCATTGTTCTGGGAAAGAAGGGCATCGTTGTTTTTCAGATGCATGTATATCAGATCCTCATAAGGAATAATGTCTTTATGCTGAACTTCCAGATGTCCTTCCTTAATGGCCGTCAACTGCTCCTGGACAGCCGTAAGAAGACCGAGACGGCTCTTTTTATCCCACGTGAAGATTTCTTTCCGGTTGAGTCGCCTCCCGAAAATCAAGTACAGCAGGAATCCGGCAATAGGAATGAATAAGAGCACCATCAGCCACGCCCACGTCGCACTGGCATCTCTTCGTTCGAGGAAGATGATCGCCAAAGCGAGCAGGACGTTTAAGCCAAGAATAATACTTAATAAAATTGGAAATATATCGATCATGTAGACACCTGCCTTTTAATGAACACCATTTCTCTCAATATATCATATTCTCTACCTCACAAAGGTTGGGAATGGAATGAAATCATGTAAAAAATACCATAAAAAAAGACAGGCGCTTCACCTTATGCCTGTCTCGTACCCATCTATCCTTGATGTTCCAAAAGAATTCCTGCTTCTTTAAGAGCCTGTTCTGCTTCATCCAGCGCTTCCCTGCTCTCTGCAGCAATCGTATGCGTATGAATGCCGCCCGTAAGCTCCAATAAAAAGGGAGCATTGGTGGAACGGACTTTTTCAATGAACTTCTTTACATCGCGGCGGTTTGCGACTTGAAGTCGTGCGGTCAAATCCCCGTATACCGGGTGTTCGACGACGACGTCCCGGACGTGGACACCATGATCCACCAGGATATTCAATTCATTTTCTGTCTCGCTTCCTTCGTGCCGACAGACAATGGTCCGCTGATAAGCCAGATCTTCTTTAGCCTCTGACATATACATGTAGCCCTGACTGGTAGCCACAATCGGTTCGTTCCCCGCTTTCAACAGGGAAACGTCACCGACAATCACCTGCCTCGTTACATTCATTTCTTCAGCTAGAGCACTTCCCGTAATCGGCATCCCCCGCTGCTTCAACAGGGTGAGGATGTACTCCCGCCGTTCATTTGCTTTCATTTTTTTAGAAGATTGACTCATAGACATGACCCCTTCGTGCAAAATACGTATCCTTATCTTACCATACAGAAATAGTGTTCAGGAAGCTTGACAGAGCCTCATCCCTGCTCAAGTGTCCACCCTGACAAATTCCACTTTTCAATGGAGAAGGTGCTCTCCCCAAGTGAAGTAAACAATATATGCTCTTCTTCCGGCTGAGGGAAGATCCGCGAGGTGAACACTTCCTCGCCCCCGTTCACGAAAATTTCCAGGCTGGATGTATCCGCAAAGATACGTAAGCTTTCCAATGACCGTTCAAGACGGACTCTCCGGAATTCCGTTTTGGAATGCTCATCCAGACGCGGACGCGATAAAGTAAGAATGCCTTTTCTATAGCTGAGGGAGGCATATTGGTAGAATTCCAGCGCAAACTGATCCCCGAGCTTTTCAAATTCAAGGTTAAGCTCTATGGACCGCCCTTCTACTCCTCTCACAGCTTTCTGATCATTTTCAATTGTGATGGACGAATGCAGAAGGACCGGCCCTCTCATTTCCTGCAGTTCCTCCACCGGGGACTGAATCAACTGTCCATCCCTCCATGTCAATTCCCGCGGAAGGGTCAGGGCATGGATCCAATGGTTATCGACCGTTGGGTGAGCCTCCTCCCATTGATCAGGCACTCCCATCCATCCGACAAGGAGGCGTCTTCCATGCTCATCCTCCATCGTCTGCGGCGCATAAAATTCAAATCCTCGGTCCAGTTCCTTGAAGGCGCCATGATCGAAGGTCCCTGCCTCATAATCCAAACTGCCGGTGAAAAATCCACTCTGATAAGTGTTGGCATAATCCATCCCATCCGGGTCAAGCCCCTGTGGAGAAACAATCAATACATCCCGGCCGTTCAAATGAAAGAAATCCGGGCATTCCCACATATAACCGAACGCTTGCAGCGGCCCTTGGAAACTCCCTGCGGCAGGTCCGATAAACTCCCAGTTTTCCAGGTCCTGTGATTGATATAACAACACCTGCCCCTGCTTGGCTTCCGTCTGTGCCCCGACAACCATGTACCACTTTCCTTCATGATGCCATACTTTAGGATCCCGGAAATGACTGGTATACCCTTCGGGACGCTCCACGACGACACCTTTTTTCGTGAAGGTCACCCCGTCACTCGAAACGGCCAGGCACTGATACTCCTCTTCAGGGTCTCCATCACCATCTATATTTCCTGTATAGAAAAGATGCAGCTGATCATCCGATACAACAGCACTCCCAGAGAATGCCCCGTCCTTATCAAACCATTCGGACGGCGTAAGCGCAGGCTTTTGCTCCGTCCAGTGGATAAGATCCCTGGATGTCCGATGTCCCCAGAATTTGGCGCCGTGGCCTGTATGGAAAGGCATCCACTGATAAAACAAGTGGTAGGTGCCGTTCCACTGGATCCATCCATTCGGATCATTCATCAATCCTGCTGCAGGCATATGGTGGTACGTGAGGCGGTAAGGATCCCCTTCCACACTCTCTTTGTTTTTACGTACTTCTGCTTCTACAAGTTCTCTCAGTTCCTCGTCCCGCTCCGTCAATGTCATCCCCCTCTATGTATAAATACGTCCTATCACCTGATTCTTTCCACCTATTATATAGCGTTTTCTATCTATTTTCCATTCATATCCCAGCAGATGAATACGAGCCGACAGCCATGCTGCTCCACGCAGATTGCTTTGTTTCTTCAAATCTTCTGCATAAAAAAGAAAAAAGCCTAAAACACCAGGGTATTTTAGGCTTTTCCTATTACTTCGTCGTTAAGACAGCCACTGTAGACTGACCAGCTTCTGCATGATCACTGTACGATGGTTCAAAAGAGTCGATGATATCGTCATAGTTGGTAATGATGACAGGAGTAATGGTGCTTTTCGCTTTTTCTTTAACCAGATCCATATCAAATGTGATCAAATGGTCTCCAGCTTTCACCTGATCTCCAGCTTTCACGTGACCTTCGAAACCTTCTCCTTCCATTGATACGGTTTCAAGACCGATGTGGACAAGGACTTCAACACCGGACTTCGTTTTGATCCCTACGGCATGGTTGGTTGGGAACAGTTGAACGATTTCTCCGGATACAGGACTGACCACTTTTCCATCTGCAGGTTCAATGGCAACACCATCACCCATCATACGCTGGCTGAATACAGGGTCGTCCACTTCATCAAGAGCGACAACTTTCCCGCTGACAGGAGCAGTCAGCTGCTCTTCTTCATTTTTTTTACCGAATAATTTTTTAAACATACGGCACCGTCCTTTATGTTTTTATAAATGTTAAAGCTAGTTTCACGGTTGTTCATGAAGCTACTTTTACTTTTCCCTGCACCGGAAAGGATAAACGCCGAACAAAACAAAAAAGCCGGACAGGTGTCACGGCTTTGACGCGTTCATCAATCTTCCGAGAGGGACTGATATAAATCATACCAAATATCGTCGACGGCTTCGAGTCCGACGGATATACGGATAAGCGATTCGTGAATGCCCATGGCGTTCCGCTGCTCTTCAGGAACGACCGCATGAGTCATGGAAGCGGGATGCTGGATCAATGTTTCGGCATCTCCAAGGCTGACCGCAATCTTAATGAGGTTCAACCGGTTGATGAATTGTTCCGCTTCTTCCCGTCCTCCGTTCAATTCAAATGCGATGACTCCCCCTCCGGCCTTCATTTGATTCTGTACAATCGCGGACTGCCTGTCATCCTCAAAGCCCGGATAATGCACGTGCTTCACTCTCGGATGACGAATCAGACGAGCCGCTATTTCAGACGCATTCGCACTATGGCGATCCATGCGGAGGTGCATCGTTTTCATTCCTCTGATCAACAGCCACGCATCAAATGGAGATAAGATACCGCCGATGTCCTTCTGCTGGGAAGAAGCAAGCTTCTCCATAAACGACCGGCTCCCTACGACGACACCGGCTACGACATCCCCGTGTCCTCCTATATATTTCGTTGCACTATGAACAACAACGTCGCATCCAAGTTCGAGCGGTCTTTGAAGATAAGGCGTGCAGAACGTATTATCAACTACAACCGGGATGCGGGACAAAGAGGCTGTCCGTGACACCATCTCCAAATCTATGACTTTCATCGTTGGATTGATCGGCGTTTCCACGAAAATACAGGCCGTCCGGTCCGTTATCGTCTGCTTCAGATCCTCCTCTGTCTCCATAGAACAGAAGTCATGAGTAATCCCATACTTCTCTTCCATCATCTTGAGCAGCCCGTACGTACACCCATACAGACCATTGGAACAGACAATATGGTCACCGGCTTTTGTAAGCGCAATAAGGACGGCCGATACAGCCGCCATACCGGATGCAAAGGCAAGTCCCTTCCCGCCACCTTCCAAAGCAGCCATTCGTTCTTCAAACTGGGCGACGGTTGGGTTGCCGAGCCTGGAATAAATATAGCCCTCCTCCTCACCGGCAAACCTGCGTGCCCCTTCCTGAGCAGAAGCAAATGAAAATGTAGAAGTTTGATAGATCGGGGTGGTCAGGCTCCCTGTTTCATTATGTCCAGCCTGCTCATTGTGAATCATCTTTGTTTCCATATGTGTCTTTTTCATAACCCTTCCCCTTTCCTTTTCTGTAAGCGTTTACATTAATAGTTTATCAAAAAAGGAGGGAAAAGGCTCCCCCCTTACCTACTATATTCATCACAGAGACTCTTGTTCTTCCACATCGTCTCCGTCCTTAAGTTCATTGAAATGTTCATGAAAGAGCCGCTCCAGCCACTCAAAATCAACTTCTTTAATCCCTTCTGCAAGTGGCAGCGGTTCTCTTCTGTAACCATACGGTTATCCACGTAATGAAGCAGTTCGAAAATAAAGGCCCTTTCCGGATCGATAACGTCGTCAAGAGCAATGGTGTACCCTTTTGATTTCAACTCACGGCACACCTGGATCATCTCGAAACTGAATGACACTTCATCAAGGATCTCAACGACCAATTCTTCAGGGTCGAAGTATTCCGGTATTTTTTAAAACAACAGGTCCTCCATGAAATTAATAAAGCAGGGCTTATCATTGGACAACCGATCCAGTCCGATTGTAACGAAACTGTTCATCAGCACGTCCGATGCTGCCTTGTTCTCATCCATGGGCACAAACTTGTTCTCCTCCCTACTCCGGTATAGAAGCTCATACGTCATCCACCGTCAAAATCGGCTGCCGTGCCACACATACTTCCATCCTGTTTATCACTTCCATCTGATTCCATATACCCACTGGTTATACTACAAAAGTTTCCATACAGGGATCAGGTAGAAGCCTGCAGCCTCATTATGTCATGCGATTGTCGAAAACTTATACTTTTTCCAGATACATGATTTGGTAAGGAAAGGAAACACTGTAAGAAAAGCATCTCTCAGGAGGGTTTCTATGACACATTATGAACAGTGGACACAACCTGAACCACTATGGAGAGAAGATACATCCTTGTCTTCCTATGAACCGTTAAAAGAAGATACATCTGCGGAAGTCGCTGTCATCGGCGGTGGTATGACCGGAATAACGACGGCTTATCTGCTCGCTAAAACCGGGAGAAAAGTCATTCTTCTGGAAGCGGACCGATTGATCAACGGCACCTCCGGACATACAACAGCCAAAGTAACGGCCCAGCACGGATTAATCTATCACGAGTTGATTAAACACTTTGGTGAGGAGTCCGCCTCCCTTTATTACCAGGCACAGACAAAGGCTCTCCAAACGATGAAAGAATGGGTCGATAAGTACAATATCGCTTGCGACTGGGCGGAAGAAGACGCTTTTTTATTCGCAACCACCTCTAAAGGAGCATTGAAACTGGACAAGGAGTACGAAGCCTATCAGACGCTGGACATTCCCGGTGGTACAGGTCATACGCTCCCTTTCAGCATGGATGCTGAAAAGACACTCCGCATGAGAAACCAGGCCCGGTTCCACCCTGTGAAATATCTGAAAGCCATCGCTGAGGAATTTGTGAGACTTGGAGGAGAAATTTACGAACAGACGAAAGCGGTTGACGTTACTGAAAAAGACCGCCTTGAAATTAAAACCGGCGGCGGGTCCGTCGTGGCCTGCGAGAAAATGGTCTCCTGCAGCCATTTCCCTTTTTATGATGGAAAAGGCCTGTACTTTTCCCGCATGTATGCGGAAAGATCCTACGTGATCGCTGTCGAACCTGAGCGTGAAGTTCCTGCGGGCATGTACCTGTCCATCGACGAACCGAAACGTTCGATCCGCACGGCTGAGTACAACGGAAAGAATGTTCTGATCATCGGTGGAGAAAGTCATAAGACCGGTCAGGGGATCGATACAAGCTTCCACTACCGGGCGCTGGAGGAGTTTGCTGCCGTGACGTTCGGCATCAGGAAGAAGCTCTTCCAATGGTCTGCCCAGGATTTGACGACGCTCGATAAGGTTCCTTATATCGGACCGATCACCCGGAAAAACGACCGGATTTTTATTGCGACCGGTTTTCGAAAATGGGGCATGACCAATGGAACACTCGCTGCCCAGCTGATTACCGATTATGTATGCGGGGAAACCTCCTTGTTCCACGAGCTTTTCAAACCATCCCGTTTCAAGTCAGATCCAAGTATGAAGCAGTTCATTTCCCAGAACTTCGATGTAGCCGCCCACCTGGTGGAAGGAAAAGTCGAACTGGTGGAAGATAAACCGAACCGTTTAAAGAAAGGGGAAGGAATGGTTGTCCAGTGGAAAGGACAGAGGGCAGGTGCATTCAGGGATGAGGAGGGACAGCTTCACGTCCTGGATACCACCTGTACCCACCTTGGATGTGAAGTCGAATGGAACAGTGCGGAACATTCCTGGGACTGCCCGTGTCATGGGTCCCGCTTTTCCTATGATGGTTCTGTCATGGAAGGACCAGCCGATCAGCCGCTTCTGAGAATAGCAATCGACAACCATGCGGAACTCCCGTTTCAAAACCTTGGTGATGCAGACCGGCCGCAGGACACGCCGTAATCAATGACAAACGTTTTACCGCTTGTAGAGAAACCATGTGTTTATCTACAAGCTTTTCTCATGCTTCCAGATCACCGCCATTGGTCAGCCGCCCGTATCTTCCGGAGAGGCCATTGGCCGGCCTGTACTTTTTGATCATCTCAGAACCGTTCCTCTTCATAGGTGGCCCTGAAGCGCACCCTTTTCGATTTCAAGGGAAAAGGAGGCACTTCAGGCCTTTTCTTTCCATTCTGTTCTGCAAATGGTGCTATAATGATTCGGACGTACATCGAACAGTTTTTTATGGAAAGGAGGACAGAGATGGAAAATGATCAAAAACTAGGAATCATCTATACATCCGGAGCTTATATTCTATGGGGCATTCTTCCGATTTACTGGAAATGGATTCAGGAAATTTCCGCCTTTGAGATTCTTGCCCACCGCATCGTCTGGTCGTTTGTTTTTATGACGCTGATCATTTTGGTTCTTCAAAAACAGCAGGCGTTTTTCAAAGAATGCCGACGGATTTTAAAGAATAAGCGGCAGATGATCGGAATGACACTGGCATCTGTGACCATCAGTATCAACTGGGTGACCTACATACTTGCTGTCAATACCAACCACGTGGTTGAAGCCAGCCTCGGCTATTACATTAATCCGCTGGTCAGCATTCTGCTCGGCATGATTTTCCTTCAGGAACGCTTCTCGAAAGCCCAGTGGCTCGCTTTCGCTCTCGCTGGAACAGGCGTCCTTTATATGACACTAAAGTTCGGCTCCGTCCCCTGGCTTGCCCTGCTCTTGGCCTTCAGCTTCGGAACATACGGCCTGCTTAAAAAACTGGTGCCGTTGAACGCCATGTTTGGGTTGACCATTGAAACGTTCATCGTTACACCAGCTGCGCTTTTCTTCCTGCTCCAGCAGCTAAGCGGGCAGGGGGCATCCGTAGAATGGGGATTGCTCACAGCACTCCTTGTCTTCGGCGCCGGAGTCGTGACCGCTGTACCGTTACTTTTATTCTCAGCGGGGGCCAAACGGATTCCGCTTTCCATGGTGGGTTTTTTACAGTATTTCGCGCCAACGATTATGCTGTTCATCGGTGTATTCCTCTACGACGAACCATTCACATCGGTGCATGGCGTCGCCTTTACATTCATCTGGGCAGGACTTGCCGTCTATACGATGGCCCGCATGAAGCGCATGAAGAAATACGAACCGAAAGTCACATAAAAAGGTGTTCTCTTAGAGAGAACACCTTTCACCTTGTAGAGGAGCTTCTGTTTCTTTACAAGCTTTTTTCTTTCCTGCCGCCCGGAGCGGAAGCCCCTTCCCTTTCCGCGGACGAGCCCGCGAGCCGAAGACCCACTTGGTCCAATGGTTTTCTTGACCAAGTCAGCGGAGGCCGTGCCCGCGGCAGGCATCCACCGATAAGCGGAACGTGCCCCCCCTCAACATGACATGCGGACAACTCTAACTGGATAGGACGAACTTTTTCTACCAGCGCAGATGGGCAGCAGCATCTTTCCCTGACAAATAGGCACTTTCAAAACGGGTCCGGCCGGCTGTATCATTCGGGCGGAGGAACGCGTCTCCTCCGAGGATGAGTCTGCCGTCTCCATTCACATCAAGACAGGACTCCTTCACAACTTTCTTCGCCTGGGCATACCTCCACCGCTTCAACTGCTCCGACTCCAGGTCGTCCCATGGAAGATAGTTCTCCGCCTTTTCTTTCACCAGAGACATGACATAATCTTCACCGTAGTATTTTCTGGACCAGTCTGCTGTCATGTAGACACTGACGATCACATCTTCGGAAATTCCTTTTTTACTATGATCGACAATCCGTTCCACACCTTCAGGAAGGTCTTGATCCAAATGGCCGTGCTCAGGAAGTTCTGTAGGCTTGTTGAATTCAAACAATCCCACATACGTTGGCTCAAACAGGATCCCTTTCAATTGTTTTCTCACAGGTTCAGGCATGCTCATGGTACTGTTTCTGAAGAGCTCCAGAACCTGGGGCACAGGCATCGTCAAATACAGACTGTCCGTCTGCCATTCAGAACCGTCTGCACTGTAGACCCTGTATCCCCCGTCATTTTCTAATAATTTCTCGATCTTTGTTTCCAATAAAGTGGGGATACCCTCAGCAAGCTGCTTGGCAAAAGCATTCATTCCGTCTACAGCCGTGTACCGCGGGTGGTCGTCACCGAACCATTCCTTTACCCATCCGGCCTCCACCCAGTGCTGGACTTCTTCTTCAAGTTCTTCTGTACGGACCGTGAAAAACTGGGCCCCGTGGTCCGCTCTGCCGCCCGCAATCCGGCGGGTGGCGAGGCGTCCCCCGACACTTTTCCCTTTATCGACAAGCATGATATTTGTACGTCCCTGCTTCATCAAACGGCGCGCGGCTGTTATTCCTGCAAGGCCTGCACCGATAATCGTCACTTCATAATGTTCCATCCTTGACCCTCCCCTTCTCTTGGGCTTCCTTTGCAGAAAACCCCATTCATCCTATATTTTTTCGACTTCAAGAACTTCATCAAGAATCGGATAAACCGCCTCGACTCCTTCTTCTGCCACCAAACAGGCGACACCGAGAGGCGTTTCCCAGAAAGTCTCAGGAATGGCCGGATTCTTCAAGCCGGCCGGCTGATACAACGAACGGTAAATCCGGTTCAAGTGATCCCTCGTTTCTTCTGCTTCCCTCGGTTTTTCTCCACGGGCGACCAAAAAGACCCAGCGCATCGACTGAAAAAGATTATCGCCCGGCATAAACGTGTATTCTTTAAAAAACTTCAATTGTTTTTCAGCTTTTTCTGTCAGACCTGTTTCCACAGCAAGATCGTCAAGATGGCCATGCAGATGGCGGTACACCATTTGGAAGATTCTTCTTTTTTCGTCCTGCATCACTTTATCTGTATAAATTTCCTGCAGCTTTTCGAAAGCTGATGTTTTCGACCATTCCATCTTCTCATCACCTCTCTTAACCATTTCGCCTTCAAAGGAAGTTAATCCTTCCTGAAACCGAAGGAGGAAGCTTCCCCTTCCACCGATTGATAAAAAAGAGGGAAATCCTTGGTGTCTTCTTTCAAATGCCGTCCCATATGAGGCATCAGCTTATTCCACGCCATAGGGTTGGCGGCGATGGTTTGAAACAATGCCATTTCGTTGTCTGTCCACTTCCGGAGCGATTGAATATAATCCAATGTCAGCTGAAATCCCGGCAGCAGCTGTTCATCCCTTCGACTCTGAAAACGATCCAGGGCTGTTTTCCAATCCACCCCTTCATCCATCTGCTGAAAAGCATCGGCCAGCAGAAAGGACTGTAGAAACGCATCATTGATTCCAAGCCCCGTACTTGGATCTTTACTGTGACCAGCATCTCCAAGGAGGACCCAGCCCTCTCCATAAGCATTCCTGAAAAAGTTCGGCATTCCGGGGGTTCCGATAATCTTTCCCTGCAGAACTGCCCCTTCCATCCTTTTCTTCATTCCGTAAAATTGATTAAACGTTTGTTCAAATGTATCCTGCGGCGCTTTCATCATGTCCGTAAATTCCCCAGGGTGGATTTCAATACCGAGACAATCCCGGTTTTCCTCCATTGGAAATACAAAGCCGATTCGTCCTTCATGCAGGAAAATCTCCGTTACAGGTTCGCTTAACGGCTCCACGCCTGTGTAATAACCGTATAAGACCGGACGGAGAGGCTTCGTTTCCCGATACTTCTCTGCTTCCGTCCAGGCAGCGATGTTCGAGTTCTTTCCATCCGCTCCGGCCACCCACGCTGCACAGGCCTCCCACGCTTCCCCTTCTGTTTCAAGGTGAAGCCCGGCAACGCGCCCGTCCTCTCTGATCAAACCTCTTGCTGACGTACGCGGCATAAAAGTGACGGAACTCAACGCCTCGGCCTGCTCGATCAGAAGAGGGTCCAGGACATCTCGTTTAGGTATAATCGTATAATCCGCTCTCGGTCCTTCTATAAAACTTTGGCCGATATACGTCCGCATCCGGCTCACTTTTCTCAAACCGGTCTTCTCCAGTTTATGAAGGATGCCCAGTTCCTCAAGGAAGCGGGTATGGGACATAAAGTGAGTAGACAGTGTGTCACTCGGAAACGCGGCTTTATCGATCAACAGGACACGCTTCCCCATTTTCCCGAGCAGGACAGCCAGACTTGCCCCAGCTGCCCGGGCTCCTGTAATGATCACGTCATATGTATGATTCATTCCGGTCCTTCCTTTCTTTCTCAACCTGTGTCCCATCATAATCGGTTTCACGCAAAAAAACTACAGCCACAGGAAAACAAGCATAGGAAGCCATAAAAAAATCCCCTGGACGGGGATTTTTTAAAAGGTACGCTCTTCTTCAACTTCGTGATTCTGGTCAAGGATGTACAAGCGGCTCGGTTTGTTCTGTTTCGCGATTTCTTCCGCTTTTTCTACAGCTGTATCACGCTCATCAAATAAATCTGTCGGAGCTACGTCCTCAATTTTTACGAACCATCCGGTTACATCTTTATTTGGTACTACACTATATTCCTTCATGAAAACATCTCCTTCAACATAGACTTAATTATCCATTCCCGCCCTATTATAGATTTAAACACCCTTGTTTCAAGCTGGGAATTGACAAGAGAGCTGGACCCCTTTATAATTTCAAACAAGTCAGATAAATTAAATATTGAAAACTCTTATCGTGAGCGGCAGAGGGACTAGGCCCTGAGACGCCCGGCAACCTTCAAGGAAAACTTGAAAAGGTGCTACATCCTACAGATCAGATGATCTGAAAGATAAGGGGAGGTAAGCATACATAAAAGCCCTCTTCTTACTTACAGAAGAGGGTTTTTCTTTTTCCCTCTACACCGAGGATCAGGATGTCCTGGAAATCATAAGGAGGAATGAAACAATGACCAATTCAAATCATGTATACGGTGATGAAACACAGCTGCTTCACGGTGGACAGGAAGCTGATCCAGCAACAGGATCGCGTGCTGTTCCCATCTATCAGACAACGTCATATGTATTTAATGATACCGATCATGCCCAGAACCTATTCGCCCTGGCCGAACCAGGGAACATCTATTCCAGAATCACAAACCCGACGGTCGATGTATTTGAGCAGCGTGTTGCCCTTCTGGAAGACGGTGCCGCTGCTGTCGCTACAGCTTCCGGGATGGCGGCAATTACGATGGCCGTCCTGAACGTTGCCGGAGCCGGAGATACCATCCTCACTTCCTCCAACTTGTACGGAGGTACGTATAACTTATTCGTCCACACCCTTCCCCGCTATGGTGTGAACGTTGTTTTCGTAGATGGGAACGATCCTAATGCCTTTGAGGAAGCTGTTACACCTGAAACGAAAGCGATTTTTGCTGAAACCATCGGGAACCCAAGCCTGAATGTGCTGGACTTTGAAGCGGTAGCGGATATTGCCCACGCCCATCACATTCCCTTGATTGTCGACAACACCTTCGCCACCCCTTATGTATGCAAACCGATCGCCTGGGGAGCCGATATCGTTGTCCACTCCGCAACGAAGTGGATCGGGGGCCATGGTACAGCTATCGGCGGTATTGTCGTAGACAGCGGGCGTTTTGACTGGAATCACGAAAAATTCCCGGGTTTTACTGAGCCTGATGAAAGCTACAACGGCATCCGCTTCGGTATTGATGCTGGACCTGCCGGCTATGCGGTTAAGCTCCGTGTTCAGATTTTGAGAGATATCGGCGCCTGCCTGAGCCCCCAGAACGCCTTCCTGCTCCTGCAGGGACTTGAAACGCTTCACCTGAGAATCGAAAAGCATGCAGAGCAGGCATATGAAATTGCTGCCTACCTGCAGAACCATGAAGGGGTGGATTGGGTGAATTACCCTGGACTGCCGGATCACCCTACTCATGACCTTGCCCGAAAGTATTTGAAAGGCGGAGCCGGATCCATGGTTGTCTTCGGAATCAAAGGGGGACGCGAAGCCGGTCGTAAATTGATCGATCACTCCACACTCTGGTCCCACGTAGCTAATGTGGGTGATGCGAAATCATTGATCATCCATCCGGCATCCACCACCCATCAGCAGTTGAATGAGGAGAACTTGAAAAAGTCCGGTGTTTCCGAAGAACTTGTCCGCTTGTCGGTTGGTCTGGAATCTGTGACTGATCTTATACAGGACTTGGATCAAGCCATAGAAAAGGCCAATGGATACAGCCGCCCTTATAAGAAACAGCCTCATCCAGCGGAGACCGTTCTCCGTTCCTCTCTCGACCGGTCCAATGGGAACATCCGCCGGAAAACGATCGGCGTCATTCCTGATCAGCCGGGAGGCCTGCAGGAGGAAGCCTCCAAGTTGGAGCGGTTCGGTTTTGATGTGACTACTTTTTCAAAGGTGGAAGACATTCTGGAACAGAACGATCCAGCTTTCGATATTCTTTACTTTGAAACCCTTGGAGAAAACCAAACGGATCTGGCCCGGTCGGCGAATCCATCGGTCCTCTGGTCCAAAACTGCTTCTTCCCTGAAAAATGAACAAATCCTATCCGGTGCGAGCCTTTACGACACGATCGTTTCGATCCGCTCAGGACACCACTTATCTCAAACACTCGTCACTGTATAATGGCCAGAAAGGAGAATGAAAGCATGTCTTTAAAAAACCCCGCCAGCCAGACAGCAGCTTTGGAAACGATTGAACTGGGACCCTTCCATTTCGAATCCGGCGGACGGCTGGAATCCGTCGAACTGGCTTACGAACGCACCGGCCCGTCTCATGCTCCCGTCATTGTCGTCTGCCACGCTTTAACCGGGAACCAGGCAGCTGTGGGTACTGAAGAGCAGCCCGGCTGGTGGGCAGGATTAATCGGGGAGGGGGAGCCAATCGACACCTCCCTGTTCCAAGTGATTACTTTCAATGTTCTGGGAGGTTGTCACGGGTCTACAGGTCCCGCCAGTATGAATCCGGATACAGGCAGACCATTCCGTCAGCATTTCCCTAAAGTGACCATCCGGGATATGGTGCGTGCCCAGTATGAGGCTTTAAAAAAGATGGGCATTCATCAGGTCAAAGCTGTTGCGGGAGGATCGCTTGGAGGTATGCAGGCGTATGAGTGGGGGCTCCTCTACCCTGACTTTATGGAGAAGCTGCTGATTATGGCTGCCACCCCCTACTTGAGTGATTACGGCATCGCCTTCAATCATATCGGGGCGAAAGCCATTAAAAACGATCCTTTTTTCCAAGACGGGAACTACACGACGAATGAGTCCCTGCAGGGGTTTGAAATTGCGCGGATGACCGGCATGGTGACTTACAGAAGCCCTGCTCTTTTTGAAAAAAGGTTTGACCGGTCCAATGGAGGAGACACTTATGAAATTCAGTCCTACCTGGATTATCAGGGAGATAAAATCAAAGAACGGTTTGACGCGAACAGCTACCTGTACCTGCTTGATGCAATGAATAACCATGACATCGGGAGGAACCGGGGAGGGTGGAAAGCGGCCGCCGCTCAGTATAAAGCAGACTTGATCACGTTCAGTTTTGAACACGACCTGCTGTATCCTGAAGAGCTGATTTCCGCTTTTTCATCGGCGGCACCGAAGGCCGTCCACAGGCATATCCCTACGGATTATGGTCACGACGGCTTTCTCGTTGAATTCGAACAATGGGGCCGTTTCATCAAAGATGAGCTGAATGAGGACTAGAAAACATACAAAAACGGGTAGACGAACACGATGTTCATCTACCCGTCTTTTTTTATGATGGAAGATCACTGACTTTCACAAATTGAAACCCTTGGGAAGTTAACTGTTCCAACACAAGCTCTACGACTTCAGGGGTCCGGCTCTCTAATTCATGGAGAAGAATCACTGAACCATCCTCTGCCTGTGAAAATATCTCTTCCGCTATTTCCTCCGGCTCCTGTTCGCTCCACTCTTCGGAATAGAGCGTCCATGGAACCGTATTCCAATCGCCTTTATAAGCCTTTGGAGGATTCTCGCCAAACGGCAGTCTCAATCCAGCCGTTTCTACTCCCGCGGCCTGCTTGATCACGTCCTGGGCAGCGAGGATCTGCTCATCCACCTCTTCCGGATTTAACCGGGCGAGGCGGGGATGATCCCACGTATGATTTCCGATTTCATGACCCTGCTCAGCCACCATCCGGGCCGTTTCCGGGTAATAGGACACCCGTTTTCCGATCATGAAAAACGAGCCTTTGGCGTCATACTTCTCCAGAAGGTTGAGAATATCCACTGTCCATGTTGGATGAGGACCGTCATCAAAAGTGAGAGCAGCTCTCTTTTCTCCGGTTTCCACCCCAAGGTCATCCGTTGAAACAGCCTCCACGGGGCTTTGCTCCTGCTCTGAAGAAGATGTTTCCGATGCGTCGGAAGCGGATTCCAAAGCTTCTACAAATTCTTTCCGAATGAGATCCTGCCCTTCTTCAAGTTCGACCAGTACATATCCCAATGTGCCGTCCTCCGCCTGAAGATAGACCCTCACCCCTTCTTTGGTAAGGGCCACATCTTCAAATGTTCCCTTATTCACGTGAAGAGGTAGATGGTAATGGGTGGCGACTTCTTCTTCCTTCATTGCTTCTTCTGTCAATGCAGCCAGTTCATCAAGTACTTCCGGATCATTCTTGAGCAGCTTGTCCAGCTCAAGCCTGCGTCCGTCCTTCTTATCAAAATTCATGACGGTCTGGTTTTGGATAACCTCGTTTCCGCCTACATCCATCGTTTCTATGAAGCGGACTACGAAGAAACGGTGATCCTGATAGAGCATCTCAAAGTCCACGTGAAGCTCATGGGATTCAGAAGCCTCCACGGATTGTTTATTCTGATAGCTGGCCTGTTTAAAGTCGGCCTTCTGTTGATTGACGTAATCGAAAATCGTCTGATTCAATTGATGGTTGGTTGTCTGCGGATAGTGGATGGTTATGTGGTATTCATTATGCTCCACGAGTTCCGTCTTCATATCGATATCGTACATTGGTTCTGTTTCATCAGATGGTTTAGAATCATTTTCATTAGCTTTTGCGATAAATGAGCATCCTGATACAACTAAAACGACCAGCAGTGATATATATAAAATAGGTTGTCTCATAATTCTTCCCTCTTTATCTATTAGTCACACAACCTATTGTAACACAAATGTAACAATCATTTAATTAATCAGATATATTCAGCCTATTCTGACATTAAAAGTGGGTGCGGACGTCCCAGAGCTCAGGGAAAAAGCGGTGATCCAGAACTTTCTTCAAGTAGCCGACCCCCGAGGATCCTCCTGTCCCTTTTTTATGGCCGATGATCCGTTCCACTGTCTTCATATGACGAAAACGCCACTGCTGGAGGCTGTCCTCCAAGTCGACAAGCTTCTCAGCCAGCTGATACAGATGCCAATACTGATCTACATCTTTGTAGACCATTGCCCAGGCGGCTTCAACCGAAGGGTTCTGCTCATACACATCGGTATAATTCCTGTTCAGCACCTGTGGATCGAGATCAAAACCTGCTTTGGACAGCTGCTCAAGTGTCACATCATACAAGCTGGGCTTTTTATAGGCCTTTTCCAGTCGATTGTGAAGATCTTTATCTTTCCGGTAAATCTTCAATACAGCATTCGTTTTATACCCAAGAGCAAACTCAATCATCCGGTACTGGTAGGATTGAAACCCCGAAGCCTGGCCGAGGTGATCCCGGAATTCCATGTATTCTGACGGGGTCATCGTCGCCAGTACGTCCCATGCTTGGATGATCTGCTTCTGAATACTGGAGACTCTGGCAAGCATTTTAAAAGCCGGCTGCATGTCGTCATGTTGAATCGACCGGATGGCTGCCTGGAGTTCGTGAAGCATCAGCTTCATCCATATTTCACTCACCTGATGGATCATAATAAAGAGCATTTCATCATGATGGGAAGAAAGCGGCTTCTGCGCATCAAGCAGCTGGTCTAAACGTAAATATTCTCCATAAGTCATCCGATCGGAAAAATCCGTATGCACGCCTTCACTGCCTTTCGGCGGTTGCTGGGTCATGAGTGGGACCTCCTTTAGTCAAGTACTCCACGCTGTGGGATATTGCGGAACGTCATCGGGAGGAATTCTGTGTGAACAAGCCCTTCATACATTAAGAGCGTTCCGAGGACAGGGTCTTCTGTATGGACGTGCACCCGTGTCGCCCCTTCTTTTTCTTCATAATGTTCATATACGGACGTCACAGGCCCGGTCATGCCCAGCACTCCTCCCACATGATTCGTTCTTGACTCCATATACAATCCGCCTTCTGAAGTAACGTGAAGATCAAATTCTGCCTCTACCAGGCCCGAACGGCCAAGATGATCGACAAGACACTGTTTTTCTTCATCATACCTCGCAGCAGAATCAAAACCGCGGATGGCATATGGGAAAAAGAAGCGGCGGATCCAACTGATCGTTTCTCTGCCCTCTTCATCTTCATAGACGTAATTTTCGAGGGTAAACGGCACATCTTTTCCACGCTCTCTGAAGAGAAGGTGATCCTTCACCCCCGCACTCATCAGCGGCCTAACGAACGCCGGAGTTCCTCGGATTTCCGTCATTCTGCCCTGTCCAAGGACCATAAGATTCTGCTTACTCGTTAATCCGTATTTTTTCTGCAGCTCAGGATGAAGGTTATGGAACTGCTCCCCGAGTGCTTTGTGGTAGATGGATTTCATTTGTATGCGGCCTCCTTTAAACTATCCGTTTTCCTGTTCTCCCCGTGCCTCGTGATGAATACACTAGGGAAGACGGAACCTTGGCTGTACATGAATTATAGCACAAGTAAACGCTTACGATTCAGCTGCATGCAGAAAAGAAAGACCTGCCCTTACAAGCAGGTCTTTCTTATGAAAAAACGTTGTTCTACATAACTTCCTCTGCATAATCACTGATTGCATAACCCTTCTGCTGCTTCATCAGCCAGCCCTGCTTTTCCAGCTGGGTGAACAACCGCTGAATATGCTTTTCCGGCCAGCTCGATAACAGACCAAACCAGCGTGTTTCATGAAGATAGAGACTTCTTAATTTGTTCGTCGGCTTGCCCGCGAGCATCTGGACCAGGGTGTGCACCGGATATTCACTGCCATAATAATAGATGAGGTCAAGAATCTGCTGAGTATCCGCATAAGTGATGGACCTTCCTTTGATGGTCAGAATGATATCCTCATCATTGTAGCGGACTTCTTCGAGACGCGCCTTCAGTTCCTCAAGGACATGCCGGGTATTCGGGTAGACATGCTCCGGCACGACCTTCTGCCAGCGGTTCAACTCCTTAAGAATACGGACATCATGAAGCTGGACACCTGCCAGCCACAGCAGCTCTGAATCGGTCCGCTTCTCCGGAATATGCACCCGGCTTAATTTGTCATACATGTCCAGTAAAGGATAGGCGGACAGGTCGTCTTTTCTGCGCTGATACTTTTCGATACGGCTGACGACAGCCAGGCTTTCATCAAGGGATTTCCTTGCGGTGTTGAGCTGTTTTTTCAAAGCTCTCAATTGGCCAAGCTGCTCGAGAAGCCTGCTGTTCTGTATCGCTATGTCATTGAACTGCTGCTCAATCGTCGATGTGCGCTTGGCTGCCCGTTCCACATCAAACTCTTCAGGAAAACGGACCATATCTTCCACCGTGTCATAATAAAGACAGAAATCACACGTTTCACAGTAGCAGCAGATCGTTTTCTCCCCGGCATCGAACTGTAAACATTTTGAATGGGGGCAGCTGCCTTGTTCCTGCTCGACCCACGCCTGTGGAAGAGCTCGGAACGGGCGCATGACGATTTCGACACGGTGCCTCCAATATGCGATGTCCTCAGGATAGTTCAGCACAGAAATGAGTGAGGATTGATTCATTGTTTCGACCGCATCGATGACGTCGCGCTTTTGATGAAAAAGCTGGACCATCGGATGCCGGTGAAACGCATCTGCTATTTTATCAAGCCAGTCTTCACGACTTTCCGTGCTGATGTGAGAAAGAAACAGATAATCATCCAGCACTTCCCCGACATGGTCATACAACTGGTCTGCGGACAGCTGAGTGAAATCTGTGTTATATAAATATTGATCTTTTAAAGGTAGTCCATGTTCTTCAGGCAGGGACTTCCATAAAAATAATTCTGGGCGCAGCAAATGTGGATGGATCCTCTCTTCCTTTTGAAAAGCTACAGGCAGAACTGCATCTCCGGTTAGTCCGAGATAATTCTGGATGGACGTTGTGTCCAGAGACTTCCTGCCGATATGATCCACAATTGCATCGTTAAGCCTGGATAATAACCCCCGTTCAAATTTATGTCCGATGGAACGAATATGTTTGTTCTTTTTCCCAATCGGCGCAAGTACAACATGAGGGTAGCGATGATCCTGGTAAGCAATCCTATTTGGCAGTCCCATAATGAATTCCCCTTTGAATAAGGATTTACTACTATTATAGAAAAAGTATTACGAGTTACCAACAAATATAAGTAAAATGGGCGTCAAACCGTTAAAATTTCCACGGGATACCCAATGAACAGTCCTGTTTCTATAACTCCAGGGATGGCACTGAGCTCTTTTTCCAACTCATCATGAATGTGTTGGAACCGCACTTCCAGCAGGAGATTTCCTGCTTCCGTGAGCACGGGGCCGTCTTTCGCCGCCGCCATCCGCAGCTGAATGTCCACACAAGGGAATTCCTGAAGCTTTGTTTCTACAAGATGCACAGCCCTCGGATCCACTTCAACAGGAACAGCATACTTTTCACCGAGTTTCTGAACATATTTACTTTCATCCACTAAAATATACGTTTTAGGGGAGCTTGCCATCACGAGTTTTTCAGCGAATAACGCTCCGCCCCTTCCTTTGATCAACCGGCCGGCATTGTCTACCTCATCCGCTCCGTCAAAACCCCAGTCGGGCTTTGCAGCTGTCAATGTTGTCGTCTTTAAGCCGAACAAGGCACAGTTCATCTCCGCTTCTTTCGATGTCGGTACGGCATAAACGTCCAGCCCCTCGTTCTTTACCCGTTCAGCGATCTTTTCCAGAGCAATGAAAGCCGTCGACCCGGAACCGACGCCAATCACCTGCTGATCTTCAACATATCCGCTCACTCTGGCGGCGGTCCGTTCTTTGGCTTCCCGATTGGATATTCCGCCAGCCCATACCGGTTTCCCGGCCAGCTGATTGTTCCAATTCATACAAATCACCTCTCTCTTTGTATTCCCGAAAGTCTCATGAAACAAGCACAGGTGTTAGGAAAAGTGTATCAAACAGGTTCCCCACAGATACAGCGACGGGGTAAACTTTGTCATTCTTTACGCCTCCTTCACATAAACTTAATGGAATACGACGGGCCGAAGTAAAGGGGGAAAAGCATGAGAAGACTCTATTGGAAACTGGTCATCTTCTATCTCATTCTGATTACCGCCTTTGTCTACGTCACCTACCTCCACTGAAAACACCCCGGCCTGCATGGCCGGGGTGTTCGTATACTCTTTCATGTATTTAATGGACAAGATCATGTTTGAATGCGTAAATGACGGCCTGCGTCCTGTCTGATACTTGTAATTTCCCAAGAATACTGCTTACGTGAACCTTTACCGTTTTTAAGGCTATGAACAACTCTTCTGCAATCTCCTGGTTCGTCCTGCCATCTGCCATCAGAAGCAGAATTTCCTTTTCTCTGTTCGTCAAATCTTCATGGAGCGCCCGTTGGTCGGGGTGACGCATCTTTGTCATGATTTTCCCGGTGACTTCCGGTTCCAGAATGGACCGTCCTTCAAAAGTGGCACGGATCGCCTGGGCAATTTCCTCTGCTTTTGACGTTTTCAGCATATAACTGACCGCTCCCGCCTCTAAAGCGGGATACACCTTCTCATCATCAAGAAAACTTGTGACGATGATAATCTTCGCCTCCGGCCACTCGGCTGTAATCCGCTTTGTCGCTTCAATCCCATCCATATGTTCCATCACGAGGTCCATCAAAATAATGTCCGGCCGGTGTTGAAAGGCAAGCGCTACAGCATCTTCGCCGTCCCCTGCTTCAGCGATCACCTCAATATCCGGCTGTGAGGACAAATAGGCGGATACACCAATACGGACCATCTCATGATCATCTGCAAATAATACTCGAATCATCAGGATTGACCTCCTTTAAGTCGGTGGGGCACTTTTACTTCCAACCGGGTCCCCTGTCCTTTCACACTGACAACCTTTAGCACGCCGCCCACTTCAAAGGCACGCTCCTCCATATTTTGGAGACCGTAGGAACTCGTTTTTTTCTCTTCCACATGAAACCCCATACCGTCGTCGATCACTTTCAAAATAACGGTTTGATCACGCTCCAGAAGCATAACCGAAAGGGTCGATGCCTTGGCGTGCCTCAGTGTGTTGGATACCGATTCCTGCAGAATCCGGAAGAGCTGGTCCTCCACACCTTTTTCTAATGGAAATGTTTCAATCGTCCAGTCAATCTGAAGCGGCACCTTTTGGATCAGCTCCTGAAGAAGCTCTGTCATTCCTTCCGCCAGCGTTTTATCTTTCAAGGGAACCGGCCGCAGATGGAGGAGCAGTGCCCTCATTTCGAGCTGGGATTGATGAATCATCCTCTCTACCATCTTCAGCTGCCGATCCACGCCTTCCCGCTCATGGTCTTTTGTCTCATTAATGGCTGACATCATCATGGAAGCGGCAAACAACTGCTGACTGACAGAATCGTGAAGTTCCCTGGCCAGACGATTCCTTTCCTGTATGACTACTTCCTGAAGGCTTTTTTCCCGTTCTTCCGCTCTTTCTGTAACCATACGTTGAGAAAGCTCGGCTTGTTTCACAATTTTCTCTTCCAGCTGTTTCATTCGATCTTCAATTCTTTTCACTTCTGCCAGATCCGCCGTGTCCGCCTCCAGAGGACTGCCTTTCACGACTTCTCCAAGCTGCTGTTCGATATGGGTAAGCTGACGACGCCAGTACCACCCCTGGGCCGTACCGGTTACAAGTCCCATAAACAGGGATAACAGCAGAATCAAAAATCCATACGGAAGATCGAGCACCTCTCTTGTCCAGAGCACTGACCACCGCTCTACCGGAAAAGCGGCGAATGTTACAGCGGTCAGGAGAACAGCAAATAGAAAGAACGTGAAAAGTCCCGACCCAATCTGCCTCTGCCAAAGGTTCATATCCGCTTCACCTCGAGATCACCGGAAAATATCGACGTAATCACCTTCACCCGGGGCTTATTTTCCTGATAATCCGGTGTTTGGTAATACGTCATCTGATTGAGCATTCTGGACTTTTTAAACTGAAAAATCGAGCTTCTTCCAATGATGGCGCTGTGAAGGATCGTCACTTCCACCTCATACGGAACATAAATCGTGACATTGCCTATAAAATGACGGATGGAAATAACGGATTCGTTCGAAGGAAGAACGGTCTCACTTAAATCGATAACCCGGTCGCCTATGCCTCCGTGCACATTCACATCCTGCCACGGATAGGAATGTGGGGGCGTCGCCTGCCGCCCAAAAAACTTTTGAGTGAATACAGGTTCTTCCGGAGGGTCATGCGGTTCCTGGTCCATCTCTCCAAGCTGAACGTTTTCCGGGTGCTGCTTCGTTTTGTAATAATGACGGACCGCCAGAAAAAGGATGGCCAGCACGAGAAAACGAACGGCAATCATACTTAGTACAGTCAGCCCGAGACTGACCGCCCCGATCCAGAACATGACTTTTCTCCAAAGCGGTCTATAATTCTTCCAACCGAAGTAAATCAGTACGGCTGAAAAACCGACAGAAAAAATGAGACCTCCGTTAAAGAACACTATTTCAATAATCAGGAGAATCACCCCCGTGATTAAAATCGTGTTCAGCATATCTGTTGAAATTCTTTTAAGCACAGCGGTCATTCCCCCTTCCTCTTATCCACCTGCGCCCTTTAGACAAAGGAAAGACGCAGAGAACTGCGCCTTTATCATACCATGATTTAGTTACCCCGACACTTCCTGCTTATTCCGGACCTTTTTCTCAATCTCTGCCATCTTACTGTCAAACGTATGACGGTAATAGGCACTGTTCACCTTATACTCCAGGTCCTCCATGTAACGGTCGATCTCAGAGAATCTGGAATACGGCTTGTCTGAGCCATCCTCCAGCACACGGTTCATTGTGTGATGCGCACGCGCTGTATTTTCACGTCCCATAAACGCCATCCGTTTCAAATGCATATCCTTTAGTTTATGCTTCATTTCCTCATACTTACGCTCAAGGGCCTCCAGCTGCTCTACACATTCTGCCTGAGACTGCTTCAGCTTTTCAGCACGCGCTTCATATTCTTCCTGCTCTTTTACCGCAAAATCATGCATGGACGTTTCGCCGGCCTGTTCAGCCACATGCGCCTGATGCTTACGTTTCTCAGCCAGATCTGACGCTTTTTGATATTCCCTCGTGAATTCATCCTTCAACTGGTACTGCCTCTCCACCAGCTTCCGGACTTTTTCTGTCTCCTTTTCACTTTCTCTTAAGTACTGATTCAGCATAGCGGCCGGGTTCTTCTGTTCCTTTTGGTCCAATGCTTCATGAAGATCTGCCGTAATTGAATCCTTTAGTCGTGTAAATAGGTTGGCCATGTTTCCATCTCCTTTGTTATTTGTTCATGTCTGCCCATTGACGCTCAAAATTTGTAAATGGATCGTCTTTTTTTTCAGACGCGGGATCACGTGGACGGCTTGTCCAATTTTTATAAATCCAGTAAAGGACAAAAGCAGCAGCGACGCCGACGACCGCGTAAACATTGGAAACAGCGACGCTTAAAACAATCAAGCCGACGACCATCCAGCCGATCTTCCCGGCTGTCGAGTCACTTTTCACAAACTGCTTGAAAACGATATAAAGCAGCCACACACTGACACCAAGCAGAATCATCGGGCCAAGGTTCGCAATGAATAATCCAAGGGCAATCAGACCTGCGAGGAACAACAGAAACTTTTTCATGTATTTCCCTCCCTGCACTGTTCTTGTCTTTATCATACCGGTGCTGTAGGATTTCCGTAATGAGCCGGGGATATATCTTTATCTAAGACCAGAGGCTTATATCCCTTCCGCCCTCGTTTTCCATAGGAGAGAAAAGATCTATATACCTTCCGGAACCAAAGCCCTCCCATTCGTTTGTTTTGATTTCACAGACAAAAGGAATGATCGTCCGGCCCGCACTTTTTCTACAATAAAAGCTCTGTTAAAGTCTGTGGTTGATATTTCAAACGATTACTAAATCGTTTCCGTCTGGAATTAGGGGTCCGGTCTGCTATTTACTCAGAGCATGGGATGGCAGGGAAAACCGTCCGCTTTCCGCGGCTCACGGTACCCCACGGAAAGGGAGTCATTCCCAAGGCCGCCTCCTACAAATCCCATGACAGAAAGGGGTGATGATAGGAGCTCACATGTTAAATAACAACACCAAGCAATAACAGAGACACAATAAAAAAGGAAAGGTGCCTTCTGCAGGCACCTTTCCTTTGATCGTCTTACGGCTGCTCTATTCACTTTATGATGGTGAGTTCTTTTGGTGTTTCTGTCAGCGTGACAAATCCTTCCGGGGTGACAAGTACATCATCTTCAATACGGACACCGCCGATTTCAGGATCGTAAATGCCCGGTTCGAGCGTATACGTCATCCCTTCTTTTAATACCCCGTCATTCAAATGGCTCATAGAAGGGAATTCATGCACATTGATTCCCAGTCCATGTCCAATCCGGTGTGGAAACTTATCGCCGTAGCCGGCTTCTGTAATGATCTGACGCGCCGCTTCATCCAGATCACCAATCCTTGTTCCAGGACGACTGATGGCCAGGGATGCATTCAATGCTTCCAGAACCGTTTCATAGATAGCTTTCTGCTTTTCATTGACAGAGCGGAAAGCGAAGGTCCTCGTAATATCAGACGTGTATCCTTTCCAGACGACTCCAAGATCAAACAGGACAAGGTCTCCTTCTTTTAATCTACGGTCTCCAGGATTTCCGTGAGGGTGGCCGGATTTCTCACCAAAAAGCACCATCGTGGAGAAGGACATTTGAGCGACGCCTTTTTTCTTAAGCTCATACTCAATCGCCGCCAGGACTTCCATTTCCGTAATCCCTTCATTCAGGGCTTCTGTCCCTACCTTGACCCCGAAATCTGCGAGTTCTGCCGCTTCCTTCAAAACCGCGATTTCCTGCTCATCCTTCACGACACGCATCTCGTTTAATTTCCCTTCGATGTCCAGAACCTCTGCGTCATCAAACAACGCAAAAAAGGACTCACTACGCCCGTAGGAAAGCACTTCTTTTTCTATGCCCACATGATGTACGTTCGTGATCCCCGCCTGATTCATAGAATCCTTCATCAACGTCCAAGGATTTTCATGATCAGCGTAACCAATAATTTCATGGCTCCACCCTGTTTCCTGCAGCTGTGCTTTTTCCATTCCCGGAAGAACAGCTATAGGGTCTGCTTCCGGAAAGACGACCAATCCTAACAGTCTTTCATGAGGGTCAGTTAGAAACCCGGTTAAATAAAAGAAGTTTTCCGGTGAATTAATAAAAGCTGCATCAATACCCGTCTCCTTCAGGTAGGCAGCCAGTTCATCCAAACGATGTTTCATTCTCCATCTCTCCTTTCGAATCTTCTTTCATCATATAGCAATCCAGACCGTTATCCAACTCACACAAAAGTCCGAAAAATGGCAAAAAAGCCCTGTCCCATATGCGGGCAGGACCTTACGTTCTTTCATGAAACGACAGGACTATGCCGCCTGTCTGAGTCTTGTTTTGGAAAGCCACGCCTTTTCCAACCTCTGAGTAAACAAGACTGCACCTACGGCGAGAATACTGTCCTTTATGATAAACGGCACCATACTGGACCACGCCAGAGCGAGACTGATCCCGTCTCCTCCCACCCAGAAATTCAGTGCGAGATAAAATAATTGGACACCGACAAAATAGTTGATGATGATGCCGGCGGCAGCGGCCATCATGTACCTCGGCATCGTCCGCCTGGATTCAGCGATTTTCCCTACAAAATAAGCAAGAATAATATAAGACAAAATAAATCCGAACGTCGGAGCAATCACAACCGACAACCCGCCTTTAAACCCAGCAAAGATCGGTGCTCCCGCCAAACCTAAAAGAACATACACGAGAATCGAAAAAGACCCGAGACGGCTTCCGAGCATAAGCCCTGCCAGAATAGCGAAAAACGTCTGCAGGGTCAGAGGAACTCCCATAACCTGGAGAAATGGCAGGTAAGCCGTAATATTGGCACCGATAGCCATCAGCGCAACAAATAAACTCCCTAAAGTGATGTCATAAACGCTTAGTTTCGACTTCTTCATCATTTTTCCTCCTCCACAACTTCTTCCTTAAAGATAAAAAAACCCTGACATAATGTCAACACTAATTTATTTTAGTTTACAATAAACTTTTTCAAACACACACCTTTTAAAAAAATCCACAGCGGCCCAAAAAAGACTGCCGGAAAAGTTCCCGACAGTCTGAAAATCCCAGTCTCGAGCGGTGCTTAAACCTTTACAATCCAAGCCCCATCGACAACTGATTCGTATAGCTCGTATAAGCCACAGTATGGTTGATCACAGCAATCTCACGAACACTAAAGCCTGCTTTCGTAAGGCGGTTCACGCTGTCCTGATCCACCTCTACAGGTTTGGCGGTTAACTGTTCGGCATAATTCAGGACAGCTTTCCACTGCTCACTCATGGATGATGCTTCATAATGATCCAGCCATTCTTCCACATCATTCACACCCGTGTGGCCTTCTAACAAGGAAGCATGGCTTTTTGTACAGTAGCGGCAGCCATTTTTCATTGACACAAACGTGATGACCGCCTCTCGCAAATCATCTGGAAGGCCGGTATTCTTCACTGCCTGTTGAAGTGGAAGAAAAGCTTCATATAAACCGGGGTCATTGGCAATAAGCCGGTCAAACAAAGAGGAAGGCTCATCTTCTCCTCTTATTTCTTTCATATGCTGTTGTTTCACAGGTTTAATCCAAGGCATATCCATCCCTCATTTCTACAAAATCCATTCCCGGCACAGCGGTATCCGCCAATAAATTTCCCGGGAAATCTTTTTATTTAATAATTCGATAATTTCTCCAATCTTCTGGGAATAAACTCGTGTATTTTCCAGAAACAAACCGGTCATCTATAAGCTGGATAGCTCCATGATCCTCTTCCGAACGGATCAAGCGTCCACCAGCCTGGAGCACTTTGTTCATTCCAGGATATACGTAAGCATAATCATACCCCCGGCGGCCTTTCTTATTGAAATAGTCTTTAATCAACTCTTTCTCGAAGTTTCTTGGAGCCAGACCGACACCAACGACGGCCACACCATTCAGCCGGTCTCCGCGGAGGTCGACACCTTCAGAAAAAACACCACCCATGACAGCAAAACCTGCCAGACGCCCTCCTGGAACGAATTGGGCAAGAAAATCCTCCCGCCTGCTCTCATCCATGCCCCTTTCCTGCATGACTGCATCGACAGGGGACATCTGCCGGAACTCTTGGTAGACAAGCTCCATGTAGTGATACGACGGGAAGAAGAATAAGTGGTTTCCACTATAGCTTTCCACCTGGTCTTTCAACCGCTCTGCCAGAATTCCAGCCGTTTGATTCCGGTTTTTATACCGGGTTGATAACGGCGTAATTGTGACATCCACCTGAGAGGCGTCGTAAGGGGATGGAAGCTGAAGGATGTAATCCTCCTTCGTCCCTCCCAGCATTTCTTTATAATAGGCAAAAGGTGAAAGCGTGGCTGAAAAGAATGTACCGGAGCGGAACCCATCTGTCACCTTCTTTAATACGTGGGAAGGATCCAGGCAGAACAACTTCAGCATCAGATCCCCGTCTTCCCCTTTTGCCGCTATAAAACGATAATGATCATCCACAAACTCAAAAATCCTCAGGAAATTCTGGACGGTGAAATACAAGTCAACAAGAGATTCGGAGCGCTCGTCCTCCGCTTGTTCCTGGATGATCTGCTCCGTTTTCCCAATGAACCGTTCCAGGTTTTCTTCCAGTTCTCCAGGGATCTCATTGATGACGATCTCTCCACCTTGGAAACCGGCAAGGCGCTCCAGGTCATCAGCCACTGCCAGGGCGGTCTTTCGGATTCCCTCCTCGTCTTCCCACGAATCAGAAGCCTCCCTGAATGGGTTTTTATAAATCGAGGCCGAGTACATTTCTCTCGCCCGTTCAACAAGGTTATGCGCTTCATCCACAAGGAGGGCTGTTTTTTTCTTACGGTCAGGCATCAGCCTCTTTAAGGCAACACGCGGGTCGAAGATGTAATTGTAATCACTGATGATCACGTCCACCACATCCGTAAGATCAAGAGAAAACTCAAACGGGCATAAACGGTGTTTTCTGGCATACGCTTCAATCACAGGGCGTGTGAGCTGCGTCTCATTCCTCAGTACATCCACAATGCCGTCATTCACCCTGTCGTAATACCCATCTGCATATTCACAATAATCCGGCTGACAGATCGTTTCCTCCTGAAAACAGATTTTCTCCTTAGCCGTTAAGGTGACCGACCTCAGGGAGAGACCGTGCTCTTCCATTTTGGCCAGTGCCTCCTCAGCTGTCGCTCTCGTCGTCGTTTTAGCGGTTAAATAGTAAATCCTGTCCATTTTATCAAGAGAAAGAGCTTTGACAGCCGGAAATAAAGTCGATATCGTCTTCCCGATGCCGGTGGGGGCCTGAGCGAATAGGTTCCGTTTTTCTTCAATCGTCCTGTACACACTCCCCGCCAGTTTCCGCTGGCCTGTCCGATAGGTAGAGAACGGAAAAGAAAAGGAAGGAACCGTGGCTTCCCTCTGTTCCTCCAGATGATGAAGGACAGAGGCGTAGGATTGATAAGCCTTCACGGTCTCCTCCATAAAGTCAGCCAGTTCCTCATGCGTGAATCTTATCTGCAGGCGTTTCTTTTCCTTCGTCCGTTTCTGCACATAGGTCAGCTGGACATCAATTTTTTCCAGGTTTTCCTGGAGAGAATAGATATAGGCGTAGCCTTTTGCCTGAGCCCAGTAAACGGGATGAGAAGAACTGTCGAGTTCCTCCAGGTCCCCGGATGTCGACTTGATTTCATCAATGACAGGCCCGTCTTCTCCCTCAAGCAGGCCGTCACACCGGCCCTGGACAATCAGACGAAGCTCTCCATACGCATATTCACACTGAAGGAAAACTTCCTTTTCATCTCCGTCCTTATATTTCTTCTGCACTTCCTGATGGATGGCTGTTCCCTCCAACAGAGCTGTATTGGACTGGAACCTTTCATCAATACTTCCAGCCCTGTACACATAAGAGACCAGCTCTCTTACAGAAATCGTCATACTTCGATCCATTTTTCAAACGCCTCCCGCAACCAATTCGTTCCCTACCCTCATCTTCCAACACTCGTTCACGTATGTCTATTGTAAAGGCGTCATGCTATAATTATGGATAAAACTTTTTCATTTCCCATAAAAATAAAACCACATATAATAAAATTAACGCCCCCTCAGGAGGGATCCTAACGTGAAAAAGTGGAGATGGACAGCCTCCATCCTGCTTACTCTCATTCTTGCCTTTTTTATAACAGCCTCCTTTATCTATACACCAGAGGAGCAGGAGTCATCCAGCACACCTGATGAACAGCCGTTAGAAACAGGAGACGCGGATGTAGAAGAGCAGCCAGAGATAGAGCAGGAGGAAGTTTCAACAGAGGAAGACGAAAACGCCCTTGGCGAAGGTCTGCGGGACGTTTTCACAAGTGTCATGGACAGCGCACGTGACCTTTTCATAAAAAATGATTTGACCGTAGTTGCCATTGGGGACTCTTTGACGCAGGGCGTCGGAGACGGGACAGATAATGGCGGCTATGTTGGTATTCTTGAAGACAACTTCACAAATACTAACAACAATACGTCTCTTGAAGTGATCAATTACGGAAAACGCGGCAATCGTACGGACCAGATGTTAGAACGGATGGAAGACGAAGATATTTCCCGGTCCATCGAACAGGCAGACATTGTGCTCATCACCATCGGCGCCAACGATGTAATGAAGGTGGTTAAAGATAACTTCACAGATTTAAACTACCAGGACTTCCGGGACGAACGCGATGGATATGAAGAGCGGCTCAAGGAAATTATTGAGAAGACACAAAACTTGAACGGCGAAGCCCCCATCTACTTCGTTGGTCTGTACAATCCATTTAACCAGTATTTTAATAACATCCCCGAGCTTGGAGAAATCATGGGCGATTGGAACGAGGCGAGCGAAAGGATCATCGGCACCTATGATCAGGCCCACTTTATTCCTATCCGTGATATCTTTGATGGAAACGAAGAAGAACTCCTATGGGAAGAAGACCATTTCCACCCCAATGAACAGGGATACAAGGAAATGGCAGAACGCGTACTCGCTCATATTAGAGAAGATATTGAAGAATAACCTGGGTGGAATGATAAATGAAACGATTACTTCTTAACAATAAATGGCGGACATCCTTCTGGGTCCTTGCCATCATCAACATCGGGATCATCGGGTGGCTTCTGGCTTTAGTCTTTCTCCCGAGCTCGTATACCCTTGTCAATGTAGACCGTGGAAAAGAAAATACCGATGCCGAGTTCACCATTGTCTCAACGAAAGAGAATATGGAGCAGCTCGCCAATGAATACTTATCCGAGCTGTCCAACCAGACCGTATTTGATTACTCCGTCTCGATCGACAAAAACGTTACGTTATCCGGAAATATCAAGGCTTTTGAACAGGTAGTCCCCATCAAGGTGGAATTAAACCCTGTGGTCCAGGAAAACGGCGACCTTGTTCTGGAACAGGAGAAAATCTCTCTTGGACAGCTGCCTCTTCCTAATAAGAAAGTACTGGAATTCTTAAAGGATAACTACAATCTGCCGGAATGGGTCATCGTGAACCCGAATGAAGAAAATATCTATGTTGCCGTCACCCAGATGGAAACGGCCAGTAACTTCAATGTGAAAGTGGACCGCTTCAACCTGAATGCCAACCAACTGGCTTTTAAAATTTCCGTACCGAAAGATACGTTCCAATTCGCCCAGCAGATGGTGGAAGACAATTTTTGAAGCAGTCGGGAGAGCACAGCGGATGAATGGCCTCCACTTCCTATGGTAAACTTAAAGCAACAGGTCTAACAAAAGGATGTGACGTTCATGCGCGTAGTCAACAACATTGCGGATCTAATCGGAGATACTCCGTTAGTGAAATTAAACCGCCTGGCTCCAGAGGGTGGCGCAGATATTTATATGAAACTGGAAAAGTACAACCCGAGCGGCAGTGTGAAAGACCGGGCTGCTTTCAATATGATTGAACAGGCTGAAAAGGATGGATTTTTAAAAGAGGGATCCACCATCATTGAACCGACAAGTGGAAATACGGGAATCGGTATCGCGATGAATGCCGCCGCCAGAGGATACCGCGCTGTTCTAGTCATGCCGGACACGATGACACAGGAACGGATCAATCTTCTGAAAGCATACGGAGCGGAAATCGTTCTGACGCCGGGAGACGCCAAAATGCCCGGAGCCATCGCCAAGGCAAAAGAACTGGTCGAAGAAATCGACGGCGGCTTTATGCCGATGCAGTTTGAGAATATGGCCAACCCTGATGCTCACCGCCATACCACAGCTGCAGAAATTATCGAAGCAATGGATGAACTAGGTAAACCGCTGGCCGGTTTTGTCTCCACAGCAGGGACCGGAGGAACGATTACAGGAACCGGTGAAGAATTGAAAAAACGCTTCAAGGACATGACCATCCACGTTGCGGAACCGGCAGGATCTCCCGTGTTGTCGGGCGGTCAGCCAGGCAAGCATAAGCTGGTCGGTACAAGCCCGGGATTCATTCCAAGTATATTGAATCAGGAGATTTATGATGAGATTTACCAGGTCACCGACGAAGATGCCTATGACATCACTCGTCGTCTGGCCCGTGAAGAGGGGCTGCTCCTTGGGACATCCTGCGGCGCCGCCTGCTGGGCTGCCATCCAGGCCGCCAAACAGAAAAAACCGGGAGAAGTCATCGTCTGTATCGCTCCGGATACAGGAGAGCGCTACTTATCAGGCGATCTATTCCGATATTAAAAGATATAAAAAAGGAGTCCACGATGGACTCCTCAGCTTGTAGAGAAACCCCTGTTTCTTTACAAGCTTTTTTCTTTCTTACCGCCAGGAGCGAAAGCCCTTCCCTTTCCGCGGAGGGCGTGCCCGCGGCATTCATCCACCGATAAGCGGAACGTGACCCTTCACACAACAAATGGACAACTTAAACTGGTTAACACAAGCTTTTTTAGATGCGGTACAAATCCCGAAATCGTAAATGCCATCCGAGATGATACGACAACACGCGGCTCAGGATAATCAGTAGAAAAATGCTGTAGGTATGAAATGGATTGTAAAGGTCGACCCACCCAAGCCCAATCACAACACCAGTCACCATTGCCCATACCGCGTAAATCTCCTGGTGAAGCACCATCGGGCGCCGCTGGGCCAGCACGTCCCTTGTCACACCCCCGCCCACTCCTGTCAGGATGGCAGCGAAAACGATTCCGCCCAGTGGGAAATCATGCTGGACAGCAAAGGACGCTCCCTGCAGAGCGAATGCAGAGAGTCCCACAGCATCAGGATAGATATTCCAGCGGTCCCAGGCCATTACCCACGTTTTTGGAAAAAAGTACACAATGGCAATGGTGATTAAGGCGACGTAAAATAAGTATCCCTGATCCCATACGTGAATCACCGGCACATCCAAAGCAATGTTCCGGATAATCCCTCCCGCGAACGGTGTGGCGATTCCTAAAATAAACGTACCGAATATATCATACCTCTCGTTCAGTGCGACAATAGCTCCACTAAAAGCAAATGCACTGACGGCGAGGATGTTTAAAACTTCCCATGTCATGCCTATCCCCCTCCCTCTGCTTCCCGATATACGAATGTCATGCCGCACCGATTATACCAAATTCTCCATCCCCTCTATCGAAAAAACTCAAAAAATGTAAAAAATGCGCACAAAACGCTAGGACTAGTATGTTTTTTTCTATACACTACCATATATAGTGAATTTTGTTGCAATATGCCACAAGGAATTTTCTTCAATAAGTAGAATTCATTATATAACTAAGCAAAGTAGGATGTGATGAACCAGAAATGAGAAGCTGGCTGATCAATTTAAGAAAAGAACAGGCACTCACCCAGCAGGAGATTGCAGAAGGAGCTCATATTGATAGAGCCTATTACGCACAAATAGAGAACGGTACCAGAAACCCCAGTATGACGGTTGCTTCTCAAATTGCGTCTTACCTGCACATCAATCCATCTCTTTTTTACACCGAGCACTTAAGTGAACCTTTCGAAAAAGCGCTCGTAAATTCCCCCATAGTCATTGCTCACTGTGATTTGAACCTCCGTTATACATGGATGTTCAACCCCCACCCGGACTTTAAAATGAATGTAGTCATGGGTAAAACAGATGAGGAACTGGACTTTAATGAAGGCACAACAGCATTGATGAAGCTGAAGCAGCGTGTGATCGACGATGGAATGGCGAGAAGAGAAATCCTCGCCTTTCCCCTATCCGAAGGTTTGACCAGATATGACGTATTTGCCCAGCCTCTTTACGATCAGCTTGGACGTATTACAGGTGCGGCAACAGTTTCTGTTGAAATGCTTACGTAACGAAGGAGGAACTGCTATGGCTTTTGATAAACTATCTCCCTTCCTCCTGAAAGATGCCATTCATAAAGCCATGGAGTTGAAGCTGGAGGAGGAGTTCATCCAGCTGCTGCTGAATGAGATGAGGAAAAGGGAAAGAGAAGCAGGAGAAATCGCTTCTTTCGAATAACCGGAACAGCCGATTGAACACCTTCGGAATGTATGTTTCCACTTCAGGGCGGGTAAAGCTAACCAGAGGTGATAATCATGGATAAGAACCGATGGATTATGCATCAGGACTGGGATGATTTATATTTCATACACTGGCCCGTCCCTGTAGATGTACTGCGGCCTCATGTACCTGAGGAGCTCGATATAGACGAATTTGACGGCTCAGCCTGGATTGCTGTAGTCCCCTTCCGTATGAGGAATATCCGGTTCCGCGGCCTGCCGAAACTCCCGTTTGGCACGGATCTTCTGGAACTGAATGTAAGAACGTATGTCTCCTACAACGGCGAACCAGGGGTTTATTTCATTACCCTTGACTCCGATCATCCTCTCGGGGTTTTTTTAGCGCGCACCGCTTTCGGACTTCCTTACGTCCACGCCTCTATGCGGATGGATAAAAATGATTCGATCACACAGTTTTCCAGCAGGCGGTCCCATAAAGGGTACACACCTGCCCACTTTCATGCGGAATTCCAGACACTCAGTGAGCCTATGCAGGCCCGTCCAGGCTCACTTTTATACTGGCTGACGGAAAGGTACGCCCTCTGGGTGGTTCGGGGGAAGCGTGTTTATAAAGGGCCCATTATTCATAATAATTGGATGCTGCAGAAAGCTGAAGCGGCCGTAGGAACGAATCATCTGCTGGACTTTCTCCCTGCCGAACATTTCCAGCGTCGACCGATCACCTATTATTCCAAATCCGTCCAGACACGTATTTTTCCGTACGAACGGAAGTCATGAGCCCACATGTTGAACCTCATGACTCTCTGCGTTATAATTATCTCGAATTCAAAGTAAATGAGGAGGATCATTCATGGAGTTAAAAGGCATCCATCACGTATCAGCCATTACAGCTTCCGCAGCCAATAACTATGATTTTTATACAAGTGTGCTTGGGATGCGGCTCGTCAAAAAGACGGTAAACCAGGATTCCCCTTCTATGTACCACCTCTTCTATGCGGATGAAAAGGGAAATCCCGGGACGGACCTGACCTTTTTCGAAATACACCGGGCCGGCCATACCTATTCGGGAACAAGGAGCATCTCCACTACATCTCTACGGGTGAAAGATGATGAAGCCCTGCTATTCTGGCAGAAGCGTTTGAATGATTACGACCTTGATGTAGACAGGATACAGGAACGTCTGGGTAGAAAAACGCTCGCGTTCAGAGACCCGGAAGGCCAGCGGCTTATGCTTGTATCCGATCAGAACAACACCGGCGTACGTGCAGGAACACCCTGGAAAAACTCCCCCATTCCCCAAGACAGCGGTATTCTTGGACTCGGCCCTGTTCATTTGACCGTTCATGAAGCCGTTAAAACAGAAAAAGTACTGACGGAAGTCCTCGGTTTCCGTAAAGTCGGCGCCTATGATCAATGGACGGTTTATGAAACAGGGGAAGGTGGGTCAGGAGCTGAAGTCCATGTGGAGGAAAAGCCGGATGCACAACCTGAAAAGCCTGGAAGGGGCAGTGTTCACCACGTTGCCTTCCGCGTTGAAAATGAAGAAGAATTAGCAAAGTGGAAGACAATCATCGATGCCGCCGGTTATCCGAATTCCGGTCTTGTCGATCGCTTTTATTTCAAATCATTGTACTTCAGAGAAGCCAACCACATTTTATTCGAACTGGCTACAGACGGACCTGGATTTGCCACTGATGAAGACCCCGCACACCTGGGTGAATCACTGGCTCTTCCACCGTTCTTAGAGCACGAACGCGAAAAAATCGAAAAAACGCTGGCTCCACTGGATACTTCCAGAACATGAATCGTGCTCCATTGTGCATACGCCTCGTACAATCCGCCAACCGTACGAGGCTTTCTTTATTCTTCTCATCTCCTCCCTTCCGAAAAGACGAGGAAGCAGACTCCCAAAGCATGAAAAAAGCTTGTAGAGAAATACCTTTCCCTACAAGCTGATTTCGTTAAAATGCAATCTGTATTACGATTCAAGACGCGATTTAACCCAGTTGATTAAACCGCCCTTTTCCATAATGTCCATTTGTCTGTCTGATAGGGCATGCTCCAATTTAATCGTTTGGCCCCTGCCTTTAATTTCAGCTTCAACCACCGGCGATTTTTTGATTTGCTCTCTCAATCCTTTGAAAACGAGAACGTCTCCCTGCTCAATCTCTTCCAATTGAGCCGGATCCTTGAATGTAAGCGGCAGGACGCCAAAGTTGGCCAGGTTCTGCCAGTGAATTCTGGCAAAATCTTCGACAACCGCTACTTTCATCCCTAAATACTTAGGAGCCAGAGCGGCATGTTCCCGGCTGGAACCCTGTCCGTAGTTGGCACCTGCCACAACAGCATGACCACCCTTTTCTCTCTGTTCCATCGCCCGGTCATAGTACGTGTCATCTACGATCTCAAAGGTGAACTTACTAATTTCCGGCAGGTTACTTCGGTATGGCAGCACTCGCGCTCCTCCTGCAAGAATCTCATCGGTCGAAATGTCATCCCCCATTTTCAGGAGCACAGGGAGCTCCATTTCGTCCGGAAGTTCCTCCATTTCAGGAATCGAGGCGACGTTTGGTCCTTTGACTAATTCGACGTCCTTTGCCTCCTCGTAGGGCAGAGGTTGATCCAGAAGACGTGTATCCACGGTCGGCTCATCCAAATCCTTCAAGTCAGGATAGTCAAACCCGGCTTTTCTCGGGTCCGTTATGACTCCTGTCAAAGCAGAAACGGCTGCAGTTTCCGGGCTGCATAAAAAGACACTGTCTTCTTTCGTCCCGGAACGTCCGGGGAAATTTCTCGGTGTTGTACGCAGGCTGTTCCGTCCTGTGGCAGGTGCCTGTCCCATACCGATGCATCCATTACACCCCGCCTGATGGAGACGTCCTCCAGATTGAAGGAAATTAGCGATATGCCCTTCCTGTGACAAGTCAATCAGCATTTGTCTGGAGGTCGGATTTATATCAAAAGAAACGCCATCGGCTATATGTTTACTTTCAACAATTTTGGAGGCTGTCGCAAAATCACGGAATCCAGGGTTCGCCGAGGAACCGATATAAGACTGGTAGATTCCTTCTCCCTCCACTTCCTCAACAGGTACCACGTTTCCCGGACTGGAGGGCTTGGCCACCATTGGTGTAATTTCTGAGAGATTCAATTCATCGTGGACATCATATGTGGCATCTTCATCCGGTGACAGTTCTATCCATTCGTCTTCCCTGCCTTGAAGCTTCATAAATCGTTTCGTTTCCTCATCGGAAGGAAAGACCGTTCCAGTTGCCCCAAGCTCTGCTCCCATATTCGCTATGACATGCCTGTCCATGGCTGTGAGATTTTTCAAACCGGGTCCATAATATTCAAACACGTGGTTCACTCCGCCTTTGACCCCGTGCCTGCGCAGCATTTCCAGTATGGCATCCTTCGCACTGACCCAGTCCGGAAGGGAACCGCTCACTTTTACGCCCCATACTTTCGGCATCTTTACATAAAACGGTTCACCGGCAACAGCCATTGCGACATCGATGCCGCCTGCCCCCATGGCAAGCATGCCCATACTGCCGTTGGCACATGTGTGGCTGTCAGATCCCAGCAGTGTTTTCCCCGGCCTCGCCAGCCTCTGCATATGAACAGGATGACTGACACCATTTCCCGGACGGCTGAAATAAAGCCCGAACCGCTTGGCGGCACTTTCTAAGAACAAATGGTCATCTGGATTTTTGCTGTCTTCCTGGATTAAGTTATGGTCTACATACTGAGCAGAAACCTCTGTTTGAGCCTTTTCAATCCCCATTGCCTCCAGTTCGAGCATCACCATTGTCCCTGTAGCATCCTGCGTAAGAGTCTGATCAATTTTCAAACCGATTTCCGATCCAGGCGTCATCTCTCCCTCGACTAAGTGGTCCTGGATCAGCTTCTGTGTGACATTGTATCCCACACGAATCACTCCTCCTCACTGATTGGTCGATATTTCAAGAATAGATGAAATTTTCCTATACCTTTTATACCCGTTCTCGTGTATCATTACTCATAAACCCATATTTTCCCTTGAAAAACCTCTAATGGACACCCATTCTGTCCCTTCTATGAAAGTCCCCTTCAAAAACCACCTCTTAAGTACCATTTTTTCTGCGACTTGGGAAACTGCCGAAATTTATTGAAAATGATGAAACGAACATGTATTCTAAAAATAGATTTGAAAGAGAATTGTTCTCCCAAATCAACAGTTGATCAACTAGGTGTGTGGAAAATGGAATATGGAAAAGTGCTTCGGTTCCATCGGGTGAAGCAAGGGTTAACACAAAACCAGCTCGCTGATGGAATTATTTCGCCAGCGTATTTATCCAAGATTGAGAACGATCAGACCGTTCCTGCCTCTGAGGTACTCGAACTTTTGTATGAACGCCTCGGTCTTGATTTTCACGACTCTTCCTATAACCACCCTTCCAAAGAAAAGCTGAAGGAATGGTATGAGACAATCGTCTTTAAAAGGAAAGAGGAAGCTGAGACATTAAGAGAGGAACTTTCTCATCAAAAGGATACGCTGAACAATCATCACCTGTATATTTTCTTTGAACTCTTCCGCATTCGCCATCTTTTATTGGAAAACAAGGTGGAGAAGGCTTACGAGGCATGGAAAGATATTAAACAGCACGAAGACACATTTGATGATGAAATGAAGTACTACTTTCATTTAAGTTCCGGCCTGCTTGATTATTATCGAGGGAATTTTGATGAATCTTTTCAACAGTTGATGGAAGCCAAGAACTATAGTTCCTCTATTGTTCACGAATTAGAAGACTGGGAATTTAGTGATTTGTATTATATTTTGGCCTTAAGTACCAGTCAGGCTACTCATATATCAGCTTCTGTCTTTTATGTTGATCAAGCACTTGAAATTTTCCAAGCAAAATATGATCTTGAAAAAAGTGCTGACTGTCATATTCTTCAAGGTATTAATTACAGTAAACTAAAAAATTATCCTAAATCTCTAGAGAATTTCAATATTGCTAGAAAAATAGCTTTGCAGACGAATAACCGAAACCAACTCAATTTAGTATTCATTAATATAGGAACTTTAGAGTCGAGATTAGGAAATCATAAGGCTGCTATAACTAATTACCAGAAAAGCTTGCAGTACAATGATGCGGATACAAATTTCAAGAAATCATACTTATTAACAGCTATCCACAGTTTAATCCTTGAGCATTATCGCTTGGATGACCAGGAGGGCTGTATGGAATGGATTATCCAAGGCGAGAACCATTTAGAGTCTTTGTCGTCCAAGGCACATGAACTGCACTTCAGTTTTTATCGAATGGTTATAGAAGACCAACCAAATTTAATGAATTATTTGGAAGAGACATTGATTCCCTACTTCCAAGGGAAAAAAGAGCATATTTATATTATCCGGTACTCCATGGTTTTAGCAGATCTCCTTGAAAAGAAACGGATGTATAAAAAATCTTCAGAATACCTTAGGTTAGCAATTGATTTATTAAATAAACATTCTCATTTAGGAGGTATACTCTTATGAAAAAAGTATTGGCTTGTGTTGGACTACTAGCATTTCTTGCCACAGCAGCTTTGGCACCTGGAATTCATGACAGTGCCGAAGATGCTTACCCACAACCCTTAGTTGTGGAGCAAGTTTAATTTACGTGTTAATTTAATTTTTATATAATTAACACCTCCCCTAATCCTATACCTATACAAACTTTCGCCTCTACTTTTCTTGAGTAGGGGTCTTTTTTTACCAAAAAAAACACGACCTTGTTCCCAAGGTCGTGTTTTCATCAGGGTTTATTTATCCCTTTGTTGTTCCCAGGCCGCATATCCACCCTTCAAGTTGATGGTGTCCTTAAAGCCGTTGGCCTGCAGCAGGCTGACGGCGATCGCGGAGCGGACGCCGGATTGGCAGTGGACGATCGGTGTCCGGTCGTTCGGAATTTCATCCAGGTTGTCTTTCAAATGTCCAAGCATGAAATGACGGGCCTGATCCATGTGACCTGCCTGCCATTCACCTGGATTACGCACATCGATGACCACATATTGATCATCCTGTTTATAGTGACTCTCCAGTTCCTCCGGGGTAATGGACGTATAAGTTTCAAGTCCTCCGATCTGACTGAGATCTGATTGGGCAACATAAGCTGTAACTTCATCCAGACCGATGGCTTCCAGTGATTTTTTCATTTCATCTAACCGGCTTTCCTCACCGATGAGTACGATGGACTGGTCATAGTCGACGAGCCAGCCGGCCCAGTTTGAGAAAGATCGATTGTAAGGAATATTGATCGTTCCTGGAAGGTGGCCTGCCGCAAAGGTCCACTTATCTCTCGTGTCAATGATGACCGTATCATTTCCTCGATAACCTTCCAGTTGATCCACTGTCAATTTCTTTATATCTCTTCCCTTATTCAAAGACGGGCCTTCTTTATTCAGCTTTTTCATCATCCCAAAATATTTCGGTGGTTCCGGCTGTCCATCAATCAATTCCTCTGTAAATTCATCGATATCCGTGTGCTGAAGCGCCCAGTTATTTGCTTTTTCATAGCCAACCGTAGAAGCAGGGACTGCTCCTAATGATTTCCCACAGGCACTGCCTGCGCCATGACCCGGCCAAACTTGAAGATAATCAGGAAGTTCTTTAAAAGCTTCAAGGGACTGGAACATTTGGCGCGCTCCCTGCCTGGACGTCCCTTCTGAACCGGCAGCCTTTTCCAACAGATCCGGACGGCCGACATCCCCTACAAAGACGAAGTCTCCTGTGAAAATCCCCATAGGAACCTTGGAGCCTCCTCCTTCATCAGTTAAGACAAATGAAATACTTTCAGGGGTATGTCCGGGGGTGTGAAGAACATCAAATTTAATATTTCCAACGTAAAACTGATCTCCCCCGTTCAGTAACACGTGATTCAATTCATTTAAATACTCGTATTTCCAGTCATTGTCTCCCTCATTGGACAAATACAGAACAGCTCCAGTATGCTGAGCCAGTTCTCTGGCACCAGAGAGAAAGTCGGCATGAATGTGTGTTTCCGTCACTTTCGTGATTGTAAATCCTTCTTTTTCAGCTGTTTCAAGATAAGGATTGATATCACGTGCGGGATCAATCACCATAGCTTCACCCGTTCGCTGGCATCCTGTCATATAAGACATCTGAGCTAATTCTTCATCAAAAAATGATTTAAAAAACATCGTTCGCATCCTCCTTAAAAAGCTTATATTGAATTTATAACATACCCCTTACCGTATGTAAAACCAAGAAGCTTATATACGTCTGTCCCACTTCGGACCAAGAAAAACAAGGGAATTTCCAATGAGGCACCGGCTTATTTATAAAAAAATGCACACGAATACCGTGTGCATTTACTCTTCAAAGTATTTGTTTAAAGTGGTGACGGGATCCAGGTGCTTCAGAGGGCTCATCGGGAATATATTGTTATCCTTATTCAACGCTACGGCGTCGATTTCCTCGTAAGACAGGTCACGCACGGTATGATCGATTCTTGCTTTTGTTTCATTCATCATGCCCATGACACTGCGGTTATCCGTTTTGGTATAAACGATTTCATCAGTGGCATCAAGGATATAGTAGGCTGCCTTCTTATCAACATCCAGCAGTTGAAACAGCTGCTGAAGGGAGCCTTTAATCACATTATCCAGATGCTCAAATTGTTCTTTCTGCAAACCGAAGAGCGTCAAATTTATACCCGTTTCATTGTTCATAAGCATCAGGCACTTGCTACCCTTCACCGTAATCATATTTGCATGCCATTTATATAAATCGGGGACATCCTGATAATCATTCAAATCACGAACAGGGGATTTCAATTCATTCTGCAGTTTTTTTGTAGCACCAATGACGAACATCTTTCCACCTCTTTCATTTCTTTAGCTACACCTATTTTACCTTTTTCACTATAAAAAACAAAGGAGAACCATTACGGCCCTCCTTTGTTCAAGCTTTCGTGCGCCTGGCGAAGTCTACAAATTGAAACTTGTCAGGACGGTGTCTGGATTCTGTAAATTGAAAGGCTGTCGTATCGGCAAGGTAGACATAACTTCGAATAACGACCACCTGCTGATGACCATTCAAGTCCAGCAGTTCCCTGTCTTCTTCCGTGATATCTTCGACGACGATTTCCTTTTTGGCAAAACTGATTTCAAGTCCCAGCTCTTCTTCTATATAGTGATAGAGAGACTGCTCCGCTGTTTCCTTCGTAATATCCGGGATCAAATCTTCACGGATATAGTCTTTATCAAGAATGATCCGTTCTCCATCAATTTCTCTTGAGCGGATCAGCTTCCAAAGTTTCGCATCTTCCGGACATCCCAGCTGCCTTCGGATGTGGGAGGCCTGTGTGACGATCGCCAATTCATGCACCGAAGTTTTCACTTCCTGTCCCATCTGGTCAGCCAGCTCTTTAAAGCTGGTCAGACCCGAAACAGGAAATTTGAATTTGTTCCTTTCCAGAACGACCGATCCCTTCCCACGCACTTTTTGGATATATCCATTTTGAGCAAGCAAATTCAGCGCTTTTCTGATCGTTTCCCGGGATGTATCAAACTGAGCAGTCAGCTCATGTTCAGATGGAAGTGTCTCACCGGCAGAAAAGACCCCCTGCTGTATCTTTTTCACGAGTTGATTAAAGATGACTACGTATTTGTTCTTCAAGGTTTATCCCCCTCTTCCATTTTACCTGCCTGGGAGATGATAAACCACAGATTCATAAGGGCGGAGAGAGATTTCTTTTCTGATTGATGGTTCGTCCTCATAGTTGCTGATCAACACGTCCATCTCTTCCTGACTGTCTATGGATGATGGCAGCTGGAACGTCGCAGCTTCTCCGTAAAAGTTATTGATAACCAGCAGCTTTTCTCCATTCCACTCCCGAAGATAAGCGAACACCTGTGGATGTTCCGGCGTAAGAAGCTGGTAATTCCCGAACGTAATGATATCGTGGGACTTCCTCAACTGAATCAGCCTGCGGTAATGATGAAAAATGGAGTTTTCCTTATTCATGACCTTTTCAGCATTGATGGTTTTGTAGTTATCTGCAGGCTCAATCCACGGCGTTCCATCTGTAAACCCGGCATTCGAGTTATCATTCCACTGGACAGGTGTCCGTGAATTATCTCTCGATTTCTGCTTTAGAACAGCAAGGATCTGATCTTCATCGAACCCTTTTCCTTTAAATTCTTCATACATGTTCAGGGATTCCACATCCCTGTATTGATCGATATGGTTGAATTTAGGATTGGTCATTCCAAACTCTTCTCCCTGATAAATATAAGGCGTGCCCTGCATCATATGAATGACAGTCGCAAGCATTTTCCCGGATTCCTCCGGATAGTTCACGTCATCTCCAAATCTTGAGAGGACGCGCGGCTGGTCGTGGTTGCACCAGAATAGAGCGTTCCACCCGCCGCCTTCATTCATTTCCTTCTGCCATTTCGATAAGATGGCTTTCAAATCATGAAAATCAAAGTCGGCTACGGTCCATTTGTCTCCACCCGGATAGTCCACCTTCAAATGATGGAAGTTAAAGGTCATGCTGAGCTCCTTGCGTTCAGGAGCCGTATATTTGATGCAGTGGTCAATCGTAGTTGATGACATTTCCCCAACCGTCATCAAATCATAAGGCTGGAAAACTTCCCGGTTCATTTCCTGCATGAATTCATGGACCCTTGGACCATCCGTGTAAAATTTACGGCCGTCCCCCGGAGCTTTAGAGCCATCATCATCAGGAAATTCCTGGTCCTTGGATATCAAGTTAATGACATCCAGGCGGAAACCGTCGACACCTTTCTCTCCCCAGAACCGCATCATTTCATAAATATCCCCGCGCACCTGTTCATTTTCCCAATTCAGATCTGCCTGAGTAATATCGAAAAGGTGAAGGTAATATTGACCGGACGTTTCATCATAGGCCCAGGCACTCCCCCCAAACTTGGATTTCCAATTGGAAGGCGCACCACCGTTTACAGGGTCCTTCCAAATGTAATAATCCCTGTACGGACTTTCCTTGGACTGAAGAGCTTCCTGAAACCATTGATGTTCGGTCGACGTATGGTTCACAACAATATCCATGATCAGCTTCATGTCGCGTTTGTGCGTTTCATCAAGCAGTCGTTCAAAGTCTTCCATTGTTCCGTATTCATCATGAATATCGTAATAATCACTGATGTCATACCCATTATCATTCTGAGGGGATTTATACATCGGAGTCAGCCAGAGAACATCCACTCCAAGTTCATTCAGATAATCCAGTTTCTCAATGATCCCCTGGATATCTCCGACTCCATTGCCCGTTGTATCGTTAAAGCTTTTCGGATAGATCTGATAGACAACCGCTTTTTTCCACCAGGGCTGTTCATTCATGACCTCACCACCATTTCATAGTTTTATACGTCTTTTTTACGTTTTGCATAGAGATACGTTCCTACTAGAGGGAGCACGATGACGATAGCCATCCCTATCATGAAATCCAGCCAATAATCGCTGACGATGGAGAAAATCCCCGGCACACCGCCGACTCCAATCGAATTAGCCAGCACCCCTTGAGCTGAGATATACAGTCCGGCAATGGCGGATGAACTGACCGCTATAATGAATGGATATTTGAAGCGCAGGTTCACACCGAATAAGGCAGGCTCTGTAACCCCAAGCCATGCTGAAACTCCTGACGATACACCAAGCCCCTTCAGTTTTTCATCCTTCGATGCAAGCCAGATCGCAAACGCCGCTGATCCCTGGGCAATGTTAGACAAGGCAAGCATCGGCCATAGGAATGTCGTGCCTGTAGAACCGACAAGCTGGATATCTACAGCCAGGAACGTATGGTGCATCCCTGTTATGACGAGCACGCCGTACAAGCCGCCGTAAATCAGCCCGCCAAGCCAGGAGAACGTATCAAATACAGCTACAAGTCCATCTGTAATCCCGTTTCCAATCGCAAATGTAATCGGCCCAATGATAATGAAGGTTAAAAAGCCTGTGACAAGTAAAGCAATCGGCCCAACGAAAAGCAGTTGTATGCTGTCCGGAATCCGCTTGCGCAGGAACAATTCAATCTTCGTAAGCAGATAAGCTGCAGCCAGGACTGGAAGCACCTGACCCTGATAGCCGATTTTCTCGACCGTCATACCAAATAAATTCCACGTAGGAACGGACCCTTCGGAAACAGCTTCCCCATAGGACCAAGCATTCAATAAGTCCGGGTGAACGAGAACGAGTCCAATAACAATCCCTAAAATCGGACTGCCTCCAAATTTCTTGACAGCGGACCACCCGATCAATCCAGGCAGGAACACGAATGCCGTATTGGCGATAATAATAATCATGTTCGCAATATCAGACCACTGAGGATACACATCAATCAAAGACTGATTATCAAAGAAAATATCGGGTGCTGTAAGCAGATTGTTGATACCCAAAAGCAGACCAGCGGTTACGATGGCCGGCAGAATCGGAATGAAAATATCAGCCAATGTTTTTATGGCTCGTTGGAGCGGATTCATTTTTTCACTTGACGCTTGTTTCACTTCTTCTTTTGTAGACTCACCAATACCGGCCAGTGCTACAAATTCCTTATACACTTTATCAACTGTTCCCTGGCCTACGACAACCTGGAACTGGCCATTCGTAGAAAAAGAACCTTTGACGGCTTCAATCTGATTCAGTTTCTCCTGATCGACAATCCCCTCATCATGCAGGGCCAGCCGCAGCCGAGTGACACAGTGCGTGGCAGCCGACAGGTTTTCCTTTCCACCAATGGCTTCTAAAATTTCTTCGGCCTGTTTTTTGTGATTCATATCCTTACCTCCAGATGTTATTTTTTCTTCCCAAACAACGAGGTTCATCTACGGGTATCCAAGCGCTATTCTTAAACGCTTTCAACAACCATCAAAATAAACTTGTATATACATGATATGACTTTATTATAATTTGTATATACAAGTTATGCAACCGTTAACATTAATCATTTATAAATGGACTTTCTTTCCTTCATGAAGAAAAACGAAAAAAGCCCAAAACATCGTTATTATATGAGCAGATTGTTTTTTCATCCCTATCTGTTATGGTATATATTTAGGGTGTCGAAATAAATAGGAAGAAGGGATAAGCATGCAGACCAGCACAGCAGAAGCCCGGAAAAATGTGTGGGTGATGTGGTTTGCAAATTTCTTTATTGCAGGAAGCATCACGATGGTTCTTCCTTTTTTGTCGTTGTACATTGAAACATTCGGAAATTTCTCAGATGCCTACGTTCAGACATGGTCCGGATGGGTATTCGGCGTCACATTTGTCACTGCTTTTATATTTTCACCGATATGGGGGAAGGTTGGAGACCGATATGGACGGAAGAAAATTCTCGTCATGTCTGCGCTCGGACTAGCCTTATCGGTCTTCTTTATGGGGCATGCCACATCCGTTTGGCAGCTCTTTTTCCTGCGTTTATTTATGGGCGTATTCACCGGGTTTATTCCCATGTCCCAGGCCCTTATCTCTACGCAGACACCTAAGGAGACAGCCGGACGTGTACTGGGAACGCTTCAGACCGGGAGTATTACCGGCAGCCTCCTCGGACCGCTGCTCGGGGGATGGATTGCCGATGCCATTGGTTACGCCGCTACATTCCAATACGTTTCCTTTACCGTAGCCCTTTCAGCCATCATCGTCTATTTCGGGGTACGTGAGCAGAAAGTGAAAAAGGAAAGCGCCGATGAGAAAACCAGCTATAACACGAGAGAAGTGCTCAGCCATATTGTTCACCACCCACTATTACTAATGGTTATGGTGGTGTCCTTATTTGTCCAGATTGCCCACTTCAGTATTCAACCGATCCTTTCCTTGTTTGTCGGGGAACTCCACGGCCCGGAAAACCTCGCCTTGTTTTCCGGAATTGCATTTTCCGCTGCCGGACTGGGTAATTTAATGATGGCTAGAAAATGGGGAAAAATCGCAGACCGGATCGGTTATATAAAGATTCTCATCTTCCTTCTGGTTATGGCAGGTGTCGTATACCTGCCGGCCGCTTTCGTTACGAACATATGGGAGCTTGTTCTATTAAGGTTCCTTCTCGGTGTTTCCATCGGAGGCATTATTCCTGTTCGAACTGCTTACATTAGACAGCAAGCCCCTGTAGCTATGCAGGGAGAAGTCCTTGGCTACAACACCAGTCTCCGTTTCCTAGGAAACATCATCGGCCCCGCCATGGGCGGTATGGTTGCAGGTGCATATGGATTTTCGATGGTCTTTTTCGTGACCAGTGGATTGCTTCTTCTTTCCGGTGGCATGCTGTTTTTGGTCCTTCACAAACGTAAACCCGTTTTCAATCACGCATCCAGCCACTAACAGATTTTATCTGTTAATATAGGTGTAAAGACATTCCGGGAGGGATTCGATGAACCGTGCACTACTAGTCATTGATTACACGAACGATTTTGTGGCGGATGAGGGGGCGTTGACCTGTGGAAAAGCAGCTCAGGCGCTCGACCCATTCCTTACCAAGTTGAGCAGGGATTTTGTTGAGCAGGGGCAGATGCTTGTTTACGGGGTCGATGTTCATGAGCAAGACGATCCTTATCATCCGGAAACGAAGCTGTTCCCCCCTCACAATATAAGAGGATCAGAGGGCAGACATCTGTATGGGAAAACCGGGGAGGTCTATTCCACCTATGCCGACCGCTCTTCGGTCCTATACATCGATAAGACCCGTTACAGTGCTTTCGCCGGAACCAACCTCGATCTGAAATTACGCGAACGGGGCGTTACTGACCTTCATCTTACAGGGGTATGTACAGACATCTGTGTGCTTCATACAGCAGTGGACGCTTACAATCTCGGATATTCCCTTACGATTTATAAGGAAGGGACCGCCAGCTTCAATGAAAGTGGTCATGCATGGGCACTGGCCCATTTTGAAACCGTGCTTGGTGCCAAGGTTATCTAACAGGCGCAGCTTTCGTTTCCCGTTGGGGAATCGGAAGCTTTTCTTATGGCCCGGCATTACAGAACCAAAAGGAAGGGAGTGATGAGGTTGTCACCATCACCAGAACCATCTATGAAATATTTTAAAACCGTGTTTATATTAAGTGCTGCTGTTCTCATTGTTGTCATGAATACAACGATGTTTAACATAGCACTCCCGAGCATTCTGCGGGAGTTTTCACTCGAACCTTCCGAAGGAGCCTGGATTGTTTCCGGTTATTCCATTGTCCTGGCTGTCTTTACGATCACCTACACGCGGCTAACGGATTATATCCCTATCCGTCATCTGTTGACGATCGGGATCACCATTTTCAGTTTATCTTCCATTCTGGGATTCTTTGCAGATTCCTACCTATGGCTGCTGACCGCCCGTCTTTTACAGGCGTCAGGGGCCGCTGCTATCCCAGGCTTGTCCATGGTATTCGCCGGAAGGTATATTCCGCCGGCACGCCGGGGAAGTGCTTATGCATTAATCGCTTCCTCCTCTTCCCTCGGTTTTGGTCTCGGGCCTGTTGCCGGCGGGTTTATTACGGACTACGTCGATTGGAATTTCTTATTTGTTGTCACCGTTATGGTTCTATTCATCGTTCCTCTCCTTTACAGGGTCATGCCGGCTGAAACAACGAAACGTGGAAGCTTTGATGTGTGGGGCGCTGTATGGTCTGGAGGTACGGCTACCTTTTTCCTTTTATACTTTTCCACCTTTACGCCGTGGTATTTAGCAGGGGGCATTCTGGCCGCCCTGTTATTATGGAGAAGAATCAATCATACAGATGTACCGTTCATTCAACCTGAGATTTTAAAGAATGCTCAGTACCGGAAAATCTTATATATGAGTTTTCTCGGTTTCACGCTTCACTTTGCTGTTCTATTCCTGATGCCGATTATGCTTGAACAGGTGTATGGAAAAGGAGCGGCAGCCATCGGCCTGATTATTTTCCCGGGAGCCATGCTTTCAGCTGTGGCTGCGGTGTATATCGGCCGTCTCATTGACAGCTACGGAAACATCAGAATCCTATTATTGTCACAGGTGTTATTAATGATCGCCGCCTTTATCTTTTACATGTTCTCCGGGCTCAGCCCCTATCTCATTATGGCCGGGTATATGTTTACAAGCTTTGGATTCTCCAGCTTGTCGTCTAGCTCAACAAACGAGGTATCCCATATCCTGCCCAATGAACAGATCGGGGCCGGAATCGGGCTTAAACAACAGATCCAGTTTATCGGCAGTGCGTCCGGGTCTGTCCTTGCGGGGATTCTCCTGGATTTCAGGCAGCAGCCGTACACGGTGTCTGACTTCTCCCTTCCATTCGGCATATTGATTGTTCTTATGGCTCTGTCCATTCTGACACTGGCGCTTTATACAAGAAAGACGGAAGTTCCAAACGTTCAAAAAACTGACATTTGAATTTTACCGCAGAATCGAATATGATGGAGAATGGAAAAATTTTAATTAACCCAAACTGATATAGATAGAACAATAGGAGGAATCACTTATGAGCTCAAAAGATTATCGAGTTCTGCTGTATTATAAGTATGTTGACCTTCCTGATTACGAAGAGTATTGCCAAAACCACCTGAAATTCTGTAAGGATCTCGGGCTGAAAGGACGAATCATTGTTTCTCATGAAGGAATCAATGGAACCGTCTCAGGTACAGTAGAACAGGTCGAGGAATATATGAACTACGTCCGCTCCGATGAGCGCTTCGCAGACATCCACTTCAAAATGGATGAGCATGAAGGCCACGCATTTAAGAAAATGCACTGCCGTGTGAAGCCCGAACTTGTCAACTGGAGCCTCGAAGAAGATGATATCGATCCTAAAACCTTCGGAGGTAAGCACCTGAAGCCGAAGGAATTCAACGAAATGTTGAAAGATGAAGATACGATCGTCATTGACGGCAGAAACGAATATGAATACCGGATCGGCCATTTCCGTAACGCTATTCAGCCGGACGTCAACCACTCCCGCGAATTCCCTGAATGGATTGCTGAAAATGCAGACCAGTGGAAGGGCAAGAAAGTCCTGACTTACTGCACGGGAGGCATCCGCTGTGAAAAGTTGACCGGTATTCTTAAGAAAAACGGTGTTGAGGATGTGTACCAGCTTGAAGGTGGAATCACCACGTACAGCAAGGACCCGGAAGTGAAAGGTGAGTTGTTTGATGGAAAGATGTACGTCTTTGATGAGCGTATCTCTATTCCCGTCAACCACGTAGAAGAAAAGGTCATCGCTGAATGTGAGCACTGTGGAAAAGCGGAAGACCGCATGATCAACTGCAGCAATCCCGTCTGCAACCGCCAGTATGTCTGCTGCGAAGCTTGTGAAGAAGAGCATCACGCAGCCTGCACAGCTGAATGTAAAGAGCACCCGGAAAACCGCTGGGATGCTGTTCAGAAAAAGCAGATTGATAAATACGACCGTATTCACGGTTAAACAAAAAGGCTTGTCCCCTGCTTGGGGACAAGCCTTTTATCATTCCGCACTCCATCAGGTCCGGGCTTATCCTTTAAGCCGGTGGGCAGCATGATAAGTGGAACCGATGCCGCGGTCAAAGGATAACGCATGCTGAATGGCTGTCGTAACGAAAGACTTAGCCCGCCGGACAGAGTCCTCCACACTGTTCCCTTTAGCCAGTTCAGCGGTGATGGCTGCAGAATACGTACAACCCGCTCCACTTGTATGGATTGTCTGGACACGTTCCGATTCCAGTTCCATCATTCCGCTTCCATCATAGAGCATGTCAACGGCTGGATAATCCTTCAACGCTCCCCCTTTAATCAATACATACTCTGGACCAAGGTGATACAGATCACGCGCCGCTGCCTTCATATCTTCCGGGGTTTCCGGAACCGGAACACCAAGCATATGGGCCGCTTCCTGAAGATTGGGCGTGATGATTTTCGCTAATGGCAGCAGTTCGTTCATAAGTGTCTCAACAGCCTCATCCTTCAGCAGCTGTGAACCCATTTTCCCGACCATCACAGGGTCCACCACTACATTCTCCACCTGGGACTCCTCAATGATTTCAGCCGTCCGCTTAATGATTTCTTCCGTAAACAGCATCCCTGTTTTTAATGCATCCACGCCTACATGCTCAAGTGATGCGTATATTTGAGCTTCGATAGACACAAGCGGCTGTGTAAAAATCCCCTGCTCTGTTTTTCTATTATTTGCAACAAGAGCTGTTACAGCGCTCATTCCGTAAACATCAAATTCTTGAAATGTCTTCAAGTCCGCCTGAATGCCTGCACTTCCCTGTGAGGCCGAACCAGCGATACTCAAGACTCTTGGTATTTGTCCCATCATGGACCTCCTCTTTCTTCTCTGTTCATAAATTGTAACAAAAACAAAAGGTCCAAAGCTATCCAGTCCCCTTTTCTATCCTGTAGAATAAAGGCAAAGGAGACGTGAAGATGAAACCGTTCACCGAAAGGACCATAACCATCATTAAGCAGATCCCCGTAGGACACATTATGACCTATGGACAGGTAGCTCGTACGGCCGGTAACCCACGCGCAGCCCGACAGGTTTCCCGTATCCTTCACAGTATGAGCTCCACCTACCACCTCCCATGGCACCGTGTAGTGAATGCCCAGGGGCGGATCGCTTTTCAGGATGAAGAAAAAGCGGCTGTCCAGCGGAATCTTTTAGAGGATGAAGGCATTTTGGTGCTTCATAATAAAGTGTCGTTGGAAACCTATCAATACGTGAATCATGAACCTTATGAATCCATATAGCTGAATGTGTGAAAAAAGGATGTTTTTCTATGTTTGAAATCAAACCATATCCCGAGTTGTCCTGGTCTCTTTCGCGGCATAAGACCATGCTGACCTGTTCCAGGAAATACGCCTATGATTACTATGTTTCCCATAATGGATGGCTGCGTCAGGCTGATTCGCTGGCCCGACAGGCGTATCGTTTAAAGAAGATCACCAATCTGGAAATGCTGTTCGGAAGCATTGTCCACGATTTGATTTATCAAACCCTGCAAAAAGTGCGCAGGGATGAGCCCCTGCCGGGCGAGAATCATCTTTTGGATGACATCCGCCACCATCTGAACCGTGGTTTTGTTGAATCCACAAAAAAAGAACATTTGTGGATGAACAGACCGAAACACTACACCATGCTTCATGAAATATACTACAGCCAGTCCAATACCCTGCCGGCAGCCAAGGTGGAGAAAATTACAGGAAGGCTGAAGCATGTAGTGAAACACTTTTTTAACAGCCGGACATTCAAGGATGTTCAGAATAAAGAATCAATGGAATTCATCGATTCGGAAACCTTTCGTTTCATGAAAGCGGACGGTGTGAAGATTTTTGTTGTGATGGACCTTGTCTACAAAGATGTCACAAGAAATAAATGGATCATCGTAGACTGGAAAACCGGAAAGTCCTCCGAAGAAGACCGCAGTCAGCTTTCTCTCTACGCCCTGTACCTGCTTCAAAAGTACGAAATTCCATCTTTGGACGACATCATTATCCGAAACGAATATCTCCTTGATGGAACACATGTGGAGCACCAGTTGGACGATCAGGATCTGATCAATGTCCAGCACCTCTATCAAATCAGTATGGAGCAGATGAAGCTGTACCTGGCCGATCCGGATAAAAATGAGCCCCTCCCCCTTCAGCAGTTTCCGATGCAGAGCAATCCTTCCATCTGTTCACGGTGCAATTATCAGGAACTCTGCTTCCCTTCCAATTCGAATGTTTGAGAAAGATGAGAAAAGGCTAAACAATTAGCAGAAGACATTCTAGAAGGAGCTGTATACGACATGAAAGTACTTGTAGCAGGAGCAAACGGACATACCGGACGTCTATTAGTAGAATATTTAAAAGCTGACGGCCATGAGCCTTACGGCCTGATTCGTAAAGAAGAACAAAAAGCAGCGGTCGAGAAGCTTGGTGGAACACCAGTCCTTGCCGATGTAACCAAGAGTGATGTAGGGTATGCGGTTAAAGGAATGGATGCGGTTATTTTCGCAGCCGGTTCAGGATCCAGTACCGGTGCTGACCAGACAGAAGCTGTCGACCGTGATGGCGCGATCAACCTCGTCAAAGCAACCGAAAACCTCGGCATTAAGAAATTCATTATGCTGAGCAGTATGGCCGCAGGTGAACCGGAACGCGGCCCTGAAGAACTGAAGCATTACATGAAAATGAAGGGCGAAGCGGATGATTATCTTGCATCCACGGAGCTTGACTATACCATCGTCCGTCCCGGCGGTCTGACCAATGAATCCGGCACGAGCAAAATCCAGGTCGGTGAAAAAGTAGACGCTGGAACGATTTCCAGAGAAGATGTTGCGAAAACAATGATTGCCTGCCTTCAAGAACAGAACTGCTATCACAAGACATTTGAAATGATTTCCGGTAACCAGCAGATTGAAGAGGCATTAAAAACATTATAATCGCAAAAAACCAGGCCGCGCGCCTGGTTTTTTTATACATAAGCAATAGGCATAGGCACAAAGTCACTTCATAGGACAAAAGTATTGAAAAATATAATTCTCTGCTATAATGTTAACAACTGATGCGTTAAAGGAGTAGTGAATTATGAAAGGCTCATTAATCAAACAACATCGGAAATATAAAAGTATGACTTTAGAAGCACTTGCATCAGGTATCTGTTCAGTTTCTTACCTAAGTAAGATAGAGCACGACACAATTAATGCCAGCGAAGAGATATACCGACTGCTCGGAGAACGTTTAAACATTAAGCTGACTAACATAAATGAAGAATTTGACGAAAATATACACGATGAACTTCTTGAATGGCATGGAGTGATTCAACGAAGAGATACGCTCTTAATGGAAGAGTACTATGAAAAATGCCGTCAGTTTATGGAAAGTAATCAAAATACTGAACTGACAAATCTTTTTACAATTATTCATGCAAGACATAAATTAAAAATGAACGAAGGTCCCCTTGCTCCATCAGATGTAGACGAAATTAATCGTATCCTTCCATACTCAACGAAGGAATACCAGTTTTTTTATCATAAAACAATCGGCATCCATTACCTGTTGGACAACCACCAATTGAAAAAAGCTTTAAACCACTTCCATCAAACTAAAAAACTTTTGCAAAAGCTTCCATATGAAGACAGTGAAACCTTCTTCCACCTTGCTCTTACTTATTCACAGACGAGAGCAGCCGTTGAATCCAATTACTTCGCACAAATTGCTCTAGAAGGTTATATTAAAGAATTTGACTATGAAAGAATTGTCGATACGTATATGATCATTGCTTTGAATTACCGTGCTTTAGATATCTATGATATTGCAGAAGAATATTTCGTTAAGCTCCTGAAAATTTCAAAATATCATTTAGAACCTCTTGAAAAGAGAAGGATCTTTCATAACCTAGGCTATATATATGCCAATCAAGAAAAGTATTCAGAGGCATTAGATCATATAAAGAAAGCTGCAGAAATTGAAACAGACGAAATTCACTTTCAAATCAGCACGTTTTATCTGTTGGCTTCCATCCATTACTACGCCGGAAAACTAGATGAAGCATGGGAGTACTTACGTGAAGGAGAGGCAGCAGCTGAAGAGCACCAATCCCAATTTTTTCAATACAAGTTTTATGTGTTAAAAAACACTATAATGGAAACTACCCATGACAATGACTTCATGAAAACACTAGAAGACAAAATTGTTCCTTTTGCAAGAGAAAATAATGAGTATGGGGATTACAAAAATTATTGTGAAATGCTCGGCAACCTCTATTACGAAAAACGCATGTACAAAAAAGCCGCCATGTACTACAAAGAAGCCAACCACTACAGAGAAACCCAAAAAAAAGATTTACTATAAAAAAAGGAGAAAGCATCCGCTTCCTCCTCAGCTTGTAGAGAAACCCCTGTTTCTTTACGAGCTTTTTTCTTTCTTACCGCCAGGAGCGAAAGGGGCACCGCTCCTTGAGAGTTCTTTAACATCGACAAAGACTCTCCTTCTCCCAGCTCACCTTTGCTGGATGGAGGAGAGTCTTTTTTATATTCAGGCAGCCGTCATCAGCGCCTGTTCTTTTTCTTTTCCACGCAAGTGCGCACCAGCGCAGCCCATGTCGTTCTTTTGAATCTGCGAATCTGCTCAGGGCACACACTCTCTCCTCTATATTCTAACGTCGGCACGAGGAGCGTTCGGTGGTGAGGCCTGCGGGAACAGCGCGAGCCGAAGATCCAATTGGTCAAATGGTTTTCTTGACCAATTTAGCTGAGGCCGTGCCCGCGGCAAGCATCCACCGATAAGCGGAACGTGTCCCCTCAACACGACATGCGGAGAACTCTGCCTGGATAACCCGGATTCTTCTACAGCCTGAGGAGAAAGCATCCGCTTCCGCCTTTTCCTTTTTACATCCCGGTAATGTTTTTCTTCCAGTTCTTAAATTCCAGCTCATCGAATTTAGCTCCCATTTTCTCCTCATCGATGTAAAACAGCGCCTCATCAAGAGAACAGTCAACCTCTGCTTCACAATGAATCGCAGCAAGCTTCCTTGATAAATGAAGCATCTCCAGGTTCTCTTCTATTTTCGAGCGCTGCCCTTTCGTCAGTTCCTCGATATTTTCAAGGATGCCTTCAATAGTTCCATACTTCAGAAGAAGTTTCAGGGCTGTTTTTTCACCAATCCCTTTCACCCCTGGATAGTTATCACTCGTATCCCCCATTAAGGCCTTCAAATCAATCATCTGAGAAGGTGTGATGCCTTTTTCCTCATAAAAGCTGTCTTCATGATACTCGGCATAGTTTCCATATCCCTTCTTCAATAGGACGACATTCACATTCGGTTTCAAAAGCTGGAGGAGATCCTGATCTCCTGTCAGCAGGAAAACCTGGGAATCCTCACTATACACCCGGCTGAGCGTCCCCATACAGTCATCCGCTTCATACCCGATCCGCCCAACATTCGGGATATCCAAGGCGGCGACGGTTTCTTTAGCCAGTTCAAATTGGGGAATCAGCTCAACAGGCGGCTCCCCCCGATTCGCTTTATAATCCGGATATAAATCGTTCCGGAAGGTTTTACTTCCCATATCCCAGCAGCAGATGACGTGGGTAGGCTGATAGGTGTCCAAAGCGGTGAATAAATGCTTCATCATCCCATAGACAGCATTCGTCGGTGTGCCTTTGCTGTTGATCATATAATAATTACTCATAGCCGTGGCGTAAAAAGCGCGGAATAATAGTGCCATGCCATCGACAAGCAGTACTCGGTTGGTCGTCATACATAAGCTCCTTTTTCACTAGATACTCTTATTATAACAAGAATGTCCAAAGCATCGAGCGCTTTTTTTCAGTTTTGTTTTCTGTAAATTGACAATTTTCCATCTTAATGGTAGTTTCAAAATGAAGGATAATGTAAACGCTTGCAAAATTATTTTAATAGGAGGATGGATCTATGGTTTATGCTTTTCCAAACACAGAAGGGTCGGACGTTCAGTTTAAGGAGCGCTATGATAATTTCATTGGCGGGGAATGGACAGCACCCATTAAGGGGCAGTACTTTGAAAATGTGACTCCTGTAACCGGCAGAACCTTCTGTCAGGTCGCACGATCCACAGAAGAGGATATTGAACTGGCTTTGGATGCGGCTCATAAAGCAAAAGATTCCTGGGGCACAACATCCGTCACGGAACGATCGCTGATTCTCAACCGGATTGCAGACCGGATGGAGGAAAACGCTGAAAAGCTTGCCATCGCTGAAACATGGGAAAACGGAAAAGCCGTACGCGAAACCTTGAATGCAGACATCCCTCTTGCTGTAGACCACTTCCGATATTTCGCTTCTGTCATTCGATCAGAGGAAGGAAGCATCGGGGAAATCGATCAGGATACGGTCGCCTACCATTTTAAAGAACCACTGGGCGTTGTCGGTCAGATCATCCCTTGGAACTTCCCGCTTTTAATGGGTGTTTGGAAAATCGCCCCTGCTCTGGCTGCAGGAAATACGGTCGTTCTGAAGCCGGCCGAGCAGACACCCGCATCCATCCTTTATTTCATGGAAATGGTGCAGGACCTTCTTCCTGCAGGCGTCTTGAATATCGTGAACGGCTTCGGTCTGGAAGCTGGTAAGCCTCTGGCGCAGAGTCCCCGCATCAACAAGGTGGCCTTCACTGGAGAAACGACGACAGGCCGTATGATTATGCAGTACGCTTCTCAAAATATCATTCCTGTCACGCTTGAACTTGGTGGTAAATCACCAAACATAATCTTTGAAGATGTCATGCGCGAAGATGACGATTTCCTTGATAAAACGATCGAAGGCATGGTCATGTTCGCCTTGAACCAGGGTGAAGTCTGCACGTGTCCATCCCGTGCCCTTATCCAGGAGTCCATCTATGATGAATTCATGGAGCGTGCGATAAAGCGGGTGAAAGAAATCAAAACCGGAAACCCATTGGACCCTGAAGTGATGATGGGTGCCCAGGCTTCTTCTGAACAGCTGGAAAAAATCCTGTCCTATCTGGAAATCGGTAAGGATGAAGGTGCCGAGTGCCTGACCGGTGGAGCACGCAATCAGCTGGACGGCGACTTTAAGGACGGCTATTATGTCCAGCCTACAGTTTTTAAAGGGAACAACAGCATGCGTATTTTCCAAGAGGAAATCTTCGGACCCGTCTTGTCTGTGACCACATTCAAAGACCATGACGAAGCTATGAAAATCGCCAATGATACCCTTTACGGTCTCGGAGCTGGTGTATGGACGCGGGATATGAATACCGCCTACCGTTTCGGCCGCGGCATTGAAGCCGGACGTGTGTGGACAAACTGCTACCATGCCTATCCTGCTCATGCAGCCTTCGGTGGATACAAAATGTCCGGCGTCGGCCGTGAGAATCATAAAATGATGCTCGATCACTATCAGCAGACGAAAAATATGCTTGTCAGCTACAGTCCGAAAAAGCTTGGGTTCTTTTGATCCCCCTCAGCTTCCTAAAAGAAAGGAGACCTCTTTAAGATGGTGGAACGTGTAAAAGCAACCGATGCTGCCCTGGATCTCATCGACCGTCTGAAGAATAAGCACGGCCCCCTCCTTTTTCACCAATCAGGCGGATGCTGCGACGGCAGCTCGCCGATGTGTTATGAAGAAGGCGATCTGATGATTGGCAGTCAGGATGTCCGGCTCGGGGAAATCGGGGACACCCCCTTCTATATGAATAAGCGGCAGTTTGATTACTGGAAGCATACCCAGCTGATCATAGATGTTGTGGACGGACGGGGAGGCATGTTTTCTCTCGAAGGAGTCGAAGGGAAAAGATTTCTTACGAGGTCCCGCGCCTTCACGGATGAAGAGTATCAGCAGTTGAAAGAAGCAGAAGTGAAGAAGTAAAAGGGCTCTCAACCAGCTGCCGGGAATATTCCCGGCAGCATTTTTTCAATCCTCGGATGGCCATTCACTTTTGTTTCCTGAAAGCTGTCGTGACTCTCTCTTGGACACCACCCGCTTTTTCGAACAGCCTCAGCATCGCTTTGTTCCGGATATTTGTCGAACCTACATGGGAGGAAGCACCGAAGTCATGCTTCAACCTGCGGAGAGTATCAAAAAACAACGCCGTCCCCTTTCCCCTTCCACGCTCTTCAGGCACCAGTCCGAAATAAAACACCCGCCCCTCATTCTCTGTTCCTGGTTCAATATGAGGCATAACAATCCCAATCGGCCGCCTCTTCTCAAAAACGGTCAGACAGGAGGATTCGTATCCTTTTCCTAATTCCTGTTTGACGCTTTCCATATGATCATCCATCGTCAGCGTCGACTTTCCGTTTGGAGAATCGTTCATCGACTGCTCCCAGACTTTCTTAAATAAAGGTTCCCCTATCTCTGAGACTGTCTTCCATGTGTATGAAGAGGAAACAGAAGGCAGAGACTTTAAAGGGGTCCGGTAAAAAACGGTCGTGTTGTGCCTGGTAAAGCCGTTGTTCAGCAGGTACACTTCTGCTTCAGGACAATTTTCCAGCATAAGCGTAATGATCTGCCCCGGGGAAGCATCCTGTTCAAGAACATCTGCCAATGAGCAGATGTCCGCTGCAGACAATCTCCCTGTATCTTCAATGGTGATATACTTTTCACCTTCGATTCGTTTGATGGCACCTTCTTCTGCAGGCATCATACATGTATCCCCTTCCATTGAATGAATGTTCATTACGCAGGCCCTATTACTTTTCAGCAGGGTTTAAAAAGCGTTACGATAAAATAGAAACAAAGGAGGATGATTAAATGAGTAATCGAGAAATCCAGCTGGTAGAAAGACCCGTAGGCGCGCCTACCCATGAGCATATCAACATCGCTGAAACAGAAACACCTGAACCAAAGCAGGGAGAGGTCCTTGTGAAACTTCTTTACGTATCTGTAGATCCTTACATGCGTGGACGTATGAGTGATGCAAAGTCTTACGTAGCCCCTTTCCAATTAAATGAACCGATGGAAGGCGGCGTTGTCGCTGAAGTTGTGGAATCAAAATCAGATGCCCTTGCGTCGGGAGATATCGTAACCGGCATGCTTCCGTGGCAGGAGTTCACAACGGCTGATCCAAATACCCTGAGAAAAATCGACCCAAGTCTGGGACCTGTAACCACATCCCTCGGTATCCTTGGTATGCCGGGATTAACCGCGTATTTCGGATTGATGGACATTGGTCAGCCGAAACAAGGCGAGACACTGGTCGTTTCCGGTGCGGCCGGGGCTGTTGGCTCAGCTGTCGTTCAAATCGGTAAAATTGAAGGCTGCCACGTCGTTGGTATCGCCGGCTCTGATGAAAAGCTTGCGTATTTAAAAGATGAGCTGGGTGTCGATGAAGTCATCAACTATAAAACGGATGACGTTCCTTCCCGTCTTGATGAAGCCTGCCCGAACGGCATTGATATTTATTTCGATAACGTCGGTGGTGAGATCTCCGATGCGGTTTATCCACGCCTGAATAAATTTGCGCGGATTTCCCAGTGTGGAGCAATTTCCACATACAATACACCGAACGCTCAGGGACCTCGCATGCAGTCCCACCTTATTAAATCAAGCGCCCTTATTAAAGGGTTCACTGTAGGCGATTATCAGGATCGTTTCAGTGAAGGCTTCCAATACTTGTCCCAGAAACTTCAGGAAGGCCGGCTGACGTATGAAGAAACAATCATCGAAGGTTTCGAAAACGTCCCGGACGCTTTCTTTGGACTGTTTGAAGGGACCAACCTCGGGAAACAGCTCGTAAAAGTTGCTGAACCTTCCCATTCCTAATTGTAAAAAAACCTGTAGAAGGGCTCCTTCTACAGGTTTTTTTACGTTTCAAGCGATTTGGAAGGGCGCTGGATTCCCAGATCACTAAGCGCCTGTTCAAGGCCGCCTTTCGTATGGATCCGTTTAAAGTTGACCCCAAGGTCCACCATTGTTTTGGCCATTTCCGGTCTCAGTCCTGTCAATGTCGTTTTCACACCGACAAGCTCCAAGGCATGAAAGATTTGATAAATGTAATTGGCTACATACGTATCTATGATCGGAACCCCGGATACATCGATGAACAGCTCATCAAGATCCAGTTCCATACTCCGGCGCAGAGACGTATCCATCACCATTCTTGCCCTTGGGGGATCGACCTCTCCAATAAGAGGGAGAACCGCCACTCCTTCAACGATGGAAACAACCGGCACAGACAATTCAGCGAGTCTGGTTTCTTTCCGTTCTGCCTCCTGCTGGATGCTCCTTGAATAACATTCGCTGAAATGACGGGTAACTTCATCCAGGATGGAACTGATCGTTTTACTTACTTTTATAATCGCAGAAGAAGAAAAAACGTCCTGTTCCACCTCTTCCTGAAAGTGATCCCAAAGGACCCGACGGACGAAATGTACAGCTCGCAGCGACTGGGATAACTCCCCGCCCTGGTTGATTTTGCTTTCCACTTCTTTCTCCGACCAGTTCTTCACTTTTTCATGAATTTCCAACGTCTCTTCTTCCAGGCTCTGGGCAATATAAATGAACAACTGCTCCCAGTCAGCAGTCATGAGGGCTTGTACCCCATATTCTTTTTTCTTCATCGCCTTGACTTGCTCACCCAGCGTCTCCCTGCTGGATAAAATCTTCTCTTTTATGTAGGACAGCTCATTATTCATCTGCAACCGTCTCCCTGTTTAAAGTATTCTTTTGTCCTAACCATACCATAAACTATTTTTTGAAAGAATAACTATGCCTATTCTTCTTTGTTCAATTTTTGTATGATGAGAAAGAAAACGTTTATCCATGGAGGATCCATATGAATAAAGCGACTCTGATTGTTTTTTTTGTACTCTGCCTTCTCTTCCTGACCAGGGGGCTCTATATTGGTGTTTCTCAGGGGGAATGGACATCCTTGATCATCGCCCTTCTCATCATTGCCTTTGGGTCCTACCGCCTTTTTAAGAAAAACCAAAAATAAAGCCTTCTGTAAAGGAGGCTTTCAGCTTGTAGAGGAACCTCTGTTTCTTTATAAGCTTTTTTCTTTCTTGCTGCCAGGAGCGAAAGCCCCTTCCCTTTCCGCGGACGAGCGCCCGAGTTTCCTCGCAAAACCCACGCTCGGCGATCTCGGACTACTCGTTCTTCCGCAGGAGTGGAAGGGGCACCGCTCCTTGAGAGTTCTTTAAAATTGAAAAAGACTCTCCTTCACCCCGCTTATCCTTGCTGGATGGAGGAAAGTCTTTTTCATATTCCGGCAGCCAGCCGGCACCAGCGCCTGTTCTTTCCCTTTTTGTTTTCCACGCAAGCGGCCATAGCGCAGGGCACAGTCTCTCTCCTCTATATTCTAACGTCGGCACGAGGAGCGTTCGGTGGTGATGCCTGCGGGAACAGCACGGGCCGAAGACCCACTTGGGCAGGCGACCTTCCTGACCAAGTCAGCGGAGGGCGTGCCCGCGGCATTCATCCACCGATAAGCGGAAAGTGACCCTTCACACGACAAATGGACAACTCTAACTGGTTAACACAGGCTTATTCTACAGTCAAAAAGCCTTCTGTGCAGAAGGCTTTTATGCATATCTGGGAAGATCGTATCTCCCGAACCACTGGTGCCTGTGGGCGGAAAACCAACGGTATAATGGCGATCCGATCCGGGAGGCGCCAGGGAGGGATAAGAGGACGCCAAGGGCTGCAAAAAATGGCAGGGCAAGCATCAGCCGCCGAATCGTTTCAAACCCCTGAGTGACTTCCCCCTGCTTTGTCAGCATATGAATCTCATCTAAGACGTTTCGATCCTTTAAGTAAGGGTATTTCCCATATTTCTCTGTTTCCTGTACAGCTACCCATTTAATCTGTTCCATCCAGTCAAACTTTCTCAATACTTTTTTTACATAGAAGCAGAAAGGACACTGCGCATCGTAAAACACGATATGCTTCACTGGATCACTCCTTTATGAAAACTCCACCTTCACCCATCCGCGCAGGGCGTTCACCATCCAGATTTCATCGAATTCTCCAACCTGATCCTTGTAGAGAATCTGCTCCTTTATCAGTGATTCATCCAACAGGTACTGCCGGTAGGTCCCTCCGAGAAGACCACTGGTAACTGGTGGGGTGAGGTACTCTCCCTGGTATTTAACGACAAGGTTCGCTATTGTGAATTCTGTCAGCTCCCCCCGTTCGTTCCAAAGCAGAACAGCTGCTTTACCGGGCTTCTTGTGTCTCTCATACACTTCCCTGTGGGTTGTTTTATGAAACAAAAAAGGATCCTGGTCGGACACAGGGGTGTCGGCAAGAGCGGTCTGGACAAGGGAATCCGGCTGATCCATCGGTGTGACCTGAACTTCCTCCCGCCCCTTTTCACCCGTGAGCAGTCTTGCTTTGTACAGACCCTCCGGCCGCTGATCCGCTTCATCCAGTAACCGCTGCTTCAATCGGGATAGGTTTAAAGAGAAACGAAAATACCGGGCCGACCGCTCGAGCCTCTGCAGGTGGTAATCCAGCAGGTGAAGGTGTCCCTCCTCCAGCTTCATCGTTTCCAACAGATGAAAGTCGGGACGGTTTTCTGTGAGAAGACGCGCTTTGGTCAGGACCTCCTGGTACTCCCCTTCTGAAGTCGAATCCCAAGTTACCCCGCCCCCGGTTCCGTAAACCGCCCTTCCGCTGTCATGATTGATCATGATCGTCCGGATCGGGACGTTAAATACAGCTTCCCTCCGCGGAGTGATAAAGCCGATCGCTCCGCAGTACACGTCACGGGGAGAATCTTCGAGCTTTTGGATGTATTCCATTGTCCGCACCTTAGGCGCCCCCGTAATTGATCCACACGGAAACAACGCTTCAAACACCTGATACATCGTGAAGGAGGCAGGAAGCTCCCCTTTCACGGTGGAAGTCATTTGATGGACCGTAGGATAGGTTTCTATATCGAACAGAGCCGGCACACGGATAGACCCGGGTATGGCAAGCCGGCCGAGATCATTCCTTAATAGGTCGACAATCATCAGGTTTTCTGATTTTTCTTTTTCAGAAACTTGAAGATGTCTGTACTGCTCTTCATCTTCCCGGTGAAACCTTCCACGCGCAGCCGTCCCTTTCATCGGCTTTGTTGTAATCGTGTCGTTGTCCATCCGGAAAAAAAGTTCAGGAGAGGCGGATAAAAGACTATGTCCTCCCATATTTATATAAGCGCCATAATCGGGCTTCTGATTTTTAATCAAGCGCTTATACAACGAATAAGCATCACCCGAAAACGCTGCTTCCAGTCTTGTCGTATAATTGACCTGGTACGTGTCCCCCTCTTCTATGCCCCTCTTTACTTGCTCAATGCCTTTTTGGTAGTGCTCATAGCTGCCCTTCATTTTCCACTGGGACACATGAAAAGGCAGGTTCGAGGAAGGCTCAGGAGCGCCCATCGCTTTCTCAAAGATACCGAACCAGACGAGCGGCCATTCCGGTGAATCATGAACCGTGAACGCCTCATCAAAAGCCGGTGCTGCCTCATAGGAGACGAATCCCGCCGCATAATACCCTTCATCAAGAACATGCTCCAGCCGATCGAAAATCCCCTTCACTTCCCTGTGGTCGTCGGTGGTTAAGATTTCGACCGGTTTTTCAAATCGGCTGGTCTCCTTTTTTCCGTGCTCGTTCACAAACTCAAAATGCAGGAAAGGCGCTTCATTCATACAACCGCCCCTTTCCTGCCTGCTTGATAGTGCAGAGCCTGCTGATACTTGTTCCACAGCATCGTAAAACCGTGTTCAGTGAGAATCGATTCCGGGTGGAACTGGATCCCTTCCACTGGATAGTCTTTGTGCCGGACCCCCATAATACTTCCATCTTCAGATGAAGCTGTCAGCTCAAGCTGCTCCGGAAGCTGGTGCTTATCGGCCTCAAGGGAATGGTACCGTGTAACCTGTACCTTTTCCGGAAGCCCTTCATACACGTGTGCCCCATCGTGGGTAATCGCTGTTACCTTTCCATGCATCGGCTGCCTCCCTTTACGGACCAAGCCTCCATAAGCTTCTACAATCAGCTGGTGGCCGAGACAAATACCAAGAATAGGGATGTCGGCTTCAAAGGCCCGGAGTACCTCCAGACAGACACCGGATTCTGATGGTTTACCAGGCCCCGGGGACAGCACAATCAGATTTGGTGCAAGCAGGGAAATTTCCTCTACCGATACGGCATCATTTTTCCTGACGATGACCTCTGTGTCCATCTGCCGAAAATATTGTACTAAGTTATACGTAAAAGAATCATAGTTATCAATAACGACGATCATAGTTTCGTTCACCTTTCGTCCGTAATCATAATGCTTTCATTATACTACCCTTTGAGGTCCTCCTCATAGGAAGAACTGCTGGTAAAATCCATCAGCTCAGGAAAAAACAATCGAAAATGACTGATGGATATATTAGAATGTATAAAAAGATGCGCTCCAGTGAGGATGAATCAAATGTGGAAACAACTGCTTTATTCAAAAAGCATATGGATCAAGATCGCCTGTATCGTAATCGGTATTACGATGCCGCTGTGGCTGAGTATTGAACGGACAGGCATTGATGAATGGATGGAAACCCTCCAAACCGATCCCGATGGAAGCACCCTGATGCTCGCTGCCTTCGGCCTTGTCATGCTGAACACCATCCGGGCGCTGCCCCATTATATCGGGGCCCTCCTTCTTGGTGATGAATTAGGAAGACGCCTGGAACGACCCTGGCTCAAGATTGCTGTGCCGTTCGCCATCATTCCCCTTGTCTATGCCATCATCAACGGGTATAATTCGATCAACTATCATTTTGGCGGACCCGCCATCATTCTCTTATTATCCATAGCTGTTCTTCACCTGTTAGGCAAAGGACAGCTCCGCCCGATTTACAAAGCCTTTATTCTCGCCCAGCTTTTATTCGGATTCCAGTGGCTGGATACGATCACGTACCTGACAGCCTTCGGATTCGGGGGCGGAGAGCTTTCCATGCTGGTGAAAACTACGGCAGAACTGCTCGGTTTTGAACAGGCGATCAGCCTTTACAGCTTCCTTTTCTTCGCCTTCTTTATCAGTAACGCCACCGTCCTTGCTGTCTACCTGACTGTGGCTGAACAGAAAACACGCATGAGGCAGGACCTCGATATTGCCCGTCTCGACATGGTGGAATCCAGATCCGGACGGGAAGCTCTGCACCTCGTGCATGATTTGAAAACACCACTCTCTTTAATGGAAGGGCTCAACTCCCTCATCCAGATGAAGACAGAAGACAGGGAAATCCTGCAGTACACCAATAAAATATCCTCATCCATCCAAGCCACCAGTGATATGGTTTCCGAAATCCTCTATCATGAAAAAAAGAACTGGTGTTCATTAAAGACTTTCATCGAATATGTCAGGGCCAATAAACTGTCGGAATCAGAGACGATGTACACGTTTGACCTGGCTGCGGACGAAGAACTGGAAATCAATATCAACAAAATCCGTATGACAAGAGCGCTTGTCAACTTAATTGATAATGCCGGAGATGCGGTCGAAGGAAAAGCAGATGCCAAAGTAACGATTGCTACGAAAGAGAGCGGGCAGGGCGTATCCGTCGGTGTCCAGGATAACGGCCATGGCATCAGTAAAGAGAACATCAATAAAATATGGAATGCAGGCTACAGTACGAAATCCCATCCGGGGGTCGGCCTGACATTTGTGAAAAACGTCGTGAAAGAGCATGGCGCTGAAATGACGATTGAAAGTAAGAAAGGCCTGGGAACTACGTTCTGGATTCACTTACCGAAGGAGAGAGTACGAGATGAAAATATTAATCATGGATAATGACGAATCTCTTAGATATATGCTTACGGAATTCTGCCGTCATGCCCAATGGGAGTCCGATACGGCCGCCAATGGCCGTGAAGGCGTAGATCTGTTTCTGAAAGGAAACTATGATGTGATTCTCGTAGACTACCATATGCCGGAGATGGACGGTTTACAGACAGTCAAGGAAATCCGCCGGCATAACTCGATCGTGCCTATTCTTGTCCTGACCGTCGACGAAAGGCAGGAAGTCGCCGACCGTTTCCTTGAAGAAGGGGCGACGGATTTCGCATTAAAGCCTGTGAAAGCTCCTGATCTCATTTCACGAATCAAACTCCATGCCCAGATTGCGAATATGAAACATGTCCAGGAAGAAGAGGAAGATGTCTTTACCGCCAAAGGAATCAGCAAAGGTACGCTCCACTCCATCGCTCAATACTTACAGGAAAACCGGGAAGCCTTCCCTGTCGATGTGATTTCTAAGGAAATCGGTCTTGCCTATCCAACGGTCTATCGTTACTTAATGCACCTGCTGGAAGAAGGAAAAGTAAAACAGGTCGTGAGCCACCAACGCATCGGCCGTCCGAAAAAATTATATAAATGGTACGCACACTAACATACATCCCCCGCCCTCAGGGTACAGGGGTATCGAACGATTTATAAAGGAGGCTCTCTATTGAGAACCAGCAACCCGATATTAAAAACAGACGCGTTCCAGCGATCCCGTGAACAGGGGAAAACAATGACTCTTGGCGGAACGATCGCCAAAATAGCCGTTTTATTCCTGTTCCTGCTTGGAACTGCCGGATATACATGGTATCAGTACGCCCAGGGAGCGGACGTAACAATGATGATGTTGATCGGAGCGCTCGGAGGATTGGTATTCGCCCTGGTGACCGCTTTTATTCCAAAAGCTGCTCCTGTTACAGCTCCCATTTATGCCGCTTTGGAAGGATTTCTGATCGGAGGGCTGTCCGCTTATGCGGAGGGAGCTTACTCAGGCATTGTCATTCAAGCGGTCAGTTTAACGCTGGCAGTCATGGCTGCCCTGCTTTTTCTATATGCCACCCGAATCATTAAGGTAACGAGGAACTTCCGTTTGATGGTTGTTTCCGCTACGCTTGGAATATTCCTCGTCTATCTTGTGCAGTTCATTCTGCAGTTTTTCGGAATGGAAGTGCCCTATCTCCATTCCAGCGGGCCCATCGGCATCGGCATCAGTCTATTTATTACCGCTATCGCTGCGTTGAATCTCGTCCTTGATTTTGACTTTATCGAACAGGGAGTGGAACGCGGGGCACCTAAGCATATGGAATGGTACGGCGCCTTCGGTCTGATTGTGACGCTTGTGTGGCTGTATATTGAAATTCTCAGACTCTTACAGAAGATTCGGCGCTGAAACACTAAAAGCATGGAAGGAACCCCAGGGTTCCTTCCATGCTTTTTTCATACTTTATCATTGACCGGCCGGTCCTGTTTTTCTTTTTTTCGGGCAGCCTTTTCCTTTTCATGCTTGCGGGTAAGAGTGTATCCCAAAAGGGTTTGCATGCTGAGGAATATATATAATACCGGCAGGCTGATGCTGTTGGGTGTTAACTGGTCTAATAAAACTCCACTTTCGTCAGTTTGGAGGATAGACTTTGTTGATTGGATGTCGAAAATGCCCGTGAGGATAGTTGAAATCCCGAAAGCTATTGTGAATCCTGCAAAGATTATGATCCATACACCAAAGGGCTTTTTTCTAATAATACCTCGTATAATCAGGTAAGTCATCAAACCTGTCATCAGCCCGCCAATACCTATATAGACATAGAGTTGCATAATAAGATCTGAACCTTCAATGATAAAAAATCCCTCTTTTCTTGTGTTGGTGTCATCGCCAGCCGTCTCCTGCCTGCTTGTTAAAATGGGCCGGGCAGGTTACTGCTTCAAAAGATATTAGAAGAAAGGCAGCTATGCTGTTATAGAAAATCGTCTGGCATTGAGTGGATTTCATCATGATTATCAAAAACCGTTGTTCTGTAAAAAAGTGATCAATGGATCAGTGAAGGACTCGGGCAGCGGAAGGTCCGGGTCTGTATATGTCTCCAGATTTCCTTCACGGTCTTCAGGAGCTTCCTTCAATACATGATTCATCCCTTCCACCAGAAGAAGCTCCGACTCCGGTGCCGCTTCCTTTAAACGCTCAGCTTCCGCTACCGGAATCTGAACATCATGGGTACCGTTCACAAGGAGCACCGGCATATCCAGCTCACTGATCCGGCCGGCTGGATCATAGCTCATCCAAGAACGGAGAAACGGCTGAAGGTCAGAAGCGAATAAGCTCTGCAGGGGAGAACTCACCCTCCCGGCATCCTCTCCATTCCTCAACTTTTCCAACACATCCAGACTTTCCTTATATAAATACTCTGGCAGACTCTCCTCGAGCTGGTTTTCAAGCACTCGATCAATCGGCTGGCCGGCGCCTGCAAGGGAGACATAAGCGTCCACCGTATGGCCCTCAGCGGCCATCATGCCGACAAGTGATCCCTGACTGTGCCCGATGACCGCTGTTTTCGTAAACCTGTCATCCCTGGAGAGTTTGTCGATCCATTGGCTGGCATCATGAACAAACACCTCAAACCTCATGTTTTGATTATCCATAACGGCCTCACGGTTCTTCCCCGCGCCCCGCTTATCATAGCGAACAGAAGCGATCCCGGATTCCGCAAGTGTCGCGGCAAGCATTTTCAGGCTGTCATTCCTCCCCTGCACGCCCTGCGAATTTCCGTTACGATCCGTCGGGCCTGATCCTGGAATGAGCAGAGCCACCGGCGCCTGTTCCAACCCTTCAGGCATCACCAACTCCCCGTAGAGGGTGCCGGAATCCATCTCTATACTCAGAAACTCCCCCTCTTCTTCAGGGGCCGCTTCTGGACAAGACGAAATCCTCCACGTTTTGGGCAGGGATGCTGATGGTTCCATGCCATTCTTCTTGTTTATCCATATGTATAACAATGCCCAGCGGCTGTCCCGGCACTTCAATGGAACCTTCCCATCTCCCCTCCAGCATTTCAACACTCCTTTGATCTTCTCCCTTTTCTCCCGTTTGACATCCAACTAAGAAAAGAACGACCAGAAAGATGCCCCCTACCCACTTATCCATTGATTTCCCACCCTTTCCTTTCTTAAATTTTACAGGAAATTCAAGTGAATATCACAACATCAATAAAAAAACTCCGTCTCTTCAAGGAGACGGAGTAAACATCAAGCCTGCTGCTGACGGGATTTGCTGCTGTTCATAAAGAAGGTCATGAGCAGCATAAGGGCGAGGAATACGAGCACGATGCTGAATCCACCGGCCATTCCGAAAATTTCAGAGGCCAGGCCTACAATGTAACCGGCAATACCCCCGCCAATACCGGCGGCAATATAGATCAGTCCTAAGGCAGAACCGCTGGTTTTGGACATCTGCGTCCCAAACGCTGTCGCTGTCGGGAACAATGCTGAGAAGAACAGGCCAGCTCCTGCGAAAAGATACGGGAAGCTTTCCGCTACAAGGAAACTGATACCGACCATCAGCAGCGCCCCTGCCGAAAAGCTGATCAGGATCACCCGCTCGTTCACCCATTTGGTAATATAGGCGGCTGCGAGTCTTCCAACCATGAAGAAAACAGAGAAAATCGATAGAATAGCCGCTACCAGATCTTCCTTCTCTGCCGTTGCCATGCCTCCTAAATCAAGCGATTTGAGGTAGACCGGGAAGAAGTTTGTAAAGGACACTTCCGCCGATACTTGAAAGACGAGAAAGATCATAAGGAAAACGAATTGAGCATCCTTCAGCATCGGAATAAAAGCCTTCAAATCGACTTTTTCCGCTTTCCCTGAAGGGAAGGCTACACTTGTGATATAGATAATGACAGCAACCAGTGAAACCGCAATGCCTAGATAAAAGTATCTCCAGGACGCGAATTGGAAAAGGAAGTTCAATACTTGTGGGAAGATCACCATCCCAAGACCATAAACACCCATCGCAAGGTTGAACATCTGGTTCTGTTTTTCTGGATAAGCGGCGGGAACAATGGCGTTGGAAGCTACCCCGAGCGCTCCAAGACCAAAACCGACAATCATATAAAAACCGAGGAAAAACATAATATTGGGGGCAAGACCTGTCCCCAGGAATCCAAGACCCATAATAATCGAGCCGATGATGGTCATCGTACGCAGACCTTTTTTGTCTGTGTAATATCCAATGATGACACTGGCAAGCGTAAAGCCAAGCTGGAAGATTAAAACGACAAGACCAAACTGGCTCATGTCCAGACCCAGATCATTTTCCACCTGGTCAAGGACAATCCCTTTGGTGTTGGTCACCCCGCCTGATATAAATTGAGTAAACATTAAAATGATTAAAGCGTGTAAACTTTTCCCTTTCTTCATGTGTGGTACCTCCTGATCGTCTTTTGTATGGGAACATTTTCAGGAAATACCCCGGTTTTTTTTTAGTAAAACTCCAATCTTCTATGTAACCGTTTTTTTATAAAATTTCTTACTATTATTTTAGAAAAATGATCTCCTCTTCCTGTGAATATCCTTTATCTTCCTGGTTATCCACCACTCATGAAACCTTAAAACACGGCATACAGAGATGAAGATGACCTGATTTATAAAAACAAACAAGGCTGGCGGGAGAATCCACCAGCCTTCATTATTATATTAATGTTTCATATCGGTGGAACCATGGCTCCGCCTCCTCCAGCTGCGCCGCCAGTTTAAAGAGCGTCTTTTCATCTCCGAACCGGCCCGTGAAGTGGGAACCGACAGGCACATGGTTCTCTTTCCAATACAGCGGCACACTCATCGCAGGGAGCCCCGTCACATTGGCTGCCGGGGCCAGATGGGCATAGGCCGCTGAAACAGCAAGGATTTCATCAATCGTCTTCTCTTCCCCGTTATAACAGCCGAGCGGAAGCGCGGAAGAAGCATTGACCGGGTGAAGGAGAACATCGTATTTCTCAAAGAACGCATGGAATTTCGCGCTTTCAGCCGCCAGATAGAGACGTGCTTTTTCATAATCAAGAGCTGAATAACCTTCTGCTTTTTCAATAAGGGTGGAAAGCATCCGTTCTACGCTGTGACGGTCTGCCGTTTTCCCATTCATCTGTGCCGCTTCTTTCACGGCCAATGCGCCTCCTACGACCCACACGACGACAAAAGCATCCATAAACTTGTTCAAATCAATGTCCGGGTACGCCTGCTCAACGTGATGACCGAGTGATTCGCACAGCCGTGCTGTTTTATTTACGGCTTCCTGAACATCTTGACTGATCGGCATAACGTCGCCGAAATCAGCCATATATCCGATTTTCAAGGAGCCCAGATCGCGATGATCCAGGCCGGCATAAGGTTTTCCCTGCGCAGGAGTGGCAAATAGATCCCCTTTTTGCGGGCCTTCTAAAATATCAAGCAGGGCTGCACTGTCCCTGACAGATTTAGTCACCCCATGACTTACCGCAAAACTGTTCAAGTGCATGGAGAATGGAGTCCGCCCCCTTGTCGGCTTGAATCCGAACAACCCGGTGTTGGAAGCAGGAATCCGGATCGAGCCTCCACCGTCACTGGCGTGGGCGAAAGGAACCATCCCTGATGCGACGGCCGTTGCAGCTCCACCACTCGATCCACCGGGTGAGAAATCTTTGTTCCACGGATTTTTCGTAAACCCGAGATGGACAGACTCTGTCGCTGGTGTAAAGCCGAATTCAGGGGTGTTGGACTTTCCAATGATGGTCAAGCCTCCTTTTCTAAAGCGCTTGACGAATTCATCATCCCATCCAGCCTTGAATCCTTCCATCACTTTGGATCCATATGTTAACGGATGGCCCTTCACGGCATTCAAATCTTTAATTAAGAAGGGGAGCCCCATAAATGGACCATCGGTGTTCACAGGCTCTTCGATTTGATGAACAACAGCGTTCAGATCCGGGTTTTTCCGGTTGATGACAGCCCGGTAGTGATCGATCACTTCTTCAATTTTCCATTCTTTCTGAAGGAGTTTCTTTCGAAGCTCCCACGCATCATAACGGTAAAGTTCACGGTGTTCCATTATGTTTCCTCCTTTATACTTTCCTGAATATGTACAGGTTTGTCCCCTTTATGCCAGGGTAAAGTAAAACAAACAAAAGAGGAGGGAAAAGGTGTGCATCCTAACATCTTCTGGACGGCGTATGCGGCCGCTCTCATGATTTTGTCCTTGTTTATCAGTTTCACCCATCAGGAAGGACTGCTTCAGCTGATCCGGACGTTTCTCTGTTTTGGTGCAGCCCCGGCTTTGATTGGATACACTACAAAAAGGGGGAGCTGGTTCCGCCATTCCTGGAAACAGCTGCTTCCTACGGTCTCCTGCCTGCCGGTAACCGCAGCAATTTTTCTGGCAGGCACCACCGCCGCATACGACTTCCCGGCCCAAGAGGCACCGTCCTCCATATGGACGGGCATCCATCTGAGCCTGTCATTTTGGGCGGCGCTGCTTTTCTGGTCTCCTCTTTTGATCCCGGCTCCTTTTTTGCGGAAACGAACCTCTATGGAAAAGTTCGCCTATTTGATCGTTACAGGTATGCTCTTCTACTTTTATCACCAAGCCGCCGGTTATGTACAGGGAGACCCTGTATCCATCACGTTTATGACGACAGGGACCACCGCATTGATCATGTACCTTTTCTATTTCATCCATACGTGGGCAGCTGCAGAAGAACAAACGGACCAGTCAACGGTGAAAGGGAAGTTCCACCGTGTCCAACGCAACGAACCTTCATGATTCCATACTTACAGCGTAACAAGTACACATTTATTTTCCACACCGCAGACGAAAAAAGAAGGCTGCCGGGAACATTCCCGGCAGCCTTTCCTGTTCACATTTATCTCGGCTTCATGAACAACTGGGTCCAATACGTACCGAACCTGCCCTGCCCTTCTACGTAACCCACTCCGATATGAGTGAAATCCTCATGAAGGATGTTGGCCCGGTGACCGTCACTGTTCATCCAGCCTTCCACTACTTCCTCCGGTGTCCGCTGTCCGGCTGCAATATTTTCACCAGCAGCAAGGTAGGAGAAGTCAAACTGATCCATCATATCAAACGGACTTCCATATGTCGGCGATTCATGACTGAAGTAATTCTTATCCGCCATATCCTGGGATTTCACATCGGCCATGCCGCTCAATCGATCATGCATTTCTAAAGGCGGCAGACCTTCTTCAGCCCGCTCTTTATTGACAAGGACAACGACTTCCCGCTCATATTCACCGGGGGTGTAGCTGTCCAGCGCCTGCACTTCCGCTGTCGGCTCGGCTTCGTCCTCTCCATCCGGTTGAGCAGAGGAGGAAGACTCAGCTGAAGGTTGTTCCCCTTCCCCGTCCTGTTCCGACGGAGACTCATCCGGGTAGGTCCATTCGATTTGATCTATAAACGTAAAGAAGTCCTGAAGGTCGGACCGGAATCCTTCCACTTCTTTTTGAAAATCGGTTTCCTGCACCCATCCCTGAATATGCTGGCTGACTTTTTCATAAGAGGCTTTCGGCCCTTCTTTAAAAAGGTCCTGAGCAGAGACAGGAGTAGCTGCAACAATAATGACAAACAAGGCGGCTGAAAAGAGGACAAGTTTCTTTATCATGATGATTCTCTCCTTGGTTTGTGAAGGTATGATTCTACTTCCAGTATTCCATGCTCCCCTTCAAAAGGCAACTTTCCCGCTGTCTGCTACCGGGTCTGCAGACGGCCTTTATAGATGATACTTTCCTCTAACGGAATATCAAGGTCTTTAGCCATCTTTTTCAAACGCTTCTCTTCCACGGGGTTGACGATGGAAACGACGCGTCCTTCCACTGCCCCGATACGGCCGGTCCTTCCTGCTCTATGCACATAAGAACCCGGGTCATTCGGAATATCCAGATTGACGACGTGATTGATTTCGTGGATATCCAGTCCTCTCGCGGCCACATCTGTCGCCATCAATAATGGATAAGTCCCGTTACGGAACTCCTTGACCGCTTTTGCACGCTGTTCTTTTTTCGCATCACTGTGAAGGAGACCAAGATCCAGCTTTTTGTAAACCAGCTTTTCAGCCATCACGTTCAGTTTGGCGATATCCTGCATGAAGGCTAGTCCGGTAAACCCTTCGGTGTGGGCCAGCTTCCGGACCACTTCAATTTTTTCCCGATCTTCACTGACGATATAATGGTGGGTCACTTGTGGCTTTTTCATCTCTTCATCAATGCGGATGACTTCGGCATTCTCATCCATGAATGTCTGCGCCAGGTCGATGACTTCGTCTGGAAGAGTCGCAGAGAATAACAGCTTCTGCGTATCGCGCTGGACGCTTTTTAAAATATGGTTGATCGTCTCTTTGTGTTCAGGGACAAGGAGCTGATCCGCTTCATCAAGAACGACAGCCTTTACTTCATGAGCTTTTAATTTCTTTTTCTGGATGAGCTCATGGACACGCCCGGGCGTCCCTGCCACCATATGTGGTTTCTTTTTCAATTTATCGATTTGGCGTTTCACGTTCGCCCCGCCAATCAACGTCGTGCTCGTAATCCCGCTTCCCTTCGTCCACTTTTGAATTTCCTGGTGGATCTGCATCACCAGCTCATGGGAAGAAGCAAGGAGAAGGATCTGCGTATGCTTTTGGCTGCTGTCGATTTTCTCGATCAGTGGAAGGAGATAGGCAAGGGTTTTCCCACTTCCTGTCGGTGCTTCTGCCAGCACATCCTCCCCCGCTGAAATAGGAGGAAGAGACGCTTCCTGCACAGCTGTCCACGAATCAAAGCCGGATTCCTCCCATGCCTGTTTCGTAGAGGAAGATAAGCTCTCCAGCCATTCCTGTTGTTTATCTGTCATGATTTATTCGTTCCTTTCTATCTGAAAAACGTTGTGTATGATTCACGGTATAAAAAATAGGCCTCTTCCCAATTCGTTTGATGGAGAGGCCTTCATGTGTGATCCACAGCTTACTTCCAGTATAGCATGATTGCGTTTAAGATTCGATAAACTTCTTCAAGTGCTGCAGATGATCCTGGTCTTCTTTTTTAATGATCTGTTTGATTAACGGGCGGGTCAGCGTATTGCGCAGTCCCTGTGTGAACAATTCACCCTTGAAGACCACCTTCGTTCCTCCCGGCGCCGGTTCAAACTGATAATGGTAACGCAGGTCAAGACCACTCTGTACACTTTTCACCGAATACGACCGGTTTTCTTCCAAGGCGGTGACCTCAATGACCGCCGAGACCTTCCTGCCTCTAATCTCTCTCGTCTCTTTGAATTTATACCCTTCTCTTACAGGGCCATCACTCAGCAGTTCCACCCCAACGACCGCTTCCATAATCTGCGGACTGTTGGAAAAATCCACGGCAGCTTGGAACACTTCTTCTACCGGCCGTTCAATCAGGACCGTCTGGGTCATAAAACTCAATAGCCTTCCTCCTTTCTCTCTCCTTTTCCTATTCTCCACAAAAGGCCCGTCCCCCTTTTTCCAGATGATGATTCCATTTCTCCCGCTCCTGGAGGTATAACACGTGTGGAAACACACAACCTACGAAAAATAGAGGTTTGAAAGGAGGACCGATGATGGACTGGTTATCCGTCCTTCCATTTATCGTTGTCATCTTCGCAGCCATATGGACCAGGCAGGTCGTTCCAAGTCTCCTCTTCGCGGTTGTTGTTGCCGGATATATTATGGATTTCCACTGGCTTGGAGGGATGTTGACGGCTCTCGGTTTCATTATTGACGGCCTGAAGGATGAAAGCAACATTAAAATTATCCTGTTTTTATATGCTTTTTCTGCTTTGATCGGTCTGATTAAAATGTCAGGCGGGATTAAAGGATTTGTGCAGGAGGCGGCCGAACGGATTGAACATAAGCGGGGAGCTTTCATGCTGACCTGGATTTCCTCTGTCGGAACCTTCAGCGCCCCAAGCTTCCGGATCGTCACGATCGGACCTGTCATGAAAGCTCTAAGAAAATCCATCCCTATGACGAAACAGGAGCTTGGATTTGTCATCGAGACGACCGCCTCCCCCCTCGTCGTCCTGATTCCGATCGCTACAGCCTTCGTCGGCTACATGACCTCCGTCATCGAATTATCACTCAAACAGGCGGGACTGGAGGGAGATGCCTACAGCCTTTACATCCAAAGCATCCCCTACAACTTTTTCGCTTTTGCAATGCTCGGGGTAGGCTTCTATCTAAGTTTTTTTCATAAAAATAAGACGCCTGCCACTGATGCTGAAAATCATGGGGAACAGACGGAGGATGATCAATGGGAGGACTGCCACCCGGCCGTAACGAAAGATCTTCCTGCCAAACCGTGGCATTTGATTGTCCCTTTGATCAGCGTCATTCTCCTGACTTTTCTACTCATGTACAGTCTCGGCGTTCAAGCCGGCCGCCAGGGACTTGATGCTCTGATCAACGCCAATGTGCTTGATGCCATGGTCCTTGCGGTTGTGCTTACGTTAACAGCCTTTGTCATCTATTTGAAGCTGCGGTCGGAATCTTTGAAAAAAATGATGGACAGCTTAATTGCCGGCGGGAATGATATGATGGGCGTCATCCTCCTCCTTGCGATGGTATGGGGGCTGAGCACCGGCTCGGAAGCGCTTGGTTTTGCGGAGACGATTTCCTCCTCCTTTTCCTGGGTCCCTGCAGGATTTGTCGCCGTGATTACATTTATTGCAGGCTGCGGCATCTCCTACTTCATTGGGTCTTCCTGGGGGACGTGGGGCATCCTCATGCCTGTCGGAGTATCCATTGCTGCTGCCGCCGACAGTTCCCTTCCTATGGTGATCGGAGCTGTCTTTGCAAGTGGTACGTTCGGAGCTTTTGCTTCTCCATTAAGTGACGATACGAATACGACGGCCGGTATTCTGGATTTGAATCCTATGAAGTACGCCCGGTTCAAGCTCCGTCCCGCTCTCATTGCCGCCGGTGCTGCCGCTGTTCTCTATTTCATGCTTTCCTTCTTTCTGACTTGAACATTGAAGCACAAAAAAGGAGCTGATCCGCTTAAACAGATCAGCTCTTTTTTTCTGAGTCTCATTTGGTGACGACTGCGGCAGAAAGCCGAGCGGTAATCCACATTTTATCCAGCTTAAACACCGGGGAGCCGGAGTGGTTTTCCACCCTCATTTGATTGGCAGATAGAGGCAGTATCTTGTTTCCTGTCCCGTGTAAGGCTGATACTCCTCAAAGCCGAATCCTTCCACCTGCTGATATCCATTTTCTACAATCCATTGATGAAGAAACGTATACGGGTCAAAGTCATGAATAGAAGGGTCATAATCGATCATGGCGTACGTGTGAGCAGGGACGGTTTTAGTAATCATATCCTGTGGAATCTTCTCAAAACTCTCAACTTCCACGGCAGCAATCCAATAAAAAGCATCTCTGGATTCATTCCAATTCGGCGGGTCTACAAACATTCCGATCGACCGGGGGGCGTGGACACGGTTCTTCACTTTCGGCAGTTTCATCGTATGAAACTGTTCCATCAGCCTCGGCACCTTGATGGCACGTTCATCCATCATCGTTTGACAAGAGACACCGACCACCTTGAAATGGGGCTTTTCAACGACCTTAGGTTCCACTGCTGTTGTCACTTGCTCACTCATTGCATGGCCACTCCTTTTGATTTTGATCTCTCTTTGACTACTTCCACATGAAACCTTGTAATCCCTTGTAGAAATAACTCGTTCGATGATATTCGCAGCCATTCGACTATCTTTTTATGCACCCTGGCGTAAGATAAAGTATAAAGTTCCATTCCTTTATCTTACGGTGCAGGGAGGAGCATTTATGTCATTTTTATTTCCAGCCGATAACCGCCTGCAGAACCGCCTTCTGCACGTGCATACGATTTTCCGCCTGTTGAAAAACGACCGAATGGCTTCCATCAATGACGTCGGCCGTCACTTCCTCTCCCCGGTGGGCAGGGAGGCAGTGGAGGAAGGTGACATCGTCAGCTGCCTGCTTCAACAATGCATCGTTGACCTGGTAACCGTTGAAGTCCTGAAGGCGGGCCTCCGCTTCGTCCTCCTGCCCCATACTTGCCCAGACATCTGTATAAATGACATCAGCCTTCCATGAGGCCCGCTTGGGGTCCGGTTCGATCGTCACTTTCCCGTCGTATTTGCCGGCCAGCCCCCGGGCCCGTTCTGTCAGCTCCTTGTCCGGTTCATAGCCTTCCGGGGTACAGATGACCACTTCCATCCCCATCATAGCGGATAGGATCATCAGAGAGTGGGCCACATTGTTGCCATCGCCGATATAGACCACTTTCAATCCAGAAAGACGGCCTTTGATTTCAAGAATCGTAAAGATGTCCGCAAGAGCCTGACACGGATGGTAGCGATCACACAACCCGTTGATGACCGGGACAGAAGCATGGGCAGCCAGTTCCTCGAGTTTCTCATGGGAGGTGGTGCGGTACATAAGCGCATCCACATACCCTGACAGAACTTGTGCTGTATCAGCGATCGTTTCACCGCGACCGATTTGAATATCTCTTGAATTCAAGTATAGGGCGTGCCCTCCCATTTGGACCATTCCGACTTCGAAGGACACCCGGGTTCTTGTGGAAGACTTCTCAAAGATCATGCCCAGCGTCTTCCCTTTCATGGACTGCGAGTAAGGATTCTCCTTCACATGCTGGGCGGCCGCCAGGAGCCGCGAGACATCCGACTGGGTATAATCAAGCCACGTGAGCAGATGACGGCCGTGCAGGGATTCATTAGCTGCGTGCATTTGTTCCATTAAATTCATAGGGGTTTCACTCCTTCAAGGGATTGCTGCGGCAGAGGGACAGGTACAGGGTCTTTGCATTCCAACCCCTTCACATACGCATCAAAGGTCGCTGCCTCGCTCATGACGGTCAGGCCGTTTTTGACAGCTGTAATTCTGCGTTTTTCTGCTTCCTCACCCGATTGGTCATTGACATAAACAGCCGCATCTTCTTTCGTAATCCATTCCTCGAATGACAGGTCAGAAGCTTCTGGAACGTGTCTTCCTTCGAGTTCCACCATACACGCTTCCTTCACGTCATACAGATCAGGGAGATGAGCGAATACCTTGGCAAGAGCTTCCTCGACCGTTGTTCCGAGACACATGCCTTCTCCCGTCGATTTCATGTTTGGACCAAGCTTATGATCCAGGTCCGTCATGGCATAGGAGGAGAAGAGCGGGTATTTGACAGCTGTCTCCTGAAAAACGGGAGCCGGCTGTTGGGACAGACTGAATTCAGCGTCATCGATCAGGATACGGACGGCCCAGTCGACCATCGGGATATCTGCGACCTTACTGACGATCGGAACCGTACGGCTTGCCCGTGGATTGACTTCCAGGACGTACACGTTATCCTGCTGAATGAGAAATTGGATGTTCATTAAGCCGCAATAGGCGAATTCCGCCGCAATCTTTTCACTATACGTGCGGATTTTCTGCTTCCATGCATCTGCCAGTGTGGATGGGAATACAGCCATACTGTCGCCTGAGTGAACTCCACCAGGCTCGATATGTTCGATGATGTCCGGCAGGTAGATCGAATGGCCGTCCGACACGAGATCCACCTCTACTTCCGCCCCTTGGAGCAGAGAGTCCAAAACGATCGGATAATGACGATCATCCGATTCAGCGAGCGCCTGCTCCAGCTCCTGTTTATCCTGTACAATGACCATCCCCTGACCACCAATGACATACGAAGGGCGGCAGAGAAGCGGGAAGGTATAGGAATCCGCAGCTTCCAGCGCTTCTTGCTTGGAATGACAGGTCGTTCCGGCCACATGCGGGATACCAAGTTTTTTCAGCGCTGCGTAAAATTTATCACGGTCCTCCAGGGCATCAAGCACATCGGCGCGGACGCCAGCTAACGGAAGGCCCGCTTTCTCCAAGTCTTCAGCCAGATTGATCGCCGTCTGTCCTCCAAACTGAGGGAAGACAAGGTCAATGCTTTCGTGTTCCACAATGGAAGCGATGATTTCTTTTTGGATCGGTTCAAAATAAAGGCGGTCGGCGGTTTCATAATCAGTACTGACCGTTTCCGGATTATTATTGATCATGATCGTCGTCCATCCCTGCTTTTGAAGACTTTCAATCGCCTTAACCGCACTATAGTCGAATTCAACCCCCTGACCGATTCGAATAGGTCCGGAACCAAGAATCAACGCCTTCTTCCCTTTTGAAGGCAGCGGTGCAATTTCATTCATACCGGCAAATGTACTGTATACATAGTTTGTGGCGGCTTCAAATTCGGCTGCACATGTATCGACAAGTTTAAAGGAACGCTGGATATCATACGCTTTGCGTGCCTCTTCCACATCGGCTGTTGTACACCCGGCAAGCGCTGCGATATGGTCGTCCAAAAACCCGTAGACTTTTGCCTGATGAAGCAGCGGCTGTGACAGTCCTTCCGTACCAAGAGCCTTTTCTGTATCGACTAAATGACGGATGACTTGAAGGAACAAAGGATCGATGTGTGTTTCCTGATGGATTTTATCCATCGACGTCCCTTTCCGAATCAAGTCATAGATAGCAAAAAAGCGCAGGTCTGTCGGCTGGTGCAGATGGTACCAATGATTTTCCACTTCAGGAATTTTTGTATCGAGCGATTGTACAGCCTTTTGGAACGCTCCCTCCATCGTGCGGTCGATCGCCATCACTTCGCCGGTCGCCCGCATTTTCGTACCAAGCGAACGGTCCGCCTGTGGAAACTTATCAAACGGCCATCTTGGGAATTTGACGACAACATAATCAAGAGCAGGCTCGAAACTTGCGTACGTATATCCTGTCAATGGATTCTCCAACTCATCCAGTGTGTATCCAAGTGCAATCTTGGCGGCCATTTTAGCAATCGGGTAGCCTGTCGCCTTTGAAGCAAGGGCGGAGGAGCGGCTGACACGCGGATTGACTTCAATGACGTAATACTGCTTGCTTACTGGATCAAGGGCCAGCTGGACATTGCATCCTCCAATGACTTCAAGCGCCGATACGATTTTTATCGAAGCGGAACGAAGCATTTGATAGTCATCATCGGTCAAAGATTGGGAAGGCGCAACGACGATGGAATCCCCCGTATGCACACCGACGGGATCGAAGTTTTCCATATTGCATACCGAGATACACGTCCCCTTATGGTCCCGCATGATTTCATATTCGATTTCTTTAAATCCGGCAATGCTTTTTTCGACGATGACCTGATGAATCGGGCTCGCCTTCAGACCTGTAGCTATCAATTCATCCAGGTCTGCCTCATCGTGAACGATTCCACCACCGCGTCCCCCAAGGGTGTAGGCCGGGCGGCTGATGATCGGATAACCGACTTCCGCAGCGAATACGCGCGCCTGTTCCGTCGTAGTGATGACCTCACTTTCCGGAACCGGCTGATCAAGGTCGTTCATCAAAGCACGGAACAATTCGCGGTCCTCTCCCTGCATAATCGAGGAGATCCCTGTCCCCAGAAGGGTGAGGTTATATTTTTTCAATACTTCTTCCTTTTCCAGTTCGACGGCGAGGTTCAGAGCCGTCTGTCCGCCCAGGCCCGCTAACAGAGAATCGGGGCGCTCCATCGCAATGATTTTTTCCAGACTCGCTACCGTCAGCGGTTCGCAGTAGACTTTATCCGCCACATCATAATCCGTCATGATGGTCGCCGGGTTATTGTTGACGAGGATGACTTCATGACCTTCTTCTTTCAGTGCCAGACATCCCTGTGTTCCGGAATAATCAAACTCTGCGGCTTGACCGATCATGATGGGTCCTGATCCGATCACCAATACTTTAGACATGTTCCTTCACTCCTTTGCTGCCTACAAGACTAATGAAATCATCAAACAACCATTCCGCATCCTGTGGACCAGGATGGGCTTCCGGGTGGAACTGAGCCGACATCAACCGTCCTGAATCATGCATCAACCCTTCAATCGAACGATCATTCACATTAAAGAAACGCTCTGACAGCGGGGTCTGTGATAAGCTGTCTTTTTTCACAACGTAGTTATGATTCTGGGACGTTAAAAAAACCTTCCCTGTCACGGCATCTTTGACCGGGTGGTTGGCACCGCGGTGACCAAATGGAAGCTTCTCCGTATCCGCTCCGTAGGCCAGTGCAATGACCTGATGGCCCATGCAGATTCCGAAGGACGGATACTCGTCGAGAATGGATTTGATCTGTTCAATCTTCGGTAAAGCATCTTTCGGGTCACCGGGACCGTTGGACAAAATGACGGCCTCTGGTTTCACCTTATGAACGGCTTCAACCTGTGTAAAAGGAATAACCGAAACTTTCACTTGGCGCTTCAGCAAAGCCTGCAGGATGGATTTTTTCCAACCAAAATCGATTAAAGCGACATGAAGACTTCCTTCACCATACGTCTCTACCGTCTCACCCTGTACAGCGAATATCTGCTGATCAGACGGTTCGGAAAAGTCGTGATGATTCTGATGACTCATAACTGCCTGTTGTGTTCCATGAGCCCGTATCGCTTTCGTGACTTCCCTTGTATCTACGCCCGTGAGATAGGGCACCTGCTGCCCATCCAAATAGGCCCCGAGCGACTGGGTCGACTGGAAGTGAGAAGGCTGCTGTGTGCATTGGTACATGACCACTCCACTCACTTGAATTTCGCTGCTTTCTTCATCCGTTTCATTAATGCCGTAGTTTCCAATGAGTGGATACGTGAAAACGACGATCTGATCTTTGTAGGAGGGATCTGTGAGAACTTCCTGATATCCGGTCATGCCGGTAAAGAAAACAATCTCCCCCTGCATCGGTTCTTGTAACGTCGAAGAAGCCTTTCCTTTAAATGTCCGGCCGTCTTGCAAATGTAGGTAACTTTCCATGCCCTTCACCTCGCTGAATGAATATTTATTATATATACTGAATTTTTATACATTGAGTGTCTGGAAAAGACGGCGCTTAGAAGTCACCGTCTCATCTATTAGGCGTTCTGCAGGTTTTTTTCCTGTTCCACAAGGGATGCCTTGATCAAAGCGGCCGCCCGCTGTAGTTCGTCCGTTTCCACCGTTAATGGGGGAAGCAGTCTCAGGACATTCGGCCCGGCTACAACAGCCAGCAATCCCCTGCCTCTGAGGGAGTGGACGAGCTCAATGGCCGGCTTGTCCACCTCCACTCCGATCATCAATCCTTTTCCACGGATATCCTTGACGCTCTTTAAAGAGCCAAGCTCTTCTTGGAGCGCTTGGACGAACGTGCGTCCCTTCTCCTCTACGTCGGATAAGAAGGAAGAAACAAAAATCTCTTTCAGCGTCGCCTGCACAGCGGCAGAAGCCAAAGGGTTTCCGCCAAATGTAGAGCCGTGGGATCCGGCTGAAAAGGAAGGAGCCAGTTCTTCTTTTCCGATCATGGCTCCGACCGGAAACCCACTGCCAAGTCCTTTCGCTGTCGTTACGATATCCGGGTTCAGACCATGATGCTGGTAGGCGAACGGTTTTCCTGTCCTGCCGATCCCTGTCTGTACTTCATCAATGATCATGAGTGCACCGAGTTCGTCGCACTTGGCTTCAACCGCCTGCAGAAATTCTGTGGTACCAGGGATGACGCCCCCTTCTCCTTGAATCACCTCGACCATGATGGCGGCAACAGAACCATCATGAACGCGCTCAATGGCTTCCTTGTCATTGTAAGGGAAGTATTCGAACGTCTGCAGCAGACTTCCGAACCCTTCCTGAATTTTCGCCTGACCTGTCGCACTCATCGTCGCAAAGGTCCGGCCATGAAAGGACTGTTTGAAGGAAATAATCTTTTCCCTTCCTGTATGCTTGCGGGCCAATTTAATAGCCGCTTCATTCGCTTCCGCCCCGCTGTTGCAGAAGAAGGCATAATCCAGACCCGATCCTTCACATAAAAGCTCCGCCGCTTTCTGCTGAGCAGGAATTTCGTAAAGGTTGGATACGTGCCACACCTGATCGAGCTGCTTCTGAAGGGCTTCCTGGACCTTGGGTGGACGGTGTCCGAGATTACAGACAGCGATCCCTGATACAAAATCCAAGTATTCCTTTCCTTGATCGTCCGTCACTCTTGTACCTTCTCCAGATACAATCGTTAACGGAAAACGGTTATATGTCGGAAATAAACTCATAATACGGTCTCCTTTCGTCCAGAACGGATGGAGGTTCCTTTCAAATGGCTGCCCTGTACAAGACGATCCCCGCCGCTTACAATCCACACTTCCTGAAGCCGGTCCGATAAGGCTTCTACGGCGGACTGCACCTTTGGAATCATCCCCCCATAAATGACACCTTCCTGGATGTACTGATTAATTTCCTCCGGGGTGGTACCCTCAACCAGCTCCCCTTCTACTAAAATACCGGGAACATCTGTGACAAAGAGGAGCTTTTCTGCTTGAACAGCTCTTGCTACTGCGGCAGCGGCGGTATCGGCGTTGATGTTTACCGTCCTTCCGTCTGTCGTCTTTCCAAATGGAGCGACGACTGGTACGTATCCACCCTCAAGCAGGTGGTCGAGCACGGATGGATCAATCTCTTTCACTTTTCCAACGAAACCAAGCTGTGCTTCGTCCACAAAGTCAGCGGTCAACAATCCGGCTTCAGATCCTTTCACACCGAGAGCCTTTATCCCTCGTCCGGCAAGCCTTCCTGTAATCTGACTGCTCACGGTACCACCGAGGGTCATCTCAACAGCCTCCATCGTATCTGCTGTCGTTTTCCTCAACCCTTCAATAAACTCCCCGTGGATCTGCAGACGATCAAGCAGCCGGCTGATAGCAGGTCCTCCACCGTGCACGATGATGCAGCGGTAATGGGTAAGGAGTTCCTGGAAACTGTCATAAAAATCGTCTGCCAGCTTATCGAGCATACTGCCGCCGAGTTTGATGACAATGGTTGGTTTATGTTCGGTAGCTGACGTTGATTTTGACGTAGTCATACGTTAAGTCACACCCCCAGGCCGTTCCAGCTCCATTTCCTTCATCAAGGTGTATGGAAATATGCACTTCTTCATTGTCCAGATCCTCCGTTGCCTGCTCTTCTGAAAACGGACACGGCGTCCCTTTGCTGAAGACGAGCTGATCCTCAATATAAATGTCACACGCTTCCGCGTTCACTTCAGCTTCACTGTGACCAATCGCGCCGACAATCCGGCCCCAGTTGGCATCCAGCCCGTAGACGGCCGTCTTCACAAGACTTGAGCCGACTACCTTCTTAGCAATGATCCGTGCCTCTTCATCTGAACGAGCACCGGAAACGTTCACTTCGATGAGCTTGGTAGCTCCTTCCCCGTCTTTAGCGATCTGCTTGGCCAGATCCTCGCACACCAGTTGAAGGGTCGCTTGGAATGCATCCCAGTCTTCGTGATCCTCATCAAGCGGTTCATTATCCGCATGGCCGTTGGCAAGCGTCAAAACCATATCATTCGTGGAAGTTTCCCCGTCCACAGTAATCTGGTTGAACGATTTATCTATCGATTGGCTGAGCGCGCGTTGGAGCGCTGCGGGTTCAATAGCCGCATCGGTCGTAATGAAACCAAGCATCGTCGCCATATTCGGGTGAATCATCCCTGAACCTTTGGATGCGCCGCCGATGGTCACGGTTTTCCCATCAATCACCACCTGATAGCAGGCGGATTTCTGACAGGTATCTGTCGTTAAAATCGCCTGTTGAAAATCGCTGTACCCCTCTTCCGATACTTCAACGGTTTCACACCCGTAGGATATTTTCTCCATAGGAAGCTGCTGTCCGATTACACCGGTGGAAGCGACGGCTACAAAATGTTCAGGCAGACCAAAGCGTCCGGCGATCATTTTTCTCATTTCATAGGCGTTCTGCAAACCTTCTTCTCCTGTACAGGCGTTCGCTACAGCACTGTTAATGACAATCCCCTGGAGTTTCCCTGCTTCATTGACACTCTCCTGAGTCACCTTCAATGGAGGAGCCTGGAAATGACTCTGGGTATAAACGGCTGCAGCAGAAGCTGGTGTTTCACTTAGCAGAAGGGCAAAGTCTTTTTTACGGTAGCGGAGGCCGCTGTGAATCCCGCCTGCACGGTACCCTTTTGGAGACAAAATGGAGCCTCCCGTTACTTTTTCCATCTGCTTTGATTTATCCACTTGTATCAAATCATTTCTCTCCTTCTTTAGTTAGGGATAGACAGGATGTGGCGCAAGTCCTGTTCTTTCGTCAAGCTGGAATAATAGATTCATATTTTGAACGGCCTGACTGGCTGCACCTTTCATTAGGTTATCAATGACACTGACGATGGTCACCCGGTTCGTTCTTGGGTCGACCGTTACACCAATATCACAATAATTGGACCCGTATACGTCTTTCGTAGCTGGGAATTCCCCCGGCCTTCGCACACGGACGAATGGTTTGGATTCATAGTATTTGAGAAAAAGAGAATGCAGTTCTTCGGCTGTCTTTTCTTCTTTTAATGTTACATAGATCGTAGCCATGATTCCTTTCGTCATCGGAACCAGATGGGTGGAAAACGTCACCGGACGCGTGTCTCCACTCCATACAGAAAGCTGCTGCTCAATCTCCGGGATATGCTGATGCTGATTCACTTTATAAATCTGGAAATTTTCCTGGGCATGAGCGAAATGCGTCAATGGATTGGCATTTTTACCTGCTCCGGAAACACCCGATTTCGCATCGATGACAATAGATGATGGGTCAGCAAGGTTTTCGGATATCACTGGACCGAGTCCGAGCAGAGAAGCCGTCGGGTAACAACCCGGATTAGCGATCACTCCGGCTGCACGAATGGCTTCTGCATTCCATTCAGGAAGTCCGTAAACAGCTTTCTGAAGGGTTTCAACAGGAGCGGGCGGCTTTTTATACCATTGTTGATAAGCTTCAGGATCCCGCAGGCGCAGATCTCCGGATACATCGATAATTTTAGCTTTTCCTCCAAGCAGTTCAGGTGTAAGTTCCGACGACACTCCTGAGGGTGCTGCCAGGAACAGGACATCCTGCTCTTCCTTCATCTTTTCAGGGACAAGATCCTGTAATTCATGACGGCTTCCCCCTGCAAACTGAGGAAACATTTCCTCATAAACTTCTCCTGCCCTTGATGAGGAGTACAGCGTTATTTGACTGATCTGCGGATGGGTGCTGAGGATCCGGAACAGTTCCATGCCTCCGTATCCTGTCGCCCCTACAATTCCTGCTTTCAACGAAAAAACCACCTTTATGTATAAATATGATAAGGTCTGTATATTTACAATATTATTAACCCTTAGAAGTCATCTGTCAATAGGCAGCTGCCACATTCTGACGATTTTACAGTGTCGTAATCTCATAGACTGCTGTTGTTGCAATTCATCCAGCTTTTCCAGCTCAAAGTTATCCACATGTGCATAACTGACACCTATTCCTGAAAATTTCTGTTTTTATTCACATATACACACATTTATACACAAAAACCACAATCAAAGTCTTATATGCCCTTCCCTATCTAAGAAAAGGTAAGGATCTTTCCACATAAAAGGTTTGACGGTCACGTACCGCTTATCGGTGGATGCTTGCCGCGGGCACGACCTCAGCTAACTTGGACAGGAAAACCATCTGTCCAAGTGGATCTTTGGTCCGTGCTGTTCCCGCAGGCGTCACCACCGAACGCTCCTCGAGACCTCACCTTATGACGGAATGAAAAAGAGGAGTTTTTCTGTTCACCAGAAAAACTCCTCTCTTATCCTATAAAGTCATAGGTGCGAAAAAATGTGCTTCCCCTTCACCGGAAAACCATCCGTATGGATCATAACAGCCAAAGCAGAAATCACAGGGTTGTCTATACAATGAAATGGTCCAGCATGTGCCACGCCGTTTCGGTTATTAGACGTCAAAGGTTTGGAAAACGTTGGTCTCATTCAAAGGATACACGTTTCTCTTCGTCAGGTGGTTAATAATCACCTTATTCCGGTGTACCGACAACCCGAGGTTTGTGGAACCAACGCCATGGGTGTGGGAAATGCCGCTGTGGACATAAATATGATTGGAGTTCGGTTTCTGCTGCACCAGACGGTAATCCTCTGTCACTTTATACCGGCCCTCATCGTCCCACACCAATAGATCGGTGAGTTCCGTGACAAAGTCCGGAACATATGGCTGATAACCTGTGGCTGCAATAATCACTTCAGAATCATGACTGAATGTTTCACCCTTCTGAATATGACGGCCTTCAAGGGTGAAGCCCCCCGATTCATTTCTTTCTATTCCATTGATTTCACTGAGCACTTTCAATCCGACGTTCAATGTCTCCCGGCCGACCGAATGCTCGTATAACAAATTATAGATATCATTAATGGTATGATTGCTGATTCCTTTGTAATACAATCCCTGCCCGGCAAAAATATCATCTTTCTGCTTTTGGGGAAGCTGATAAAAATAATCCACATAATCCGGAGAAAAGTGCTCCAGACTCAACTTTGATTCTTCCATCGATTCAAATCCGGCAGAACGGGTGATCCAATCCAGCCGGTAGCCCCCGCTTTTCTGCTCTTTCAGAAGTTCGCGAAACGTTTCGGCAGCACTCTGTCCTGAACCGACCACTGTAATCGATTCCGCATTCCTGCAGTGGTCGTAGTGGGATAGAAATTCAGACGTATGAAAAACCCCCTCGCCTTCCACTTTTCGGAACGAGGCCGGCATCACAGGGACACTGCCTGTGCCGAGCACAAGGTTCTCTGCGTAATACGTGCAAACCTCCTGTGTTCCTACATCACGGACTTCAACCGTATACAACGACTTTTCTTCCTCGAGCGTCAATCCCACAACTTCTTTTCCAAACACACAGCTGGTCAGCTGTTCAGCGGCCCATTGGCAGTAATCGTTATATTCCCTCCTCGGGATATCCAGGCGCTGCAGAAAATAAAAAGGATACATCCGTCCATGTTTATTGATGTAATTCAAAAAGCTGTACGGGTTTGTCGGATCCGCCATCGTTACTAAGTCAGCGAGAAATGGGACCTGCATTTTCGTCCCTTCGATCAACATACCTGGGTGCCATTCAAAGGCGGGCTGTTTTTCAAAAAACAGAGCCTCTACATCTTCAAGCGGCTCAGAAAGTGCTGCTAAACTGAGGTTGAATGGTCCTACCCCTACACCGATTAAGTCAAAAACCTTTTCTTGTTGCTCCATCATCCACGACTCCTTATCTGAAAAGTGATAGATTTCAGAATTTGATCTACTAGTCTTATGTTATCATATGCTCAGGATGTTCGTAGAGAGGAGCAGATATACTTGAACGATGAAGTGAAGATACATAAAAAAGAACCCGCTGCTTACATGGACGTCCTTCTGATGGCTGATGAAAGCGAAGAGCTGATCCGGTCGTATATGAACGAGGGCGATTTCTATGCGATTACTGTAGACGGCAGAACAGCAGGGGGATGTGTATGTACGTTCCCGGAAGAATCTACCATCGAAATTAAGAATATCGCTTTAAAGGAAGCTTTCCGCGGGCAGGGAATCGGAAAAGCAGCGATTAAAAAGATTGAAGCCTTTTACAGGAGCAAAGGAAAAACAAGGGTGATCGCGGGAACATCCAACTCCAGCATTGAGAACCTCTTGTTTTACCAGAAAGCCGGCTTCCGCTTTCATTCTATAAAAAAAGACTTCTTCCTGTCCTATCCGGAACCGTTCTATGAAAACGGCATACGGGGGATCGACATGATCGTCTTTCAAAAGAAGCTTTGACAAACCAAAGAACCCCCGGAGAGCTGTTCCCAAAGAGAGATGAACGAGATTCATCCATCAAAAAACTGCCGGAAACCTTTCCGACAGCCTTAAGGATCTGCTTTGATAGATCCGTCTGCTACAGCCACCCGGATCTTCCAATGAGAAGACATGCTTCAAATCCGAATTTCACTCCATAATAAAAGAGAACAAGTCCGGCCGTTCTCTGAACCCATTTCAGCAGAGTAAAGGTCATGATGGATCTGCTGAAATGGACAATAAAAGCGAGATTCATGTTCCACAATCCGATTCCAATAAAGACCATGGAGCTGATCAAAAAAGAGTGAAGAACATCCTCTTTCTGCAGCGCACCGCTTAACACAGATCCGTAAATGCTTACCCAGAAAAGAATATTCATGGGATTGGTGCCGGCAATCAGCACGCCGCGGGCATAGGAAACCAAGGAGGCACCACGGCTGCTCCTGTTTCCTTCCGCTGCGTCCCATTCCGCTACGACAGGTTTACGGAAGCTTGTCCACCCGGCATGCGTTAAAACCAAACATCCAAGAAGCAATAAAGTAATCTGCACCCAAGACCATGACAGCACAGTGCCTGCTCCTAAAAACATCACAAACATCAGCAGTAAATCGGAAGACATCCCGCCAAGCCCTACACATAGCGCCGGCCAGAAGCCAAAGGTCAGCCCTCTCCGGATAATTTCTATGTTAATGGGTCCGACAGGCGCTGCTATAGATAATCCCAGGACAATGGAACCTGCAAGAAGAGTAACCATCCATTCTCCCCCCTGCAGATTTAATCAACGACAATGTAGGCAATCATAGGTCCGTCGGTATCGATCTCTGCGTGCGTTGTACAGATCAGCCGGTAGATGCCTTCCTTATCAAATTTCAAATCCACCACCGTTTCCTTGCCCTGCTCCACCACTCCTTTGATGTCTGTACCTTCAATATAGAAAGGATGCTCTTTCCCATTCACTCCATAAATGGATAATTGGACATCCTCTCCCTTTTCAATAAGAATTGTTCCCGGGTCCCATCGGTAGGCTTCCATTTCTGTGCCATCCGCTTTTTCGGCTTTGAATTCCCCTGTTACAAGCTGGACCACCCGTGGTTCTCCACCTGAGGGGGCTGTCGTTGTCGAGACGGCACCTTTCCAAAAGAATGATCCGATAAAATAGGCGGCCAGTGCTATAACAAGGGCACCCCCGATCAGACCGATTTTCTTCGCCGACCATATCCATGCTTCCATGTTTATCCCTCCTGTAGATGTTCCTTACATATATATGCAGGTCCTCCAGGGGAACTTGTCTCTTTTTTCCCATACAAAAAGAACAGCCGTCCGGCTGTTCTCTCTCATCCATATTAAAAAAAGAGCTTTGGATCAATCCATTCCGTATAGGACGAGGATTCATCGTCTTCGCTGAGAAGCAGGGACCGGCACCGCTGATCATAATCAAAGGGTATGGCCTGCGTATAATCCGCAGGGTACACGTCCGCATTTCTATACTGGGTGAAAGGTCGATCGAGCGGGACACCCCGGACTTGATCCTTCTTCAATTCTTCAACAACGATGCCGCCGATCTGGCGCCCCAGTCGAAGGCCCTGGTCGTTGTCGACAGGATAGTGAACACCAGCGAGCAGCCGTGACCGGGCATTTTCCTCCGCGAGCTCCCTGATTTTTTTCCTTTCTGCCGGAAAGAAGTAGGTTAATATAGCTTCTGCGGCTCCGGATACGGTTGCATGGCCGGACGGATACGAAGGATGGTCCGGTGTGCAGATGACGGTGGCCAGAGATGGATCAAGCTGGTTCGGACGCGGCACCAGCCACTTATACTTCAACGACCAGCAGACGACGAACGCATCATTCATCCCACTGAACAAAGCCCCTAACATCCGGGCAGCCCGTGGAGCTTCCACCCCATAAGTGTCGATTAAACGATCAGCAATCGGAAGCCACTGCTTGGAAGCCGGCCCCTCCCCCCAATATTTCGCTACACGGATGTCATGGTCCGTCAAACCTGCCAGTACTTTCTTCACTTTCTTTAACTCTTCCTGCCAGTGGATCGTTTCCGGGTCCTGGATCATTAAACGGATTGGCTGTCCATCAAGCTGTTTGAACCCATGCCGGCGGCTGTGGTGAATAAAATAAGTCTTCCATTCACCTGCCTCCACTTCAACACCGGAATCGAGCTTCGGAGGATGATCTTCTCCTGCGTAAGGCAGTTCCGTCCAAAGTGGATAGTTGTGATTACGGGACATACGCTTCCCCTCCCTTATGTCATACCATATGACACAGGGACCACGGTGGTGTATTTTTCACCGAGCTGATGAACGCTGAGTCCCGGACTGAGCTTGAATCAATCCCGCATATCTGCCGCCCTGTTTCATTAAGGACGTATGGGTCCCCTGCTCTACGATGGCCCCATTCTCCATAACAAGAATCACATCCGCCGATCGAATCGTATGCAGACGGTGGGCGATGACAAAACTTGTCCTGTCTTTCATCAATTCCGTCAGTCCTGCATTGATTTTGATTTCCGTCACTGTATCAATACTGCTTGTCGCTTCATCAAGGATCAAAAGTGCCGGGTCAGCGATCATGGCCCGGGCGATAGAAAGAAGCTGGCGCTGCCCGTGGCTGACCCCCTTCCCATCCGAATCGAGTTTCGTATCATAGCCGTCCGGAAGCCGGACGATAAAATCATGAGCATGTGCAGAAATGGCGGCTTGCTCCACCTCTTCATCCGAAGCACGAAGACGGCCGTACCGGATGTTTTCCCGAATTGTCGTGTTAAACATGACAGCGTCCTGGAGAACGACTCCCATCTGACTGCGCAGACTGTCCCGGCGGATATCGCTCAAAGCTGTACCATCCAGCAGGATGCTTCCTCGATCCGGTTCAAAATAGCGGGATAACAAGGAGATTACAGTGGTCTTCCCTGCCCCTGTCGGTCCTACAAGGGCCACTGTCTGCCCTTGTTTCACCTTGAAGCTGATATCCTTCAAGGTATCCTGTCCTTCCTTGTAGGCGAAGGAGACATTCTGGAACTCCACTTCCCCCTGCAGAGGAATCGATACAGACCGGGATTCATCCTCGGTTTCCATCTGTTCATCCATCACTTGAAAAACTCTTTCCGCCCCTGCAGCAGCTGACAGGATCATATTGAATTGGTTGGCAAGATCATTAAGAGGCCGGGTGAACTGACGGGAATAGGTCGTGAAAGTCACAATGATTCCAATCGATATGAATCCATTGACCGCGAGAAGGCCGCCTGCTCCTACAATAATGGCAAAGCTGACGTTATTCAGCATGTTCATCAGTTTGGGGATAAACCCGGTATATACCTGCGCGTAATAGCCGGACTCTCTCAACGCTTTATTTTTTTCAGCAAAGTCCTCAATGACGCGGGGTTCTCTTGAGAACATTTTTACGATGAACTGACCGGTGAACATTTCCTCTACATATCCATTCACGTCACCGAGATTCCGCTGCTGTTTCTTAAAAAAAGGGCCTGTCCGGTTCGTAATCCATTTCATACCGGCATACATGACCGGAACGATCGTCAATGTCAAAAGAGTCAGCACAGGGCTCAGCCAAAGCATCATTCCGATTGTACCCACAATGGTCAACACGCTCGTAACGAATTGGACAACCGCTGTGTTCAGCGTCCGACTTACATTTTCAATATCGTTGGTCAGACGGCTCATCAGCTCCCCCTGCGGCATTGTTTGAAAATAGATGACAGGCAGCTGCTGAACATGGGCAAATAACTGGTCCCGCATACCCTGCACAGCCTCCTGGGCAATCCCGATCATCCAGTAATTTTGGAGCCATAAAAAGACAGAGTGCATCAGATATACACCCAAGAGAAGCCCAAGCATGATGAGCAGCTGTCCTCTACCTGGATCCTCAATGACGGTATCTACTGTTCTTCCGAGCAGGTAAGGTCCGAGAAGAGAAAGACCCGCACTTAGTACAATAGCTGTTATAACGAGGAAAAAAGCCCACTTGCGTCCACTCATATAGCTCCAAATCCGTCTTAAAGTCGAACCAAATTGATCCGCCTTCTGTCCTGACATTCCGATCGAGTGATGGCGGCCTCCCCCTGCTTCCTGGCGCTTCATGACATCACCCCTTCCTTTTGTGACTCAAAGACCCGCTTGTAATAGGCATTCGTTTCAAGCAGTTCCTCGTGTGTTCCTTTCGCAGCAATCCTCCCCTGATCAAGCAGCAGAATCAGATCCGCCTGCTGGATGGAACTGATCTTCTGAGCTGTAATGAAGACCGTACAGGACTGATCATCCAGACTTTTCAACAGCTGTTTTTCCGTATGGGCATCGAGAGCACTGGTGCTGTCATCCAGCAGCAGAACAGACGGATTCCGCACTAAAGCCCGCGCAATGGACAACCGTTGTTTCTGCCCGCCGGAAAAAACGACGCCCTTCTGCCCGATTTGCGTATCATACCCACCAGGAAGTGATTCAATGAAGTCAGCTATCTGCGCCTGAGCGGCCGCCTCCCTGATTTCTGCTTCGTCCGCTCCCGGTCTGCCCCAGCTGATATTTTCACGGACCGTTCCTGAGAAAAGCTGGACCTCCTGAGGAACAAGACTGACGGACTGCCTTAACACCTCCAGGGAATAATCCTCCATATCTTTTCCGTCCAAAACAATTCGACCGGATTCTTTTTCGTATAATCGGGGTATTAAATGAAGGAGAGACGTTTTACCTGAGCCTGTTTCTCCTAGGATTCCCACGGTGCTTCCGTTCTCAGCTTCAAAGGAAATGTTGTTTAGAATACGTTGACCGCCCCGGCGGAAAGAGACATTCGAGAAATTTATTCCACCTTCGACATGGTCAAGCGAACAGGACCCGGCCGCACGGTCGGTCTCCACAGATGATAAAAGAACCTCTTCCACCCTCCCGGCAGAAGCCTGGCCGCGGGAAACCATCACAATGAGGAAGGTGAACACAGAGAATGTGAAAAGAATTCTAGTCGCATAATTGATGATGGCGACAAGCTCTCCCGGCTGCAGACTTCCGATGGCCAGAAAACCGGAGCCCGTCCATAACAGAACGAGAATGACCACATTCATGCCGAGCATGACCATCGGCATAGCGGTTTCCAACAACCAGAGCGCCTTTTTATTCTCAGCGACGAGCCCCGCATTAGCCGTGCGGAACTGCTCTTCCTCGTAATCTTTGCGATTGAATCCTTTCACAAGACGGACGGCAGATAAATTCTGTCTGATTACATTATTCAAAGCATCAAGCTTTTCCTGCACTTTTTTAAAGTACCGGACCCCTTTCATTAAAATGAAAAATAAGAATACGAGAAATACAGGAACACCCCCGATCAAAATCATGGAAAGCCGGACATCAATGGTCAGTGCCATGATAAGGGCAGAAATGATGAAAAGAGGGGCGCGAAGCCCGATTCTGACCAGCATGAAAAGCAGGGACTGCAGCTGTATGACATCGTTTGTAATTCTTGTAACGAGACTCGGTGTCGAGATCCTTTGAAATTGATCATCGGTAAAATACTGGACTTTTTCAAATAAGTCACGACGCAGGTCATGCCCCACTCCTTGACTGAAATCGGCGGCATAAAAGGAATTTGTTATCCCGGCAGCAAAGGCGGCGAACGATAACCCGAGCAGAACAAGTCCCCAGATCGTGACCTCCGATAAATCACCCGGGACAATTCCATCATCGATAATCTTCGCCATAAGGACGGGCTGAGTCAGTTCGACGATCAACTCAATCACCATCAGCAGTAAAGCGATAACTACGGATTTCTTATATGGAATGGCATAAGAAAATATTCGTTTCATATTTTTTCCTTTCCGGCTGTGTCCACTGTACAAGCTGTTCCGTATACAGCCCCTGTGTTATGTATGGTCCGACGCATGCACTTATACAAAAACCCCAAAATTTATTATATAAGTATAACTTTTGTATAACCTGTACACCCCTTTCCAACAGGCTGTACAAACCAAAAACACGGACTTAGTTGTTGCTTAACCAACTATTTTTAGTTCATAATGGTCTATGCTGAAACTAACCTTTTTGTAACTACTTGTGATGTGAATAAAAAGGAAATAGAATTATAGTAATAGCGTTTTCCGATTTATCAGGAAGGTGATCCATTTGGACAATATAAAGCCAATTTTTCCGGTTACGGAAGAATTGCTCGAACTTGTGGACTTGTTGAATCAAATATCTCCATCAGAGGAAGAAAAAATCATTCCTCAAACAATGACGGTATTAAATAAAGTATATGCCCAGGGCATCATGGAAGGCTATGAAAAAGCCATGCAGAAGCAGGGGCAGAAAAAATAAATGGAAAAGAGGCGGGACTGATGGGAGGCAGAGTCGGCATTAGTGTCACACTTGAGGTCGTCTGTGGGAAATGGAAGGGGTTGATTCTCTGGAAGCTTCTTCAGGCTGAATCCATGCGGTTTAATGCGCTGCGTCGTTCTCTTGATGGTAATATTTCTTCGCGGATCCTGGCACGTGAGCTGAAACAGCTGATGAATGACGGACTTGTGGAAAGAATTGACCATCAGACCGTTCCGCCTCATGTTGAATACCGCTTATCCCCTTACGGCCGCTCAACAGCTTCCTTCCTCCATGCTATGAACCAGTGGGGAATCAAGCATCAGGAAGAATTGGAAGCTGCACAGCCCTATCCTGACCGGGCAGGTGACGAATCCACATCTTAAGAAAAAAGAGGCACGTTCATACACGTGCCTCTTTTCTCTTCGTCTTATTCATCTGCGGGATATAGGAGACCAATCTGTCTGCGGGCTTCCTCCATAATCCGGGCAGTGATCAACGTGTGTTCGAAGGAATTTACAGAAGACTGTTTCGCCCCCCGTCCAATGACCTCAATAAACTCAGCCACTTCATAATACATAGGAGGAAAATCACTCTCGACCGTCAGTTCTTCCCGTTTTCCGTCCCGGTATAGGATGTGGATGTTTTCCGGTTCAGAAATGTTCGGAATGATCATGGTCCCTTTTTCTCCTTGAATTTCTGAAGGAGAATGGGAGTCGATAATCTTCGAGTGCATAACGACCCCTTCCATATCGCCGTAGTCCGCTGTTACAGATCCTTGGCCGTCGACACCGGATTCCAGAAACAGGCCGTTTGCTTTAATGGAGCGTGGTGCCCCGAATAAAGCCGCCATCGGATAGATGCCGTAAATCCCTAAATCCATCAATGAGCCGTTGGATAATTCAGGTTTGAAGGCATTCAGGACCTCTCCCTGCTTATACGCGTCATAACGGGAGCTGTACTTACAGAAGTTCCCTACATACCGGCGGACAGGGCCCAGCTTATGGAGATGCTGCTTCACCGCTGAAAATCCAGGCATCAGCGTGGACTTCATCGCTTCCATCAGGACGACCCCTTGGTTTTTGGCTGTATCAATCATACCGGCAATTTCCTGCTGGTTTGACGCCATCGGCTTCTCACAGAGTACATGTTTTCCATGCTTCATAAGAGTGACCGCATGTTCGGCGTGGAGAGCATTCGGACTGGCTATGTAGACGGCCTCGATTTCTTCACTGAGAGCCAGGTCTGTTATTTTTGTGAAACGGAGTGGAGCTCCGTACTGATCGGCGAACGCATCGGCCCGCTCCTGGTTTCTTGAATAAACCCCTGTCAATTCAAATTCCGGATGGCTGCGCCCGGCTTCAATCAGCTTTTCGGTAATGGTATTTGTTCCTATGATGGCAAATTTCAAAACGATACACCGCCCCTTCTTTATGGTCATTATACATGAAACCATAGGAAACCCCTATATTTACCGCTTGTTTTTCAACTGATTCCAGCCCAGCTCAGCCAGTTTTTCCTGTCCCTTTTTGTTCGGGTGAACATCCCGTTCTATGATATATTCCGGATGTCCTTCAAAAGCTCCGTACGCATCAATCAGCGTAACAGAAGCAAAATGACGGACCAGTTGGACGAGTGATTGATACTGCTGATTAATGTAGGAGAGGGGGGCACTCAACTGATCAGAGGCTGCCGGATAGGGATTATATAAATTATAGACAAGAATTTCCCCGTCTGACAAATCGTCAATTTCAAGGATTGTCGAATACACATTATAAATAAGATCTCTGATGACAGGTGCCGCTTTCTCCAGATCCACCCCTTGTAGGTTATCGTTTTTCTTAAGGAAATTGAGCAGGTCATTCCCTCCAATATAAAGAAGGATATAATCCGAATCAGCGACCGCTTTACGGAAGACCTTATTTGTTTTCAACTCCTGAAGCAGTTCTCCTGATGTAAGTCCCGGGACACTGAGATTATTGACGGCCATGTTCCCTTTTTTCCCAATCAAATAAGGAAAAGCATAAGGTGATGGCTGTTTATTGACGGGGGTAAGGTGATACCCATATGGGATGGAGTCACCAAGCGCTGTGATCTGCTTTTCAGGGAAGCTGTAGACATGGACAGCTCCCGTCATCCATATGAGCAGAAACAGTAGTAGTCCTGTCTTCTTCATGTGTATCGTCCTTTGCTGGTTTATGTAGAAAGGCGCCGGCAGAGCCGGCCGCTTTTCTTTACTTCGCTATGAACATCTGCACCCAGTAGTTCCCATCCTTGGCATAGCCTACACCAATGTGGGTGACACTGTTGTTCATGATATTTTTCCGGTGTCCGGAGCTGTTCAGCCATCCATCCACAACGGATTTTGGTGACTGCTGGCCTGCAGCTATGTTTTCAGCCGCTGTAGAATAATCGACATCAAAGTCCTTCAGCATATCGAACGGACTGCCGTAGGTTGGAGACGTATGGGAAAAATAATCATTCTCCGCCATATCCTCTGATTTCACCTGGGCGACCTCTTCCACTTCTGCACTATTCTTCAATGGCTCCAACCCATTCTTTTTACGGGCTTCGTTTGTTAACTCGATGACCTTTTTCTGAAAATCACCGGATGCTGCCTGGCTTTCGCTTGGGCTGGAGTCTTTTTCAGTTTGGTTCTTGTTTTGCTGAGCAGACTCCGGCTGTCCTTGGTTATCCCCGGATGGTGCAGCCTGACGTTGGTCATAACGGCCTTCCTGATCGAAAAAGTACGGACCTTCCATCCTTCCATTCGGACCATTGGGATTGATGCCCTCAAAATAGACGTTGGCATCGAAACGGCTCTGTTCATTGGAACGGGGATCTACGGCATACCTTTGTTCCTGCTGCATGTTCTCATCTTCCGGATCGAAGGTAACCTGGTTCAAATTGTTGCGCTGACTTTCACGCGCACGTTCTTCTGTTGTATTACAAGCAGCCAGCAAGCCGAGAAGCATGATGACTGATAAGATCACAAGGATATTCTTCCTCATTTTCATCCTCCTTAAGGAATAGGTTCATCTATACTATCTGCTCTTTCCATAACCTTATCCCTGAAAAGAAGTACCAGCATCACTCTTGCTTTTCCACGTAAAAAAAAGACTGCGGAACCCCACAGCCTTCGTATTTATCACCGGTGATTCAATCGGAAACAGACGACCTTCTGCTCGGTCATTGCTTCCATGCTGAAGCGCACACCTTCCCGGCCGATCCCCGATCCCTTGGTTCCACCAAACGGCATCTCATCAATCCGGTAATCACTGCTGTCGTTGATCATCAGTCCTCCAACATCCATATACTGAATAGCTTCAAACGCTTGTTGGATAGTATTGGTGAAAATTCCCGCCTGCAGCCCGTAGTTCACAGAATTGGACAATTCAATCGCTTCATCCAGACTTCTCACCGGGTGTACGAGCACAACAGGTCCGAATATTTCCTCCTTAGCCACTTTTGCATCATGCGGAACGCCGGTCAGAATGGTCGGATAGTAAAAGGCTCCTTCTCTTCTTCCACCAAGGACGATCTCCGCCCCTTCACTGACCGCTTCCTCCACCCAGCTTTCCACCCTGAGCGCCTCTTTTTCCTGAATCATCGGCCCGACATCCGTTTCTTCCTCCATTTTATCGCCAACATGGAGAGCAGCTGACGCGGCTGCGAACTCATCAAGAAAAGCTCCATACTGCTGTTCCTCCACATAAATCCGCTGCACACCGATGCAATTCTGCCCGGCCGCTGAAAAAGCACCTGAAACGCAGGCTTTTACAGCTTCTTCCCGGTCTGCGTCGTTCAAGACGATAACAGGGGAATTGGATCCGAGCTCCATACTTAATTTTTTTGTCCCTGCTTTTTTCGTAATCGCATCACCTGCTTCGGGTCCACCGGTAAATGAGATCATCTGAACGGCCGGATGAGTGATTAAAGTGTCACCAATATCTTTTCCTGATCCTGTAATGACGGACAAATACCCTTCTGGAAGCCCTGCGGCTGTAAACGCCTCAGCAAGTTTCAAAGCACTTAAGGGGGTGACAGAGGCCGGTTTCAGGACAATCGCATTACCCGCAGCGATCGCAGGGCCGATCTTATGCGCCACTAAGTTGAGGGGATCATTAAACGGCGTAATAGCTCCGATGACACCGATCGGAAAGCGCTGATAATAGCCGACTCGGTTTTCACCGCCTTCATTCTGATCAAAATTGATGGTTTCTCCTTTTAACCGCCGCGCTTCCTCGGCACTGATTTCAATCGTCTGAACCGCCCGCTTCACTTCTCCCCTGGCTTCGGTAATCGTTTTGCTTCCTTCCAGGGCGATCACTTCAGCAAAGGACTCTTGATTCTCCCGCACGTAAGCGGCAGCTTTTTTCAACACTGTCATCCGTTCATGCGTCGGCCAAGGGCGCCGGGAAGTAAAAGCACGATGCGCCCCTTCCACCGCCTCTTCCATATCTGATTTGGAGGCGGAAGGTACTTCGGCGAGTAAACGCCCGTCCTGAGGGTTGTAGACCGGGAAAGTGGAATCAGCTTCGACCCACCGCCCCGCGCACAGCATTTTTTCAACAACAGGATTCGTTTTCATGGCTCTGCTCCTTTCCTACACTTTTATTCTGGACTGCTGTTTATGGTAATGAATCAAATCAATCAACAAGGCATACCCGGTTTCCTTCAGTCCCGCTCCTGCTCCTGTCATAAAAATGGGGCCGGACATGTCACAGTCATATAAAATGGCATTCAAGGCTCCTGATACTCCCGCAAGAGGCTCATGAGCGGAGATGCGTTCCGGCTTGACCACCCCTGTAACACGGTCACCGTCCAAGGTTAATGTACCGATCAACCGCCATTTCTTTCCCGCTTTTTCCGCTTCCTGTATATCCGATGCACTCACTCCCGTAATCCCTGTACAAGGAATATCTTCCGGGGACAACGCCACACCAAAGACATGACCGGACAGGATGGCGAGTTTATAACGGACATCATAACCTTCCACATCACTGGTGGGATCAGCTTCTGCATACCCTAGGACCTGCGCCTGCTTCAAAGCCTCTCCATAGTCCAGACCCTGCTCCATCTCCGTCAAAATATAATTGGTCGTACCATTCAGGATGCCCTTAATTTTATGAATCGTATTTCCCGCAAGTGTCTGCTCTGGAAGACGCAGCGCAGGTGTTCCGCTCATGACCGTGCCTTCAAAACCGAAAAATGCACCTTTCTCCTCCGCTTTCCGGGTCAACTCCTCATACGCATGGGCGACAGGTCCTTTATTCGTCGTGATGACACTTTTCCCTTGATCCAGAGCCCGGCGGCAGTGGGTCAATGCCGGTTCGCCTGTTTCCACATTCGTATAAGTGACTTCCACGATGACGTCTGCATGAGCGTGATCGATCATCTCCAAACTGTCCCAGCCTTTAACGACACCCGCGTGTTCCGGATAGGTTTCCACAGTCCCATGATCGCTGAGCCCTTTCAAAAGAACGGGAATATCAAGCCCATCTGGATGATATACCGCCCCTTTCATAACATCACTGACTCCGACAACGACAGTATCCAAGCCATACTCCTTCCTAAGGCGGAATCTTTTCTCTTCGATGATTTCCGCAAGTGCGCGTCCGACTCCTCCAAAACCGATAAAGGCGATTTTAACAGGCATTGTCATCCCCCTCGCTTTAATAGTTCATAAGCACTCCCCAAAAGGACTTGAACACCATGGGGCAGTGCTTGTTCGTCCAAATCAAAATCGGATTGATGCAGACTTTTCTCTTCGGTCAGCCCACAGCCAAGGAAAAACATCGCACCGGGAATGGTTTTCGTGTAAAAACTGAAATCTTCACTCCCCATGCCGAAGGGTTCTTCAATAAGCTTCAAATAACCTGCGGCTGTTTTGATGGCTGTGTTGATATCGCGGTCGTTTACAAGGGCTGGTTCTCCCCGCTGGACAGTAAGTTCATATTTCCCGCCAAGGGCTGTCACGAGTGCAAGGGTCTGCTTCAATTCTTCCAGCAGCTGTTCTCGGACGGATTCCTTATAAGAACGGATCGTACCCTCCAGATAAAGCCGGTCGGGGATAATGTTTCCCGCTTCACCAGCCTGAACCCGGCCGACGCTGAGTGTCCCGACTTCCAATGGGTCCATCCGGCGCCCATTCAGGCTGTATAAAGCTCCCAGCAGCGAGGAGGCCATCCAGATTGGGTCTTTCACATGCTGTGGATAGCCGGCATGGCCGCCGGAACCATGGATGACAATGGAAAATTCATCGTTGTTTGCCATACTCGGCCCGTCATGCCACTGCACTTCCCCTGGTTTACGCCACGGACACATGTGAAGCCCCACCATTTTTTGAATATCATCCAATCTTCCTGTCTGCAGCATTTTCACAGCTCCGGTTTCCCCTTTAGAGTCGCAGCATTCTTCGGCCGGTTGAAAGATCAACTTCACTGTGCCTTTGAAACGCCCTCGTTCTGCATCTTCATGCAGCAGCTGAGCGGTACCCAGCAGTACAGCCATATGGGCATCATGGCCACAGGCGTGCATCACCCCTGGAACCCTGGAAGAGAACGAATGGGTGGTCGTTTCTTGAATCGGGAGGGCATCCATATCCGCCCGCAGTCCGACCACCGGACCTTCTCCATGACGAATGGAAGCAACCACGCCATGGCCGCCTACTTTTTCTTCTACCTTAAAGATTGGAAGCTTCTTAAGTTCCGCAGCAATCGTTTCACTCGTCCGCTTTTCCTGAAAACTGAGTTCAGGGTGGCGGTGGAAATCCCTTCTCCAGCTGACCAGCTGCTCAAACAATTGACGGGATCTCAAGGCCAAGTCCAGGTTTCTGGTCTCCACACCGCTCCCCCCTTAAGGATTCACATAGGTTTTCAGCGATTGGAATGCCTGGGCTAAGTCCGCCTTCAAATCTTCAATGTCTTCGATTCCCGCCGAATAGCGGATCAAGCCTTCAGGAATTCCCATAGCCGCTCGTTCTTCTGGTGTACACTCCACATGACTCGTCGTTCTCGAAGGGCCGACAACGGTTTCTACAGACCCTAAGTTGGCGGCTCTATTGGCATAATTCAACTTAGGCAGTAAATCACGGACACCTGCCACTCCGCCTTTCACAGAAAAGCTGAGCATGCCACCGAATCCTCTCATCTGTTCTTTCGCTGTCTGGTGATGCGGATGCTCCGGAAGGCCTGGATAGAAAACGGCTTCCACTTCGTCAAAGGATTTCAAGTATTCAGCGATGGCTGCAGCATTCTTGTTTTGTTGATCGACGCGCAGCTTCAACGTCTTCATCCCGCGCAGAAGCAGGTAGGCAGCCATCGGGTCGAGGGTGGCTCCATTGATTTCACGGTAGTGGTAGATCGGTTCAATCAATTCTTTTCTGCCACAGACTGCTCCCCCAAGAGCATCAGCATGGCCACCGAGGAATTTCGTGGCACTGTGGATGACAAGGTCTGCCCCTAGCTCCAGTGGGTTTTGGTTGACCGGTGTCGCAAATGTATTATCGACGATGACAAGGGCACCAGCAGCCTTTCCAGCCTCAGCCATCCGCTTGATATCCGTAATCTTCACGGTTGGATTGGTCGGGCTTTCCAAGTACAACACCTTGCATCCTTTGGCAATCTCCCCTTCAATCAATTCGTGATCTCCAGTCTCACAAAGGACAACCTCGACCTGCTGCTTGGGAAGGAATTCAGTAAAGATTTTATTCGTTCCGCCGTACGTATCTTTAATGGACACCACCCTGTCGCCCGGGAACAAGTACGTACTGAGCGTATTGCTGATGGCCGCCATCCCTGTGGAAAAGCTTGTGGCCGCCTCCGCTCCTTCCAAGATACGGATTTTGTCTTCAAACGCCTGCACAGTCGGGTTGGTGTTCCTGCCATAAATATGACCGGGCTTAGCGCCTACAGCAACGTCATACCATTCATCCATGTCGTCATAACCAAAAGATACGCTGTGGACGACAGGTACCTGTGTCGCTCCGAAAGCCAGCTGTTCCTTTTCACCAGCCCAGATGGATTTTGTGCTCATTTTAGCTTCTTTCACGAAGATCATCTCCTTTATTTTTCAAAGCTTTCCACGCAAACCTTGCGATGGCTGTGTCCTGCACCCCTGTTCCTGTTAAATCACAGACCGTAATATCCTCATCGGATGTTCGGGCCTGTTTACGGCCGCTGGTGAGCTCCCCGAGTTCCAGAGCCTGTTTTTCCAGATCCGGTACCCCTCTCAGTTCCCCGAGACGTCTGGACTGATGGATGACATCACAGGTGATGCTGTCCGCTTGTTCCAACACCCCGTGGTCAAGCTCCTGCTTATGTTCCGCATCCGATCCCATTGCTGTGATGTGAAGGCCGGGTTTTAACCATGCTGCATAAATCAGCGGCTCACGGGACGGGGTGGTCGTTACAACGATGTCGCTTTCATCGACGACCTGCTTCACGCTTGAGCAGATCGTTACCGGCAGGCCCAGTTCGTTTTCCACCTCTTTTTTATACGCTTCCGCCTGTTCCACTCTTCGTCCATACACATATACGTGATCGATAGGACGGACGAGCGTCAAAGCTTTCAATTGGAGTCTTGCCTGGGCACCTGTCCCGATGATACCGGCCCGGTGTGCGTCTTTTCTGCTGCAGAACGCCGCTGCCACGGCCCCCGCGGCGGCGGTACGCAGATCTGTCAATAGACCCTCATCTGCCAGCACGGCAAGCGGCTGTCCGGTACGGCTGTCAAGCAGAATCATCATGCCTCCGGATGTCGGAAGGCCTGCGGAAGGATTGTTAAAGAAGCCGGTGGATAATTTAACAGCAAAACTGTCTTCGCCCTCAATATAGGCGGACTTGATGTCCACTTCCCCGTTATGCTCCGGCACGTCTATACGCATAATCGGCGGCATCGTCACCTTTTTCGTGACCAATGCCGTAAAGGCTTGTTCGATGACTTTGAGTAATGGGGGATCGAGACGTATGAGGCGCTCGATCTCCTCCCTGGTATACAATTGAATCACGGCCACTTCCTTTCAGCTGATTTGTCCGCTCAAATCCAAATGGTCACGAATGACTAATTCCTGAGGATATGTGGTGAAGCGTTCACTGCCTGAGTCCGTCACCCGGAACGTTTCCGATATTTCTATCCCATCTGTATCAAACCAGAGTGCCGGGATGAGGTGGAAGGTCATATTAGGCTGAAGGACAGTCGGGTCCCCTTTTCTAATACTGGCTGTATGCTCGCCCCAGTCCGGAGGGTAATTCATGCCGACAGAATACCCGAGACGGGCTTCTTTTTCATATCCGTATTTTTTGATCGTGTGCCGCCATACTTCTTCAAGCTCTCCACAGGTGACTCCAGGCTTCGCAAAATCAAGCACCGTCTGAATACCTTCGAGAACCACGGGAGCGACCTGCTTCATCTTCTCATTCGGCTGTCCGATGGCTACGGTTCTTGCAAGTGGAACATGGTACCGCTTATAACACCCTGCCAGTTCTATAATAACGGCGCTTCCTTCTACAAACGGCCGGTCCGTCCACGTTAAATGAGGAATCGATGTATGGTCTCCGGTCGGCAGAAGCGGCACGATGGATGGATAATCCCCGCCGTATTCCGGCGTCCCTTTTACGAGATGGTAGTAAATCTCCGCTGCCGTATCACATTCTCTGACACCGGGCCGGACGCTTTCCACCCCTTGAGTCATGGCAAGATCCGCAATCCGGGCTGCCCGCCTCATGTATTCAATTTCCTGGTCTGACTTGACCATCCTCACTTGGTTGACCAAAAGCGAACCATCCGCAAAAGAAGCGTCCGGAAGTCCCTGCTTCAGCCGTTCCAGAGCCATACCCGTGAAGTAGTAGTGATCCATTTCCACACCGATGCGTCGTTTCCCCTGACCGATCTGCCGGATGATTTCCGCTGCAAAATCCATCGGATGGTACACGGCTGAATGGACATAGTAATCCGGATAGGCGATGACATTTTCATCGTAGATCCATGTCGTCACTTTGGCACCGCCGGCATCCTGGTATCGGCCAATCCAGAGTGGCTGAGGTTCATCAATCAAAATTACGAGCATTTGATGGACATAAAAGGACCACGCATCATAACCGGAGAGATAATTCATATTGGCAGGATCCGTTATCAGCAGCACATCGATCCCTCTGTCCGCCATATTTCCTTTGACGGCCTGCAGACGCTTCTGGTACTCCAAAATGTCAAACGGAAGAACCATTCCATCCCCTCCATCCAAGTAGTCAGAATTTCAAATCTTCATTACGTCCATTGTATTCAACAGAAATTTTTTATGTAATGTAAAAATTGTATGAATTTTCAAGGCTGTCCTTGCTACATAATGGACACAGATGTCCCCTTTGGTGTTATGCTCTTTATAAATGCTTGTAGGAGGATGATCCATGACGTACAGTTACATCTCTCACCTTTACTGCCCGAAATGCTCGAAAACCTACAACACCTCAGAACCTCACCACTTATGTACTTGCGGCTCACCACTGCTTGTAAACTATGATTTGGAAGCGCTGTCTACATCTTGGTCAAAAGAAAGCCTCAGGGACCGCAATCCCGATCTCTGGCGCTATCATGAACTTCTTCCACTACAGAACCCTTCTTCCCGGGTCTCCCTGGGAGAGGGGATGACACCGCTCCTTTCTCTGCCCGCTCTTGGAAAAGACATGAACATCCCCCATCTGGATATGAAGGATGAAGGCGTCATTCCGACGGGCTCTTTCAAAGCCCGCGGAGCAGCTGTCGGGGTATCCAAAGCCCGCGAACTTGGCGTGAAGGAACTGGCTATGCCGACAAATGGCAATGCAGGAGCGGCTTGGTCCCTCTATGCCGCCAGAGCGTCCATCACCCCCACCATTGTTATGCCGGTCGGTGCCCCGAAAATCACACGGAATGAGTGCGCGGTTTCGGGAGCACGCCTTTTCCTTGTCAATGGCTTGATCAGCGATGCCGGCCAAATCATTTCACGGGCCGCTCAGGACCCGGACATCTATGATGTTTCCACATTGAAAGAGCCTTATAGAATCGAAGGAAAGAAAACAATGGGGCTTGAAATCGCAGAACAGACCGAATGGAAGCTGCCGGATGTCATTTTGTATCCGACCGGAGGCGGCGTCGGTTTAATCGGTATTTATAAAGCGATTCGGGAGCTCCAGCGACTGGGATGGGTAGAAGACGGGCGGATGCCGCGACTTGCTGCTGTCCAGTCAGAGGGCTGTGCCCCCATTGTGAAGGCCTGGGAAGAGGGACGGACAGAGTCCGATTTCTGGGAGGATGCAGATACGATAGCGTTTGGAATCAACGTTCCGAAAGCCATCGGTGATTTCCTTGTGTTGGAGGCGATCTATGAGTCCAATGGCTGTGCGGCTGCTGTATCTGAATCATCGATTCTGGAAGAACAGCAGCGGGCGGCGGAAATGGAGGGAACATTCGTCTGCCCGGAAGGTGCGGCTGCTTTTGCTGCTGCCCGGCAGCTGCGTCAGAAGAACTGGATCAAGGAAGAAGAGCACGTCGTCGTATTGAATACCGGAGCCGGCATCAAATATCCGGACACCGTAAACCTTGATATTCCAATCCTTCAACCTGGTGACACTTTGAAAAGAAAGGTATGATGAAAGTATTCTTAAAGAAAGTTGGGATAGAATGGAACGCATACAAATAGCAGAAGACCTCTCTTATTCACGCATTGTACACGGATTATGGCGTTTAGCCGACTGGAACCAATCGAAGGAAGAGACACTGGACTTGATTGAACACAATATCGATCAAGGCATAACGACATTTGACCATGCTGATATTTACGGAAGCTATACTTGTGAGAAGCTTTTCGGAGAGGCACTCAGTCTGAAGCCATCTCTCAGGGATCAGATGGAGATTGTAACGAAGTGCGGCATCGTACTTCCTTCAGAAAACCGCCCGGAGCATATGTCTCATCACTACAATACGACGAAAGAACATATCATCAAGTCGGTGGAACAGTCGCTTACCGATCTTCAGACAGAGTATGTAGACACTTTGCTGATCCATCGTCCCGACCCGTTCATGGACCCTGCATCCACAGCTGAGGCCTTTATTCAGCTGCAGAAAGAAGGAAAAGTACGTACCTTTGGTGTGTCCAATTTCAAGGATCATCAATGGCAGATGCTTGAATCCTATCTGCCGTTTTCTCTTGTAACCAACCAGCTGGAACTTTCCGCCTACCAACTGGAAAACTTTGAAGACGGTACGTTAAACCTTTGTCAGCAGAAACGCGTCGCGCCCATGGCCTGGTCCCCTCTGGCCGGCGGAGAAGTCTTTACATCCAACGATGATAAAGCCGTGCGGCTGCGAGACACACTGGCGAAGATCCAGGAGGAAATCGGTGCCGAGGGCATAGATGAAGTCATGTATGCCTGGCTTTTGAACCATCCGTCCCGGATTATGCCGATCGTCGGATCCGGTAAAAAGAACCGGATCGCCGGTGCCGTTAGAAGCCTGGATTACACCCTTACTCATGATCAGTGGTTTGAAATTCTACAGAGCTCCATGGGCCATGATGTACCGTAATTCATTTACAAACGTTTGATTCTATAAAAAGGACCGGAACGACGCTCGTCATTGCGTCGTTCCGGTCCTTTTCAGCGTTTATAACTCTCCAACAGCCTTCCGGATATCCTCCGCTTTCGTAATGGCGGATATGACAGCTGTGCCGGATGCGCCGGCTTCCATCACTCTGTGTGCATTTTCCGTGGTGATGCCGCCGATGCCGACCACAGGCATGTCCGGCTGTCTATCTTTTAATTCTTTGATCCATTCCGTACCGGAAACCGGGTTGGCATCCTTTTTACTCGTTGTAGGATAGACCGGCCCTGCTCCAAGGTAATCGACGAGATCAACGGGGCTGTTTTCCCATTCATCCAGGTCGGAGACGGACAGACCGATCACCGCATCAGGATGTGCCTCCCGGATCCCCTTGACGTGTTCATCCGACTGACCGACATGGATGCCTTCCGCGTTCAATCGGCGGAAAAGGTCCACATCATCATTTACGATGAATAAAATACCGGCGGATTTACAGCGCTGCTGCAATGCAGCCGCCAGCTGATATTTTTCATCCCCCTGCAGCGCCCCTTCCCCTTTTTCCCGGAATTGGAAAGCCGTAACGCCCCCTTCAATCGCTTCGTCCAGGATGGATAAAGGGTCCCTGTCACAGTCCTGACTGCCCATGATCAAATATTTTCTGAGCTGCTGTTCCAAATTCACCGGTCCGCCTCCTCTTCTGCTCCCAGAGCATCGATAAACGCAGGAACAAATGTCCCGGGTCCTGACACATGAGGGTGAGAAGCGGCCTGTTCTGCTGCTTTACCAAAATGATAGAGACCGGCCCGGACGTTTCCTGCGCGGTCTCCTTCTATGGCAAGAAACGCAGTGAGAACGGCACCAAGCAGACATCCGGATCCTGTGACTTTTGAAAGCCATTGGTGTCCTGTATCGTTTTTGAAGACTTCTCCTTCATACCCGATCACATCGGTTTTGCCTGTGCAGACAGCCATCGTCTGATAAAGTTCAGAAACTTTGAGAGCAATCTCATCGGTATTGGAGGCTTCTCCAGAGTCCACCCCTTTTGTTTCGACTTTCTCTCCAGCAAGGAAAGCCAGTTCTCCCGCATTGCCTTTGATCACATCGACATGAACCGTCGACAATATTTTCCTACAGGCCTCTTCCCTGTAGGAGGTGGCAGCGACTCCTACAGGATCCAGAACGACAGGGACGCCGGCTTCATTCGCCGCTTTTCCCGCCTCCAGCATCGCTTCCACCTGCTGCTCGTTCAATGTGCCGATATTCAACAGAAGGCCGTCTGCCAAACGAGCGACATCCCCGGCTTCCTGAACGGCATTCGACATAATCGGCGAAGCGCCGAGAGCAAGCAGGCCGTTGGCTGTATAATTCATGACGACTGCATTGGTAATGTTATGGATCAAAGGGCGTTCACTCCGCAGCTTCTGGATCAATGTTTGTGTCATGGATGAAAAACCTCCCTGCGTACAGCGAAATGATTGGTCGGACCGTCCCCTTTACCAAGATCGAAAGAATGGCGAATAGCCTCTGTCACAAAATGCTTGCCCTTTTCTACCGCCTGCGCGAGCGGATATCCCTGGCTCATATAAGCGGCTATAGCAGCCGAGTACGTGCAGCCTGTGCCATGGGTATTCACTGAATCAATCCGTTCTTCTTCGAAGGTGTGCAGCTCATATCCGTCATATAGAAAGTCGACCGCTTTCCCTTTTAAATGGCCGCCTTTTACAAGCGCAGCACCGGCTCCCAGCTGTTCTACAATTTCCACAGCTGCTTCCTTCATATCCTCTTCATGATGGATCCTTCGATTGAGAAGGGTTTCTGTTTCCGGAATATTGGGGGTGACAAGCGTCGATTCTGGTACAAGATGCCTTTTTAAATAGATCTGTTCTTCCTGCTCTACAAGCGGATCTCCACTTTGAGCAATCATGACAGGGTCCATAATATACGGAGCATCGATGGTCTGCATCCAGTCTTTAATGACCTGCATCATTTCCTTATTGGCAATCATCCCTGTCTTCACAGCGTGCACCGGCATATCATCACTTACCGCAAACAGCTGCTCACGGATGAAGGAGTCAGGGAGATGATGCACATCTTTGACTCCTGTCGTATTTTGGGCGACAACCGAAGTCACCACACTCATACCATAGCTTTTCAATTCCTGGAATGTTTTCAAATCGGCCTGGATGCCGGCTCCTCCACTTGGATCCGTACCGGCAATTGTTAATACACATGCGGGTTTCATTGAACCACTTCCTTTCCTATCAATCATTCTTTTCAATTGGATTTCATCAGGACTGCGGGAGCGGGCTTTCCACCTTCACTCTTGATAAAAGGAACACAGCAATGACCGCTCCTGACAGACTACTCACTAGAAACGACGGAAGAAACGCAAAGACCGCTGCTGAGCTTCCCATGAACCAGCTGGCGAAGGGAACGGCGGCCAGAGCACCAATCACACCTGTGCCCAGCACTTCTCCTGCTGCTGCAGAAAGTTTCCGTGCATAAACCTTATAAAATACACCGGCAAAAAACGCCCCGAACATACCTCCGGGAAAAGCCAGAATCGTCCCGAGTCCCAGCAGAAAACGCAGCAGGCCGATGACAAAAGCGACCGCCACCGCTGGAATCGGACCGAGCATTACGGCTGCCATGACATTGACGGCGTGCTGGACAGGGTAGGCTTTGGCTGCTCCAGCGGGAAACCATAAAAACTGCGAGCCTAGTGTACCTACGGCCACAAGGACGGCCATGAATGTAAGAATTCTGGTTTTATTCATCAGTCAGCTCCTTCCTGGGAATAAAATAAAAAACCAGGTCCACCGGGGACCTGGTTTTGATAGAAGAAGTCGATCAATGACGATCATGTGACTACTTCCCTCCGCTGGTATTAACCAGATCAGGTACGTAAGAGTCAGAAAGCGTCCATGCTTTCCTCTCAGCCTCTTCAGGCTCCCCTAGTAGTTTTGAAATCTATTCACTTGCATCCATCATAACAAAACTGGTTGAATCTGTCATCATCTCCTGCCTCATGCAGCCAGGCAAAAAGACTTCCGTTCACTGCGGCCCGGGCTTCTCTACTTTTTTCAGGAGCCACAGCCGCACACTCAGCTCCAGTAAAAATAAATCATCCGCGTTCAACAAGGACAACCCCGTCAGCTGTTCAATATTCCTCAGCCGGTGCAGAAGGGACTGCCGGTGCAGATTCAGTGCCCTCGATGTCTGGCTGACATTGCTGTTGTACTTGTTATAAACCATAAATGTATGAAGAAGCTCCGCCTGCCTTTTCTGATCATAATCAATCAGGGGCTGGAGAGTATCCTGAACAATATCCTCGATTTCTTTTTTATGGGATAAGGCCATCAAAAGCCTGTTCATCCTTGTCTCCTTAAAGAATGTCCGGCCCCCGGCCTCGTTCTGCTGCTCTCCCATCTGCAGGGCTGTCCGCGCTTCCTCATAGCTGTGATGGAAGACTTGATACCCTTCTTTATGACACGAAATCCCCCATTGGATCGTGACACCAGCCAGCAGTTCGAACAAACGCCTTTCGACAAGGTCCAGAAATTGATTCGCTGCTTCCTCACTGCCTGCTTTATCCGCCTCCAGAAAGATGATGACTCTCTCTTCATCAAAGGTCGTCATCACCTGCCGTCCCACCATGTGCCCGGCATAAGCGGCCTCCTTCTGGATGTAATAGTTGCGGCTCTGTAGAGAAGAAGAAGAGGGAAGCTGTCCATCGTTTCCTACTGAACGGCTTGCCGGCCGATGGAACAGAACCTCTCCGACAAAGCAGACGTAAGGTTTCTCAAGATCATAGCCGAGAAGCCTGGCTTTCGACAACAGCTGCTTGTCCATGCGCTGCTCCTGCTTCGCCAGTTCCAAAAGAAAGTTATCCTTGAGACGGATTTCTGTCATTTCGATGGCATTTTCCTTCACGAAATAAAGGGCACAGGCGGTCAGCGTGTGCTCAAGAATCGTCATCATCTCTGTTGTTACCTCTTGGTCCTTTTCCGGCTGAAACAACAAATATCCCTGTTTCTTATAGTTGGATAGAATCGTAAGCTGATAACAGCATTCTTCACCGATTTGATAAGCTTCTATAAAATGTGTAAGCGGGTGCTCCACACGGAAAGGATGCTCAATTAAAGAAACAACCGCTTCTTTACGCCCGTTCAACGCTTCAATCAGGGAAGAATCAAAATGCTGATTGGCCCGGATGTGCTTCAAATGGTCACTGATGGCATTGGGCAGCCCTGTGTATTGATAGAGGATGGTCGTGATTTCCTGAAGTCCCTTCCCATTCAGCACGCAATTGATCAATTCCTGACGGATCCCTTCGACATGCCTGTGAATCTTCTGTTTCTCATCATTGATTAACTGCAGCACGCCTTGAAGAATATCCGCAAACCGTACTTCCCAGGGGATTTCCACAAGCACGAGCTCATGTTGTTCAGCTAGAGCAATGATACGATCAGGGATTTTAAACAAATGACGGCCGGTGGCAAAAGCCAGAATGGAAGCATCTGACCGGATGACATCCTTCACGTAGGCCTCCAGGGCCGGGATATCCTCCCCGCATCCCACTCCCGTGCTGAGAACAAATTCATTGTTTCTCACAAAATTTTCGACAGGCGTCTCTATGACAGAGATCCACTCCACATCACGCTCATAAACAGGCGTCTGCACGTTCGCTTTCTCTAACATCGGCAGCTTCAATACCTCTTCCACAGGTACACCCATCCCCACTCCCCCTTTTTCAGTTGTCCATCCACGTTCGAACCGTATCTGTATCTACATTGTTTCCCGTAATGATCAAGACCACAGGCCCTTCCAAAATCGGCTGATCAAGGAGATAGCCGGCTCCAACAGCGGCTGCACCCTCTACGATAATTTTATGATGATCAAGGAGACTGTATAATCCTTCTTTAATACGGTCTTCCTGTAAAAGCACACCTTTATCCATCAACGACCGGGTCATAGAAAATGTATAACGGTTATCCTCACCAATGCCACCCAGCAGACTATCGGCCAGGGTATCCTCTTCTTCCAGCCTAACGACCGCCCCTTTTTTCAGACTGGCCTGCATGACGGCACTTCGTTCCATCGTCACCCCGGTGACTGAAACAGCAGGATCCATCTTCTTCAAAACGAATCCGATCCCGGATAAAAGGCCGCCTCCGGACAGCGGGATCACCACTTCTTTCAGTTCAGGAAGCTGTTCCATCAATTCAAGACCGATGGTTCCCTGTCCAGCAATCACCTCGGGGTCATCAAAGGGCTGGACGATCGTCATTCCACACTTAGATGCCAGCTCCCTGCAGCGAACAGCAGCTTCATCCTGACTGACCCCCGTCCGTTCGATATCCGCCCCCAGACGCTTCAGACGTCTAAGCTTCGCTTCTGGAACACGACGGGATAGGCAAACCGTACAAGGAATACCCATCTGCCGTGCTGCGTAGGCGGTGGCGATTCCATGATTTCCTGTAGAAAATGTTGTCACACCACGCTTTTTTTCATCTTCTGTTAAAGATAGCAGCTTGTTTGCCGCCCCCCTTATTTTAAAAGATCCTGTAGGATGGGATTGTTCCATTTTCAAGTAAACCGGCTGCCCTGAGCGGTCGGAGAAATACTCCGAATACACAAGCGGCGTCGGTTTCACGATGCTCCCGATACGTTTCCTCGCTTTCCACACATCTCTCAACAACAGCTGTTCCAAAGAATCCCCCCTGAAATAGATAAAAAATTCTGATTATTACTTATTATAGGGGATGGATTGATAGTCGGAAAAGGGGCAGAAAGGGGAATCTTTGTAAAACCCTCTAAAAAAAGCCCTCCCATGACGGGGAGGGCTTGATGTATTCAGGATGATTTCTTCTTTCCGGACGTCGTTGTTTTCGTTCGTGCTGCTTTGGTCTTGCGCTTTTTCGTGGGTCCTTTTGTCTTTTCAAGGGATTTTTCCAAGGCGTCCATCAGACTTGTAACGTTATCCGGAGCCGGTTTATCCTTCGCTGTTGTAATTTCTTCATTATTTTTCTTCGCTTCAATCAGTTCCATCAACGCTGTCCGGTAGTCATCTTTATATTTCCCAGCATCAAATTCGGTGGTCAGCTGGTCGATCAATGTAACAGCGGTACTCAGTTCTTTTTTACTTAAATCAGATTCTTCAGGGACATTCGGGACATCCTGGACACTCCGCACTTCATCAGGATAGTGGATGGTCTCCATGACTAAGGTGTTCTCATACACCCTTAAAACAGCCAGCTGCTCCTTCGAGCGGATGATGATTTTGGCAATCCCGATTTTACCGGTATCCCCGAGTGCCTGACGCAGAAGGCTGTAGGCCTTGGCCCCGCCTTCGTTTGGAGAGATGAAATAGCTCCGTTCAAAGTATATCGGATCGATCTCCTCCAGTTTTACAAAATCGAGGATTTCCACCGCTTTATCGTCTTGTTCCTTTTTCAGCTGCTCTAAATCCTCGTTGTCCAGGACAACAAACTTATTTTTCGCATACTCGTAGGCCTTAACGATTTCTTCACTTTCGATTTCTCTGTCACAGACAGGACAGCGCTTTTCATATTCCACCGGCGAATGACACTCTTCGTGCAGCTGCCTCAGCTTAATATCCTTATTTTCTGTAGCAGCATGCAGTTTCACAGGAATGTTGACCAGACCGAAACTGATGGTTCCTTTCCACATGGTGTGCATAGTGATGGCTCCTTTTTTCTTAGCTTTTGCGTTCAAAGTGAAAATATGTTCCATCCTGAAAGGACAACCTAAGGGAAAAAGGAGGAAACGTATGAAACGTCCGATGCTGCTCACCCCGTCCGCCGATCTCCCTGAAGGCGAGGAGTGGATGTATGAACCAAAATATGATGGCTTCCGGGCACTCCTCGAATGTACATCTGAAGGCATCCGCCTGATCAGCCGGAACGGGAAGGATTTAACAAATAAATTCCCTGAAATCAGTGAAGCCGCCCCTCCCCCGCATACAAGTCCCTTTATCCTGGACGGGGAAATTGTCATTCTAAATACAGCTTTTCAAGCCAATTTCGACCTTCTCCAAAAGCGGGGACGTTTAAGAAAGACAGCGAACATTCGAAAAGCAGCGGCGGAGCGGCCTGCCTTATTTGCAGCTTTTGATTTCGTTCAGGAAAAAATTCCGTTAAAAGAAAGAAAACAACGGCTGACGGAACTCCTTGCCAAGTGGGAACACCCACGAATTGAAATGGTGGCCGTTTATCAACATGTGGATAAGCTGAAAGACATCACCCACCTGCACTTTGGTGAAGGAATCATCGCCAAACGGAGCACCAGCACCTATCAATTCGGAGAAAGGACCCGGCACTGGCTGAAGTGGAAGCAGTGGAAAACAGCATCCGTATTCCTCACCCGCTTCGACCCGGGCAATGGATATGTGGATACAGGTGTGTATAACGAGGGGCAGATTCGAAAAGCTGGACGCTTCAAACATGGTCTTCCACATGATGAAGCTGCCACTCTTCGTCAATTTTTTAAGGAGAAAGGGAAAAAAGAAAAGAACAAGTGGACACTCCCGCCGAGCGTCTGTGCTGACATCCACTGCTTAGGAGCAGAAAGTGGAGAGTTCCGGGAACCGATGTTTCACCGTTTCCGTTTCGATCACACACCAGAAGAATGTACATCAAGGAAGATGACGTGGGATTTAAGTTTGTTCCCCGGCCGTTTTGAGCCGACCAGCCTTGAAAAAGAGCTGTTCCCAGGTGTGACCAAGCGGGACTATCTTCTGTACACCCGTCATATCGCTCCTTATATGCTGCCTTTCATGAAAGAAAAGAAATTGACCGTGATTCGCTTTCCTGACGGCATTCATAACGAATCCTTCTTCCAGAAACACCGGCCGGATTATGCACCGGATACACTGAAACTGTGGATGGAAAAAGGAGAGCCCTATATGATCTGCGAAGAACTTCATGGTCTTCTCTGGCTGGCGAATCAGGGAGCCGTAGAATTCCATCTTCCTTTTGAAAAAGCAGGCGGTGTTCACCCGGATGAAATCATTCTTGATCTGGATCCTCCAGAAAAAGAGGCTTTCCCTCTCTGCCTCACAGCCGCTCTTCTCTGCCGGAAATGGCTGGATGAGCTGGACATGATCAGCTTCATTAAACTATCAGGAAGCAAAGGGATGCAGCTTCACATCCCGTTCCAAGAGGGAGATCTTACTTATGAAGAAACGCGGGCCATCACAAAGACATTAGCCCGGCTCCTCGTTGAGACAAAACCGGATCTTTTCACTGTGGAACGATTGAAAAGAAAGCGTAAAGACAGACTGTACATCGATTATGTCCAGCATGGGGAAGGGAAGACGATCATCGCTCCCTATTCTGTACGGGCGAAGGACGGCGCTCCGATTGCCGCCCCTTTGCACTGGGAGGACGTACAGGATGGACTGGACCCCCGGTCATTCACGGTGGAGAACATGCTTGAAAGGCTCCAAAAAAGAGGGGATCCTTTTCAGGACTATGAAAAAGCCAGAGCCTTCCAACCGATGGATCAGGTTCAAGCCCTGCTCGACTATTGATGTAGGATATTGCCCGGGAAATAGGAAAATACGCCATTCTTCTTTCATACAGGCGGATGTCGAGGTTCCATTTTTTATGTAGAGGTGTTGGGAAAAGGAGAAATCCAGCGGTCGATTCTCCTTTTCCCAACCTTCCCGTAAGCCTCAGGTGTCTTCATGACTTATAATTCAAGCTTTTAACACCTGTTTCCGGGTTATGACAGCAAGCAGAACAGCGACGAACATTTCCGCAAGAGGCAGAGACAGCCATACCCCTGCAGCTCCAAACCAATTTGGAAGCAGCCATAAAAGCGGAAGGATGAATACAAAGCTCCGCAGAACAATAATCGTTGTCGAAGGGCGGATCTGACCTACGGACTGGAAATAGGTCATATAAACGAAGTTGAAGCCTAAAAACAAGTAACCGGTAAAGAACAGCCGGATGCCGTTCACCGCAAGATCCGTGACATCTTCGGACTCCACTCCAAACAAGGAAACAAGAGGACGGGCAGCTAAAACTCCTATGATTAGCAGCACGATGCCGAGACCTGCAGCTGTCCGTTCACCTATCCTCACTGAATCCTTGATGGCAGCCTTGCTCCCAGCTCCATGGTAATAACTGATCATCGGCTGGAGGGCCGATTCAATACCGAAAAAGGATAAGAACATAAAGCCGTGCAGGTAATTCACTACTGAAAAAGCGGCGACGCCTTCCGTTCCAAGTAACTCCCCGATCGCTATATTATATCCAGCGACAAATACAAGCGTCCCCGCCTCTGCAAGAAAGCTCGGAAAACCGATGGTCATAACTTCTCCAAGAAGCTTCCATGACCATAGAAAAACCGGTTTTCGCAGATAAGTATTTTCCTTGAAAAAGTGAAGCAGCAGCACAACCAGACCTGCCACACTGGCAAGCACGGTCGCCAGTGCCGCTCCAAACACCCCTTTTTCCAAAATGAAAATCATATAATAGTTCAAACCAATGTTCACGATGGCAGTTACCCCAAGCGCCACCATAGAGAGGGTAGGACTTCCATCGTTCCGGACGAAGATACTGAGGAGCTGCTGAAGGGCAATCAACCACCCCAGCAGAAATAAAACCGTTAAATAGTCCACGGTAGGAGCGAACGTATCCGCATTGGCCCCGAGCCAATAAGCGATTGGCTCAATGAAAAAGTATCCGGCTGTTCCGATTACAGCCAGTATAACGAGAGAAGACGCAGTGGAAAGCGAAAAGACACTCCGCGCTTTGTCAGGCTCTCCACGGCCGATATGCATGGAATAAATCGTCCCTCCTCCGATTCCGATCCAGAGGGAAATGGAGAAGATCAATGAGAAAACCGGCATAGCAAGATTGACACCAGCCAGTCCTTCTTCGCCTACACCGCGTCCTACGAATATGCCATCGATCAGGATGTTGATCGACATCAGCATCATCCCGAACAACGCCGGGAAGAAATATTGAAAGAATACCTGTCTTACTGGTTTGGTTCTCAACGTCTCATGTGTTCCACTCATCTTTATGACCTCCTGCATCTGTTTGCAAGAGAAAGTATAAACCTTAAAGTGACTTTAAGGTCAATCCTTTTCTGTTACAGGAATTTGAATCCAAGTAACATAGGCAGATGAATCGTTGGTTACCGATTCATCAAGAACCGCCACTTCCAGAGGTGTCCCTGATATCTGCCTTCCATCCTCCTTCAAGTGATCCAGCATCACGGCATAACTGTCTTTAATCGTCTCATAAGGCCCCCGGTGGGGGTAGCAGGCATATGTCCCTTCAGGAAGGCTGGGACTCGCCGGTGTTTCCTTGTCTTTTGCTAAAAATATGAACACAGCGAAATATTTCGCAGGTCCTTCTCCATGAAGACTGTCCATGTCGACCATCGTCCCCATATCCCCTGTGAAAAATCCATCATAACCGCCTCCAGCAGATGCGAGTTCTTCCAGATCCTGAAGAAAAATGGCGTCTGATGCTACAAAAAGATCCACCGGTTGATCATTATACAAATACGTAATCGGGCGCTCAGGAAAATAACGATAGACGAAAGAAGGCGACCGGCGGAGCGCAAGCCCCTCATCAATGGTCTCAATTTTGCTTTGAATCATTGCGGAAACCTTCTTCAGCCTTACCATTTCGTTATCGATTTCCCTTTGTTTGCTCTCCAGCAGCTCTTTTGTATTTTCAGCTGTCCGGTTTGCCAGCTGGTGGTGGATATCATCGATGGAAAAGCCGTTCTTCTTTAGAAATATGATCGTATCCAATACGACAAACTGTTCAAAGTTATAATAGCGGTATTGTGTTTCCGGATCCACATACCCCGGACGAAACAGCCCGATTTGATCGTAATACCTTAACGTAGAAGCAGAAATCTGAAATAACCGGGACATTTCCCCGATACGAAAGCGCCGCTTCATAAGTATCCCTCCTCCCTTTCATCTCTCCCCCCTATCCTATATCATATCCTAAACCGATCGCACGGGTCTCTGGGCTGGATTTTTCCATTAGAAAAGGGTGCCTTGATCAGGGGCACCCTTTTCTTTCTGCTATTCTGTTACCTTTTCCACGGTTTCCCTCAGTTTGAATTTTTGAAGCTTCCCACTGGCATTCCGCGGCAGTTCGTCCACAAATTCATAGCGTCTCGGCCTTTTATAGCGGGCCAGCTGCCCACTTGAAATACAAAATTCATCGAGCTCCTTCTCCGATAATCCGGGGTCTTTTCTGACGATATAAGCGGCGACCCGCTCTCCCCAAAGCTGATCCGGCTCACCGATAACAGCGGCATCCAGGACACCCGGATGTGCGAATAAGCAGTCCTCCACTTCCCGCGAGTAGATGTTCTCCCCGCCGGATAGAATCATATCCTTCACCCGGTCACTCACCCACAAATAGCCGTCTTCATCAAAGGAGCCGATGTCCCCGGTGTGGTACCAGCCTTTATACAACGCTTCCTTCGTCGCTTCCGGGTTGTTGTAGTATTCCTTCATCATACTCGGCCCCCTCACGATAATTTCCCCGAGTTCCTGAGGCTTACAAATTTCATTGGGCTCCGCAGGACCGTGTTCATTCGTCCGTACGACCCGTATGTCATGATGGAAAATCGGCCTTCCCGCCGATCCGGCTTTCTCGATCTGCTCGTGGTCGAACAACGCCGTAATCGCCGGTCCCATTTCAGTCATCCCGTACGCCTGGACCAGTTCCACCCCGAGCACTTCATGCAGTCTTAAAGTAAGCGCTGGAGCCATTGGTGCGCCGCCATACAGCCCTTGACGCAGTGTTGAAAAGTCCTCATGGGAGAAGTCTTCCTGCAGCAGCATATTCCACATTGTCGGTGCAGCGAAGAACGTTGTAATCTGTTCCTCTCTTACGGTCTTGATCACTGCCGGGGCATCAAAATGATGGAGAAGAACATTGGATGCACCAATCATAACTCGTGGGAAAAAGGCACAGTGCAGTTCCGCGCAGTGGAAGATAGGTGCCGCGGTCAGCCCTCTGTCTTCTTCCTGCAGACGCATGGAAGCCGCTATAATGAGCGCCTGGTCCACCATATCCCTGTGGGTATGAATGACTCCTTTCGGCAGACCGGTCGTCCCTGATGTATACATGATTGCGTAAGGGTCATCCTCCTGGACCTCACAGACAGGGGGGCGCTCCAGGACTTGTTCCATACGATCGTAATAATGAGAGGCAAAAGAAAAGGCTTCATCAATCGACCAGAACTCCACTCCCGGCATCCCACCAGCCACTTTTTCCACTTGAGGGGCCGTCGCTTTTTCAAACAGGACAACTTTCGGACCGGCATCCTGCAAAATAAAGCGGATCTCTTTTTCTGTAAGTCGGAAGTTGATCGGGTTGAATACAGCACCGATTTTCATGCAGGCAAACAAAACCGTGGCGAATTCTGCTGTGTTGTACAGGACGGTTGATACTTTATCCCCCTTCTCCACACCGGAAGCAGAAAGCGCTGCGGCTGTCCTGTCCACTTCATCCTCCCACTCCTTGAACGTCCACCGCACTCCAAGCCGAACATCTACAAGGCCTTCTTTATCCGGATACTTCGCAGCAGTCTGCTCAAACATGCTCTTTAATGTTGGTCCCATTTTCATCGACTCCTTTTCGTTTTTACCAGTGGCTTTTCTGCCGGTTCAACAGGAAATCCAGGACACGGAAGGATTATTTCGGCTGCATCCGTATGGCTCCGTCCAGGCGGATCACCTCCCCATTCAACATAGAATTTTCTATGATGCTTACAACCAGATTGGCAAATTCATAAGGTTTTCCCAGCCGCTTCGGAAATGGTGTCATTTGACCAAGAGCTTCTCTTGCTTGTTCCGGAAGACGGTCAAACATCGGCGTTTCAAAAAGTCCGGGTGCAATGGCCATCACACGGATACCCCAGCGGGCCAGCTCTCTGGAAACTGGAAGCGTCAGCCCGGCTACGCCTGCTTTTGAGGCACTGTAGGCCGCCTGACCAATCTGGCCTTCAAAAGCAGCGACAGAAGAAGTATTGATGATGACGCCTCGTTCCCCGTCCTCAACAGCTTCATTATTCTGCATAACTTCAGCAGACAGGCGGATAACATTAAAGGTGCCTGTCAAATTGACCTGGATCACCCTTTGGAACGAATCCAGCGAGTGGGGTCCCTCTCTGCCTGTTACTTTTTCAGCCGTGACAATACCGGCACAGTTGATAACCGCCTGAATGCCCCCAAACACATCCACACCCTTCTCTAAAGCCTGTTGGACTTCTGTCTCAGATGTTACATCCGTCTGGATAAAAAGCGACCGGCTCCCAAGTTCGCGGGCAAGAGCCTTTCCGTTCTCTTCATTCTGATCGACCATCACGACACAGCCGCCCTGCCGGATGATCTTCCGGGCAGCGGCCTCTCCAAGGCCAGAAGCTCCGCCTGTGATGAACGCTGTCACACCTGAGACATTCATGAGTGTCCTCCCACTCTTTCCACCACTGTGGCATTAGCCATGCCGTGTCCTTCACACACAGCGAGCAGTCCGTAACGCTTCTCCGTCCGTTCTAATTCGTGAACCAAGCTGGTCATCAATTTGGCTCCGGTAGCCCCGAGCGGGTGGCCTAAAGCGATCGCTCCACCGTTCCTATTCAATTTCTGATGAGATACTCCGGTCTCTTTCATCCAGAACATAGGGACGGGCGCAAAGGCTTCATTCACCTCAAACACATCCACATCCTCTATTCTCAAGCCGGCTTTTTTCAACACCTGCCAGGTTGCTGGAACCGGCCCCGTCAACATGAGCGTTGGATCTGATCCCACCACTGCACGGGCAAGGACTTTTGCTTTTGGAGTCAGTCCGAACTGTTCCGCTTTATCTTTCGACATCAACAGGATAGCTGCCGCGCCGTCACTAATTTGGCTGGCATTCCCTGCTGTAATGCAGCCGCCTTCCTGAAAAGCCGGCGTCAGGGTGGATAAAGTTTCCACAGATGTACCTGGTCTGGGTCCCTCATCCACTTCAACCCGTCCAGCCTCTGTTTCCACAGCCATGATCTCCTTATGAAAATGCCCTGCCTGGATGGCTGCCAAAGCCCGGTGATGGCTTTCTGCTGCATAAGCATCCAGCTCTTCCCTCGTAAGCTTCCATTGTTCGGCGATTCTTTCCGCTGATACCCCTTGATTGATCATGTCAAAGCGCTCCGTCAGCATCTCGTTGAAGGAAACGCCTTTCATGTTTGAAAACATCGGGACGCGGGACATGCTTTCAACACCACAGGCAATGACAACATCCATGTCACCGGATGCAATCGCCTGTGCACCGAAATGAACGGCCTGCTGGCTGGAGCCGCACTGACGGTCAAGGGTTACCCCTGGAACTTCAACAGGAAATCCGGCCGTTAAGGCTGCAATTCTGGCAATGTCACCGGCCTGCTCCCCCACCTGTGACACACAACCTGCAATCACATCCTCCACGGTTCCCTTTGGAATACCAGCTCTTTCTACGACCTCATTCAAAACGCCGGCCAGTAGCAGATCCGGGCGGATAGAACTTAGCACGCCATTCCTTTTCCCTACAGGCGTTCGAACCGCTTCAACAATTACGACTTCATTCATGCTTTGATCCTCCCAATCCCATCTTCTTCGCAATAATGGTTTTCATGATTTCATTGGAACCTGCATAGACAGCCGTTACAGGGGCATCACGAAACCTCCTGGCAATCTCATACTCTTCCATATATCCATAGCCGCCGTGGAGCTGCATGCACTCCAGGGCTGTCTTTTTCACGAGTTCTGTCGTCCACCATTTGGACATCGATACTTCCTTTACAACGTCTTCTCCCTGCATATGAGCTTCAATCGTCCGGTTCAGGAAAGTGCGGCCGATTTCAATTTCTGTATGAAGCTCAGCCAGTTTGAACTGAGTATTTTGAAACGAAGCGATGGACCTTCCGAAAGCTTGACGCTGGGTGACGTAATCCACGGTTATTTCCAACATCCGTTCGCAGGCCGCAACAGCTCCGATGCCTACAATCAGCCGCTCCTGCTGCAGCTGATTCATCAAATAATAAAATCCCTCTCCCTCTTTTCCCAGCAGCTGGGAGGAAGGGACGATGGCATCCTCAAAAATTAATTCCGCGGTATCCTGGCTGTGCAGTCCGACTTTTTCAAGTTTCCTTCCCCTTGAAAAACCGTGTGTCCCCCGCTCGACAACGAACAGGCTGATCCCTTTATGCGGCGGGGAAGCATGAGGATCTGTCTTACAGACGACGACAATTAAATCCGCATGAATCGCATTCGTAATAAATGTCTTTTCTCCATTCATGACATACGTATCATTTTTCTTTACTGCTGTTGTACGAATAGCAGCAAGGTCCGACCCCGCTCCCGGTTCCGTCATGGCAACAGCCGTGATCACCTCTCCTGTCACACATTTCGGAAGCCACCTTGCCTTCTGTTCTTCCGTACCATAGGCTTCCAGATAAGGAACGACAATGTCATTGTGAAGGCCGATCCCAATCAAACCGGTTCCTACTTTTTCAAGCTCCTCATTAATGATGACAGAGTAACCGAAATCCGTCTCCATCCCGCCATAGGTTTCACTAAGCCATGGACACAAATAGCCCTGCTCCCCGAGTTTTCTCCAAAAGGACCGGGGCACTTCCCCCTTTTCCTCCCATTCTTTGTAATAGGGGACAGCTTCCTTTTTTAAAAATTTTTTAAAGGAATCCCGGAGCATTTCATGTTCTTCTGTTATGTATCCCGCTTTCATGTCCACCCTCCCCGCCTTTACTAAGCACCTATTTCTCCTCTCTTCCTCGTTTTTCCTGCCCTTAACAGAAAACGCTTACAAAAAATTGTTTTTCTGCATCGAATGACAAAAAAACCAGCCCTTACCGGACTGGTTTTGTTCGTTATTCTATAACTTTTTTAATCGCTGCGGCTACGCCGTCCTCGCTGTTTGATTTCGTTACAAAAGAGGCTTCATCTTTGACAATCTGCTGTGCATTGCCCATCGCTACACCAAGACCCGCTTCCCGGATCATGGCTATATCATTCATGCTGTCGCCGACAGCCATGACATTCTTCATATCAAGATCCAGCCACCGGCACACTTTCAACAGGGCAGCTGCCTTGTTCACGCCTACGGGATTCACCTCAATATTGGTAGGACTTGAATTCGTCACTTCCAACGCATCATTAGCCTGAAGCTCATCCAGGATCACTTGACGGACCTCATCATCTTCGATATCGAAACCGAATTTGAGCCAGTCGTAGTCTTCAATTTCATTATCAAAAGGGTTCTGCGTATTATACAGCCCCTGGACTGTTGATGACCAGAAATAAAGGCCGTGTTCCTGTTTCATTTCCCACAAACGGTTCACATGGCTGTGATCGAGTTTCGTCTGATCCACCAGTTCGTAATCATGATTATAAATCTCTCCACCATTAATGGTGACGATGTACGACGAACGGCCAAGCGCTTCAGAAATATGCCGGCACCGGGAAAGGGAGCGTCCCGTGCTCAGGACCACATGGATCCCCTTCTCCTTCGCCTCTTTCACAGCAGCAGCGTTGGCTTCTGACACCTCTCCTGCGTGATTCACTAACGTACCATCAAGGTCAAGAGCTATTAATTTGATATCTTCTGTCATTCCAGTCACGTCCTCTCTTTATCCACACTCCATTTTAATATAAGGACGGCCCTCTTACAATTCACACCTTTCCAATCCTCCATGATTAACAACATACCACAATGGGTATGGTAAAGAAGAATTCATAAGGAGGGAGAACATGTTTCATTATACGGTTGAAACAGAAAAAAGCGTAGAGCAGGCCGTTGAAAGCCTGGAAGCGAATTTGAAAGAGGAACAGTTCGGTGTCCTATGGAATTTCGACCTGAAGGGAAAATTGAACGAGAAAGGCTTGGATTTTGAGGACGATTTCCGGGTTCTTGAAGTGTGCAATCCAAAAGAAGCCCAGCGTGTCCTGGAACAGAACAAAATGGCTGGATACTTCCTGCCTTGTAAAATGGTTGTTTATAAAGAGCAGCAGCAAACAAGGATCGGGATGCCCAAACCATCCTCCCTTACACAAATGGTGAATGACGACCAAATTCTTGCCATGGCTGAAGATATTGAATCACGTTTGATCCGCTGTATGGACAAATCGATATAAGGGTGAAAAGAGCTGCCTCGTGGCAGCTCTTTTTTAATGGTTAAGCGGAGGCAGATTGTCTGGAGGATTCCCTTTTAACGAGTAATGAAATTCCCCTTCACTTGTTATTGCCCCGAAGAAAACATCTGTTACCTGATGATCTCCAAGCACTGATTCCAGCCACCCACGGTCACGCCCCATCCTCTGGAGGATATCAAGCTGGAGGGTTCCATCAAGAATGACGGGGATATCATACCCCCCTCCCCTTAAAGGCATCTGGAATTCCTCACGTGTGGGCGGTTCTTTTTCAGGCACTAATTTCACAGATAACTGGCCGTTGGCTTCCACGATTCCGAGCTCCACCTGAGTGAGATCGAAAACCTGCTGTTCGCGAAGCATTTGAGTAATGTTATCAATGGAATAGCGGATCTGCTGGAGGTTTTTCTCCACCATTTTCCCTTCATATACGACAATGGTCGGTTCAAATGTCAGCAGTCTGCCCAGCTTCCTGTTTTTCAGCTTCACCGTAACAATGAATTTCTGGAGCAGGGCTATAACAATAATGGCAGCAACCGTATGTATATGATCGATATCAGGATCCGCGATATCTGCGCCAACGACAGAACCTAACACAAGCACGACGAGAAAATCAAAGACCGGCAGTTCCCCGATCGACCGTTTCCCCATGAAAATACCAACCCCGAGCATCAGCGGGAGAATCGTAACAATCCGAAGGACGACAATGAACAGGTCTTTCCACAAATCCATGGATCCTCACCTCCTTTCCTAGCTTCACCCTTCCTTCTCGTCCTATCCATTTATTCAAACGAAGGTGTTGACATTATACCTATAGGGGTATATGATATGTCATGTACTGTTCAACAGCAAACATCTTCACAAGGAGGGGAAAACATGGAATATAATGACGCCATGAAGAACAGAGTCAAGCGTCTCGAAGGCCAGCTGCGTGGTGTATTGAAGATGATGGAAGAAAATAAAGACTGTAAAGATGTCATTACGCAGCTTTCTGCTTCGCGGAGTGCCATTGACCGAGCGATTGGACTTGTGGTAAGTTCCAACCTTGTGGAGTGCATCCAGGAAGCAGATCAACAGGAAGATAAAGAAGCCTCCATTAATGAGGCCGTTCAACTGCTCGTCAAAAGCAGATAAATTTTTAGATTTTAATATACCCTATGGTGTATAAATTCAAGGAGGATATAACATTGTCTGACACAAAAAAGACGAATATCATTTTATTCAGCGGGGATTATGATAAGGCAATGGCTGCCTACATCATTGCCAACGGAGCAGCAGCTTATGATCATGAAGTCACCATTTTCCACACGTTCTGGGGATTGAATGCTTTACGTAAAGATGAACCCATCCAATTGAAAAAAGGGTTTATGGAGAAAATGTTCGGCCGGATGATGCCTAGAGGTGTAAATAAAATGGGCATCTCTAAAATGAACTTTGCCGGATTTGGACCGAAGATGATCAAAGACGTTATGAAAAAGCATAACGTTATGCCGCTGCCGGATTTGATCGACATGGCCCAGGAACAAGATGTGAACCTTGTAGCCTGCACGATGACTATGGACCTTTTAGGTCTGCAGAAAGAAGAACTGTTGGATGACATTCAATATGCCGGTGTAGCCGCCTATCTCGCTGATGCTGAAGACGGCGCTGTAAACCTGTTTATATAATCAAGGAGGAATCAAGAATGAAGACATTGACGGCAAAAGAAGTCGAACAAAAGCTGAATGAAGGAAAAACATTAAATATTGTGGATGTTCGCGAAGATGAAGAAGTCGCTGAAGGTATGATTCCAGGTGCTAAACACATTCCGCTGGGATCCATTGCAGACCGCGCAGATGAACTTGATAAAGAAAAACCTTATCTTATGGTCTGCCGTTCAGGTGGACGCAGCGGGCGTGCCAGCGAGATCCTTGAAGATAAAGGATTTGATATCACGAACATGGAAGGCGGCATGATGAGCTGGGAAGGACCGACGAAATAACCAAGTGACCCTTATGGGTAGAGGAGGAATTGCAATGGAATTGAAAACAGATGCAACACTGGACGCTAAAGGATTAGCCTGCCCGATGCCGATCGTGAAGACGAAAAAATCGATGAAAAACATGGAATCCGGACAGGTACTTGAAGTCCAGGCCACTGATAAAGGATCAACGGCAGATCTGCAGGCATGGACGAAAAGTGCCGGTCACCAGTACCTGGGTACCATTGAAGAAGACGGAATCCTCAAACACTTTGTACGCAAATCAAATGATGAAGAAACAGCAGAGAAAAAGCACCCGGATGTCGTGAACAACGAAGAACTGGATGCTGTTCGCTCAAATCCTGAATCCATCATTGTTGATGTTCGCGAAACAGCAGAATATGCCTTCCATCACATCCCTGAGGCCATTTCTATTCCTTTGGGTGAAATCGACGATCGTGGCGATGAACTCGATCAAAGTAAAACGGTCTATGTCGTGTGCCGCACAGGCAGCCGAAGCGATCTGGCCGCACAAAAGCTTGCCGATAAAGGGTTTCCTGCTGTTTATAACGTAGTTCCCGGGATGAGCGGCTGGAACGGCGAAATGAAATCACTGAACCAATAATTTTTTGACTGAAATAATACCCAAGGGGGTAAGTGTATGACAATGAAAAATATGTCGATCCAAGACATTGCTCATAAAGTCCTGAATAACGAAGAGCTGTTCCTTTTGGATGTCCGCACAGAAGATGCCCATCAGGACTGGAAAATCGAAAGTGAGCATTTTTCTTATTTAAACGTTCCCTATTTTGATTTGCTGGACGGTGTCGATGAAATTATAGGACAGCTGCCAAAAGATCAACCGATTGCTGTCGTTTGTGCCAAAGGTGGTTCTTCACAAATGGTTGCAGAGATGCTTGTTGAAGAAGGAATGACAGATGTTTATTCAGTGGAAGGCGGTATGAAAGCCTGGAGTGAGCATCTCGAGCCAAGGAAAGTCAGTGATCTGAAGGACGGCGGTGAACTGTATCAGTTCGTCCGTCTCGGAAAAGGATGTCTTTCCTATATGGTCACATCCGGAGGCGAAGCAGCCATCATTGATGCAGTAAGAATGACCGAAGCCTACACGGATTTTGCTGAGAAACTCGGAGTAACGATTACGAATGTCTTTGATACCCATCTTCATGCAGACCACATTTCAGGCGGTCGTAAGCTTGCAGAGGAAACAGGAGCTGTTTACTGGCTGCCACCGGAAGATGCCGGTGAAGTTGTCTTCAACTATCAGCCTCTAAGGGATGCCGATCACGTCCAGATCGGTCATTCGAACATTGATATTCATGCGTTGTACTCACCAGGACACACAATCGGATCCACTTCTTTTGTCGTGGACGATACGTTTCTGATGACGGGAGATATTCTATTCATCGATTCCATCGGCCGTCCTGACCTGGCTGGAAAAGCAGAGGACTGGGTAGGGGACCTGCGCGAAACCCTTTATACACGCTATAAGGAACTCTCTAATGAACTCGTCGTCCTCCCCGCCCACTTTATGATGATGAAAGAATTGAACGAAGACGGCACGGTAGCAGAGAAACTTGGAACTCTGTTTTCCCGGAACCACGGCTTGAATATATCCGATGAAGGTGAATTCCGCCGTATGGTTACAGAAAACCTGCCACCACAGCCAAACGCCTATCAACAGATCCGTGAAACGAATATGGGCAGAATCAGCCCTGACCACGAAGAGCAGCGGGAAATGGAGATTGGTCCAAACCGCTGTGCTGTAAGATAAACCATTCTGACATGCGTCCGTCCACTACGGACGCATGCATCAATCAAAATTGAGGAGGAAACAATATGAACGCAGCGAAAGTACTTGATGCAAAAGGTCTGGCATGCCCAATGCCGATTGTAAAAACCAAAAAAGCGATGAAAGACGTTGAAGCCGGTGAAATTCTTGAAATTCACGCCACGGATAAAGGTGCGAAAAGCGATTTGACAGCATGGGCAAAGTCCGGCGGTCATGAACTGCTGAAACATGAAGAAGAAGACGGCTTATTCAAGTTCTGGATTCAAAAAGGCGAGTAAACACACAGATTTACGTATAAAAAATGCAGAGGGAACCAGTACAGGTTCCCTCTTTTTAAGGAGGTCATCTTCATGGAATTTGGATTTATTCTTACGATTTTCCTTATCGGTTTTGTCGGTTCCTATGTATCAGGCATGCTCGGAATTGGCGGATCGATTATAAAATACCCGATGCTGCTTTATATTCCACCTCTTGTCGGTTTTACAGCCTTCACCTCTCATGAAGTTTCCGGGATCAGTGCGGTCCAGGTTTTCTTTGCCACCATCGGCGGTGTGTGGGCCTACCGGAAAGGCGGTTACTTAAATAAGCCGCTGATTATTTATATGGGAATCAGCATTCTGATCGGGAGCTTTATCGGAGGGTACGGGTCGCGTTTCATGCCGGAAGCAGGTATCAACCTTGTTTACGGTATCCTCGCCCTGATTGCTACCGTTATGATGTTCATTCCGAAAAATGGACTGGATGACCAGGAGATGGATGAAGTGACGTTCAACCGTCCGCTGGCCGCCGGGCTTGCCCTGATTGTCGGGATTGGAGCCGGGATCGTCGGTGCTGCCGGAGCTTTCCTGCTTGTACCCATTATGCTTGTCGTATTAAAGATCCCAACAAGAATGACGATTGCTTCTTCTCTGGCGATTACGTTCATTTCTTCCATTGGCGCAACGATTGGAAAAATTACGACCGGCCAGGTGGAATACGCGCCTGCTGCTATTATGATTGTGGCCAGTCTGATTGCGGCCCCTCTCGGAGCAACCGCTGGTAAGAAAGTGAATACAAAGATTCTCCAGACGGTCCTTGCTGTACTGATCCTGGCATCGACGGTTAAGATCTGGATGGACATCTTTTAAAAAGGCTCTGTTATTGCTTGGTGTTATTATTTAACATGTGAGCTCAGATCACCCCTTTCTGTCATGGGATTTGTAGGAGGCGGCGTTGGAGTTCGAGGAAGTTCCCCGCGGAAAACGGACGGTTTTCCCTGCCATCCTATGCTCTGAGTAAATAGCAGACCGGACCCCTAATTCCAGAGGGAGACGATTTAGTACTCGTTTAAAATATCAACAACAGACTTTAACAGTGCTCTTAAAAAAGGACCCTCCCAGGTCCTTTTTCGTTGTTATCTTTACCCGCCCCTCTACCCCCGGAGGATTTCCGGGATGGAGGTCCGTAGCTTCTGGTCCGTTACCGTGAACCTTTCTATATTTGAAAACCTTCTTATGCACTCTGGACATAAAAACCCCTCTGCCTGACAGCAGAGGGGTTTGGTTTATTCTTCGTTTGCTTGGGGTTGTTCATCTTCTGTGACCAATTCCGTTTCGTCCAGATAGCGGAGCAGGTCGCCGTATACGATGGAGTCGGACATCTCCAATTCTTCCTGTGCGGCCGTGAAGCCATCTTCACAGGCAGCTCCATCTTCGACTTCTTCTCCTGTTTCACGATCATAGCATGTGCCTTGAATACCAACGTATTCTTCGTTGGCAAAGTTTCCGTCTCGTGTGATCATCAGTTGACGGCGGTCTTCATCCAACAGATCATGACCGAATTGGACAGGGTTCTCATCTTCAATACCTAAAAGATTCATAAGGGTTGGACGCAGGTCAACTTGTCCACCAACCGTATGATTCTCCTCAGACTCAATGTCTTTTCCGTAGATAAGGAAAGGAACACGTTGAAGCTGGAACTGTTCATACTCATTTATTTCTTTTCCTAAATACTCACCCATCGCTTCCTGGTGATTCTCGGAAATGCCGAAGTGATCTCCATAAATGACGAGGATTGTATTGTCATACAGCTCTGAGTTCTTGAAGTCCTCGACGAATTTTTTCAACGCTTCATCCTGATAGCGGATGGTTTGGAAATAACGGTTCAATGTGCCGCTGCTCGTTTCGCCTTCTTCAATGAGTTTCAACTCTTCAGGAAGTGTGAACGGGTAATGGTTGGTCAGCGTAATCATTTTAGAATAGAACGGCTGATCCATCTCCTGCATTTTGTTCAAGGAATCTTCAAAGAAGTATTCATCAAGGTACCCCCACCCGTGGGACTTTTCTGTCGTTACCTCATAATCTTCCTTGGAGAAGAATTCATCATACCCCAGCGAATCATACATCACGTTTCTGTTCCAGAATGTCTTATCGTTGGCGTGCATGGAATTTGTAAAGTAGCCATTTTCACCAAGTACGCTCGGCATCGCTTTATATTCGTTACCGGAGTGCGTAAAGAATACGGCGCCACGGTTCAGAGGATAAAGGGAGTTCGCCAGTAGAAATTCGGAATCAGACGTCCGTCCTTGTTTAACCTGGTGATAGAAGTTATCAAAGTAGATCCCCTCTTCTTTCAGGTCGTTGAAGTAAGGAGTCAGCTCCTCGCCATGCAGCGTATTATCCACTACAAAGGTCTGTGTACTTTCCAATGAAATGGCAATCACGTTCTTGCCTTCAGCGGCACCTTCCAGTCTGTCGCTGTCTTCTTTCTTGTTTTCGTTCAAATAGTTAATGACCGGGACGAGCTCATTGCTGTCCGCCAGCGTTTTCTTCATTTCGGTCTTCCCTTGAAGAACAATATCATACACATGATAGTTCAATACACCAATGTATTTGACAAGCATGTTGCGGTCAAATGTTCGTTCAAGCAGGTCCGTACGTTCTGTCTCCGCCCATTGAAGGTTTACAATGAACAGGGGAATAGCAACGATGGCCAGAACGATTCCCTCCGGCCGCTTCGGTGTGAACGCCTGGAAGCGGGAAGGTTTGAGATAAAACAACAGAAAGCCTGCAGCAATCACATCAACGAACAACCATAAGTCAGCAGGACTCATAATCGTCGTAATACTTCCCCCGAGGTCAGCCAGGTTGGCTACTTGATTTAACATCGGAATAGTGATGAAATCATTGTATTCACGATAAAACAACACATTCACATAAAGCAGGATGGATCCTAGAATGTAGGCAGCAAACATCCCTCGCCGGCGTCCAAGCAGAATTCCAACTCCGAACAATAGGAATATACTGCTGAGCGGGTTGAAGGCCAGAATATTCGCCTCATTCGCATTCTCGACACCCAATGTGAAAATGTTTGTTTGAATATAATACATTTTCAACCAGAATAGACCGATCACAAATGCATAGACTAGTAGTTTCAGTCCTGTTTTTTTATTTATATATTTATTTCCTGTAAACATTGTAAAACCTCCGTTAATTTTACATTACCCTATTTTAACTCATCTTATTTCATTTTTGTACCATTATGGCGATAGTTTTAAAACTCTGACACATTTATCCTTGGTTTATTACAGGTTTGTCATGGAAAAATGAACCTCTTGGCCTATGACACTTAAAAGTTACTATCTATACATGAATTTTTCATCGTTTGTCATCTCTCTCCTCTTTTTATGTTAACCTATTATAAAATAAGTTTACAAAAGGAGGCTGCTTCATGTCAGACGAAAGCAGAAAGCTATGATTTTTGTTGAATAGTGCGATTTTCGCCGCATTAACGGCCATTATGGCCCAAGTTGAAATCCCTCTTCCCGTTGTACCGATCAGCGGCCAGACACTTGCTGTCGGCTTAACCGCCACGATTCTCGGGAGCCGCCAGGGCGCAGCAGCTATGGTTGGATACATGGCTTTGGGTGCGGTAGGGATGCCTGTATTTGCAGGGTTCAGCGGAGGACCCCAGGTTCTTGCCGGACCGACGGGAGGATACATTTTCGGATTCATACTCAGTGCATTTATAACTGGATATATCCTCGAAAAAACGTCATTCAACTTAGGATGGGCGTTGGCGGCGAATACGGCCGGGATGGTCATCACTCTTCTATGTGGAACCCTGCAGTTAAAATTCGTTCTTGATATCAGCTGGACCGCAGCCCTTGCCACCGGTGCCTATCCTTTTATCGCGGTCGGATTGATCAAGGCGTTTCTTGCCTCCTGGCTGGGCATTACGGTCAGAAATAGACTCGTGGCCGGACAGTTCATTCAGCAATCCGTACCAAAGGAAGCCTCCTCGTTCTATTCCCCGGGAAATAAGGCCGGCTCATAAATGCCGGCCTTTCGGGAACCCTATTCCTGGAGGTGATCGATTTGAATCCTTATTTATGTCCAGGATGCAGAACAAACCGTTCTCGCTTTAACGTCATTGAACAGCAGGCAATGCCGGTCAAGATGGACCCGCAGACTGGAGAAAAAAATCCTTCTTACACTGCAGAAACCATGGATGCCTTTCATCTCGCTTATCAAGGACCAGCCATTAAGGTCCAGTGCGGGGCCTGCGGTCTGATTGAAGATGAAGCCTCTTTCATAGCCTTTGCTGGACACCACCGTATGAATGGAACCCCCTGAATAGAATCAGAGGGTTCTTTTTCGTCGTATATTCAAACGGAACCCTCCCCGGGTGAGAAAGAAGACCATAAGAAGGAGAGCTGAAGGTGGATACACCATAACGGCGGCTGTGAATACATATCCCGCCAATCGATACCACGAAGCTGGATAAAAGGATTCTTCATTCACTTTCCTCATCTCCTCCAACACGCTCCCTTTCAAGTCATACCCCGTCCAACAAGCAATGGCCAATGCCTGGATACACGAAGAAACCAAAGAGAAACCGAGCATCTCCTGAATAACCATCACCGCACATCCATAAATAACAAGCAGGGGGTTCATCCATTTCACATACGTAAGGGCGAGCAGTTCATCCTCAACTGGGATAAATCGAAATACCGTCGGCTGTTTAAAAAAGTTGTGAAAGATACTGGTCGACACTTCAACAAAGATAAAAGCAGCCAGCGGCACCGTTAAAAATCTCATCCAGTCCACCTGGAGTGGAACTGCGACTATAATAAGGACGCCCGCTGTTAGAGCAGACAGCAGATAGTTGTAGGATTCTTTTCCATGGGACAGCCAGATCCGATCATACAACCGCTTAGGATAAAACCTACTGTTTCTCCTTCTCTGGACCGCAGCCGTAAACCGTCTGGGTGGTTTTACAGCGACATTCGTCACTTGATTGACCAGCCACAGGTTCCAAACCTTTGCGTCGTTCCGTTCCGCGATCCTGCCCCAGGAAGGTTCATAATAATAAAAGCAGGCACTGGAAGCTGCGGCAGCCCACACCAGTGTCCCGATAACCAGACCAAGGAAGGATCCTGCTGTATAGCCGGCCGTTATAACCATTCCCCCTGCAGCGGCAAGCACCAGTTTGATATACCACGGTGTGCTGTACATTCTCCATTGAATCCACACCTCAAACAGATGACTGACTCCATATACCATAAGAAATAAAAGTGTAAAGGCTGACGATAGTGGGGTGATAGAACCGGCTGCCAATAGCAAAACGGCTGCCAGAAGGAGGGTTTTCCCTGCCTTCTCCTTGTATAAATATAAAAGAATGTCCCGTCTGGAATGAGGAAGAAGACTGAGGTGAAGTTCTGATGAAGTAAAAGGCAGCGAGGAATCCTTGAAAGCTGCCATACAAGCTCTCACCCACACTGCAAGGGGAAGAAAAGGGAGATACATCAAGGCACGTTTTTCCAATGTTTGAAAAAACGGGGTGAATTCTTTCAACCAATCAAGGCTGATAAAGAGCAATATAACGGCCATGACCCCGGCATAAAGAAATACCACAGGATCATACAACGTCTTAAACGATTTTCGGTACAAATGCATCTTTTTCTGCCGACGACTACGCTGCAGCAGCCGAAAAACCTGCCTGCTCTCCGGCCTGTTCATTTATGCTCCCTTCTTTCCAGCTTCTCAAAAGATTCGACAGGGCCGGAGGAAGACACAGAACCATGTTTCAACATAACGTATGTATCTGCCAGAGCTTTCACTTTGTCCAGCTGGTGAGTGGTCAGAATAATCGTCATGCCCTGTTCTTTTCTGCGAATCAACTCTTCTTCTAAATATTGACCAGCGTATACATCCAGCCCCATAAAAGGTTCGTCAATAAACAAAACAGGAACATCCGGCAGGAGGGCACAAATCGTCTGAACCTTCTGCCTCATTCCTTTGGATAACGCTTCTGGATAGTCATCCTTTTTGTCCGTCATTTCAAAGGCGGCCAAATACCCTTCAACTCTGGCTGCAAAAATATCTTCATCGATGGAGTAGCTCCGCCTGTATAGATCAAAATGCTGCCGGGTCGTTAGTTCACTGAACAGCAGCGGCTCTTCCGGGATATAACTGAATAAACGCTTATAGTTCTTCAAATGGTCATCCATACTTTCCTGCTGAATCATAATCGTCCCTGTCAGCTTCCCTCTCATACCAATCATCGTTTTCATCAACGTCGATTTGCCTGCTCCATTATGACCGACCAGAGCAAGGATTTCTCCGCGTCCGGCCTGGAGACTTACGTGTTGTAAGATCGGATTTCCGGCGATTTCCACTGAACAATTCTCTACACGAAGTACCAAGTATATCCCTCCTCGTATAATGGTTTACGTAATTTTCCAGTAAAAAGTTTCAAAAAAATAAGCCCTCTCCTGTGTTAAGAGCGGGCTTACGATTATTGATTCATCCTTGAAAGAAAATCTCCGAGCAGGTCATCATCCTCTTCCTCGGCTTCCCCCGACGACTCCGCATCACGGAGGTCGTCCTGGAAATGGCCAAGGTCCAGTCCATCCAAATCATCGTCTCCGGTTGTATCCAACACCGGCTCCTTCAGCTCTTCTCCTTCTTCCTCTTCATCAGGAATAACAGGAACTTGAGGCTCATCGGATGCAGCGGTTTCTTCCTGAAGATACAGGGCGTCGTCTATATCATAGGCGCGGCTGTTCAGGGAAGCCAGTAGTGTTGTAGCACGGACGGGATCCATAATGAGTTGATGGAGGATACTGCCGATCAATGCTTCGGAATGTTCATGCTTCATCCAGTTTCTCTGCTCTTTCGACAAGGCTTTCGGAAGAGGGACTGTAATCGTTTCTTTATCCTTGGAAAGAGATTCATTCACTCCGTCCATAACGAACTGAGCAATACGGCTGGAAAAATTGCGCCGTTCTATCTCTTTCAAGTGCGACAATTGTTTCAATAAATGATCCGGAGTGTCCGAGGGGACACGAAATGTAATGGACTGCCCCCGTTCGACACTTTTTCTAGATGAACTCATGAATGATCACCTTACTTGGAAGATCCGGTCTGTTGTTCCACTTTTTTATTCGCCGGTTCGGCTGGTTTTTTGTTCGTTTTACGGATAAAGTCGGAAATCAGCTTGTAATAAGCGTTTGCCATCATCCAGATGCTTTCTTCCTCATCCTCGAAGAATTCAATATTAAATCCGTCCAGTTTATTGTTCAACATCTTAATGTATTCCTTAAGAACAGCAGAGCCTCCACCAACAAAATAGCAGATTTCCGTCTGGGAATTTTTCTGCCACACGTTGCGCAGGTAGCGGTATTGTTTCTTAGCCAGTTCAAGGAGAATACGATCGGTTATGTCATGGACACTTGTACGGCTTCCGCGAACCATAATGTGGTGACGGTCGTTCTTCCTCGTAATAATATCGACTACGTCCCGGCGGCTGTCGAGTTCTACTCCATGCTTCGTCAAAATTTCATCACGAATCATTTCCAGCGATTCAGAAACACCGAGGTTGAATCCCTGTGCCTTGTCATCATCCACATTACGGTTGCGGATGACCGCGATATCTGTGGATAATCCACCAATATCCTGAATAAGAATCTGCTTGTCCACAAGCTCCTTGTTGATAATGTTCAAATCATTATCCATAACAAGGTTGACATAGGCGGCGAAGCCTTCCGGATAAACTTTCACTTCGTCAAACTTAAGGTTGACTTTCATCCCCTGATATTTAGGGGTTACTAAAAATTCAATCTGGTGGACAGATCCGAGGAGCTGGGAACGGTATCCTACGTCCTTCCCTTCTTTGACTTCACGCAGGGGAAGACCCGTACCGAGCGTATAGTTGGCTTCTACTACATTATTTTTAGCTTGCTGAGATCCTTTTCCAGAAACCGCATCAAGGGCAAGGGACGCAAACAGCATAATCAGGGTCTGATCTTCTTCCGATTTATAGCTTCCTGGATCAAGCTCGGTGGAGTTTGTTGTTTTTGTCGCCAGATTACCTACGCGGTAAATCGCATTATTTTCCCTGAGGGCAGGGGAATGCACCCGAATATGTAGATTATCGAGTGGGTTTTTATCATCCAGATCCTCAATCCCGATAACCGGGCGGTCCTCCAAATCTCTCGCTACTACGTTAGGAATATAAAGGGAAGATTCCAGTTTCCCGAAGTTTGCTTTCAAAGCATCATTACCAACATCAATGGCTGCAATTCTTGAATGTGTCATAAACAGTTCTCCTTTTATAAGTTATTTAAATGACCTCTCCTTAGTTAGAATCTATTAAACTATCAGAGAATAGTCAATCCTCCTTTTTTCGTGTTCATTTATGCACACAAGCAAACAATACTGTGTACTTGCACACATAATTGCACACATCCTTTCATTACGGCATGTACACGCTTTTGTGTGCATGCAATCATAAACGCAAACAAAACGTTTTCTTTTTGTACACTTGCAAACATTTTTGTATACATAAGATCATTTTCATGTTTTTTACATTTTTCTACACAAAGTCACGGACTGAGTTTTCATCACTGTTTCTATTACATGGACTGAGATCCATAAAAAGAAGACGATGCTATCTGCATCGTCTTCTTTTTACTGCTTCATATAAGTACTGAACAAATCCTCCAACTTCTTCGTTAAAGCCAAAGTCATCAACCCATTGCCCTCTGCTGTTTTTGAATATCCAAGAGGAGTCGTACGTTTGATAAGCTGGGAGAATATTTCTGATTCTGTCATCGATCGATTGAATTGCTTCTCAACTAATGGAATAAGGAGAGCAAGTCCTCCGGAGACGTGAGGCGTGGCCATTGATGTACCAGAGAGCCTCGCGTATTTTCCTTCTAAATAGGTGGAAAGGACATCCACTCCGGGAGCCACAAGATCAAGCTGGGTGTTCGTATTCGTAAAATCAGCCAGTTCCCGCCGTTCATCTATGGCTCCTACTTGAATGACTTCATTATATGCTCCAGGATAACCGTACTCCATCGTGTCTTCCCTGCCATCTCCCTCGTTACCAGCAGCACAAACGACGGATACATTATGGCTGACAGCGTTTTTAACAGCTTCTCTCAAGGCTTTTGTATCTTGAGGACCTCCAAGTGACATGGATATGACTCTCACCCGTTCCTGATTGGGGCCTCTCCAGTTAACGGCGTAATGAATGGCATCAATAATCCATTCATACTCCCCTCCCCCATCCTCTGATAAGACCTTTAAGATGAGAAGTTTTGACTTGGGTGCCGCTCCTATGACACCTTCCCCATTCTCTACGGCAGCAATGGTCCCTGCTACATGTGTCCCATGGCCATTATTATCTGAATAATTATCAGGATCCCCTCCATAATCATCCGTAAAGTTATGTCCATCCAGGATGTTTTCTTCAAGATCAGGATGATCAAGCTGACAACCTGTATCAATGATCGCTGTAACGCTTCCATTTCCTTGATCCGATTCTTCCCAGAGGCTTTCAGCTTCCACCATCTGTATACCTTTCGGCCGCTCGTTTGTTGTTTCTATAATCGCTTCTGTACGGTACGGAATCAATTTCATCCGACTCATGGACATCCTCCTCCATTATGGTAAAGGGTGTTGGTGTACAATCTTGGAGTCATTCTTCCTTTCATTATAACATCCAGATATACCCACCTCGGACAGGTTTTTGAAATAAGGACCTTAGAATCACAAATGATATAAAGAACATATGTATTTTATATTGAATCCAACACGCAATGGAGTATAATGAAAGAAAGTTCTTTATAAAGAACAACTAATCAAGGAGTGACTTTGCCTTATGTACAGGAAAATATGTCATCATTGCCACAGGGCATCCTACAGCTGTCAGAACGAACATTGGACCTGCCCCTTATGTGGCAGAGATTTAAGCCGTCAGGCACGCTTACCAGTTCCATTACATACATCAGGCCACCGAGGCATCAAGCAGTATAAGAAGCAGGCAGCAATGACAGGGTCATCACCAGTTTGAAAAGTATAAAAAAGAGCTGCACCGATTCATATCGATACAGCTCCTCTCACTTATGGGAGATACTTTCTAGGGTTTACAGCGTTCGTACGGCTTCCATTCCAGGATCCTTCGTGAATTTCGAAGTGAAGGTGCTGTCCTGTAGATGCACCTGTACTTCCCATATTACCTAGGAATTGACCTTGAGAGACCGTTTGCCCGGCAGATACGGCCGGTGTACTTCTCAAGTGTGCATATACGGTTGTGAACGTCTGACCGTTAATCTGGTGTGAAATCATGACTACATTCCCGTAACTGGATGAATAGTTTGCCCGGATAACCGTACCTGATGCAGACGCAACAATCGGAATCGTACCGCCCGCAGCTAAGTCAATCCCAGAGTGGAATTTCGGTGTACCATAAATCGGGTGGATCCGGTTGCGGTCAAACTCTGATGTTGCTGGTGCATTGCCAGGCCAGATGAATCCTGAACTGTTGCTGCTGGATGACGAACTGGACGTGCTTTCAGACTCACTTGAATCAGACGTGCTGGATTTATCAGAAGATGAAGAATTGGAAGAGGCACTGCTTACAGTCTCCTCTGATTTTTCTTCCTCAGCCGCTTTTTCTGCAGCGGCTTCTTCAGCTGCGGCTTTTTCGGCTGCAGCCTTCTTCCTGGCTTCTTCTTCAGCTTTACGCTTCCGTTCAAGTTCGAGCTGGCGCTGACGCTCGATTTCCTTCTCAATAGCGGCTTCCTGTGCAGCAAGTGTTTCCTGTTCTTCTTCCACGCTGACCATGTGGTTATGAGCATCTGCTTCTTCCTGCTCAAGTGTGGACATCAAGGCTTCTTTTTTATCTTTCTTACTTTCAAGCTCCTGCTTTAAAGTTTCAAGCTCGGACAATTTACTTTCAAGGGAAGATAATTCCTCTTCCACCTGGGCTTTTTTTTCTTCCACAGCCTGCTTATCAGCAAGATGCTCTTCCAGAATTTCCTTATCCTGTGTAGCAATCGTATTCAGGCTCATGACACGCTCCAGGAAGTTTCCGAAGCTTTCAGCGCCCATGAGAACATCAAGGTAATCCACGCTTCCACCATTTTGATGCATGGATTTCACCCGTTCTTTAAGAAGTTCATCACGCTCTTCAATCCGCTTTTCAAGCTCCGCAATTTCTTCTTTCAGCTGATCGATGTTCTCTCTTGTCTGTGCGATTTCATTTTCCTTCGTCTGGATCTTATCCAGTGTATCCATCGTCTGCTCGTCCAGACGTGCAATCTCAGCATCTACTTCATCCTGATCTTCCTGAAGCTCAGCGATTGTATCTTCTTTTTCTTGAATTTCCTGCTCATTTTCAGACTGCTGTTGTCTATTCTCTTCCAGTTTCTCCTGATTTGTTTCAGCATTCACCGTTGTTGAAACAGGTAAACCGGATAGAATCAGACCGGCAGTAAGAGCGGCAGTTATGATTTTTGATTTCACTCTTCTTCCTCCCCCGATTCCTCACCTGTGTGTATGATTCATCTATTTTTTAAACCTTCAAATACTTACGGATGGACGTAAAGCTTCCCCAAAGTCCAATGGTGACCCCCATCAGGACAAGCAGGGCAGATACTTCAAAAACAAACGGATAAACCGGCAGTAAGTCTATAAATAAAGTAGGATATCTGGCCGTAATCTCATTGTAGAGAGCCTCATAACCAAAGATCACAAAGGCGATAGGTAAAATCGACCCGAGAATTCCGATTAGGATACCTTCGAATAAGAAAGGCCAGCGTATGAACCAATTGGTCGCTCCTACCATTTTCATAATCTCGATTTCACGTCCCCTGGCTACGATAGTGATCCTGATTGTATTCGCAATCAAAAACATCGCTGTAAACAAAAGTCCTGCGATAATCGCCAGTCCGACGTTTCTGGCTACATCCATAACGCTGAACAAACGTTCTACGGTCTCTTTGGCATACTCGACTTTGTCCACGTTTTCAAAGCTTTCAATCGATTCAGCTACCTGAATCGTATCCTGTGGATCTGCCGTTTTTACTACGTAAACGTCATTCAATGGATTTTCATCTTTGAGAGATTCAAAGGCTTCCCCTTCATCTCCCATGCTGTTGATCAGGTTATCCAGGCCTTCATCCTTCGACTGGAAATTCACACTGGATACACCCGATACGTCTTCCAATTGACCCTGCAGGTTCTCACGGCTTTCCTCATCTGCGGTACGGTCGATGAAAACACGGACTTCGACGTCTTCCTCGATTTGTTCTCCCATATCATTCAAGTTCAGGAGAAGTGTCGCGAAAACTCCTACAAGCAGAAGGGTTACGGTTACCGCTGAAATGGAGGCTACCGACATCCACTTGTTTCTCGTTATGTTTTTGACGCCTTCTTTTCCGTGCCGGCCGAACGTTTTAAATTTCATAATTCCTGTCACCCCGGCACTTCTGATTTATAACGGTTTGAAAGTCCCTCATCCTGCCTGCGTCTTCGGTTATACGGTGATGTGTTTCAAACAATTTCTATCACTTCCTACCAATCTTTCATATTTGTTGATCTATGTTGTAAAAAATTATGTAGTCTCAGTCGTCTCGTTCAATTACCCTACTAATTATATCAAATATATTCGCTAAATAAAGACAAATTATTATTACATTTGTGTTTCATAAGTTTACAGAACCCTGTAATATCAGGGTTTCTTTTCGACATCATCCGTCATATTCACGAGTCTTTACAGGTAAATATAATCAGGTCCATAGACCCTGAATAAGCATAAAAAAATAAGCTGTCCTTGTAGAAAGACAGCTTATTTTTTCAGGTGATGATTCTTTAATTTTTCAATTTCCCTCTTGAGCCGGAGGTTTTCCAGTACAACGGAATCGTACGACTTCCTCGTCCGGGCGTCCGGATCCAGGTTTACTTCGTACCATGATTTTCGGAGCACGGCATCCACCGGGCTCGTCTGTTTAATCTCAGCCGAAGGGTAGAGTTTCTTGAGACGTGTCACCTCTTTTTCAGACAAGCGGAGTTCCCTGAAGAAGATACCTTCTTGAAATGACTCGAACAAGAATCGCTCAAACGCTTTTTTTGCCAATGCCTTTCCCCCTCGAGTGAATCGTCTTAGTTATATATAAGACGAAACGGGAAGGTTCATGACTTCTGGAATACAGATTCTTTTACTACGGCATGGGCTACGACTTCCATGGGATCAAGCAGCGGCACAGGAAGATGGTAGGGTTTTAGAACCAGACCGATTTCTGTGCAGCCGGAGATGATCACTTCTGCGCCCTGATCGAGCAGTTCCTCAGCAGCAGCTTTTAAAAGGGAGAGCGGTTCTGCATCCGTGTTGCCGCTTTTAATGCCATTGCTTCCATAGATGGATTCCATCACTTTCTCGTTCTGTGTCACCGGGCGCGGTTCAATAACATCAAGGTGCCCAAGGTGCTTTTTGAACAATCCGGTCTGCAGTGTGCCGGACGTTGCCAGCACCCCGATTTTACGAACCGCGGGATAATGATCCTCGATGTATTTTTTCAACTCTTCAAAAGCATTCATAAGTGGGAAGGATACGGCTTTTTGAACATCTTCGATAAAATAATGGGCTGTCATACACGGAATACAAGCCACATCCACATTTACTTTTTCCAGATTTTTAGCGGCATCGATCATTTGCGGGACAGGATTTTCCCCGCGCCCGGATATGGCCGCAGTACGGTCCGGGATTTTAGCATTGCTGTCAATAATCACACGGTAATGATCCTGATCCTTTTCGGCCTGTGTCGCGCGGATAATCTTCATATAATATTCAGCCGTAGCCTCAGGTCCCATCCCCCCGAGTATGCCGATAATTTTGTCGTTCATCGTCTGCCTCCTTACAAAAGACCCGATACGTGGCTGAGAAGCCATTCACAGAACACCGGCCACCCGGTTTTTCAACGGTTTGAACAGCTGATCTTCGTCGATGTCTGGTCTTTTTGTACTTAACTGTTCTAAAGCAATCTTTGCGCCGGGATCCATGCCCTGACATCCTGCAAGCAGCAGCACATCGTTTTCCTTCACTTCAGATATAGCGTGGTTCACAGCGTCATCAAGCTCTTTATAAAGATGGACTTTGATGCCGGCTGCATCCATTGCTTCTTGGAACACACGGACCTCTTCGTCCGTCACAACATCCTTCTCAGTCACATGAGAATGGCTCACTGTAGCAATGATTTCCGTCAAGCCAAGACGCGGAGCCCATTCAACAATGGCATTTGCGTTCTCTTTGTTCACTGTGACCCCGCGGCTTCCACGGATAGCATAAACAAGTTTCAAGTCTGAGTAGTCCATCTGCTGCAGCGTACTCAGTGTAACGTTGATATTTCCATAGTTGGCGAAGTGATCATCCAGCATTTTGAAGTCATCTTCAAAGACCATTTCAAAGCGGCGCTCCACCCCGCCAAAGCCTTTAATCCCGGACTGGATCGTTGGAATCGGTACCTCATTCAGAAGTGCAGCTGCAATGGCCACCATGGAATTGTAAACGGAATGATAGCCCGGCGTGGACAATTCAATATCGAATTCCTGTGGAGCGTACCCGGTATTCCCGACAGAGAACGGGCGGCGGATTTCCACTGTGAACTTAGCTCGTCCCGTTGAAAGATCAAGATTCTTACAGACGAGATCCCCATCGGCGGTTTCCACACTGAATGTAAGGACATTGGCTTTCGTTTCTTCAACTAAGGATGCCGAATAGGAATCATCCAGGTTCAGGACTGCCCAGCTCCCTTCAGAAGCGTTCCGGATCAAGCTGGCTTTACTGTTAAAGTATTCCTCAAAAGATCCGTGAAGATCAATATGCTCTCTGCTGATATTGTTCAATGAGACGATATCAAAATCGACACTGCCCACCCGGCTTAAATCAAGGGCGGAGGATGAAACCTCCATCGTTACGTGGGAAACATCCTGGTTTCTCATTTCTGCAAAATATCTGTGCAGATCCAGCGATTCAGGTGTCGTCAGCTTGGTCGGTTCGGAATAGTCGCCGTATTTCACGACTACGGTCCCGATCAATCCTGTTTTCAAGCCGTGCTCTTCCAAAATGGCATCAGTCATAAAGGAAGTGGATGTCTTTCCATTCGTGGCTGTAATCCCGATGGTTTTCATAGCCTGGGAAGGGTGGTTGTAGTAGGCATCGCTTAACGCAGCCAGAGCCTGACGGCTGTCCGCGACGCGGTATTGAGGAAGATCGCCCCATCCGTCCTGGTAATCTTCTACAACTATTGCTGCTGCACCACTCTGGACCGCATCTTTCACGTAGCGGTGCCCATCCGTCTTAAAGCCTTTAATGCAGACGAAGACGTCCCCTTCGTTTACGTTTTTAGAATTGTAGGCAAGTCCCTGGACATGTATGTCTTGATCATTCCAGGCTTCCAACACTTCAATCGATGATAATAACTGATTAAGCATAGCCATTGTTATCTACCTTCCCTGCTCATTTTTGACTGATTTCCATTTCGATGATCATCCGCATATATGTTTCGTACACCGCAGAACGTTTCCTGCTGTCCCCCGGCATATATTTCCTGTTTTTCTACGCTTTTTTCGTCACACGTCCAGCGACGAGGCGTGCCAGCTTCTTCCCGAAAGCAAAGGCCGGTTTCGGGTCTTTCGGGTCCCAGATTGCATGGGCTTTCGGTCTGAAATAGGATTTCATCACACTTTTCGGGGAAAGCTGACCCGTCTTGATATATTCCCTTACGGCAAGAAGATCCTCATAGGCATACCAGAATACGATGTTTTTATCCTCACGTACAGCTTTCGGCTCAAGTGGACGGCCTGTAAGCTCCCGGTAGGTGATATAAGGAATATTGATTCCTGTCTTCTGCAGCAGGTGGTTTAAGTTTGTAATCCTCACATTGATTTCAATCAAATAATACTGCCCTGTTTCGGCATCTTTTTTGAACTCGATTTCGGCAAATCCTTTGTACTGGATCCCTTCGAGGAATTTCGTTCCAAGCTCGTACAATTCCGGAACGTATTTCTGCTGAGTGTAGACAGAGGCCCCATAATTCACAGGAAACTGACGAAGCTTCTGGCAGGTCACCCAGTGGGTCACTTTCGAATCCTGATCCAGATAAGCATCAAATGTGTACATATGATCGTCAAAACCAGGAATGATGCGCTGTACAATCACTTCGATATCTGCCGCTTTCGCCTCGTTGACTTTCTCCAGCAGTTCCTCCTGATTGTGTACCGTGAAGAGCTTTCTTCGGAACTTGGCCACAAATGCCGGTGAATCCACCGGTTTGACAAGGCACGGATACTGAATGTCCTTTTCCACACGCTCTACGAAATTCTCTTCATCGACATTGACGGTTTCAGGAACCGCCACCCCATGTTCAGAAGCCAGGGTATGAAGCGTTCCTTTGTCCATTATTTTAGTATATAACCCCTGTTCCTTTTGAGGAATAAGGAAATGTTCCCGTAATTCCGGCAGATGTTCATCGACGAACTCCACGTACGGATCGGCTGTCGGAATGAGAACAGGAGGACTGTCCTGTTTCTTAGCATAATCCACGAGGAAAGCAGCAAGTCCAGCCGGATCTTCTTTATAGTGAGGTCCGATCAGCGCTTCCGAACAATATTTAGATTCCAGCCCGTAAGCCCCTTCCCACGCGTAATCCACAGCAGCAACATGGACACCATGAATACCCAGACACCGGATTGTACTCAGTCCAATATAATAATTCGCACCTAAAACGACCGCTTTATTCGTCATGAGATATCCCCTTTTACCTTTTTATTAACTGTTCACGACCCGTAATCTAAGGCGTGAATCTTCCGATATGTAAACATATATATTTTACCACAATCCACGGGGGAACAAAACGCAAACCGGTTCCCGGCATAGAAAAGGCGGCCCGGACACGGGACGCCTTCAATCTTTCTATCTATTTGGCAGATGGCGGCTGAACATCCAATGGATTGGACGGAGCAGCGGCTGTTTCCTGTCCGCTTTTGCGGAAACGGCGCACCCACGTATCAGCTGCATACATCACTAAGAACAGAAGCAGGACGGTCAGTGACAACATCGCAAATGATGTAACCATTGTTTTTCCCCTTTATTCGTTAAATTTCCTCAAATCACTACAAATCCTTATATATAATACCAAATATACGGCTGTTGTAAATGTTTATTTCTATTTTCTCCAATATTCTATGGATTCTTCAAAAAAGCCGCCTTCCATGTAAAGGAAAGGCGGCCTGGAATCAGGACCATTCAAACTCCCAGTCTTCTTTTAAAATCAGGTAGGCGGCAAAAAGGCGGTCCTCTCTGTCCAGATGGTCTGCACGGTCTTCCAGCTGCAGTTTCGGTAAAAGAATTGCTGCAACATCTTCCGTTAACTCTTCCTGTTCCACGGCATTCAAACCAGGGTAGCGGTGAACATACGTCCGAAGCAGTTTCCAATCTTCTTTTGAAAACCGCTGGCGTTCCCAATCTCCTATGTGCACCGTCTGCGCCGTAATGTTCCTTCCCCTGAGAAGCTTGTTCAGCTTTTTATCCGAACTCTTCTCTGCCTTTTTCTTCTTCTCATGGATGACAATCGTTCCAGCTACCACATCACCAAGACGTTTGTGGGACGGATGGAAAAAGACCATCAGCATACCAAGCAGGTAATAGAAAGGAAGCATATCAATAACCCGGAGCAGATTTCGGATGAGAACAGAAAGAGCGGTCGGACGTCCGCCATTCCCCCTGACCACTCGCAGTCCCAGAAGCATCTTGCCCGGCGTCCTTCCGTTTGCAAGCCATTCAAATAAAAAGAAGTACCCCCAGTTAATAATAAAAACGATCACAATGATGACAGCAACGATCACGCTCTCTGCCTGCCAGAAGTAAACACCCATGTAGTTATCCATCAGCAGGATGACTGTCAGCAGACCGGCATTCATCAGCGTAGTAATCAACGTATCTGTAATCTGTGCCGCTCCCCGGCTGCCCAGTCCAGCCAGTCTGAAATTAAGAGTCACATGCTCCGGTGTTTTCACTTGTACATTTTCCTGCATACGCCATCTCCTCTCCCGGGTTTCCATTAAAGGCAATCTTGCTTATAATTAAACTGCGTTGTAAAAAATTTCCGAGCGGCAGGTGACCCTATGAATTATCGTACATTTATCTCGCAGAACCGCCAGGATTGGAAGCGGCTGGAGAATCTGATCCATACGCTGCAGCAGAATAAGAAAAAATGGACAGCCGGGCAAGTGGAGGATTTCCAGCGGACATATCAGAAGGTTACCCAGCACCTGGCCTTCAGTCAGACGTACTTCCCTGAAGAAGAGAGCACGGATTACTTGAATACGCTGACATCAAAAGCCCACAACACCCTGTATCAGGAGCAGACCTCCAACTGGAAACAGGTGAAGCATCTGTTCGGCCACACCTTCATCCATCTTCTTCGTGAGCAGTGGGCGTTTGTCATCATCAGCATGTGCCTGTTTCTTCTTGGAGGAACGGCTGCGTTTACAGCCGTCTACCAGGACCCAATGAGCCTGTACACGATACTGCCCGCCAACATCGCTCAAAACGTGGACCCGTCACAGATCGGCAGTGACGGTGGGGTGAATTCACCAGTGATGTCGGCTGAAATTCTGACCAACAATATACAGGTGGCCTTCCTTGCGTTTGCCGGTGGTGTAACCTTTGGACTGGTCACCGTCTATGTGCTTATTTTTAACGGCATCATCGTCGGCGCGTTGGCCGCTCTTTTCTTCACCCACGGAAAATCCTATGATTTCTGGGCCTATATCGTCCCTCACGGAATCATCGAGCTGACAGCCATTTTCATTGCCGGCGGAGCCGGACTTCTGATGGGCTTTAAATTATGGGTCCCCGGCTCACGAACCCGTGCCTATCAATTGAAAACGAACGCCTACCGCTCCGTGCTGCTGTTAATCGGAACGCTGCCCTTGTTTATCATCGCCGGGATTATTGAAGGATACATCACGCCTTCTGCACTGCCGCTTGAAGCTAAGTATGCTTTTGCTGCACTGACTGTGATCGGACTACTCGTCTATATCGTTCTTGGAAGCCGACCGCTTAAAGCAGCCCGCGGTTCATAATATCAATGTAATAGGATACCGAGGCGGATGCGAGAGCCTCTTCCGGAGCTTCAACCATCGGAAGCCCACGGCTCTCCCAGCGTCTCATTTCCTCCTTTTTATCCATCAACTGCTTCTGTGCCATACTTTTCACCATTGTGGATGCAACATCTTCCGGGATGCGCCTCGCAGCCTCATCCACTGTCCTGTCCTCAATACCAACCATAAGAAATAAATGGGAACGCCTTAACCTCATCAAGTAATGCAGCGCTGTTTCTTCATATAGAAACGTGGTGACATCGCTGAACAAAAGATAAAGGCTGCGCTTATTTTGGACGGATTGTAAATATTGAAAAGCGGAGGCGTAGTTCGATTCATAACCTTCCACCTCCAAATGATAGACTTCCTGTAGAATGGTCTGCATATGGGCCATTCCTTTTCCAGGAGGCACATAGACATGAACACGCTTTGAAAAAGCAGCCAGAGAAACATAGTCGCCTCGCTTTAAAGCCGCCGTTGTTACAGTAAGAGCCGCTTCCAAGGCTTTTTCGAGGCGGTTATTTTCTTCAAGCTCCACTCCCATCATTCTTCCGCAGTCAATAAGGATCGTCACATACTTCCCATGTTCCGGCTCATATTCATTCATCATGAGCTCCTGCTGTTTCGCCGTCTGGCGCCAGTTAATCTTTCGAATGTCATCGCCTGTCACGTACGACCGGATCTGACTGAACTCTCCTGAGCCGACCCGGTCTTTCCTAATGCGGGTTCCTTCATAAAGCAGAAAACGCTGGGCATCTTTCAGAAAGTACCGGCTGCCGCTTAAGTCCGGGATGACACGCACCTTCATTTCCTGATCGACACGTCCCTGTCTCGCCCACAGGCCGATGGATGAACACCAGCGATAGGAAATGGACGGAAGTCTATAATCGCCCCGTTGTCCGGCCGTAAACGAAAACGGGAGGTCTTTTCTTTCTCCTTCCTTGATCCATCCTTCCAGTGGAAAAGGTCTGGAGAACGATGGAGGAAAATGATCGATCACTTCTACAAACATCCGGTGATCCGAGTTGTTTTTTATGACAAGGGCAGCTTCACTCTCTAACCCACGTTCAATCTCCTCCTCCATTGAACGATGGAGGTGAATTTGTTTTTTCCCTGGCATCAGCATCAAATCCAGAAGGCTGAGGAGAAAAACGACAGCATTTAAGGAAAGCAGATACGGCCAGGGAACACCCAGGGCCGCCAGTCCTGTCACTAAAACCAACAGCACAGCTGCAAGAAGGAGCAGCCTTCGCGTTGGTACGATCCCCCTATCGCGGAACAGGAACAGATCCCACCAGCTCCTGAATGATCTGGTCATAGGTGGCTCCCTCCAATTCCATATGAGGCGCAAGTAAAATCCGGTGCCTCAGTGCAGGTACGGCTACTTTTTTCACATCGTCCGGTGTCACATAATCCCGCGACCCTAAATAGGCCCAGGCTTTTGCCGCACGTGCCATCGCTATAGCCGCCCGGGTACTCGCCCCGTTCCGGATCGTATCCGTCTCTCTTGTTTTCCTTACCAGCTGTGTGATGTACTCATAGACGTCATCCGTTACGGTAATCGCTGCAATCTCCCTGCTTACCTCCTGGAAGATATCCATAGACAGAACGGAAGTGGTCTCAGCATCAGCTGTCCCACCACTGACGATACTCTTTATAACATTCACTTCTTCTTCGAGAGCAGGGAAATCGACAGTCAATTTAAACATAAAGCGGTCCTGCTGCGCTTCCGGGAGTGGGTACGTGCCTTCAAACTCGACCGGATTCTGTGTAGCCACAACAAAAAACGGAGCAGGAAGCGTATAGGTACCCCCCTGAATGGTCAGCTGTTTTTCCTCCATCGCCTCAAGCAGTGCCGCCTGTGTTTTAGCGGGCGTACGATTGATTTCATCTGCCAGAAGAACGTTTGTAAAAACCGGTCCCTTCAATGTTTCAAACATGCCGGACTTCATGTTGTAGATCATGCTCCCTGTGATATCACTCGGAAGCAGATCGGGTGTGAACTGAATGCGTTTGAAATCGCCGCCAAGCAGGTCAGCGAGCGTCCGGACCATTTTCGTCTTCCCTGTACCCGGCACACCTTCCAAAAGGACATGGCCTCCGGAAAATACCGCTGCCAGCATCAGGCGGAGATTTTCCGACTGTCCGATGACTTTACTTTCGTAGGATTCGATTAATTGATGGATCTGCTCTTTCATCTGTCCTGCACCTCTTTCCTCATCTGTTCAAGTACACCTGACCATTCCAGGTAGGATTTTTTATCGACATGACTTTGATGTTCCAGCGGTTCAATCCGGCGGGACATCGTCGTCCACCTTTCCAACGAATCCGGGTCGATCCGTCCGTCCAGACGCTCTCTCGTTTCTTCCCATGATATGTGGACCGGTACACCGAAGCGCTCCTGCAGCAGCTGGCGGATATAGGATTCCTGGATCGCCAGCGACTCCCGGTAAAACTCCCCTTTTTTATACCAGCTTGCAACGGCCTGAAGACGTTCATCCCCAAAGCGGACGACATCCTCCCGCGGTGTGAAGAATGGGCCGAAACGCTTCCCTTTCCACCACAGCCAGGCCAGCGTCAACAAGGCCAGCTGAAAAGTGAAAAACAAGAGCCAGGAAGGGTAAACACCTGCTTTATCAGCGAACCCGTTCCGGGTATGTATGTATTCATCAAACCAAAGACTTCCGCCGCTGCCCGCTGTATCCATAAGTTTCGTGACGAGGGTAAAGTGATCCTTTTCTATTATCCGGTCGTTAACAAGCCAGGAGGGCGTTAAACCGACAATCAGCCTCCCCTCGCCGTAAGATCGTTCAATGGCAACCGCTCCACTTTCGTCCTTCAGCAGTATTTTATCTGCTTCCCCGGTCCGCAGCCGGTGGGGAGCAGGGATATCTGCCTCATACTGATTTCCGCCGGCATCTGTGATGAGCGAAGATCCCTGGTCGGAATCCGGATACTCAACAGCCACATCAAAATAACCGGCCGGATGCTGTTTCATCAGCCAGATGGTGTTGCCCGCCTCCATCCACTCCTTGTACCGCTGCATCTCCTCCCCACTCACCGTCGTCACAGGCTCCGCCATCAAGAGGGTCTGGGAGGTACCGGCCGCCGGAAGCTGTCCAGGGGCTGCATTCCAGCGCGCGGCATCCTGATCCCGCTCTTCCAACAGCGTGTAGAACCCCTTCAATCCGTTTGGTGCCGGAGATTCGGATGTGTACGGAGGATAGACTTCCGGTTCTTCTTTTGAGCTCCAGTAAATGACCCCGGCAAACAGAAGGAGAGCCGCTCCGATTCCCAGCCATGTTTTCCTTTGGTTCATCAGGCCTCCTCCTTTCTTCCTTCCTTCACATACCATGCTGCATCAGAACGGAAGGTATGGTAGTCCTTTTCATTCAGCAGCCGCTCTCCGTAGGTCATCTGGTCATACATTAAGGCCAGACGGCGGAACGCTTCCACATAATCCGCTCCGGTATGAGCTTTCAATTCCTTTTCATAATCCCCATTGGTTTTCCATGACTGCACATCTACAAACCCTTGATCATCAAAATGAAGCAGGAGCCCCAGAAAAACCTGACGGGCCGCAGCAGTCCATTGTTGCTGTTCCGCCCATTCATCTGCCTGCCGCCAATGACTATCGAGCGAAAGCGGTCCTTCTTCACCTGGAAGAAACGTCCGGTTTCTACGGGCATGCTTTTCGCCCGAGAGTCTGCTGAACAGCCGGAAAGCCAAAAACACGAGAACACCGAGGCCGATGGCTCCAATGAAATACAGCACACCATCCACCGCAGATCCTGTGATTTCCGCCCCGGGAAAAAGAGTTTCCAACAAGTCTCTGACCCATGCGGAAAGCAGTTCGCCGATCCGGCTGCCTGCACGCTCCGGCTGCTCTTCATACGCTTCATATTCCGTCCTGCTCAAAATATCGCTCAAGTGTTCCTTTTCCTGCTGTATTGCGCTCATACTGCCACCCACCTTCAGCCCTTCGCAGATTACATGTTTTTATAGGAAGCAATCATATCCTTCAAGTCTCCGCCCTCATTCCGGGTCTTCAAATCGTACAACAGGACCGTGTAACCAACCATTAAAAACAATGTTCCGAGGAGTGTAGACAGGTCGGTCAAAAGTTTGCCGGCTACACTTCCTCCAAGAAGAATAATGGAAACCGCATCAAATATAGAAGTCAGCAGGAATATGATGATGCCGAAGACAACAAATAACCCGAGCGTCGCCCAGAATCTTCCTTTCGTTAATTTCCAGCTTTCTGTGAACCCAGGCGCTGCCTTTTTGTAAACAACCGATCCGAAGAACATACTTAGTCGTGTTCCAAAAAAAGCGAGCAGCGCGATAAAACCGAGGACGAGGAGAATGATCGGAATAAATCCAGCTCCGTCTCCAGCCGCAAGGGTCAGTCCGATCCCGCCAAATCCAATGACAATAAAGAAAACGAAAAAGACTCCAAAGACGATGACCCCAAGCAGCAAAGAGCTTCCAATCAACGGCCAGAACCTTGAAAAGGCCCCTTTTACTGCTGTTTTTTTCGTCCAGCTTTCTCCTTTGATGACTTTGCCGGCTGCAATGATGACCGCAGCCTGAGCCATTGTATAGAGCACGAGATTCAAGATGGTGTTCAACCCCAGGTACACCATTTCCATTCCAATTCCCAGGTTAGCAGCAACCGAAGCTTGTATGTTTCCCGCACTGTCCAGGTTGTTCATCAGCTGCTCTCCGAATCCTCCGCCGGATGTTTCGCGGAAAAGATCAATACCGCTTACAATCATGAACAAGTAATCGACTATGAAAATCGGGCCGATTAAAAATAACAGCATAAGAAATAAAGACGGGAAATGCTTCTTCGATATGCTGAACGATGTATCAAGAATTTCCCCAAATGATTTAGGTTTCAGCTGTGTTGGTTCCATAACCTTCCTCCTCTATAAGCATTTACTATTAGTTTAACACGGAGAAAGGGTTATTTTGACAAAAAAAGACAATGATCTCGTGATAGAATCATAGGAACGTACCCGTAAAGGAGGAAAAGGATGGGCGATATCCAGCTGCACAACTACCAGCACGTATGGCCTGAGATATTTGCTGAAGAAAAGGCTGAAATCTTGAGCTTTCTTGATCAGGACTACCCTGTCGAGCATATAGGGAGCACAGCTGTCCCCGGGATGAAAGCAAAGCCGGTGATTGACCTGATGCTCGGTCTTCCCCGCCTTGATCTAAATGGTTCCTTCATCCATGCTCTGCAGAAAGCCGGCTATACATATGTGCCAAAGCTCGAATGGAAGGAGCGGTACTTTTTTCGTAAAGGAGAGCCGGGGAACGGAACGTGTCACCTTCACATCACAGCGTATGAAGGAAACGAGTGGCGGGATAAGCTTGCCTTTCGCGACTATCTCATGAAACATCCGGAAAAAGCCATGGACTATCAGAGGTTGAAAAGCCGCCTTGCCGTCACACACAAAAAGAACCGCTCCCGCTATACCGCAGCGAAGGAACCGTTCATTCAGCACATCCTCCATCTCGCTGAAAAAGAAAGCTGACACCCGTGTGGGTGCCAGCTTTCTTTCATGATAACTTCTGAAGATATTGGGCGGCCGTTTCGATTCCTTTTGTGAAATTATCCAGATGGAAGTGTTCATTAGGGGCATGGAGATTCTCTGTCGGAAGACCAAAACCCATCAATACGACAGGGGCATCCAGGACACGTCCAAATACTTCCACGATGGGAATGGATCCGCCTTCTTTCGGAAACAGCGGACGCACCTTGTAGACATCCTCATAAGCCTCTGCCGCAGCCTGGATAAAGGAGTTTTGAGAATCCATGGCGACAGGGTCCGCTTGAATGAATTTCTCCAGACTGACTTTGGTCCCGGCAGGCTTATGCTGCTTCACATGGCGTTCTATTGATTCATAAACCGCCTGTGGATTTTGATCACCAACGAGACGGCAGCTGATTTTGGCGGAGGCTTCCTTTGGAACAATCGTCTTCAGTCCCTCGCCCTGGAAACCGCCTGTCATGCCATTGATCTCGAGCGTCGGGCGGATGCCTGTTCTTTCTTTAAATGAAAACCCGGCTTCTCCGTAAAGGTCGTCTATATCCAGTGCGCGTTTCGTTTCTTCTTCGTCAAAAGGAACGGCAGCGACTTCCCGGCGGAGTTCTTCGGTCGGTTCCGGAACGCCTTGATAAAAGCCCTCTACAGAGACTCTCCCCTCTGAATCATGAAGGGAATCCAACAGGTTGACGAGCGAATGAACCGCATTCGGTACGCCGCCTCCATATGTACCAGAGTGAAGATCAGAGTTTGCGGTCCGGACCGTCATTTCCATCGCCAGCGCCCCACGAAGGGAGGTGCAGATCGCCGGCTGGTCTTTGCCGCTGAAGGAAGTATCACTAATCACGACAGAATCACAGGATAAACGCTCTTGATTTTCCTCAATGAAAGGACCGAGATGCGGACTGGCCACTTCTTCCTCCCCTTCGATGATAAACTTCACGTTCACAGGCAGCGCTCCATGCTCTTTCATCAGAAGCTCGGCCGCCTTGATATGAATGAACAGCTGGCCCTTGTCGTCGGTCGCTCCACGTGCATAAATCCTGCCGTCTTTGATGACCGGCTCAAACGGCGGTGTGTCCCAAAGGTCAACAGGGTCTTCCGGCTGGACGTCATAGTGACCGTACACCAGCACGGTCGGCTTATCAGGGGCATGGAGCCAGTCACCATAAACAAGTGGATGACCATTCGTTTCGATGACTTCCACATGCTCCATTCCGGCCTTTTCCAAAGCTTCGGCGGTCCATTCCGCCGCCCGGCGAACCTCTCCTTTATATGCAGACAGCGACGAAATACTCGGTATACGCAGATACTGCTTGAGTTCTTCGATAAATTGTTCCTTATGTCGTTCCACAGCTTCTCTCACTTTATTACCTCCCTTTTTCAAACCATATCCTCATTATACATGATGCAGACGGCTGTCCTTCTTTCTCCCATTGTCATCCTGCAGAAGAAAACGGACGGTGCAAGTCGAATGCACCGTCCGGATGTACTTCCTATATAAGAGAGATAATAAAGCTGATTACTACTATTAAGCCGATAATCATCAGGATCGTACGAATCATGCGATCACCTCATTGTGTTTGGATTTTCTTTTACTATTCCCTTAATCCTGCATTTTTGAAACAACGAAGAAAAAAAAGCTGCCGGAAAAATTCCCCGGCAGCCTGAGAACGGACAAATCCATCCTCCATTTTATTTTTTTACATGACTTCACGATCCCAGAAGCGGTGGGCGGCAACAGCTTCACCAAACTGTTTGGCGAACTGCTCTGCGTTGTCTCCTGTAATGACGCCGCTTTGGCCGTCCATATCGTTCTGCTGCACATATTCCACACCTTCGTGAGTCGCTCCAATTGGTTTGAAGTGCATGAACGCTTCAGACAGGAAGTTACCGGACTGCTTGGCGAACGTTTGATCCGCATCAGCACCTCCGACAGCATAAATCGCATCATAAAGAACGGAATCCACCGTGAGGAACGTATGGTCCACTTTCAGTTCTGAATTGTCATCACCTTTCAGCATCCCTTGACGGTTACTGATAATGTTTGTGATGATCCCTTGGGATTCCAGCTGCTCCAATGTCTGTCTCACATCCTGACCATTAAAACCGTCAGCAAGAATGACACCCACCGTCCTCGTTGCCGGAGAGTGAACCGTATTCGCCTGGCTGAGCGCCGGGGAAGATTTCGTCACGTTCGAACCACCGGATTCCGGAGGGGTTACACCGATGTTCTTCGCAAAGGACTGGGCGAGCTCAAGGCTTACGTTGGAGAACATCTCTACGATTTTCTCACGCACATCCTCACTCTGTACTTTTCCAAGTTCAAAGCTGAATGCATTGATGATGTGATTCTTTTCATGATCACTCATGCTGTTCCAGAACAGGGTCGCCTGGGAGAAGTGATCCTTAAAGCTTTCACTTCGTGCACGGACTTTATGGCCGTCCACTTTTTCCTGATAATGCTCAAAGCCGCCTTCTGCTTTGCTCGCAGGTGCCGGCGTGTTGCCAGCCAGACCATTTTTGTGATAAGCCACAGGTCCTTTATTGATCGTCTGACGTCCATAGCCGTCACGCTGATTGTTAAAGAACGGGCAGACCGGACGGTTGATCGGCAGTTCGTGGAAGTTCGGGCCGCCGAGGCGGATCAGCTGCGTATCCGTGTAGGAGTGAAGACGCCCCTGTAGCAGCGGGTCATTCGTAAAGTCGATGCCTGGTACAAGATGGCCCGGGTGGAAGGCGACCTGTTCGTTTTCAGCAAAGACGTTATCGACGTTGCGGTTCATCGTCAGTTTACCGACGATTTCGACAGGTACGTCTTCTTCCGGCCAAAGCTTCGTCGGATCAAGAAGGTCGAAGTCAAACTTATATTCATCTTCTTCCGCAATCACCTGGAAGCCAAGTTCATATTCCGGATAATCCCCGTTTTCAATAGAGGTCCAAAGGTCACCCCGGTGGAAGTCCGGGTCTTTCCCATTAATTTTCTGAGCCTCGTCCCAAACGAGGGAATGCGTTCCAAGAACAGGTTTCCAATGGAACTTCACAAAGTGTGCGACGCCTTCTTTGTTCACAAGGCGGAAGGTATGTACACCGAAACCTTCCATCATACGCAGACTGCGTGGAATGGCACGATCGGACATTGTCCACATCACCATATGCGCAGATTCCTGGTTATGGGCAACAAAATCCCAGAACGTATCATGGGCGGATGCCCCCTGCGGCATACCGTTATGCGGTTCAGGCTTAACAGCGTGAACTAAATCGGGGAATTTGATCGCGTCCTGGATGAAGAAAACGGGAATGTTGTTTCCTACAAGATCAAAGTTCCCTTCCTGCGTATAGAATTTCGTAGCAAAACCTCGGGCGTCACGAACAGTCTCCGCAGAGCCCTTGGACCCCTGCACGGTAGAAAAACGTGTAAACGTCGGGGTTGTCTTCGATGTATCCGTCAAAAAGTCAGCACTCGTGTATTTTTCAAGTGATTTATATAATTGAAATTCTCCATGAGCAGAAAAACCTCGGGCGTGCACAATACGCTCAGGGATACGTTCATGGTCAAAGTGGGTCATTTTTTCGCGAAAGTGAAAGTCCTCCATAAGAGTAGGGCCGCGCTCACCAGCTTTGAGGGAGAATTCATCCTCAGATACTTTCACTCCCTGGTTGGTGGTCATATGTTTACCAGAATCATCTACTCTGTACTGATCCAGCTGCTCATCCTTTTTTGTACGCTTGTCGCTCATTGTGCTCCTCCTCTGATTATGTTTAGAATGGTAAGTAAAAAATAACCATTACAATCTAAAAGTACCCGAGGGTCCGACAACTTAAACGACATTATTATTATTTTTAGAAAACAAAAACAATGAATCAGGTAGACCATAAAAAAAAGGGGGGACATCGTTGTCCCCCCTTTTTGATAGTTAAGGCAGCTGCGTCGTACCCATCAAGTAACGATCACATTCACGGGCTGCTTCACGGCCTTCATTGATTGCCCACACAATCAAGCTTTGTCCGCGTCGCATGTCGCCCGCTGCAAACACGCCATCTACATTGGTCGTGTATCTGCCATATTGTGCAGCTACATTGGAGCGGACGGTCGTTTCTATGCCCAGCTTCTCAATGAGATCCTGCTCCGGCCCGCTGAATCCAATCGCAAGCAGGACAAGGTCCGCCTTCCACACTTTTTCCGTCCCCGGAATTTCCGTACGTACTTTGTTCCCTTTTTCATCATAGGAAAGAGCGACATCAATGGTATGCACTTCCTTGATGCGGTTGTTCTCGTCACCGACGAATTTTTTCGTCATGACTGCATAAGCTTTCGGATCTTTCCCGAATTCAGCTTCCGCTTCTTTCTGCCCATATTCCACACGGTGGATAATTGGATACTGCGGCCACGGGTTTGTTTCATTATCGCGGACGCTGCTCTTCTTATCGTAGATATCAAATTGGGTCAGACTTTTACATTCATGGCGCATGGATGTGGCCATACAGTCTGTTCCTGTATCTCCCCCGCCGATCACGATCACATTCTTACCCTTGGCACTGATATAGTTGCCGTCTTCATGGTCCGAATCCAAAAGACTTTTCGTATTGGAATGAAGGAAATCCATCGCATAGTGAACGCCTTTCAAGCTTCTTCCACTTACGTCGATGTTCCTCGGTGTCGTAGCACCGCCGCATAGAATGACCGAATCATATTCTTCATTCAAGCGGGAAACAGGGTAGTTACGACCTACCTCTGTGTTGGTCAGGAATTGAATGCCTTCCTGCTTCAGAATGTTCACACGGCGTTCCACGACGGAGTACGGAAGCTTCATTTCCGGAATGCCGTAGGTCAGCAGTCCGCCGACACGGTCATTCCGCTCGTATACCGTCACCCAGTGCCCGGCTTTGTTCAACTGCGCAGCGGCAGCAAGGCCGGCCGGACCGGAACCGACAACCGCCACTTTTTTACCTGTGCGGGAGGCCGGCGGCTGAGGAGTTACCCAGCCTTCCGAAAAACCTTTTTCAATGATTGAACGCTCTACACTACGAATCGCAACAGGCGGCTCATTTATGCCAAGCACACAGGCGCCTTCACATGGAGCCGGACAGGCAAATCCGGTAAACTCCGGGAAATTGTTCATTTCATGTTCTTTCTCAAGAGCTTCCTTCCATTTCCCTCGATAGACGAGGTCGTTCCACTCGGGAATCAAGTGATAGACCGGGCATCCAGTCGTAATGCCGTTGATTTCCATTCCGGAATGACACGTCGGAACGCCGCAGTCCATGCAGCGGGCCCCCTGCTTTTGTACTTCTTCATCTGAAAGGGGAAGCGTGTAATCTTCCCAGTCTTTCGTTCGAACTTCAGGATCACGCTCAGGTATAGCCTGGCGCGTATATTCCATAAATCCAGTTGACTTTCCCATCAGGTCTCCCCCTCCGCTGTTATTTGACGGTTTCCACCGGTTTGTTTCTCTCTTCAAAAGCTGTCATTTCTGCGTCAAATTTGTCCAGTCCGCTCTCTTTCAGGCGCTGAATGCGTTCCTGCATGTGCAGGTAATCTCTTGGAATCACTTTGACAAATCGGCTCACGTACTGCGGCCACTCCGCAAGGATCTTCTGTCCCAACGGGCTGTTTGTATACGATACGTGACGATCGATCATATCATAAAGCTCCTGGATTTCCTGTGAATCCTGCAATTGCTGCAGAAGCACAAGCTCCTTGTTGCACTTCGTTTCAAAACGGTGGGCTGTTTCATCAAGAACGTAGGCGACGCCTCCGGACATACCAGCAGCAAAGTTACGTCCGGTACCTCCAAGGACGACGACCCTTCCACCCGTCATATATTCACAGGCGTGGTCCCCGACACCTTCGACGACGACATCCGCCCCACTGTTCCGTACACAGAAGCGCTCCCCGGCAAGACCGTTGATATAGGCTTCTCCAGCGGATGCTCCATAGAAAGACACGTTTCCGATAATCGTGTTTTCTTCCGGACGGAACGAAGACTTGGATGAAGGGTGGACGATGATCTTCCCTCCGGACAGTCCTTTACCGACATAGTCATTGGAATCTCCGATCAGGCGCAGTGACATCCCTTTAGGAATGAAAGCTCCGAAGCTCTGTCCTGCTGAACCTTTGAATGTCAGGTTGATCGTATCTTCAGGCAGGCCTTCTGCGCCGTAGCGGCGGGTAATCTCACTGCCCAAAATCGTCCCTGTCACCCGGTGGATGTTGCGGATCGACCCGGTATATTTCATCGGTTTACCCGTTTCGATCGCATCTTTACATAACGGGAGCAGTTCTTCCATATCGAGGGTCTTATCCAAACCGTGATCCTGCTTACGCACAGCAAATAAACCATAGTTGTCCGGTACATCGGGCTGGTAAAGAAGCGCAGACAAGTCCACACCCTTCGCTTTCCAATGATCGATGGCTTCGTTTGTTTCAAGCACATCCGTCCGTCCGATCATTTCGTTGATCGTACGGAAGCCGAGTTCTGCCATGATCTCCCTCGCTTCCTGGGCAATGAAGCGCATAAAGTTTTCAAGGTGATCGGCTTCACCGGTGAATTTCTTCCGAAGTTCAGGATCCTGGGTGGCTACACCAACAGGACATGTGTTCAAATGGCAGACACGCATCATGACACAGCCTAGGACAACAAGAGGGGCTGTGGAAAATCCATACTCCTCCGCTCCAAGAAGAGAGGCGACAACGACATCTCGGCCGGTCATCATCTTACCGTCTGTTTCAACGACAATGCGGTCACGAAGCCGGTCGAGCACAAGTGTCTGGTGGGTTTCAGCCAGACCGATTTCCCACGGAAGACCGGTATGCTTAATACTTGTACGCGGCGCAGCCCCTGTTCCACCGTCATAACCACTAATCAGAACGAGATCGGCACGGCCTTTCGCTACACCAGCAGCAATGGTTCCTACACCGACAGCCGATACAAGCTTCACGCTGACACGAGCCTTTGGATTGGCATTTTTCAAGTTGTAGATCAACTCAGCCAGATCCTCGATGGAATAAATATCATGGTGCGGAGGCGGTGAAATCAACTCAACGCCTGGCGTGGAGCCGCGGACTTCGGCTACCCACGGGTACACTTTCTTACCAGGAAGGTGTCCACCTTCCCCGGGCTTCGCCCCTTGGGCGACCTTGATCTGGATTTCATCGGCATTCACTAAATAGTGACTATTTACGCCAAATCGTCCGGAAGCTACCTGTTTAATAGCGCTTCGTTTCAGGTCACCATTTTCTTCCGGTTCAAAACGGGCCGGGTTCTCCCCGCCCTCTCCGGAGTTACTGCGGCCTCCGATCCGGTTCATCGCGACAGCAAGCGCCTCGTGGGCTTCCTGACTGATGGAACCGAAGGACATCGCACCGGTTTTAAAGCGCCGGGTAATGTCTTCAACCGATTCCACTTCATCCAACGGAATGGACGGCCGTTTTTTAAAGGATAAAAGTCCACGCAGGGATTGAAGGTTATGCTTTTCATCCGTCAGCATCTGCGAGTACTGCTTGAAAAGATCATAATCATTGGCACGGCAGGCGTGCTGCAGTGTCGCGATCGTCTGCGGATTGTACTGGTGATCCTCACCATTTTTGCGGTATTGATAATCATCACCCGCATCAAGCGTACGGTTTCCGCCACGGCCCTCACTGAAGGCTGTTTCATGACGCATCAATACTTCTTTTTCAATGATGTCCAGACCGATTCCGCCGAGACGGGAAGCCGTCCGGGTAAAGTATTGATCAATCACATCCATCCGAATACCGACAGCCTCAAAAATCTGGGCTCCCCGGTAACTTTGGATGGTTGAAATCCCCATTTTGGAGAGGACTTTAATAATACCGTCTGTTGCCGCTTTAATGTACGTCTGTACAGCTTCGTTATGGGAAACGGCTTCAATCTGACCGGTTTCAAGAAGGTCACGCAGCGATTCATAGGCAAGGTAGGGGTTGATCCCTTCTGCCCCGTAGCCCAGAAGTGTTGCAAAATGATGGACTTCACGCGCTTCCCCTGTTTCCACAAGCAGACTGACTTTCGTTCTCGTCCCTTCGCGGATCAGATGGTGGTGGAGACCTGAAACAGCAAGCAGCGTCGGGATGGCTGCATACTCACCATTCACACCGCGGTCAGAAAGGATAATCAGTGTCGCTCCGTCTTCCACCGCTTGATCGGCCTCTTCAAATAAACGGTCGAGCGAAGCTTTCATTTCATTTTCTTCCGCTTTAAATAACGTCGACAGTGTGACCGGTTTGAATCCTTCCACCGTCTGCTGGCGAAGCTGTTCGAGCTCTTTATTCGTCAGAATCGGTGTCTTCAGACGAATTTGACGGCAGCTGTCCGGTTTTGGAGCCACCAGGTTCCCTTCGGCACCAATGGTCGTTTCCACCATCGTAATCAGTTTTTCACGAATGGCATCGATTGGAGGGTTGGTCACCTGGGCAAACAGCTGCTTGAAATAGCTGTAAAGCAGCTGAGGTTTCTTGGAAAGGACAGCCAGCGGAGAATCATATCCCATCGAACCGACCGGATCTTTTTTATCCGTCACCATCGGCATGAGGATCTTATTCAATTCCTCTGTCGTGTATCCGAAAGCGAGCTGCTGATCGATCAGATTTCCGATCGGTCGGTGTTCTGCAGCCGGCTCAGGCAGGTCTTCCAAATCGAATTTATGATCATCAATCCATTCCTGGTACGGATGCTCACGGGCAATCTGAAGCTTGATCTCTTCATCCGGGATGATTTTCCCTTCTTCAAGATCGACGAGCAGCATTTTGCCAGGGTGCAGTCGATCTTTGTACAAAATATCATCAGCGAAAATATCGAGCGCACCAACTTCAGACCCGAGCACGATCATGCCGTCCTTCGTTACATAGTATCGGGCAGGACGCAGACCATTACGGTCCAGACAGGCACCAATCTGCTTCCCGTTCGTATAGGCAAGGGCTGCCGGGCCGTCCCATGGTTCCATCAGCGTACTGTGATATTCATAAAAGCTCTTCTTATCTTCCTGAATCGTCTCATCATTGGACCATGGCTCAGGGACCATCATCATAGCCGTGTGGGCCAGAGAACGACCGGATAAGTAAAGAAACTCAAACGCATTATCGAACATGGATGAGTCACTTCCGTTGGCATCAATGACCGGCAGAAGCTTATCCAGATCTTCTTTGCTGAAGTATTCAGACTCACAAAGCTCCTGCCTCGCTCTCATCCAGTTCACATTTCCGCGGAGGGTGTTAAACTCTCCGTTATGGATGGTATAGCGGTTTGGATGTGATCGTTTCCAACTCGGGAAGGTGTTCGTACTGAATCGAGAGTGTACTAAGGCGAGGGCGGTTTTAAAATCAGGATGGTTCAAATCAATATAAAAGGAGTCCAGTTGTTCAGGAATCAGCATGCCCTTATACACAATCGTATTGGAAGACAGGCTGCTGATATAAAAGTCATCATACTGGTCCAAGGAAGCAATTTCGCTTTCCGCACGTTTGCGGATGATGTATAAACGGCGTTCCAGATCCATCTGTGTCTGGATATTTGCAGAAGGAGCTACAAAAGCCTGACGAATGAATGGCTTCGTCTTTTTCGCATCTTTTCCTACGAAGGAGTCGTTGACGGGTACAGTACGCCAGCCAAGGAACTGCTGTCCTTCTTCCTCAACGATACGCTGAAAGCGCTGCATACAGTCGACTCTCAAGCCATGATCTTCCGGGAAGAACACCATGCCGATCCCGTATTTCCCAGCCTCCGGAAGGTATATATCTTCTTTCTCACATTGTTTTTCAAAGAATTTATGAGGAATCTGGGTTAAAATACCGGCACCATCCCCTGTACTGATATCCGCGGACTGACCGCCCCGGTGCTCCAGATTACATAAGATCGTGATGGCATTTTCTACAATACTATGACTCTTTGTCCCATCGATGTTGGCAATAACTCCGATACCACAAGCTTCATGCTCATTTTCCGGATGATACAGCCCCTGCGGAACAGGATATCCGTGTTTTTGCATTATCTTTCCCCCTAGCGGACTTATTCTTGAAGGTTGCAGGCAATAATAGAAAAATTCTGTCTTTTCAGTTTCTTACTAGTATAGCATGAACATATGGAAGAATCACGCCCTCATCAGGCATAACCGCTGAATTTTCATGCAAATACGACAATGACAATCCTTTACAAATCCACTTATAAAAACGATGTAAGCGCAACCAAATATTTTTTGAGATTTTTCAAAAGAAAATTTATTTTATTCACTTTTCCATACAAAAAACCTTTATCTACAAGCGTTTGAACGTATATTAAAACCTAAGGATGTATTTTCATACATAAAAAGGAATTTCATCTCTGCATTTAGAAAGTAGTAGGAAGGCAGGGAGGGTTTATGGATGGGAACAAAAACAAGAACATACGGAATTACAATTGGAGAGATGCAGACGGGGAGGCGAAATCAAATTACCGATGTACCCGGTGTCAAAGTCGGTCATCAAACACTGACAGACGGAGACACACACACAGGCGTAACGGTCATCCTTCCGCATGAAGGAAACCTTTTCAAACAAAAGCTGCTGGCCGCCTCGCATGTCATCAATGGCTTTGGGAAAACCACCGGATTAATCCAGATCGAAGAAATGGGAACGTTGGAAACCCCTGTCGCCTTAACCAATACGTTCGCAGTCGGCCGGGTTTACGATGCCCTCGTTGATTACAGCTTGGAGCGGAACCCTGAAATCGGACGGACGACAGGGACGGTCAACCCCGTCGTCGGGGAGTGCAATGATATGCATTTGAATGATATCCGAAACCGCAGTGTAGCGAAGGAGGATGTCTGGCATGCGCTGCAAAGGGCGGAAGATGAGTTTGAAGAAGGAAGTGTGGGGGCAGGGACCGGCATGGTATGTTACTCCATGAAAGGCGGCATCGGGTCAGCTTCGCGTAAAATCGACCTCGCCTACGGATCGTATACCCTCGGCGTTCTGACATTGACCAACTTCGGGACGCTGAGTGACCTGCGGATCGATGGAAGAGCGGTTGGGAAAGAGCTGAACGAAGCACATCAGGTACAGGAGAAGGACCGCGGTTCGGTGATGGTCATCTGCGCGACGGATCTCCCGGTCACAGAGCGGCAGTTGAAGCGGATACTCAAACGGGCAGCAGCCGGATTATCGAGGACGGGGTCTATTATCGGTAATGGCAGTGGTGAAGTTGTCATCGGTTTTACAACCGCTGGAACCATTCCGCATAACAAACCGGACCAGCCCCTGTCTTTAGAAATGCTTCATGAAGAGGATATTGATGCGGCATTCCGAGCTGTACGCGAGTCCTGCGAGGAGGCTGTATTGGAATCACTGCTTCATGCAGAGCCCGGGAAAGGAAGAAATGGACATGACCGGCCGACGCTGCCTGAACTTCTTGAGAAATTCAACCTTTCCCTCCATTAAAAAAGGAGGTCTCCTCATAGGACGGGAGACCTCCTTCACATTTAAGCCGCTTTTGATTTCCTGCCTCCGTGGCGTCGGTGATAGACGACATTGATTTCCGCACCGACCATTAAGATGATACCGGTCAGGAAGAACCAAAGCATAAGAATGATGACACCACCGAGACTTCCATACGTTGCAGAGTAGTTTCCAAAGTTCGTTACGTAAAACGAGAAAGCCAGGGAAATGACCTGCCAGAGAAGCGCAGTAATCACTGCCCCCGGAAGAATATGCTTGAATGGAATGTTCTTGTTTGGGGCGAAGTGATAAAGGGCCATCAATACGAGACCGATGACCGATATACTGATCACCCAGCGCAGCACCTGCATCAGTATTTCCGTCTGAGCTGGAAGGTTGATGAAATCAATCAAGACTTGTCCGAACACTGGGAGCGCAAGAGCGACGACAATCGCTACTATCATGCCTATCGTCAACGCGACCGCCAGCAGTCTCACTTTGATGAACGACCTCGTTTCTTCTACTTCATAAGCTTCATTGGCCGATTGTATGAACGCATTGATGCCACTGGAAGCGGACCAGAGCGTACCCAGAATACCAACTGTAAGAAGCCCCCCGTTCGGCTGTTCCACTACTGCAACGATATTTTCACGGAATACATCAACGGTGCCGCTCGGAAGAACGTTGCCCATGGCCTGGATCGCCGTTTCTGAATCAATATTCAAATAGGGGAGTATAGATAATAGCAGAATCAACATCGGAACAATGGATAGTAAGTAATAATAAGCCTGGGCAGCCCCAAGCAGAGGGACGTTATCTTTTTGAAATTCCTTGATGACCGCTTTCGTATAATCAATGATCTTCTTCAACGTTTCTCTCCTCCTTCACTCCACTTTAATAGTCTATCCCCCATTCAGGAGAAGATTAACCTAGGAATGTAGGAGGTGAAGCTTTTTGGACGTGTCCTTCCTGCGTGAGGAGGATGGAATTTTCATAGTTTCCCTGTATTTGGCTACCGTCCTTCTGGATATGTGAAGACCTTCCTGTTGAAGCAGGAGGCGGCTGATGCTTTGGTCGGAATATGGTTTCCTTTTATTTTCCCCCTGGATCATCCCGGTGATCCTTTCTTTCACATAACCCGATGAATATCCTCTTCCGTCCTCCCCTTGATACCCCGTGACGAAAAAGCTTTTCAAGGGATACAGTCCTTTTGGTGTCTGCATGACTTTATTGGCAGCCGCACGACTGATGGTGGACTCATGAACACCGAGCTGATCTGCCACATTCTTCAGCGTCAACGGCTGCAGCGAACGGCCCCGGAAAAACTCCTGCTGATGACGGACGACGACCTCGGCCGTCTGCAGGAGAGTGTTCTTCCTGCTTTCCAGGCTTTGAATCAGCCATCGGGCCCGTTTATAGTCTTCTTCAAAAAAACCGGCGGCCTCTGCTTTGGTATCGTATAACTCAAGGAGTTCGTGGTCCCACCCAAGGTATTTCGTCATGGAATAAGGGTCGTGAAGCTGATACCCTTCTGCCGTTTCTTCCAATATTAAATCAGGCGGGAGAGATGGAATGGATGGAGATAAAGTGGAAGCCGGCGGTCTCGGATTCAACTGCTTTAACCGCAAAAGTGCTTCCTCTCCTTCCTTCCGCTGTATGCCTGCAGACTTTTCAATCTCCTCCCAGTTTCCAAGGGCCAGATCATCCAAGTGATGCCGGATGATCAGCGGCAGTTTTTCATCCTCAGGAAAGCGCCGGGCAGCCTGAAAAACCAAATACTCCCTTATGTTCCGGCAGCCTACACCTTCGGGATCCAGGTTGAACATAGACATGCGTATGCTCCTCGCTGATTCCACCGTCGTAAGAAAGGTTTCTGCTGTCTCCTCGTCCGATGCTTCACAAAAACCGTCATCATTTAGATGCCCTGCAAGAAAAATCAGCATCTCTTTCGTCTGTGCAGGCACCTCCAGCAGCCTGATCTGGTCCCCTAGATTATCCCTCCATGATGCTTGATCAGGAGTCATCTCTTCCATAAAATTCATCGATCCACCTTGCTTGTAGAACATGGATGAAGCGTCGACAGAAAAATGAAGGAGCGGGTTTTCATCAACCTCCCGCTGCACATACTCCCATAACTCACCCGCTGAAAATTGAAGCATTTGAACGGCCTGGCGCATTTCCGTTGTCATAAATAACCCTGTCGTTTGTTTCTGAACAAGCTCAAGCTTCATGAGAACACCTCTTTGGTAACGCTTTCATAATGATGTACTTCTATGATGCTTGAACGGCAGTCATTTTTCAATAGCAAAAGCCTTCTTCCTTTATACGGAAGAAGGCTGCAAAGGTCATAATACATGTTCAGCCAGTGTTTGTTGAACGGATTCGATCGGGCTGTCCTTCTTGAAAAGTTTTCCGATCGGCTCGGATGACCCTGAAATCCATATCTTCAGCTCAGCATCCATATCGAAGCTTCCCGCTGTTTCTACGCTGAAATGGGTGATGCTTTTATACGGGATGGAGTGGTACTCCACTTTCTTCCCCGTCATGCCCTGCTTATCCACGAGAAGCAGCCGTTTGTTTGTGAAGATAAACGAGTCGCGGAGCACTTTATAACCGCTCTCTACCTGCTCTCCACCGGCAAGGATATCTTTCAAATCCTTTTCAAGCTTCGTTACGTCCACTTCGGACGCGTTTCCCATTAATCCATCTAAGAAACCCATTGGTTACGCCTCCTATTTCATTAACCTTAGAATCATATTCTCTGACGGATCCAGTTTGATCGTCAGCCAGTTATTTTTCGAACTGAATATACTTTTCTTGTTCTCCAGCTGCTGCCATTTCCCTTTTTGAATGGGGATATTAATCTCCCGCTTTTCCCGGAGGTTCCGGTTGAACAAAAAGAGAATCCGCTCGTCCGCCGCTTCATTTCCAAAATGGTCGACATTGTTTTCATTCCATCTCTCAAATCCGAAAACATCATCATCCAGGGCAAAGGACTTCCAATGCCCTGTACGAAGAACGTCATGCTCTTTCCGCCAACTCCCGATTTTGGTATACCAGTCAAGCAGTTCCTGGTTTTCTCTTCCCCACGGATAAGGTTTACGGTTATCCGGATCTGCTCCGCCTGTCAGCCCGGCTTCATCGCCATAGTACAGGGAAGGCACACCCGGAAAAGCATAGATCCATAGACTGAGAGCCTTGATCTGCTTGAAGATGAGCTGCTCTTTCTGCTCATCGGAAAAGTCATCCGGCAGAAAGTCTGCCAGCATCGTATAAATTCTTTCGACATCATGACTGGAGAGCATGTTCATGACGGCATAGAAGTATTCTTTCGGATAGTGCTCACATAAAGTCATCAAGCGCCTGTGCACCGTGTAGGCATCCATGTCCCCCTTAATAAAGTCGAGCAGGATCCGCCGCATCGGGTAATTCATCACTGAATCCAGGACGCCCCCGAGAAAATAGTCGCGGCGTTTTCCATAGGCTGATTTGTTGGACGCATCCTCCCACACTTCCCCAAGCAGCACACTGGATGAATCCTTCTCCTTCAGCTGGGTATAAATCTGCCGGATCAAGTCATCGGTCAACTCGTCCGCTACGTCAAGACGCCAGTGCTTCATCCCTGACTTCTGCCACGTTTTGATGACACTGTCTTCATCGTGAATCAGGAAGTTCTGGTAATCTTCATTTTCCTTCCGGAGTGTAGGGAGAGTCCCTACTCCCCACCAGGCATCATATTCGTTGGGATAGTTGTGGAATGTATACCAGCTGTAATAAGGGGAATTTTTGGATTGATAGGCGCCAAGGGAGTCGTACTTCCCTTCCCGGTTGAAATAAATACTGTTGCTCCCGGTATGACTGAACACCCCGTCCAGCATAACTTCCATGCCTCGTTTTTCCGCTTCTTCAATCAGCGCCTCGAAGTCTTCCTTTGTACCGAGCAGTTCATCAATCTTATGATAATCTCCCGTATCATACCGGTGATTACTTTCGGCTTCAAAAATTGGATTCAAGTAAAGAACGGTAATGCCCAGTGTCTCGAGGTAATCAAGTTTTTCCGTAATGCCTTTCAGGCTGCCACCGAAAAAGTCCCAGCGGATGACTTCTCCTCGCTCATTGCGGATATAAACAGGGTCATTCTCCCAATGGGCATGTACAAGGCTCGTTTCCGGTGCTTTTTTCATATCAATGTCACCGGCTGCATAAAAACGGTCGGGAAATATTTGATACATCGTAGCATTCTTCCACCATTCCGGCGTTTCGTAAACAGGATCATAAACCGTAATCTGCCAGGAAGGGGGGATATGATCATAAATCCGGCCTTCCCCGCTCTCATTACTCCGCTCCCGTCCGTAAAAAAGGGTGCGGTCTTCGGAGATGATTTCAAAGAAATACCAGATCAGCTGTGGACTTTCCGGCATTTTTATGGTCGTTTCATATGTCGTGCACTGGTGTTCCTCGCTGCATACGTCCATTTCCTTCGTCTTTTCATGATCCGTACGGTCAAGGATATAGTGAAGGATGACGTGGGATACACGATGGCGGTTGAGCACATCCAGTTTCAGTGTAACAGCAGAACCTTTCGGCGCAGCACCGAAAGGCTCTCTATAGGATTCCTCAAAGCTGTTATGATACATTTCCTTTTGTCTCACAAATCCGTCCCCCTATATAACTACTTCAGCGCCCCGACACGATTGATTTTCCAAATCTCCCCTGCGTATTCCTGGATCGTGCGATCACTGGAAAACACACCGGATTGGGCGATGTTTACGAGACTCTTCAAGTTCCACTGACGCTTTCGCTGATAATCCTGACTGACTTTCTTCTGAGCCAGCAGATAATCTGGAAAATCTTTCAGTACAAAGTACTCGTCATTATAGGTGACCAAAGCATCGTAAATGGCCTGGAATTCCGTTTCGCCTTTAGAAAAAGGACTGTAGTGAATCAATTCATCGAGAATACGGCGGATCCGGTCGTCATTATGATAAATCTCACTGGAAGAGTAGGAGCCTTGATTGTAATACTCCCAGATCTCCTCAGAAGTGAGACCGAAAATGTAAATGTTATCATCCCCGACGTGGTCGTGGATTTCGACGTTCGCCCCGTCCATCGTCCCCACGGTCACTGCGCCGTTCATCATGAATTTCATATTCCCTGTACCCGAAGCTTCCTTCGTAGCCATGGATATCTGCTCACTGATATTGGTCGCTGGAATGATTTTCTCTGCCATGGACACGGAATAGTTCGGAAGGAACACCACTTTTATATAATCGTTTACAGCAGGATCGTTGTTGACCACTTCTGCAATACGGTTGATCAATTGGATGACCGTTTTCGCGAAATGATAACCCGGGGCTGCCTTGGCTCCGAAAAAGAAAGTCCTCGGTACCATTTCCATGGCAGGGTCTGCCTTCAATTCATTGTATAAATGCATAATATGAAGAGCATTAAGCAGTTGACGCTTATAACCGTGGAGCCGTTTAATCTGGACATCGAATATGGAGTGCGGATTGACGGTGATTCCCTGCGTCTGCTGCACCCACTCTGCAAATTCCACTTTATTCTGGTGCTTGATATCGTGAAGCTGATCAAGGAAGCTTAAATCATCTTTCCGGCTCATCAGCCGGCTTAACTGCTGCGGCTCGTGGATCCAGGTGTCGCCGATCGCTTCCGTAATGAGTGACGTCAGTTTACGGTTGCTGTGCATCAGCCACCTGCGGTGAGTAATTCCGTTGGTTTTATTGTTGAAGCGATCCGGGAATGTATGGAAGAATCGTTTCATTTCGCGATGTTTTAAAATTTCTGTATGGAGTTTTGCCACACCATTAATGCTGTGACTTCCGACAATGGATAAATGGGCCATTTTCACCTGACCGTCCGCTACGATGGCAAGGTCGGCAATGCGGTCGAAATCGCCTGGGTAAGTGCTCCACAGCTCCTGACAGAAACGCTCATTGATTTCATTGATGATCATGAAAATCCGTGGCAGCAGCGAGCGGACAAGACCTACAGGCCAGGACTCAAGCGCTTCACTAAGGGTTGTATGATTCGTATAGGAAACCGAGGACCGGGTGATCTCCCATGCCTCCTCCCAGCCGATTCCTTTCTCATCCATAAGGATCCGCATCAGTTCAGGAATGACGAGGGCCGGATGGGTATCGTTGATATGGAGGGCTGCTTTTTCAGGGAAGGAGGACCATGGCACTCCCAGTTTTTCAAAATAGCGGACAACCGACTGGACACCGGCGGAAACGAGGAAATATTCCTGCTTTAAGCGGAGGCGTTTACCGTCTTCTGTAGAATCATCCGGATATAGGAAATCCGAAATAGATTCCAGCGAACGTTTATGGCCGAGAAAATGACCGAGCTCCCCTTCTTTTTCAGCACGGGACATTGTGTCTCCGACAGATGGTTCTGCAGACCACAACCGGAGCGTATTCACGGTTTCGTTTTTATATCCGGCAATCGGGACATCATAAGGCACCGCCTGGATCGGTTCGTAGTGCTCATACTTAAAATGCAGCTTTCCGTCCTTGTCACGGGTGGAAGATACCTGTCCGCCAAAACGGACTTCGATTGCTTCATCCGGGCGCCTCACTTCCCAGACGAAGTCTTTGGAAAGCCAGTAATCAGGAAATTCCACTTGTTTCCCGTCGATGATATGCTGATCAAACATGCCGTACTTATACCGGAGGCCATAGCCGTGACCAGCCATCTCCAAAGAGGCCAGGGAATCCAGAAAACAAGCCGCCAAACGGCCGAGACCGCCGTTGCCGAGTCCTGCGTCACTTTCCTTCTCTTCCAACCCGGACAGGGACAAACCAAGCTCCTCCAGTCCTTCTTCTACAAGTGTCAGAACATCCATGTTTAATAGATTGTTCCCAAGCAGACGCCCCATAAGGAATTCCATCGAGAAATAAAACACCTGCTTCGTTTTATTACGCTTGTAATGCTGCTGGGTGTGAAGCCATTTGGCATTGATTTTCTCCTGAATCAGCGTCCCTAACGCGCGGTACGTATCATACTCCGAAGCTGTCTCCAGCGTCCGCCCATACCGGTCCTCCAACTGCTCCTTAAACGCGGCCTTGAATTCCTTTTTGCTACTGAACATCACCATAAAGGTTCCTCCTATCAGCTCTACCGGAACATCGTTTGATACAAATCCATGTACTGCTCCGCAGAGTTTTTCCAAGTGAACTTACTCTTGCAGATGTTTTTTACAAGATTCTGCCAAGAAGCAGGCTCCTGATAGAATTCGACGGCCCGGCGGATCGTGTACAGCATGTCGTGGGCGTTATAGTTTGTAAATGAAAATCCGTTCCCTTCCCCAGTCTCTTCATTATATGGCTGGACGGTGTCCACAAGTCCCCCTGTTTCCCTTACGATTGGAGCAGACAGATACCTTAAGGCAATCAGCTGACCAATCCCGCACGGTTCGAAACGGGAAGGCATGAGGAACATATCACTGGCCGCATAAATCTGACGGGATAATGGTTCTGAAAAACGGATATTCGCTGACATTTTTTCGGGGTGTCTGTGCTGTACCCATTGAAGCAGCTGCTCATATTGATATTCACCCGTACCAAGCAGGACGACTTGAACATCATCATGATAAAGCAGCTCGTCAATCACCCTTCCGATCAAGTCGAACCCTTTTTGTTCCACCAATCTGGAAACGATGCCAATCATCGGTACTTCCTTACGTACAGGCAGACCTAATTCAGCCTGCAGCCACATCTTGTTCTGAGCCTTCTTGATCAGGGAGCTGCGATACGGAAAAGCAAGGGCTTCGTCTTTCATAGGGTTATAGTTATGCTCGTCGATGCCGTTGACGATTCCGATTAATTCGTCAGTCCGTTTTCTAAGTACTCCGTCTAGGTTTTCCCCATAATAGGGCGTTTGAATCTCTTTTGCATAAGTTTCGCTGACCGTTGTAATAAAATCGGCGTAGTTCAAAGCACCCTTCATGAAGTTGATGTTCCCGAAAAATTCGAACGCATCATCTCTCATCATGCTTTCATCAAAGTCCATCAGATCATGCAGGACGGACTGCGGATAAATCCCCTGATACTTCAAATTATGGATCGTGAAGACCGTTTTCATACCTTGAAGCTTTTCCACATCCTTATAATGGGTATGTAGGTAGACAGGGATGAGACCGGTCTGCCAGTCATGGCAGTGCAGGATATCCGGAGTCCATTCCAGCGTGCAGATAAAGTCCATAACCGCTTTATTGAAGAAAACGAACCGCTCGGCTTCATCTCCATACCCATAAAGATTGGAACGTTTAAAATAATATTCGTTATCTATGAAATAGACGGGAATGCCCTCATAGTTGATATATTCGATTCCTGCATACTGGCTCCGCCAACCAAGCGTGATATCCAGTTCATCCAGGTGGGTCAGCTGTTCCTTCCAGTGATCATCCATGTTCTCATATTTCGGCAGGACGACACGGACATCGGCGCCCTGTTTCTTCAAGGCATGCGGCAGAGTACCGAGCACATCAGCAAGACCACCGGTTTTTACAAAAGGGGTGCATTCTGAACCAACCATTAAAATATTCACGTATATCCACTCCTTATCTTTGTTCAATCCATCACTTAACCATTGTTAAAGAAAAAGGACTGCCCGAGCGGTAAGGTCCAGACAGTCCCTGACAAAGGGGATTACATTGATCGCCGCTTCGCTAGTACGTACGGCTTTTCAGGTGCTCCAATCAGCGTCTTGCCACTGGAAATGGTGCAATCCTTATCAAGAATGACATTTTCCAGGACCGCTCCTTCTTCGATCTCACAGCGCTGCATGATGATGGAGTTTTTAATGACCGCCCCTTCTCCTACTTTGACACCGCGGAACAGGATGCTGTCCTCGACTTCCCCTTCAATGACACACCCGTTGGCCACCATTGTGTTTGTCACGTGTGATGACTGGGTATAATTCGATGGTGCTTCGTTTTTCACCTTCGTGTAAATCGGGGCATCCTCTTTGAATAACTCATCATGCTCAGAGGCATTCAACAACTTGGAGCTGTTGCGGTAATAACTTTCCACCGAATTGATCAGCGCATGAGTGCCGTGGTACTCATAAGCATTGATATGAATGTTCGGAAGCTTTCCTTTGATCCCATCCAGGAAGAAGTTGGAGCATCCATGGGCAATGCACTTCTCAATCAGATTGTATAGAAATTCCTTGTCAATGATGTACATATCCATATAGACGTTATGGCTGCTTCGATCATTGTGAATATTCGTCACACGGTTATTCCCATCGATATCGAGCTTGTGAGCGCGCTCATGCTCGGAATACATTTCGTCCACTTTTTTATAAATGACCGTTACGTCCGCCCCTGATTCCTTATGCTCCTGCAGGACATCCTGATAATCGATGTTGCAGATGTGCTGGGAACCGGAGATGACGATATAATCCGCCAGCGTCCGGTTGATGAAATCGATGTTGTTATGGAAATGCTGCAGATCCCCGCGGGAAATATCGGTCGGATCATTCCAATCAGGGGGCAGGATAAAAAGGCCGCCCCGTTTGCGGTCCAGATCCCAGGCTTTTCCTTGTTCGAGATGGTCCATCAGCGAACGGTATTTTCTTCTTGCAAAGACAGCTACGGATTCAATCCGGGAGTTGGTCATATTGGAAATAGCGAAATCAATCATCCGGTAGCGTCCGGCAAAAGGAACCGCTGCCCCGCAGCGGAAGTATGTGAGTTCATCGAGCATATCCTGCTCATGGTCCAGGTTAATAATTCCAGCGATACGATCCATAATATCCTCCTCAAAAATCAGTTTGTAGCATAGCTTGTTGCCAGAACACTTCCTTCATCTGCCACCAGCGTGATTTCGCTGTCTGGTGAAGGATCACCGATCACGGCTCCATCCTCAATCACCGTTCCTTTGGAGATGATGGCACGGTTGATCGTGACATTTCTGCCGATTTTGACATCCGGCATGATGACAGAATCTTTCACAACGGAGGATTCACAAACGTGAACACCATAGAAAATCACCGATGTATCCACCTTGCCGTAAATCCGGCACCCTTCATTAATCAGCGCATTTTTCACAGAAGCTGACGGTGCAATATACTGCGGCGGCTGGTTTGGATTTTTAGAATAGATCCGCCATCTGGAATCACTGAGGTTCAGTTCAGGATTCTTCTTAAGCAGGTCCATATTGGCTTCCCAAAGGCTGTCGACCGTTCCGACATCCTTCCAATAGCCTTCGAATGTATAGGCCATCATCTTTTTATAATCGTTAAGAAGAGATGGAATGATATCCTTCCCGAAATCATGGGAGGAATCTTCTTTTTCCGCATCATCAATCAAGTACTGCTTCAGTACATCCCAGCGGAAAATGTAGACGCCCATGGAAGCCAGGTTGCTCTTCGGATATTCAGGTTTCTCATCAAATTCTGTAATCTTCCCGTTATCGTCTGCGTTCATAATTCCAAAACGGCTCGCTTCCTCCCAAGGAACTTCAATAACAGAAATCGTCACGTCCGCATCCGTTTCCTTATGGTAATCAAGCATCGCGCCGTAATCCATCTTATAAATATGATCCCCGGACAGCACCAGCACGTGCTCCGGATCATACTGGTTCAGGAATTTCAGGTTACGGTAGATGGCATTCGCCGTTCCTGTATACCATCCTCCGCCTTCCGACTGCATGAATGGAGGGAGCACCGACACGCCTCCGAATTTACGGTCCAGGTCCCATGTATCTCCAATGCCGATGTAATCATTTAAAATAAGCGGCTCGTACTGTGTAAGTACGCCGACTGTATCAATGCCGGAATTCGTACAATTGCTCAGCGGAAAATCAATGATCCGGTATTTACCGCCGAAATATACGGCAGGTTTGGCGATCTGTTTCGTCAATGATTTCAATCTGGTCCCCTGCCCACCAGCTAGAAGCATCGCTACACATTCTTTATTTTTCATGATTCTCCTCCTTGATTTACTGATGTTCTTTTCAGGAAGCTCACACCGAGCGGGGGAACCGTCATGGTGACATGCTGGTTCTGGCCCTGCCATGGAGAGGATATCGTGTCCAGGGGCAGTCCATTTCTCTGCCCGGAACCACCAAAGTGCTCCGCGTCACTCGAGAAAATTTCCTCGTATGAGCCTTGTTCAGGCACTCCGACTTTATAATCGTGGTAGACCTCCGGAGTGAAATTGCATACAATGACTAATTGATCGTTTGATGTCCGGCTGTTCCGTACAAAAGATATAATGCTCTGCTCATAGTTATTCGGATCGATCCATGTGAACCCTTCTGGTTTATGATCGAGCTCCCATAATGCAGGCATCTCCTGATACATCTGTTGAAGCTGTTTCGTGTACTCCAAAATGGAGGCGTGGGAATCGTATTCCAGCAGCTCCCAGTCCAGGTCCTCCAAGTCCTTCCACTCGTCGAATTGTCCGAATTCACCTCCCATGAATAGAAGCTTCTTACCGGGATGGGCGTACATATAAGCGAGAAATGCACGCAGGTTGGCGAATTTCTGCCAATAGTCGCCCGGCATTTTATTTAATAACGATTTCTTTCCATGGACGACTTCGTCATGAGAAATCGGTAATACAAAGTTCTCGGAAAAGGCGTAATGAAGAGAAAAGGTAATTAAATTATGATGGTACTTCCGGTGGATCGGGTCCATTTCCATATACTTGAGCATGTCATTCATCCAGCCCATGTTCCACTTATAATTGAACCCGAGTCCGCCGATATGTGTCGGGGCACTGACAAGCGGCCAGGACGTCGATTCCTCCGCCATCATCAGCGTATCCGGAACTTCTTCAAAAACGGCTTTATTCATTTTTCTGATGAAGTCGATGGCTTCAATATTTTCACGCCCGCCGTATTCATTCAGCTCCCACTCTCCGTCTTCCTTACCGAAATCGAGATAGAGCATACTGGCAACAGCATCCACACGCAGTCCATCCAGGTGATACTCTTTCAGCCAGTACACAGCATTGGAGATGAGAAAGCTCTGTACTTCATTTCTGGCAAAATCAAACGTAAGCGTCCCCCACTGTGTTTTCTCAGCTTTACTAGGATTGGCATATTCATAAAGCGCTTCCCCGTCAAACCTGCGAAGCCCGTGTTCATCCTTGCAGAAGTGGCCCGGTACCCAGTCCAATATGACACCGATTCCAGAATTGTGACATTGATCGACAAAATACTTGAAGTCATCCGGGGTGCCGTAACGGGAGGTCACGGAAAAGTATCCGGTCGCCTGATAGCCCCAGGAGCGGTCAAACGGATGCTCCGTCATAGGTAGAAGTTCGATATGGGTATAGCCGAGTTCTTTCACATAAGGAATCACCATATCTGCATATTCACGGAAATTGTAAAAAACCTCCGACTCTATGTACTTCCAGGACCCTAAATGAAGTTCATAGATCGACATGGGTGATTCATAGGGATTACGTCCTTTCCGCTGGTTCATCCAGTCATGGTCGCCCCATGCATAATCATCCAGCGGATAGACAACCGAAGCGGTATTTGGACGGAGTTCGCTTGAAAATGCATACGGATCAGCTTTCAAGCGGAGATGTCCGTGAGGAGTTAAAATTTCGTATTTATAAATCGTTCCTTTTTCCAGACCGGGAAGAAAGGCGATCCACATGCCGTTGTCATTGATCTTTTCCATTGGGTGTTCCCGTCCGTCCCAGTTGTTAAATGGACCGACGACACTGACCTTAACGGCGTTCGGAGCCCAGACCGCAAAACGGATGCCCTGCTCTCCGTTTCTTGTATCCGGATGAGCCCCCAGCAGTTTGTGGCTGTACCGGAGGTTCCCTTCATGGAATAAATAAATATCATGTTCTAAAGATGTATCCTGGACCACACCATCACTCCTCGTCTCAATAATCAAACTTTATGACTAGACCTGCTGCCTATCAATCAATTCGGAAACGTTTGTTATCTCCTATATTCATCATAAAATCACCTGTATAGATTTACAATTACAATTGATAAAAATATTCTGAAAAGTTTTGTCGAAAAATGTCGAATAACCATGGCATCCGTCCATTTGTTAATTTTTCGTTAAGAACCTTTATAAGTAAGCGTTTACATATTTTGTTCTATTCCCCGGCTCACAAAATTAGAAACCACCGATTCTCTGAGTCTATGGGCCCCCTCCTTTTATCTTCTATCATGGACTGGCAGATATTTTCTTTTCCAGAAGCGTTTCAGCAAAAAAGAATAGTGGTATAGCTTTTACAAACCGAATTTAAGAGAGGTGGAACGAGATGTCATTAGCAGGACTTGGACTACTCATCATCGCAATTGCATTTGCCTTCATCAGTATCTTTGTTGTGAAAACATTAAAGACAGCATCCCATACGATGTCCAGTGTTTCCAATACATTGGAGAAAGTGGAAGGCCAGATTCAGGGGATTACATCTGAATCAGAGAGCCTGTTGAAAAAAACCAATTCAATGGCGGCTGATCTTGAAGAGAAAACCCAGAGCATCAACGGCTTGATGGATGCCGTCAACAATGTGGGCTCGACCGTAGGAAATGTGAACAGTTCCCTTCAAGGGGTTTCAGAAAGTGTGGCCCACGCCTCCCACGAGCGTAATGAGAATGTCATTAAAGCCATGCAGTGGGGCGATGCAGCCATTGATTTATATGTGAAATGGAAACGAAAGAAAATAAAGGAGTGAGGTTGGCATGGATTTTCTAGGAATCGGCGTACTCATCATCGGAATCGCTTTTGCTGTGGTCTCTATTTTTCTTATTAAAGCTCTTAATAACCTTGCCGGTGTTTTAAGCGGGGTCCGCGAAACCGTGGATCAGCTCCCGGAACAGTTGGACTCCGTCATGAAGGAAACGACCGGCGTCCTGCATAACAGTAATGATACACTGGCCGATGTGAATGAAAAGATTAAAGCATTGAGCCCGTTATTCTATATCGTTGGGGATATTGGGGAATCCTCCAGGAAGCTCACTTCTTCTCTTGTAGATATGACCTCTTCCTTGAAGAATACCACCTTTGAAGGCGAACAAAAAATTAATGAAGAAGGCTGGCGGGGCATTTATGGAGCGCTTGCCATGACCTATTACCTGTCTCAGAAAAGAAAGGCGCTCAAATCAGCCGCCCAGCTGGACCGTACGACATCATGAAGACTCTTGAATGGATATCAGGATTGACGGCAGGGGCTTTGACAGGCGTACTTATCCACTCCCTTACGCGTGATCCATCCATTGCCAAAATGAGGGTGGAGCGTAAAAAGGGTGAATTTTACCAGGCAGGCAGAATTCAGTATGAAGACATTCAGACCGCCAGAGAAACAATGAGGAATGAAGCTCAAAAAAATATAAGGATAGAAAGGTGATTCAATTATGACAACTCAACAGACGACCAAAAAAAGCGGGAGCAAAAAGCTTCCTATCGCTATTGTAACCGGAGCTCTTATCGGAGGTGCGATCGTTCTGGCGAAAGACCCTGAACAACGCCGCCGTTTGAAAGAAGGATCCCGTGCCAAGAAGGATTCTGTAACGGAATACGCTTCTGAGGTAAAAGAAAATCCATCAGAGAAAAAAGATGATCTTGTTACACGTGTCCGCAATATCGTCAATATCGCATCTGAAGCCGCTGCCACAGTACAGGAGGTTTTCAACAACCAAGGCAGAGAAATCACCGACAAAGTGAAGGACATTAAAGAAGAGTCTGAAGAAATTGTTTCCACAGCTAAAGACGCCGGCGAAGAACTGCAGGAAGTCGGAGACAAAGCCAGAGAAGCGAAAGAAGAGCTTTCCAGCGATGAGGAAGAGCAGACCACTCCAACAGCAGGAAAAACCTTCACCCCTTCCAACACACAGGACAACGTCACTGAAATCAATACACGCTCTTAATAGAAAAAGTCCCTGAGACAGCCGCCTCAGGGACTTTTTTTAGGAAACGCTGAAGCTTCCCTTTACGAACAAATCATTCAATCAGCCATCGCTGTCAACTGCTGGGAAGAAGCCGCTACTTTACCAACGGCATCATTGATTTCATCAATAACGTGCGAAAAATGCTGCAGCTCCTCTTCCATACCTGCATTGTAGGCTTTGTTCTGCCCCATCGCCGTAACAATTTCCGTAAAGAAGTGATTGATCTGTTCCATACTGTCCGCACCCTCTGCAATCATCTCATCGATACTGCCTACATGACCGGACACGTTATGGATCTGTCCACTTGTAGAATGAATCAACTGGGAAACTTCTGCAGCAGAGGTTTGTGTCTGCTCCGATAATTTACGTACTTCAGCGGCTACAACCGTAAACCCTGCTCCATGCTCCCCTGCTCGCGCAGCTTCAATTGAAGCGTTCAGGGACAACAGGTTGGTCTGTTCAGCGATGGAAGAAACGATCGTCACAATTTTACTGATTTCTTCAGCTATCCGGCTCAATTTTTCCATATCCCCGGAGATTTCCCTGATGGTCTGTTGAATCTGATTCATCTGCCGCTGGTGTACTTCCAACTGCTTCTTACCATCAAGCGACTGCTGCTCCACTTGGCGGGCTACCGCTGTTCCATTTTTAGAGTCGGTGACCATTTTTTCCGTTTGATCGGTCAGCTGTTCGGTAGAAGCACTGGCTTGCTGGGAAACAGCAGCCACTTCTGCGGACATCTGATCCACTTTCAGGTAAGCTTCTTCTCTTTTCTCTATTTCTTTTTCCCGTAAAGCATCCACTTCTCTTTGAAACATTTCCAGGACGAGCTGCTGTTCGATGCTCAGTATTTTTGTCGTCGCTGCAACCGCCTGCCGGTAATCGTCTTCTTCCAAATGCCTGTCGTATACCTCCAGGAAGGAGAGCAGTAAATCCTGAAAAGCAGACATGTACCATTTAGGCTCCAATCCGATTTTCAAGTGTACCGCGGCAATACGCTTCCTTTTTTCAATATATGACTCATCGATGACGCCCGAAAACATCTCTTCCATATGAACAGCCAGTGTTTTCCGCAGGCGCTCAACGGTACTGTGTTCCTCAATCATTTTTTGAAGCGCCGGCTCACTTTCAAGATTCACGTAAAATTTCTTCACAACCGCTTCCATTTCCACGCTTACCAGCGGCTGCAGGTCCTGCAAAACAGCGAGGTCATCTGTCGTCAGCTGAATCATTTCACATTGACGATGAACAGCCGATCCTTCCGGGACGTCGATCACCCCTGTTCTTCCCTCTCCCAGCTTCTTACGCACGGCCTCTTTTCTCTTATTCCACCAACCCATTCTAAATCCCCCTGCATGTCTTTTTTTCTTATATCGTCGTCTTAGTAACAACAGTTAAGGGGGAAAGGGCTGCACTACTCCTCCAGATGGTTTTTGATTTTTTGCAGCATCTCCTGCATCTGCTTGATTTCTGTGGGTGTCAGCGGATGGGTCACTTCGCTTTCTAAATCGTAGCGGATATGCTGAAGCTGCTCCTTCCGCTCCTTACCAAGAGACGTTAAATGAATCAGTTTCGTGCGGGCATCCTTTTCAAGCGATGCTTTATAAACCAGATCCTTTTGGATAAGTATATCAATCAGCTTGGACAAAGAAGAAGCTTTGATTCCAAGCTCTTTTTGCAGATAGGACTGCGTCACCCCGTCCTTCTCATAAAGAACGAACATGACATTCACATGAGAAACGCTCAAATCTTCCTTTTGGAGCCTCTCGTTCTGAAGCTGTTTGATTGAATGGGATATTTTCTGAATCTGATAGCCAATATCCTCATTGTGTGATTCATTCATCGCGTTCACCCTTTCTGCCGCTATTTTATCACAAACCGACTGCATTGGATGATCATTTAATTAGTTTCCTAACTAAATGTGTGTTATGATGATTTTCGAATGGCTAAAGGAGGTATGTACGATGAAACCATTATCCAAAACGGGGGTATTTGCCTTAATGCTCGCGGCCAGTCTGACTGTCATGGTCGGCAGCGCCATTACTCCCGCCTTACTTGATATATCCCAGCACTACAATATGGAGGACTCAGCCGCCTGGTTGACGACACTCCCTTCGCTCGGCGTTGTCCTGTTCGCTCCGCTCGCCGGTAAATTCATCGACAAGTCCGGACCCTACAGGGCTTTGTGTACCGGGCTGATTTTATACGGAGCATTGGGGATAAGCGCCATCTGGCTGGACGGGACGGTGTTGGTCTTCGCCGACCGCATTCTCCTCGGCGGGGCAACGGCTGTCGTGATGTCTTCGGCTACCGGGCTGCTTGCCGAATTTTTTGAAGGAGAGCAGCGACTGAAGATGATGGCTCTGCAGGGCATGTCCATTGAAGCTGGAGGTATCATCTTCCTGAGTATCGGAGGCATCCTCGGAAGCTTCGGATGGCAGTTCCCATTCCTGTTGTATCTTCTCGGTTGGATCGCTCTTGTTTTTCTATTATCTTTCGTGCCCTTTACAAGAAAAGAAACCGGAGGGGAAGAGGAAGCCGATGGTGGAACTTCTTCCGAAAAAATCTGGCCGGTGCTGTTATCCGCTATGCTCGCCATGACCATCTTTTTTGTAACGATGGTCTCTGTGCCCTTTTACCTGGCTGAGCACTTTCACATGACTTCCACAGGAACGGGATACTTTTTGGCGATGATCTCTCTTGTGGCCGTCATATCAGCCAGTCAGATGCCTAAGGTGGTCAATAAAATCAGTGACTACTCCACGCTGATGACCGGGTTCTTTTTATTCGGAGGCGGCTATCTGCTGCTTGGGCTGAACCAGACCTCCCTCCTGCTTGCCGCAGGGGCGGGAATTTTGATTGGCTTTGGCTTTGGCTTTACCATTCCACTTGCCAACCACATGACCGTGGAAAAAAGCAGCGCCGCCAAGCGCGGGAAAAATCTCGCCTACTTTTCTTCCGCTGTTTTTCTTGGACAGTTTTTATCCTCTTTTGTAGACAGTATTTCCGACGATCTGTCCGTCGTCTATCTTTTAACGGCTTCGGCCGGATTGTTGATCAGCGCCATTTACTTCATCACAATGAAAAATGTGCGCACGGGAGTGCAGAAAAAGAAATCCCCTTCTGAAGGGTGACAGCAAAAGGCCTGTCCATGAATGGACAGACCTTTACTTATGCGTCGCCTTTATAGCCAAGGCGGGCACGGTCGATATATTCATCCGGCTCGGAACCGAATTCAGTACTGTGATTCTTAAATTGAGCCAGCCGCCCGTTACGGTGCTCACCGTGACTATTGCGTTCCTTGAACTGCCGGTCGTGCTTCTTGTCCTTCTTGCTCATCCCAATCACCTCATACAAGCTTAAGTGTTACACGCTTAGTTTGGGAAAAGCGGGCATCGCTTATGCATGGTGAAGAACGGTGGAACTTCCCCATTTCTCCAAATGCTTCCTGAATAAGGCCATCACCACAAGGTGTGCTTTCGCCTGGGTGTATTTATAGAAAAACCAGGGCAGCGAAGGCATGTAGTCGTGAATTGCTACAATGGCTTCCTGACGGCCGGGGATTTTCCTGAATTCCAGGCGGCCGCGCACATTTTTTCCGCTGTCGGCGAGCATACCTCCGGAAATGTAATAAAGAGCACGGTCCCCGGTACTTCTGTCTTTGGCATAATCGAAGGATAAAAGCGGAGACTGTTTAAAGACGACCCCGATTTTACAGCAGTTGTCTTCATCCACTTCCGTTTTCACCCACGGATTGAGTGTGTTTTCCAGCCATTTCACATAGTAACGTCCAACCCAGTCTGCATCATATCCTTCTGGAATCGGAATACGCTGGACAGACCGGACATCCTGCTGCATCGGTTGAAACATCGGAAGGGCTCTCTTTCCATCTTTGTTCTCTTCTTCCTTTGCAAGAGCTTCCCTGGCCGCCTCTTCAAAAGAAATGCGGCCTTCACTTAACCCTTCCACTTTATTTTCTTCTTGTGTGACCATAGGATGGGTCAAGCTTTCAATCAGGGGATAGACCATTTCCTTCGGCGAGCCCGTGACAAGACGCACCCACAATTTGGAGAGTTCAACGGTTAAAAAAGGAACGTTAATGGTGAGCGGCTTTCTACCCATCACAGCAGCCGTCCGTTTCATCATCGTCTCGTAGGTCATGACATCCGGACCGCCCACGTCTACCGGACGTCCTTTCACCTCTTCATTTCCAATGCTGCTGTCCAGGGCATGCAGCACATCCGGAAGGGCGATCGGCTGGGTCTTCGTCCGGGTCCATTTTGGCAGAATCATAAACGGCAGCCGTTTAACCAGCTTTTTCAGAATCGGGAAGGAAGATCCTTTCGGCCCCACAATCAGCCCGGCCCGGATCGTGGTCACGGGTACTCCGTAGGCTCCAAGAATTTCTTCCACTTCCAGTCGGCTCTTCAAGTGTCGGGACAGCTTTTTTTCCTGCTCCGGGATGATACCGCTCAAATAGATGATTTGGCGGACCCCTTGTTTCTTTGCAGCCTGGGCAAAGTTATCAGCTAAAATGACATCCATATCTTCAAACTTTCCCTGGGTCAGCTTCGCAGAAGGCAGCATGGAATGAACGAGGTAGACCGCGATGTCCACCCCCTCCAGGCCTTTTTCAGCATCCACCATGGAGTAGAGGTCACAGGAACGCCATGTTACCTGTTCCTCATCTTCTTTTTGGTCACCACTTCTGGAAAGGGCAATGATGTCGGCGTGCTTTCTCAACTTTTCCATCAGGTTCTGTCCTATATATCCACTCGCGCCTGCAAGCGCAATGACCGGTCTTTTTTCTGCCATGCTCGTCACGTCCTTTCAGGTATAATGTACGTGTACCCCGTCTGTCATCACTCTTAACCCTTCAAGAACGTATATAAAAAAAGGTGAACCACCCACACAGGCGGTCCCCCTTCTCACATTGTCCAGATTCGCATCCAATTTTCCCACTTTGGAAAGAGCATCCACTTTTATCTTCCCTGAATGAAATAGCACACCGGTACTGTAGAGACACCTTTCCGCCTCCCTCGTGTTACGTGGAGCGTTCGCTGGTGACGCCTGTGGGAACAGCGCGAGCCGAAGATCCACTGGATCAAGTGTTCTTCTTGATCCAGTTAGCTGAGGCCGTGCCCGCGGCAAGCATCCACCGATAAGCGGAGCGTACCCATCACTCTTATGTGCAGATCGGTCACGACCTTAGTGCTGACTGGTAACGTTTGTAGTAGTGTTCGACGTTATTCAGGAGCAGGAGTTCAGTATAAAGGTACGCCTTCATGTTGAAGTCCTGGAAATCGATGGTCGTCATTTCCTGGATCTGTTTAATCCGGTAATTGAGTGTATTGGGGTGGATAAACAACTCGCCGGCGGTCTGCTTTCCTTTCCCATTGTTAGCAAGATAGGTTTCCAATGTGAGCAGAAGTTCCGTCTGTTTATCCATATCATTTTTCATCAAGGCCAGCAGATCTTCACTGTAATAATCCTCGGAACTGTTTTTTTCATAAAGGGCGGCCAGGTATCTGTACAGGCCGAGCGTCGCGAATTCCCGCGGCATCGTTTCCGGGCGCGGGTTAATGAAGTTGGCCGTTTCAATGACCTCGAGCGCCTCCAAAAAACTTTTCCTCATCAAGGACAGTGTTGTATATTCCTTGCCGACGCCAATCAGGAAATGATAAAACGCTTCTTCTCCTGTTTCTTTTTTCACTTCCTCAATAAAATCCCTCGCTGTCGTTCTTGATGAAAAGCGGTCGGACGCCCTTCCCTCCACGAGCAGAATAAGCTGGAATTCTGTTTTCAGCACATACATCGGACGCGTGATCCGGAAGCGGTGCACCGTTTGTAGAAGATCATCAAGCATGCTCTTATATTGAGGTGCGGTGACCGAAAAAACGACGACGGAAAAACGGTCGGCCAGATTCAGTTTGGCGAGGGCGGCTTCGTGACGGAACTGGCTTTCACTGCCGTACTCATGCTGCAGTAGCTGCCACAAAAGCTCCTCTTTCCGTCCTTCCTTAGCATTGTCTCTCATGAACTGATCATAAATGAGTCTGCCTATATGATTGGTGATGTCTTCAAGGAACTGAAAGTCCGCGTCATCCAGCAGCAGACCGGCCTCCTGCACCCAGACATACCCCATCGTATGATTCAGGTGCCTGGCTGCCACGACGACACGCTGCTGGAAGCCAAGCTCTTCCATAGGATGGACACGGATCGGGTCCGGCTGCATTTCCAGGCGCTGGACGATGCCCTCTTTTTTCAACCGGTCAATAATGAAGATCGGGCATTTTTTGGATAGAATGGTTTTCTGCTGAGTTTGATCGAAATCATCATGAGTGGAGCTGTAGGCGATCAATTCAAAGTTTTTGTTTTCAATAATCACAGGCTTACCGAGTCTGGAGCTCAGCAGCTCCGTCGCTTTATGGATATCTTCTGCCTGCAGAATCCTATCTTTAACTTCCATGGGAATCCTAACCTTTCTAAGTAGGCTGAATGTCTTCATTCGTTACCCTCCATTATATCGGTTGTCACTGGAAAGAAAAAGAAAATGGTCAAAGGGGCGGGAAAAAGAGCCGACTTCCTTCAAATAAAAAAGGCTCCCCTGAACGGAGAGCCTTTATGAGCATGGTTTAAAACATCTCGGAAATGGTTTTCGCCTGCATGTGAAGGGCAATATAATCAGGCCCGCCGGCTTTAGAATCTGTCCCGGACATCTTGAAGCCGCCGAACGGCTGGTAACCGACAATGGCACCTGTGCAGTTACGGTTGAAATAAAGATTTCCGACGTGAAAATCGTATTTCGCTTTTTCAAGGTGGTCGCGGTTATCGGAAATGACAGCACCTGTGAGGCCATATTCGGTATTGTTGGCAATATCAATCGCTTCATCAAAGTCTTTCGCTTTTGTAAAGCAGACGACAGGTCCGAAGATTTCCTCCTGCTGCATGCGGGAATTTGGATCAAGATCGGCAAAGATGGTCGGGTTGATGAAGTACCCTTTGGAATCGTCTCCTTTGCCGCCGGTGACAAGGCGACCTTCCTCCTTGCCGATTTCCATATAGCTCATGATCTTGTCATAAGCTCCCTGATCGACGACAGGCCCCATGTAGACATTCTCTTCAGAAGCGTTGCCGACCGTTAGTTTTTCAGTGGCTGCTTTGACTTTCTCCAGTACTTCGTCATACACATCTTCGTGAACGACGGCACGGGAGCCGGACGAGCATTTCTGTCCGGAAAAGCCGAACGCCGAAACGACGATGGCATCGACAGCTGTATCAATGTCTGCCTCTTTGTCAACGACAACCGTATCCTTACCGCCCATTTCAGCAATCACCTGTTTCAAGTGATTCTGGCCTGGCTGGCGTACGGAAGCCCGTTCCATGATACGCAGACCGACATCGCGGGAGCCCGTAAAGGAAATCAATGCGGTTTTCGGATGATCGACGAGATAGTCGCCGACTTCGCCGCCGCTTCCCGGCACAAAGTTCAGGACGCCTTTCGGCAGACCGGATTCCTCCAGGACCTCTACAAACTTAGCAGCGATGACGGCACTGTTACTGGCCGGTTTCATAACCACCGTGTTTCCGGCAACGAGCGGAGCGACGGTTGTACCAGCCATGATGGCGAGAGCCAGGTTCCAAGGAGGGATGACGACCGCTACTCCAATCGGCTGGTAGACATAGCGGTTTTCCTCTCCCGGGCGGCTTTCTATTGCTTTTCCTTCTTTCAGTTCAATCATCTGACGGCCGTAATACTCAAGAAAATCGATCGCTTCAGCTGTATCTGCATCGGCTTCCTTCCAAGGCTTACCAACTTCATAAACGAGATAGGAAGAGAACTCGTGCTTACGGCGGCGGATTTTGGAAGCAGCGCGGAATAGAATTTCTGCACGTGCCCTTGGATCCCATTTTCTCCAGTCTTCAAAAGCGTCGGACGCAGACTGTACCGCTTTTTCCGCCAGCTCCTGATTCGCTTTTGAAATCGTACCCACAACCTGCTTCGTGTTCGCCGGATTGGTGGACGTAATCGTATCATCGGTCCGGACACGCTCTCCGTTAATCAGAAGGTCATGGTGCTGCCCCAGCTGCTCCTTGACCTGCTTCAATGCATCTTCAAAGGCTTTCTTGTGCTCCTGCTGTTCAAAATCCGTGAATGGTTCGTGTTTGTAAGGCTGTACCATAATAATATTCCCCTTTCTGATTGTGTGGTTTTATTTAGAGAAAATCCCTTTAACGGCAAAGGCAATGTTGGCCGGACGCTCGGCTAAGCGCCGCATGAAATATCCGTACCAGTCCTCACCATAGGGAAGATACACGCGTACTTTATATCCTTCTTCCACCAGATCCTTCTGCATTTGGTTTCTCATGCCGTACAGCATTTGAAACTCAAACTGTTCACGTGGGATGTTGTGCTCTTCTGCGAGAGCCTTTGTATACTCCACAATCCGGTCATCATGACTGGCCACAGCCGTGTAATGTCCGTTCAGAAGGTTTTTCTTGATCAGGTGCTTCAAATTATCATCCACCAGCTTTTTCTCGGAAAAGGCGACTTTCGGTGATTCTTTATAGGCCCCTTTTACAAGACGAAGATAAGGATCGCAGTCATTCAGGGCATCCAGATCTTCATCAGAACGGTATAAGTAAGATTGAACGACCGTGCCGAGATTTGGATACTTCTCCTTCAATTCTCTATAAATATCAAGTGTCTCCCCGCATCTGGAGGAGTCCTCCATATCGATGGTGACCGTAATATCGTGCTTCTCCGCTTCCTTCAAGATCAGGGACAGATTCTCGATAACGAGGTCCCGGCTGATATCAAGCCCGAGGGAAGTAAGCTTCAGTGAAACTTCCGATCGGAGTCCTCCGGAAGCAATCTGCTGGATGGTCCGGATACACTCCCCGGCGCGGTCTCTCGACTCTTCTTCACAATCAACAAATTCCCCTAAATGGTCTACAGTGACCTCGAGCCCGTCATGGTTTAACTGCTGTATAATTGGAATTGCGTGGGAGAACGTCTCTCCCCCCACGATCTTGTCAGCCCCGAACTTAGCGCCAAAACGCTTTGCAAAGCGATCTAACAGCTTGTTGTTGGAGAGGTATAAGAAAAAATTCTTGCTGATGGCTTCCAAGAACACCACACCCTTTCATCATTCTCCTATCGATTACCATGCGGGCCGTTTAGGTGGAATGTCGTATTTTAATTGTTAAGAAAATTGTAACGAATAACGCTTACATTATACAACGTGCACCAACCACAAAGATAAGCACGGTAATTTAGTGTTTAAACACAACGGATGGCTTTTTACACTCCATATATTATATTGATAAAATAAATAAGACCCACCGGATGAATCATTCCGGGGGTCTTATTCACTTTTCATGCTACGCTTTTTTCCAATAGGCCGCTTCCTTGTTGGAGCGGATCGGCGGGAACTGATCCCCGTTTTCCAGTTCAATATGTTTTTCATCTTCGGTTACGTCGTTCTCACTACCCCCATCAACTAACCCATCAAATTGATATGTTCCTTTTTCAGGTGCTTTTTCGCCAGTCTTAAAACGGTCTGCCATCTTAAAAAACTCCTTTCAAAAAGTTGGTTGTTGTTGTGTACACATCCTTTATATATCACAGAAATTCCCATGATAAACATTTTTCTCATATAAAAAAGTGTAAAAGTCTTACAAATTATAGAGGACCCTCTCCCAACCCGCCCGGAGTTGGATTGGTTTACATGGAAACAGGCCGGGTACTATCATTCTCGTAACCCATTCTCATGGGACACACTCTAAACAAGCAAAGGAAGTGAACATCATGGAATTATTTAACAACAAAGGGAGGACAGCTATCGTCACCGGTGGCGGGAGCGGCATCGGAAAAACAGCTGCGCATACCCTGGCAGAAAGCGGAGCTTCTGTAGCCCTGATTGGACGCACAGCTGAAAAAGTGGAAAAAGCAGCGGCAGAAATCAGTGAGGCAACCGGTTCTGAAGTTAAAGGTTATTCCGGCGATGTCACAGACACCTCCGATATCAAACGGGTGGTCGAGACCATCTACAATGACTTCGGACAAATCGATATTCTTGTAAACAATGCAGGAACAGCCGCGTTCAAAGATATCAACAATCTGACCGAAGAGGATTGGGACACAGTGATGAACACGAATGCCAAATCCATCTTCTTCATGACTCAGGCCGTTGCCCCTTATATGAAAGAACAGGCATACGGACGCATTATCAACACAGCTTCTGTTGCCGGTGAAGTGAGCCTGTCCTTCAGCTCTGTGTACGGCACAAGTAAGGCAGCAGCCATCCACCAGACGAAGCAGCTAGCCCTTGAGCTTGCGCCTTACAACATTACGGTGAACGCCATCAGCCCATGGTTCTTCAAAACGGATTTGAACGAAGAGGCACTTGCCGATGACAGCTTCCGTTCTGCCATTGAAGATCGTTCTCCAATGAAACGTCTCGGACAGCTGGAAGAGCTTCAGTCCTCCATTCTGTACCTCGCTTCTTCAGGTTCCAGCTATGTATCCGGCCAGAATATATTCATCGACGGCGGGATGACGTCCTACGGTTTATAAGAAGAAGCGGAAAATAGAACTCATAGAAACAAAAAGACTCTCCTCTGTGTATGCAGAGGAGAGTCTTTTTTCATCCATTTGTTATTTCATGACAAGGACCGGACACGAGGCCTGTTGGACGACTTTGCTGCTCACACTTCCGAGTAGCATTTTTTTCATGTTTCCGAGACCGCGGCTTCCGATAATAATGAGGTCCATGTCGTGCTTATTGGCATAGGCAACAATCTGGACGGCCGCGTTTTCTTTCACAGGGCTGACTACAACTTCTGTAATGACATCGATGTTGTGAGATTTGAATTCCTGTTTGAGCTCTTCCATTTCCGATTGAAACCGGTCGGCCATTTCCCGGCCAAGACTTTTGGATACGGCAGCGTTTGTAGCCGGCCCTGTTGGTGTGACGACAGCAAGCAGGTGAATCTCGCGCTGTGGAGCTTCCACCGCCTGAAGATTCGCCTCGGCCACAGCTCTTTTACTCATTTCACTTCCATCATAGGCAACAAGAATGCGTTTTGTAGTCATAGAAAAACCCTCCCGATCAAGATGGTATTCACACTTCTATCATACCACGTTGTAAGCGCTCGCTTAAGAGGATAGGTCTATTTTCTATCCGTTATGACCAAAATGATGGAAGAAACGTAACAAGGAGCTGAAATTAATGAGCCGCTTTGATATTGTTATGCACTATTCCTATTCAGCCATCATGTTTATTGGAGCTGTCACCTTTTTTATATGGAGCCAAAAGCCACGCGGAGTTTCCAAGGGAGAATACATCATTGCGATGATCATTCCTCTTTGGTCAGGAACCGCCTACTTATCCATCGCCCTCGGTCAGGGGGTTTTACTGGAGCCGGATCAAACCATTTACTTTGCCCGCTACCTGGACTGGGTGGTCACGACCCCTCTCCTGCTGCTGGCGCTTGCATTGACAGCGATGTTTTACGAGCCGAAAAAAGATAAGGCCCTGATCGGCGGTCTGATTACAGCCGATGTGTTTATGATCTTAACCGGACTGATCGCTGATTTTTCGAACGATACGCTGAAATACGTCTGGTACGGACTTGGTATAGCCGCCCTTTTCATTGTTTTGTATATCATCTGGTATCCCCTGCGGAAGATGGCTGCCAAGAGCGGGGACGGGCTGAAACGTCATTATGGGCGGATGGCCATCTACTTGACGTCTTTCTGGGTACTCTATCCGACGGCGTGGGTTCTCGGCCCTTCAGGTGTAGGGGCATTTGAAGAAGTCATGGAGATTACAGCATTCATCGTGCTGCCAATCCTCTCCAAGCTTGGATTTACGCTGCTTGATTTAAGAGGGCTCCGCAGGTTAAGAACCCCCGGCGTGGATGCCTGACGACCTGTTCCACGTGAAACACATCCAGAAACAGGGAAACACCCATGACAAGTGTCATATAAAAGTGCTGACGTTTATGTCTTCTGATACGTCTCCTTTTCCCCTATTGTTAGAATTACGAATTACTACGAAGGAGTCGTTACGATGGATAAGGAGAAAGAAAAAGAGCTGAAGAAAAGCGTCGCCCGCTTTGCAGAACCAGATCGAAACGCCGGCATCCGCCAGCTGATCAATACACTCGTTCCATTTCTAATCATATGGGCCGCAGCCTATCTAAGCATGGCTGTCTCCCCTTGGCTCGCCGGCGGACTCGGCGTGCTTGCCGGAGGTTTTGTCGTCCGTCTGTTTATCATTTTTCACGACTGTACCCACCAGTCCTTTTTCAAAAATAAAAAGGCCAACCGCGTGATCGGGACGATTACAGGGATCCTGACGCTGTTCCCTTTCGATAAGTGGAAGCGGAGCCACTCCATCCACCACGCGACAAGCGGCAACCTCGATAAGCGTGGAACAGGTGATATCTGGGTCATGACCGTCGATGAATATGTACAAGCGTCCTTCAAAGAACGCCTCATCTACCGTCTGTACCGAAACCCTGTCATCATGTTTGGTCTGGGACCGATTTATTTGTTCCTCGTGTCCAACCGTTTCAACCGCAAGGGCGCAAAGCGAAAAGAGCGTGTGAACACCCACGTGACAACGGCTGCTGCCGCATTGATATATGGAATGATCATCTGGATGGCCGGATGGGAAGCCTTCCTGATTGTGCAGCTGCCGATCCTTTATATATCCGGTGCACTGGGCATCTGGTTGTTTTACGTCCAGCACCAGTTTGAAGATTCCTATTTTGAAGAGGAATCCGAGTGGAATTTCGTAAAAGCAGCTGTTGATGGAAGCTCTTATTATAAACTTCCGAAAGTCCTGCAGTGGATTTCCGGCAACATCGGCTTTCACCATGTGCACCACTTGAGCCCGAGGGTTCCCAACTATGCACTGGAAAAAGCACATGATGCAACACCGCCGCTCCAGTATGCAACAACAATCACGCTGAAAACGAGTCTTGAGTCCATCAAATTCCGGCTCTATGACACCGAGAACAAAACGTTCCGGACGTTCAGGGAAGTCCAGCCGCTCTTGAAGAAGAAAGCAAGTGCAGCGGTTTCCAGCCGCGTGCAGAATGAAAGTTGATTCAAAGCCCATTCGTTGAGAATGGGCTTTTTCCTTCATGACAGCCGCCCGAATTTCCCATATGCTAGACACAGGAGGTAGCGTTCATGCAGAAGTGGTATCATATTATCCCAAAAAACACAGGACTCAGCATATACGTCTGGATCATCTTTTGTATCCTGCCGTTTTTCTTTATCTTCCGGGCATCTTCCATTTACGAAATTTTGACCGGACTTCTTCTCGTCTTCATTTTCTTTCTGGCCTATCGGTTTTCATTCGTATCGGACAGCCGTCTCGTTTATCTGTGGGTCAGCGTTGAGATGGCGATCAGTCTTGGAATGACCTTGTTGTTCGGCTACATTTACTTTTCCTTGTTCCTGGCTTTTTTCATCGGGAACATCCGTCACTTCGGAGGGTTTCTTTCTTTATATATTGTTCACCTGACTCTTACACTTGCAACGATCGCCTACACTTTCGTGCAGCAGCTGGATTCGATTTTTCCGAACCTTCCATTTATCATCATTACCGTCATCGGGGTGATCCTGCTGCCTTTCACTGTCCGTTACCGCAACCAGCAGCAGGATCTTGAAAATAAGCTGGAGGACGCCAACCAGCGGATTTCCCAGCTTATGGTGATTGAAGAGCGGGAACGAATTGCCCGTGACCTCCACGACACACTCGGGCAGAAACTGTCCATGATCGGATTGAAAAGTGACCTCGCCGCCAAGCTGATGACGGCCAAGCCGGACAAAGCGCAGAAAGAAGTGGAGGATATCCAGCAAACCGCCCGCAACGCTCTCAAGGAGGTCCGGGAGATGGTTTCCAACATGCGGGGAATGAAATTGAAAGATGAACTGATCCGGGTGCAGCAGATCATCGAAGCTGCGGAAATGAAGTTCACCTATGAAGGCAACCTCGGGAATACTTCCATCCCTGCCTTAACGGAAAATGTTCTCAGCATGTGCTTGAAGGAAGCCGCCACCAATATCGTCAAACACAGCCGGGCCACCCATTGTCACGTCCAGATTGCAGCCTCTGCCATGGAGTTGACGGTCACCATCGAAGATGACGGCATCGGCCTTCCGGAAACGATGGACCCGTTCCAGGGCCACGGCCTGCAGGGAATGCGGGAACGACTGGAGTTTGTAAATGGACGGCTTGATTTGGAAAGTGACCAGGGAACGAAACTGACCCTGCACATTCCCACAGTCATTCAGCAAGGGAAAAAGGAGGAACTCTTATGATTCAAATTGTCATTGCCGAGGATCAGCGCATGCTGCTCGGTGCACTCGGGGCGCTGCTTGATTTAGAAGAGGACATGGAAGTCGTCGGCCAGGCTTCCAACGGTGAAGAAGCCTGCAGCCTCGTCCGCCGTCTGAAACCGGATATCTGCATCATGGATATTGAGATGCCGGTCAAAGATGGGCTGGATGCCGCGGAAGAGTTGTATGAGGAGCCCTGCAAAGTGATCATCCTGACGACTTTTGCCCGTCCCGGTTATTTTGACCGTGCCAGAAGAGCAGGCGTCAGCGGCTATTTGTTGAAAGACAGTCCAAGTGAAGACCTGGCAACAGCCATACGTAAAATTACAGCCGGACAGCGCATCTTCGACCCTGAGCTCGTCGACCTTGCCTTCGCCGATCAAAACCCGCTCACAGAACGGGAGCGGGAAGTGATGCAGCTGATGGCGGACGGCCGAAATACGAAGGACATATCTAAAGCTTTGTTCATTACCCCCGGAACCGTCCGGAACTATGTATCTGTCATTCTGGAGAAGCTGGAGGTTTCCAACCGGATTGAAGCGATTTCCATATTCAAGGAGAAAGGCTGGTACAAAGGACAGCGCTGACGACGAGAACCGGCGTCACCAGTGTCTGTATACAGATATATGTAAAAAAGAGGGTGGTCTTCTGCATACCGGAGGATTCCCCCTTTTTTTAATAGAGAGAACTTCAGTCCAGTTCGCGAAGCTCCCTGAAGCGCACATAGACAAAGAGGACATACAGCGTAACAAGTACAGATCCCCCGGCCATGATTTGATGGATCGGCACTCCTGCCGCCAGTATAAGAGAGGTCACGCCGTAGCTCACTGGAACGAGACCCATCGATGCAAGCGAAACAAGACCCATCACCCTGCCCATCATTTTTTCTTCAATGAAACTTTGAAGCACAGAGATGACCGGGATGTTGCAGATAGAGAGACAACATCCGAAGACGACGAGGCACCCAAGGCTGAACCATACCCCTTCTGTGAAGCTTAAAGCGAAAAAAGCGGCTCCGGCAGCCATGAGGGCGGTGAGACTCGTTTTCCCTCTTCTTCTTTTCAAATTAAGGATACCGATGACTACAGATCCGAGCAGCATTCCCACTGCCAGACCTGCCTCAAGAAAGCTGAAGTCAAGGGCCGTGCCATTCAGACGCTGCTTCACAAAGAGAGGCAGCCCCATCGTCATCGGCCCGACCATGAACAGATTCAATAAAATGCTCATTCCAATAATCAAGGAAAGCACACGCGAGTTTTTGACGTAGCGCACGCCTGCCTTGAAAGAGTCCCAGAACGCTTCCTCCTTCTCTCCGGCTTTCTTCTCTTCCTCCACCTTCATAAGAAAAATAAACAGACTTCCGGTAAACAGCATCCCAGCGGTGACCGTGAATACGAGCGCATAACTGCCAAAGGAAACGAGAATGCCTGCCACCATAGGCGCTAGAATGAACGACGTCTGGTTCGTCATTTGAATCACTGAATTTCCACGGGTCAATTGATCCCTGGAAATGATTGACGGTAGAACCGCCCCCTCTGCTGCCCAGAAGAACGCATCTAAAATACCAAAAGCAAACGCAAAGCCGACGAATGTCCAAAGACTGATGTCCCCGAAGAAATACCAGCAGACGAGTCCTGTTAACAGCACCCCCCGCGTGAAATCGGACAGGAACATCAGTTTCGTCCGGCTGAACCGGTCGGCGATTGTTCCACTGACAATCATAAAGACCAGCCGTGGAATACTTGCTGCCACGTACAGCACACCGAGCGAAGCTTCCAGACGAAGCTCATGGACGACATACCAGCTTTGAGTAAATAAAAAGAACGAAATACCGAAACTGGACAACAAGGCCGCTCCCCATAACAGGAGAAAATTTCTATTTCGAAAAATGGAACGCTGTTCTGCCAACGGTGTATCTTTAGAAACGGTAATGGATGAACCGGACATGACTACCCCCACCTTTTTTGTAAGTTCCTTTAAGTGTAAGGAATATCCATGTCCTTCTCGATGTGCCCGGGATGGATTCTTCCTCCGCCTGCAGACGGATTTTATAAAAGGCTCTGTTATTGCTTGGTGTTGTTATTTAACATGTGAGCTCCTATCACCCCTTTCTGTCATGGGATTTGTAGGAGGCGGCCTTGGGAATGACTCCCTTTCCGCGGGGTACCGTGAGCCTCCTCAAACTTCGTTCCCCGCGGAAAGCGGACGGTTTTCCCTGCCATCCCATGCTCTGAGTAAACAACGGACCGGACCCTTAATTCCAGACGGAGACGATTTAGTAATCGTTTAAAATATCAACAACAGACTTTAACAGAGCTTTATAAAAAAGATGAGTCGGACATCGGTGCCTGGCGACCATTTTTGTCGAATAGCATGATTTTAGCACTTCCCTGTTGTAAGCAGGCGTTAATTTTGGTACTATTTTTATTAACTAAATAGTTTCTTATTTCAAATTTCATTTGAAGTAAGGATAGAGGTGCAATGACAAGAGTACGCATGTGGAGGAGAATGAGATCCATGGATGCATGCGGAAAGGGGAAATTGCCGAAGTGTACGGACTCTCATGGTCCTGAAGCTGGGTCTGATGCTCAACAGGCACAGAACTGTCATATAGGAAACTATATGGAGGGCTATCTTACGCAGGAACGGTATAAAAGTTTCTACGGCAGCATCGAAGCCCTTGATGCTGTCGTTTTTGATTTTACTGCCGTATGGCCCTCACGACCTCGAACGTACAAAATACAAGAAAAGGTGTGAGGTTAATGAACTTCGGGCAAGTACTGACAGCGATGGTGACCCCTTTTGACAACGACGAGAATATGGACCTGGAAGCAACGGGAGCTTTAGTCAACCACTTGATCGAGAACGGCAGTGACGGCCTGGTTGTCGGCGGGACGACCGGTGAATCCCCGACACTGACAACGGATGAAAAACTCCAGCTGTTTGAACACGTGGTAGAAGTTGTAAACGGCCGCGTCCCGGTCATTGCCGGTACAGGATCCAATAACACCCGCGCATCCATTGAATTGACGAAAAAAGCCGAACAGACAGGCGTGGATGCCATCATGCTTGTGACTCCTTATTACAACAAGCCGACACAGGAAGGACTGTACCAGCACTTCTCAAAAATTGCCGCAGCCACTTCCCTTCCGGTCATGCTGTACAACATTCCGGGACGCAGTGTCGTCAACATGGACCCGGAAACGATTATCCGCCTTTCTGAGATTGACAACATCGTTTCCGTAAAAGAAGCGAGCGGTGACCTGGAAGCCGCGGCGGAAATCATCCGTGAAACAGACCGTGACTTTTCGGTATACAGCGGGGAAGATTCCAACACCCTTCCGTTTGTCGCCATCGGAGGAACCGGCATCGTCTCCGTCTCCTCCCATATCATCGGGAATGAGATGCAGCAGATGATTCAGAGTTTCAGAGAAGGAGACGCCCCATTTGCCGCGCGTCTTCATCAAAAGCTTCTCCCTGTCATGCACGCTGTTTTCTCAGCGCCGAGTCCCTCCCCGGTCAAGGCGGTGTTGAATGAAATGGGCGTTCATACCGGAGGCGTCCGCCTCCCGCTCCTTCCCTTAACGGAAGAAGAGACCGCCCGCGTCATGGAGACCTACAACAGTCTTCAGCCTAAAGAAGCACCAAAAGCCCATATGGTCGGTTGACAGAAAAAAGGCTGCCGGGAACATTTTCCCGGCAGCCTTTTTCTGCTTTCTTATACTTCGATGGTCCAGCCGAAGCTGTCTTCTTTTCTTCCACGCTGAATGCCTGTAATCGTATCATACAGCTCCTGGGAAAGCGCACCGATTTCGTGGTCGTTGATCACCATTTTCTTCCCAAGCCAGTTCAACTCACCGACGGGAGAAATGACGGCCGCTGTTCCAGTTCCGAACGCTTCCTCCAGTTTTCCCTGTTCATACGCTTCATACAACTCTTCAATAGAGATGCGGCGTTCGGTCACTGGAATGTCCCATTCTTTCAGTACTTCAATGATTGATGTTCGTGTAATCCCCTGCAGAATGCTTCCGCTCAGGGCAGGGGTCACAATTTCCCCATCGATTTTAAAGAAGATGTTCATGCTGCCGACTTCTTCAATGTAGCGCTTTTCCACACCATCCAGCCAAAGGACGTCAGCATTGCCTTCCTTCGCTGCCTTCGCCTGGGCCTGATAGCCGGACGAATAGTTACCGGCGGTTTTAGCCATTCCGGTTCCGCCTTTGACGGCTCTTGTGAACTGGTCTTCCACATTAATGGTAACCGGCTTGATTCCTCCGGAGAAGTACGGACCGACCGGTGACATGATGATCATGAGCTTATACGTTTTGGACGGAGCAACAGCGAGGCTCGGTTCCGTAGCGATGATGAACGGACGGATGTATAGCGAAGTTCCCTCAAATTCCGGTACCCAGTCCTTTTCCAGAGCGACAAGCTCCTTCAAGTAGCCCAGCACCTCGTCTTCATCGACAGGTGGGATGCTCAGACGGTCACCGGATAGGTTCAGGCGCTCAAAGTTCTTTTCCGGACGGAACAGCAGGACACGTCCGTCGTCTGTACGGTAAGCTTTCAATCCTTCAAATACAGTCTGCCCGTAATGGAAGATCATGGCGGCCGGATCAAGCGTCAGCGGCTCGTAAGGAACGATGCGCGGCTCGTGCCAGCCCTTCCCTTCTTCATAATCCATTACAAACATATGATCCGTGAACGTTCTTCCAAAAGGAATCTGCTCCGTTTCGGGTTTCTCCTTTTTATAGGCGGCTTCGACGATTGGTAGGGACATAGATAAGACTCCTTTTCGATTGGTTTCACCTGCCATCACAGGCGGAAATATTAGTACTCATTGTACGCCCTCCTTCAAACAAATGAAAGAGGAAGATGCTGAAATGTTCAAAAAATTCACCGCGGTCACGCGTTACAAAAGTACAATAGGGAATCCCTCGCTTGTCTGCTATAATAGCAAAAGGTAAATAACGGAAAAACGGAGGGATCGATGTGTTTGATGTACTGTTGATTGAAGATGACCGGACATTGTTTCAGGAAATGCAGGAAAGGCTGTCCCAGTGGTCGTATGCGGTCCACGGGGTGCAGGATTTCAGCCGGGTGATGGAAGTATTCACGTCCGTTGAACCGCAGCTTGTGATCATCGATATCCAGCTCCCGAAGTTCGATGGCTTCCACTGGTGCCGGATGATCCGGGAGCATTCCAACGTCCCCATCATCTTTCTTTCCTCCAGGGATCACCCGACGGATATGGTCATGTCGATGAATCTTGGAGCCGATGATTTTGTACAGAAACCGTTCCACTTTGAAGTATTGATCGCTAAAATCCAGGCCATTCTCCGACGTGTCTACAACTACAACACCCACGCCTCTGAACTGCAGACGTGGTTTGGCGCAACGGTGGACTTTGAGCGGGGCCGGGTGACGGCAAACGATACGTCCATTGATTTAACGAAAAATGAAAGTTTCATTTTAAAGCAGCTGCTCGAAAAAAAGAACAAAGTGGTCTCCCGTGAGGAAATCATTCAAAAGCTGTGGGAGGATGAACGCTTCGTGAGTGACAATACACTCACAGTCAATGTGAACCGGCTGCGCAGACGGCTGAATGAGATCGGTCTGGAACACGTCATCGAAACAAAAGTCGGGCAAGGGTATACAGCCAGAGACGAGGCAGGCTCATGATTTTCACCTATATGCGGGAAAAGCTGAGCTGGATTCTTCTGTTCATGTCCCTTCAAATGCTTGCCCTCCTTATTGGATACCTCGACTCGTCCCTCCCATTCCGTGCCGTTACGTATTACGTATTTTTATCGCTGATCATTTTCAGCTTGTTTCTGCTCCTCCGTTTCCAGAAGGAGACCCGGTTTTACAAGCAGTTGGTGGAGCGGGACAATGACCTTGATCTGACCACGATTCCTGAAGCTGAGAGTCCCTTGGAGTCCGTCATTGAAACGAGCATCCGTGAGCAGCTGGAACGATTGAAAAAGGAAGCTGCCCATCATCAGGATCTTCTGCAGGAGGAAAAAGATGACCTGCTCGGATGGATCCATGAAGTGAAAACGCCGATGACTGCGATGAAGCTGATGATCGAAGGGATTGAAGACTACCCGCTGCGCTCGCGTCTGACCTATGAATGGATGCGGATCCATCTTCTGCTCGACCAGCAGCTGCACCGGAAGCGGATCCCTTTTATTGAAAATGACTTATACATAGAAGAAACCGCGCTCGAGCCTTTATTGTTCAGTGAAATTAAAACCTTGAAATCGTGGTGCATGCAGAAAGGCATCGGCTTTGACCTTGAGCTGGATCAGAAATCTGTTCTGACCGATGCGAAATGGCTCTCCTTTATGATCCGTCAATTGCTATCGAACGCCATTAAATACAGCCCTTCCTCAGACATTACGGTAACAAGCGGCAGAAAGAGTGGCCGATCTTTTCTTACGGTTGCTGATCAAGGGCGGGGCATAGCAGCACAGGACAGACCACGCATTTTCGAAAAAGGGTTCACGTCAACAACCGCTCACCAAACTGAAGCAGCATCGGGGATGGGCCTTTACCTCGTTGACCGCATCCGCCGCCCGTTGAACATTGAATTGGATGTTCAATCGGAACCCGGCCTGGGATCCATGTTCACGCTTTGGTTCCCGGAACCGAATACGTTCACCAAGATCAGGAACCGCCCGGATCGTCCCCCACAACAGGATAGAAAGTGATACACTCATAGTTATTCTTTACCACTGTTTTTTGAGGGAGTGTTAACATTGAATCAAACCAGTCCGGCAGCCAGCCTGCTTGAAACCATCCAATGGTTCGTCTTTCTGCTTGCTAATGCGGTTGCGCTGCCGATTGTGATCGGATCGATTTATCAATTAGACTACATAGAAACCGCCGGATTGATCCAGCGGACCTTCTTCACCGTTGGGATCGCTTCCATGCTTCAAGGGCTGTTCGGCCACCGTCTGCCGATCATGGAAATTCCCGCAGGCATCTGGGTCAGTATCTTTACCGTTATGGCCATGACCGGTGCAGAAGCAGGCGGCAGTTATACAGGAACACTTCAGGCGCTGGAGATGACGATGATCATGACAGGCGGTTTTTTGTTCCTGTTTGGGGCGTTTAAAGTGTCGCAGAAAATCCTGCCGATCTTCACCCCTCTTGTGACAGGGGCATTCTTCCTGTTCTTGACCGTACAGCTGAGTGGAACGCTGCTGAAAGGGATGCTCGGGCTGCAGGGAGACAGTGGAACAATCCAGGGAACGACCGCAGTCCTTGCCTTTCTGACGTTCTTTATTGTGCTCGGATTATCGACGTTTGCCAGAGGATGGCTGAGCAGCTATGCCGTTTTCATCGGCATTGTGATCGGCTGGGTCATTCACCGCCTGATTCTCGGCGGGCAGATGACGGAAGCGGAGATGCCAGTATTTTCAGTTCCCGAGCTATTCGCTTTCGGTCTACCAACGCTGGAGTGGAGCCTGCTGCCGATGGCGTTCATTACAGCTGTCATTTCGATTTCGAATATCGTCGCCTCCATTACAGCAGTGAAACAGACAGTAGGAGAAGGTAAAGAAAATAACGGCGTCCAGGTCGACAGAGGAACGATGTTTTCCGGAATCAATACGATGATTGCCGGCGGCATGGCAACCGTCGCCAACGTCCCGGGAGCTACGTCCGCAGGTTTTATCGCCATTACCGGGCAGAAGCGGAAAAACCCGTTCATCTACGCTGCCATCCTGCTGTTGTTTACAGCCTTTTTTCCGCCGGTGACACGGGTGATTTCAAGCATCCCCTCCTCGGTTGCCAACGCGGCGCTTATGGCGACATTCGTCCAGCTTGTGGGAATCGCGATTAACAACTTCACGCTGGAGCCTCTGGATTCCAGAAAGATTACCATCGTCGGCATTGCCTACCTTTTCGGGATGGGGACGATGTTTCTTCCGGCGGAAGTGTTTTCTGCGATGCCTGCGCTTGTGCAGAACTTAATGAGCAACGGTCTGCTCGTCGGTACCGCCCTTGTCATTGCCATGGAACAGCTGTGGCGTCCTAAGAACTAACCGCTATCCTTCTACCTGATGGTAGAAGGATACTTTTTTATGGATTCTCCTCCTCGTGAAACGTATAGAAGAGCCGCATCGTATAGACTAGCGCCACATGAATAGGGAGCGGATCGTTCATGTTTATTTTTACACTCTTGTCCGGGTTGTGTTTACTCTTTTTCCCTTTACAAGGGATAAGAGATTTTAAATCGGAAAAATGGTCGTACAAGATCACCCGGATGATTTTCATCGCTTTGGCTCTATTACTCATTACAGCAGGTATCATTGGGATTATAGACTTTGTTCATAACCCCAGGGGTACTTTTTAACGAAACAAAAGGACCATTCATGTAAAACCCTGAGTTATTCTGCACCTCCAAAGTCGACGTACGAACGTGACTTGAACCTCATTTAAGCTTCTAAGGTGAACCCTGGTCTGCTTTTTCCAAACCTATCGGGAGAGCTCTTATTAAATGAAAGCCATGTGACAAAAGTGTCACTTCCACCCCCTCTTTTGTTAGCTGAATCGAAGGAAACACGTCCCCGGTAAACGTACAATGAAGTCAGATGAAAAAGGAGGTTGAATGAATGAGTTTATTAGAAGCAAGAAAAATCCATAAGAGCTATGGAAACAAATTTATGAAGCAGCACGTTCTGGAAGGCATCGATGTCACGATTGATAAAGGGGAGTTTGTCACCATCATGGGCGCATCGGGTTCCGGGAAAACGACCTTGTTGAACGTCCTCTCTTCTATTGACCGGGTCAGTCACGGATCGATCGTGATCAACGGGCAGGAAATTACCGGACAAAAGGACAAACAGCTGGCAGAGTTCAGAAAGCATCATCTCGGGTTCATTTTTCAGGAATACAACCTGTTGGACACACTGACGGTGAAGGAAAACATTCTGCTTCCGCTTTCCATTTCGAAAACGGATCGTAAAGAGGCGCAGCGGAAATTCAACGCGCTTGCCGAAGAACTTGGCATCGAGGATGTCCAAAACAAGTACCCGAACGAAATATCAGGTGGACAGAAGCAGCGGACTTCAGCGGCGCGGGCCTTCATCCATGAACCGAGCATCATTTTTGCCGATGAGCCGACAGGGGCATTGGATTCCAAGTCCGCATCCGATCTGCTGGGCAAATTGAGCGGCCTGAATGACACACGGGAAGCCACCATAGCGATGGTCACGCACGACCCGGTAGCTGCGAGCTACAGCAGCCGCGTCATCTTCATCCGCGACGGGCAGATCTACACCCAGTTGAATAAAGGTGGACAGACGCGGGAGGCATTTTTGAAGGACATCATGAAAACCCAGGGTGTATTGGGTGGTGTAAGCTATGAGCATTAATCAGCTGATCCTCCGAAATTTGAAAAAGAATATCAAGAACTATTACTTATACGTTTTCGCCCTCGTCTTTTCCGTCGCCCTTTACTTTTCCTTCGTGACCCTTCAGTACGACCCGGCGATGAGTCAGGACGGATCTGTGAAAGGAAGTGCAGGATTGATGGTCGCTTCGGTTCTATTGATTGCCATCGTGGCCGTTTTCCTCCTTTATGCCAATGCTTTATTCGTGAAACGGCGCAGTCAGGAAATCGGACTGTTCCAGCTGATCGGCATGACGAAAAACCGGATTTTCCGGCTGTTGGTGGTAGAGAATCTAATTATCTACTTCGGATCGATGGCGGCCGGCATTTTTATCGGGTTTGCGATTTCCAAGCTGATTCTCATGGGCTTTTTTAAGATTGTCAATGTTGATGAAGTGGCCGACCTGCACTTCTCCATGGCGGCCCTTGCCCAGACGGTGATCGTATTTGCGGGCATCTTCCTGCTCATTATGGCGACGATGTACATCTTTATTCGGAAGCAGTCCATCCTCTCCCTTTTCCGTGTTACCTCGAGCACGCAGGGTAAAGTGAAAAAACTCTCCGTGTGGGAACACATCATGGGAGTGCTCGGCATAGGAATGATTGCTTCGGGCTATTATGTGTCCACACAGCTGTTTGAAGGGGATATTACCTCGATCAACGGGCTGTTTATCGCCATGACGTTCATTCTGGCATCCACGATCATCGGCACCTACTTTTTCTACAAGGGTTCTGTGCGCTTTGTCAGCAACCTGCTTAGAAAACGGAAAGCCGGCTATATGAACATCAACGAAGTGCTTTCGCTGTCTTCGATGATGTTCCGGATGAAATCCAATGCCTTCCTGCTCACCGTGATTACGACCGTTTCCGCCCTTGCTATTGGACTGCTGGCACTGAGCTATATTTCACTGTACTCAGCGGAAAGCCTTGCGGAAAATAATGCTCCTGATGATTTTGCCATCACCAACGAAGAAAAAGCGATGGCCTTTTCCGATACATTGGAGGAAGAAGGTTTTGACCATTCCTACAGACAGGTGGAGGTGCTGCAGGCGAAATTCAATGTGGAGGATATTCTGGATGTGGACCTCGAGGATATGAATTTCAACGCAGAAAATACAACCATTCCTGTCATCAGTGAAACCGCCGTGCCTGAGCTCGACTTGGAAAGAGGAAGCATGATCATGACCGGCTACAACGATATTATGCAGTCCTATATTTCCTTAAAGGGCGATGGAAAAGTGGAATGGCTGTCTGAGAATGACGCCGTGGATCTTTCCTATCAAGGACTGCGGGAAGACTATGTGATTTCCTCCTATTACACCGCCGGCGGTCTGCCGATCGGCGTCGTGTCCGAGGAACAGTTTATGGACATGAAAGAGCAGCTGGAACCTTCTATTTATACCGGGATTAATCTGGAGGATGACAGCAGGAATGAAGCAGCTTTTCAATTGTTTGAGGAAGCCGGTTTAACAGAAAGTTTCGAGCACCGGTCCCAATGGTACGTGGAAACCTCCCAGAAACAGAACATGGGGGCCGTCATGTTTATCGTCGCCTTTTTAGGACTCACCTTTCTCATCACCTCCGGCTGCATCCTCTACTTCAAACAGATGGATGAAGGGGAAGACGAAAAGGAAAGCTATACGGTACTGCGGAAGCTCGGCTTTACAAGGGGCGATCTTCTGCGCGGCATTCAAGGCAAACAGCTCTTCAACTTCGGGGTGCCGCTCTTGATCGGTCTGCTGCACAGCTACTTCGCCGTGAAGTCCGGCTGGTTCTTTTTCGGTAATGAAATCTGGACACCAATGCTGATGGTGATGGGCGTCTACACAGCTTTATATTCCATCTTCGGTCTCCTTTCTGTCTTATATTACAAAAAGGTGATCAAAGAAGCGCTGTAATTGTCGAGCGGCTCTTTTCCTCCCGGACGGTGCGGTCTGGTATAGTAAAGGCATGAGGTGAAACGATGAATTCGAAACATATACTCGATCAAATGAAACAACACCAGCCTTCTGTGCTCGGTCACGAACAGTTCCGTAAATTCTCTGTCCTTCTGCCGCTCATGGAAAAGGATGGAGACATCCACGTTCTGTTCGAGGTACGGGCCAATACACTAAGGCGCCAGCCCGGAGAGATCTGTTTCCCAGGCGGAAAAATCGATCCAGATGATTCTTCTGCACGTCAGGCCGCCATCCGGGAAACGGAGGAAGAATTAGGCATCCGCCGCGGACAACTGTCCGACGTCCATCCGCTCGACTATCTCGTCTCCCCGTTCGGAATGATTGTCTACGCTTTTGCAGGGTACTTGAATACCGACGAAAGTGCCTTTGAAAAGAATCCGGATGAAGTGAAGGAGCTCTTTACCGTTCCGCTTTCCTTCTTTATGGACCAGGATCCGGAAATCCACTACGTCCATTTCGAGGCCCAGCCGGCGGAAAACTTCCCCTACGAGCTCATCCCGGGTGGTGAAAATTACAATTGGCGCACGCGTCAGATGGAAGAATATTTTTATCAATATGGAGACAAGGTGATCTGGGGAATGACCGCAAGAATCCTCGCCCACTTTGTTGACGTGTTGAAAAAGAAACAGTAAATTCAAAAGGAAAAGCCTGTCCTGTGATCAAGGTTTGATCACAGGACAGGCTTTAGATATAGGGTTAAAAGCTGGCTGCACAGGTCTTATGTATTATGGTAAAGCATCAAAAAAGGACCGTCCTTCTTCAACAGCCTCCTGGAACATAAAGAACGTAAACATCAACAGAACGAATAGAAAGGCGATCGATCCCCATTTGATTACATTCTCCCACCTCTTCGGCAATAACCCGGTACTCTGAATACCAAGACGTTTAAGAACAACATCCATCAGCAGGAATAAAGGAAAAGCTGCGATGATTGAAATGAGAAGTCCAAACGCCTCTTTCAATTCCATTTCTACAATAAGAGTGCCGTTGTGGGAAACATTCTCAGATGGAAGCGGGGCTGTTTCAACAACCTCCCCCCTCCAATTATATTTTTCAACGGTTTCCTCCTCCATCCCTACACCAAACGGAACGTGATAAGAACTATATTCAAGCGTCAGCTGAATACCAAAGATCATGAGAACAGCTATCGGCGCTGCCAGCCATCGAATTATGTTTTTCAAAAGCTCCTCCTCCTTTTCCATAATCAGGATAACATTTGAATTTCCATTTTTACCATCATAGGGTTAGAAAAACATAGAGTGAAATCTGATGTTACCATAAAGGAACAGGAGGCGATGATGTGACAGAAGAAGAGATGTGGATGCAAATCGAACGCCTGCGGGCTGTTGAAAAAAGACAGAGCGAAACATTGAAGGCATTAACCGGAAAAGGCCTCTACGAAACACGCCTGAAGCCTGACGAGCATGGTACGATCTTCATTGATCCTGACGATCCTGTGCAGCAAAAGTTGTGGAACCTGGAATAAAGCATACAAAAAAACGCTGCGGTCTCACGCAGCGTTTTCTGTTTCTAAAAGATCTTTATACTTTTCCTGGATGAATCCAATGATGGTTCCAAGCGTCTGTCCCTTGAAAGCATCCGGAACCGATTCACCGTTCGGATCAGTGTAATAAAAGGCGCCTTTTTCTTCACTATAGGAGAAGCCCAGCTTGGTCAAACGATTGTTCAATTCCTCTGGATTTTCTTCAAGGCCCGTCTGCTGCTTGAAATACTCTGTCGGATATACCCACACATCCACATCGTCACTGCCGGTCTCTACAATGAATAAGTCCGTATCATACTGCGAAATCCACTGATTTTTTGAGAAAAGGGCAACTCCCGTTCCTTCCAATCCTGCAATGCCTACTAAATTCACTCCAAAGATTTCATTGATCATCGTATACCGTTCCTCGGCCGTCAGTCTTTCTTCAAATGACAGCCAGTACAACTGCATCACGCGGACTTTCGAAAGCTTCGCAATCCGCTCATCGCTCAGTTCCCAAGGGGATGCCGTTTTCCTGATGCGGTCCAGGACATCATCTGAATAGGTGGCTGTCTGCTTTCCAACCCCCAGATCAGATATAGCCTGAAGATCTATGCCGTACACAGCATCCACTACTCTCATCAATGTATAAGGCGTGACCCTGCGGTTATTTCGATCCAGATAATGGTCCATAACTTCCGATTTGCTCATCTTATCGATAGAAGCTTTGGTTTCTTTATACGAGAGTGGGCCCCGGGTCTCCTGCTTCAAATCCTTGTAGACTCCGTATACGATGAGATCCGGGTATTTTCCTTCCTCTGTATGAACTTCCTGTTTCCAGCTTTTCGCCTCTACCTGATGAGGAATTGCAGCCGATGCTCCTGCTGTGAACAAAGTGAACGCCGTCAATATTACTGCAGACTTCTGCATCCATTTTTTACGAAAACGCTCCATTTCTTCCTCTCCCCTATCGTGTGTCCGCTACCCTCCCAGGCCGTACACAACAAAATATAGATGATGTACTCTTTCGTTGAATGGTCTATTTTAACTATACCCGATGTTGTCGAATAAAGACACATCCAACCGATGAAAAGTGTGAACAAGCGTCCTCCACAGGGTACACTAGGAGAAAAAGGGAGAGAATGACGATGAGCACCTATTCGATTGTCTGGTTCCGGAATGACCTGCGTGTCCACGACCATAAACCCTTGACTAGAGCTGTCACAGCAGGGCATCCGGTCATCGCACTTTATATTTTCGATCCATATGAATACAGGGATCTTTCCTATGGTTTTAAAAAAACCGGGCGTCACCGGGCACAATTTATCCAGGAGAGTCTGGAGGACCTGCGGACGAATCTCGCTGAACTGAACGTCCCGCTTTTGATTAGGTATAAGGACCCAGCAGAAGCTTTCCTCGAGCTTTCCGATGATTTGACTATTAACGGTGTGTACCTTCATGAAGAAATCGCAACGGAAGAGCAGCAGACCGAAAGAGGAGTTCGAAAGGCTCTGCCCGGCGTACCTTTTTACGTCGATCACGGACATAACCTGTTTCCGCCGGAAGACCTGCCATTTTCCACCCGGGATGTGCCGGATACGTTTTCCCAGTTCAGAAAAAGAATCGAAAAAAATGGGGTGACGCCGCCTAGAGCGATCGCTCCACCTCAAGCAGCTGTGAAAGTGGAGCTTCCAAATAGGATGGAGGAAGGGAAGATTCCGGACGTAGCTGCCTCAGGCCTGGAGAACGAGTGGAAAGAGCCGCGATACCATGGCGGATCGACAGCGGCTAAACAACGGCTCCGGGACTACATCTTTACTAAGGACCGCCTCCGGGTTTATAAGGAAACGAGAAACGGGATGCTTCTAGAAGACGATTCCTCTAAATTTTCTCCATATCTGGCGAACGGCAATTTGTCCCCGCGGGTCGTGTATGAGCAGATCCAGCACTATGAAAAAAACCATACGAAAAACAAGTCGACCTATATGCTATATTTCGAACTGCTCTGGCGGGACTACTTCCACCTCGTTCACCGGAAATACGGCGATCGTCTCTTCTACAGGACAGGGCTGAATGGTTTGGAGATCCCCTGGAAAACAAACGAGGAGCATCTGCAGGCGTGGATGGACGGCCGCACGGGCTATCCGCTCGTAGATGCGGGCATGCGGGAATTAAAACAGACCGGTTTCATGTCCAACCGGGCACGCCAGAATGTGGCGAGCTTTTTTACAAAGAACCTCGGTCTGGACTGGCGGATCGGGGCCGCCTGGTTTGAATCACAACTCGTCGATTATGACGTAAGCAGCAACTACGGCAACTGGCTGTATATCGCGGGAGTCGGAAATGATGCTGTTTCCTTCCGGGTTTTTAACGTGGAAAAACAGGCGGAGGATTATGATCCTGATGGCGATTACCTGCGCTGGTGGGTCCCTGAGCTTCGTGAACTGCCCGTACCTTGGATTTTCAAGCCGAGGGCAATGGGAATGATTGAACAGGAACAGTACGGGGTTCAGCTCGGAGAAAATTATCCGTTTCCGATCATCGACTTGTACGAATCGATGCGGGAGATGAAGACCGCTTTTGAAGAAGGGACAAAATAGAGAAAAGCCGCGGACATCCTCATGTCCGGCGGCTTTTTTCAGTCCTGCCTCGTTTTCCGTTTTTTCCGTAGATAAAAGAGGAGGGATCCAATGATCAGGAGACCTGCGACAGCGGTAATGATGATGTTCCGAATGTTAGGGACGGCGAGTTCCACCATCATATTCGTTGTACCGGCAGTCTGAATATCCCACTGCAGTTCATTTCCGTCTGTCCGGTCGGCGTTGTGGTCTTTCGGTGCGATCGGAAGGTCGAGTGTGAACGTCAGATCCAGCTGATCCGAAACCATCTGCTGCATCCCGCCCATGATTCCGCTGTTTTCAAGATTTATTTCACCTTCCACCTGATATGTAGTCGTAAACCACCCGGGCTCCTCCGACCATTCTACGGGTAGACCTTCCATCACATCCCCGATTCCAGCGGCTGCCGGTTGTTCCAGCTGATCCGGAACCTGGATTTCCTCGACGTTTTCAAAAGCCTTTCCGGCGGTAAACCCGGTGTAGCCATCTTCTTCGTAAGGTTCCACCTGATAGCCGCGGGATTCGAGGTCCTGTTCCGCTTCATCAATCACACCCTGCATCCGCTCCATGAACAGACCCGCCTCTTCCTCGTTCACACCAATCTGCACCTGTGCCTCACCGCTTTTATCTTTGTTGACGGTCAGCTTCACATCGCCTTGCACACAGCCGCTTATTACAACCAGACTGAACAGAAACAGCACTCCCAGTCTCATTCTCATACTCCTTCTCCCCTTTTCAAAAAACACTCTCGAATATATGCACCGATATCCCTCTGACTTTCCCGTTTTCCATACCGCCCGTGATGTGCCCCACGATCATCTACACGGCTGCCTAGGCCCAGAAACGGCTCGGACGGCTTGAAATCGAGGCCGATGACAGGTACATCAAGGGTGGGGGATGTACCGAAATGAAACCGGGCAGAAGGGAATCCTTCTACGTTCATGGATGAATCGTAGGACACATCATAGACATCTGTAAACCTTCTCCTGTGTTCTCTGCCAAGCAGCAGGATAAGGGAAGGTTGTAAATAATGCAGCGTTTCTTCAAGCATTGCCGTTACTTCAGGAAGACGCAGCAGCTTCTCTTTGTTTTTTATTTTACCCATAAACTGGAGCGTCGGAAAAGGAAAAGCATCGACATGAACAAGAGGGGGCTCGTTTTGATAAAAAGAAGCTCCCATCCCGTTCATAAACCCCTCAAGCTTCGCTCCACCCTTTCTGCCAAACCATCGGGTATACGCCTCTTCCCCCTTAAAATAATCCTCATATTTCCTGATGACGGCTGTCTGCCGGTCATCATCTTCTTGAAAAGATGCGAGTAGATCTGCACTTTCCTTGTCAAATGACTGCGCCGTCGTCTGCCATTCAGCCTGGTCGTTCAAAACATATCGGGACGTCGGGTTTGTCCCAATGGTGACGATCGGATGATCCCGCCTCTCCCCGAGCCATAAGACAGGCACCGACCGGTGGATGAGCTCGTTACGGACATCTGAACGTCCCAGTCTGCTTTGAATATCAACCGCCCTGCTGAGCAGCTGGCGGGCTTCTTTTAAATCATCGGCCATCGATTTCCCTCCTCCCCCTTCCATTCCCCCCGCGACCACTATTTAACAGCGTAGAGCGGGTTTCCTTTGGAGACGATAAAGTCAGGAGGGATCTCATCATGGATGGACAACCATTAACGATTGAACATTTCAACGAACGCTTCCAGCGATGGAGCGGTGCCGATATTGTCATTACGAAACTGGAACTGAACGATAAGGATACAACAGAGATGCATCTGGATCACATCGCTTACGGGACGGATGCTGCACGTCTGGATGAATACCTGCCTATGCATTCCCTGTTTTTATATGGAGATGGCGAAGCGGAAATCGGCCCTCAGCAGATGGAGCCGCTCCCAGCACCCTATTACGAAATTCCTCTGCAGGATACGACGCAGTACCTATACAGTCCGGAGGGCTTTATTGTCACGACGGACCGGGCAACCTATATCATTCAGAAAAAATAACGGCCTCGGCAGCGGGGCCTTTTTACAAAAATAAAAACAGGGAAAATCCCTGCCGTCAAAATTTATATCCGAACACCACAACATCCACGGCATTCAGCCCCGTTCCTCCATCAGCCTCTGTTTTTATCGTCAGTCCCGTCCCAGGTACATTAAAAACCCTTGTAAACTGCTGTCCCGGAATGACCCGGAAAGAATCCAGCAGGAGGAAATTCACACCTTCCACTTTCACAATCAATTTGAACGTGACAGGCCCTTCCGACACCACCCGGTTGCCGCCGGCCACCCGGATGGAGTAGAACGGGCGGACATCAATGCCGCCGGGCAGATCTTTCGTCACATCCACGGTAGCCCCTGATTCAACCGTCTGACCTCCCGGCTCCGTCATGAAAATTAAATTATTCCCGCGTGAAACAGCCTCAGCCACCTCAACCACTCCTCCCCTCCTCTATCCTATGAAACCATGGGGGATTTAGGGAGTAGAAATCACACCTTTTCGTTTTCTTCCGCTCCTGATGCAGACGCTCCTTCCCTTCCCGGACTTTCTGCCTGTTTCCAATGCACCTTGTCAGATTTTCCAGGTTGCGTACGATAGAAATGGTGGACACCCCTGGATCAAACCTCATGACCTCCTCAATTCAATTGTGAAGGAGAATGTACATGGATCTGCTGACCAAAGGTCTCTTTACCTGCGCTTTCCTGCTTTTCTTTTTTCCCATCACCAGCCACGCCGGCTCCATTAAAGATGGAGCCTCCGGGAATCCCGGGGAATGGTACGTGGGAGACACGCCCGCCTCTGTAACAGAAGAGAAACGCCCCATTCTTTTCATTCACGGCCTCAACAGTTCATCAGAGACGTGGTACGAGAGTAATGATATGTATACCACCGCTCTCGATAACGGCTACGAAACAGCCTTTATCGATTTGTACCCAACAAAAGATATGTGGGACAACGGGGAGCTGCTGGCCGGAAAAATCGAAGACATGTATCATCATTTCGGTGAAAAAGTCGTTATCGTGGCTCACAGCAAAGGCGGCATTGATACACAGGCGGCGCTTGTTCATCACGGCGCCTCTCCCTATGTGGATCGTGTCATTACCTTATCCTCCCCGCACCACGGCTCGCAGCTTGCCGATCTCGCTTACAGCAGCTGGGCCGGATGGCTTGCGGGAATCATCGGCAGTAAAAATGAAGCCACCTATTCCCTGCAGACTGGATACATGAGCTATTTCCGCTCCACCACCGACAGCAGACCAGGAATCGATGCCGTCCCGTTTTACACGTTCGGCGGTACGGAATGGGGCAGCTTCGGCAGCTCCCTGTACTGGGGAGGCTTGTACTTAAGCTCTTACGGCAGCAACGATGGGGCGGTCACAGTGAAAAGCTCACGCCTTCCTTACGCCCAGGAATTGAAAGTTGGAAAATGGGATCACACGAGCATTAAAGAAGGCTCCTCCACGTTTCCCCTTTTCCGTCCTTACTTGAATGAGACCGCTCCGCTGGCGGCATTCGGACTCGAAACAGCCGCTGTGTCAGAAGAATCCGAGCCGGCGGCCGGCCAGTACGTCTCAGGCGGCGAATACACAGGACGCACACGGGAGACCGTTATTGTAGAATCCGGAGCAGACGCCGTCACCTTCGACTGGATCAGTTCCAGCCCGGATGTTGACTTGAAGCTTGTCTCCCCTGATAAAAAAACCTACAGCGGCTTTAAAGCCGCGAAGGATGAAACCGAGGTGCTTGAAGGATCCTATCATCACACATTGAGAATCGATGACCCCGCAGCAGGCAGATGGAAACTGGAAGCCCGGAGCCCTGGCGGAGAATCCTATCTGCTCAACACCTCCTTTGACAGTGAGTTGAACGATAAAATCAGCGCCTCCATGAATGTGGACGAGCTGAAAGTGAAAAACAAAGATACCCGTCTGAAATATAAGACAGATATGACCGTCACCCACTATAAAAACGGACGGGAAAAAGAAACAAAACTGAAAGCGAAGAAGCAGTCGGACGGTGTCTACCAGCTTCCGAAGCTCGGAGAAGGTGTGTACAGCCTGACCATCGAAGTACAAGGAACCTACCAAAAAGAAAAGTTCGCCCGGACGATGATTTCCTCGGTCTATATCGACCAGAACGGCAGAGTATACAGCGAGGACTTTTAAAACGGGTGGACAAATAAAAACGGCAGGAGAACATGTGACGTTCTCCTGCCGTTTTATCAGGATTGTTTCTGCAGCGCTTCCTCTAAAGGCTCCTTCAATGCGGGCGCAAGGGTTTTGGAGTAAGCTGTACTCAAGTGGTGCTTGTCGCGGTAGACAATCACATTACCAATGACAGGCTCACACACTTCTTCCCCGCAGAAGTAATCCGACAAATCCACAAATGTGACATTCTCCGGGATCCCATCCGTGTTTTCCCATGGAACGACATCGGATAAAGCTTCATCTCTGGAAACCGAGCAATCCTCGATCGACCCCTTTTCCTCAATGCAGAGCGGCGTATCCTCTTTCATCCGCGGATTATCACGGACAGCCATGATATGGGTCGTCCCTTCAAGTTTTTTCCACTGTTCAAGATAGCCGTCCGGCACCGTCGTTCCACTGTTGACGGTGGATGTTGTAAAGACAAGGTCCGGCGGGTCCTCCTGGAGATCCTGCAGCACTTTTTCATTCCAGTCCATACATGTTTCGTTCAACAATCCGTCAAAATCATCGTTGGAGAACCGGCAGGCATCCTTATTGTAAAGCTCGATTTTCAAATTCAGGTCATCAGACAGTTCACTGAGGGCCGGGAACCAGTGTCCCGAGTGGGATCCGCCGACGAGGGCAACCGTATAGTCGGGATTCTCCGTTTCTCCCATTGAACAAGTTTTCATCCCTTCTTCACTCGTATACATGAAGCATTCTCTGTCCTCATAAAAGGCCGGCAGCTCCTCCTGCACTTCAATAGTCGATGGATAAGGATCCAGTTCTTCCGCATCTACGTTATAGAAGACGGCCTGAGCACCTGGATAGTCCCCCGCCTCATAAGCCTTTCCCTGCATCTGACTCACGTAAAAATTCCATCCGCCATTGACGAGAAGAACAGGGACAATCAAGGCGGTGAGCGCTTTTCCGATTTTCACCTTCGACGTTTTCACGCTCAAGTTACGAACAGGCGCTTCAATGTAGGTTACCGTTACATAAGCAAGCACAAGGGCAGCTGCTATAATGACCGCCCCGGCGAATATCGATGCCTGACCGGTATCAAACCAGGCAAAATAGAAAATCAAAAGCGGCCAGTGCCACAAATAAAACCCGTAGGAAATGCTTCCGAATTTGAGGAAAGGCTTGGAGCCTAACAGACGGTCCACACCGAAGCCACCGCTGTTTTCAGCCGATATAATAACAAAAATCACGCCGGAGGCCGGTAAAAGAGCGACCCACCCGGGAAAAACAGTAGATACCGGAAGCAGAATACCCGTAAGCGAAATAACGGCCAGGCCGGTCCATCCAAGAATCACAGACACATGTCTGTTCAGCTTCACATAAGGCAGCAGCAATGCGACGATGCCTCCGAGACTGAACTCCCACGCACGCGCAAACGTATCAAAGTAGGCCCACGGCTGGTTTACAGCCGTTTTGTAAACAGAGTACGAGATAGATAGCACGAACAATGTGAGCAGCACACCGAGCAGTGTTTTCCGGACCGGCGTTTTCAAAACCTTCCGCGCAAGAAAATACGCGGCCGTGATGACAATCGGCCAGGTTATGTAAAACTGTCCCTGTACAGATAAGGCCCAGAAATGCTGAAAAGGGCTTGCCTGGTTGTTCTGAGCCAGGTAATCAACGGAACTGAAGGCCAGCTGCCAGTTCTGGAAATAAAACACCGAAGCGAATCCTTCAGAGATGATCTGCTTCCACTGGGCCTGCGGAAGAATCCAGATGGAGCCGGCAAGGGTGAACAGCACGACGATAAACGCCACCGGGAACAGCCGGCGTCCGAGCCCCAGCAGGTATTCTCCTAAATGGATATTTCCCTGCTTGAGCATTTTGGAAAGCAGGGAGGTCGTTATCAAGTAACCGGAAACGATAAAGAATACATCCACACCGCCGGAAACCGATCCAAGCCATATATGGTACACCGCCACAAGGAAGGCGGCAACCGCACGCACGCCTTCGATTTCCGGACGGAATCTTTTCTCAGGGGTCCTTAAATCATTCACTCATCACCATCTCCATTTCTCTCTTCCTCCTATGTATCCCTTCAGCTTATCGGACCCCACCAGAACTGTGAACCTATCAGGAGAGATTTTTACTGGATTTGCAGAGTTTTTACAAAAGGAATCAGAGGTTAATCGCCTGCCCTATTGGCAGGTTTCATTCAAGGTTCTTTGACATCCACGACAATCCCCCCCGCCAAGAAGGATATAATCGCGGACCGTACGCTTTCGGACCGCTTCCTCAGGGAGCCTTGGGAATCTAATCTTTTCTCACAAGCAGAAGTGGGGCACCTTCCCTGACGGCTCAGTCTTTTCCTACACTCCTCCGGTCTCCCTAATCATCTATAACTCTACCATTTATAAAAATAATTGGAATACTTGTGAGAAAATCTGCCAGCTGATCTTTCACAATTGTACTTTTATAACAAATTCAAAAAACCACCGGCTCTTATGAAGAGCCGGTGGTTCAATCGAAGTTATTTAATTTTTCCCGGATGGCCGTCCTTGATGACTTTGGTTTTGTCATTCTGGATCGCGAGCTTGATGGTCGGCGCCAGTGTACCACCGAAGTGGGACATCTGATACTCCGGAGTCGTTCCTCCAAGATCTGAGATGTTCTTTCCATCAAGATCATGGAAGTTATAGAAGCTAATCACTTTTCCGTTTGGAAGAACCATCCAGGAGTAGGATTGGTACGCGTGTTCTTCCGGATTGGCCAGGACTAACCCACTGTCATTCAGCGGCTCATAGCCGGACGTCAGCTCATCGGATGAAAAGCCGTACAGGCCGTCCGGTGCATCGAGGTCCGGACCAAATTTGTGTTCATGTGTATTCGTGAACAGGTAGTATTGATTACCCTTGGTTACGATATGGGGACGCTCAAGCTCCTGGTTGACGTAATTCGCTTCCAGAATTGGTGGTAGAGCTTCATATTCGGTGTAGGAATCGTTCGTTGCTTCAGCAATTCCGATCGCCCCGTTGAATAATTTTGCAAATCCTTCGTCTGTGAAGCTGAAGTCATCCTGGAAAGAACCGCTTCCGATATAATCGGTATCCAGCGTACGCTCCGCTGGTGTTCCGGCTGAGTTTCCTTCAAACAAGATATAGTCTTTCCCTGTTTTTGGATCTTCAAAGAACCATGGATCACGGAACGTGTAGCCGATGTCACCCTGTTCTGCCTGCTCCTCAGTCTGATAGTGCTCGCCTTCAGGCTCAAGGATGATGGAGTGATCGAAGTTTTCGAAGGAAATGCCTTCAGAAGATGCGTTCACTTCCCCTTTAGCAAGAGCAAGACGCTGTTCATAGGTGACGCCCTCCTCCCCTTTACGACCTGTAGCTGTATAGAACAGGTTCAGTTCACCGTCTTCAATCATCGCAGAGCCTGCCCACTGCCTTGAACCGTAGGCGCCTGTTGGATCAAACGCCTCTCCGCCAAGCTCCCAGCTCTTGCCGTCTTTGGAATAGAAGTAGCGGATCGTCGCTACATCATGTCGTTTACCTGGAAGCAGGTCGGACGGAGCCGTCAGGGAGAAAATCACGTAGTAGCCGTTCACTTTGGCGACCGAGCCGTCTTTGTTACGAAGCGGCCACGTATCCCAAACATGAAGTTCTGGAGCAATTTTTTCAAAATCCGGCTCGATATAAGGGGCGGTTGTATCTTTCGTGCGCTCAATCTGTGAGGCATCTTCAATCGTCCAGTTGGAAGTCTGACTGGTTTCTGCAGAAACAGAACTGCCAAATGCCAACGTGGAAACAAGAGCGGTCGTCACTAAAAAGGAACGTTTCATCCATGTATTTGTTTTCATCGTTCTCCTCCTTATTTATAAACAGGGAGCCGGCAGGTCGTGCCGGCTTTGTTCATCAAAACTTACCCGTGAATTTCACCTTCACCCATCTCACGCTTAATTTCAGAAGTATCACCTTTCAACTTCAGTTTAAGCGTTGGGGCAAAGGATCCACCCTGTTGGAAGTTTCCATTTTCATCATGGTATTCGTTCACAAAGCTGATCACCTGTCCGTGTGGAAGCACAGCCCAGGAGTATGCCTGGAATGGATCTTCAGCCGGGTTGGCTATAACAAGCCCCGTATCGTTCATCGGCTCGTAATCACCGAAAAGGGAGTTGGCGTGGAAGCCGTAAAGACCATCCGGACCTTCAATTCCAGGAGCAAATGTGAACTCATGGGTAATCGTGAACAAGTAATAGTCATCACCCTTCTGGACCACGTGTGGACGTTCCAGCTGCTGGTTCACACCATTCGCTTCAAGAAGAGGCGGCATTAATTCAAATTCTGTCAGATCCTCGTTTTCTGCCTTAGCAATCCCGACATTTCCGTTATAGTCTTCAGCGCCGGCAGGAACGTCTTCGTCTACATCACCCAAGTGTTTCTCTTCGAGTGTCTTTTCATCGCCACCGGTATTTCCTTCGAAGATGATGTATTCTTCGCCGGTTTCAGGATGTTGGAAGAACCAAGGATCACGGAAAGAATAGATAATGCTTCCGGTTTTTTGTTCCTGTGTCTCGTAATACTCGCCATCTGCTTCAGCAAGAATCTGGTGGTCGCCATTGTTCGTTACCTGGAAACCTTCTTTGTTGTCGTAATCCATTTCAAATGTCGTCTTAGCCAGACGCTGTTCGAATGTCGGACCTTCATCCTTACGTCCTGCAGCCGTGTAGAACAAGTGGATCGTGCCGTCTTTCTCCATCATAGCTGATCCGGCCCACTGGCGGTAACCAAGCGCCTTGTCCGTGTCATAAGGGACCGTACCCATTTCCCAATCTTTACCGTTCTTAGAATAGAAGTAGCGGATTTCCGCATGATCGTGGCGGCCGCCCCATGTGTATTCTTTGCTCGCTGTCAGCGCGAACTGTACATAGTACCCGTTGATCTTGGCGAAAGAACCATCACGGTTACGAAGCGGCCATGTGTCCCAGATCCAATAGTCCGGGGCAACATCAGTAAAGGAATCAATGTTTGGGGCTGTGTTTTCGTCTGTTAACGTGAAGTTCTGCGCGTCTTCACGGGACCACACAGGTGTGTCATCTGTGGATGCTGCGTGAGAAGTTGTTGGGAGCTGGGCAAACGTGCCGGTCAGGATAAAAGCAGAAAGCGCCAGTTTAGATAAGATCGAATGATTTCGTTTCATGTTTTCTTTCCCCTCCAGAATTGTTAAGTATATGAAGTGTGCTCCGGAACACGTCTTAACTTTACGTGGTAAAACAGGGGGGGTCAACGCCGGAAATCCTGCCATTCACGCTTATGCCAAAAGTCATGAAAGGGCACCTTTCACAAGGATGACAGCGATTTCCCCACTACTGTGCAAAGGATTGCACAAAATGTAAAATTAGGGGAGAAGAGGGATGTGCATTGTAATAAACTTCCATTTAAATGATTCTAAAATCCAGTTTCATACGTCCTTTATACCCCTTTTTTATTTTTATGAATTGAATATAAAGAACCAATATTCCAACGAATGTTTGTTCTTTTCCGAGAATGGTAGAATTACGATTAAATCCTTTCATATCAGTGTTTTCAAGCCGTTTATAACCATTACAATGTGAAGCGCTTTATAGGAAATAAGACATAAAAAAAGACAGACGGGTCCCGTCTGTCTTTTGCACATCTATATACCTAGAAAACTTTTGCAAGGTTCCATTTGTGAAGATAGAAGCTTGCAGCTGCTGAACTGCTGAAACGAATGCTCGTGTCCTGAACAGATGGATAGAACCGGGCGGTCATCACGCAGGCACCATCATTAGCGAAAACTTCGATAGAGGACGTATCTACATATATCCTCAGACTATCAAGCTGCGGTACTTCGATCTGGCGCTTTTCGACGGTTCCATCCACATAGCTCTGACGTTCCAGGGTGAGCACCTGTTGATCGCTGGAATATAGAATCCTTGCATTTCCACCGATGGCCACACTCATCCAGCCCTCTGCAACGTCGATATCACTCATCATCAGTTCAACGACCTTCCCATCAACACCGTCCAAGCTCCGGCTTTCTTTGTTGAGGGTGACTTGATGTTCAACCACTTCCCCCTGACGGAGCGCTTCCAATTCCTGAACCGGCTGTTGGTACAGCTGACCATCCTGCCATGTCAATTCCCGTGGAAGCGTCATGTTGTGCAGCCACTTGTATGCGATCGTCGAGTGATCCTGCTCATTCTGATCCGGTACGCTCATCCAGCCGAACATCAGCCGGCGGCCGTGCGCATCCAAGGTCGTCTGCGGCGCGTAAAAGTCAAAACCGTGATCAAGCTCTGTAAATGCACCATGCTCGTATGTCCCTTCTTCCGGATCGAAGGCCCCTGTCACATAACCGGCTTGATAAACGTTTTGATAGTTCATGCCGTCCGCTTCCAGTCCCTGTGGAGAGAAGACAAGCACATCCCGTCCATCCAGTTCAAATAAATCCGGGCACTCAAACATATACCCGAACTCCCCGAGAGGTTCCTGACCAGCGCCGGCAAGAATACCGGCATGGGTCCAGTCCATCAGGTTCTGTGAGGTGAATAGAGCGACTGCCCCTTTCTCATCTTCCGTCTGAGCGCCGATGACCATAAACCAGCGGCCGTTCTGCTTCCATACTTTAGGATCGCGGAAGTGGGCGGTATAGCCGTCAGGCAGATGGGCGACGGGCCCTTTCTTATCAAAATGAATGCCGCCTTCGGATACAGCGAGACACTGGTAAGATTCCCGGTTTCCATTTTCATCTTTGACGTTTCCTGTGTAAAAGGCATAGAGCTTTCCGTCATGCTCGATGGCACTGCCGGAATAGCAGCCGTTTTTCTCAAACCACTCGGACGGGGTCAGAGCGATCTCTTCATGCGTCCAGTGGACAAGGTCCTCAGACGAATAATGCCCCCACAGTTTAGCACCGTGGTCGGTTTTATACGGCATCCACTGATAGTACAGATGGTACGTGCCCTGGAACTGAATGAAGCCGTTCGGATCGTTCAACAGTCCGACCGGAGGCATGATGTGGTAATGGAGACGATACGGATCACTCTCTACTAGAGACTGATGCTTTTCGATTTCTTCATAAGCGCTCTTTCGCAGTTCTTGATCTTTAGACATCGGTTACTCTCCTGACTGATGAAGGCGTGTTTGAACTTCTTCGATAGTCGGAAGAGCCGTCATCGCTCCCTTTGTCGATGCAGCCAGTGCTCCGGAAACGGCTGCGAACTCTGCCATTTTCACAGCTTCCGAAAGCGTCAGCTCCTCCATGTTCCCCTCATAGCGGTTCAGCTGATAAAGCATACCGGAGACAAACGCATCTCCAGCCCCTGTTGTATCGACCGCTTTTACTTTCATAGCCGGAACGTGCTCGAGGCCTTCTTTCGTAGAAACATAGCTTCCGTCCCCGCCCATCGTAATGAGAACGAGAGGGATTTCATACTTCTCGAGAGCTTTCAGGCCGGGTGTGATTTCTTTTTCTCCCGTAATGAATGCCAGCTCTTCTTCAGAAAGCTTAAGCATATCCGCTTCTCCGAGCATGGAAATGATCGTTTCGCGGGCCTGTTCTTCAGATGGCCAAAGCATCATGCGCAGGTTGGGGTCATAGGAAATCACCATCCCTTTTTCTTTGGCCAGCTCCACAGCCCGCTTCGTTGTATCTTTTACCGTATCTCCGATCATGGATATGGAACCGAAGTGAAGCACCTTGTGTGTATCGAAGTCAGCTTCCTGAAGATCGGAGCGCTCTAAAAACTGGTCTGCACTGGGATGAATATAAAAATCGAAGCTGCGTTCTCCGTCTTCCGCGTTCGTTACGAACACCACACCTGTACGCACATCACCCGTCAACGGCATGGCGTGGGTCTGCACACCGAAATCTTCGAGGGTGGTCTTCAGGAACCGTCCGAGAACATCATCGCCGACCTTCCCTAAGAACGTGGATGGAACCCCGAGTCTTGCGAGACCGACCGACACGTTGGCCGGAGCACCGCCGGGACTTTTCTGGTAATTCACATTGTTTTTATCCAAGGGAATAAAATCGATTAACGCTTCACCGAGCGAGATGACACCATTTTTCATCACTAATTCCTCCTTTGAACCTTTGTATGAATCATACGAAACAAATCCCTACCAGACAAGCTGGTAAGGACTTGAAAAAAGGGGTTTACTTCGCTTCTTCCTTCCATCCAAGAAGAAGAGTGGCAGTGACCGCACCGCCGACAGCGATCAGACAGCCGATGCCGTAGTTGATCGGGTCCTGCGCAATCGCAAACATCGGTATACCTGTCAGACCGATACCGTTTGCCATCACTTTGGTGAAGACGACGTAAGCTCCGCCGAGCGCACCACCAATGGCTGCACCGATGAACGGGCGGCGGTGCTTCAAGTTCACACCGAAAATCGCCGGCTCTGTAATCCCGAGGAATGCGGAGATGGCAGCAGGAAGAGCGATTTCTTTCGTTTTCTTGTTGCGTGTTTTAAAGAAGACGGCAAGTGTCGCTCCCCCTTGAGCAATGTTGGCCATCGCCCAGATTGGAAGCAGGTAGTTTCCGCCGACGTTATTCAACAGTTCCGCCTCAATGGCGTGGAAGCTGTGGTGCACCCCTGTCAGTACGATCGTAGAGTACAAGCCCCCGAAGATCAGTCCGGCAATCGGACCGGCCGTTTCATAAACGACATCAAGAGCGGTTGTCAATCCATTCCCAAGCGCACGGCCGAGCGGTCCTACAACAAGAAGCGCTACGAAACCGGTGAAAATAACAGTCAGGAACGGGGTAAGCAGAAGATCGACCGCGTTCGGAACGATCTTACGGAAATTCTTTTCAAGCCAGGACATGACGTAAACCGTCAACAGAACAGGGATAACCGTACCCTGATAACCGAGCATTTCAACGCCGAAGCCGAAGAAATCAAGGGTTTCCGGCTGGGCATCAGCAAGCCCCCAAGGGTTTAACAGGGCCGGATGGGTCATAATTCCCCCGATAACCGCACCGAGGTACATGTTTCCTCCGAATTCCCTGGCTGCACTGAAACCGATCAGGATCGGAAGAATGATAAAGGACGCTGAGGAGAACATATCCAGCATGACAAACAATCCACTTGCTGGATCCATCCATTCGTACGTACGCATTAAGCCGAGCAGCCCCATCAGCATACCGGCAGCTACGATCGCCGGGATGATCGGAACGAAGATGTTGGAAAGCGTCCGCGCGAAGCGGGCGAACGGGTTCATTTTACTTTTCGCTGCATCTTTATGGGAAACCGAGGCGTCTTTCTTTTCTTCGTCATCTCCCATGGACGCACCTACAAGCGGGCCGAAATGGGCGAACACTTTGTTGACGGTCCCTGTTCCGAAGATGATTTGATACTGTCCGGAGCTTGAAAACGCTCCTTTGACCCCATCAAGTTCTTCCACAGCCGATTTATCTATTTTGCTCTCATCATCCATTACAAGGCGGAGACGAGTGGCACAGTGAGTGGCGCTGACAATGTTTTCTTTTCCACCAAGCAGAGGGACAAGCTGTTCAGCAACTTCTTTGTGATTCATGAAGATTCCTCCTTTATTTTTCCAATAAAAAAGACCTAAAACGCATAAAGAATGCGGATAGGTATCAAAATGAATACACCTATGCTTCTTTACACATTTTAGGTCTTGCCTGCTTCTGCAGTAACAATCCTGCGTTATTTAACTTTAGATTGATTCCTATTTTATACGATGAAAACGCTGTCGTCAACCATTTTCAATTAAAAACAATCACTTCATTAAACGCTGAATATGGAGGGCGATATAGGCGATTTCAGACTCTGGAAAATCGATATTGTACTCCGCTTTCAAGAAGTCTGCCACTTCTTCAGACGTCCGGAATGCGTCGCTGTATTTCATTTTTATCAATTCGAGCATATCTTCGTCAATCGGTTCGAACTGACTGCCTTCCTCCACACGGCTCAGTGCAAAGCGCAGATGGGTGACCAGGCGCTGATAATTGATACTTGTCTCTTCAATCGTAATCCCTGCAGTCTCTTCCACTTTCTCAACAATATCCCTGAGGACCGTCGCTGTCTGAAGCGATTCCCCCATCGACGGAGATCCCATTTTCGCAGTATGGATATGCAGCGCGATATGCGCGACTTCATCAGGTGGAATATCAACACCCATCACTTTCCTGATTTCTTTTTTTGCCCACATCCCCGCCTCAAATTCCTTCTTATAGAGAAACTTGATTTCGTGTGTAAGCTTATTGTGAATCGGAAACCCCTGCTCCAGACGTTCAAGTGCAAACGAAAGGTGATCGGTGAGTGCCATATGAATGTGGTCATTCAAAGGCGCTTCCAAATGGCCTTCTGCATAGCTGATGATCCGTTCAGCGAGATCTATGTGAGCTTCAGGGAGAGTCGAAAGCAGCTGCTGGAACTTCTCTGATGACTGATCCCGAAGCAGGAAGATCTTTTCGATTTTATTTTTCGGGACGATATCGTTGCGCCTCTTTTGAAAGGCAAGCCCCTTCCCCATCACAATCTTTTCCTGTCCTCCGTCGTACACCACAACAGCGTTGTTGTTCAAAATTTTAAAAATGCGCATAAAGCCCCTCCGGTCCATAATATCTCCTACCAGTTTACCACGAATGTATCTCCTTATGACACATTCAGGCCCCATCAGCACAGGACCTGAAGAAAGCGTTTCAAAAAATTTTATTAAAAGCGTTTTCAATTTTTATGATCTATGCCATAATACTTGTATACAAGTTAAACAAGTATACGAAAATCATTAAAGAAGGTGAATCGATGACAGATTCCATCCCTTATTTATATCCTGAAAAATGGCTGAATAAAGCATCGGCCGGCGAACGTGTCGCCTCTGAGCTTCGGATCCGGATTATTGCCGGTTTGATTGAAAGCGGTTCAAAGCTGTCCGAAAACCAGATGGCTTCCGAATTTTCCGTCAGCCGCTCCCCTGTCCGTGAAGCCCTGAAGCTGCTCGCATCAGAAAACCTGATCCGTCTCGAACGGATGGGGGCGGTTGTTCTTGAACTGTCCGAGAAGGAAATCCAGGAAATCTACGATGTCCGTCTTTTAATCGAAACATTCGTATTCGAACGGCTCGTCAAAATGGACACAGCAGGTCTCGTGAAAGAACTGAGCAAGACACTGGAAATGATGAAGATTGCGATCAAGTACAAAGATGCTGATGATTTTTCATTTGAAGATGTCCTGTTTCACGAAACGATCATCCGCGCTATTGATCATTCCCACATTCTCATGATCTGGAAGAACCTGAAGCCGACACTGGAAAGCCTGATCCTCATTTCCATGCGCATGCGCTTCAAGGAAAAGTACGACGATTTCGACCGGATTATCAACAACCATGAATTGTATATCGAAGCGATCCGTCAGAAAGACCGCGATCTTATGGTCAAATCGCTGCACAAAAATTTCGATGACGTCCAAGGAAGTGTCGAGGATTTATGGAGGTCGCAGCAGATCTATTCAAAAGGAGTCGAAAGCGATGACTAACTATATGATGGGTGTCGATATCGGCACCACCAGTACAAAAGCCGTCTTGTTCACCGAACAGGGAGATGTCGTGGAGAAAGCGAATGTCGGCTACCCTCTTCATACGCCGGACATCTCAACAGCTGAGCAGGACCCGGAGGAAATTTTTCAGGCTGTTTTGGAAGCGGTCACACTTGTTAAACAGAAGCATACGGACAAAGCCGTATCCTTTGTATCCTTCAGCAGTGCGATGCACAGCCTGATTGCTGTCGATAAGGACGGCAGTCCGATCACCCCCTGCATCACATGGGCGGACAACCGCAGTGAGAAGTGGTCGGAAAAAATCAAAACCGAGTGGAACGGGCACAACATTTACCGGAGAACGGGGACACCGATTCATCCGATGAGCCCGCTCAGCAAAATTACATGGCTTGTCCAGGAACAACCTGAAATCGATTCCAAAACCTATAAATATATCGGAATCAAAGAATATGTCTTTTATAAACTATTCGGTACCTATGTGATCGATCATTCCATCGCTTCAGCAACAGGGATGATGAATCTGGAGAAACTCGACTGGGATGAAGAAGCCCTTGAGGTTGCCGGCATCGGCCGTGAAAAACTGTCCGAGCTTGTTTCCACGACTTCTCAGTTTACCGGACTGAAAGAAGAATACGCCAAGGTCACCGGTCTTGATTCCAACACTTCCTTTGTGATCGGAGCCAGTGATGGCGTTCTATCCAACCTTGGGGTCAACGCCATCAAAAAAGGAGAAATAGCCGTTACCATCGGAACAAGCGGAGCGATCCGGACCGTGATCGATAAGCCGCAGACCGATGAAAAGGGCCGGATTTTCTGCTACGCGCTCACCGAAGATCAATGGGTCATCGGAGGACCGGTCAACAATGGCGGCATGATTCTCCGCTGGATCCGTGATGAATTTGCTTCATCGGAAGCAGAAACAGCGAAACGTCTCGGCATCGACCCGTACGAAGTGCTGACGAAAATCGCAGAAGGCGTCCGACCAGGATCTGACGGACTGCTCTTCCATCCTTACCTGGCTGGTGAGCGGGCCCCGCTTTGGAACCCGGATGTACGCGGATCCTTCTTCGGACTGACGTTATCCCATAAAAAAGAGCACATGATCCGGGCTGCTCTGGAAGGTGTCATCTACAACCTGTACACCGTTTTCCTTGCGCTGACGGAATGTATGGACGGACCGGTGACAAGAATCCAGGCGACCGGCGGGTTTGCCCGCTCGGAAGTGTGGCGCCAGATGATGGCCGATATCTTCGAATCCGAAGTTGTCGTGCCGGAAAGCTATGAAAGCTCCTGTCTTGGAGCCTGTATTCTAGGACTCTACGCTACAGGCCGGGCGGATTCACTAGACATTGTATCCGGGATGATCGGCAGCACCTTCAAGCATACACCGGAGGAAGAAGCGGTCCATGAATACCGCCAGCTGCTTCCGATGTTCATCCAGCTGTCCAGATCTCTGGAAGAAAACTACGCCACCATTGCCAATTACCAACGAAACTTAACCAACTAAACAAACGGAGGGTTTACGATGCCATTATTAATGGTCGCTATAGGAATTGTCGCGTTACTTATCTTGATTATGGGACTCAAACTGAACACGTTTGTTTCCCTGATTATCGTCTCCTTCGGTGTTGCCGTCCTGCTCGGCATGCCGCTTACGGATATTGTACCAACCATCGAGGCCGGTCTCGGCGGAACACTCGGCCACCTCGCCTTGATTTTCGGTCTTGGAGCTATGCTCGGTAAACTGATTACAGACGCCGGTGGTGCCCAGCGCATTGCCATGACCTTCGTCAATAAGTTCGGAGAAAAGAACATCCAATGGGCCGTTGTCGCCGCATCCTTCATTATCGGGATCGCGTTGTTCTTTGAAGTCGGCCTCGTGCTGTTAATCCCGATCGTTTTTGCGATTTCAAGAGAACTGCGCGTATCGATTTTGTATCTGGGAATCCCGATGGCAGCCGCCCTGTCCGTCACTCACGGCTTCCTGCCGCCTCACCCGGGCCCGACAGTGATCGCTGGTGAGTATGGGGCAGACCTTGGTGAAGTACTGCTGTACGGAATCATCATTGCTGTTCCGACGGTCATTCTTGCTGGTCCGATTTTTACAAAAATGGCGAAGAAACTCGTGCCGGACTCTTTTAAAAAGCAGGGGAACATCGCTTCTTTAGGCGAACAGAAATCCTTTAAGCTTGAAGAGACACCAGGCTTCGGTATCAGTGTCTTCACAGCTATGCTGCCCGTTATTCTCATTGCTATTTCTACAATTATTACGTTGATTCAGGAAACCATGGGTGTAGAATCCGGCGGTTTTCTCTCCGTTATAAACTTAATTGGAAACGCATCCACAGCGATGATCATCTCCCTGCTTGTGGCGGTTTACACGATGGGGATTGCTCGTAACATTCCGATGAAAGACGTGATGGACTCCTGCTCCACAGCTATCGCCCAGATTGGTATGATGCTGTTGATTATCGGAGGCGGCGGTGCCTTCAAGCAGGTCCTGATTGATGGCGGTGTCGGTGATTATGTGGCGCAGATGTTTGAAGGCTCTTCCATGTCTCCACTGCTGCTTGCGTGGATTATTGCTGCCATTCTTAGAATCTCCCTGGGTTCTGCTACCGTAGCTGCCTTGACGACGGTCGGCCTTGTCACACCGCTTCTTGGCCAGACGGATGTGAATCTGGCACTGATGGTGCTTTCGACAGGAGCCGGAAGCTTGATCGCTTCCCACGTCAACGACGCTGGTTTCTGGATGTTCAAGGAATACTTCGGCTTAACGATGAAGGAAACGTTCGCTACATGGACGCTTCTGGAAACGATCATTTCCGTTGCCGGTCTTGGATTCGTCCTTCTGTTCAGCCTTTTTGTTTAACGAAAAAACCCGTACGAGGATCCTCCTCGTACGGGTTTTCCTTTTATACAGCCGTCATGACAGCCAAATAAAACGATACAATCATTAAACTCCCTGCAGCCGTCACTATCCCAAGTGAAGGCCTCTTCACTGCGGAAGCGATAGTGAGCAGCAGGAACAAAGAGCCGATCAGACCGAGCATCCAGCTGACCGGTCCGAACGACATCGTCACTTCAATGAGTTCCGAGCCGCTTTCCCCTGTAAACGCCCGGTACAAAAAGGAAGCTTCGTCTCCTATCGTTCCCTCCTGATTTGGGGTACCTGCCCGCCCCATGGCAGCCGTCAAAGCAAAAGCGCCGAGAGCAAACCCACTTTCCGCCTTCGTCCACGGAAGCGGATTGAAACGCTGATCACCGGCTTTTTTACGGAACAACACCCCGTTCATCAAGGCGAACAAAAGGATGCCGATGACAAACAGGTGCTTGACGAGAAGGGCCTGACCGTAGTTCGATGGCAGGGCTTGAGAATAGCCTTCCAACGCATTCATATCTGGAGCACCGTAGCTGTACAAATCCACGGACATCGTGAAATACCCGGCGGCAAACACGACAACCAGACTGAAGACAGCCGTCGGTGTGTACCACCGTAGAAAGGAACCCCAGTTCTTCTTAGACACCGCAAACCAGCTGACCATCAGGAGCAGGCCGATCCATACGGATGCCCCGAGAAAATGCAGGGTATGAAACACATGCCCGGACGCTCCTCCGATGGATGCCGCATGAGCAGCCATCGAGTAAGAAGCCGTCATCGCAGCGACAAGCCCTAAAGATAGATAGAGCAGACCCGCTTTTTCCTTCACACCTTCTGACGTCCAGATTAGAAGAAGGAGCATAGAGAAAAGGGCGGTCAGTAAAAAGGCACGTCCGACGGCAAACTCAAAAATCACCTGAATGAAGGCGCTCCCCCACCCTTTTGATGATGCAAGCAGATCGACGATGGGCAGCACCGGCAGGAAAGATCCGAACGTCACCAGCAGGGCACATGCCTGAATCAGCCTTTGATCTATGCGTACCGGAGGTTTCAGATGGTCCGGCACAAGCAGCAGGATCAGAGATCCCATTAATAAGGAAAACGAAAGGTACAAAAGCAGCTCAGTCAATCCAATCAGAATCCCCATTGGTACCGACTCACTTCTTGCTGCTGAACAGCTTCACGGCAAGTACGATGACAATGACAAGAAGCAGGAGCGCAACAACAATCATGAACACAGGGAGGCTGTTTTCCTCTTCTGTTTCCTGTTCGCTGTCCACATCTGTTTCCGTTTGTTCCGCATCGGTGTCCGTTTCTGTACCGTCCTCCTCTTCAGGAACCACTTCTTCAGTCGTTTCTGTGTTTTCTTCAGGAGCTGGTCCATCTACAGTAAAGCTGAACTGTTTCTCAATCACATGACCGTCGGCACCGATGATTTCCCAGTTGACGGTATACTCACCGTTTTCAAGGGCATCATCAAACACGGCGGTCATCGTCTGATCAGAGATCGTCACCTCGGACGGTGCAGGAGCCTCTCCTTCCGCTTTCGATAATTCAAGCGTGCTTCCTTCTTCAATGACTGTATTGAAGTTCAGTTCGATCGTATCCAGCGGTTCTTCCACCGTCTCCCCTTCAGCGGGCGTCGAGTTTTCCAATGATGTATGAGCATGGACTGCCGGGGTGAACAACCCAAGAGCGACGACCAGTGCCAGTAACGCAGTAGAAATTTTGTGCATAATTTTTCCATCCTTTCTCCATATTAAGACTAAGTAAATGAAAGCCTTATGATTGGCTATTGCAGCCGGAGTATTTTACTATAGAGATAACGGGTATCATCCCTTTACGGATCATCCATCCCGTGATGACAGACTTCCGTAACCAAGCTAAGTTTATGTGATAGAATCATTCAAAGTCAAAGTTTCTCATCGTTTGTCACAAAATCTCCATGTTCCCCGTTCTATGGGATCCATCCCCTACCTATCCCCTACTCTGCTGAACCGCTCTACACAGCTCTTCAGAAGAAATTCTGACAAAACCTTATAAATGTTGACAAATAAAACAATGTATATAATAATAGTTACTGGATAATAATTATTATAAATAACTGCGCCCATTTTTCTGCAGTTAAATCTCTACCTATATCAGGAGGAATTTTACTATGTCCCTAATCGGAAAAGAAGTACAATCATTCCAGGCGAAAGCATTCAAACAAGGTGAATTCATCGACGTTTCCAACGAAAACTTCAAAGGTCAGTGGAGCGTTGTTTGTTTCTACCCGGCAGACTTCTCTTTCGTATGCCCGACAGAGCTTGAAGACCTGCAGAACAACTATGCAGCTCTTAAAGAACTAGGTGCAGAAGTATACTCTGTTTCTACAGATACACACTTCGTACACAAAGGCTGGCACGACAGCTCTGAAAAAATCGGTAAAATCGAATACGCTATGATCGGGGATCCTTCCCAGCAGCTATCCCGTCAGTTCGACGTTCTTAACGAAGAAGACGGCCTTGCTGACCGCGGAACATTTATCATTGATCCAGACGGCGTTATCCAGACGGTAGAAGTTAACGCAGGCGGAATCGGCCGCGATGCAGATAACCTGATCGGCAAAATCAAAGCCGCTCAATACGTTCGCAACAACCCAGGCGAGGTTTGCCCTGCCAAATGGGAAGAAGGCGAAGAAACACTTACACCAAGCCTTGATCTAGTTGGTAAAATCTAAGGAGTGTCTTAATCCATGGTTCTCGATGCACAAATAAAAGCACAACTGGAACAGTACCTGCAGCTTTTAGAAGGTGACATCGAGCTGAAAGTCAGCGCGGGGGACGACAAAGTCTCCCGTGACATGCTGGCTCTCACCGATGAACTTGCATCCATGTCACCGAAAATTACTGTCCAGAACACAACACTTAATCGCACACCAAGCTTCAGCGTAAACCGCCCTCAGGAAGAAACGGGCATCACGTTTGCCGGCATTCCTCTCGGTCATGAATTCACCTCTCTCGTCCTCGCCCTCCTTCAAGTGAGCGGCCGTGCTCCGAAAGTGGATGACACGATGATTGAGAAAATCCAGAACATCAAGGGCGAGTTTCATTTCGAGACATTTGTCAGCCTGAGCTGCCACAACTGTCCGGACGTCGTACAGGCCTTGAACATCATGAGCGTGCTGAACCCGGGCATCACCCATACGATGGTGGACGGTGCTGCCTTTAAAGAAGAAGCAGAAAGCCGCAACATCATGGCGGTTCCATCCGCTTTCCTTAACGGTGAATTCTTCAATGGCGGCCGCATCAGCCTTGAAGAGATCGTTGCTAAAATCAGTGAAGGCCCTTCTGCTGAAGAATTTACAGAGCGTGAACCTTATGACGTTCTTGTCGTCGGTGGTGGACCAGCTGGTGCGAGTTCTGCAATCTACTCCGCTCGTAAGGGAATCCGTACCGGTATCGTAGCGGAACGCTTCGGCGGACAGGTGCTGGATACGATGACGATTGAAAACTTCATCAGTGTGAAAAGCACGGAGGGACCAAAGTTTGCTGCAAGCCTTGAAGAACACGTCAAAGACTATGATATTGATATCATGAACCTGCAGCGTGCCAAGGATCTGCGCAAAAATGAGGAAGGCATGTTTGAACTTGAACTTGATAACGGCGGCGTACTGAAAAGTAAAACCGTCATTCTTTCCACGGGTGCCCGCTGGCGCGAAACCGGCGTTCCGGGAGAAGACGAGTACAAAAACAAAGGTGTCGCATTCTGTCCGCACTGTGACGGTCCTCTATTCGAAGGCAAAGACGTAGCGGTCATCGGCGGAGGAAACTCCGGCGTGGAAGCAGCGATCGACCTTGCCGGTATCGTCCAGAACGTCACCGTCCTTGAATTTGCAGACACGTTGAAAGCTGATGATGTGCTTCAAGATCGTCTCCACAGTCTGCCAAACGTCGAAGTGAAGACAGGCGCCCAGACAACAGAAATTACCGGCGATGAGAATGTGAACGGCATCACGTACATCGACCGTGCTTCCGGCGAAGAACAGCACGTGGACCTTGAGGGCGTCTTCGTCCAGATCGGTCTCGTGCCGAACACGGAATGGCTCACCACAGATGTTGAAACGAATAAGATTGGTGAAATCATTACAGATAAACACGGATCTACAAGCATTCCTGGTTTGTTTGCTGCCGGTGACGTTACCGACAGTCCGCATAACCAGATCATCATCTCCATGGGAGACGGTGCCAACGCAGCGCTTGGCGCATTCGATTATCTGATCCGCAACTGATCTTTCTATAGAAAATCCCGCATCCAATAAAGGATGCGGGATTTTTTTATGCCTGCTTTCGTTGTTTCGATTCTGACTTAGATGTAGAACGTTTCCTGAAGATAACCCAGCCGCCGATGAGGGCAACAATGACTGCTGCACCTGACAACCAGAAAGCACGATATTTCTGCCATGCATTTTCCTCACGAATGGCCGTGTCTACTCCTAAAGTCGTCAGAACTTCTTCCGCTGGTACATAGAGCTCGCCATTTTTCTCATAAGGGGCTTCTGTGAGCACCGGGGCAGCTTCCAGCTGATCTTCATCACCAGGGGCGCCGCTTCTGGTCACTTTAGCGTCTTCTTTATAACGCTCCATATTCATGCGGTACGTTTTTTCTCCCGGGGTCAGATTCATCGTTTGGTTGTTCACGATAAGCGTCCAGTAATCTGCCGGCTGCTCCGAATCACTATCATACAAGTGAATCGGATATACATCCGCGCTCTTCTCATATAGTTCCTTGACGCTGGATAGTGCGACCATCGTCGTTCCATTTACGACTTCAGTATTCTGATCCAGCTTTACCTGCTCTCCATTCGCTGCGGCACGGGCACTTTCTTTATAAAGGACGGCCGTGTCAGCAGTTTCTGCATTCTCCTCTGCCAGCTGGTCTTCGAAGAAATCAAAAATCGGTTCAAGAACAGCGGCATACGAATAGGAATGATCTCCGTTTTCCACTGTCATGTAACGGGCATTCTCAAGCTTCGGCATGACGGAGGAAACGATGGATCCAGGCGATTCTCCACTTCCAACCTGCACCTTGAAAGAGGTGGTCGTATCTGCCGTCCCCTGGACAATGAGCGCGGGCAGGTCCTTCACAGCACTCAAGTCATAGTCCGTGCCCTCAATGTTCACCATCGTTCCCCCTTCAGGAGCACGATCCGTAATCTTAGGAGCTGCAGGCGCTATCGCTTGGAAACGATCCGGGAAGCGGGCCGCAATTTCCAGCGTGCCGCGTCCACCAAGGGAGTTCCCGGTTATGAATAGATGATCATCCGGGACAGGGAACTGCTGCTGGGTTTCCGCCAGTGACCGCTCTACGGAATAAAGCGCCTGCTTTTCCCTCCACACCGGGTTCTGCGTCCATCCATTCGGAGACAGAAGGATATAATTGTACTCTTCAGCATAGGTCTCTACAGGAATGCCCCCTTTCATCAGACGGTAGGTCGGGGTATGCTCATTCCCCGTTCCACCATGCAGCATATACGTCAGCCGTGTCTTTTCCGGATCATACGTAGAGGGCACGTAGAGGGAAAATGGCACGATACGGTCAGCTTTCACATGGACAGGATCTCCATCTTCATCCTTGAAGGAAGCATCGGAAGCAACATGAAACGACTGCCACAGCCAGCCGGTTTGACGCTCGCCATCATCGACATCTTTCATATAATCCGCCCATGTGTAGGTCTCATCATCCCCGCCCTGCCATGTATTGGACGGCTTCGGAACGACAATATCACTTACCTCGACATCCGGGCGGTCTACAGAAGTGGTCACGTCTGCCAGACCCTCAGACTGGACAGTCAGATAACCTTGTTCCTCAAAGGAGGTTTTGCCCATCCATTCCATCAAAGATGCAAGAGGAACATATACACCACCTTCCTTCTGTTCAATCGAACCGGACGAGAGTGTGAAGGATTTTCCAGTAAAGCCAGCCTCCTCAATCAGCTCATCCGGCGTAACAGCGCCTTTGTTCCTGCCACCTTCCACCGGCTGAAACTCACGGTAATCATAAGTGCCCTCTACTTCAGACAGATCAATCGAAAGGTCCCACACCTTTTTCGTATACTGTATCGTCGTAGATCGTTCACCAATGCCGGAGGTTAACAGCTTGTCAAAAGCGGTGTGCCGGATGCGGAGCGTATCCTCTTCCATCGTGTAATCGAAATACGGGTCGTACATTTTCTTCATATCCTCGATGTGAACCATGAGAGCGTCATCTTCCCCGAAATAATAGCGATGTTCCAATTCGTACGAAGTTAAAGGATCATAGCCTTCCACTTTTACGGTCGGATCAAACGGTGAGAAAAAATCAAAAAAGGCCGTACTCCTATCTCCCCCATCCGTACGGAAAAACCATGTAGAACGGTCACTGGAAAAATCGACGTACGAATGTTCCGGAAGTTCTTCCGCCTGTGTTTTCGTATGTACAGCCAGATCAGCCAGTCCAAAAAGGACCATCGTCACCAGCATATGCTTCATCAAATGCTTCATTGTTATCCTCCTCATAATGATTATGATAATCATTATCATCTATAAACCGAAGACTTTCAATAGGCTTTAGCCTTTTTGTCCCACAAAAAAGCTCCCCTTTGTAGAGAGGAACTTTTGGATTCCATTATTTCCAGACATCTGCACCCATCTCGAGAACATGGCGGATATTCGCCCACTGCAATAAAAAGGGAAACCGCCGATGCGGTTTCCCAAGGCTGTCGATAAAAATAGCGACCGCTTATTTTAGTTCCGAAAAGATAAGATGAACCCTTTTCGTTTATTTAGGTAGTGGTGCCTGCGGGGAAATGAAGCCGCGCTCCACAAGTTCCTGCCAGAAAGCTTCTGGAATGTCGCGCTGGATCATTTCAAGATCCTCTTTAATGCGTTCCGGACGTGTGGATCCAGGAATGACGGATTTCACAGCCGGATGGGCAGTAGAAAACTGCAGGGCCGCCGCTTTCAAGTGGACACCATGCTTATCACCGATTTCCTTCAACTGGTTCACACGGCCGATGATGTCTGCGCCCGCTTTTTCATAGTTAAAGTGGTCACCGCCGAACAAAGCACCGGAGTTGTAAGGGCCGCCGACGACGATATCAATGCCTTTTTCCTCCGCCGTCTTCATCATACGCTCAAGCGCACGATCGTGCTGAAGAAGGGTATACTGGATGGCTGACAGGTTGATGTCCGGACGGTTTTCCTCCAGCTCCATCGCAATCTCGATCGGCTCGGTCGTATTCACGCCAAGGCCCCAGCCTTTGATGATGCCTTTTTCACGCATCTCGGACAGCACACGGAAAGCTCCTGTCCGTGCTTCCTCGAACTTGGAAATCCATTCGTCGCCGTGAAAGTCCGGCGATAAGTCGTGCACATAGACGATATCGAGGCGGTCTGTCTTCAAACGTTCCAGGCTCTGTTCAATTGATTTCCTCGTTGCCTCTGCGGAATAGTCCGTGATGACCTTGTTATTGCGTCCATGCGCAAACAACCCATCTTTGTCTTCTTCCTCCTGCGTCATGTAGCGGCCGACCTTCGTACTTATGACGTACTCATCACGGTCATATTGGGACAAGACATCCCCAAGACGGCTTTCCGCCAGACCCGCGCCGTAAAAAGGAGCCGTATCAAAATAACGGACGCCCTGATCCCAGGCAGTCTGAATCGTTTCCCGTGCTTCTTCCTCCGGGACATCTCGGAACATGTTGCCAAGCGGTGCGGTTCCAAGACCTACTCTATGTTTTAATGCGTTTTCCAACGTTTTCATAATGAAGATTCCTCCTTTAGAAGACTATATTTCTATATCCGTTCCTATCTTATTTCAAACGAACCTTCAGGAGCAAAGGTTTCCACTTGAGGCGAAAAAGGTATAGATAGAAAAAGAATAGTGAAATGGAGGAGAACACCGTGACGACGTGTATCCAGTGTAAGCAGCGATGGAGCTTTCGGGCAGCGTTCAGCCAGCAGCCACTCTTGCTGCAGGAGAAAAAGGCTGCCTGTCCCCACTGTGCTTTCGAACAATATTTGAGACTGGATGATTCTGTTTTCCTGTTCTTCATTTTTCTTCCCATCGTCCTTGTGATCTTGAAAGTCACATTCGGGCTGCCCGGATCGTTTTACGGGTTGGGAGCCGCCGCGGGATTCATCTCCCTCTCTCTATTGACTCCGTTTCTGACCAAAGCAAGGGCATGGAAAGAACCCTCCCCATGGGAAGGATTCCGAAGAAGGAAAGCCTGAAAAAGCAGCGGACATCAAGCGTCCAGCTGCTTTTTTTGACTTAATGACCAGCCTGCCACGGCCGGGCTGTTGTCTGGCGCCGCGGGCGTGAAGCTGGAAGGTCCTCACGCCTGACGGTCCGGGGCTCCATGCCGTTTTCGATCCGCTGTTTGACGCGGCTGTCCATCCTGGACGTCATCGGCGGCTTGAAAACCCGCTTTGAAACGCCCTGACAATCCGGACAGGAAGCCTCTCTCCTGCTTTCTTTCATGCCGGTCATCCAGATTGTGAATTCTCCGCACGCTTCACATAAAAAAGAAAAATGGGCCAACACGTATCCGCTCCTCTACTTCGGCAGAATATCTTTCGTGAAAATTTCCTTCGGCAGGGCCAGTGTACAGCAGGAATTCGGGATATCGACGACGCCGGCCAGATGCCCCTGCACAGGTGCCGTTCCAAGCAGCATGTACGCCTGTTCACCCGTGAATCCGAATGTCTTCAAAAATTCAATGGCATTCAGACAGGCATTGCGGTACGCCGTATTGGCATCCAAATACGTCTGCTTGCCGGAAAACTCGTTGACGGACACGCCCTCAAAGACGAGGAATTCGTTATAGTGTGGCATCACGGGACCGGGGCGGAACGCCGGATTTCTCTTAATCTGGTATTTGTTCATGCCGTCCTTGATGACTTCGACCTTCAAATCGATCCATCCGGGCATCTCTATTCCGCCGCAGAAGGTGATTTCGCCGTCCCCCTGGGAGAAGTGCAGATCACCGACAGACAGCTTGGCCCCGTCCACAAAGACAGGGAAATAGATTTTCGAACCTTTAGAGAGATTCTTAATGTCACAGTTTCCCCCGTTTTCACGCGGGGGTACTGTCCGTGCCCCTTCTCTGGCGACTCGGTCAAAGTCGGCTCCCTTCAGACTGCCTGCAACGGCGTTCTCCTTAGTCGGCAGGTTGGCCAGTGGAGGAACGCGGTCCGGATCCTGGCTGACGAGCTCTTCTTCTCTTCTGTTCCATTCATCCAGCATCTCCTGGGACGGGGCTACACCGATGAGGCCCGGGTGGATGATGCCGGCAAATTTGACGTTCGGTACGTGGCGGGAGGTGGCGTAAATCCCTTCAAAATCCCAGATTGACTTAGCGGCTTCCGGATAGTGATCCGTCAAAAAGCTGCCGCCGTTTTCCTTGGAAAAAATCCCGTTAAAGCCCCACTCATGGGAGGAAAACGTGCCGATATCGAGAATATCGACGACTAATAAATCTCCCGGCTCCACGCCATTGACGTAAACCGGTCCACTAAGTACATGCACCCGGTCGAGATGGACGTCCCTGATATCTGAAGGGTCATCATTGTTCTTAATCTGTCCGTCCGTCCAGTCGAGGCATTCCATACGGAACGATTCTCCGGGATTGACAGAAAAGACAGCGGGAATATCCGGGTGCCAGCGATTATGTCCTACAACATCCTGTTCATCCATACGCTTGTTCAAATCGACTTGAAAAATCTGTTTCGTCATCGACTCATCCTCTCTTCCTAGATCGGTTCGAGCGCCAGTGACTTCCGGAAATAGGACATACACCTCCCCCATACCACAAATTATTACACTTCTTCCCCCGCTTCTGGAAAGCTAAACGGAAGATTTTGTCACCAATCACCTGGCGATCTGCTTTAAAGCTTGTAATAACCCCTTACAAGCGTCTCCAGTTTTATTTTTTCCAGGTAGTGGGCCGGTGCAAGGAACGTCACCGTAACCACACCAGGGTGCCGGCCGATATCGATTGATCCGGTAATGGTGGAACGGTTCATCACTTCAGGAACATCGATTCCAAAAGCCCTGGCTGCCCTTTCCATGCCATTCGCTGTCGCTTCATTCAAACCCGCCCCTGTTCCGATGAAGGAAACGGGATAGGAATCCTCCAGCTGTTCCACCTGCCATTTCTCCGCAAGTTTCAAGGCCTGCTGTTTTTCTTTTTCTGTGAAAGGCTTGGCGAGGTACGGCAGGTCTTCCTCCACCGGAAGCAGCACCGGGCCCTCCAGATTTACGCCTTTCAACACATCGATCTTCAAGCTGACAATACCCGAAACATCTGTCGTGTGGCCGGCGATTTCGCCGTTCCCCTGCATCGCATGCATATCGCCCACATACACACCTCCGCCTTCCACTTTGACGGGGCAGATGAGGACAGCCCCTTCGCGGACACGATTGATGTCCATATGTCCGTCCGTTCTCTCTTCAAGCTCCTCAGCTGTTAAGCCGAAATCGTGCGGGGCATCAATCAAAAATTGTCCGAAGTCACCAGCGTTGTGGGAATCTGGAATCGGACGGGAGGGTGTAGTTCCGAGCTGGCCTAAAAACGGACGCAGACGAGCCACGGCTCCGACGATATCATGGGGAGCGAACGTGACAACCGGGTTTTGGATTGATTCCTCCGGTGTCCGCATGTAAGCCTTGGCATCGCGGGCCACTTTTTCAGCGGCTTCCTGGTGGAGCGTGAGTCCAAGTTCTTTCTGTTCATCGAAAGCCATCGTGTACGCATTCGTAAATACAAAGGGGGTGACGTCTTCTCCACACACTTGACAGCGGACCGCCTGCTGGCCGATTCCTTCGATATACGTATCCGGATTTTTCGTCCCGCAGCTCGGGCATTGGCCATCGACGAAGGGGTCGCCTGTGAACCGGCCTTCCACCGGCTGATCATTGCCGGAGGCTGTGGCCATCGACGTCACTTCTATGGACTGGATATGAATGACGACAGCGTCCCCCACCTCGGCCCCTTCAACATACACAGGCTTCGTCACTTCATGACCGCCCTTCAACGCCGGCGTAATCATCGGCCCCCAGCACCCGGGCGTCGTATTGGCGATAATATGTCCGCCGTCCTTCACTTTGTATTCCATAGCTTTACCTGGGTCCAGCACTCCGTCTGTAAAAGTATTCACATACACGGTCTGTTTCGCTTCCACATGATCTCCTCCTTTTCTAAAATTGTAAAATTATTCTGATATTTTTACAATAAAAGTGACTTTTCTACATACAAAGCTTTGTTAAAGTCTGTTGTTGATATTTTAAATGATTACTAAATTGTCTCCGTCTGGAATCAGGGGTCCGGTCCGTTGTTTACTTAGAGCATGGGATGGCAGGGAAAACCGTCCGCTTTCCGCGGGGAACGATGAGCCTCCTCGAACTTCGTTCTCCGGGGTCTCCCCTTGTTCCTTTTTCCCGCAGGAGTCTACCTGTTTTCCCTGCCATCCCTTTCGTAGTGGTGTAACGGACTTCGGTTATGTCCTTTCTAACCATCCTTCTTTGAAGAGGCGGCCTTGGGAATGGCGAGACTCCTGTGGGATGAAGGTACATCGTGAGACCCCGGAAGGCGCTGCCTGAGGAGGCTCACGGTACCCCACGGAAAGGGAGTCATTCCCAAGGCCGCCTCATACATATCCCATGACAGAAAGGAGTGATATAAGCTCACATGTTAAATAACAACACCAAGCAATAACAGAGCCACATACAAAAAAGCCCTTCATCCGACAAAGATGAAGGGCTTTGATTTCTCATTCAGCTGCTGAGGCGGTCACCTCTCCTCAATTCATTACGAGCTTTTTTTCCGTCAGTCCGAGCGCTTCGCCTGTCTCAGCATGGATCTTCTCAACGAGAGACGGGTCGTTCTGAAGGGATGTGCCGTAGCTCGGAATCATTTCCTTCAGCTTCGGCTCCCACTGGGCGAACTGGTCCGGGAAGCAGCGCTGCAGCACATCAATCATGACATGGACAGCGGTGGATGCTCCCGGGGATGCTCCAAGCAGGCAGGCGACGGTTCCATCGGAGGAACTGACGACTTCCGTACCGAACTGAAGCGTCCCTTTTCCTCCATCCTCGGTATCCTTGATCACCTGCACACGCTGACCGGCAACAACAAGCTCCCAATCTTCACTTTTCGCATCGGGAACGAACTCCCTCAATGCTTCCATCCGCTGCTCCTTGGACTGGAGCACCTGCTGGATCAAATACTTCGTCAAGGCCATTTCCTTCATACCGGCAGCCAGCATCGTCATGACATTGTTGGCATTGACCGATGTCAGCAGGTCCATATTGGATCCGGTCTTCAGGAATTTCGGTGAAAAACCGGCAAACGGTCCGAAAAGAAGGGTCTTCTTATCACCGATGTAGCGGGTGTCGAGGTGCGGCACACTCATCGGCGGTGCGCCGACCGGTGCTTTGCCGTACACTTTAGCGTGGTGCTTTTCTGCGACCTCCGGTTTGTTGCAGACGAGGAATTGTCCACTGACAGGAAAACCTCCGATGCCTTTTCCTTCAGGAATCCCCGATTTTTGAAGCAGATGGAGACTGCCTCCGCCTCCTCCGATGAAGACGAACTTCGTTAAGTAGCGGGTGGTCTCCCCGTTGGCATTTTTCACTTTCACACTCCACGTACCACCGCTCGTCTGCTCGAGGTTTTCGACGCTGTGGTTATAGTTCATCGTCACGTTCTCATGCTCCAGGTGGTCGAACATTTTGCGTGTGAGGGCGCCGAAGTTCACATCCGTACCGGCATCAACTTTTGTTGCGGCTGCAGGCTCTTCCGACGTGCGCTCCTGCATAATCAACGGCATCCATTTTTTCAAGGTTTCCGGATCATCAGAAAACTTCATATCTTTGAAAAGTGGGTTCTGCGCCATCGTTTCATGGCGTTTTTTCAAAAACTTGATGTTCTCGATTCCGTATACGAGACTCATGTGTGGAAGCGGCCGGATGAATTCCTCCGGCTTTTCTATACGGCGGTTGTTCACGAGATAAGACCAGAACTGCTTGGAAACTTGAAACTGTTCATTGATTTTCACGGCTTTCGTCATATCAATCGAGCCGTCCGGCTTTTCGCTTGTGTAATTCAATTCACAAAGGGCAGCGTGTCCAGTGCCTGCGTTATTCCATTCGTTTGAGCTTTCCTCACCTGTACGGCCGAGCTTTTCAAACACGGTCACCTTCCAGTCCGGGGCAAGCTCGTGGAGCAGCGACCCAAGTGTCGCGCTCATGATTCCAGCGCCAATCAAGATCACGTCTGTTTCGATTGCTCTGTTGCTCATGTCTACCATCCTTATAACTATGATTTTGCAGAAAAACCACCGCCGGATGCAGCCGCTTTTCTGTTAAGATATACTCGTTACCTCTATGATAACGCTTTATAGATGGAAAAGTCACGATAATCTAAAAATTCCCCACACGAATAATGTAAGAAGAAACACCTCGATCCGTGACGATTCGGACGAGCATACCCGGAAAATTTTTCATTTCCTTCTTATTCTTCTTATAACCTGTCCGGTTTATTCCAAAACGAATGGATGCCTTTTCCATACATGAAGTCCGTGTGAAACGATATCTTTATTGATTCGTATAGAAACGGGAGCGTATTCCTGCAGAATATAAGGTTTAGAGAGAGGTGGGAGATGCTGACGACCTACAATTTCCCACTCAAGAAAGGCTGACAAAAACATTTGGATAGGTATGGGTGAGATGGATTGAAGAAATTAATATATGCCATAGTTCTTCTTGCAGTGAGTTTTATCAGTTGTACAGGGTATATAAATACCCAATATACCATCGATGCTGGTGAAATGGATGTACAACAGAATATAAAGGAATGGCTGAATAGAACATCAGGGAGTGTGGAGCCGGAGATGATCACGATTGTTCAATTGGACGATACAACATCCTACGCAGCTTTATTTGAAACACAGCAGCATGATCTTGGGTATGCCCACTTGATTAAGGGGTGGAATGGGAAATATAAAATCGACCATTCCGGATATGGTTCCAACTCCGTTTCCTACGAAGAAATAAAAACAAATCAAGGCAGTTATGCTATCCTGACAGGGAAAAATCCTGATTTAAAAATAGAACACGTAAAAGCTGTATCAATGAATGAGAACTACACATTCGTATCGGATGTCTCCAGTGATGAAAGATTTTTGAAGTATGAGAAGCTGCCTGCTGATGTGGACCATACTTTTCCGGCAGAAGTGACGCTTTACGATAAAAATGATGATGTCATTAGATAATGAACCCTGGTTATTAAGCCATTTTCAGTTAAACTATGAAAAGTTCAGGCATCAAATACGTCTTGAATATGCACAAGAGGCGCTCTAATCAAACCTGGAGTGCCTCTTTTCATGAGCCTCAACACTGGATTAGTGAAGATGATCAAAACGGACGGTCCCGCCATGGCCGGTGCTGATTACGAATAGACACAGCTTCTTTTGAAGAGCGGATTAAGCTGATTCATTGACTCCATGATTACGTAAGAGCTACTATTACAGATATACATTGTCTATAATTAAAAAACTTGGAAACGGGTGCTTATTCTAGATAAAGGGTTACAAAACCATAGTGCTGTGTAAAAGCACCTTTCATTTTTTTAATTTAATTATAGATATAATGTGTCTTTAATATCTATTTATAAGGAGTTGGTTAAAATGATGTTGGATTGTGCCATTATCGGTGGAGGGCCGGCGGGTTTGAATGCTGCCCTTGTATTAGGGAGAGCAAGGAGAAAAGTAGTCCTAATAGACAGCGGTTCTCCGCGAAATGCGGTTACCCACGAATCCCATGGATTCATCACAAGAGATGGTGTGAAGCCGGATGATTTTAGAGATGCCGCCCATGAGGACATAAAAAAATACCCCTCCGTATCATTCGATAACTCAAAAGTGTCTCATGTAGAACAAGATGGAAACCATCACTTTCGATTGATAACAGAGGATGGGAATTGTTACTACAGTCGTAAGATCATTCTTGCTACCGGATTAAAAGAAGAGCTTCCAGCTGTAAATCGAATCTCCGAATTTTATGGGAAGAGTCTATTCAGCTGCCCCTATTGCGACGGATGGGAATTAAGGGACCTGCCATTGGTGGTCATTGCGGAAAGTAAAGCAGCCTATGATAAGGCGAAAATTGTCTCCAATTGGAGCGGTCAGTTGACGGTCTGCACAAACGGCCGGGATGTGTTATCCGAAGAAGAGATAAATACTTTAAACAGTAGAGGAATACAAGTGAAGGAATCCCCCCTTACAGCTCTGGAGGGAGAAGCAGGACAATTACAGAAGGTGACATTCGAAGATGGTACGGAAGCAGCTTGTAAAGGAGGCTTCGTTATTCCAAAAGTAGAACAAGCTTCGAATTTCGGGGAGAAACTCGGATTGGAACGGACGGAAAATGGAGGAATAAAGACAGACAATATGGGGAGGACCAGTGTTAAGCATGTGTATGCTGCTGGAGATACCTCTCAAGCCGTAGCCCAGCTTATTGTAGCTGCTGCAGAAGGCAGTAAAGCAGCCATTGGTGTGAATCATGATCTAACCTTTGAAGATTTTGATTAACAATGGAATCGAAAAGATACTGCTCTGACAAAAGTTCCGGCCCTATCGTGGGCTGGAACTTTTCATTTTAAGTTGGATCTTTCAGTTGAATACATTCCCTTATCCCACCAATAGCTCCGGGGTTGTCTTTAAGTTTGACCGGCTGATGAAGAAAACTTATTCTGTATGATAGATGATGAATATCTATAAATAAGGGTGATCACTTTTGAAATATACAAAAGCAACGAACTATGCGCTCCATACCATTTATTTTCTTTCCATGGTTCCTAAGGGAAAAGCAGTTAGTGTTAAGCCATTATCGGAGGTTTTCAATGTTTCCCCAACATACCTTTCAAAGATCATTACGAAGTTAGTGAAAGCAGGGTATTTAGATTCAACTCCCGGAGTGAAGGGTGGTTACACATTAGCTAAACCTGCTTCCGATATTACTTTTTTGAATATTATTCATACCATTGAAGGAAAAGCCGCTCTGTTTAAATGTAATATCGATGGGGAATATCATGCACCCGGCGAAGACCATTGCCTTATTCAAGATGTGATGGATGAGGCAGAATCGAAGATGGAAGAATTACTAAACAATAGAACCATCGCTGATCTACCACCTTTGACGAATCATAAGATTATAAGTTATATGGAGTCTCAGACGACTTAGTCTTCTCATCCTAAAACGAATGGGCTGAAGGACGCTTGAAAGAACCCTTACCCATTTCGGATAGAGAAAAGAAGGTTTAGATGATGCACATGTGCATGGGATCTCAGACGTTGAAACATTCTGAACGACCATTATTGAAAAGTCCACATAGCGAAGAGGCACTTCCATTCCATTTGAAGTGCCTCTTCTTTCTTATCAACACCCTCTTCATAAGGGAGGGTCCTTTTCACATGAACAACAGCGTAAGACCAGGAGCGATGATGGAGACGATGACAGCACTCAGCACCATCGCCACGGTGCTGATCGATCCTTCCAGCGTATCGCGCTCCATCGAAGCGGATGTGCCGATGGCGTGGGAGGCGCTGCCCATGCCGACACCACGGCCGATCCGGTGGGTCAGACCGCTCACTTTCAACACGAACGGGTGAATCAAAAGGCCGCCAATGCCGGCAATCATAACGAATACGGCTGTGAGCGGCATGACCCCGCCCGTCGATTCTGAAATCGACATCGCCACAGGCGTCGTTACCGATTTTGGAACGATCGAATGGATGATCAAGTCACTGAATCCGGCCCATTTGCTGAGCAGCAGTCCGGAAACGATTCCAACCACCGCACCAATTACCGTTCCTGTCATAATCGGAACGAACATCTTTTTCAAAATGTCCCGGAATTGATAAAGCGGGTACGCAAGCGCAACGACCGCGGGCCCGAGCAGCCGGTCAATCCATTTTCCGCCGGTCATATACGTTTCATATGGCAGATGAAAGACTAATAGAATGATGACAATCAAAGCAGTAGAAACGATAACGGGTGTTGTGTACAGCCGCCTGTGTCTGCGGTAGACGAACAGGGTCGCTATGTAAATGGCAACTGTCATCACCATCATCAAAAGAGCGGTACTCATGCCTCCTCCCTCCTTTTGACGAGCGTCTGGGTCACCCGTCCGGAGACAGCCATGACCAGCGCTGTACTGAAGAGACCGATGGCAATAAGCAGCAGGCCTTTCCCTTTAAACACGTAGGCGTAGCTGATGATTCCGACGGTTGCCGGTATGAAAAAGAACGGCAGGTGACGGATCATAAACGCCACGCCCTGCTGGAGCAGCCGCTCCGGAATAATTTTCAAAGATAAAAGTACAAACAACAGCAGCATGCCGATCACACTGCCCGGAATGAACAATCCAAGCGCCTGCTGGACCCACGACCCGGCAAGATACAGCGCGTAAAGACCGGCAATCTGCAAGACGACAATGACAACTCTATTCAACGTACATCCTTCTTTCCCATGGTTAGAATCTTTCATTATGATAACACTATTTCAGGAAAAACAGGCGGCCAGCCATGGAAGGAAGCATTCAGGATTTATTTTTATTCATCTCTGTAAACGCACGCTGGACAACGAACCGGACGATGAATCCTGCTGCCAGTCCGGTACCCATTACGACAAAAATGTTTTCCGAGAAAGACATCCCGGCGAGCACCCCAATAAACAGCGCTGTTCCTATCGCCAGCCCTAAAATGATCTGCTGCGTTTTATTCAAACTCCATCCCTCCCTCACACGTGTTACTAACGGTTTCCCTTATTTGGAAAAAACGACACACGTATGCTCTACTAGAGATAACACGGATACATAAAGGAGACGGAAGCTCCCATGAAAACAATCGCTTCGATCATTATTTTTCTCTTCTACTTTTCTGTTTTATGGAAAATCACAGGGGAGATCTGGGAAAGAGTGGTGCCATTAACCTGGAAAACGAACCTGATTGCCCTTCTGGTCGTTCCTATACTGGTCACGACCGCCTATCTATTCTCTTCGTTGACCTTAAAATGGGTAAAGTACGGGCGGAATTGAAATCCATTGATTGAATGAAGACCATTATGGAAGGAAATAAATTTCATTCGATTGAAACGTAAGGTTGAATGTGCGGGATCAACCATAAATAATGAGCAGGGGAAACATTTAGCAGAGGAGTGGTTTGAACGTGGTTTATATGAAGTATGGCTTATTTCTTTTGATAGGTGCTTTTGCTCATTACACTCTGGTCATGATGTATACCCAATGGATCATGTTACAAAGATTAGACATAGCAGGATCTGCAGGCCCGCTGGAAGCAGAAGTTTTCCCGGGATTCTCCTTGATTTTCAAAGTAGAAATTGGAATCGCAATGGTGTTCATCGCATTAGGCATCTACCAGATCATCAAAGAAAATCGATAGTTACACAGCATAGTGGTGTATAAGTGTAAGGAGCTGTCTATCGTAGGCAGCTCCTTTGGCTGTAGAAAAAGCCTGTGTTAATCAGTTAGAGTTGGCCATTTGTCGTATGAAGGGTCACGTTCCGCTTATCGGTGGATGCTTGCCGCGGGCATCACCACCGAACGCTCCTCGTGCCGACGTTAGTGTATAGGAAAGAGATTGTGCCCTATGCAGATTCAAAAGAACAGGCGCTGATGACAGCTGCCTCCCGTACTATGAAAAAGATTGTCCTCCATCCAGCAAGGGCGAGCAGGGTGAAGGAGACTTTGTCGATGTTAAAGAACTCCCAAGGAGCGGTTCCCCCTTCCACTCCTGCGGAAGAACGAGTGGTCCGTGATCGCCGAGCGTGGGTGTTGCGAGGGCGCTCGGGCGCGGAAAGGGAAGGGGCTTTCGCTCCTGGCGGCAAGAAAGAAAAAAGCTTGTAGAGAAACCTCTGAAGCCAAAAGGCCGTCCCATGCAGGAACGGCCTTTCTATTATTTCTCCGCTAGAAATTCACGCATCAACCGGTTCACTTCGTCCGGTTTTTCAAGGTGCGGCGCATGTCCGACACCCGGGAAGCGGTGGATGGTCAGATCAGACAGGTACTCTTCCATCCCGTCGAGGTTGCTGTTTTCAAAGGCGGCGTCCGCATCGCCCCAGAACTGCAGCACCGGCTGATCAAACTGCTCATAAGGCAGCTGTACCGGCTGTTTCACATGCTCTTCAAACGGATAGAACGAAATCGCACGGTAATAGTTCAGCATCGCCTTCATAGCACCGGGCTGCTTCCAAGCCTCTATGTACTTCTCGACCTCCGCCTCGGTCATCGCCCCTTTTGCCACGAGTGGATCAAACAGCATCTGGCGCAGCTTCTCTCCATCGTTGGCTAACAGACGCTCGTGGGAATCCGGGCGCTGGAAATAGCCCATATAGCTCGACGCCTCCCGCTGTGCCGGATTTTCAGCCAGCTCACGGCGGAATGTGTACGGATGCGGCGCATCAAACATGATCAGTCTGCTGATGTATTCCGGACTTGAGTAGGCAAGTGTCCATGCGACCGCTCCGCCCCAGTCATGGCCAACGAGGATGCATTCCTTTTCCCCAAAGGCTTCAATCAGCTTTTTTACATCATCCACGAGAATTGACATGTCATAGGAAGCCACATCCTCCGGTTTGTCCGACAGGTTGTAGCCCCGCATATCGACAGCCACCACTTGATAATCCTTGGAGAATTCTTCGATCTGATGGTGCCAGTTGTACCAGAAGTAAGGAAAACCGTGCAGGAACAGCATCAGCTTCCCCTCTCCGGCTGTAACATAGTGCAGGTCCACGTCATTGATGGTTACGTAATCTTCTTTCCACATCGCTATCCATCCTTTCTGAACATTCTATCATCGAGACACATTACGCCTCTTGGATGAATTTCACAAACGAGAAGGGAGGAATTTTGGAAAAATAGGAATTAAAACCTACTGCAAAAAGGCAGTCAGATGGACCGTCCTTTCCGCTTATCCTTATACATTTTCTGATCGGCTGATGTATACAGATCTTCCATCGACATACCCTCTTCGTAACAGGACCATCCATAGCTGAACTGAAGGTTTCGGATGAATGGATCCTGGTACGTCTGCAGACGGGCAGACACTTTTTCCATGGATTCCCTGACCAGATGTTCTCCTTCATGAAAGACGATGACGAACTCATCCCCGCCCAGCCGGGCCGGCAGCCCATGGTTTTTGAACGTTTTCTCCAGCACCCCCGCAAACTCAATAAGCACCTGATCCCCCTGCTGGTGGCCGAAATGGTCATTGATTTCCTTGAAATGATCGAGATCGATGAGAATGATCCCGAAAGGCCGGCGGATTTCGGTCATATGATTGAGGTAGATTTCATAGCTCTGCCGGTTATACAGTTTTGTGAGGAAATCCTGCTCTGACGTCGTCGATTCCAAAAACGTATAGGCGACGAGAATTCCAAGCACGATCGACGTCCACGAAAAATACAGCTTGGAATCGAACAGCTGGACAATCATGCCGCCAATCGGCAGTGCAAAGAAAACGGTGAAAATCCAGTACGTCGAGCGGCTGACTCTTGGTTTATTCTTAATCAGTAACCGGAACATCGAAATGTAAATGCCGGCAAGGATGAGGTAGTGAAATTCTTTGAGCGGTCCGCTGCTGAAACCGTTGAAGACAGGGTCCACGTCAAAGTAAACAGGGTAAAATACATTGATCAGGAGAACAACGAACGTGAAGATGGTCATGTGCTGATAAAACAGCTTCTTATACACACGCGAAGGGGCTTTGAAGAGATGATAATCCACATACGAAAGCATCAGACCACCGAGGACAGGGCCGATGAGAAACAAGCCGAAGTTCGTCCAATACTCCAGCAGATACGCTCCGAAAAAAAGCTTCCGGTCGAAGATCCACGTGAGCGGTTCAAGGATGACAGCCGCTGCAGTGGCTGCCATAATCATCCGGAGCAGACGCTTTCCGAAGCTTTCCACCTTGGATTTCGTTCTCATAATGACATACAGGACAGCCAGACAAAGAAGCGCAAATACGTTCAACTGGAACTGTACAAAATAGTCCATCACCCTGCTCCTCTTTTTCGATGCCTTTCGTGGTGCTTTCCGCCTATTTTTCTATATCATACTTCGAAAATTCAGGCTAGTCAAAACATTATAATGAACAAAAAGGGTAAAAAAACACCCTCCTCTATTAGGAAGGTGTCTGCTTTATCTGTACTGTTTACGTCTCACCCACATCGTTGCTGCCCACTTTTCCCCTTCAATGACAGGCGATCCGCCGTGAAGCGTCCGTTCATTCAACTCCCTATCATTGTAGAAGTATTCAAAGTAGACCGCCATCCCTTTTTGCGGGGATACCGATAGATTCATATGCGGAAAAAACGTCTCTCCGCCTTCCTCGACATCGTTCAAGTAAATCACCAGCGTAGAAATCCTCGGATTGGCCGCCGCTCTTGAATTGGCACGGAAATAATCATAATGGGCCTTATATTCCTGGCCGGGCTTATAGTTCAACATGTGAAGTCCTTCTCCATGTTCGACGGGTACGTTCATGATCTGCGCCATCCGCTTCTCGACTCGTGCCTTCACATCGTCTTCCGGAATAAATGTGCTGCTGCTCGTCCGGATCTCGCTCACATCACGGCTGGAGCCGATTTTGGAACGGTCCATCCGGTCTTTGGACAGCTGGATGAGACTGTCGCATTCTTCATCACTGACCACATTTCCCAGAATGACGATTTTCGGATCCTCCATCTTCGCAATCACAGAAATTTCACGGTCGTCGGTGACAATCCGGTTTCCCTTATGGTCGAAAATAGATACTTCTTTCACTTGCATATTCACGTGTCCTTCACCTTTTCCTCATAATGATGAAACGCTTTCAAAAAAGCGTTCGCTCCTGAATGGATTTTCAGGATATGAGAAGTATTTTACCATCTTTTTACTTTAATTTCCTTAATTTTTCAAAAGATTATTGAAATTGGTCACAATGACCCTTCCTTCTTTATTGAAACCATACGCCTTCCCGGGCTCCCCTCATGTTTGATATGTACAGCCTGTGGGAATTCATCTCTCATGCGCAGATGCTTGATAACGAATAAGTATGGTTCCCTATATATTTTGAGGAGTGGTTACGATGACAGATAGAAAATTAGTAATGATTACAGGATCTACATCAGGGCTCGGTTTTGAACTGGCTAAATTATTTGCGAATGATGGCTATGATGTGGCTATGTCCGGGTCCAGTGAAACCATCTATCAATCCGCAGAGGAAATCGAAGAATTAGGAGTAGAAGCTTATCCATTCCAGGCGGATGCATCGACGTATGATGGGGTGGAGGCTTTCTGGCAGTTTGTGAAAAACAAGGGAAGAAAACTGGATGCGGCTGTTCTCAATGTCGGCATCGGCATGGGAGGATCCTTCTTGGAAAATGATCTACAAGAAGAGTTGAAGCTCATCGACATCAATGTCTCAGGAACCGTCCATATGGCTAAGCGCGTCGTTCAGCATATGGTCCCGAATCAAGCAGGCGACATCATGATCGTCTCTTCGGTATCAGCGACATTACCTACGCCTTACGAAACGGTCTACGGTCCATCCAAAGCCTTCGGATTCATGTTTGCTGAAGCATTAAGAGAAGAGCTGAAAGAAACCGGCGTCAATGTGACCGCCATGCTTCCTGGTGCCACAAACACAAGCTTCCACCACAATGCCGGTATGGATGATACTTACTTTGGAGACGAGAACAACAAAAACGATAAAGAACTAGTCGCCAGGCAGGGGTATGAAGCTCTGAAGAACAAAGTGGATCAAGTCGTCGGTGGAGATGAAGCGACGAAAAAAGAAGCCGAGGAAAATAAACGAACGGCCGAAGATGTTCTGGCAGCGAAGCATGCGGAAAAAGCCAAGCCTCAGCAGTAATATTTTCTTTTCATAAAAGGGGGGATCTTCTGTTTAACAGAAGATCCCCCCTTTTGTTCAATTCTCATTTTCAAAAGGATATGAAAATACGCTTCTATTATCCTCTCAAAGCCAGCTGAATCATCAGCTCAAGCCCCGTCGGAATGGTATCTTCATCCACATCAAACTTCGGATGATGGTGGGGATACGCACTCTTCTCCCCTGCCATCCCGACATTAATGAAAGCTCCGGTTTTCTCCTTCAAGTAATAGCCGAAGTCTTCCGCTCCCATCGTCGGTTCGACCTCTGTAAACACATCGTCTCCGAACGTCGACTGGATGATGCCGCGGGCCGTGGCACAGGCATCCGGATGGTTGTACACCGGCGGCGTGCCTTCGATGTAATGGTAGTGGCCGACAGCGCCGAAGCTGTCGCTGATTTTTTCTGTCAGCTCGACCGTGCGCTTGTACATCAGCTCCTGACCTTCAAAGCTGAGTGCACGGATCGTCCCTTTCAGCGTCACCTGGTCGGGAATGACGTTGTAGGAATTGCCCGCTTCCATCTTGCCGAACGAAATGACGCCGGGGTGAAAAGGATTCAGGTTCCGGCTGATGATCGACTGGAAGCTCTGGATCAAATGTGTCGCGACATAAATCGGATCGACCGTATCCTGCGGAATGCCGCCGTGGCCGCCGTTTCCTTCGATGACAATGTCAAAATCGTCACTGGACGCCATCGAAAAACCTTCCGCAAAGCCGACTTTCCCCAAAGCTACATTGGACATGTAGTGCAGGCCGTAGATGGCATCCACGCCTTCAAGCACTCCGTCTTTAACGAGCTGCTGGGCACCACTCGGCGATTCCTCCTCGGAGCTTTGGAAAATGAGCACGATGTTGTTTATCACAAGCTCCGGATGCTCACTCATCCACTTCGCTGCTCCAAGCAGTGTCGCCGTGTGGGCATCGTGCCCACAGGCGTGCATCACGCCGGGAACCGTGGAAGAGAACGGCTTTTCCACCTGCTCGTGCACCGGCAGGGCGTCCATGTCGGCTCTCAAGGCCACCGTCCGGCTCCCTTCGGTTCCTTTGAAGAACGCCACGACGTTCGGCGCTGTGAAGCCGTCAAGCAGGGGAATGCCGAACGCCTCAAGGCGCTCCTTCACATAGGCGGCGGTATGATGTTCTTGTCCGGAAAGCTCCGGATGTTTATGGAAATGACGGCGCTGCTGCACCGTCCATTGGGTCAATTCAGCTGTTGTGTGTGTCATGACGTGTTCCTCCTGTTATAAAGACTGATCAGAATGGGCCGTACTGGATGGTGTGGGCGATGAATAAAAATACAAGCGCAAGTCCCACTTCAATAAGGATGAATGGGAAAACCCATTTCGCCCACTTCGTATAAGGGATGCCTGCCATCGCAAGGCCGGCAATCAAGACGCCGGAGGTCGGAAAGATCGTATTGGAAATCCCGTCCCCAAGCTGGAAAGCAAGAACAGCCGTCTGTCTCGTCACTCCAACAAGGTCGGCGAGCGGCGCCATGATCGGCATCGTAAGCGCCGCCTGTCCGCTTCCGGATGGGATCAGGAAATTCAAAAACAGCTGGACGAAAAACATGCCGGCTGCGTTGAACACCGGAGGCAGCTGATTCAGTACGGAAGACGCAAAATACAGGACAGAATCCATCAGCAGTCCTTCTTGGAAGACGACGAGGATCGCCTGGGCGAACCCGATGATCAACGCTCCTGTCATCACTTTTTTCGCCCCGTCCATCAAGCTGTCGGCCATTTCGTTCGGCTTCAATTTCCCGATGGCGCCGACGATGATGCCGAACAACAGGAAGAGAGCGGCGATTTCGGTAATGTACCAGCCAAGCTGAAGCACACCGTAAATCAGCACGACAAAGTTTAATAGAAAAATAGTCAAAATCACTTTGTGACGCGTTTCAAGCTTCGCCGGTCCGGCCATTTTCGGCTTGTTCTCGGAAAACGTGCCCATGTAGCGGAGCTCCGGATTTTTCTTCACTTTTCTCGCATAGCGGTAAATGTAAAGCACGGCGGCTACGTAAAAGGTGGCCAGCAGCACGAGACGCAGCCCCATGCCGGAAAACATCGGCAGTTCTGCGACACTCTGGGCCACACCGACGTTGAACGGGTTGGTCAAAGCACTCATAAATCCGATGTTCGCCCCCAGGGCAACCACCGCATAACCGACGATGGCATCAAACCCGAGCGACATCGCAAGCGGCACGACGATGGCAATGTAAATAATCGTTTCCTCGGCCAGCCCCATCAATGATCCCATCACCGCAAACAACAGCGTCAGTGCTGGAATCAACAGCAGCTCCTTGTCGCCAAGCTTTTTCGTCAGCGTCCGGATCAGTGCATCAAGCGCTCCTGTCGCACTTAAGATCCCGAAAGACCCTCCGACGATCAATACGAAAAAGATGATGCCCGCGCTATTGACGAGCCCTGTATGAACACTTGTAAAAATATCAAAAAATCCGACCGGCGACTGTTCGGTGAACTGGAACGAATCGGGTACGACGACGGTACGGCCGTCCTGATCGACTCTTTCATACTCTCCTGCCGGCACGATGTACGTCAAGATGGCAGCCAGGACAATCACAGAGAAGATCAATACAAAAGCGTTGATGTTGATGCCTTTTTTCTCCTGTTTCTGCTGTGGCTCCCGGGCAGTCTGTTTTTCATTCTGTAACATGTTGTGCTCCCCCTCTTTTTCTATCCAAACAAAAAAGCAGCGAGGACCCGCTGCTGAACCATACTCATTTCCTCTATACATATTGAAGTCACGCTTCGCTTGTATCCTACCACTGAGTGTCTGGCTGTCTGTTTGTCCTGATGTGTGAATCTATGAATTTTTATTCATGTTATTGTATTTCATATTCATAGATTTTGCAAGCCCCTTTTCCCAATCGATGGCAGAAAAAATGAAGATCCTTCCAAAAGAAGGCGGAAGCAGATGAGACGGCTGTGGTACACTACAACTAAAAAAGGAAGCAAGGAGGACGGCTGATGATCCATATTCTCGTCGTCGACGACGATCCGCATATTCAGCAGCTGATCACCATGTACATAAAAAACGAAGGGTACGAAGCGCTGACCGCTGATGATGGCGAGCAGGCGCTTGACGTGCTCGGCTCCACCGCCGTCGACCTCGCTGTCATCGATGTGATGATGCCGAACATGGACGGCTATGAGCTGTGCAGAGAAATCCGCCGCTTCTATGAAATCCCGGTTCTTATGGTGACAGCAAAGGGAGAGGTCCAGGATAAAGTGAAAGGATTCGAACTTGGGACCGATGATTACATCGTGAAGCCGTTCGAGCCTGTGGAGCTGATGATGCGCATCAAAGCGCTGCTGCGGCGCTATCAGATCCGTGCCTCCCAAACCATTGAAGCCGGCAGCGCCATCCTTAACGAAACGAACAAAACGATCACCATCAACGGAGAAAGTGAACTGTGGCCGCTGAAGGAATTCGAGCTGCTGTATACCCTCGCTTCCTATCCGGAGCAGATTTTCACTCGCAACCAGCTGATTGAACGCATCTGGGGATTCGAGTACGAAGGCGATGACCGTACCGTTGACGTTCATATCAAACGGATCCGCGACAAACTGAAGAAAAAAGGCGCCGGCATATCCGTGAAGACGATCCGCGGTGTCGGCTACCGGATGGAGGAGGTCACGCCTTGAAAAGTTTGTATGCTCAAATTGTCGTGACATTCATCGCTGCCATCGTCATCGGGCTCGTCATCACGTTTTCGATTTCCGGACGACTCCACGCCCTGCAGGTGGCCGAGAAACTGGAAACCCAGATGGTGAATATCGGGAAGGAGTTCATCGAGCTGTATAAAAAAGAGCCCGACACCGATGCCGACCTCTATCTCGACGCCATGAGCTCGGGCAGTTTTGAAGTGCTGCTGTTTAAGGACGATGCGGAGGAAAGCCTTTATTACGAGGAAGGACAGGACTGGGATATCGATCAGGCCGACGTCGAGCGCGTTCTGAACGGCGACGTCCACAATGAGTACCTTCTTCCTCCACGGATCAACATCGGACTCCCTTTTGAAAAGGACGGCAGCTCCTACGCGTTGTTCCTGCGGCCGGATTTTGAATTCTTTTTCGAAGGCTTCCGTCAGATCGTCCTAATCCTTTTCCTGACCGTTCTATTGATTGGAAGCTTCGTATTCATTCTTTCGACGCGCTGGATTGTCAGACCGATCAAAGCGATGACGGAAACGGCCGGCGAGCTTGCCAAAGGCAACTTCGATGTCCAAGTGGAGACAAAGCGGAAGGATGAGCTCGGCAGCCTGGCCCACAGCTTCAATCAGATGGCCCACGGCCTCGGTGAACTGGACGGCATGCGCCAGCAGTTCGTTTCCAACGTCTCGCATGAAATCCAGTCACCGCTCACATCCATCCAAGGCTTTGCCCGGGCTTTGAAGGATGGCGTTGTTACGGACGAGGAAAGCAGGCAGGCCTACTACGACATCATCGAAAAGGAAAGCCGCCGTCTGTCAGTCCTCAGTCACAATTTATTGAAGCTTGCCACTCTCGACAGCGACCACCCGCCGTATGAGCCATCCTTCTACAAGCTGGATGAACAGCTCCGCCGGGTGCTCGCCCACATGGAGCCGCAGTGGTCGGATAATAAAATCACCATCGACGCAAATCTTGAGGATTGCAGCCTTTATGGAGATGCCGACCAGCTCGAGCAGGTGTGGGTGAACATCCTCAGTAACGCTATCCGCCATACACAGACGGAAGGAACGATTGCCGTTCGTCTGAAGGCAGATACGGATGGTGCAGAAGTGACCATTATAGATGACGGTGAAGGCATGAGCCCCGAGGATCAGCAGCGAATTTTCGAGCGTTTTTACAAAGCGGACAAATCAAGGACGAGAAAACAAGGCGGAAGCGGCCTCGGCTTATCGATCGCCGAAAGAATCGTCCAGCTTCACGACGGAACCATCCATGTGACGAGCCGGCCCGGAGAGGGGGCAGCTTTCACTATCCATCTCCCCCGCCGCTGAAAAAATTTTGGTTGTTCATATTCAGTTCATACAACGGTTTTATGATGAGGCTACCATCTTGAAAAAGGAGCCATGATGTATGAACTGGTTAACAAAATTCAGCTTGAAAAATACGGTCGCCATCCTGATTCTGACGGTCCTTGTGATCGCCATGGGAATCTTTGCGACGAACAAAATCAAAGTGGAAACCTTCCCGGACGTCAGCTTTCCTGTCCTGACGGTCCAGACGGTCTATCCGAACGCCTCGACGGAGGAAGTGGAGGAAAATGTGACCACGCCTCTCGAGGAAGCCCTTCTGAACATGGAAGACTATGACGCGATGACGAGTACGTCTCAGGAGAACGCGTCTTTTATCACCATCACCTATCCATTCGGTGAAGATATCGAAGAAGCTCAATCAGACATCACCAATGCAATCGCCGATGTAACGACACCGGAGGATGCGGACACCGAGGTGACCGCCCTGTCGATCAACTCGACACCGATCTACCAGGCCGCACTTTCCTCCGAGGACCTGCAGGCGCTGCAGGCCGATGTAGAAGATACGATCGTTCCGACGCTTGAGAACCTTGAAGGTGTAGCTGGTGTGCAGGTGACAGGAAGTGAGGAATCGAAGCTGCAGATCGAAGTGGATGAAGAAGAAGCTTCCACGTACGGACTGACCCTGTCTTCCATCCTTGAGGCTGTTGAGCAGTCCGAATACAAGCTTCCCGCCGGATCCCTCCAGCAGGACGGTCTGTCCACGCCGGTGGAAATCTCAGGAACACTTGATGATGTGACCGCTCTTGAAGACCTCACCATCCCGGTTTCACCAGCGGGTGCTCAACAGCAGCAGCCATCACAAAAGGCAGGGTCTGAGGCTGCCGCAGGAGCACAGGCAAATGCAGCTGTACAGGCGGAAACCCCTCAGGAAGTGACCCTCGGGGAAATCGCCGATATCACTCAAGTGACCGATCGCAGCGAAGTCTCCCGCTTCAACGGGGAAGACAGTGTATTGATTGAAGTAACAAAAGCCCAGGACGCCAACACCGCCGACGTTGCCGATGCGGTGAAGTCCTATTTGAATGAAGAAGTGGATGACAGCGGCTATGAGCTATACACCGTCCTCGACCAGGGCGAAGAAGTGAACAAATCCATCTCCGCATTGTTGAAGGAAGGCGGATTCGGTGCCTTGTTCACCGTCATCGTCATCCTGCTTTTCCTAAGAAACATCCGGGCGACGATCATCGCGATCCTGTCGCTGCCGATTTCGATTCTCGGATCGATCGCCCTGCTTGAAACATTTGATTACACCTTGAACATTATGACGCTCGGCGGTATGGCCGTCGCCGTCGGACGAATCGTCGATGACAGCATTGTCGTCATCGAGAACATCTACCGCTGGAAACAGCAGTATCCGGATATGAAGCAGCGGGATGTCGTCTTCAAGGCGACGAAGGAAGTGCTCGGCGCTGTCGCCTCTTCCACGATTGCGACCCTGATCGTCTTCCTGCCGCTCGCCTTTGTCGGCGGTATTCTCGGTGAGTTTTTCCGACCGTTCAGTCTCGCCGTCGTGTTCTCGATCACCATCTCCCTGCTGGTCGCGCTGATGCTCATCCCTGTGCTCGGCAAGTTCTTCTTCAAGGACGTGAAGCACGAGGAAAAATCGAGCCGGCTGGCCACATGGTATGAAAAATTCTTAAGAGGATCCTTGAAGAAGAAAGGACTCGTCTTCACCCTTTCGTTTGTCCTGTTGTTCGGATCGTTCTCCTTCATTCCGGCACTCGGCGTATCGTTTCTGCCGAGTGAAGGCAGTGAAACGTTCGAAGTCGAACTGACCCTTCCGGATGAGACGACGTTTGAAGAAACGACAGCGCTTGCGCAGTCGATGGAAGCCACCCTTCTGGATGACGATCAGATCGACTACACGCAGGTATCCATCGGCTTTTCCAGCCAGCAGCAGCTTCCAGGCATGAATGCATCTGTTTCTGAAAACATCGCCCGCTTCTACGTCCAGCTTCAGGAGGACGTCCAAGCCGATGCAGTAATGGACGACTATGAGGAAGATCTGCTTGCCCAGGCGCAGGAAGCCTACCCGGAGGCTGTTGTAAGTGCTGCGGAAGTCCAGCAGGATGGACCGCCATCCGGCAATACGATTGATGTGAATTTGTACAGTGATGAAAATGAAGATTTGAGAGAGGCCGCCAACCAGGTCGTCCAGCTTTTTGAACAAAACGATCAATTAAAGAATGTATCCAACGATATGGAGGATACGCAGACGAAATACGATATTTCCCTTAATGAAGATGGCAGAGAGCTCGGTGTGAGTCCGTATCAGCTGATGCAGCCGATCCGCGAACGGCTTCAGCCCCTTGATGGCGGCACACTCACCCTGACTGAGGAATGGGAGATGGAGCTTGCCTTCGATGAAGCCTTCACAACGAAGGCGGATATCGAAACGTATACCATCATGACACAGGACGGGGCCAAAGAGCTGCAGGAAATCGCTTCGATTGAGGAAGTGGAGGTGCCGAAATCCATCAAGCACCAGGACGGTGAAACGGCAAGCACGGTCTCCGCGACGATCATCGGAGACGACACCGCTGCCGTTTCCCGTGACGTGGAGGCCGATGTCGATTCCCTCACCCTGCCGGACAGCGTGGAAGTGGAACTGACCGGAGGACTGGAAATGATTAATGAAGGCTTCGCCGACCTCGGGCTTGCCATGGCCGCTGCTGTCGGACTCGTGTTCCTTGTACTCAGCATTACATTCAGGGGCATCCTGACACCGATTGTCATCCTGTCCTCCCTGATCTTCATCCCGATCGGCTCGCTTGCCGGCTTGTTCCTATCCGGCCAGACGCTGTCGATGAGCGCAATGATCGGAATGCTGATGCTGATCGGAATCGTCGTCACCAACGCCGTCGTGCTGCTTGACCGTGTTGAAAGCAACCGCCGCGAAGGCTACGAGCTCACAGAAGCGATCGTCGAAGCGTCCCGTACGCGCCTGCGTCCGATTCTCATGACCGCCCTGGCCACAATCTTCGCTCTCGTGCCGCTCGCCCTTTCGAACTCGGCTTCCGGGCTGATATCCAAAGGACTTGCGATTACGGTCATCGGTGGCCTGACGACATCGACGCTGCTCACCTTGATTTTTGTACCGGTCTTCTATTATGCGGTTGGGAAGTTCCGGAGAATGGAATAGATGATGGAGCCCGCAGGCCTTTGAGGTCTGCGGGTTCTTTTATCGCGTTTTTTGAAATTTTTTATCGTGATTTCAAGCGACAAAAAGCTGATTATTAATAAGAATATACACAGCGCTGCTTATGTATTTAATTCTCTTTTTCTTGGATTTCAATAGATTTGTTCGTTATTCATTCCTAAACTAACTACCTTTACTGAAATTCACTAAAAGGCTTTAAAAAGGGTATCGAAGTATGAAAAAATAACCAACGAAATAGATATAAAAAAGATTTAGAGTCGGCGCTATCAGTGGAATTGCCGGCGGTGGTGTGCACCACCTTGGCACCTGCTGATGGTAGAATACTACACAAGGTGGTTTTGTAATGAGCGATAAAAGAGACAATTCCAATGAAATCAACATGAGTAAAAAACGATTTTACATAGTGTTCGGTGGCACGATTGCTGTCGTTATCCCTCTTTATGCAATCGTTACTCAAGGTATTGAAAGGCTGTTTTAATAAAAAGCCCTTATTTACAGGGCTATTTTTTCAATGCAATGGGAAAGGGCTGGGGGGGGGGAAGTAGAGAGCTTTAATAAGGCAGCTATCAGCTCTCCTGGTAGTCAGGATAGTCTTCCCCGACTTAAATGAAGGCATCCTTATCTGGCGGCCTGCTGCCAGGTTGATCACCATAGGCCAAGAATATTTACATGGGAGTGGGAATGATGTCATCGATGGAGAGGAAAGCCCGAATATTACAAGTCTTATCTATTATTATATTAATCATTGCCCTATTCTTATATATTAACGGAGCAGGAGAAACGGTTTATTTTGCATCAGCAATGATAGCTGCGCTGGGAGTACTTTTAAAGTGGTCCATGATCGACCACAAGATCAAAAAGCAGGAACGAAGCAAAAGTGAGTGATACGGATACACCTAAGCTGATCACCTCATCATGAATCGACGTATTCAACGATAGCGGCTTTAGTTAAATAAGCCGAAATCATTTAGACTGACCTTTCTTCATGTGAACTCTGTATACGAATATCTCTATTAAAATTAATATCAGCACCCCTAAGATAAACACAGGCAGTTGATTCCAGATTAATAAGAAAGATAGCACGAATACTAATAGTAAACTTCTTATCCACTGTTTATATAATAAACTCATATAGAACCCCAATCCTAATGTGAATTTCTCTTATGGCTTATATACGAAGCCTATTCTTTTTCGTTTCATAAAAAAACCGGAAGAGAACCCTCTTCCGGTCACCCATTCACTTTACAGTCTGAAGATTCCTCCACCCGCCAAGCTCTGAAATATCTTCTGCGATTTCCCCCGCATAGCCTTCACAAATAAACCCGGACACTTCTGATCCATCTTCCAGTTCAACCTTTCCGATACCCAGCGGCGCAGGAATGGAAGTGGTGAAAGCACCGAGTGAATGGAGAGGCATGTCCCAGATTTCCACCTCCACCGAAGGGCCGCTGTGAAGCTGCTTGATCATGCCCGGCTTTTCCGGTTCACCCGGAAGCTTCACAAGCTGATAGCGTGCGGCGGTTTTCTCTTCTTTTACAAAAACCGCTCCCGCTTCAATCATCTGTGTCTCTAATGGGAAGCCGCGCATATGCAGTCCGCAGACGGCGAACGGAATGGTTTCTCCATAGGAGGACGTAAAAAGTTCCGCAGCTTCAACCATGAGGTGTTCCTGCTCGGCAAGGCTGAACAGTGTGAGGCCGAACGGCAGGTCTTCACCGGCCCAGCCGGCAGGAACGGAGACGCCGGCCATATCCAACAGGTTACAGTGGTTCGTATAGCGTCCCATGTCACTGTTGGCTGCAACCGGATTTTCCCTCACCTGTTCCCTCGTCCATGTGCCTCCGCACGTCGGCATGACGAGCACAGCGTCCTTGATCAGTTTTTCTGCTTCCAGCTTCAGCGCCTGCAGCTGATGCATCGCATCGAATAAAGCGGCGGCGTCATACTGATCCGGGGCGCCGGAGCGGAGGACCTGTTCGGTTACAGGATGGACGGCCCCCGGGTTGTTTTCCACGAAACTTCCGACAGCTGACCAACGCTCGGCAATCCACGGTCCCCCGTACAAAATCTCCGCGGCCTTTTCAAAGAGTTCCGTGTCGACATAGGCGACCGGGACGCCCAGGCGTTCAATTTTCTCGACCGCTTTTTCCCACGCCTTCTGATATTCCGCGGCATAGCTGCCATAAAAGGCCGGTGTCTCCTTAGGCAGGCAGAAGGTTTGCAGCGATCCTTCCGCTGCTTTTGAAAAGTCCTTCGACCATGGGTCGCGCTCATCACGGACGCGCACTTGTCTATCAACCGTCAGAGCGTCATCAAGGGAATGCGCGAAAACGGAGATCGTATCGATGCTTTCACAGGCCGGTACGACCCCGCGCTTCGACCAGGCCCCAAGACTCGGTTTATAGCCGACGAGGTTGTTCAAGGCCGCTGGGACGCGCCCGGACCCTGCCGTATCTGTTCCAAGTGAGAATACCGCCTGGCCGCGGGCAACGGCGACGGCTGAACCGGAACTGGAACCGCCGCTGATCAGTTCCGGACGAAGAGCGTTATGTGCCTCGCCGAACGGACTTCTCGTACCGACGAGCCCTGTTGCAAACTGGTCGAGGTTCGCTTTCCCGATAGGAACCGCCCCGGCCTTCACAAGTTCAGCCACCACCCCTGAGTGCTCCTCAGGCGTGTACGTATAGTCGACGCTGCCTGCGGTCGTCGGGATTCCAGCTACATCAATATTATCTTTAACGGCAAAAGGAATGCCCCAGAGCGGTGCCTCCACCGGGTCAAGGGTATCCAGGTTTGTCAGATACCCTTCAATATGCTCAAAGTCCGGCGGCGTAATCCAGATGTTCATCTCTTCATCACGCCCGGAACGCTGGATGATTTCCTTCATGACCTCACGTGGAGTGAGACGGCCATTTTCATAGTTTTCCTTGAGCCACTGGATCGTCAGTTCCTTTGGAAATGTCATCAATGGACAGACACCACGCTTTCTTTTTCTTCTTTTATACTTGCAATCAACTGGCCGGCCTGTACCTGGTCCCCGGGAGCCACATGTAAGGAAGCGACATAGCCGTCACACGGCGCTGTCTGTGGAAACTCCATTTTCATACTTTCCTCGATTAAGAGGGTATCACCCTTCTGCACATAATCCCCTGGAGCAACGAGCACCTTCCAGACGCTTCCCGGCATCTGTGACCGCGCAGCTGTCTCCCCTTCCGGTACTTCTTCCTCCATAATGGAGCGGCCATCGTCCTCGTCCTCGACGTGTTCGGCAATGCCCTGTTCCTTCCAACGTTCACGCTCTTCCTGGAAGGCGGCCTGCTGGCGTTCTTTGAATACGGCAGCGCTGTCTTTGATGGATTCCTGAAATTCCAGGTATTCACCGAGGTTGAATGTCGTTTCGGTAATATCCGCTTCAAACCGGCCGCGAAGGAAGTCCTCTCTCATGTCCATCAGCTCATCCGCCGTTACCGGATAGTACTGGATCTGGTCAAAGAAGCGCAGAAGCCAAGGTTTACCGGGCTCAAAGCTTTCTGTGGACTGCATCGAATTCCACACTTGAATCGTCCGGCCGACAAACTGATAGCCTCCAGGCCCTTCCATGCCGTAAATACACATGTACGAACCACCGATCCCGACGGCATTTTCCGGTGTCCACGTCCGGGCAGGATTGTATTTCGTCGTAACAAGACGGTGGCGCGGATCGGTCGGTGTAGCAAGCGGCGCCCCGAGATACACATCCCCAAGGCCAAGCACAAGATAGTTGGCATCAAAAACGATGCGCTTCACATCCTCAAAGCTGTCGAGACCGTTAATACGACGGATGAACTCCAGGTTATCCGGACACCACGGGGCATCCGGCCGGACATTCTGCTGGTATCGTTCGGTCGCCAGCTGTGTCGATGGGTCGTTCCAGGATAACGGCAGGCGCACAATCCTGGAAGGGACCTCGATTGATTCCAATGGAGGCAGATCAGCATCAAGCGCAAGCACGTATGCGGCCGCTTCCTTCACAGAAATTCGGGATGGGTCGATGTGGATCTGGACAGAGCGGACACCGGGCGTCATTTCAATGACCGGAAGCGTGTTCTGCTTTTCGATTTCTTCCATTAACACCTGCACTTGAAAACGGAGCTTCAAATCCAGCTCCATCTCCCCGTACTCGACAAGCAGATGCTCTACGCCGCTCAAACGGATGGTAATCGGGAAGTTATGCCCCGTTTCTTCATATTGGAGGACCGGATAATCGGACGATATCTCCGGATTCACTTCCGGAAGAGCATCTGCCTGGGTGAACCCGCCTTCTCCGATGCGCTGGAGGTTCTCTTCCTGAGCATTTCTCAACTCTTCGGCTTCTTCCACACTGATCAGCTGAAATTGGATTTTATCTCCAGGAAATAACTGGCCCACCTTCCAGAATTCTGAGGTGGCTGTGGTGACCGGGCAGACGAATCCCCCGAGACTCGGACCGTCGGCACCAATCAAGATCGGCATATCCCCCGTCAGGTCGAGAGCACCGACAACATAGGCGTTATCGTGGATGTTGGATGGGTGCAGCCCGGCTTCACCGCCGTCCTCCCGCGTCCATAAGGGGGCCGGTCCTTTCAGACGAATGCCGGTCCGCGAACTGTTGAAGTGGACTTCCCACTCGGTTTCCGTCAGCTGATCCAAATAGTCTTTCTGCAGGAACTCCTCCGTACAATGCGGACCTGGAATGACGCCGATCGTCCACGTATTCACAAGCTTGGGACGAGCTTCTTCTTTCAGTGCTGATGTTCCGACGGGTTCTGTTCCTTTCTTCACGCCGAGCACGTCACCCGGGCGCAGTTCGCGGCCGCCGTGACCACCGAAACCGCCGAGCGTGAATGTGGAGGAGCTGCCGAGGATTTTCGGCATATCCAAGCCGCCTTCTACGAGAAGATAGGCGCGCATCCCTTTTTTCGATTCATGGAACGTCAGCGTCTCTCCCCGCTCTGCTTTCACCGGCTGATACAGCGGCACATTCTCCCCATCCAGATCCGCATCCATATCCGCTCCGGTCAAACAGAACCACATAGCACTTCGGAACTGGTAGGCGCCTCCCTTTAACGTCAGCTCAAGTCCCGGAGCGTCCTCGTCGTTACCGAGCAGCTGATTGCCGATACGGAACGAGTAGGCATCCATCGGCCCGCACGGCGGAACGCCGACATCCCAGTGGCCGGTGCGGCCCGGATAATCCTGCACAGTCGACTGCACGCCTCCGTCGATCACCTCAAGCGCCGGCTCTTCCGGATGGAAGTCAGCAAGCAGCTGTGTGAACACATCCCCTTTGACAAAAGCCTCCTCCTCAAGCAGGGCGGTTACGTAGGAAATGTTGGAGGTCAATCCGTACATCTTCGTGTCACCAAGAGCCTCCTTCAAACGGGCAATGGCAGCTTCACGGTCGTCCCCGTGGACGATGACTTTCGCAAGCATCGGATCATACAGCGTCGTGACGGTCACCCCATCCTTCACCCACGTTTCATTACGGGCCTGTTCAGAAAAAGTGACCTGATCGAGCGATCCTGCACTCGGACGGAAGTCGTGATGGCAGTCTTCCGCGTATATCCGTGCCTGAATGCTGTGGCCCTGTGGACTGGACAGAGAAGTCTCGTCGTCCGTGAGATCGCCGGACGCTTCCTTCACCATCCACTCAACAAGGTCAACATCTAGCACTTCCTCGGTAACACCGTGCTCCACCTGCAGCCGCGTATTCACTTCAAGGAAATAAAAGGCTTCCGTTTCCGGATCGTATAAAAATTCGACAGTACCCGCACTCCGGTATCCGGAAGCCGCCGCCAGACGTTTCGCCGCCCCGGACATCGCTATGCGCGTCTTTCCCGTCAATCCAGGAGCAGGACTCTCTTCGACGACCTTTTGGTTACGACGCTGGATCGAGCAGTCGCGTTCTCCGAGTGTAATGATTTCGCCATTGGAGCGGCCAAACATCTGCACTTCGACGTGGCGGGCTTTGGGGATGAATTTTTCCAAAAACAATCCCCCGTCCTTAAAGTTCGTCTCCGCTAAGTGACGGACTCCGGCAAACGCCTCCTCAAGCGCCGCTTTGTCCTGACAAACCCGCATACCGATACCGCCGCCACCGGCGGTACTTTTCAAAATGACCGGATATCCGATCTCCTCCGCTGCTGCTTTCGCTTCTGTCACGTCCTCGATCAAATCCGTTCCAGGAAGAAGCGGCACGTGAGCCTTTTCCGCCATCGCACGTGCCGAGTGCTTGAGCCCGAAGATTTCCATCTGATCGGCGGTCGGCCCGATGAACGTGATGCCCTTTTCTTCACAGGCTTTCGCAAATGCAGCATTTTCACTCAAAAATCCGTAGCCCGGGTGGATGGCTTCCGCTCCTGTATCGACGGCTGTCTGCAGAATCAGCTCGGCGTTCAAGTAGCTGTCTCCGGCTGGACCCTCCCCGATTTCCACCGCTTCATCCGCATGAGTGACATGCAGGCTGTCCTGGTCCGCTTTCGTGTGGACCGCGACAGAGGCAATCCCCAGCTTTTTCAATGTGCGTTCAATGCGGACAGCAATCGGTCCACGGTTGGCAATCAATACTTTGTTAAACATCAGATGACCTCCTGTTATGGTTGGAATATTTCGATAATTAAAGGTAAAAATTATTGGTCCCAGATGAGCAGGCGGATGGCTGTCGGGTTGAAACCACTGCATGGGTTGTTCAGCTGCGGACAGTTGCTGATCAGAATTTTGACCCGGCGTCTGGCAACCATCTCGACATAGTGCCCGGGGCCTGAAATCCCGTCTTCAAAAGACAATCCGCCCTCCGGCGTCACCGGAACATTCATGAAGAAGTTGATATTCGGGGCGATGTCACGCTTCGTAAACCTTTCGCCGTGCTTGGCCAGCTGGTGCATGAACGTGTCGCGGCAGTTGTGCATCGGCAGCCGGTCATGCGCATAACGAACTGTGTTACTTTGTGCTGAGCAGGCGCCGCCTAATGTATCGTGTCGTCCAACAGTGTCTCCGATGATCTCCAACAGCTCTTTTCCGGATTCAGAGAGCAGCTTCGATCCGGTTGTCAGGTAGACATTCTCCTGAGCCGCAATCGTCTGGATGGCGCTGTAATGGTCTTCCGGATGCTCCGCGTCATAAAACAATGTATCCGCGGCCTGGTTTCCTTCGGTGTCGACCATGCGGAACACCTGGCCGGGCTTCAGTTCATACATCCAGCCTTCTCCGGCAGGCAGACTGTAATCATACAAGGCATCTTCAGCTTTACGCGTCTCTTTCTGGTCGGTCATTGTCGTCATCATTAAACTCCTCCTTTATTGGTTTACAGCGTGACAAGAGCTTCGTAGTTCCATGTATTTTCATAGGCCCGTTTATTTTCAGGGCGGTAGGTGACGCAGTAATCATCTTCTTTGACCGGGGCAGCCTTCATGACGTCGATTTCTACGGGAACGGATGGATAAGAAGAACGCGGATCGAGCGGATGCGGCGTATTCGATACGATCAGGATGACATCCATTTCGGTTCTCAGCGTAATTGTATCCCCTTTTTGACTGTGGTTTTCGATGTACTGCATACCGCCGGCCTCATCGACCTGAATCTTGGAAAAGAGGTTGAACACCGGGACCATGTCACGGAATTCCAAGCCGTTTCTCATCAGTTCTATCGAAAAGTTCTCCTCCCCGCTCCGGTGCCAGTCGTTCAAGTTTTCCTGAAAGGAGGTTTTTCCGTATTTGTCATCGGTCTTTCGGCGTGATGTATAGCCGCCGATCGGATCGTGCCAGCCAAGATCGTCTTCCACGATGCCCGCCATCGCCCGGCCATTATCACTCATAAGTACGTTTCCTCTCGTCAGGCGTGACGTGTGCTGGGCCTTAAGCGTATCCGGCATGTTGTAGCTTTCCGATACATCCGCCGCGTTATAGAGGAGACCGGAGACGTTCGCCCCGTCTTCCATCGCCCGGAAGCGGATCGTTTTCCCCTTCGAAATGCGTCCTGACCATTTGGCTCCTGCTTCCAGCGTCAAACTCCACAGCTTCTCCATCATGATTCCTCCTCAAGAATTTGGATAAAAAAATAAAAGCCCGGGAGATTTGTCATCTCCCAGGCTTTTGTCCCTCCGTGTATACAAGGTTTCCCTTGTACCGCCTTCTCTCGGACCAGACCTGACACTCGTCAGCGGAACCCTAGAAGGCTTGCTCCCCCAATCCATGGGGCCGATATGGAATTTTTTGTTGTTGAATGCAGTATAGCGGGCTTTTGAAAAGGGCCGCAACACTTTTGTTAGATTATCTCACACACTTTTTTTAAGCTGATTTTTCCTTTTCTGGATCCGTATATTTTACTGAAAAATTAAACAAAACATAAAACCTCGGCATGACAATCATGTAAGGGGATACAAAACTTGGCCGTTTCAAAAAAGTATGTGAGAAAACCTTACATAATCATTGCATTTTTTAGTTTCCCTTTGAAAAATGAAGGCAGTACGAAGGGTCGAACGCATCATCTAAAAATCCAAGCCTTCTTCCATTTGAAAGGGGTCATTATGAGCACTCAAACCGAACTGAAAAGGACACTGACGTTATGGCAGGTTATCTTTCTCGGCCTTGCCTGGAACACCCCGATGATTTATTTCTCCGTTTTCGGCGTTGCCTATGAAGGGTCGGGCGGCTTCCTGACAGCCGCGTATATTGTAGCTGTCACGGCCGTCTTGTTTACAGGTGCCAGCTACGCGGTGATGGCGAAGAAATATCCCATCTCCGGATCCGCCTACACGTTTGCAAGAAAAGCAATCCACCCGAACGCCGGGTTCATCGTCGGCTGGGTTCTGCTGCTCAACTACTTGTTCGCACCGATCATTGCCTGCATCACATTCGGCATCTTCCTGCATGCTGAATTCCCGGCCGTACCCGCCTACATATGGATGATTGGACTGATCGTCCTGCTTGCCGGCATCGCCATCCGCGGTGTGAATTCCTCAGCCAATATCAGTCGGATGTTCGTCATTCTTCAGATGATCTTTATGGTGATTTTTTGCTCCTACCTGGCTTATGGACTGTTCAGTGACGGTGGCGCTGCCCACCTTGTCTCCACAGCTCCATTTATCGATGTCGATATGTCCCTGCCCGTCGTACTTGCCGGTGCTTCCATCGTCGTCTTTTCCTTCTTAGGATTTGATACCATGACGACCCTTTCGGAAGAAACCATCCAGCCGAAAAAGACGATTCCCAAAGCCATCTTTATCATGATCGCCATTGTCGCCGTCCTTCACGTCGGAACGTCTTATTTCATCCAGACGGCCCTGCCGGAATTGATTTTTTCCGATCCTGATTCTGCGGCCCTCGAACTGATGAGCATGGTCGGCGGCAGTCTGCTGCGCTCCATCTTCATTACAGTGCTGATTGCGGCGATCTTCACTCAGGGCCTTGCCTCCGTGACGAGTGTTTCACGGCTGCTATATGTGATGGGACGCGATTCCATCCTTCCGAAAAAATGGTTCGGATCGCTTCACCCGAGCTTCAAAACACCGGTCCTGAATATCATCGTCGCTTCCGTCGTTTCCCTGCTCGCGATCTTCATCAGCATTGATGATGCCTTACGATTCGTAAACTTCGGAGCGCTCAGCGCCTTCTTCTTCGTCAATGTGTGTGTGATCCGGTTATTCTTCAAAGAAAAGAAAAGCCGCTCCTTTACAGGAACGATGAGGAACCTCGTTTTCCCGCTGATCGGCGCCGGATTCATTGCCTGGCTGCTCGCTCTTCTGGACACCCCGACCATTGCCGGAGGGCTCATGTGGGTCGGTATGGGCGCGGTGTACCTCATCTACTTAACGAACTTCTTCCGCAGGCCGCTTCCGGAAGTAGAAACAGGTGAGAGCGTCGAAGCTCCGCCAGCGACGAAAAAAGCAATCTAATGATAACCCCCGATCCTTTTTTAATTAGGAACGGGGGTTATACTTTTTTGTTTATCTAAATAATCTAAATGGTATTTAATTCCACATCAAGCAACCTATGATACACTAATAATATCCAATCGAAGATGGAACTCAGTCTCTGGAGGACCACTTATGAAAGAAAAATACTTGATACCCATCCTGATCTTTTTCGTCCTGGGTTCCGCTGCAATTAGTCGTATCCATTCGCTCAGCCAAACGTTTAAATCGTTCTTTTACGGTACCGCTTTAGTCGTTCTCCTTGTGATAGGGATGATACGCACCTATCACTATTTCAAATCCTGATGGTAAGGAGTTGATCGTAAATGAAGCTGTTTAGGATCGGTGCAGGCGGGCTCAAAATGGCCATTCTTTATATCGTTCTTACCCTCCTGTCCCCTTTCATCCTCCATCTGACAGGGAGACGAAATGTCCTGTCTGAGCCTGAATGGATGGGCGGAAACCTTTGGTTCATTGAAGTGAGTGAAGATCAAATGTATGCAACAGCAACAGCAACGGGAATTGGCGTTTCCTTTCTTCTTGGAGTAGTTTTGTATACCCTGCTTCACTTTTTCTTTTCCTTTAGAAAAAAGAAGCAGAACGTCATTCCTTCATAAAACAAGAGCACCTGTGTCCATCTACACAGGTGCTCTTTTAGCCAGGAGCGGTCATGACAGCTTCATCCTTACGTACGTCCGGTCATCGTAGGAGATATGTGGGGACTGCACCCCTTTGGTGGATTGGAAAACCCGATGGCACAGCGGATCTTCCTCAAGAGTCTCCGCCAGTCGTTGTTCTGTTTTTTCAAGGTTTGGAAGTAATGAAGGATATCCGTCACTGGCCAGAACCAACTCCTCCACGTCCTCTGCCGGAACAATTTTGATGTCGCTTTTGTTCATCGGAAAGCCGTCGGCAACCGTGTATGCGAGCGGTGATTCCGACGGAAGATTTTGATAGAGGTACTGCTGTTTTTGAAACGGTGCAAGATCACGGGCGCTGAGGTCGCGCTCCACAAGGTCCTCGACTGAATAAGATTGGAGATAGTGGTCCAGAAGCTGGACGCGTATGTCAGCAAGGAGCTGGTCCACCAGTTTTTCATTCGTCTCCACCCGACCGTCCAGCATACACTGACAGTCACCGATCATCCATACTTCCATGTGATGCTTTGAATAAAGAATCAGGTTCGCTCCCATCCGTTTGTGAGGATGGACTGTGACTTCTTCAACAAGCTGGTGCTCAACGTAATAGGCGTTCAAAGCAGCTTCTAATTGCTCCGCCGCTTCTTCCATGGAAACGTCCGCCTGAAAATGCCGGATGGTCTCCACGATCCGCTTCACAGCGATTCTTGCCGGAGAGACGCCCCCGTATAAATCCTTTTCTTTTGGCGTCATCCCATCAATGACGGCGGCAAAGTCATTCGTCACCACATAAGCGTCTTCATTGTTTTCTTCCCTCCCTGTTTTGGACAGGGTCAGTGCTTCTACCATCTCCATGTGCCCACTCTCCTTCTACTACTTGGATTTCCTGCCGTACACAAAGTACAGCGCCACGGATGAAATCACCATCAGAACGACTGAATAGACGAGCATAAGCGCCTTTGCATCCGTGGACGCCTGCGGATCGGTACTGCTTTTGATGACGATGCCTAAAGGTTCAAGCAGCGGCTGGAACAGGAATACCGTCAAATCATAATCCGCCAGCATGTTGTTGAAGTTCAACACCATAACCGCAAGCGTGGACGGAAGGATGACGGGAAGCAGGATTCTACGGAACGTATACATAGAAGAAGCTCCTAAATTTTTCGCTGCTTCTTCCAGGGAATGATCGATGGTGAAAAATGCCGCCTTCAGCATGCGCAGGGTGAACGGAAGCTGGACGATAATATAAGCGACCAGTAGCATCCATACCGATCCGGTCAGCACCTGGTTTCCGAGCAGGCCGTTCGGTTTATCATACGTAAGAATCAGACCGAGCGCAATCAATGTTGATGGCAGCAGCCAGGGAATCATCATCGAATATTCCAACAGCTGGGTGTAGATGTTTTTATGCCGCTGCAGAATCCGGGAAACGAGCAGCGTGATCATCACCACGATGAAAGCGGACGCCGCCGAATACGCGATACTGATGAAGTACGGGCGGAACGCAGAAAAGTCCGTAAACAGCAGCAGATAATTGTCCAAGGTGAAATGGTCGAGAGCCAGTGTCGCATTTTCGATGCTGAACGTATCGGTAAAGGAAAAAATGATGATCAGCACAACAGGCAGCGCATAAATGACGAATAACAGATAGGCGGCGATATGAACAAGCGCATTGGCCCATTTGTTTTCGATCTTCTGCTTTTTGATTGTCGACTTCACCTTCGATACGGAAATGAAATTGCCGTTGTTCTCCATCCGCTGCATGAACATAAGCAGCACCATCGTCGCAATACCAAGAACAATCGAGAGAATGGCCGCGATATCCCGGGAGGTGACGCTTTTGGCAAAGGTCAGGATCATCGGGTTGATTGTCTGAAACTCCTGTCCGCCGACAATCAATGGAGCGGACGTCGCACTCAATCCAATCAGAAAGATGAGGATGGTCACGGCAAATATTGTCGGCTTCAAGACAGGAAGCACCACTCTCCGGATAATATAAAAATCGGAGGCACCCATGCTTTTGGCCGCTTCAATCGTCTGATAATCCACCTTCTTGATCGCGTTCGACAGGAAAATGACGTGGTTGGAGGTAATCGCAAACGTCATGACAAAAAGAACTGCCCCATATCCTGTAAACCATCCTGTATCAAAGCCCGGGAAGATCCCCGCAATCAGATTGGTCAAAAATCCCTGCTCCCCGTAAAGGAATTTATAGCCGGCCACAAGCACCACACCACTGTAGATGAGCGTCGTGTAGTATCCGAGCGAAAGCACCCGGATGCCTTTGATATCAAAGTAATTCATCACAAGGACGAGGAAAATCCCGACGATGTTCACCGTCATGACAAGCGAAACCGCCAACAGGAAGCTGTTGATCAGACTCTGCACGGCCCGGCTGGAGCTCACCAGCTTATTGACCGCCTCCAGGGACAGCGATCCGTCAATGATAAAGGTCGTTTTCAACAGGTTCACATTCGGATAGATCAGAAAAGCGACGATGAACCACGCAAAGAACAAAGCGATGAGCAGGCCGGCGAGTTTGGTTGAAGCCGTCCCCCTCCATTTATTGATCCACTGCATAGCTGTGTCTCTCCCGATAAGTCATCACATCATGAATATCGATATAAATATCCACTTCGTCCCCGATGTTGTGAGGGGCTCTTCCATCTTCCCTCTCAATATTCTTTATAACGGTGCCGTTGACGAGAAACGAGTATTTCGTATACACGCCGTAGAATTCCGCATCCTCCACCCGGCCTGTCAGTTTGAGAACAGACGCTTCCTTTCCGCCTCGCCACTGGCGGGTATGGACCCGTTCCATCCGGACATAGTGACGCTCATGTTCCAGATAACCGCCGCCTATCTGCTCATTCAGCTCTTTGACGACAGGAGTCTCCAGATGGTTGATGTCGCCGATGAAATTGCAGACGAACTCGGTTTCGGAGTGGCTGTAAATTTCCTTGGGTGTTCCGACCTGCTCTACGACACCCTTATTGAAAACGGCAATCCGGTCCGAAAGCGTGAGCGCCTCCTCCTGATCATGCGTCACATAAATGGCGGTGATCCCGAACTGTTTCTGCAGATTTTTCAACTCTCTCCTCAACTGGACACGCAGGCGGGCGTCGAGGTTGGACAAGGGTTCATCCAGCACGAGGATACGGGGCTTAAGGACGAGCGCTCTCGCTATCGCCACCCGCTGCTGCTGCCCACCGGATAGCTCGGACACCTTCTTTTTCAGCTGTTCTTCACTGAGGTCGACCTTGGCCGCCATGTCGCGGACCTCCCGATCGATCTCCTGCTTCGGCACTTTCTTCACCTTCAAGCCAAAGGCGATATTTTCATAGACATCAAGCGTCGGAAACAAGGCATAGCTTTGGAAGACCATGCTGACTTCCCGTTTTTCTACAGGCAGCGATGTAATGTTCTCGCCGTTCAGGAAAATCTCGCCTTGTGACGGATGGACAAAGCCGACGAGACTGCGAAGCGTCGTCGTTTTCCCGCACCCGGACGGACCGAGAAGGGTGAAAAATTCCCCTTCGCGCACGTTCAGGTTCAAATTCTTTACTGCTACGAAATCTCCATAGTTGATCTGCACATTTTTGAATTCAATCACAATCGCTTATCCTCTCTCTATAAAATTCCCTCACTCATGGAAAGAGGAACAGCCCAAGTATTGGACTGTCCCCCATGCTATTCCTTCTTAAGGAAGCAGCTGCAGTTCAACCTTTTCGACCCATTGATCTATGTTTTCTGAAACGAATCCCCAGTCAATATCCTGAACAGTCACGGACTCAGCAAGCTCCTTCGTCGCTTCATCTGCATATTCCAAGGCTCCTTCATTCGCCGGCAGGGTGGAGAATTCCTCCGTCCACTTTCCTTGGACTTCACTGCTGCCGAACCAATCGACGAACGCTTCCGCCGTGTCCTGCTGTTCTGTACCTTCTACAATGGCCACCTGCTCAACGACGTGTGGAACGCCCACTTCCGGCGTGGCATACGCTACATCCACACCGAACTCTTCCTCTTTCGGCACGATGCCGCTCGACCAGATGCCTGAAATCGGTACACTTCCATCAGCGACCTTCGCGAAAAAGTCTTCCCCTTCTGCCGGGTGATAGCCGTTCGTTAAGTATTTTTCAAGCTCGTCCCAGCCTTCCTGGGAAATCCCGTACTCGCCGTTCTCATCCTTATAGCGGTTCAAGATGCCAGCGATGATCGCCCGGCCGGTTCCACCTTCATGGCCGAGGATGGCATACTGTCCGTGGTACTCAACGTTGTTCCAAAGCTCCGGCCAGTCTGCCGGGGCAGAGGAAGCGTTATAGTTCTCCGTATTGTAAATCATAAGAATCGCCTGTTTGACGATGGAATGATAGTAGCCTTCCGGGTCATTGATGTCACCCTGGATCTCTCCAGCCCAGGATGGAACGTACTCAGCAAGCATGTCCTGCTTTTTGAAATTTTCATAGTCCATCGTGGACAACCCGTAAACGACGTCGGCGACCGGGTTGTTCTTTTCTGCGACAAGACGGTTGGCGATATCTCCGCCGCCACCCTCAACGATTTCAATATCAAAGCCCTGTTCAGAAGCCTGTTCCTTCAGCCAGTCGCCACGTCCGTCAGAAGCGGAGTTCGTATAGACCACCAGCGGCTCCTTCGCCGACTCCCCTTCCGCTGCCGATTCCTCTGTTCCTCCACATGCCGCAAGAAGCGTCGTCAAAGCCAAGCCTGTCGTCAACATCATGTTCTTTAATTTCATCTCATCCATCTCCTTAAGTATCCATATGAAATAAAAGCGGTCCTTCCTTGTGTTCGTCCTTCCTCTCATTTTTGGAACGTGTCAATTTTGATTCTAGAACCAAAAACCCCTGCGGTAAATACCAAAAACAACTTCTTTACATACTCTTAGCAATCCATTTACAAACAAAAAAACACCCGCTGCAAAAAATGCAGCGGGTGCCTGGTATGGTTTATCGATTCAATTTTCCATCGATGTACGGAACGAGAAGAGACGGCCAGTCGGTTTGAATCATGTCGACACCCTTATCGATCAGTCTGCCCCAGCCGTGCTCAGGGCCGTGGATCAATGACGTGTTGTCATCCAGACCAGCATACAATATTTTTTCATCATCGAGGGTAATGGCATTCGCCCAGACGAACAAGCCGGCGTCATGCACCCGGCGGATGACAGCATCGTCAAACAGCGGGTGGTCCTCAGAATCTGCAATCAGCTCGATGCCGACAAGGTTGATGCCGGGACTGCTCATGACCAGCTCCAGCTCTTCCACCGTCTGAACAATCGGCATGTACATGTATTTCCGCTCATGGTTCTGCAGCTGCCTGAGATAATCGCGGTGGACAGGACTCTTCAAAATGAGCTGATCCATCATGTCATAGCCATCCAGCAGCGGCAGAAGCTCTGCCCAGTCCTGCCAGGAGCGGTCGATGTTCAGGAGCGTATCCCCTTTCAGAAAGCGCAGGCCGTCATCCAGACTCTCGACCCGATAGCTCACAGGCAGCGAAAGGCTGTTGTAATACGTCATGGCGGCCACCGCCTCCGTCGTCATCTCTCTTATATTCTGATCCACGCCGAAAAGACGCTTTTCCTCACCATCATGGAAAAGATAAAAATTCCCATCAGCTGTCCTGGAGACGTCGATTTCCAACGCGTCACTCCGCAGACGGAGCGCAGCCTGAAAGGCCGGAATTGTATTCTCAATGATGTTTCCTCCAGGCAGACCTCTATGTACCGCTGTAAGCACCTGCTTTTCCTCAAGCTTCCGGCTCAGCAGCCCGTTGATGTGCTGATACTCCTTTTTCCCTGCCACAAAACCCCTCCTCCATCGTCTTACTATTTTCACGGATAAATATATACATGATATTGGAACGTGTCAATACTGGAATCCCATGTTATATTAGAAAAAGATACATACGGATACACCGCAGTAATGGAGGTTTGTAAGAGTGACAACAATTAAAGATATCGCTAAAAAAGCCGGCGTTTCACACGGGACGGTTTCAAACGTATTGAACAAAAGAGGCAATGTGAGTGTAAAAAAAATCAAGATGGTGGAAGAGGCGGCCCACGCCCTCGGTTATAACCTGAACCGAAAAGCCCATACGCTGCGCTCAGGGACGAACCATGCCGTTTCCCTTATCCTGCCGAGCCTCGAGCAGACGGAGTATGTCCAATTTTATGAAGGCGTAAAAAAAGCCTTACGTGAACAGGGCTACTCCGTCCACCTGTATATCACCTATGACCTCCCCCACTATGAGGAAAAGATTCTTGAGGAAATCGCCGCCGAACGGGTGACAGGGGTTCTGGCCGTTTCCTGTCTTGATGATGCCCGTACCTATTATGAAAAACTGCACATTCCGGAAGATCACGTCGTGTTCATCAACCGCCAGGTCCGGAACAGCCGGGCGTCTGTATCGTTCGACTTCACCGAGGCGGGCAGAGATATCGCCGCCTACATTTTAGATCAAGGCTTTGAGTCCGTCGGTCTGTTTACAGGGGAGGAAAAACACTCCAATGAGCGCAGCTTTACAGATGTGCTGGCGAGAGACCTCAGTTTTCTTCCGACCCGTATTGAACGGACAACGTTGCAGCAGGCGCACAGCTCGGCGTTTTCCTTTTTCAAGGACCAGTCCTTCGATGTTCTCGTAACAAGCAGCCCGAACTTTGCCGATCACTTACGGAAGGCGCACACGTTCGGGTCACTACATCCTATGCCCGCGCTGATTACCCTGGACCCGTCCACACGTGGATCGGGGGCGGGTACAGTTTCTTATCTCCAAAACTATCAGCTTCTCGGAAAAAAGACGGCCGGCTGGCTGCTGGATCATGTCCATGATGTGAAGACGATGGAGCCTCACGTGATTCTTTCAAATAAAGGGTTTGTAGATACGGAGGTTACAGCATCTGAAAACGATTCCGATACGATCAAGCTACTCACCCTGCCCAGTCCGACTACAGATGCTCTGCAGAAGATCCTGCCCCATTTCCAGAAGCAGACCGGGATCCGTGTCGAGGTGGATGTCCAGTCGTTCGACCAGATGTACGAGGAGTTAATGTCCAAATCGCAGGAGAGGGATCATGACTTGATCCGTCTCGATATGGCCTGGCTTCCTTGGCTCGGGGAGGAACTGTTCACCCCCCTCCAAGGGCTGGATGGAGAAATCGACGACAGACTCGCGTCACTGCCCAAGTATTTGAAGCGCAACTATTCAGAAGTGAACGGCCAGGCGCTCGTCCTTCCTTTTGATCCAAGTCTGCAGATGCTCTTTTACCGGAAGGATTTATTTGAGGACCCGAAAATCAAGCGGATGTTTTATGAAACGTATAAAAAGCAGCTGACGATTCCGGAAGACTTCGAGTCGATGAATGAGATCGTCCATTTCTTCTCTCGCGCCTCATACAGCGATTCACCGATCGAATACGGGACAGGGATGATCTTAGGAAAGCCTTCAATCATGGCGCTCGATTTCCTCGCCCGCTACTACGAGCGAGGCGGCCGCCTCGTCCAGGAGAATCATTTGATGCTCGATCCAGCTAAAGCAGAAGCGGCGCTGGAGAACTACTTGGAAACGGTGAAAATGGCTAAGCCGTTCCTGAACCAGTGGTGGACCGAGGAGGTAAGCAGCTTCGCCCGCGGCGAGATGGCGATGATCATCGGATTTATCAACCATGCTTCGAAAATTTCCCTGAGTGAAGTCGGTCCGCTGGTCGGTTCCGCCCTCCCGCCAGGAGGCTCTCCGATTTTAGGCGGCGGTGTTATCGGTCTTTCCAAGCAGAGTAGAAAAACCGACGCGGCTCTCACCTTTTTGAAATGGATCCATGAAGATTCCGTCGCCGAACAGATCACGATGCTCGGAGGTACGACAGCAAAGCTTGAAGTGTGCGACAACCAGACCATCCACTCGATGTACCCGTGGCTGTCCAATTCGTATGATACGAAGTTCAAAGGGATCCGGGAAAAGCAGTTCAAAGACGGCTCCTATTTCAATACGAAAGCGGTCGAAGAAATTATCGGGACGTCCCTGCAGCGTTCCCTCAGTCAAAAACACGCGGTTTCCGACATCATTGCGGAAATCAACGCCAAGCTCGAAAACTACGCGGATACTTTTGTCCGATCATAACTGAAGAAAAGAAACGCCCTGCTTTTACACGGAAGCAGGGCGTTTCTGATTGGTTCTCCTCAACGTTCATACTTTGTTCAATATTTCACAAAGTTTCCTTCGTTACTAGTGCTATGATGAATATGTAAGGAAGATCTTCTCCACACACCATTCCATTATTCATTGAATATAAGGGGGAAACGCATATGAAAGCTGTTGTAGTCAATCCACATGCGAAAGCCAACGTTGAGGTTATTGAAAAGGATGTCCGTCCACTGCAATCCGGGGAAGCCCTCGTCGATGTGGAATACTGCGGGGTCTGCCATACGGACCTGCACGTCGCTGCCGGTGATTTCGGTGATGTCGAAGGTCGTGTTCTTGGGCATGAAGGCATCGGCGTTGTTTCACAAATCGCTGATGATGTCACAAGCTTGAAGGTCGGCGACCGAGTGAGCATCGCTTGGATGTTCCATGCCTGCGGGCGCTGCGAATACTGCACGACCGGACGGGAAACGTTCTGCCGGAATGTCCAGAACGCCGGTTACAGCGTCGACGGCGGTATGGCCGAACAGTGCATCGTGACAGCTGATTATGCGGTAAAAGTACCCGACGGACTCGATCCGGCTCAGGCCAGCAGCATCACCTGCGCCGGCGTGACGACGTATAAAGCGATCAAAGTATCTGATGTGAAAGCCGGTCAGTGGATCGCCATCTATGGCTGCGGCGGCTTGGGCAACCTCGCCATCCAGTATGCCAAACACGTCTTCAACGCCAAAGTGATCGCAGTCGATATCAATGACGATAAGCTCGCCCTCGCCAAAGAGATCGGCGCCGACATGACAATCAATCCAACAACGGATGGAGATGCAGAGAAAATCATCCAGGAGCAGCTCGGCGGTGCGCACGCCACTGTCGTTACGGCGGTTTCTAAACAAGCGTTCAACTCTGCTGTCGATGCCGTCCGCGCCTGCGGTAAAGTCGTAGCGGTCGGACTGCCGTCTGAAACGATGGATTTGAACATTCCAAGACTCGTCCTTGATGGCATTGAAGTGATCGGCTCTCTTGTCGGTACGCGTAAGGACTTAGAAGAGGCCTTCCAATTCGGAGCCGAAGGAAAAGTCGTTCCTGTCGTGCAGACACGCCACCTCCACGAAGTTCAGGACGTCTTCGAGGAAATGGAGCAGGGGAAAATCCAAGGCCGTATGGTGATCGATTTCCATCAGCACTAAACATAAAAACCGCCCGCGCCTGCTCCGGCACGGGCGGTTTCTTTATGTCGTCTGCTTTCTTTTTTCCATAAAGGTATGAATCACGATATACAAAAAGATCAGCCCTAAAGGAAGGAACGCTTCAACCATCAGGCTCGTATCAGCCTGGACGCCTGCTGCTTCCAGGAGCAAAGGCGGCACATAGTAGACCAGCGCCACGAAAGCCAAGAAGAAGCTTTTCCACTTCCAAGAGAGCGCCGCAAGGGTCAGAGCGGATAAAACGAGGATGACCTCTTCCGCTGTCGGTCCAGCCGTCCATACAGCCGGTATCGAAAGCGTTTGATCCATGAAAATCAATCCTAAGAACAACAGCATGAACCCGCTGCTGATGACCGCATAGAAGGTGAATTCCTTTTTCTTTGTCGGACGCTTCGAGGATACGTAGCGGAAGGACAAAATAATGGCTCCTAAATAAAGCAGGGCGATGACAGGATAGCCGATCAGTTCGAGAAGCGAATACGACAACTCCCCTTCCAAAGCATCTCCAAGCAGCAGGAAGGCGGCGATACCGAGGATAAACCCCTGGATCCACCCGGCGATCTGTTTCTTATCCAAAGGCATCTCCCCCGCCAGTTCCTTTATATACGTTTCCGGAGACTTTCCAGTAATATGCTCCGTGCTTTTTCCTTCTTGTTCAGCTTCAAGGAGATGATCCTCAAGCTCTTCTGTAATCTCCTCCACCTCGGCTTCATTCCTGCCACTCGTAAGCAGATACAGCCTTAAATGATCGACGAATTCCCGGCTTTCCTCTGATAAAGTCATATACGCTCTTCCCCTTCCAGTAAATTCTCAACGCCACCGGAAATGCTTTTCCACCGGACTTTGAAGGCTTCCAGCTCGTGTCGGCCTTCTTCAGTAATGGCGTAGTATTTCCGCTGCGGGCCGCCGGACGGATGCTTTTTCTTCGTTGTGGTAACCAGCCCTTCTTTTTTCATTCGCAGAAGCAGCGGGTAAATGCTTCCCTCCTTGACCATGGAAAAGCCATAGCCGTTCAGTTTTTCAATCATTTCATAGCCGTAGGTCTCCCCTTTACCGATAATGGCGAGCAGACAGCCTTCAAGAATTCCTTTCAACATTTGGCTCGACGACATCCAGACGTTCCCCTCCATTCTTGCATTGCAAGGTAGTTAGGCAAAAAATAAAAACGTTCTATATTGTTATGCAAGTTAGTTTAAGCTTACAGGTTTAACCCATTTATTTCAAGGATACTTGTAAATATTTCCTATAAATACTTTTGAAGTCTTTTCAGGTACTACTCTAATTATGGAAGGAGTTTCAGAAAGGACATGGGTAACGTGATTCTTCGATTGCTTAGTGTTGCAATAGTGGAAATACCTTTTATCTTGTATTATGACGACCTGCCTGAGGAAGCGATAGCCTTAAACTACTATTTTCTAGGCTTTTGTGCTGTCTATTTGTGCTCCGAAGCCTTTGATCCCTTTGGCAAAAGAACGCACTGGATCCACATCTTTCAGATCAGTGCGCTCATCATTCTGACGACCGGAATGCTCCGAAACTTCGATTTTATAACAAACACCATGTGGAGGGACGTATTTTTTATATTGTATGGTGCCTATATCGTATTTAAATTGATCGAGGTTATTATTTTAAGAAAAAAGCAGAAAGAAGATTATTCTTCGGAGTATAAGCAGAACAGATGCGTCCTCTTCCTGTTCTGCTTTCAAACGTTCTCAATACTCTTCTATAATATTTTCCTTTTCGAAACTTTGATCATCCACTTTCAGCCCGGCATGAGGGATTTCGAGCTCATTTTTCAAGATATCCATTAACTCATCCACTCTTCTTTGATCGCCCTCTTCCGCGTCCCGATCGAGCCAGACGATGATGGACGGAGAAGCTTCCAGTTCACGAATCTCCGGAAGGTCTACTTCACCCTGAAATTTTCTCTGGATCCCTTCATCGTATGAAACCGTGACCATCCCAATAGGACTAAACCTCTGTTCTATATCGTCAATGATCATGTCATACAATTGATCTTCGTAATATCTGACCGCATAGTCGTCGACCATCCTGCCGCTGCTTCCATCTTCATAGACTAAGAAGCTCACGTCGTTATCATTATTCGTTACCTTGGCAGCGTACTCAAACCCAGCGAAGTTTCCCATGTTATCGTACAGCGTATCGAAGATTTCCATTTGACCGGAATACGTCTCTTCCAAGTAAGCGGCTGCTTTTTCCTTCACCTTTTCTTCTTTTGATGAATTTGGTGTCATATCGATGATAAAGATAACGATCAGGAGCCCGATACAAGCTGCCATAGAACCAATCGTGATTAGAATCCATTTCCCCGCTTTATTCATAAGTTTCCTCCTGCCCCTCCGGATTACTCATGCATAAATTTTACCATATTAAGGAATTTGATGTGCCGGAATTTGGAGTAAGACCTATTCCATAAAAAAGAACCCCTCTACCCATTACACAGAATATGACTTCATGTGCATTTATACCCAGCCAAACCATCTCGTTCCCTTGCACTTTTCGTAAGATACTATTAAAGTATATACTGGTTGAAATCCATTCAATATGGTAATGGATATAGATAGCGTCGCTTTTTAGCTTTGGGAATCAAACTTCTCATAAAGAAAGGGTTCAGATATATTATGAAAGATAATTTTTGGCATGAGCTGCCCCGGCCGTTTTTCATTCTAGCGCCGATGGAAGCCGTGACAGATGTTGTGTTCCGTCATGTGGTGACGGAAGCAGCACGACCTGATGTGTTTTTCACTGAGTTTACAAATACAGAAAGCTACTGCCATCCGAAAGGGAAGGACAGCGTGCGCGGCCGCCTGACGTTCACAGAGGATGAACAGCCGATCGTCGCCCACATTTGGGGAGACAAACCTGAATACTTCCGCGAGATGAGTATCGGCATGGCGGAGATGGGCTACCGTGGGATTGATATCAACATGGGCTGCCCGGTTCAGAACGTAGCCGGAAATGGAAAAGGCTCCGGCCTGATCCGTCGTCCGGAAGTGGCTGCTGAAATCATTGATGCAGCGAAAGCCGGCGGACTGCCTGTCAGCGTGAAGACCCGTCTTGGCTACACGAACCTCGACGAATGGCGTCCATGGCTGAAGCACCTCTTGGAACAGGACATCGTCAACCTGTCCATCCACCTTCGGACGAAGAAGGAAATGAGTAACTTCGATGCCCACTGGGAGCTGATCCCTGATATTATGGCGCTTCGCGATGAAGTGGCTCCGAACACGCTGATCACAATTAACGGAGACATCCCTGACCGTCAAAAGGGACTGGAGCTCGTTGAAAAATACGGCGTCGACGGCATCATGATCGGACGCGGTGTGTTCCACAATCCATTCTGCTTCGAAGTGGAGAAGAAGGAACACACAAGTGATGAACTGCTGGACCTTCTACGTCTGCAGCTGGATCTTCACGACAAGTATTCCGAAGAGCTGGAGCCGCGTCTTTTCAAACCGCTCCGCCGCTTCTTCAAGATTTATGTCCGCGGCTTCCGTGGAGCCGGTGAGCTGAGAAATCAGCTGATGGGCACCCATTCTACGGATGAGGTACGTGCGCTGCTGGATGAGTTCGAGGAAAAAGGTGGCATAAAGGAAGAAGAAGGATTCACGATTTCTTAATCAGACGAAAGAGGCGAGCCTTACAGGTTCTCCTCTTTTATTATTTGGCTGATTCAACTAATGCCTTCTTGAAGACTCAGTCGTGAGATCTCCCACCTTTTGCTATCCTTCGTTTTTATAACGTTCCTCATTGAAGAAGTTTGATATGATTAACATCAATAATCCTATTACAATCATTGGGATGAATGCAGACCTTAACAAACTTGGAGTACCTTCAATTCCTATAATTTCACTAAATGCAAATCCCGCAGCAAACATCCATAAACCTAAATAAGCCAGCCATTTTCCCGTTGTGGTTTTCCCCTTTGAAAACATCTGCATTCCCCTCTCTCAGCTATTGTGGTTTCACTTCATTTTTCAAAGTGATTTGATGAATGAATCAATAAGATGTAAATGTATCATACCAAATATGCAGTTTTATGGAAAAAACACCCATGTTAATTGTATGCTTATTCTCCCCGCCACCGATTTTTGCACAACCCGGGCCTATTTTCAGTTTAAAAAAAGCGATTATATTTTGAATAATCGCCCCGGTTTTATAAAACTCCATTACAAGATACATTTATAAACGACAACAAACATCTCCCACTTAGTTTTACACAGAAAGGAAAAGGATACTGGATATGTAAAAGGAGGTAAATGAATGGAAGTATTAGCTGTCGTTTTAGTTATGATTGGTATAATAGCTGTCCGAGTGATCAGCTTTTTTTATCCAGATTGGAAAGCTGTTCAAGGAGAATACTTGTCAGAACGTAAACATCTTGGATACAGTGTGTTAGGCATTGGTCTATTTCTTGTAATGTTTATACTGAGTCAATTCATTCTAAGAATATAGGACAATGGCATTTATTGAACAAACGTCCCTGTTACAGGGAGAATAGAATTCGCGATACTTCCATCGCTGCGGTACTCCATTCTATAGGATAGATACGAGCACATCGACTAACAATGGTGCCAAAAGTAAAAGTCCGGCAATGCCGACTACAATTATAACCGGCGTTGTGAATGGAATAGGTTCATTTAATTTATCAAGCTTTTCATTCATTTTCTTCATTTCATGTAAGATTTCTTTTTCATTCTCTTCAGACATAGGATCACCCGTCAGCTTAAGACTTAAATTATAGGTAAATATTGGATAAATAGTTCTTAACTTTCTATTTTATAACTTTATACATAATGACATGGGGACCAATTGGATGGTAATCAAAAACTTCTCCAAAAGGCTTAAATCCCAGCCTTTCATAATATTTTTGGACAGAAGTTCTTCCTTTACACCAAAGAAAGTCAGCTTTACGTTCTCTCAAATCCCTCTCGGCGAAATTCACTACCTCCCTCCCCGCTCCCATACCTCTAAACTCTTCCACAGTAGCCATAGCCCTTAATCTATATTGGTGAGAGCTTCGAAATTCAGGATGGGATTCAAGATAAAAAGAAGCCACACTTATCAAACCTTCATCATTAAACGCCCCGATATGGAAAGCATCATCGTCATGATCTGTATGATATTGACATGCCTCGAACGGTTGATGAGGTCTAAGTATTTTGTGTCGGAGATTATAAGTTTGTTCTGCTTTTATCCTTTGTACTTTCAACTTGATCTCCCCCGTTAACAGTTGAGTTATACATTCTGGATTTGGTAAAAGAGACGTTTTCCTTTGCTACAGTAAATCCGACGTAACAGGAAGGTTTGGTTTCAAGATGTTCATTACTTATTCCTTGTTCAGAAATAATTTATATAAGTGATAAGTTGTGCCCAAAATCGCTAAAACAATGGTAAGGATTAGTAAAGCCGTGTTATCTACAGATATACCGTTATCATTTACTAACACAAAAGTCACTAACCCCCAAAGAACAAGTAAACTTATGAATCTATTGGCAAACTCAGACTTTAGCAACTTCTTCTACCTCCCCATATGTAGAGAATGAGCAACTTATAAATCAATTCCAATTATTTCAAATAATTATTTTCAACTCAAATCTATACGAAATACATCTTAAAAGAATATCTGGAATCAGGCTCTTCAAATAACCTGACCCTTAAAGAATCGATTGCTCATATTAAAAAATCGCTTCTTTTAGGGTCAGTTTCAAGACATTATATTTTGGCTTTTAAAAACGGAGGATGTTTGGTAAAGACAAATGAAACGAATAGTCCAACAGCAGAAAAAATAGCTGAGTTGATACCTTCAAACCCACTCAGAGTAAAGGTTTTATAAATAGACCAAGCTGTAATTACACTTATAATAAAGGCAGGTATATAATGTTTGATATGTTTATCATTTTTAACTTTTACCGATAAATATAAGAGTTGGAAAAGAAGAAGCGTTAAGAGTACCACCTTAATGTTCATTTTCTTTCCCCCTCTCAATAGGATAACCTTCAATGTTTTGTTTGTTGGCTATAGAAATATTGAACAGTTTATGTCGGCTTCCAGTATTCATAACGTTCCAACACCTCCATTTTAGAAGTACGATAGTTATCCTCGTTCACCTATATTGAAACTCCTCATATTACTCATACGATACTTCTCCAATTTAGTTTCAAAATACCAAACATAAGGAAGATGAGTCTTCAAGATTAGCAAAAAACCAGTGGTGTTAGAACATTAGACACTTACCAATATTGAACCCCCATCAGCATCGACGGCTTGTAAGCATTCGATGCTGATGGGGGTTCAAAGGTCAATTTCATTAGTTAAAGATGCAAAACATTTAACATATGATTCTAAGATTACGCTCGCTAAAATTTACTCCAGTGTTAGTTTTTCTGTTTGCTGTGGACGGCCCCATTGAATTTCTACTTGTATAGGGTCACCTGATTCAGGCGTGCAGCCTGAACATTGAGAAGAGATCGTCACTGTTCTTTTATCCAATGCTGCCCATGTTTGAACAGTTTCTCCCTCATTGATCGTAATTTTCAAGTCTTTCAATTCTTCATCTTTCTTGTAATGGAACGTAAATTCTCCATATTCTGTATCAGGTCCGTTATCTGCCGAGTATTCTCCCTCCCAGCTGCTGGATTCACCTGACAACCTAATGGTTTGGTTTGTACACCCAGCCATGACAAACATCAAGATAAACAAATAGAAAAATAATTTCTTCAAGTTCTGTACCTCCATTGCTATCACTGTAAATGAATATTGGTTGTAATGATTCGATTCTCAAGTTTCAGAACCTCTGTTTCTTTTGTATAGAATCATGAACTAAAATTTCTTAGATGTTTGAGAAGAGGATTGTATAATCCAGGCCACTAACAGAGTCTTCGTAAAAAATCGGGACTCTAAGCCCGAACCTCCATACAAATGGGGTCACACGGATAAGTCTTCCTCGTAAAGAACATTTCCCTCTCGATCAAGTGCACTCAATGGTGGCGTGGCCATCTTACTGATCGGTAAAATACAAAACCATTTTCACGTTCCCAAACTCTGTCACATCCGCGACTTCCATAGACGAGCTGTGTCCAGCTTCAATCACTTCTTCCACAGATTGATGCTGACAACCCGTGAGCGGAATAAATATAAAGGCTGATCATAGGACGTTGGATTTCAAACGTTGATGCCTCCCTGAATCTTATGTATGAAACTCTCCAAACCGTATCATCAAGATTTATAGGCGTGAAGGGCTAGGTTCGGATCATCGTATAAGCATTGTTTTATATTGGGAATTTATTGAAACGAAAAAGATGATCGTCCGTATACGTAGTAAGGAGGCTGAAGGATGTTCATTACAGGTGTAATATTGATTCCGATTTTCATCTATTTTCTCGTCATTTTGTTTACCTTTGCGTGGGGAAGAGCAGGAAGAACCGAACAGGGAAAGAAAGTCCTCAACAAGTCGATGGCCACCGCCGCTCCTATTCTGCCGATCGGCTGGCTGCTGCTCGAGAGTTATCACTCCATCATCCAGAGCCTCACCCTGTCTACATACCGCGACACGATGTGGGTGTTGATCATGCTGACGTTCATCGTCGTTGGAGCAAGCATTTTACGTAGGAAAAAGTCCGCTGTTCCTGCGTAATCAAAGAAAAAGCAGGCGGTCATTTTTACATAAGAAGAGTATTGAAAAGAAATTCTATCCATTGTAGTTAACGAAGGAGATTTGCCCTTATGCTGACCATTAGTCTGAAAGAATTTAAAAACCTATTTCAAAGCATACGTTCCATCATAATCATCTGCATCCTCTTTGGAGTCACCTTAGGAGCCGCCAAACTAGTCAGTAATTTTCAAGGCCAGCTTGATCAACTAGGTTTTGGAAACAATGCTTATGCCACTGGAGCGACTATCATTGTGATCCTTGCCGGACCGCTTTTCGTTTTAAGCTTATCGCATAATGTGATCAATCAAGAGCTCAGTTCCAGAACAATAAGATTTATAGCTACCAAAACGACGAGGTTTAACTTTGTAACAGGTAAAATGCTGGGCGTTACCCTTTTTTGGATCACCTGCTTACTCATCGCTTTCCTCCTTATCATTCCGTTTTCCAAAGCATTCTTTTTCCTGGAATTCGCTCGAACCTTTATTTTCATCTTATATTACGTCGGTCTTTCGATTCTGTTATCGACGCTGATTCCTAAACCGTCCTTATCCATGTTTATAGGGGTTAGCGGCGCTGTTGCTTTTACTGTGCTGGGGTTCTGGAGTATGGCTTCCGATAACATTTTTCTAAAAATATTCAGCTTTATCACTCCTTATTTTTACTATAGTCATGGGGAGGAGTATATGGCGTTTCCTGTCCTTTTGTTCCCGATAATATTTCTAGCTATCAGCCTATTCGTTTTTAAGAGGAGAGATTTGTAATGTACGCGGTTGAAACCTACCAGTTGTCGAAAGTCTATGGAGATAAAAAAGTCGTAAATGAAATCAACTTACAAGTGAAAAAGGGAAGTATCTTCGGTTTTTTAGGTAAAAACGGAGCCGGTAAATCTACTTTTATTAATATGATAACCGGATTAACCAACCCTACTTCAGGTTCTTATACTCTCCTGCCAGACCAAGGGTCCAGTGCAGATGAATTACGCAGCAGGATCGGGGTATTACCTGACTACTCTACGTTTTACGATGATTTAACAGCCCTGGGACACTTGAAATACTTCAGCAGAATATTAGGACTGAAGGTAAGCAAAAGCCACATGGAAGACTTATTAAAAAAAGTGGGACTGGAGGATGCAGTCAACCAAAAGGCGAAGAAATTCTCATTCGGTATGAAAAAGAAACTCGGCCTTGCGCAGGCTTTAATCAATGATCCTGAACTTCTTTTTTTAGATGAGCCGACTTCAGGTGTGGATGCGAACGCCATTCTGAATATCCACGAAATCATTCAAGATATTGCGGCCCAGGGAACCACCATCTTTCTAACCTCCCATAACCTCGATGAGGTAGAAAAGTTGTGTGATGAAATCGCGATTATGGATCAAGGAACAATAAAAACCCAGGGAACTATGGCACAGTTAAGGGACGATTTTCAAAGTAATATCACGGTTCATATCAAACATAGCGAAATACAGGCTGATGTGAAAACACCTCTCATCCAAGAGCTTAAAACCTATGGTTCCGAAGTGGAAGTATCCAGTAAACATACGGGCCTTGTCGTATCAAATGAGCAGACCATTGCTGCAATCAACAGGCTTTACTTAGAAAAGGGTATTGATATATTCAGAATAGAAGTTAATGAACCTACATTGGAAGAAATATTCTTAAGCACAGGTGAAAATAAACAAAGTGCTTAACTGTCCTTCAGAAGACCGGCCGATGTGTGAAGCCTTCAGGGCCGGCTGCCACCGATAAACGGAACATGATCCTCCCCATTTAAGATAGACATTAATCCATGAAAAAGAGGTGGAGAATATTCTCCACCTCTTCATTCAAAACATCCCCGGGTTAATCATTTCCGGAATATAGAACGCGACACTAGGAATAAATGCGACGACGAGCAGGACAATGACGACGACCGTAATATACGGAACGACAGCCTTAAACGACCGTTCAATCGGCAGTTTTCCGATTTTCGCTGCCAACAGCAGACACAGCCCATACGGTGGTGTCACCAGGCCGACGGCGAGCGTCATGATCGTTATGATCCCTAGCAGGACAGGGCTGATATCAAACGTCAGCGCCACTGGAAGCACAACAGGAATGAACAGGATCATCGCTGGTATCGCATCCATGAACGTACCGACGAACAGGAAGAAAGCGATGATGATCAGCAGGAAGACCCACTTGCTGTCGATGTTATTGGCAAAGAACTGCTCGGCCCACATGGACAACTGGTAGTAGCTCATCAATTCTCCGAGTGCGTTGGCAGCCGCCAGAGCGAACAGGGACAAGGAGCTCAATGTGAGCGTATCGACTAGGATTTTCGGGAAGTCCTTCAGCTTCAACGTCTTATAATAGAACATCCCGACGATGACCGTATAGATGGAAGCGAACGCGGCCGCTTCGGTCGCTGTGAAAATCCCTGTGATGATTCCGCCAATCAGGATAACCGGCGTCATCAGTGCAGGAATAGCGTCGAGAAACTGTTTCATGAAGTTGGACATCGATGCTTTCTGATACGTCGGATACCCGCGTTTCAGCGCCAGTATGTAGACGATGACCATCATGCTGATTCCGATGAGCACGCCTGGAATGATCCCGACAAGGAACAACGCTCCGACCGACACGTTCGTCAGCCCGGCATAAATGATCATCGGAATACTGGGCGGGATGATGACTCCGATCGTTGAGGAGGCAGCGGTCACACCGACTGCAGTGCCTGTGTCATACCCCTGCTTTTTCATATTCGGAATCAAAATTTTCCCGACACCCGCGGTATCCGCCTGGGACGCTCCGGAAACACCCGCGAACAGCATCGATACTAGAATATTGGCGTGGGCAAGACCTCCGCGGATGTGGCCGACCATCGACAGCGAAAAGTCGATGAGCTTCTGCGAGATCTGGCCGCTGTTCATCAAGTTCGCGGCGAGAATAAATAACGGAACCGCCAGCAGCACGAAGGAATCGAGTCCGTTCAGCATTTTGACAGGGACGGTGACTTCAGGAATGTAAGGCACGTTGATGATTCCGGTCATGGCGACGATTCCGATGACAAAGGCGATCGGAATGCCAATGATCATCAACAAGACGAACAATAAGACTAAAATAGGACCAATCATTCTGCCACCTCCTCTGTACTGAAGTTTTTAACGTTGCGAATGATATGGGCGAGGGTGTAGATGGCCATCGTACCACCCATGATCGGAACGGAAATCCAGACGTAGCCCATTTTCACCTGTGGCAGGGAGACCCAGTTGTAGTTCCAGAAATTCTGGCACGCTTCGATGCCGTAATAGAAAATGGCGATACTGAATACGAGAAGAATGAGATCATTAAGCAGGTAAAGACTGTTTTTCCCCTTTCCTTTCAGCTTCTTCAACAGGAAGTCGAATTGGAAATGCTCTCTTCTGTTCAACATGACAGCTGCTCCCATAAAGACGGACCAAATGAATGAATACGTGGCGACTTCTTCTGTCCAGACAGCGGAAACCCCCATGAACCGGGTGGCCACCTGGATGATGATGGTGACGAAAAAGGTGATCAGAAACAGGACGCCGACGGTCAGCTGAATTCTTTCTAACCATTTAATCAATATCAGAACCTCCTTGGTTCAAAGAAGATAAAAGGAAAGGGCACAGCGACCGTGCCCGGGCTTCCCCTCTTTACTTTATTTCTCTGATTTTCTCTAAAAGATCGGTCACGCCGATTTCTTCGGCACGTGTATCCTGGATCGGTTCAGCAATCTCCATGAACGGCTCACGGTCGATTTCGTTCACTTCTGCTCCATCATCGATCGCCTGCTGTTTGTATGCTTCTTCCTGCTTATTCACCTCAGCACGTTCTTTTTCTACAGACGCCTCAGCAGCATCCATGATCGCCTGCTTCTGCTCGTCACTGTAGTTCTCGAACTTCTTGCCGTTGATCAAAAGAAAGCGTGTCGTATAGTCGTGGCCGGTTTCTGTGATGTATTTGCCGTTATCTGTTTTGTGATGGTTCTGCTGCACGAAGTATGGGTAGGAGTTTTCTGCTGCATCGACAACCCCCTGCTGAAGACCTTGATACAATTCACCCCAAGCGACAGATGTCGGAACAGCACCGGTTTCTTCCCAGTAGTTCGCGACGGCACCGGACGTCTGTGTGCGGTATTTCATCCCTTCCAGATCAGCCATGGATTCGAGCGGTTTTTTGCCGTAGTAGTGACGGACACCCGCGGACCAGTAGCCGAGCAGTTTGAAGTCGTTGTTCGATTTCTCATTGATCGTCTCGGCCATCGTTTCACCGACTTCCCCGTCCACGACACTTTCCCAGTGGTCATAGTTTTCGAAAACATATGGAAGGGCGAAAAGATCGATTTCCTCGATGCCCGTCTTGGACATGAAGCCTGGAGATACGAGCACAACATCTGCTGCACCGAGCTTCAATTTTTCAACAAGTTCCGATTCACTCGTTCCAAGAGTTCCGGCGTGGACTTCCACTTCGATGTTGGCGTCCGCGCTTTCAGCCGTTTCCTTAAAGGCTTCCATTCCCACTTGATACGGGTTCTCCGGAGACGTCTGGTTGTGGGCGGCGACGATTTTCAGCTTGTCTCCGTCACCCGTCTCTCCGCTCGCTTCCTCTTCGCCACCACTGCATCCCGCTAAAACGAATACCCCGGCGAACAACATGAACAACAATAAAGATAAGGTCTTTTTCACTTTTACTTCCTCCTTTTTAGTTGAATCCGCTTACACATGGAGCGGCAATTGCTCGTGAAACTGCTGGGCACGATCCACGTACATTTCCGCTTTTTCCTGGAGTGCCTGATAATCGCTGTCGGTGTTCAGTGCAGAAGCTTTCACAAGCTGGCTTCCGATGCCGACGATGCCGGCTCCATTGGCGAAGTACTCTTCCATATTATCGAGATGGATGCCGCCGGTCGCCATGATGGACACTTGCGGGAGCGGTCCGAGCACATTTTTGATATAGGAAGGACCGACTGTACCGGCGGGGAAAATTTTCACCGTTCCGGCTCCTGCTTCCAGTGCGGTCTGGATTTCCGTTGGTGTCAAAACGCCTGGAATACACGGCAGACCATATCGGTGGACGAGCTCGATGGTTTTCACATTCAGTGTCGGAGCAACGACAAAGGCCGCACCAGCTGCAATCATTTCTCTCGCTGTCTCCGGATCAAGCACCGTGCCTGCCCCAACGAGCAGCTTCCCTTCAAAAGCATCGGCCGTTTTACGGATGAGTTTCGCCGCATCCTTCGTTTCTGCGGTGATTTCAATCGCCTGGATACCGCCGTTGACGAGAGCTTCAGCAATCTTCAGGATATTCGTTTCATCTGCCTGGCGGATGACCGGGATGACCCGGGCCTGCTTCAAACGTTCTGCTGTATTCATTGTCTTCCCCTCCTATTCCAAATTCGCGTGGCGTGCCGTCATTTGTTCGTTGGAATCTTCCTGATGCGATACCGCCTGAATAATCACGGCATCCAGCAACAGATGCACCGATTGATCGAACTGGTTGCCGAGTGGCTGAATGGTTGCCGGTTCATCGGGAAGGCGTTTCTTCGTAGCTGCCGGGATGACGAGTGCCGAGTCACTGAGCTCAGCGATGGGGGACGTTAGATTGGTTGTCACAGCGGCAATGGCTGCTCCTGCTTCCTTCGCTTTTTCGGCAAAGGATTTCAAGGATCCGGTCGTTCCAGATCCGGAAATAACGACAAGCAGGTCACCTGCTTCGATGTTCGGTGTAATCGTCTCTCCGGTAACGTAGACGGTATAGCCGGCGTGCATGAGACGCATCGCGAAGGCTTTGCCCATCAAGCCGGACCGCCCTTCGCCGGAAACGAAAATCCGCTTCGCTTTCTGCAGCTGATCCGCCAGATTTCCGGCCTGGGATTCATCTACATTGGCCAGCACTTCCTGGATTTCACCGCTGACTGTACTGATGGTGGTTTTCATAGTCATTCATGGCTCCTTTCAGGGACTCCGCTGCTTTTTTCGTGTTGGCTTGTTTCGTAATCGCACTTCCGACAATGATCGTATCCGGCCCTTCCTTCAAAATCCCGGGAAGGGAATCGGCGTTAATCCCACCGGCGACCGCGACTTCCAAATCCGGGTGTTCCTTTACGAGCGAAAACAGATCCTCTTTTTTCATATCACCGGTCTGCTGCATGTCTTTACCGAAATGGAGGCTGACTAAATCGACACCCAGTCCGGTCAGCTCCTCGATCCGTCCCGGGTCGGTGACGCCAAGCAGATCAATCATGATTCTGCCTCCTGTTTCTTCCGCCACCTTCAGCGTATCGACGATCGTCTGATCGGCGGAAAACGCCATGACCGTCGTCATGTCAGCACCGGCGCGGAAAGCCTGGGCAGCTTCATGTTTTCCTGCGTCACACGTCTTCATATCTGCGACGAGCGTTTTATCCGGGTATCTGTCTTTGATCTCACGAACGACCGCCATCCCGTATTCCTTGATGACCCCTGTTCCAACTTCGATCCAGTCGATAGTTGGAGCGGTCTCATCAAGAATGTGGAAGCATTCTTCCCTAGTCAGGCGGTCGAGGGCCAGCTGCAGGTTCATCTTCTCACCTCACCTTTCCACTAATTCTCGTTCACCTAATTGAACAAGGACATCTTCCAGTTCCGGTAGGCCTTCATTATCTCCGTACACACTGACGACCATCGATCCAATCGTGTTGGCGAACTGCAGCGTCCGCTTCAACGACCAGCCGTGCAGGACGCCGTAGATGAAGCCGGCATCAAATCCGTCTCCTGCACCAACCGTATCGACGACCTTTTTCGGAGGGACCGCGGCCAGCCGCAGCGATTCTCCGTCCATCGAAGCGAAAGCTCCTTCACTCCCCTGCTTAATCGCAACCGTTGAAATGCCGTAGCGCTGGCACGCGGCAACGATCTCTTCCTCACGCTCCACACCAAGCAGCAGTTCCGCTTCCTCTACGCCCGTCAGCATAATATCGACGTAAGGCAGCAGCTGTATCAGCGCTTTTCTCGCTTCCTCACGGCTCCACAGTTTAAGACGGATATTCGGGTCGAAGGAAATGAGAGCGCCGTGATCCTTGGCGACGGTCACTGCCCGTTTCAACAGCGGTATGTTTTTCTCCGGCTCAATGGCCGCAAACACCCCTGTAATATGTAACACCTTCGTCCTGCGGAGGGCTTCAATGTCGAGTGTCTGCTCAGTCAGTGTCTTCGTCGGGGAGTTCTGCCTGTAATAAAACGTACTCCCACTGCCATCCTCCTTGATTTCCTTAAAGTTCAGAGACGTTGGATAGCCGTCCATCAGCTTGACCGCGGAGATATCGATGCCTTCCCCACGAGCCGTGTTGCGGATGTACCGGCCGAACTCGTCATTTCCGAGGCGGCTGATCCACCCCGTTTTCAAACCAAGGCGGGCACAGCCGATGGCGACATTGAATTCCGCCCCTCCTGCTTTTCGTTCGAATGTATGCACATGCCGCAGCGGGCCGTTCTTTGATGGATCGAAGGTGATCATCGCATCCCCGATCGTCATCACGTCATTCATGTCCATTCCTCCTCCCTGTAGACTCGTTAGACGGAATCCCGGACCATCAGCTTCGGCTCGAAGCGGTAGAACGGACTCATCTGTTTATCCTTCTTCTCGATCTTATCCAGCAGAAGCTCTGCGCCCATCCGTCCCATTTTGAACGTCGGCTGGGCGACCGTTGTAATCGACGGGGTATAGAAGCTTGCGAACGATACGTCATCGATGCCGATGATGGCGAGATCCTCCGGTACCCGTAGACCTTTGTGCTTCACATATTTCAAAACTTCGATCAGTACGAGATCGTTTCCGGCAAGAATCGCTTCCGGCGGCTGTTCCGTCTGCAGGAGCTTCTCCAGCGCCTCCTGCATCTCATCCTGATCGGCGCTGACGATGTATTCCTCCTCAACGGCCAGACCGTTTTTGCGGAGGGCGCTTCTATACCCTTCAATCCGCTCCATCCTCGGTGTGACATGATTGAAAATCGATGTCGTCATCAGGCTGATCCGTTCGTACCCCTTCTCAGCGAAGTGGTCGACCGCAAGCTCTGCCGCCCTTTCGTTATCCAGCATAACGGCGGTCACCGGCATCTCCTCCACCTTCCTGTCCAAAAAGACGACCGGATAGGACGCATCCAGCATCTGCTGGTACAAGTCGCGGTTATCTCCGGTAGGGAAAATGATAAGCCCGTCCACTTGCTTGGCCCGGAGCATTTCGATGTAGTGCTTCTCCTTCACCGGATCATCATCCGCATTACAGATGATCGTGTGAAAATCCGCACCGTGACAGGCGTCTTCAATCGCTCTCGTCACTTCTGTCGTAAAGTTGTGCAGGATGTTCGCCACGATGACGCCGATCGTCTTCGTCGACTTCTGCTTCAGGCTCCGGGCGACGAAGTTCGGCTGATAGCCAAGCTCTTCAATGGCCTCCTGGATACGTTTCTTCGTTTTTTCTCCCATGTAGTCATAGCGTTTATTCAAATACTGCGAAACAGTACTTTTAGATACTTCTGCTTGTTTCGCAACGTCTGCGATGGTTATCTTTTTCATTGGAATCTCCACATTTCTGTTTTACTAAATCGGTTTAGTAAATCGATTTAGTTGTATTATAGATTTTTTGTAAGCGTTTTACAAGGGGGTTCGTGGATATTTATCTAAATTAATTGAAAATTAAATTGTTCCTTTTACAAATAGAGGATGAAAATACAGCATGAACGACTTTAATTTGAAATATATGATTAAAAGAGGATATTAGGATAAAAGGGGAAAGCATCCCCTGCTTTCCCCTTCCAAAAAATAAAGTCCATCATCTATGTCCAATTTCAACCCTGTCGCTTACCCGTTCATAACGCATAAACCGGCTGTCATCCGGAGAAATCCCGGCCAACTGGTAGACTCCCACGAACCGGTAGCGGTGAAAACCGAGGTTGTCCTTGTATTTTGCAAACACCGCCCGTTCCTGTCGGGACTCCACCTCTGTTTGATACGTTTCTTTCCGCCCGGCTACAATCTCCTCATCTTCATGCGACTCATCAATATAGGACCAGTCATCAGCAAGGACATTCAGCCAGCCCGCCGCTGCTGATTTTGTCTGCCCTTGGTCAACGATTGAAAGCTTCGGACACCAGAGCCACATGTTTTCACGTATCCGAAAATAACTGCGCTGGTACCTTTTCGCGTTCTTTCCGAAAATCGTATTGGCGATATCTTGAAAGGTGATGGAATCATAGATGGACAGATGCGACTGCCTCCGGCAAAGCTCTAACTCTTCTTCATACGTATGCCAATGCAGCGGTTCTTTTTCCATCTGCTCACGAATACGATCCGTTACTTCAACAATACTCGCATGCAGGGCTTCTATAGACAGCGTGGCATCCAAACGGAACACTTGGAAATTCCCGATATCCTCTTCCTTCACTGCTGATAGGATGTCGTCCATCCGCAATCGATCCTGCGTTTGATGGTTTTTATGAAAAGCTTCATCCACTTCTATCCCGATCTGCAGCTGTGGGAAATACAAGTCCATCAGCGCATAGCCCTCACGACGCTTCACATACTGTTGTTTGCTCGAACGAAAAAGAAAGACTATGAAAATTACATCCTGACAGCGATCTGGCACAAGCTGGACAATCTCAACCTCAAACCCGTCACCAGAGGAGGAACTGAAATGGACTATTCATATCCGGAAGGATTTCTATGAGGAGCCGCATCCTCCGCCACACAAACCGAAGGGGCTTCACAGGAAGGCGGGAAAGCACAGAACATCTGGGATTACTGGTATACCATCGAACCGGAAAAATTTTTTCACGATCAGCCGCGCCGTATACAGGCGAAAGAACATCCGGTATCCAATCCTGCTCTTCCTGAGCATTTCTTCGATCCGTATGTATGGGCGGATCGCCGGATGAATCCATTCAGAGGTTGGGAAATCTATGAAAAGGGACTCTATGATATTGCGTTGAATATAAAAGATCATTACAACAACATTCCGTGGTACGTCGTAGAAAACGGCATGGGTGTCTCAGAGGAAGAGCGCTTCATGGATGAGAACGGTGTGACTCATGATGATTATCGGATCGAATTCCTCCAAGAGCATTTGAAGTGGCTCCATAAAGGGAGCGGGGAGAGATCGAATCCTGAAGATGCAGAGGCTTATCAAGATGATTGAGGTTGATTATCGGCCGGATGCCTTTTTCCAACAGTTCATCAATAAGCGATTGATAAAACTGGACCACTTCCGGATTAACGTTACGGCCGTCCGGAATGAGGCGCGCCCATGACAGGGAGGTGCGGAAGGAGTTCATTCCAATGTCCGCCATCCGCTGGACATCTGTTTTGAAATGCTATCTCTCGGTAACTAAAATCCGGATAATCATATATAGTCTTTAGCGGCTGCCTTTCCGAATCAGATAGTAATTTATTATTAAGGATTTCTTCCATTAGTGTTTTCTGCACAACTTTTTCTTCAACATTCACAGGTTCATCAGCTATATAATCAGCCGTTTGTTGTTGAAGAGGCAAAAGTGTTGATTCAAAAATTCCTCGCTGTGTCTTGACCTTTCTAGTAATATCGATAGCCCTTCTATGCAAAACCAGAACAACATATTCGAAAAAATAAAAATCACCATAATAATTATAACTATCTAGTAGCTTATATACTTCTTCCATAAAAATACTTAGAAAATCATCGGCCTCTATTCTTTTACCTGCCCATCTCCTACCCAATGGCAAAGCATTCATTTTAATAGGGTATTCAAGTCTATTTAATACCTTTTCAGCATTTTCCTCATTACGATCATAGGCATAGAGTTGCCATGATTTTTCTACGCTTAATATATAATTAAACAATTTTGGTTTACGTGCCCAAAGTCCTTCTTCTTTCTTTCAATAAACGTTTTCTTCTGTAACTTTCCTTTAGTAACTAAATTCACCTTTCCTTCACCTCTTTTTTTGGATTAGAGACTGAGTCTCTTTGGTGAGGTACTTGCAAAATAGGTGAAAATAGGACATGAAAAACAAAAAAAGTTAGCTATCAGGAAATATCCTTAATAGCTAACTTTTATAATCTCTATATAGCATCGGTATTAAATATAGTATTTAAGTGTCCATTTGATGTAACTGTCAGCACCCTTTGCCTTATGATGTCGTCATTTAAATCCAACCTTTTTAATCGGTTACCTACCTTTCTAATAAGTTCAATTCTTCCCAAACTCGCCCAATGTGTATCTGCATATTGGGCTAATCCAACCGCTTTAACCCAATTATCTTCTAAGTCCTCCCTATGTGGTTCTAGTATATCTATTAAATACTCTTCATTTTCTTTTCTCACAACAATGAAGTCAGGGTACAATGGTTTATATTTACTGCTTTGTATATATGGTATAGATAGTGACCAATATTTTCTATCATAATTCCTAATCCAAGTGACTACATTTTCTTTATCTATTTCTTCTTGTATAGTATCGAATTCCCAACTGTTTAATTTTGTAATAAATTCACCCTGATCATCGACGTAAAGGTGCTTCTCGACTCTTCTATTTTGTGGGTGTCCTTTTTCTAAGTTCACTAATATTTTTGATGGGGTTAAGAATTCATTATCTTCAGGAGTTTTGGCCTGTTCCCGAATTTTATGATATTTTTCTTGTTCTGAACTCCTAAGTTTTCTTATACTACTCTTATATCTATCAAACAAATCCTTTAGCCTCTGTTTACAGACTTCTTCAATTTCATCAAACACTTCTTTATGCTGCAAAGTCAAAAACAATTCTAATTTAGCAATATTAGGATTGCTTCTCTCATAGTATTTTGACCAATAATCCATATGAAGACCTTCCCCGAGTCGTTTTCCACATCTGGTAAATAATTCTGAGATATTAGCATCGGATATTTTCACCTTAACAGGTTCACCTGGTACTGCCTCCCAAACTCCTTGTTTTACCACAACAGGGGTTATGTATATTTCATCAGCTTCATTAAGTTTATAATCAAATTCAGCATCAGCTTGTCTTAACTTTTCTTTAAAGGAATGTATTTTTCCTACAATAAGTTCTTTTGACTCATCTAATGCACCCGCATCGATGTTATGAAAAGATGTTAACAATCTAGATAACTTCATAAGCCTTCTTGCATAGGAGGTTTTTCTAGCGCTATCGATTTTATAAGTCGGTATTCTTTCAATAGCTTTAATTATTTCCTCATTCTCACAAGATCTTTTATACAACTTTTGATTATTCCCATCCGTCATATTAGTCGGAGGAACTACGTCAGAGTCTGCCTTCATGTATTTAATTACGTCATTAAGCCCTTCTCGGTCATAATAAGGCAAGTATAAAGAGACAGAATTTAAGGCCTCTTGTCCCTCAATTCTTCTAGCAAGAGGTGTCCTCACCATCCTACCTATTAACTGTGCAATAAGCGTATGATCCTGTGCTTTTCTAAAGGACATCATAACTTCAGCCCTGGGACAATCCCATCCCGTTGTTAAACTCATTTTAAAAAACACAAACTTTATCCTGGTTTTTTCTTGTATGCGTGATGGTTCAATCTTTTTAATTTTTTTGTCACCCACTGATATATCAACATCTTCTTCGAAACAATGTGCTATTTCATCTTCGTCTAGTGGACCTACTACTTCTTCAAGACCATCAATCACCTTTTCAAGATCAGTTTTAGAAATAGAAGTTTCACTTCTATCTTCTACCTGAATAATCATAGCAGGTGACTGAGGTTCAATACCTTGGCTTGTAGTATAATTGTTCCATTCTTCTTTCATTGCTTTCCATTGTTTAGCGGCGGCAGATAGTAAGGTCCAATCGGAAAATTCTTCTACCTCAGGATGAAACAATACAATTTGGTCTTTTAATAACCCAGAATTTCTGACTTCTTCAGGGTTTACTTGAATAATCCTAGGGATTCGTCTATTTGTGTACTGTTCAGTACCATGAAGAACATCTAAAAATCTTTCAGGTGTTGCAGATATACCAAGGATCATCTTAACCGGTTCAACACCCTCGGATTCATCACCCAATATCAACTTTTGAACAATTGTTCTAGATAAGTTCTTCTCTCTTGTAGTTGCATTCATTCCTCTGTGTGCCTCATCTATAACTAGATAGAATTTATCGCCATATTTATCTGATGTATTCTGTATAGTTTCCCATATAGTAAAAGCCCTACTATCCCCTTTTGTAACCAATATTTTATCTTTACCTAATTTCTGAGTGTTTATAAAATAAAGCTTGCCGGAATCAAAGCAATCCTGGTCGAATTCAGGACCAATAATTTCTATATCGTTTTCTCTTATTCTGTCAGAAGTATTTAGGATTTTCTTTCTTGATTGTTCATTTAACTCGGGTTGGTCAGAAAACCAAAGAAAAACTGCTTCCTCTGATGGTATTTCATCAGTTCCTTGCAAAATATCTTCAATCAGTGATGTCGTAATTACAGTTTTACCAGACCCGGTGGGAGAAGATAAGACTACTGCCTGCAAGCCACCTTTAAGAACCTCACCCTTGGCATTCCTCAATTCTTTGAGAAGTTCAGACACTGCTTCCTCTTGGAAATCTTTTAATCCTATGTTCATTTTATCTCCCCCTCGCGAATCTGTTTATCTCAAAATTCTTCAGGTAATTTTTATATAACATATAAACATTCTTGTTACTTATCTCATCTTTCATATCAAAAAAGGCTTCCTCCGAATTACTAATAATGAATATATAGTCTATATTCATTTCTTTTTGATTTAATTTAGATAAGAATTCACCGAAATATTTTTCTCTAAATAAGATAGCAAATGAAGAATCTCCTTCTCCTAAAAAGTAATTTTCATTGCAATCAACATCTGGTAACTTACCTTTTGCACCCGATATCATCCAGAGAATAGGAAGTAAGGATTCAAATTGCAGACCTAAAGCAACCTCATCTGAATCTAAAAAATCTAACTTAAAGTAAGATATATTCGCTGAAAACCCTTCTGAATACAACTTCTTACTTTCTTCTTCAAGATAAATGGGACCAATCTCTTCGTTGATTGCAGCCTTCATCTTTCTAAAATCAGAAGGCTTTTGCACAACTATATATATATCTTTCACTTTATTGTGTTCCCCTAGTTCAGCTAAGAAACTTTCAAAGGAATCAGGATCAAATAAAATACTCGCTTCGCTATTTTCATCAACAAAATACTTGGTATCACCTTTTATTTTTGATTGAGGCACACCATCTATAAGGGCGGCAATTTGTTTTTTCTTTGTAGCATTGAGTTCGCCTCCAACAAAGCCCAATTGCTTAATTGATCGTGGTTTTTCCCTAGTTATATATTTACCTGTTAAATATTCGCCTTCTATCTCCGTTCCATCTTCTCGTCTTCCTAAAGTGACATTCTTAACTCTTGGAAACGTTACTGACCTACAAATACCATTTCGTTCCCATTCCTCTTCCCCTGGGTAAAAACCTTCCTCTTGCAACCTCTCTGCTTCTTCTCCAGAGACCTCATTATTGGTTACCAATATACATTGATGGTTGCTGTCTAACTCTTCGTTCAACATCATGACTGAATGTAGAGTAGTACCACTACCTGCAAAGAAATCTAAGATAACTGCATCTTCTCTATTTCCGACAACCGCTTTTATACAGTCCTTCACTGAATAAATAGATTTAGGAAAATCAAAACTTGCATTATTACCAAGGATTTTATTTAACAATTCCGTACCATAAGTACTCGCATCTAATGTGGATTTACTCCATACAGTTTTTACTCTTCTTGATTTTTTCTCACGAAGCGTATAATAGACTTGAATACCGTAACTTTGTTCCCTAGCTTCTAATTTTCCTTCTTTAATTGCTTCCCTCGTCCTTGTCACACCATAGTGCCAGTTTTTTTCCCTTCCATCTTCATCAATGGGCCATATAGTAACTATATCTCCTTCTTCTTCATAAGACGGTTCCCCACCTAAAGGTAGAGAGTCTCCTGCCCCAATAACTTCTAACGTCTTTTTGTTAACAAATATAGGATAGAACTTCCTCCACCTTTGATGCCTCATTGATCCGCTACCAGTCCTTCTGAGATTCCTAGTTTCTCCACCAATAGCTTCTTGTAAGATCTCCTCTTGTATAATTTCTCTTCCTTTTGGAACCAAAAATATTGCGTACTCATTGGTCTTTGCGAAGTTCTTACCTCTCCGCCCCCTCCGATTATGTTCAATAGTAATTATATAATGATCGTATTCTGGAAATATCTCTTCTAGTAAAGTGCCAACGTGATATAGTTCATAATCATCAATGGTAAGAATTAAAACTCCATCATCTTTAAGTAGTTGTTTGGAAAGTGTTAGCCTTTTCTGCATCATTGATAACCATTTACTATGCCTATAAGCATCATTGTCGTCCACATAATTGTTATTATATTTCCAGTCACGTGCCCCGGTGTTATAAGGAGGATCTATGTAAATACAGTCTAATTTTTTTGGATAAATGTACTCTAGCAATTGTAAAGCGTGGTAGTTATCAGATTCTATGAGAATGTGGTGTAGTGGATCTTCACTATTGATAACTTCTCCCTGTTTAATTAAAGATGGAAAAATAGGTTCCCCAAACCTTTTTACAACAGTAACCATCTCTAAAGGAACGGTCTTAATTTCTTCGTTCATTCCATCTTTTAATTCAACTTCATTACCGTTAACCCCTGCGACTATATAAGTATCACGCATATTCCCTGTTTTCATAGCTACTACTGAACCTTTTCTTACAGTTGCACTAAAAATTGGTACCACTTCAGGTATATGTTGTTCAAATACCAAACCAAATTGTTTACCTGTTTTTAATTTTCTTATTTCTTTCATGATAGTTTCACGAAGATTCATATCAGGTATCTGGTCTATTTTATCTTCCAAAAGTGCCATAACAACTCTCCTAACCATGAAAATAGTCTGTATTTCTTGTAGTCTATTATAATACAAAAATAACTATTTTTTACATAAGAGTTATATTATTTAAATTTTTTCTACAATATACCTGAATTAACTAGATTGTCTAGGAAACATAGGACATAAAAATGACTACCTATAATCACAAAAAATTGTGATATAAGTAGTCATCATAATTCTGAATTGAACTGAGTTTCTGAGGGTTTGTCAAGGGCGTTTAATTATATACAAAATCGTCGGGTTAAAATTATACAAATCTACCGCCTTATTCGGCAGACATGGCTTTCATCCTGAAGCTTGGACCGTCAATTGAAAATACCCTTGAGTGGTGAAGCAACCCATCCAATATTGCTGTCGCAATAATTCCGTCTCCCAACACTTCTCCCCACTGGCTAAACGTCTTGTTGGACGTTAAAATAATAGAGCTATTCTCATATCTCCGGCTGATTACTTGAAATAAGTAATGGCCTCCGTTATCCGATAGATATAAGTATCCCATTTCATCGATAATCAGGAGGGAGGGCTTAGCGATTCCCCTCATTTTCTTATCCAATTTCCCTTGGGCATCTGCTGTCTCTAGTGACGTAACGAGCTCCTGTGCTGTCATGAAATATGTCTTCAAACCTTTACTGATTGCCTCGAGGGCAATTGAAACCACAAGATGTGTCTTTCCCACTTCAGGAGGCCCAAGAAAAATTAAATTCTGGTTTTGTTCGATAAAGCTGAGATTCATGTATTCTTCGATGTCCCTTTTCGACAAACCGTTAATACGTTGAAAGTCAAACGTATCTAAAGTTTTCTTAAAAGGTAAGCGAGAAAGCTTAAGTAGAGTTTGTCTACTTCGCTCTATTCGTGCTTGATTCTCCAATTCTAATAGTCGCTCAAGAAAGACGTGATATGGTATATTATCTTTAGAAGCTTCTTCCGTGAGGGTACGCCACTCTGATTGAATGGTAGATAATTTAAGTGAATCACAGTATGTATCAATGACTTAATTCATCACTTTCACTCTCCCTCTCGAAGAAATTGGTCGTAGACGCTTAGTGGGTGAACAGCGACCTCTATATCTGATGCAGCGTGGAAGGTGTCAGCCTTTAAACGCTGCTTTTTTCTTATCTGTTCGGAGAGTGATAGGATCTTATCATCCTTTGTATAAGCTAAAATGGCTTCCCCACGATGAAAAACAGTGATCTTCCCCTCATTTGTTTCCTTAAAGATTACTTCTTGCCCCGCATAAGGGGAGTTCATGAGTATTTTCCGAGCGTGATAATTCATGACGCCGTCTTTTCCTATCTTTCGATAGGTTAGATAACTCACTTCATACTTTGTTGGAAGAGAATCGAGAGATTCTTTCATCCAAAGTTCCACAGGCTTTCGTTCTGTCGTAGAGTGAACACGTCTAGAAGAAATTCCAGCCTCTTAAGGTATAGCCCTATCCATGCTACAAATTTTTATGATGTTCAGAAATCGTCATTAACAAATCATTTATGGCAGTTTCTTTAGTTATTGCCTCAGCTTTAAAGTACCGATTTTGGTAAGTAGCCATTGCCATACATTGATCCCCTTGCAGAACCTCAATGAAGATTGGTGAACATTTAATCTTAAGGTATACGTACTCTTTAGAAAATATGTATGCTCCCTCCCTGATTGAATGACATATTAATCCGGCGTTTTATCGATCTCTACTAGTAACTTTCCAGGAGACACCTCAAGAACATAAGCAATCCTATAAATTACAGGTATTCTAGGACTCCTTACCCCACGTTCAATAAAACTCACATAGGTCCGGTCAATCCCTACCTGAAAAGCAAATTCTTCCTGAGATAGTCCTTTTTCCAATCTCAAAGCCTTGATCTGCTTCCCTACAGCTGCACGAACTTCTTTATCATATTCTTTATCCATACTGAAATCTTCTAATTGTCTATAGAAGACCACCACGTACGGAGAGTCACATATTTTCTTATCACTAAATAAAAAAAGAGAAGGGTTTGAATACACCTTCTCATTACACCAATTATTATTTCAAACCAGAAAGTATATAGACTCTCTAAGCAAGGGACTTATACATCTTTAAATAAGCCTATTTTTTCATCTATCAATAACGCTCTATCTAAGAATAAATTAGCTGATTCACATGAAGTTTCCGGTAAATAAGTACAACTATGACATGAAGCCCCATTTATATTATTTACTCCTTGCCCTGTTTCTCTGCCTACTTCTGAACATACAGGGTCAGCGCTACACCACCTTGCTTTATCTAACGCCCGTGTTATAACTTTAAAGAACGTCTTATGGTTTCCCATTCTTACAAGTCCCCCAAGTGTACCGTCTATATCTCCAGAAGAAGTATAAATAAGGATACCTGCCTGATCTTCGTCTAAGTATAACCTTTCTTTAATCGATGCTGTATTATAGCCAGCCATTAAAGCAAGTTCATTAATAATTGTATGAGCTAACGTATGGAGCATTACTTGAGAAGGCGTTTGAAACATATCGAATAAATAAGATTCAGACCTTTCCGCTTGGGTAAGCATCCTGTTAAAATGTTTTTTCACCACAGGATCACTCTCCCAGTCCTTCAAGGCACCCTTATCTAATGTTAGGAACACACCTTCTCCATAAACTTTATACGCAGGCAACCAGTTATTTTCTTCTTTCTCAGGTTCTTTGAATAACATATTTTTACCTTTATTGACTTGTTGGACCCTTAGGTTGCCGCCATCAATCTTAAGACGGTTAAAGCCCGTAAGCACCATTGTCTCTTTTAATTTAGTTACTTGGTTGATCTTACAGAAAAAACTCTCTAATACGTTAGGTGAATGATCCTTTTGAACCCAATCTGTTTTAATTTTTAAGTTCTCATTATTTATTTCTGAATTTAATGTGTCAAACTCTTTTCGACGAAGAAGGTATTCAATACCTTCTATATTCCTCTCTTGAGATGTATCAAATTCTATTTCACCTTCAATAAATAAAATAGCGAGTTCTATGTCATTATCATCAAAATCTTCTAACAAGGAGGGACAGAATTTCTTAGCATATTTAATCTTATCTCCTATTGTCTCCTCCCCTGTTATGTTTAGGAAAGAGGATGTAATATAGTTCCTCTCAAAAATGTTAAGTATCTCTTCAACTTGTTTATTTCCTCCAGGGATATAAATGGCGCTTAATTTATTCGGGAAGTATACATTAATTGAATTCTTAAGAACGGCAACAGGATATGAGTTACATGGTTCATGTTCTTTCTCTGAACCATACCATGGCTTATTACCAGGACAATTAAATAATTTGTCTGAGTCATTTAGCATTTTACTGAGCTCGCTTACTCCTTCTTCCTCGTGCTCAGTGGCATTTCTTCTAGACATAATGCCTCTTAGAGACCGCTCTTTACTACAACCACATGTGATTTTAAGTGAATCCAATGTAGCTCCTCCAGTAGAGACGATTTTCATTAATTCATTGCAAGTAGTATTTTCACCTTTATGAACCCACTCTTTCCATGGAAAATCTGCCAAATGACCATGTTCACAAACTATAACAAAAGGTACTTGTATCATTTTACTTTTCTTATTACACCCTTTACACATAAGCCAACTTGACCTATGAGAAAGCTGTGCTTGGTGAAGAGTTTTACAGTATTGACAATACTGCCAAGTTGGGAACCTTAAAAGAGGAATATATAGATCAGTATTAGATTGATGGTTTACTAAATCATCACCCGAAAAACGGAAGCTTTCCCTAAAATCAGGGGGCATCAATAATTTATCCACCTTTAATGCTGACCTGAGCCTGGGCTCCACTATTTCAAATTCATTCATATCCTGTGCTTTATTATTATGAATATCATAAAACCATTTATCTAATGAACCTATTAATGCCGATTCACCCGTTGGACTTATAACGAGAGATCCCGGGCCGAACGTAGTAATTAGTTGACTACTCCTTAAAGGAATATGTTTCATGATAACAAGTCCTCCCAGGTACTATTTTGCTCATCTTCATTCATTGTTTGATACAAAGATACGATTAAACCTCTAGCTTCTGAGTCAACGCTTCGAAGTGAGTTGATCATAGGCAAAGAGTTTTTCTTCAATGCTGGAGGAACTTTCTTTCCTGCTGGATACATATACCCCTCTATATCTCTGTCAACTTCCCATGAATTATACGCCCCTAATTGTATATTTTTCAGGACTTTTTTAAATCTCTCCTTTAATTCATCTTCTTGTTCTCGATCTACAAATTTAACTCTATCTACCAGACGGTTATAAAAAGGAGCGATTTTATCCTCTATGTGTTTTTCTATTTCTCTCCAGTCAGGAGTATAAGCTATATAATGAGTGAGTTTTTGACGAAGGAAACCAACAATAATTGCTTGCAAACCTTTATCTAAACAAGCGTCGGAAAAAGGGGTCACACTAGTGGGCTCCACTTGTGCGTAAAGACGTTGATGATACTCCATAAAATGCTCAAAATGCGATTTATCCCTTGATTTTGTATTCGAATATAATGTGAAGACAAGCCCTGGACGTTCGCTCCACTTTCTTCCTACACGCCCGCTCACTTGAATATATTGGGCGGTCATTTTTGGCTGACCGACAATGGCCATAAGTGATAAACGATCAATATCCACACCAACTTCAATAATGTTGGAAGCCATACAGAGATCAATTACTTGCTTATCTTTGTAATCCTTACTTTTATCATAGGATACCTTCATATCATCAATCGTTTGGGCGATTTCATTACTTTGCTTTCTCGATGTTAATTCAAGAGAATTATTTATATACCTTATATCTTTTATAGTTCCTTTTCTTCTTACTATAGAATTTGAATACTGTGGTATATCAGTTTGGGTTAATGTGAGTCCTCCCCCTAATTCTCGAAGCGTATTATAAAAAGTAAGCAAGGTCCAGTAAGGATCCCTTTCATTTTCATTAATTTCAGATGATGATTGCAGAATAGATGAGAACGTCATAACTTGCGACATCATTAACTTAACATTTTGAGTATAAACACCCACATATTTTCTGCCTGGCATCGGAATTTCAGCGGCTTCATCATAATAGGCAGGTGAAGCGAAAAAAGAATCTTTGTTGTCTAACCCTGGACTCGGGAATAGCCTTGCCTGACTTCTGCCAAACAATGCTAAAGCTTGTTCTTTAAATTGATTGATAGTGGCAGTAGCCGATATAATCTTAGGTTTAATTATCTGTCCCTGAATATTTTGTAAACATAATTCCTCTACCAGAGATTCAAACAACCCCGCCAAAGTCCCTAAAGGACCTGATATTAAATGCAGCTCATCCTGTACAATCAAAGATGGAGGACTTACAACTCTTTCTCCATTTCTTCCGAGACCAAACAATGATCTGGCCTCTGGTTTCCAAACTAATTGTACAAATTTATCGATTGTTCCTATTAAAAAAGTTGGCTTGTTCTTATAAATCGATTCATCAACAATATGAATCGGAAGATAGTTACTATAAATACACTGTTTATCAGGACAATGTAGAACTAATTCTGAGTTATCTGGATTTAATTTATAGCCCAAGTAGTGTTTCTTCTTGCTTTTCTCTTCTTGGTAATATCCCATTTTCGCTCCACACCACGGGCAACTGTTCACTATAAATTCTTGAGAGTCTTTAGATCGCTTCCTTAATTTTTCTAATTGCTGTTTTGCACTACTAATCTTATTCGGAGTAGTCTTTGACCCTACCCAGATTCCAATTGAGAAAGGAACATCACCTAGAATATCGGAGTTTGATTTCCTAATATACTCTAGTGCACATATAAGCCTGGAAGACCTCTGGAATTGATCAGCCGTTAACAACCTTAGTGTATACCTCATTATTACATCTACCCCGGCATTTTCAGGGTCTTTTATCCGTCTATATATCATTTGGAATGCAGCTGCCCCTAAATAAGCTTCAGTTTTCCCGCCACCGGTAGGAAACCATATAAGATCTACAATTTCTCTATCTTCTGAGTTTTCATTAACAAAAGAATCTAAAGACATTAAGATGAATGCAATTTGAAATGCTCTCCAAGAATTATCGGCATTTACTAGTTCCTCTTCGCTCATCACATTCTCTTTATATCCTTTAGTAAATTTTATTCCTTCGACATTATAGTAACCATCTCTTGAATTCACACCATTTATTTGTTGCAAAAGAACTGCTAAGTTTGCTAATTTGAATGCCTTAAATACATTTTTATCCGCAAGGAGTTCTAAGCCTTTCTTCATTCTTCTTAGTGATTCTTCGCATTTGTTTATATGTTTTAAGCCCACTTTCTTTAAAGGCTCAGGGATAGAATTAATTTCATCTTTCTTAACATTAATCCACATGCTGTACCCTTCAATTAATGGTTCTAATAAAACCCTTGGGTCCTCACTTGAAGATATACCAGCTAAATCTCCCATTTTAATCTTTAATTCAACCTTTTCATTTTCTTTTTTCACAAATACATTCGGAGTCATACTTAATGACTCATATTCAGGCATAAATGTTGTGGAAATATACTGGATTGTTTTTTTATTTTGCTCCCAGTAAGTTGAGCATCCATGACCAAAAGCATAAGTATATTCATTTCTATACAATAATTCAGTAGAAGCTTCTACCTCGGTCATGGTTTCTCTTAATTGATAATCTTTCGGGTAATAAGAAAAATTAAAAGGATTTGAGGTAGCAATGGAAATCTGTGATTGAAATAATATTTGCTGTTGATAATTAATACTATTGTCATTCGTGGTACGATTGGTTAAGCTGATAGTTACAATATACTTATCGTTAACTTCTCGAATCCTACCCTGTATTTGCATATTTAAATGGGTAATTTTCTCTCCTTTAACATTAACCATTTGTACATCATGCTTTGCTTCTCTTTTTATGATGAATTCCTTTATGTCAATTACCCATTCTCCACATACCCCTTCACGCAACCACCATTTATAAGACTTTTGACCTTGGCTTTTCTCATATACATTATGAGGGTAGTAAGTACCCCCTTCTACATTAACCTGCAAAAAGGGAACTTCTTTATCAATACAGAAAGTAAGGCCCATTGTCGAAGGAAGAAAATCATCAGATTGAGAAAATAATTCTGTCTCTCCATGTTCCTCAGAACTTTCTTCATTATCTGTATCAGTAATAGCATCTGCAACAAATTCGTTAACTATATTAGTTTCTTGATCATTCTCATTTACTATAGGCATTTCTATTGAAGGGCTATGGGAAGCATTAGACTTTAAAGGATACAACATCCCGCTAACATATCGTTGACTGGGAAGCTCTCGCTTTAAGACCTCTTCCTTTGTGTCGCCAACCTTCCAATAATGAGGCTTATAAAATTCTTCTCTAGTGTCAAAGGTGGTATTGCCTGTAGGTTTAAACTGAACATAATGATCACGTATCTGGGAAGGGCCTATAATTTCTTCCCTTACATTCCTTAGCACTTTGTCTCTATTTTCTAGTGAGCCGTTAAGTTTCATAATCAAGTGCCTCCTCATTAATCAACACACATAATTTTCATAACATACGAAGCAGGGATTTTTTTCTTTTTTTTATCTATGAAAACAATTCTTTCAATATTAAAAGACGCTCCATCAAATTCATTTGAGTTAAATGTAAAAAAACCATTCTCTTGGAGATCGACACTTACACCATTAGATAGTTCACTCACTAACCTCCTTGATATAATATTACCTGCTTTAATATGTGCTCTCCTTATAATCTGCATTGACTCAAAGATTTCTTTTGCATCATTCGAACTAAATTTCAAAGCAGGTAATAATTTATCTAATTCTTTAGGGCAAATAGAATCTTCACTGCACCAAAACCTCACAGAATTTGGTGCTGAAGTTTCCATTTTGTATTTCCTGGATAGAATATCACTTACGGTTTTGACCCCTTGTTTCCTAACCGCAGATCTCAACCTTTTTTTCCAGCGGACTTGCAATTCCCTAAGAAATACAGCATCTTCTTTCAAAACATCTTTATCAGCTATTTCTGCGATTAATCTACTTTCCCTCTCGTTTCTTATAACTATAAAGTTATCCTCTTCGATACTAGTAAATTTTTTTTGATCAACAACCTGCTTATTACTCTCTGAGTAAACTCTAACGCTGGCATCAGGTGGTATAAAAATAACCCTGTTATTCTCTAGCATGACAACGTTTACTTCTACTACACGATCAGATGCTTCATTGTTAACTTTCACTCTTTCTATTAATGCATTAACCACTTGCTCATGTGAATCATCTTTAAATAAGGTTATCTCTTTCCTAGCGTTAAGACTTTCATTTAAACAAACATTATTATAGATAGTACTGTATGTGTTATTACCTGCAATAGATCCAAGAATATTATGAGGTTCAAATCCGTTAGCGAAAAAATCATATGATAAAAAATAGGTTTCCTTACCTCTGAAATTAGTTTTTGCTGAAATACCAAAGTAATCCGGATTCCCTATGTAAATTATTAAGTCAAATAACTCCAGGCTTCTTCTTAAACCACTATAAGTTAAAAAAACAACATTAAGTGCTGATAAGCTCTCATGATTTTTAACGATTGACTTATCGCTTTCGCTTAATGCTCCTTTCGAAACAATAGCAATTTTCAATCCCATATGTTTTTGTATTGGTTTTAACAGGTTTTCTATGCTCTCGTATAGAGGGTTATAGCTGATCTCTGAAATATCCTTAAATAAAATAGCAATATCTTTACCTAATGAATCAAAAAGCTCTGGAAAACTTTTTTTGATTTGTAGAAGATACATTTTCACTTCTTGTTGAAGGTCTTCATTCATAATGTCTCTATAAGGTTTCAAACGGGTTATGATTTTATGTGTGAATTTTTTCATTAAGGTCAAAGAGCTTAATAAATACTCATCTCGTTCGTAGTTAATTTCAATTTCCTCTTTGAATTCATTAAGTCTCATCACTAACTGATATAAAGAATCATTACTTACATGACGAAAAAATATCTTGATATTATTTACTTTATAAAGTCTGTTAACATCCTCCATAGTCATTCCGTTACCTCCACCCTAAGATATCAACTCCATTTGGTATACTTACCATAGCATCTTCTAAAAAGGTAATTATTTCATCAGTTACTAGTTTGTTGAGAGTATGAAGAAACTCAACTTTCAACTCTTCTAATATTTCGACATTTTTTCTTTCACTTTCAGCCCGACTCACGATAATTAACTGAGGGTTATTAGGGAATTTGTGATGTTGTCTAAGATAACTGTTAGAGTCTGTAAAGATAACAGGTGAATAGCAGTTAATTTCAAAATCAAACTGTTTCTTTCTTAAATATGATATTAGTTTTCCATTCGTATAGGTGTTATTAGAGGTTAAGTATAAAAAATCACTCAGTTTACCTTTTAAGCCATTAACGGATAAAAATTCTTCATTTATCCAAGTATCTATTTCTGACATGTTACCTACTAAGTAAAAATAATCTGCTGGAAAAAAAGAATTTCTGTTAAGTAGGTTCCCTTGGTATATATTTTTCAAGAATTTATTTGTACTTACTCCAAGTATTTTTCTGTCCTTCACTTTCATTGTTTTTTTTATAACATCATGATCCTCATCTAAAATAATCACTTTTTCCAACCATTGTCGCTCTGGTATTCCAAAAGAAACCTTCCCATCTTTAACCATCAAAAGCATTTCTCCATTTTTTATTGGACTTTCTTGTAAGGACAGCACTGACATTGCTCGAGTCTTATCTTTATCTACGTAAATGATTCTTTTTCCAGTTTCAAGATTCAAAAAATTCTCTCGTATTTGTGTTGACTTAGGATTCAGTGAAAACTTATAATTTGCAATCCCCATCGCAGCGAATAATGAAAAAAAATGATGCGTAGGTAGAGATACTACGATTTTAGTTGGTTCTCCGCCTTCATATCCCAATCTATACAAATACTCTCCAATCAGATTTGCAAATCTAATCCAGCTGGGATATTCTATATCAGTTCCGTTTTGATACAACTTTAAGTGTTCAATCACCATAAACAACCTCCCCAGCCTCATATAATTGTAAGCGCTTAAAAATAAATTTAAATATTTATTTTAGGAGTACTATAGTCTCGTAAAATAGTAACGAATTTCTTCCAATCTAAGTGCGTATTTTTCACCCAACTTATTGGAAGACCATAATTTAATTTGCAATCGAGTTCAGGGCCAATATACGACATTTTATCAGTTACTATTTTCTGAATTTTATTATGAAAGTTTTTAATATCAATCTTTCTGTGATCCTTGTTTAGATTTCTTATATAGTATGGTGAGTACAATCTATCTCCTGCACGAAATTCAAACCAACCTAAAGAGGTTCGATCATCAAATATATCTTTATTCAGAATATATCCAAGGATCTCAACCTCCCAGTCCATAGAATTATACTTATCTATATTATTTATGAATTCATTACCTGCTGGGATATTCTTTACTACACCTATAATATAGATCTGAGTATGAAACATTTTTAATTTATGACTTTCCACTAATAGCCACTGAGAATTGCGCCTGCTTCCTTTTATGTCTGTTTTGTATGAGAAGTGACGTTCTTCGCCATCAATGTAAATGGTATTCAAATCATTCCCGTTATCATGTCTGTGTTCATCTTCCCATATATCAAAATCAACTTTATATGAAATTTGAAAATTATTTATTAGAAATTCATTAAAAGCTATTTCCACCGACTTTCCTATTACTTGGTCGGCCACAAAATCATTTTTGCTACGTATAATTTCAGTTCTTCCAAATTGTTTTAGACTGGATGCTTTTCTCATGTAAACATCTTCCCCGAATTCATAACATTTATTTACGTCATTATTAGAAACATAGAAAAGTTTTTTCATATAAAAATCTCCTTTTCAAGCAAGACTTAAGTTTTACTAAAAAGAAAATAATGAACTAAAAGCATCACCTTATACTCCATTATATTACAATATATTGAAAATTCCAAAAAAATAAAGATCCCCCTTAGGAGATCTTTTTTAAACAAGAGCTGCTAATTCTTTAGCTGCATCTTTTTTACTTTGTTTTTCTTTTAAATTTTTCAGCTGGACTTTAGGTTCTGGCATTATATAATCATACTCTATACCAGCAAAAGACTTCATAATTGCTTGGAAAATAATTTTAGCACCCTTTACAGGTACAGCCATTCCAATCTGTTTCCTAACTGATTCTTTACTTCCTACGAACTCAAATCCATCACCAAAGGTCTGCAGCCGTGCTCTTTCCCGGTTGGTAAGAGCTCTATTCTCAGACCAATGATACATATGAGTTCCACCGCCACCGCTTCCAGTAACTGTATATGCTGGTTTTTCCGGATCCAAACGCTTATAGATAGAACTTAACCTGGCACCCTTCACTTTTAATCTTAAATGTTCTGGAATATTCTCATGCCAAGCATTACCCCCAGGAGGAATATGTGATAACATTTCTTGTACCTTTTGAGAATGTTTTGGATACTCGTGGTTTAATGAAAAATCCAGTATAGGGGGGTCTATAATTGCATTTTTAGATGTAACATAATGATCTGGTGTCGTAGGAGCAGGGACCTTAAACTCTACACCTTCTTCATGAAGATCATTTCTAATACCCACAATTAAAATTCGATGTCTTGATTGTGGAACACCGTACTCTTCAAATTTATATAGGTGAGGGGTTAATTGATAACCACACTCTTCTAACTCACTCAAAATTTGAATAAAAGCTTTCCCTTCATTAGCGCTTTGAAGACCTCCAACGTTTTCAGCTACAAAGAACTTTGGTTGATACTTTTGGATTGCTTTAACTCCATAAGAATATAAAGGCCCATACTCTCCTTCTAGACCATGCTTTTTACCCACCTGACTATAATCATTACAAGGAAATCCAAAAGCTAAACAATCTATATCAGGAAGTACGTCACGGTTTCCAATAGGCAGTTTCTCGACCGGTCCCAGGTGAACTGTACTTGCCTCTTCGTCTCCGCAAATATTTTTACCAAAAGTTTTACATGTATCTTTATCAAAGTCATTTGCCCATTGGTGTTCAATATAAAACAATTCATTTGTTTCTGGATGGCGTATAGAAGCTTCGTGAGCACCTTGACTCATACCTCCAGGGCCACTAAATAGCTCGCCCATATAAAATTTCAATTATATCACCCCTATTATACGAATGTGTGTTCTAGCATATGCCTCATGTGTTCTATTCTACATGTTTTTACGAATTTGTACACCTAAAAATATCATTCAAAAAAGCGGTGCTTATGTAAGCACCGCTTTTTTGAATAATATCGATTTATAACTAGCAATAATTATTATTCTACTACCTAACAATTTGATATTTTTAAATAGTTTAAAGTAATCCTGGTACAAAAACCCACTATTTATAATGAATTAATATCAAAAATAGTTACTACCTCGTTGCTTGTGAACAAGTTTCTAAGTGAAGAGTGATCAATTGTAGCGAATTTATTCCGTTGTAAAAGCCTGATAATGTTAGATGCAGTTATCACTGTTCCGTTAACATTAGTTTCTTGAGCAATACTTTGCAACTGTGAAGTAATATTAGAACCAAATCCATCTGCTATGTACATAAAGAATATTAACCCTTCATCTTTGTAAGCTGGTATATAGTTTCTGACCATTCGATTTCTATGGTCATTTGTAATCGAATATTTTCTGTAAGCCTTAGTATCAATGATGCCGGAATAGGTTAAAGGTGATTCTACATAAATATCAGGATGTCGTGGTTGAGTCCCTACATGCTGAGTATTAAAACCTAACTGTTCAAAAACATTTTGGGTAGCCAATTCAAACTCGGTAGCAAGTTCCCTGCCGCTGACAGCCATGTTCATGTAAGTAGCTTCAAATAGCGAAAATGTATCTGGCCTAAATCCCTCTAGTGCTCCTGCTACTTCAGTTTTCGTATAACCTGTGGCTGAAGAAATTTTATTTAATATCTTATTTGTTATATCAGAAACTGGGGTCGTACCCGCTATGTGTAGAAGCTCACTACGGATTCTCCTTTCTTTGTAAATACCGTCAGTAATGTTTTGGCCAACGAAATTACGATTATCGCGGGTTTGCCCTGGAGCTAATCCGAAATTTCTTTGAAAATTTTCAATACCAAACTGATGGTTAGTGTCTAATCTTCTAAGTGTGGTTCCATCATTCATAATTAGTTGCACGTCTTCATGTCTTTCAGGCAAGATGAATATACTTCTATTTTCATTCCTGCTTATAAACTGGGTGTATTCTAAATAATTGATCAGAGTATTAGCAATATCCTCTAACCCCTCGAGAGTTTTTTCTCGACTTCTTACTCCTGTAGTACTACTTGGATAAAGCTCTTCAAAGTTCTCAGGTAAAATACTATCCCCTAATGACCTGTAATCTAAAATACGTTGAACAACGTTCTCAAAGCAACCTTGTGTTTCATTTTCTCCTTCTGTTATTACAAATCTTCCAATCTCTTCTTTAGACAAAGTATGTACACGATCATCCAATAAAAGTTTTAATAGAAAGCGAAATGGCCGGATTCCAAAGCGGGGGTTAATATTCACTCTCTTTCTTATAGAGTAAGGAGAAGGATATTGCAACTTCATTAATTGATTTGTGACGATAGGAACTGGTGGATCCCCAGAAAGTAACGCGTCTCCTGCTAATGTAGTACGCGTGATGTTAGTATCTGTTTCGGTATAAACAAGTCCTAAATTATATAGCCATGATTCGTATGTTCTTGCCCCTCCCCCCCTCCTATCCCTACGTTGACCAACTCTTTTCAATCCATATCTCTCTAATTCCATTTCAAAATCTAACTGACGGGATAAAGTCCCTCTCCAAATTTCACCCAAATTTTGTAATGTGAATAATGATAATATATCTACAACAGGAAAAAGTCTTCGTTTATTTCGAGGTACTTGCCAATTGTTAATTATATCTATCACTCCGATTCATAGAGACTATAGTTATGTTAAATAAAACCTTACCAATATTAGGTTATTTTTGTAAAGCTAGAAACTTCAACAAATTATATTGAATCGGCAATTTATATGACTTATATTGATTTCTCTTATATTATTACACCTCAGCCCTTTGAACCGAGATATAAAAGGTATTGGTATAAAATAAATAGATTTGAAGGTCCTAATTAAATATTTTAGAGTTACAGTGTGATTATTATCTTTCTACAATCTTTTCGTATAATAATCGGTAATAATGTTTTCATTACATTTGTACTGTGAAATTTATTAGCAAAATTAAAGGAATACATTTTTGAATATTGTATTCCTCTAAATCAAATCCTAACGTACATCCGTTTTTAATTATTTCCTTAAGGGAACGCGCTATTACTTATGATAAGGTTCATCGAATATCACATAAACACAATGACCACAAAGTGTATATAAATATCCAGAAAAAATAAAACCAACCCATTTTTTTAGGGTGGTTTTATGAATGATTACTTAATTACTTTTTTCACTTCTTCCCAAATGCTTTCATATGTTTTTTGAACTAATTTTGGTTCAGTTGTAGAGCTTGTAATTAGATCAAAACCACTGCTTATAAATCCATTTTTAATAGCTACACTTAATTCATCTAATTTAATTTCCGCATAATCATTTTCGATAATTTCTTTATAGATTTGAGTCATAATCATTAAGATACTAGTTTGGAATTTGTGATTCCGTTTATCAATAGTTTTATATATTTCCTTGGAAAAAGGATTTTTTATTCCTCTCTCTATATATAGCTTAAGAATTAAATAATTTAATCTATCTAGAAAGTCATCAAACTTATCTATCCACAATTGTTGTTCTGTTTCATCTAACTTAGACACATACTTCATAAACTCATCAATGTACTCCGTAGAAGCATAATAGTTAGGGTTTATACCTTTATCATATATAGAGAACATGACGTACATTTCTCCATGTAAAGTTTTATTTTTAAAGCGGGTCTTAGTAGTGTTATAAACTTCAGATAGATATCTATCTTTTGAAAAGCTCTCAACTTTATCATTTAACCAATCATTAAACTTACTACTAAGAACAACATTACGAATCTCTTGTGGTGTTAATGGGTGTGTACCTTTATTATATCTAGTGAAAATTTCCAATTCTAATTCTGGGTTATTTTGAACATGGATAAATTGAAGTGTTAAACTTACTTGATACATCAACTTATTTTGGATTGTAGGATTGAGGTCTATAAACTTCTTAAAATTTAAAAAATGATACTTTTCTAAACCTGTTAATGCAAATTCATTATTTATAAACCTATAAACAGCAAATAATCTATGCTGACCATCAATTACGTTACTGATGTGGGGTACTTTTGTTGTATCAGAGGCAAGATATATTGTTGGAATTGGTATCCCTGCCAATAGAGACTCTATTAACAAACTCTCGTCTTTTCGAGTAAATTTATATTCTCTCTGGTAAAAGGGTTTTAAATTAATTCCACCATATCCTCTATCTACATTGTCTATTTCCATACAAACCGTTTTTAAATTTAATGTTGTAGTATTTGACAGTACTTCCCATTCCTTAAGTTTGTTTTCCCCTTCTTCTAGCATGCTATTTCTCGGATTATTCTCATTAGACATTTACAAAACTCCCCCTTTCATAACTATACTCAACCTTTATATCTCGTGATATTGAATCTAGTTCTGGATAAATCAAAGTGCTATTTATACCTAAATTAAATAGCTGACTTCTGATCTTTGATATATATTCATTATTAATTTTTATTCCTTTTAGGTATGTATCTGCATCAGGCATCTCTTCTAAAGGAACATCACTAAAACTAAATAACGTAAAAACCCCTCTTTGGGCATTAATTCGTGTACTATTAAACGGACCCGCTATAGCTAATGGATAATTCAACTTAGTAGCTTTTCCTAAACCATAATATAAATCTATAGTCTTAGAATTTAAATCATCACCACCAACGTAAGGAACTTCATTTTGTATATCTATACCTTCAACCTTTCTATTCAGATTGTATGGGTCTAAACACCAAACTATCGGGGAGTCAGAAGGTTCGTATTCACCAAGCTCATTTTCAATAGCAAAATATAACGCTATTAGAGGGCTTTCAGTCCAATCTAATAATCGAGTGGGGGTTTTATAGTGTTGCATTAAAAATAACCACTCCCACTCATTTGAAGGTTTATAATTTAAATATGGCATAGCCCTAGACTTAAACCTATTATAAAAAATATTCTCTGCTTCATCATCGTAAATTCTTTCGCTATTTTCATTTCTTCTCAACATTCCCGGTAAAAGACTATATTTTTCATGTGATTGCTGCCCTCTAAAAAAAAACTTACTATCTAACGCATCCACCTCTGCAATAAACTCTTGTACCGAACATACCTCATTAATTTTAATAGTCATTTGCTCCTCCTAATTCCCCTATTTATTACAAATATTGTATCATATTCAAAAATATAATTACTTAAAATCATTTTCTGAACTTTAGTCGAGAAAGTACAAATGCGTTTTACGGTACCACTCTAATAGCCACCCCTACTAAATAGGGATGGCTAACTGTGCTTAAGTATGTTTTTAAACACCCTTATCCCAAATCATGTCTTGTAATCTGTTTTTTTCTTTCTCCAAGTAATTTTTTGCACCTTCATAGAAATTTTCATCTCTAATAATCTTATAAGCCCAAATTTCTTTAGAACGATTGTCAGTACCGATGATATAGACTTCCGACCCTTTCGTTGCTAGAATATCACCCAAATTCTCAGCACTGTCATTTACGGTTGTTAAAGCAATTTTCTCCCTGGGTAAAAAATTCTAGGTCTTGCATTAGAACCATCTATTCTAGGTCTAATACTAAACTCGGTAACATTGGATTGAATTTTAAGACACTCGCCTTCAACTACAGAAAAATTAGAATCAATTAAGTTTAGTAAATATATTAGCGGAGCAATTACATAACTCGATTCATTATGATATTCCTTTAAACTTTCAAGCAATGTACGCTTTGTGCCTCTAGATTTATTTGCTATTTGATAAAGTTCTTCTTGAACTTCCTCAGCTACTATAAACTTCTTTACATTAATTACACCCTTTGAAATAGCTTCCCTTAAAACAGTTTTATGCTCCTCTTTGTAAACCGCTCCCCTAGTGCTATCATTGTATAAATTCTTATAATTAAAGTCTTTTTCTAATTCCACCTCTTTAAGGCATAAATTCTCTATATTCAATTAGCTCATCCTTTCACACTCATATTCTTGATTCAATTTACGATATTAAATTATACAATCCCTATTATACCAATTACCCCTAAATATACCTATAAATTTTCTATCTACTAGGGCGAATGGTGTACTAGTGTGTTTCGGTATATGATACACCCGTCCATTCTGTAATTTCTCTAACAGAGTACTGTTCTGAATCATAAAGCTTCAAGGATTTATCTATGTCTTTACTATCTTTTTTGATCTACCACCCATACGCCCTCTAGCTCATGCACCAAACCCGCTTTAGTACGTTCTGAGATTAAATCACGTTCCATTTCAGACAGTACAGCTAGCATCCTAAACATAGCTTTTCCGACTGCTGTAGTAGTATCTATATTGTCTTTAACACTCATTAATTCAATTCCCTTGGATTGCGGTCTTCAGAAAGATCAATCAACCTCTTTGTGGAACGCCCTAAACGATCTAACTTGTAAACAACTATGACATCATCTCTTCTTGCGTAATCTAACAATTCTTGTAGGACTGCTCTATTATCTTTCATTCCAGTGTACGAAAGGCTACACGAAGTTACTAATGATTCTTCAGTATTCCAATCGATAGTAGATAAGGTAAACGCTAAAATAGGCAAACTTAAAGAACCGCTCCTACACCAAATAGAAAACATAGACCTTAGATTGGATACTTTAAAAAAACAATCAATAGGTATCTTAAAGTGATTGAATCTACTGACACACCACCTTCTTCAATCTTAACGAACATAACCTCTTTAGAAAGTGAACAAGTTGATTTAGAGAACCAGAAAAAAGATGCTGAACTACAACTTAGAGAACCTACTATAAAAGAAGTTAACTCTAAACAAGTACAAAACATACTCAGAAATTTTGATAAAGTTCTTCCAAAAACAACTCCCGAAAAACAGAAAGACCTTTTGCATACTATTATAAGCAAAATAAATGTAAATGAAGGTGAAAAAATCGATGACAGAAGCGTCAAGAATATTGAGTTATTCTTTGACACTTCTGTTCAAAACGACTTTGCGCTTACTTATGGTACGGCTCATTCCGATTAATCTTAAACGCTCGATACACCTGCTCCACCAGCATCAAGCGCATCAACTGGTGCGGGAACGTCATATTCGAAAACGACAGTCCGAAATCACTTCTCTCCAATACCTCATCACTCAAACCCAGTGATCCTCCAATTACGAACGCCACTTTGCTCTTTCCGTACGTCGCAAGCTCGTCCATCTTTTTCGCCAGCTTCTCAGACGTCAGCTGCTTCCCTTCAATTTCAAGCGTAATGACATAGGTGTCCTGGGAGATCTTACTCAGGATGCGCTCGCCTTCCTTCTGTTTCACCTCAACCATCTGCGCTTCACTCAGATTTTCCGGCGCTTTTTCGTCGGGCACTTCGATTACCTCGACTTTAGCGTAGGGGCCGAGTCGCTTCACGTATTCGGCGATCCCCTGCTTCAAGTATTTCTCTTTCAATTTTCCTACGGTGACAATGGTTAGTTTCATGGTGCTTCCTCCAGTACGATCTGTTTTCTTTAGTTTACCATGACGATTCCAGAAATAGAAAAACACCACAGGATACCTGTGGTGTTCGTTCAATCTGTAGAGGGTGTTCTTTACCTCTCTTTTAAGTTAAGGTCACGAGCAGCGTTCGGTGGTGACACCTGCGGGAACAGCACGGAATGAAGATCCACTTGGGCAGATGGTTTTCTGCTCAAGTCAGCTGAGGTCGTGCCCGCGGCAAGCAGCCACCGATAAGCGGAACGTGACCATCATCATGACATGTTTATCTCTCTTTATAGAATGCCAATCGTATTCAACAGAATGACGACCGCAACGGAGATGACCGGAATCAACAGCGCGACAACGAAGATGTCGCGGTAGCTGTCCTTGTGGGTCATGCCGGTGATCGCAAACAGCGTGAGCACCGCTCCGTTGTGCGGCAGCACGTCGAGGCCGCCGGAGGACAGGGAAGCGACGCGGTGGAACGCTTCGGCGCTGATGCCGGTGTCCTGGGCGATTTGATAGTACTTGGAGCCGAGGGCTTCAAGGGCGATGCCGAGGCCGCCGGAGGCGGAGCCTGTGGCACCGGCGAGGACGTTGACGGCGACTGCTTCGGAGATGAGCGGGTTGCCTTTGATGCCGACGAGGATCTGCGTGAGCTTCTCAAAGCCGGGCACTTCGCGGACGACAGTCCCGAAGCCGACGGCGGCACTGGTATTGATGATGGCGATGACGGAGCCGCTCGCCCCTTTGTTGATCGATGTGACGAACTTTTTGAACAAGGTGATGTTCAACAGCATGATTAAGAGAATTCCTGCGATTAAGGCGGTGACGACGTCCCATTGCAGCAAGTTGAGTGTCAGTAACACGGTCAGCAGCGGCAGAATCGACAGGATGAAGTGCGGCTCGCGCTCCACGTCACCGAGTGAACTTTTATCCTCCGGTTCGACGAAGATGTCACCTCTGTCGCGCAGCTGTTTCTCTCTAAAGCGCAGGTACAAATAGCCTCCGACCGCCATGATGATGGCGGCGACGATCCCCATGACCGGGGCCGCGGATGCGGTTGTACCGAAGTATTCCATTGGAATGAGGTTTTGGATCTGCGGTGTACCAGGCAGGGCCGTCATCGTGAAGGTGAAGGCGCCGAGCCCGACGGTCGCTGGTATGAGCTTCCGGCTGATGTTGGCTTCCCGGAACAGCGATAAGGCGAGCGGATAGACCGCGAAGACGACGACGAACAAGCTCACCCCGCCGTACGTTAAGACGGCGGCGGAGACGAGTACGCCGAGGATGGCGCGCTTGGTGCCGATCACTTTTGTGAATGCGACGGCGACCGAGCGGGCCATGCCGGTGTCCTCCATCAGTTTTCCGAAGATCGCCCCGAGCATGAAGACCGGGAACCATGATTTCGCAAAGGCGACAAAGCCGCCCATGTACGTATCTTTATAAGCATCGAGCAGGTCGAGACCGCCGGTGACGGCGACGACGCCGGCAGCGATCGGTGCGACCCAGATGATCGACCAGCCGAGGTAGGCGAGCGCCATCAGGACGATGAGACCGAGTAATATCCCGAACATTGGTGTTTCCCCCTAAATGATTTTTACGTTAAGATTTTAGACGGTTTCGACGACCATGGCAATCCCCTGTCCGCCTCCGATGCAGAGCGAAGCGACTCCGTAGCGTCCGCCGCGGCGCTTCAATTCCTTGATCATCGTGTACAACACGCGGGTCCCGCTGGCGCCGACCGGGTGGCCGAGCGCGATGGCGCCGCCGTTGACGTTCACTTTTTCACGGTCGAAGCCGAGCTCTTTTTCCACCGCCAGATACTGCGCGGCAAAGGCTTCGTTCACTTCGATAAGATCCATATCCTCAAGGGAGAGCTCCGCTTTTTCAAGCGCCTGACGAATCGCCGGCGCAGGGCCGATGCCCATGTAGTGCGGATCCACACCGGCCACGGACCAGGAAACGATTCTTGCCACAGGGCTTAAGCTGTGGTCCTGGACGTAATTTTCACTGGCCAGAACGACGGCTCCAGCGCCGTCATTGATGCCGCTCGCGTTTCCGCCTGTGACACTGCCGTCTTTTTTGAAGGCGGGCTTCAGCTTGGCCAGCTTTTCTGAATTCGTGTCTTCCCGGATGTGCTCGTCCTGATCGACGACGGTCGTGCCTTTGCGTCCCTTCACTTCCACGGGAGCGATTTCCTCAGCAAAACGGCCGGAGCGGCGGGCTTCGGCAGCACGCTGGTGACTGCGGGTCGCATATTCATCCTGGGCTTCGCGTGAAATTTCATAACGCTCGGCCAGATTCTCCCCTGTCATGCCCATGCCGGCACCGATGTACTCATCGGTAAGCGCGGACCAGAGCATATCATCAACCTTCGGTGTGCCGAGCTTCGTACCAAAACGGCTGCCGCGGAGGGCGTACGGGGCGAGACTCATGCTGTCGACACCGCCGGCAAGCGCGGTTTCCCCTTCCCCGAGGAGAATGGACTGGGCTGCGGAAACAACGGACTGCATGCCCGAACCGCAGAGGCGGTTGACGGCAAGGGCCGGGCTTTCCATCGGGATACCTGTCTTCAGTGCAATGTGGCGCGCCATGTACGGTGCGTTTTGAGATGAATGAATGACGTTGCCGATGACGGAAAAGTCGATGCTCCCAGCGTCGATGCCGCTCCGCTTCAACGCTTCTTTTCCTGCGGTGATGCCGAGGTCTGTCGGCTCCACGTCTTTGAGGGCGCCGCCGAACGTACCAAACGGCGTGCGCGCTCCTTCTACGATATATACGGATTTCATTGAAATACCCCTTTCGGTTACTGGGTCGTATAGCCACCGTCGATGACAGCCGCCTGACCGGTAATGCCTTTCGCTTTGTCACTGGCTAAAAACAGCGCGTAGTCGGCGATTTCCTGAACTTCCAGGAGACGCTTCTGCGGCACGAGCGGGTAGATGACTTCCTCAAGTGCCTTATCGAGCGAGACGCCGCGGTTGCTGGCGAGATCCTCAAGCTGGTTGCGGACGAGCGGTGTATCGACATAGCCCGGGCAGATGGCGTTGACGGTAATGCCGTCCTCCGCGCCTTCCAGAGCGGTCACTTTGGTGAGACCGATGACGCCGTGCTTGGCGCTGTTGTAGGCGGACTTGCCGGCGAATCCGATCAGGCCGTTGATCGAGGCCATGTTGAGGATGCGGCCGAAGCCCTGCTTTTTCATAATCGGGAATACGTGCTTTGTCGCCATGAACGGGGCCACGAGCATGATCTTCGTAATCAGCTCGAACTTCTCTGTCGGAAACTCCTCGATGGACGAAACGTGCTGGAGGCCGGCGTTGTTGACGAGCACGTCGAGACGTCCGTACTTGTCCACCGTCTTATTGATGGCGTCCTGGATATCCTTTTCCTTCGTCACGTCACAGACGAGACCAGTGACGTCATACCCTTCTGAAGATAGCTGCTTTTCGGCTTCCTTCACTTTTTCCTCGTTTATATCGCTCAAGACGACCTTGGCGCCGTTCTTGGCGAATTCGGTGCCGATTTCATAGCCGATGCCGCTGGCCGCGCCTGTAATCAAGACGACTTTATTTTCTACCATCCGGTGTCCCTCCTCACGTGTTGGACTGGATTGTCATCAGTTCGTCGCTGACAATCAGATCCGCTTCTGTCGATGCCTTGATTTCGTCTACCGTCCAGCCTTCAGCGATTTCGATCAGCTTCAGGCCTTCCTCTGTTACGTCCATGACGGCGCGCTCGGTAATGATGCGGTCGACGACGCCTTTTCCTGTGAGCGGGAGACGGCATGCCTTCAGGATCTTCGGATCGCCGTGCTTGTTCACGTGGTCCATGATGATGACGACTTTTTTGGAACCGTGGACGATATCCATCGCCCCGCCCATGCCTTTGATCATTTTTCCGGGGATCATCCAGTTGGCGAGATCACCGTTCTCTGCGACTTCCATCCCGCCTAAAATCGCAAGGTCGAGGTGCTCACCGCGGATCATCGCGAACGATTCGGCACTGTCACAGTAGGCGGCCCCGATGGAAGCGGTGACGGTTTCCTTTCCGGCGTTGATCAAGTCCGGGTCGACTTCCTCTTCATACGGAGAGCGTCCGATGCCGAGCAGCCCGTTTTCCGACTGCAGGACCACTTCCTTATCGGAATCAATGTAGTTGGCGACCATCGTCGGCATTCCGATTCCAAGGTTCACGTAGTAACCGCTTTCAATTTCCTTTTCAGCACGTCGGGCAATCAGTTCCCTGACTGCCGCTTTATCCATTTCTACGGCCATAATAGCCCCTCCTTTTTGTTATGCGTGAGTGCGTACGGTCCGGCGTTCGATGCGTTTTTCCTGCTGTCCTTCAATGAGTCCCTGTACGTAGATGCCTGGTGTGTGGATCTGATCGGCATCAAGTTCGCCCGGCTCGACCAGCTCTTCAACTTCGGCGATCGTGACAGCCCCGGCAGCGGCCATCATCGGGTTGAAGTTGCGCGCCGTTTTGTTATAAATGAGGTTGCCGTGCTTGTCTCCCTTCAGGGCACGGACAAGGCTGACATCAGCGGTAAGTCCGGTCTGCAGCAGATAGTCCCTGCCGTCGAAGGTGCGCACTTCTTTTCCTTCCGCAATCGGTGTTCCGACGCCTGCCGGTGTATAGAAAGCCGGAATGCCGGCGCCGCCTGCACGGATGCGTTCTGCGAGTGTTCCCTGCGGCGTGAGCTCGACTTCCAGTTCGCCTGCGAGCACCTGGCGTTCGAATTCCTTGTTTTCGCCGACGTAGGAGCCGATCATCTTATCAATCTGTTTGTTTTCCAAAAGCAGGCCGAGCCCCCAGTCGTCAACGCCGCAGTTGTTGCTGATGACAGTGAGATGCTTCACGTTCGATTCGACGAGTGCCAAAATGAGATTTTCCGGGATTCCGACGAGTCCGAATCCTCCGACCATAATCGTTGAGTGATCGTTTATGTCCTTAACCGCTTCCTGAAATGATGTGTACATGTGTTTCATATTGGTTTCCACCCCTTCCACCCTTCTACATGCAAGTTTCATGCCAACTTTTCAACCGCGGTACTAAAGGAATCTGGTTTTTTGATTTCCGGATTTATGGAAAAACTGATTCAACATTCATGAAAACCCTTACAAAAGGGCATAAAAAAACCCATTCCGGATTTCCGGAACGGATTCCTGAAATCTGGAATGGCTTACAGGTCGTACTTTTTCACTTTGTCATACAGGCTTGATTTGCCGATGCCGAGTCGGTCGGCGGCTGTACATTTGTCACCGTCCGCTTCTTCGATTGCCCGGAGGATCGCCGCTTTTTCCGCTTCCTCAACGACGTCCTTGAGCGTCTGTCCGGCGCGCTGGCTGTTTCCGGATGATGATAGATAATCCGGCAGGTCGCCGTAACGGATTTCGCCGTCGTCGGTCATATGAATGGCGGATTCGATGACGTTTTCCAGCTCACGGACATTCCCCGGCCAGTCGTGTTTGTTAAAGAGAGCCTCCACGTCCGGGGCGAGCGTCTCAACCCGTTTGCCGGTCCGGTCACTGAGCTTTTTCAACAGAAACTTCGTGAGCACCTTGATGTCGCCCCGTCGTCTGCGGAGCGGCGGAATATCGATCTGGACGACATTGATGCGGTAGAAGAGATCCTCCCGGAATTTGTCCTCCTTGATGAGGGCTTCGAGCGGCCGGTTGGTGGCGGCGATGATGCGGACGTCGATGGCCTGCGGCTTCTCTGCCCCGACCGCTTCGATTTCGCCTTCCTGCAGGGCACGGAGGATTTTCACCTGGGCGTGGAGCGGCATGTCGCCGATTTCATCAAGAAACAGCGTGCCGCCGTGGGCGAGCTGGAATTTTCCCGGCTTGCCGCCTTTTTTCGCATCGGTAAACGCTCCTTCCTGATAGCCGAACAGCTCCGCTTCGATCAAATGCTCCGGGATGGCCGCGCAGTTCACCTTGATGAATGGCTGCTGGCTCCGTTCACTCAAGTGGTGGATGCTGTGGGCGAACAATTCCTTTCCTGTCCCGCTTTCGCCGCGGATGAGCACCGACACGTCGCTGTAGGCGGTTTTGCGGATCTTTTCCTTGACCTGCAGTACTTCCGGTGAGGTGGTGATGATGTCATGAAGCGAATACTTGGCACCGTTCACGTGCTGCATCTGGCTGCGGTACGTCTCGAGCTCAAGCAGAAGATCCTTGATATGGGTGTTCATGATTTTCCATTCGTCGGTATCACGGAACAGCACCATGCCGAGGGCCCCGATCACCTCGCCGTCCTCCTGGAGCGGAATCCGGTGGGCGATCATATAATCGCCGCGGATCTTCTGGAGATCGGCCATCTCCTCCTCCCCTGTGTCGACGACGATATGCATCCGCGTATTCTCGATCACTTCGGTGACGTGGCGGCCGGCGATCTCTTTTGGATCGACTTCTAAAAACCGGCCGTAGCTTTCGTTCATATAGGAAACCCGTCCGTCCCGGTCGACGACGACGATACAGTGCTTCACATTGCCAAACAGCGTTTCCAGCACATGATTGCGCTCCTCAAGCATCGATGGCATCCTTGGTCACTCCTTTACTATGATAACGTTTTCAATAGTCGCTACTTTGAGTCTATCAAAAGAGAGCTGGCGTTGCTAGATACCCCACCTCCTTTTTTTACCATGATAGGATGGGAAAGGGAGGTGTTCGATATGGACTGGTTGTGGAGTTTGTTGGCCTTATCTTTGGCCGTCGGAGCTTTTTATACAGCGGAACAGGCGAAAAAAGAGAATAAGAGGTTGAAGGAGCGGCTGGACCGTCTGGAGCGGGAAAGAGACGAGGACCATTCCTTATAATAGGTTATACTCTTCCTATGTTTTAGTAATAATCACAGCTTTTCCTAAAACAAACATGGGATATGTAAAAGCAAATACCTATATCATGCAATAAAATGGATAAAAATACCTACAAAAGGAGCGTGAAGCCGCCAAAAATAAAAAAACGAGAGACCGCATCCATACAACCTTTCGGCCCGGACCAGTCAGAAAGAGAACCGGGATAAACTTGAAGGAATACGAGGTGGTTGTTTTGGTTTATATCGTATGGGCAGAAGCCCTGATCATTTTCGTGTTCACCGTGTTATTAATGAAAGATCTGCTTAAGAAAAAGGCAGCGGACGCTCCAACAGCTGCCGATCCCCCCGCAGGAAGCGTCCCCCCGTTGAAACAGCCGTACGTAAAAAGAAGCCTCCGGGTGGATGTCCCCCATATCGAAAGCAAAATCATCATCATTGATATCGATACCAAACGGTTCAAAGCCTTGAACCAGAAATACTTTACCGGCTATATCGAAAACATCAGCCTCACCGGCTTGAAATTTTCTTCAGCGTACAACATCCCGATCCAGGAGAACATCACGATTTCCCTGCACTTTTCCTTGGATGACGAAGACTTTATCCTGCAGGCCCGGATGGCCCGGAAGCACGAGGAGTTATCAAGCTCCGCCGTCGTCTACGGGGTGGAGTTCATCGAAATCAGCGAAAAGAACCGGGAGCGCCTGGCGCGCATCCTGTATCAGCTGCAGATTGTGAAAAATAAAAAGGCACTCTGAACAGAACAAGCCCCCGGACACCCGGAGGCTCTTGCCTACTTCTCTTCGCTCAGTTCATAGTTTTCGAGCATATGGATCCGCTCCATCATTGTCGGATGCCCGTAGCGCAGATACTTCACGAGCGCCGGTGGATCGACGTCACTCAAACCGTTGACCGTGAGCTCCTGGAAGGAACCGACAGCCGCTTCCGTATCCTGTGTCATCTCGATCGCATAACGGTCGGCATCCGCTTCCGCATTGCGTGATATCGCAAGCTCCACAGGACTTGCGATAAAGGAAAGCAGCGTCAGGATCAAATAAAACATCGGCAGACTCGCGATGTCGGACACTTTCGTGAAGCCGAGCTTTTCCCCGTAGCGCCGCACCGCCCACTGCAGCAGGTGATAGGTCGCCAGCAGGCCAAGGAAGGTGGCGAAGATGGCCCCGGCAAGATTCCAATACAGGTGGTTCATGACGTAGTGGCCGATTTCATGCGCCATGATGAAAAGCACTTCGTTTTCCTGAAGCCGGTTGAGCGTCGTATCCCATAAGACGATGCGGAGATTGGATCCGATTCCGTTCACATAGGCGTTCATGCTGTTCGTTTTCTCCGACATGTTCACTTCATAAACACGATCAGCAGGAATATCCGCTTCATCGGCGAGTGTGAGAATTTTTTCCTCGAGCTGTTTGTCCTGCAGTTCTCCAAAATCATTATAAAGCGGGTCGATGACGACCGGCTGCAGGTACATCATGAAAATGAGAAACGGAATCATCAGCAGCCAGGCGATCAGCCACCAGCGCTTTTCGAATTTTTTCATTAAGAAATATAACACAGTAATGAGAACGGCCATGATGAGCCAGCCGATCCAGAAGCTGAGCAGCTCATCGCGCATCCAGCTTGAAAAGCTCTGGGTGGAAATGCCGTACTCCACCGACAAGCGCCGCTTTACGTAATCGATCGGGAATAACAGGATCGATGTCAGCGTCGACAACAGCAGCACAAACAACGGAATCTGGATGATGCGGAAGCGTGACACCTTCTCCCCGAACTGCTTGAAGACGATCGACGCGCCGAAAACCATCACACCGAGATAGACGATCCATTCCAACGGCTCGCCGAGAAAGGAGAGGAAGTTCTGATAGGTCGAGTATTCCTGACTGAGTTCAAGCTCCCTCGCGGTCATAAATGTCGCCGGATCGGCGGCGGTCCCTTCGTATTCCGGAGGCACGCCGGGGTTTGACCACTGGAAAAAATACAGGCCCAGCACCAGACTATAGAGGCCGTAGAGAATGAACGTCCATGTGATAAATTTTTTCTTCACTGCCTGCCCTCCCTGACATACGCATTCGTCATAGTGTACGAGCCCGCCCGTCCGCTTAGAACGTTTCCTTCAGGATCAGATGCATCAGATGATCTGGAATTTCCAGCAGCGACTTCTTAAGAAACGCCGGCTTCACCTCATGCAGGGACAGATCATCCAGAGCAATCCACTGATAGATAAGACGATCGCCATCTTTTCCGTGAAAAGGTCCGGCTCTGAACTTGGGCTCCTTCGTTTCCAGCGCATAGTAAAAAGCCACTTCGTGCAGCGCTTCCCCGCGGTGAGGAAAAAAGCTTTCGGCAATCCAGACCGTACGCTCGACCTCAACCTCCCAGCCGAGTTCCTCCCTCATCTCACGGATGATCGTATTCATCGAATCCTCGCCAAGCTCAATACCGCCACCCGGCAGGGCCCAGTAGGCATCTTTCTTTCGTTTATGTAACAGCACATGCCCCTGCTCGATCAGTATGCCGGCGGCGCGGTGATTGAAAAACCGGCCGTCGCTGCGGAATCGTACATCCATCCGTCTGCCCCCTTTTTTCGTTAACAAATCCCATTCCTATTACTTACGCCGGACGGGGGCGGGAGTCCTTTATTTTTTTGGAGCAGCTGTGACTTAAATAAATATAAGGATTTCCACCTATTCAAGGATATGTGGGTAAACAGAAGATCGGCTGGTGCTCCCCTCCCTTTTTATCAGCATATAAGAAAAGCCCCCAAAAAGGACGTTAAGACGGAAGATACTGTTTTGGAATAAAATCGTTTATTATTAGTTGCTTTCCCAGGGTTGTCTGTCTCAGGTAATCCATGAATAATTAGATGACAGAAGTGTTGTTTAGAAGAGGAGTTGATAGAACGTGAACTTTATAAAATATGGGGTCTTTCTTTTATTCGGTTCTTTTGTTCATTACAGTATAGTGATGATGTACAGCCAATGGCTCATGTTGCAGAACTTAGAGACTTTGGGGAGTGGCGGACCAATGGAGGCGCATGTCTTCACTGGCTTTCCCATGATATTCAGGACCGAACTCATCGTCGCAGCTGTACTGCTTGTCCTTGGTACCTACCAGATGTTGAAGAAAAATCGTTCGTAAAAAACCGGAGCAGCTTTTTGTTAAGTCCCCCACTTTCCGGTACTGAATCAATGTATCTTCCGGTTGTACAACAAGGAAGAATATCATGAAGAACTCTAACAGGTTGGAGATACATTTACATAAGTTCAGATACAATAGCACTCATCATGACTGATGTTGCTGCTGTAAGAATGAAAGAATGCAGAACCCCCGGAAGCAGGTCGCTTCCGGGGGGTTCTCATTACCAGATCTGTTCCACATATTCCGGGTGGTCGATGAACGGGTTGCGGTTGCCTTGATAGTCACTGAAAATGATCTCGTTACGGTTACGCTCAAAGCTGTCGACCGGATCGCTCTCGTGCCACTGTTTCAATGTGGAAAGCTTCCCTAAGTATGGACCGCTCGTACCGGTGTAATCCGCAATTTCAAGGTCCAGTTCGCCCTGATCGCCTTCGTAGCGGACGGCCATATAGAAAATCATCCGGGCCACATCCCCTTTGACCTCATCGCGGGGCTCCCAGGAGTCACTGTCTGAATACGTATCCGGAGCGTCGGCATAAGCGGATCCGCCATTATCAAAATCTAGGTTGCTGCGGGCAGAGTTCACCGATACATCGGTCGGACGCAGGTGATGAATGTCGGTGCCGGCTCCCATGCTCGTGCCGAAATCGCCGTGCGACTTCGCCCAGACGTGCTCGCGGTTCCAATCATCGACATACCCGCCGTTGTCATACTTGGATATCGAGTTCCCTGTATACAGGAGCAGGACATTGCCTGTGTTGCTCGGATCTTCATCAGTATGGCGAAGCGCATCCCATACGTCGGAATATGTAAGCTCATTGTGATCGTCGATGACGTTGTGCAGCTCCTGCTTCAATGCATCTCCTGTTAATCCATCCGCACTGCTGTAGTAGTCATCGGACGTCGAGCCGTCTCCGTCCCCGCTCCCGGTGTCGCCGCCGCAGTCGCCGGACGTTTTGGCGATCGAGCTTACGTATTCGACGCCTTCATGGCCGAAGTAGGCATCACGGGTGCCGTCCACGACGATTTTTTCACCCATCAATCCGGGGTTGTTCTGAAGTCCCCATTCATAGCGGTATTCAGAATCCAACTTGACCAGAATCATGTCATTCATATCCGTTTCACCGGCGTCATCCGCAAGCGCAAGAGCATAATTGGAGGAAAAATCGTTCTGCTCCACGGTCGACTGGGATACCGGTACGCCGACGATGTACCCTTCAACAGTCACATCGGACCCGTTGGACGTCTGCATCGCTTCCTGGACAGACAGGTTTCCAGCGGCGCTTACAGCTGGCCCCCCGGTAAAAAAGACAAGACTAAAGACAATCAAAAATAATTTCTTCATCATGTACACTCCCTTGTTTGTCATGTGGCCTTACACCGCTTCTTTCCATATCGACCTTTGATTTCCTGCCTGAAACCGTGAAGTTAGCACGATTCTCACAGAGCGTTAACATCCGCTTCATAATGAGGACCTCCGGCGCATGACGTCCGAATCAGATTTCTTTTCTCCTGTCATAGGAACATCACGGGTACATATGTATAAAGGGTAAGCCATTGATTCCAAGGAGGAGATGTTCACATGAGTGAAAAGCGCAGCTCTAAGGAAAAAGACGGCTTCTTCAAGCAGGTGGCCAAAGAGGCCAACAACATCGTCCACCAGACGGTCGATTCGTCCGGGAAGGTCATCAAATCGATTACCGGTGAAGGCGGATTGATTGGCAAAACCGTCGATTCATCGGGGAACATCATTAAAAAAGCGTCCGAAAAAAGCACCGAAGCCATCGACAAAACGGTGGATACGTCCTCTGAAGCCTTCAAGAAAGTGAAAAATAAAACGTTCCCCCGCAAGGATAAGGAATAACTCCTGCCCCGCCGGCTTTCCGGCGGGTTATTTTTATTTTGTGAAATAGTGAGCAAAAGGGTTGTATTCTCTTGCGATCCGTCTTATAATACAATCATAGTTAACATGTGAAACATTTCACATGAACGTTTAAGGAGGATCTATTCCATGAAAATTGCAGTAATTGGAAGTACCCACGCAGGAACCGCTGCGGTGACGAATATGGCAAACATGTATCCTGAAGCTCAGATTACCGTTTATGAACGAAACGATAACGTCTCCTTTCTATCCTGCGGACTCGCTCTCTATGTCGGCGGAGTCGTCGAAGACCCACAGGGACTCTTTTATTCTTCTCCGGAGGAGCTGCAGAAGCTCGGCGTTACCATCCGGATGCAGCACGACGTGAAAGACATTGATGCTGAAACGAAAACGATCTATGCCGAGAATCTTGTGACCGGTGAACACCTCACCGATTCGTATGATAAATTAGTGATCACGACCGGTTCATGGCCGGTGACACCGCCGATTGAAGGCATCGATCTTGAGAACATCCTGCTTGCGAAAAACTACAACCAGGCGAATACCATCATTGAACGGGCGGAACACGCCGAAAAAGTGACTGTCGTTGGAGCTGGTTATATCGGTGTCGAGCTTGTTGAAGCCTTTGAAAAAGCAGGCAAAGAGGTGACATTGATTGATGGTGCCGACCGGATTTTGAACAAATATCTGGATGAGGCATTCACGTCCATCGTCGAAGAGGACTTCATAAACCGCGGCATGACGTTAGCGATGAATGAAACCGTCCAGCGGTTTGAAGGCAGCGACGGCCAGGTCGGGCGTGTGATCACGAACAGCGGAAGCTATGAGACCGATCTTGTCATCATGTGTGTCGGGTTCCGTCCGAACACCGATCTTGTCAAAGGAATCGTCGACATGCTCGATAACGGTGCAATCATCGTCAATGAATATATGCAGACGAGCCACCCTGATATCTTCGCAGCAGGAGACTGCTGTGCCGTGACGTACAACCCGACTGGAAAACATGCCTATATCCCGCTCGCAACGAACGCGGTCCGTATGGGAACACTCGCCGCCCGTAACATCATGGAGCCGGTCATGCCCCACGGAGGCACCCAGGGTACATCCGGGCTGCACATTTACGACTACAACATGGCATCCACAGGGCTGACAGAAACATCTGCTCAACTTTTAGATGTTCATGTGAAAAGTTTCACAATAGAAGATACTCACCGCCCGGCGTTCATGCCGACAGCGGAAAATGTGAAGCTGAAAGTGACGATCGATCCGGAAACAAGGAAGATTCTCGGCGCCCAGGTGCTGTCCAAAGCCGATGTGACGCAGTCCATCAATACGATGAGCGTCTGCATTCAGGCCGGGATGACGATCGACCAGCTTGCTTACGTCGATTTCTTTTTCCAGCCGCACTTCAACCAGCCGTGGAACTTCTTGAACAAGGCGGGACTTGAAGCGCAGCAGGATTACAACCGGACACCAGCCCTTGTCTAATAAACGAAAACCCCCGTGCCCATTCACGGGGGTTTTGTTCATTTTTTCTTACAGCCTTTCTGCCGGTTCGTCAACGTCCGGCGCAGATGATGACCGAGTTCATCCAGAGGGATATTGTCATTCATGTACGGATCGCGCTCATATAACTCCACAAATTCACGTTCTGCAGCTGACGTACGCTCACCTGACCGGAATGAAATGACATCTGCGATCAGAGCCCACCTCCAAGTGTGTTGTAGTCTCCGTATACCCGCAAACCTTCCATTTCCAACCAGTAAATCGGCTGGGTCAGCCTATCCATATAGGGCTTCTCTTACGAATGCACCCTCTCTCTTTTAATCTTTGAATATGTAAAAACATGGTTTTAGAACCTTTGTAGGTTTTATTTACTTTTAGATTCGGTTATCATATTGACATAACAATATGATCTTAAAATACAAAGGAGCCTTTCTATGAACATACAATTAAATTCAGGTAAGGATGCACCCCCTCTCTATATACAAGTGAAAAATGACCTTAAGAACAAAATCGATCAGGGATATTGGAAGCCCGGCGACAAAATCACATCAGAACTGGAACTATGTGACGTATATAATGTAAGCAGAACAACCGTACGTGATGCCATAAATGAGTTAGTCTGGGAAAATTATTTAATTCGGAAACGTGCCAGAGGGACTTTCGTTCTCGATTATAAAGAGCGCAGTATAGATAAAGATTATTATACTTACGTGAAGAGTTATACGTATGAGCTTAATGAATTAGGTAAGGAAGCCAAAACCTATCAAGTATCTGTACAAAAGAAAGAAGCAGACAAAAAAGTGGCAGAAAATCTCAACCTGCTCCCGGGTAATGACGTGATCGAACTCTTAAGAGTGCGTGGGAGCGAAAATATGCATCCGGTATTCTTTAAAACCTACTGGAAATTTGAGGACCACTTCTCTACGAATTCAGAAGACTACTACGGGTCTTTCTATGAGCTGTTAAATGAAAAGGGCATTGTTTTAGAAAATATTCAGGAATATTTAGAAGCTGTTCTTCCAAGTGAAGAAGTGGCAGCGAAACTGAATATCAGCTTAGAAACACCCGTGTTAAAAAGAGTCCGCCTCGCGAGAAATGCCGATAACACGTTCACAGAATACACGGAATGCTTTTACGTTGGTGAAGATTATCGTTATTACGTGGAACTAAACAAAACCAAATAAAAAAATTGCCATTGTCATAACATTATGATATATTCTACTTAATCAATTGTCATAACAATACAACAATTGATAGGTGAAGGAGGATTTACGTGAAAAATTATGACAAAAGCCCGGAAATTTTAATCCGCTCCACTAATGATGGAGCGTGGCAAGGATACGGGGAGATTACTCAAGCAATTTTGAAAGCGATTACTAATATGGGCAGAACTGTACTGACCATCGATTGCTATCCTGGCGTGGACTACGAAGAGTTGGTGGAGTCTTTCATTAATCCTTTAAACCCAGATCATATCGTGCACTCAGATGAATTGACTTCGACAAACGAAGAAATTCAGCAATTGATTGAACAGAACCTTACAGATGACCGGGTGTTCGGAGTTAAAAGCCATCATGAATTGAAAGATTTCTTTAATCAACAGCAATTGGAAAAAGCGCGCGTTGAGATCGATCGCAAGGATGGACTTATTGTCGTGTATGGTGTAGGAGCTCAGTTAGTCCATGAACCCGATCTATTGGTCTATGCGGATTTAACGAGATGGGAAATTCAAAGAAGGTTCAGTCAGGAACGGATGCCGAACTGGAAAGCAGAGAACAAAGATGAAGATATTTTGAAGAAATACAAGAGGGGTTACTTTGTTGAATGGAGAATAGCCGATAAGCATAAGAAGAAGTTATTTCATAACATCGATTTTTTACTCGACACGAATGTGAAAGCAACTCCGAAAATGGTTACAGGAGAAAATTTCCTGGAAGGGATGAAGAAAGTAACAAAGCAGCCATTCCGATTAGTTCCTTATTTCGCACCAGGCGTGTGGGGAGGTCAGTGGATGAAAGAGAAATTCGAACTTGACCCTTCGGAGGATAATTATGCCTGGAGCTTTGATGGTGTTCCTGAAGAGAACAGCGTGCAGCTGACATATGGAGACGTAAAACTTTCCATACCTTCTATGAATGTCGTGTTTATGCATCCGCGGGAGCTGCTGGGTGAAAGAGTCCATGCCAGGTTTGGTGATGAATTCCCTATCCGCTTTGATTTTCTAGATACTATGGGAGGACAGAATTTAAGCCTCCAAGTCCACCCTCTCACAGAATATATACAAGATAAATTCGGAATGCATTACACGCAGGATGAAAGTTACTATATGCTGGATGCCAAGGAAAACGCCAAGGTTTATCTTGGATTAAAAAACAATGTGGACAAGGAAGAAATGCTGCAGGACCTCTACACGGCTAATAATGGTGGAAAAGCTTTTCCTGACGAGAAATACATTAATCAGTATCCAGCTAAGAAGCATGATCATTTCCTCATCCCGGCAGGAACGATTCACTGCTCCGGTACGGACTCTATGGTTTTAGAAATAAGTGCCACTCCATATATCTTCACTTTTAAACTATGGGATTGGGGCCGGTTGGGATTGGATGGACTTCCAAGACCTGTGCACCTTGAACACGGGAAGGAAGTAATTCAGTGGGATCGTGACACGACATGGGTGGAAGAGAACTTAATCAACCAAATAGAAACCATCCATACAGGCGATGGATGGATAGAAGAAAGAACCGGATTACATGAAAGAGAATTCATCGAAACAAGAAGACATTGGTTCTCCAAAAAAGTGCATCATACTACAGGATCCAGTGTAAACGTCCTGAACTTAGTAGAAGGAGACGAGGCGATTATTGAAAGTCCCGATCATTTATTTGAACCTTTTGTCGTCCATTATGCGGAAACATTCATAATTCCACAATCTGTTCCAGAATACACCATCCGCCCTTATGGTGCAGCGGAAGGTAAAACATTGGCAACCATTAAAGCAAGTGTACGGACCTGATAAAAGAAAGGAGATATTATATGTTATCCATAGTAATCGCAACCCACGGCCAATTAAGTTATGGATTGAAAAACTCATTTGAAATGATTATAGGGGAGTCACAACATGTGTATCCCGTGTCTTTAGAGGAAGGAATCGATTCCTTTACAAGTTCTACAGAGAAACTTATAGAAGATTTATTGAAAGAGTATGAAGGGATCTTAGTGCTCACTGACCTTAAAGGAGGAACACCTTATAATGTTTCGCTGAAACAATCGTTCATCCTCGAAGATAAAGTAAAGGTTATAGCCGGTGTGAATTTACCTATGATCATCGAAACTTCCTTGATTTTAGAAAGCAGCGATTTACCATCCCTCACTCAAAAGGCGGTTGAATTTGGACAAGAAGCCATAACTGATTAATTTATATAGGAGGTTTTTCATATGCCAATCAGCTTCGTAAGAATAGATGATCGAGTCATTCATGGTCAAATTGTTACCCGGTGGACCCGTTGGAAAGACTGCCACGGCATCCTTGTCATTGACGATCAAATAGCACAGGATCCTATGCAGAAGAAAATATTCAGTAACGCCGTTCCCAAATCCATAAAGATTGGAATTTATACAATGGATGAAGGCGTTGAGAAGATCAACAAAGCCAAAGGGGCTAAAAACAGCTATTTTGTTATAGTAAAATCCCCCCTTACATTACAAAGACTTATAGAAAAAGGCGCAGATTTCGGTCATGCAATTAATGTAGGACCCATGAGTGCACGAGAAAACACCGAATATATCGGAAAAAATGTTTCTATCACTCCAGATGAACGCCAGGCTTTTGACTATTTAGACAGTAATGATATCGACATTTCCTTTCAATTAGTTCCGGAAGAAAATGTTTATAAATGGAAGGACATCCAAAGTTAATCTAAAGGGGTGACGGGATGGATATTATATTAATGATTCAAGCATTAGCCATAGGGATCTTCTGCTACCTTGGATCCGTATCATCTCCTTGGCTTCTTGGTGTCACTGGTGGTTATTACACTATTGGCCGGCCGCTTGTAGCAGGTTTAATCATCGGGATTATTCTAGGGGATGTTACAACTGGAATTATTTTAGGGGTGGCTGTCCAGGCAGCATTCATAGCAACAATCTCCACAGGGGGTACGCAGAACCAGGAAATCACCTATGCAGCCTATGGCGGTATTGCGTTAGGGATTCTTGCAGAGGCCTCCACAGGGGTCACAGTAACTTTGTCTGTTGGAATTGGAGTCCTGGGTCTTTTTTTACACAATCTAATGATGGTATTGAACTCCGGCTGGAATAGACGAGCAGAGAATGCCGCTAAAAAAGGAGATGCCCAGGGGATTGCCAGGAACAACGGGATATATCCTCAGATTGTTAACTTTCTGCTGAGAGTCATTCCTATCGGTCTTGCGGTTTATTTAGGAGAAGGGTTTGTAAAAGCGTTCCTTGATTTTGTTCCGGACAAAGTGACTCACATGATGGATGTATTAGGAGGCTTGCTGCCCGCTTTAGGGATCGCATTGCTGATGAATCTTTTAATCCGTGAAAAATCTCACTTTATATTCTTCGTTACAGGATTCGCGTTCATTGTTTTTATTTCCAACAACATGATAGCGCTCACAATATTCTCGCTCCTTATTGCCTATGTGATTTATTTAGTTGCCAGCAACTCAACACCTTCACCAATTTCTGACGATGATGAGGTGATATAAATGCCGAAGTTAACAAAGAAAGACCTGCGGAAGTCATGGTTGAACTGGGCCATGTACAATTTATCTTCTATGAGTTTTGAAAAGCTGGAAGCTCATGGGTTTGCTCATTCTATGATTCCGATTATAAAGAAATTGTATAAAGATGATCCGGAAGAATATCGAAAAGCTTTAGAACGTCACTCTGTTTTTCATAATGTAGAACCACAAGTGGGCAGCGTGATCAATGGGATCACTGCATCTATGGAGGAAGAACGGGCTAACGGAAAAGATATTGATGATGATATATTTGTAAGTGTAAAAACAAGCACTATGGGGCCTTTATCGGGCATTGGTGATTCAACCATTCAAGGAATTTTAATCCCCGTCCTGTTATCCATAGCAATGGCTATATCCTCAAGCGGCAACCCATTAGGTGTACTGCTTTATATGGTTGGATATGTTTCCATAGCTGGATGGCTCTCTTATTTTCTATATATGAGAGGGTATCAATTAGGGGTTAATTCGATAGATACCATCGTAGGTGAAGGGTCGGAAAGATTAAGGGATGCCTTTAACATCTTAGGTATTTTAGTCATTGGAGGCCTCGCCGCTTCTTTTGTAAAATTGAGTACAGCCATTGAAATCCCTAATGGTGAGGAAACACTTGTGTTACAGGAAACCTTAGACAGCTTTTTCCCGGGTTTGTTAGGTTTAATATCCGTCATATTCAGCTGGTATCTGATAGCTAAAAAAAGGATTTCTGCTACAAAAGTATTGTTAATCTTAATTGGAATATCTATTGTCGGGGTCCTATTGGGTATATTTTAATTAAATTAGATCAATCTCACCCAACATCCCTCGGTCAGCTGGAAATTTTTCCAGCTGACTTTTTTGGATTACACACAAGATGCACTTTCAATTGTTTATTAAGGCTGCATGTATCATGTGTCTAAACCCTCCTCTTCCTTTATCCTCTTTTTCAAAAGGTAAAAACAGTCGTTTGGATCAACTGTTTTCATATATAACCTACCTGCCTCAAAATGTCACTTGCTGTGAAACGCTTCCACGTGCGATACTCTTTTTTATGGTTATTCATTAGCGAAAGAAAGAAAGGAAACTCTACGTGGAACAGTTGACGCAGCTTTTTAAAGATATAAACAGTGTTCTCTGGGGGCCGGTTATGCTCATCTTCCTTCTAGGAACGGGAGTATGGCTCACCTTCCAGCTCCGCTTCATCCAGGTGCGCTTTCTTGGTAAAGGATTTAAAATTACCTTCGCACCGCTTTTCAAAAAGGAAAAACAGGAAGGCATCCATTCGTTCAAGGCGCTCGCCACATCGATATCCGCTCAGGTCGGAACCGGAAACCTGGCCGGTGTCGCCACGGCGATTGCTGCCGGTGGACCCGGTGCGATTTTCTGGATGTGGATCAGCTCGTTCTTCGGCATGGCGACGATTTTCGCCGAAGCGGTCCTCGCCCAGCTCTATAAGGTAAAGAAAAATGGATCCGTCCACGGTGGCCCGGCGTATTACATCCGTGACGGCCTTGGCAGCAAATGGCTGGCCGGCTTTTTCGCTGTAGCCATCATCATTGCCCTCGGCTTTGTCGGAAACATGGTGCAGTCCAACGCGATCGCTACAGCGATGAATCAGGCGCTTGACTCCACTTCATTCGGTCTCAATCTCGGTCTTGGTATTGTGATTGCTATTTTAATCGGTCTTATTTTATTCGGCGGGATTGACCGGATCTCCACCTTTGCCGGAAATGTCGTCCCCGTCATGGCGCTGTTGTACATCGGCGGAAGCCTCGTCATTATGGTGCAGTACTGGGATCAGGTGCTGCCGACGCTGCAGCTGATCGTGCAGGCTGCGATTAGTCCGGAGGCCGCCGGCGGTGGTGTGCTCGGTGCGACAGTGAAAGAAGCGATCCGTTACGGTATTGCCCGCGGATTGTTCTCGAACGAAGCGGGTATGGGTTCCACCCCGCACGCCCATGCCGTCGCTCAAGTGAAGCGCCCGTCCCACCAAGGGCTTGTCGCCATGGTCGGTGTTTTCATCGATACTGTGATCATCTGTACGATGACCGCCCTCGTCGTCCTTGTAACCGACGCCCATAAAACAGGGCTTGAAGGAAGTGCGATTACGCAGGAAGGGTTTGCCCGCGGACTCGGTGAATTCGGTATTCCGTTTATCGCGATCTGCCTCTTGTTCTTCGCCTTCACGACGATTCTCGGCTGGGCGTTCTTCGGAGAGGTGAACGTGAAGTTCCTGTTCGGGGAAAAAGCCGTACCGGCCTACCGCGCGTTCGTGCTGCTGTTTATTGTAACAGGAGCCGTCGTCCAGGTGGAATTCGTCTGGCAGATGGCCGATACTTTCAACGCATTGATGGTGGTCCCTAACTTGATCGCTGTCCTCGCCTTGACGAAAATCATCAAAAAGACGTGGAACAGCGACCGCCTTCACTCCTAGATAAAACCATCCCAGAAGACCATAGGGGAGGTCACGTGGAGTGTTCGCTGGTGACGCCTGCGGGAACAGCTCCGCTAGAGGAGAAGTACTTTTCCTACAATCTGAAACGGATGTCCTTAAAAAGGGCATCCGTTTTTTTCATCTCCATTTTGTCGTTCCTTTGTAAAAATCGTTAAGAATGCAGGAATTCCCTTCTTACGCTCCGTATAACTGGTAGAGTAGAGAGGAGTGAAAACCATGTCTTTATTTTCAATCATACTCATGCTTCATATTGCCGCAGGGTTTACCGCCCTCACCGTATTCTGGATTCTCCTCGTCACGAAAAAAGGCGGCCGTACCCACCGAAGAATCGGCTGGGTATACGTCTGGGCCATGTATACAGTCGCGGGCAGTGCGCTGTTCATGGGGTTGTACCGCCTGTTTATCGATCAGGAAAGATCATCAGCCGAACAGGCTTTTTCCTTTTTTCTTTTGTTTATCGCCGTCTTGAGTGCAGCGACAGCCTGGATGGGCATCCGTGTCCTCCGCTTCAAACGCCGGATAGACGCTCACCGCAACCCTTATGATTTGGGGATATCCGGTCTGCTCGTCATCATGTCCCTCGTTACTATGGTGGTCGGCTGGATCGATGATTTTGCCCTGCTGAAATTTTTCCCGATCCTGGGCCTCGTGCTCGGATGTGGTCAGCTTTCCTATTGGCTCACCCCTCCCAAAACAAAAATGCACTGGTATTTTGAGCATTACGGAAACTTGATCGGCTGCTCAATCGCCACCATTACGGCTTTTGTCGTTTTTGGTGCTCCAAGATTATTGAATATCTCAAGTGTGAGCATCTGGCTCTGGTTTCTGCCGGCGGCAGTCCTGACTCCTCTGATTTACAGCTTCAATTTCTATTACCGCAGGAAATTCAATCTCCCAAGAGTTAAAAAGTCAGCCTCTTAAACAGGTACTCACGAATGACGTTAGCATTAGACATTTTTTTCACAGAACCGATGGAGAGAACGTTTGAAATTCATACACATGTGGAAAACAGCCACTAACGAAAGCAGTTACCCACAATTGTCCACAGACTTATGCACAAACCTTGTTAATTTTCTGATATTCACAGGCTCCCCTTAGATATAAACAGGTTATACACAGATTTTACCCACATATTCACATGACTGATGGCTATATGGTATCGGAATATATGTTCCCTACCATATATGACAGTTATCCAGAACTCTATGCACAGGCTGTGGATAATCATATGTTGAACAAAAGAGAAGAATGTCGATTCCTGACCATAAAAAGAGTACCTTCACAACGAAGGTACTCTTTTTCATGATTTATTCCTGTGAGCCGAGGGTAATGGATGTTGTCTGCTGCTGTCCATTGCGGTAGTAGGTGATTTCCATCTCTTCGCCAGGATTTTTCTCATTGTACAAATACTTTCTGAGGTCAATGATATCCTCAACTGGTTCGCCATCAAGGGCGGTAATGACATCAAGTGGCTCCAGTCCGGCTTTTGCGGCTGGTGACATCTGCCGGATGCTGCGGATGTAAAGGCCGCCTTCCACGTCCTCAGGAAGGTTCAACGTATTGCCCCATTCAGATGTCGGCACTTCATTCAGGCCATAGGCTTCAATGCCGATATAAGGGCGGTCGACCTGCCCTTTCTGCTCCAGCTCATCAATGATCGGCTTGGCTGAATCGATCGGAATGGCAAAACCGATCCCTTCTACAGAGGACTGGGCAATTTTCATCGAGTTGATTCCGATCAACTGTCCTTCGATATTGATCAACGCCCCTCCACTATTTCCGGGGTTGATGGCAGCGTCGGTCTGGATGACTTCCGCCTGCCAGTCTTCCAGGCCGTCTCCGTTGAAATCCTGCGGAATGGCCCGTTCTTTTCCGCTGATGATGCCCTGCGTGACGGATCCGGCGAAACTCAAGCCGAGCGGGTTCCCGATAGCAATGGCCGGTTCACCGACTTTCAGATCTTCAGAACTGCCAAGCTCGGACACCTGTTCCACTTGATCGCCCGGCATTTTCAGAACAGCGAGATCTGTGAATACATCGCCGCCGATCAATTCGGCTGTAATCCTTGTTTCATCAGCGAGCACGACTTCGATTTCACTGGCGCCTTCAATAACATGGTTGTTCGTTACCACATAAGCGGTCCCGTCTTCCTTTTTATAAATGACACCGGAACCGACGCCTGCCTGCTGAGAGGAATCCTCAGCGCCTTCCTGCCAGAAATTCTCCCTCGTCTGCAGATTGACGACGCCGACAACCGTCGGGGTGACCTGTTCGACGACATCGGTAATCTGTGTCGTTACATCCACAGATACACTCTTCGTATCGCCGGTCAGTCCTTGATTGTCATCCACAAGGCCGCTTTCATCTTCCGGAATCGTCATATCGTATGGAAGCAGCTCGGTCTGGACGAGTGCCGGGAGAGCAAGCAGGACGAGCACAGCACCCAGAACCCCTCCGACGATGGTCGGCATGACCCAGCGCCTGCGGGTTCTTTTCTGCTGTGTCTGGGGTGAATGGTCATCGTAATAACCCACTCCGCTTCACCTTACCTTTCCTTCGTTCCTATGAACTTCAATAGGTATTGTTCCCTTATGTTTAACTAAATCAAACCTTTTAAACCTCAAAAATCGGTGTGGCTCCAGCGGGATCAGTATCATACAGCGCTACCTTCGTCCCCAGCTCGAAACCACGCTCCTCAAGAATGTTGGAAACGGACATCCGGGCTAAGTCCTTCATGTTGTTATCGAGACTCAGATGGGCCAGGTAGATCCGCTTCGTCTGATCGGTGATGATATCCGTCAAGGCAAGCGCGGCATCTTCATTGGAAACGTGCCCGGAATCGCCGAGGATCCGCCGTTTCACATTCCAAGGATACCGTCCCATCCGAAGCATGCTGACATCATGATTGGATTCAAACACATAGGCGTCGGCACCTTCCACTGTCTTTTTGATGCGCTCCGACACGTAGCCGAGGTCGGTGACCAGCGCCACTTTTTTCCCGTCCTGATGGAACGTATAAAACATCGGGTCCGCCGCATCATGGGATACCGCGAAGCTTTCCACATCGATGCCCCCGAATGTCTGCACTTCCTCCATTCCGAAAAGGAACTTCTGGTCCAGAGACAGCTTGCCGATCTGCCCTTCCATCGCCTGCCACGTCTTCTCGTTGGCATAAACAGGCAGGTTGTAGCGGCGCGCCATGATGCCGAGCCCCTTAATATGATCGCTGTGCTCGTGCGTGACGAGGATCCGCGACAGCGATGCGGGGTCGATGTCCACTTGCTCCATCAACCCTTCCATTTTTTTGCCGCTCAAGCCGGCGTCCACCAAAATCCGTTCGTCCCCTGATTCAATAAAAAACGCGTTCCCCGTACTGCCTGAAGCCAGTACACTAAAGCGTAAGGTCATGATGTAAGACACTCCATTTAATTGTTTTCACTTTCTTCGTTCTCCTCTGTCGTACTTTCTAATGGATTTTCCTGCAGATTGTACGTTTGTAACTCTTCTTCGATAAATTCTCCTTCTTCGACATCAATGACGCCGCCCGACAAAGCATAGACAAAGTGGCTGCGTTCTCCATTGACGGTCACTTTCCAGGCAGGGGCAAAGACCTGCTCCCCTTTTTCCTCACTTGGTTCAACAAAAATTTCTGTGTAATACCCGATACTCATCGAGGTCACTTCGTCTCCGCTCTTCAGCATCCCTTGGTTACGGAGATTTCTCATTGCACTGAGGGGCGCTATAACCGCCCCGTCCTGTTCGGAATCAATGATCATTTCCCCTTCATTGAACGCAAGCATCGTCGCTACATAACCGGTAATCTTCCCGTCCTCAATCGAGACGAGCAGGGATCCGCTGTTATTGAAGTAGATCGTCCGGTCGTTGGCTTTCTGGAAAAACAGCGCCGCTCCTTTTTCTTCATTCCATCCCCAGAACGAATACTGGGAATAGAACGGCACGAGCGCCCGGACTTTTTCGATCAAATTATCCTTTGTGACAGGAACCGGCTCGTCCAGTTCGACTTTCAGTACTCGGTTTTCATTCAGCACTTCGACGGTCTGGTTTTCTTCGTCCATATCTTCGATCTGTCCAAGAATTTCATCAGAGAACGTGCTGCCTGAGGACTTGATCGTCGACACTTCCCCCGGCTCCTGCGGGTTGGCGTCATCGGCGATCGTTATGCCATCTTCTTCAAGCTCGGTTTCAATATTTTCTTCAGCTGTTGAAATCTGTCCCAGAACATCCTGCGACTGTTTGGTGATAAACTGCTGCAAGAGGAAAAGGTCGAGAATCAAGAAGCTGAGGATGAACAACAATTTTATCTGGCCCCACTGCATTCGTTATCCCGCCTTCCTCTTAAGGTGCCGCGTCGCCATTCGGCATCGGCTCTTCCTTGAATAATGGTGCCCAGCTTTCGGATTCCGTTTCGATATACCATTCCGGTATCAAGTTGTACGCCAGATTGTTCGTCTGCTCTTCCAACGTGTAGCGAATCCCGATATTTTTGATGCTGTTGAAGTCATACGTGTTGGAATTCTGTACTTGATTAATGACTTCATCGACAGACTGCAGTTCAGCCATGGAATCTGTTTCATACGGCGTCCGTACGAACTTGATCAGCGGCCGGTCGTAGCTTTGGATGTCACTATCCTCATACGTCATGGATATCTGCGCGAACCCTTCTGTAGCCTCGTCTTCCATGACCGGGAATTCATTGAAATACATCCGGTATTTCAGTTCATCCAGCCCGGTGGATAAGGATTCGATCCTGAATTCATTTGTCCAGCCAAGATGACTGTTGATGTCCTGCACACTTTTCGTCAGCAGGTCATATTCGGTCATCCCGGATTCATTGATACTCTTCGTTGTTAAAAATAGAAACTCCATCAGCCGGTCATCCATTTTCTGATCCAGCCTCCGGTCATTCGTTTTCGTCCGTTTGATTCCTTCTCCCGCCTCATAGAAGATGGTGCTGGATGGCGACGGGAACAAATCATTCTGCAGCGGTGTGACCGGCACAGCCGTCGTCTGCAGGACGACCTGAGGCACAGAAATATCATCCTTCGGCAGATAGATATGATTGGCGCCGGTATTCGCGGCGTCGACGGCCGGCATTTCATCGGCAAGACGGACAATTTCCGTCAGGTCGTTCCGATCTTCGAACGCCTTCAGTGCTTTGTCCCCTGCACTCGCATTGACACTTGCCTTCAAGGTGACTTCATCCCCCTGGCTGCCGGCCTGGACGAACCAAAGCTCATAAGTAGAGGAAGAGCGTTCCTCATTTTGGATAAGGAATACCCGTTCAAAATTCTTATTGATATTATCAAGAATGACATTGTTGTTGACGGTAAACAGGTCTTTGATCACTTTTAACGGAAGAGAGGTCGGAAAAATGACTTCTACGCCTTTTTCGATCGTATTCAGATCGATTTCACCGGGTGTTGTATCAAAATTGGATAACGACCATTTTTTGAATTGGTCATTAAAGCTCGTCTTTCCATTCGGTTCAGGAAATGTGAAGTGTCCTTCATTTTCATGATAGACGACCAGTTCAGGAATCAATAACTCGGAAAGATCCTTTTCGGTGCCGAGGCCTTCCAGCTTGTTGTCGGCTGTGCTTCCACCCTCTTCCAACGTTTCCGAAGCCGGCTGGTAACTCCAGAGGGCGACGGTCAACACGAGACTGAAGGCAATCAGAATAACGAGAATGATCGACTTCAACGTTTCTCTATTCATGATTTATCCCTCCGCTTCTGACTCATGAGCGGGAGGGTAAAGTAAACGGTTGTTCCTTTCCCTTCACGGCTTTCCGCCCATATTTTCCCGTGGTGGGCATCAATTATTTCCCGGGCAATTGCAAGACCAAGACCAGTACCGCCCATTTCCCGGGCCCTTGATTTATCTACACGGTAAAAGCGGTCGAAGATTTTATCGACCGTATCCGGAGGCATCCCGATGCCTTCATCGGTAATGCTGACACGCAGCTGTTTCCGCGTTGAAGAGGCTTCAAAGGTAATCCGCCCGCCTTCCGGGGAATACTTGATGGCGTTGGAAATCACATTATCCAACACCTGGGTGATTTTATCCTTATCGATCCATACATGCATCTTTTTCTTCGTCAGGCTGCGGACGAAGTTTACTTTATCATCCTTGTTCATTTCAAAGCGCTCGATAATGCTTTCATAGAAGCTGACGAATTCCACCCGTTCTTTCATAAGGGTCGTTTCTTTATGATCCATTTTCGTCAGCTGGAGCAGATCGTTGACGAGCCGGATCATCCGGTCCGTTTCATTCTGGGTGACATCAAGGAAGCGCGGAGCGATCTCCGGATCCTGCCATGCTCCATCGTTCAGTGCTTCGATGTAGCTGCGCATCGTCGTCAATGGTGTGCGGAGTTCGTGGGAAACATTGGAAACGAATTCGCGGCGCTCCTGCTCGACGCGCTGTTGCTCGGTAACATCACTGATTACCGTGATGAAGCCGTCCATTTCATTGTTTTCATCCTCCACCACCGAGAAGTTCGCTTTCAATAACAGGTGATCATCGTCGTTGCTCAAATCGATAATCATCGAGTTGGTTTCTTCGACTTCGTCCATTTCTTCAATCTGGTCGCTCAAATCGAGCACATCGATGAGCGACTGCCCCTGGATATCCTCAAAGCGCTGGCCGATCAACTTGGAAGCCGGCGCGTTCATTAAAATAATCGCACCCAGCCGGTCCGTGGCAATGACGCCGTCCGACATGTTGGAAAGCACGGAACTCAGCTTCCGCCGCTCTCCTTCGGTAGTCGCCTGAGCCAGCTTCAATTTATCATTCATATCGTTGAACGCATGCCCCAGTTCGCCGATTTCATCATTTCCCCGGACATTGACCTTCTGGGAAAAGTCACCCGTCGCCATAATCTGGGCCTGACGCTTCATTTCCGTCAGCGGCTTCGTAATGGTCCGGGCCACCAAAATCCCGAGCAGAGCCGTTACGACGATGGCTAAGACCGTCCCTTTGGCAAAAATACTGCTGATCTCCTGCATCTGTGTCGAGATTTCATCCCCGTAGATTTCATAATGGAGAAGACCGAGGACTTCCTCGCCCGTTTCATCGGTGATCGGACGCGTGCCTACATACACGCGGTCATTGCTGCCCTCTTCCCGCTTGAACTTCGGTTCGGTCGCCTCACCGATAACCAGCACGTTGGTCAGCTGGTAATCCGTGACCTTTTTTCCGATATCGGATGAATCATCCCGGTTGCCGACCGAGGCGATGATATTGGAGTTGCTGTTCAAAATCTGCAGTTTGCGGGGATTGATGCTCTGCGTTTCTTCTATAAAGTCACTGATCAGCCCCTGCACTTCATCCTCCAGTGTCGGGCTGTCTTCGTCCCGTTCGGCGTTAAACGCATTCTGCAGGCTGAAAGTCAGGGAGTTCAGCTGGTTATCGATGGAACTGGTGAAATTGCTTGTCAGCTGATTATCAAGCTGACTAACAAAATAGGCCCCAATCACTTGGATGCCTAATAATAAAAGCAGTATATAAACAACAATCAGCTTCAGCCGAACCGACTGAAAGAAACCCACTTTCTTCATAAAGTCAGTCCTGCTCTGGATTTCTCAAATAGTAGCCGACCCCTCGTCGTGTCACGATCCACATCGGGTTACTCGGGTTCTCCTCAATTTTTTCACGGAGACGGCGGACAGTCACATCAACGGTACGGACATCACCGTAGTAATCGTAGCCCCATACGGTTTCAAGCAGGTGTTCACGCGTCATCACCTGTCCGATATGGCGGGCTAAGTAGTGAAGCAGCTCGAATTCACGATGGGTAAGCTCGATATATGTCCCATCACGCGTCACCGTATAAGCATCCGGATGGATCGCCAGGCGGCCGATTTCAATATCCTTCGTCTGCTGGGAGGAATCCTCAGGCTCCTGCTGCTGGCGGCGCAGGTTTGCTTTGACACGGGCAATCAGTTCACGGTTGCTGAACGGTTTCGTTACATAATCATCCGCACCCATTTCCAGTCCGAGCACTTTATCAATTTCAGCGTCTTTAGCCGTCAGCATGATGATCGGCATATTGTGGCGCTTACGCACTTCCCGGCACACTTCATTGCCATCTTTATTCGGAAGCATAATATCAAGCAGTATCAGTTCCGGCTCTTCCTCATCCGCTTTAGCAATCGCTTCGTCCCCATCATAGGCACACACGACTTCATAGCCTTCCTTTTCAAGGTTGAACTTCAATATATCAGCAATTGGTTTTTCATCGTCTACAACTAAGATCTTTTGAGCCATCTTGTCTCATCCCTTTCATCGACTTCTGTTCTTTCCCTCATTTTAACTTATTTCCTGCCAAATGTCTTATTTCATCTGAAGACACGACAGGAAATCATCCGTTCATCCTATCTATAGGCCTCCATGATTAGTCATTCCCATGAAAAAAGCCGCTATGACTCTGCATAGCGGCTTTTCATTATTGAGATACGTGGGAAAGCGGGTTTTCCAGGCCGCCATCCTTATGCACTTCAAAGTGGAGATGGACACCGGTGGAATGGCCGGTCGTTCCCATATCCCCGATTTTTTCACCCTGCTGAACCTTGTCCCCCACCTGGACATCGATGGAAGACAGGTGGGCATACAGTGTCTCATAGCCGTTGCCGTGATCAATGACGATTTTGTTTCCAAAGCTCTCCTGGTAACCGGCTTCGGTCACCTTCCCGTGATCGGCGGCTTTGATGGTCAGATCGGAAACGCCGGCGATATCGATCCCTTTGTGATAACGCCCCCAGCGTTCTCCCTGTTTACTCGTAATGACTCCTCCGACTGCCGGCCACACAAAGTTCCCGGATCCGGTGGATGGCGACGGCTTCGTGCCTTTCAACACGACTTGTGTGACGGGATCCTCGACGACTTCCTCTTCAAGGACTTCCTCCTCTGTGGTCTCGCCGTTTTCCGTCACCGTCTGAATCAAGGTTTCCTTCTTCCCATCCTGTCCTTCTTGATGGATTTCCGTTTCTCCTTCATACAGGGCATCCGTATTCCGGACTTCGACCTTGTGGGCAATCATTTCTGCTTCCCGTTCCTGTTCGGTTACGATCACATCGACCAGCGGTTCGCCGCTGCTCAGCGACACCTGCTCTGACATGTTACCGGTTTGAATGCGGTCCACCGTCTCCTCTACGGTATTGATGGACGAAGGAGCCGCTTGAACAGGGGCATAGTCGATCACACCATTGACGTAGACGTTTTCAAGTTCTGTTGCGCCGGCAGACACGTCCTCTTCCTCCGAGCCGCGCTCGTCATTGACGTATTCCGCTTTTAACGTCTCCATCACTTCCTCTACATCTCCGGCCTCCGGAAGGTAAGCGATGGACTGCCCATTCACTTGGACTTGTACCGCTTCCACCGCGTACGACACGTCCTGTTCCAGGTGGTCAAGCACCTCTCCCTCGTCTGCTTCAACAGAAAAGACGCGCTCCGGCTTGAATGTAATATCTTCAGCCACCGTCAAGTTCCAATCTTCATGCTTCTTTTCCTTCTGTTTCACCAATGCTTCCAGTTCATCCTGGACAACAGCCTTCTCCGTCACGGTACCAATCTCCCGGCCATCCATCTGGACGTGATAAACGGTCTGCATGGACTGCTCTGCATAAACCGTTCCGACTCCGAGTACAGCGATTCCAATTCCCGTGATGACAACCTTCTTCCACATGTTTCCTTCCCCCTGGATTTTTATGTGTATCGATCTATAAAAAAATGTAAAATTCACTTTCATTAATCTATCATAGCCAAACTTTTAATAAAATAGATTTTAAAACTTGTAAAAAAGATATAATTTTCCTGGCAATTTTACGAAATAGATAATAATCTTATATATATTGATATAAATTAGCATCAAAATGAGGATGTGGAAACACGGATAATATTTTCCTGTAATTGAACACAAAAAAGCCTGTAGAGGAACATAAAGTTCCTCTACAGGCTTTTTAAAGAAGTGGCTCGGGACGGAATCGAACCGCCGACACACGGATTTTCAGTCCGTTGCTCTACCGACTGAGCTACCGAGCCCTAGGAAGATGAAATTTTTCAAAACCGATGAAGCTCCTGCAATTACCGAGCTTTCGACTTCTTCTTTCCATTACTGAATCACATTACGTGTGAATTCGACTACACAGAATGATATAATGAAAATGGCGGTCCGGACGGGACTCGAACCCGCGACCTCCTGCGTGACAGGCAGGCATTCTAACCAACTGAACTACCGGACCAATACGGCTCGTTCACCGCAACGATATCTATCGTACCACACGGTCAAAGGGGAAGCAATAGTAAATTTCATAGAATGTAAGATATTCTTCAGTCCTTTGTCTGAACAGCTGCCATTATACATAGAAAGGAGGATCTCGTTGACGAGGATATGGTTCCGCTATCTGGTTTACGCCCTTATCTTTTTATTGGTATCGTTCATTGCCTATCTGAAGCTGAATCCGCCGCTTGAGCACGGATCGATTGGATCGACAGAGGACAAACAGTCGGTCATTGTTGCTTTAGGAAACAAAAGCATGCTGGGAAGTATCCACATTACGGATGTTTCCATTAATGATGATGAAGCTCCTTCCCACGTGAATGTTCAGATCAGCGACACAGAACAAGGTTTCACCCTTACGGATACACATGCGCTCCTCGGTGAGAACCAACGCACGCAGGATTTCACCTCATTCTCACTAGGACCCGATACCTCTCCTCTTGCTGCTAAAACCGTTGCCGCTGCCACTGATCCAGCCCCTGCCACCATCTATGGCCTGAGCATTGCCGAAGAAACAACCATCAGCAAAATTAAAGTGACATACCGGTACTTCGGGTTGATCTTTTCAAAAACGATTCACGTATAAGAAGGAACCGGACCTCAGCGAAGGCCCGGTTTTTCTTTTGCTTCCATTTCATCCAAAAGCTGGTGCGGATCCGAAGAGGCTGCCATCAAGTCCTGGTGCTCCTCTTTCACGAATCCGGCCTGGACACTGTGTTCCACGAGCTTCATCACAGGGGTATAATACCCTTCGATGTTGAAGAGGGCGACAGGCTTCTGATGAATGCCGATTTGTGCCCAGCTGACCGTTTCAAACAATTCCTCAAGCGTACCGAAGCCGCCGGGAAGAGCGATGAACCCATCAGCCAGTTCACTCATTTTCGCTTTTCGCTCATGGAGAGTGTCCACTTCAATCATTTTCGTAATATCCGGGTGGGGAACTTCTTTATCAAAAAGATGTGTCGGCATGACGCCTGTAACGGACCCGCCATGTGCAAGGACTTCATCAGCCACAGCGCCCATCAGACCGCTCCGGGCTCCTCCGTAGACGAGTTCAATCCCACGGGAAGCGAGGGCCTGTCCCAGAATTTTTGTCTGTTCAGCGAAGACCGGGCTGCTTCCTGCACTTGACCCGGCAAAAATACAAATGCGTTTCACATGAAACACTCCTTTCCTTTATCGTTATCCTATACAAAAACACCTGACTGATAACAGCCAGGTGCTCGTTGATTATTCGCTGTACACACTGCGGACGACGTTCGTTTGAGAACGGTCAGGACCGACAGAGAAGACAGAAAGCGGAATTCCTGTCAGCTGTGACACACGTTCGATGTAATGGCGTGCATTGGCCGGCAGTTCGCTCAGGTTTTTCACACCCGTGATGTCTTCCGTCCAGCCCGGCATTTCTTCATAGACCGGTTCACATTCAGCGAGAACTTTCAAGCTGGCCGGGAACTCCTCGATGATTTCACCTTTGTACTTATAGGCCGTACAAATCTTCAGCGTTTCGATGCCTGTCAGCACATCAATCGAATTCAGGGAAAGATCCGTGATTCCGCTCACACGGCGGGCGTGGCGGACAACAACACTGTCGAACCAGCCGACACGGCGCGGACGTCCTGTTGTCGTTCCGTATTCACGGCCGACTTCGCGGATTTGGTCGCCGGTTTCGTTTTCAAGCTCCGTCGGGAATGGACCGTCGCCGACACGCGTCGTATAGGCTTTGGATACACCGACAACGTGCTTGATTTTAGATGGACCGACACCGGAACCGATCGTAACTCCACCGGCAATCGGGTTGGAGGATGTGACGAACGGGTAAGTTCCCTGGTCGATATCGAGCATCACACCCTGGGCGCCTTCGAAAAGGACGCGGCGGCCGTCATCAAGGTTGTCATTCAGGACGACAGACGTATCGCATACATAAGAAGCGATCTTCTGACCATACTCGTAGTATTCATCAAGAATTTCATCCACGGTGAACGGTTCTGTTTCATACACTTTTTCGAACAGACGGTTCTTCTCGGCAAGGTTCTGCTCCAGCTTCTCACGGAAGCTCTCCTTGTCCATGAGATCGGCTATGCGGATTCCTGTACGGGCCGCTTTGTCCATATAAGCCGGTCCAATTCCTTTTTTCGTCGTTCCGATCTTATTGGCGCCCTTTTCCTCTTCCTGAAGCGCATCCAGCTTCAAGTGGTAAGGAAGAATGACGTGCGCACGGTTGCTGATCCGCAGGTTGTCTGTGGAAACACCTTTATCGTGAAGGTATTTCAATTCCTCAAGAAGCGCTTTCGGATCAATGACCATGCCATTTCCGAGTACGCAGATTTTATCATCAAAGAAAATCCCTGATGGAATCAGGTGAAGTTTATAAGTTATTCCGTCAAATTTAATCGTGTGTCCCGCATTGTTACCACCTTGGTAACGCGCAACCACTTCGGCATTTTGTGAAAGAAAATCGGTAATTTTGCCTTTACCTTCGTCCCCCCACTGGGTTCCGACTACAACTACTGAAGACATAAGGCACCTCCGCAATGAATTTGGTTATTGGTTTGAATTTCCTTCGTCAGTTTACCAATTCCCGACGTGAAAGTCAACGCTGAATCCGAACATTAATTTCAATAAAATATTTCAATGTTCGATAATAGCCTATATATCAGGCTTTTCTAACAACTTATTAAAACTTATTATCCATTGATTTTGATTATAAAATTACTTATAATCACTTACAAGAGGATAGATATGGAAGGGGTTCTCCCATGTATCAGGAAGAAAGACTGATCGGCGTCATTGAATACTTAAAAAACAACCGCCGCATCACGATTGATCAAATGTGTGAGATGTTCGACATTTCACGAGATACCGCCAGGCGTGACCTGGTGAAGCTGGAAGAGCGCAAAGCCATTGTACGGACGCGGGGCGGGGCCATCCTGCCGAAAACCCATGCGGCTATTCAGGATTATACCCATCGTTTGAAGGCTGTATCCTATGAAAAACAGGAAATCGGCAGAAAAGCAGCTTCGCTGATCCATTCGGGGGATCATATCATTTTAGACACATCCACGACCGTACAGGCCTGCGCCAGTCAGATCTCACCGATGGAGATCAAGGTGATCACCAATTCGATTCACCAGGCGGATATTCTCTCCAATGTCGGTCTCGTCTCCATCCAGCTCCTCGGAGGCTACCTGCAGAAGGAGCACCAGTTCCTTTACGGCGCTTCTGTCATTGAACGCCTGAAAAGCTATCATGTTGATAAAGCCTTCATCGGCGTAGTGGGCATCTCTGAACACGGACTGACCCTCGGACATGAAGAGGACGGGATGGTGAAGAAAAATATGATCAAGCAGGCCGGGGAAGTGATCGTCCTTGCTGATCATACGAAATTCGGGATGACGGAATTCTTTACGTTTGCAGGACTGGAGGATATCGACATGATCATTACCGATCAGGCACCGGAGGAACCTTTCCAGCGTCTATTGAAGGAATGCGGAGTAGAATTGATTGTCACAGAAGAGGAGGAGAAGGATTTATGGACTTGATTGCCATCGATCTCGACGGAACGCTTTTGAACAAGGAAAATTCGATCAGTGACGGAAATGCAGAAGCGCTGAAGAACGCACGGGAAAACGGCGTGGAAATCGTTATTGCGACAGGCCGGGCCTACTTCGATGTCCAGAAGATTTTTTCCAGTCTTCCCCTCCAGCCATGGGTCATCAGTGCAAACGGAGCCGTCATCCATACACCGGACGGCACCTTGTTTGAAGAAAAAGCACTGAATCGGCAGGATGCCGGGGAAGCCTTGGAGTGGCTGGAGCAGGAGGATTATTATTATGAGGTGTTCAGCGGCTCATCGATTTACACGCCGCAGAATGGACGGGAACTCCTTCACGTGGAGATGGACCGCCTCATCAGCGCCAATCCGGAAACTGATCAGCAGAGCTTGAGGCATGCACTGGATAAGCAGTTCAGCCAAAACGGCTTCGCTTTTGTCGAATCTTATGAGGAGATCGTCGAGTCCAAGGACCCGATGTACAACATCCTCGCTTTCACGTTCGACCTGGATAAACTCGAAAAAGGCAGAAACAAGTTCCGTGACCACCCATCGTTCACGATGGTGAGCTCTGCGGAGCATAATTTTGAACTGGAAGACCGAACAGCCTCCAAGGGCAATGCCTTAAGATCCGTAGCGGAGCACCTTGATATTCCGATGCACCGGACAGCGGCCGTCGGAGACAGTCATAACGACCTTTCCATGCTGAAGGCCGCTGGAAGAAGCGCAGCCATGGAAAACGCAGTCCGTGATGTGAAAGAAGCAAGCGATTACATCACGAAATCCAATGATGAGGATGGCGCAGCCTACGCCATCACCCACTACTTTTCTTAAGATCACCCACGACCCAGCGTGACTCTCCGGGAGGCGTGATGGGTGGTGATCATCATACATGGCTTCACAGAAGCTGATAAAAAAGACGCTCCTCCAGATCTCCCCTCTGGATGTGAGCGTCTTTTCGTTTCTTTCTCTTGTCAGGCCGGTGGTATATCGGCATCGGTATAACGGTGGTCAAGGTCGACGAACTTGTTGTACTCCTTCACGAAGGCCAGTTCGACGTTTCCGACCGGGCCGTTACGCTGTTTAGCGATAATGATTTCAATGATGTTCTGGCTTTCGGATTCTTTATCATAATAGTCATCACGATAAAGGAATCCGACGATATCAGCATCCTGCTCAATCGATCCGGATTCACGAAGGTCCGACATCATCGGGCGTTTATCCTGACGGGATTCCACACCACGGGAGAGCTGGGACAGGGCAATCAACGGCACGTTCAGCTCACGGGCCAGACCTTTCAGGGAACGGGAGATTTCAGAAACCTCCTGCTGACGGTTTTCTTTGGAATTCGCGCTTCCCTGGATCAACTGCAGGTAGTCGATCAAAATCATGCCGAGGCCGTGTTCCTGCTTCAGGCGGCGGCATTTAGAGCGGATTTCACTCACGCGCACCCCGGGGGTGTCGTCAATGTAGATGCCGGCGTTGGACAAGCTTCCCATCGCCATCGTCAACTTGTTCCAGTCTTCCGTTTCCAGGCTTCCGGTACGCAGACGCTGGGCATCGATGTTTCCTTCTGCGCAGAGCATACGGGAAACGAGCTGGTCAGCCCCCATCTCCAAACTGAAGATGGCCACGTTCTCATCTGTGTGCACGGCGACGTTCTGGGCGATGTTCAAGGCGAAGGCCGTCTTACCCATCGATGGACGCGCAGCGATAATGATCAAATCATTCCGCTGGAAACCGGAGGTGATGTGATCGAGGTCACGGTAGCCCGTCGGAATACCTGTCGTCGATCCATCGTTCATGTGCAGCTGTTCAATGTTGTCATACACATCGATCAGGACGTCTTTAATGCTTTTGAACGCACTGGAATTTTTCCGCTGGGAGACTTCTAAGATGTCCTTCTCTGCGGAGTTCAGGACATCGTCAATCTCTTCTTCCTCCGAATATCCTGTCGTCACAATGTTCGTAGCGGTTCGGATCAAACTGCGGAGCGTCGATTTTTCACCGACGATGTTCGTATAATAACCGACGTTGGCTGCGGTCGGCACCGAGTTTGCAATATCTGTCAGATAGGAAACCCCGCCGACCTCCTCCAACACCTTATTGTTGGAAAGAGCCGTGGTGACCGTAACCAGGTCGATTGGCTCGCCTCTGTCCGCAAGCGTCAGCATCACCTCGAATATCCGCTGGTGGCTTGCTCGATAAAAATCTTCCGGAAGTAAATTTTCTGCGGCTGTCGACATTGCTTCAGGTTCTAAAAAGATCGCACCGAGCACCGCCTGCTCTGCTTCTATATTATGAGGCGGGGTACGGTCGTTCCACATTTCACTCACTAGCTTTTCCTCCTCTAAATCGTTAACACCAATACATCATATTAACTCATATTCTGACCGCTGTCCATATGGCGGAAAGGGCAGAAAAGCGCCCTGTTCATCCGGACAATGGACAGGGCGCCTCTTTGATACATTTATTTTTCAGCGATGTGGACACGGATCGTGCCTGTCACTTCCGGGTGAAGCTTTACAGGAACGTTGGAGTATCCAAGCGTACGGATCGGATCATCCAGCTCAATTTTCCGTTTGTCGATCTTGATGTTGTGATCCTTCTTCAACTGCTCGGCGATCTGCTTACTCGTAATCGACCCGAAGAGACGGCCGCTGTCGCCGGATTTCGCATCAAGCTTCACTTCCAGATCAGCGAGCTGAGCCTTGAGGCGCTTCGCTTCTTCCACTTCTTCCTGAGCCTGCTGCTCAACCTTGGCATCCTTGGCTTTCTGCGCCTGCATGTTGCCTTTGGTCGCCTCGACAGCCAGGTTGTTCTTCAGAAGGTAGTTACGCGCATAACCGTCGTTCACTTCTTTAATTTCGCCTTTTTTCCCTTTACCTTTTACATCCGTTTTGAATATGACTTTCATTCTGTGTCTCCCCCTTCAAAATATTCGTCAATAATATCCTGCAGCAAATCTCTGGCATCTTCAATCGTTGTGTCTTCCAACTGTGTCGCCGCATTGGTCAGGTGACCCCCGCCATTCATCTTCTCCATGATGACCTGGACGTTGATGTCGCCGAGGGAGCGGGCACTGATGCCGATTCGGCCGTCACTACGTTCAGATATGACAAACGATGCGACGATTCCACTCATCGTAAGCAGCGTATCTGCCGCTTGAGCGATGATGACAGGACCATAGGATTCACCGTGGTCGCCTGTTGATATGGCTATCCCATCTCTATATATGGACGCCTTCTCAATCAACTTGCTCCGCCTTACATAGACATCCAGATCCTCTTTCATGAATTTCTGGACCTGGACGGTATCGGCTCCTTTGGAACGCAGGTAGGAAGCGGCGTCAAACGTTCGTGAGCCCGTACGGAGTGTGAAACTCTTCGTATCGACGATGATCCCGGCAAGCAGGGCCGTCGATTCAAGCATGGACAGCTTCAGCTTCTTCGGCTGATATTCCAAAAGCTCGGTGACAAGCTCGGCCGTAGAAGAAGCATATGGCTCCATGTAGACGAGCGTCGGATCCTTGATGAACTCCTCCGCCCGGCGGTGGTGATCGATGACGACGACATGCTCGGTCTTCGACAGCAGTTTTTCCTCCATGACCATGGATGGTTTGTGCGTATCGACGACGACGAGCAGTGTATTGTTCGTCACCATTTCGAGCGCATCTTCCGGCGGGATGAAGTACTCCCACAAGTCTTCGTCCTTTTCAATCTCTTCGACCATCCGCTGCACGCCTGTATCGATATCATCCGGATCCAGGACGATGGCTGCTTTTTTGTCGTTGGCCTGAGCGATTTTCAGTATGCCGATGGAAGCCCCGATCGAGTCCATATCCGGGGATTTATGTCCCATAATCAAGACCTTTTCACTCGCCTGGACGAGCTCCTTCATAGCGTGGGAGATGACTCGTGCCCGTACACGCGTCCGTTTCTCCATCGGGTTGGTTTTACCGCCGTAGAAGCGGACCTTCCCGGAATCATCCTTGATGGCCACCTGGTCGCCGCCGCGGCCGAGAGCAAGATCCAGACTCGACTGAGACAGCTCCCCGAGTTCAGGCAGGCTGATCGGCCCGACACCGATACCGAAACTCAGTGTCAGTGGAACGTTCTGATCGGTAATCAGTTCGCGGACATCATCCAGGATTTCGAACTTCGCTTTTTCAAGCGTGTAAAGAATCTCCTGGTTCATCACAGCCATAAACCGTTCCTGTGAAGTGCGTTTCAAGTAGATGCCGTAGTCCCCGGCCCATTTGTTCAGAATGGAGGTTACCTGGGAATTGATATGGCTCTTCGCTGTATCATCCATTCCCTGCGTAATTTCCTCATAGTTATCAAGGAAGATGATCGCAAGTACCGTCTGTTCATTTTCATAACGGTTATGAATCTCGGTCTGCTGTGTCCGGTCAAACAGATAAAGCAGGCGCTCCTCCCGTTTGACAACCGTCTGGAATTTATAGCCGTCGATCGTAATCCACACCTCATCCTCCTCTTCCTTCAAAGCAGGAATCAGCTGATCCGACAACTTTTTCAGCGATTCGCCGACGACCGTATCCTCATTCGTGAACCGGTTCATGTACGGGTTGGCCCATTCGACGGTGTAATTCTCGCTGTACAGGATAATTCCGATCGGCATCTCCAACAGAGCTTCCTCGCCCACCTTTTTCACCCGGTAGGAAAGGGTCGATATATATTCTTCGGTTTCATTGATCATGTGCTGTTCGGTGCGGACACTGTAGAATATCGATGCAGCAAGGAACAGCGTCATCAATAACCCGAGCATCCACTGATAATACCAGATAAACCCGAGCAGAATTAAGGAAATCGCATAGATGATCCATAAGTGTCCGCTCATCGTTGGTTTCTTAAAAAAGTTCGGCATTGCATTCAGCTCCTACCATCTTCTCCGAGCTAGTTTTTTTTCTTCTCACTGACATAGCTGCGCAGTGGAAATCCTAAGTCAATTATACCTAAAATTCGAACAAGATACATGATCAATCCCGGAGAAAGTAATGAAAAAACGATCACCAGGACAGGTACAGCCTTCGGCCACTTCTTCTGTGATGCGTAATAGAAGACGAATGAAAAGCCTTGGATAGCAAGCAGTGTGCCAGCCACAATGAAGACGTTGATGGCTCCGAAGTACACCCAGCCTTCCCGATCTGTCACCACATAGTTCAAAATCATCGCAAAGAAGTAATACCACAGAATAGACGTCGGCAATCGGAAATTTTTAAACGAAGCAAAGGCATAGGACTTATTTTCGATTCTGTTCATGAGCTTGAACGTCAGCCACAAACTGATCAAGGCAGTGATGACGCTTGTCATGACGAAAATACTTGGGATGATGTCTGGGATGAAGGTGATCGCTTCACGGACTGTGTCCACAGCTTCCTCTGAGCTGTCCCCTTGTCCGAAGATACCCATCGTAGATTCCACCGTGTCTAAACTATCGCTCATCCCTGCGGTCAGTTCATCAATAAGATTGATGCCGAGAAGCAGCTGGACAAGCCCCATACCGAGGACAAGTCCTCCCGTATACCCGACGGTTCCAAGAGCAAGAGACTCATAGGCTGAACGGCCGGCATGCAGGACGCCGCCGGATGCCACGCCCCCGATTCCCGCTGTGAGTGTAAAGGGAATGGAAAGGACCGGAACGATCAGCAGACTGAAGATCATCGTTAAACAAAACAGGAGCAGGCCGGGCTTCCAGCCGTGACGGCTGCTGTAATAAATGTATGGCACCGGCAGAACGAACAGCAGTAACGATCCGATTCCTCCCGGCAGGAAAATAATTACCAATAACAATAGCAGATATATCCCTGCCATTAAAGCCCCTTCGGTTATTCTTTTTGAGTTGTTCATATTCAGGTTGCACCTCGACTTTTTTCGCGCTGTCTTAACCTCCCTATTTTAACATATGTACGGTTTGTACGGGTTGTTGTTTACTCACACCTGTTCTGTCTTGGTGAACAGGTGTGAGTCTGGTATGATGAATGAAATTCCACCTGAGGAGGATATTCATGCTGACCGATTATCACGTGCATATGGCTGAAACAGGAAATTTAGACGTCGACTATCTGAGAACCTACATACAAAAAGCAAAAAACGAAGGCATTCAGGAATTAGGCATTTCTGAACATGCGTATTTTTTCCAGGAGACAAAAGAGATTCTCTCCAATCCGTGGGTCAACAACCGGCGGACCCTCGATTTCGGCACCTACCAGCAGATGTTTGATGAAGCCGAAAAGCAGGGACTTCCCATTAAAATGGGCATCGAGATGGATTATATGCCTGGTAAGGAAAAAGAGATGGAAGCCTTTATCGAAAACCATCCCTTCGATTATGTGATCGGTTCCGTGCACTGGATCGACGACTGGGGCATCGATCTGGCCATTTACCGCGAGGAATATGAAAAAAGAGATTTGAAAGACGTCTATGAGCAGTACTTCGACCGCGTCGTCACCCTCGCTGAATCCGGACTGTTCGACTTTGTCGGCCATATCGATGTGATTAAAGTATTCGGCTATCGTCCGGATGACCGTGATTTTCTTATCGGGCAGTACAAGCGGGCGGCAGAAGCACTGGCTTCTACGAATACGCTGATTGAAATCAGTACCGCAGGGCTGAGAAAACCGGTCGGAGAGCTGTATCCTGATCCTGATCTACTGAGGATCTGTAAGGAAGCCGGAGTTGGAATCGTTCTCTGCTCTGATGCGCATAAGCCGGACCATATCGGCTACCGCTATGATGCCGCCATCGACCTTGCGAAATCAGCCGGCTATTCGCATGTCCATACATTTACGAACCGAAAAGCTGAACGTCATCCGATCGGGTAATTAAAAAGGCCGGGCGCTCTCGACGAGCATCCGGCCTTTTCAGCTTGGAGAAAAACTTTTTTTCTAGTGACTCCAATACCTGGTCATGGATAGGATTTTTCCCACGCAAGCGGCAGTAACGACCCCTGTAATGTCCTATAAAACGGCGAAGGAGCGATGCTCAACGTTCTCTTATATCAGAGGGTAAAGCTGTTTTCCCACAGGCGTCGGCACGAGGAGCGTTCGGTGGTGACGCCTGCGGGAACAGCGCGAGCCGAAGATCCAATTGGTCAAATGGTTTTCTTGACCAATTTAGCTGAGGCCGTGCCCGCGGCAAGCATCCACCGATAAGCGGAACGTGTACCCCTGAACACGACATGCGGACAACTCTAACTGGATAGGACGAACTTTTTCTACAGACTGAAAGGCCGGACTCCTTATAAGGAGTCCGGCCATTTTTTCATGATCTGTGTTGATTCATTAATAGCTGATTGGAGCTCCCGGTCCGACTGGGATGCCAAGAATGACCCAGACGAGCAAGAGCAGCAGCCATGCAAGCAGGAAGGCGACCGAATACGGAATCATCATGGAGATGAGGGTACCGATGCCGAGCTTCTTGTCATAACGCTGAGCAAATGCAATGACCACCGGGAAGTACAAGAGCAGCGGGGTGATCATATTCGTCACAGAGTCCGCGATCCGGTACAGCAGTGTCGTGAATTCCGGGGAATATCCGAGATTCATCATGATCGGCACGAACACCGGTGCAAGAATCGTCCATTTCGCCGAAGAACTTCCGATAAAGAAGTTGACGACCATCGTCAGGCCGAGGAACGTCAGAATCAACCCGATACCGTCAAACCCTGTGGAATCAAGAAAATCGGCGCCTCTGAAAGCGATGACCGTTCCAAGGTTGGTCTCACGGAAGTAAGCGATAAACTGACCAGCCGTAAAGGCGAGAGCGATGTAGCCGCTCATCGTGGCCATCGTTTTTCCTAACAGCTTGGTCAAGTCTTTGTCATTGGTAATCTCCTTGACGACTATCCCGTAAATCAGTCCCGGGACGAGGAACAGGATGAAAATGACAAAGACCAGGGCGTTGAAGAACGGTGATTCGATATAAGCCCCGTCCCCGCGCAGCGGCCCGAACGAAAGATAGGCCATCAAGGCGAAGGTAAGGAGGAAACCGATACCGGCCCGGCGCATCCCTTTTTTCTCCAGAGCTGTCAGTTCATCAATCTCCCCGGCTTCGTCCCCTTTATAAGTGCCAAGACGCGGTTCTACAATTTTATCAGTTACGAATGTACCGACAATCGTAATCAACGCAACCGAAGCAGCGGCAAAGAAATAGTTCATCGTCACCGTGATCGTATCAGCGTAGGCAGGGTCAATGGTACCGGCCGCATCAGCCGTCAACTCAAGCAGAATGGCATCCGTGGACGTCAGCGCCAGGTTGGCACCGAAACCACCAGACACACCAGCGAAGGCCGCAGCCAGACCGGCAAGCGGATGACGTCCCAGTCCCAGGAACAGGACAGCGCCAAGCGGCGGAAGAACAACATATCCGGCGTTAACCGCCACACTGGACATGACACCGGCAAATACAAGCGCTGCTGTAAGCAGGCGGCGCGGGAAGGAAAAGACGATGCCCTTCAGCGAGGCGTTGATCAATCCTGTCTGTTCCGCAAGCCCGATACCAAGCATCGTTACAAGAACAGCGCCAAGCGGCGGAAAACCGATGAAGTTTTCAACGGCACTGTTGAATATATAATCCAGTCCACTGAGACTGAATAGGTTTTTGACTTCGACCACTTCTCCTGAGGTCGGGTTGGTGACAGATACACCGGAAAAGATGCCGGAAATCACCACGACAAGCGCTGCCAGAATGGCAAACAGCAGCAAAGGAGAGGGCAGTTTATTCCCCAGCCACTCGATCCCGTCTAATATACGGAAGAGGAGCTTTTTCGGGGCAGAAGCTTCTTTTTGTTGAGCATTCATAATGGTCCTCCTTGTTTTTTTATTTAATACTTACAAATAAGGTCGGCATTAAATTTAACAAGGGATTGTCTCAAAGTCAAAGTTTATGATTCACTTTTACAAAAACCACACCAAAATGAACCCACTGGCAGACGATTAGACGGCAAGATCGTCCGTTCCTCCTTATAAAGTTCCCCCTATACGGAGCGGCCTCGTTCCACTTATCGGTGGATGCTCCTCGTAACCTCACCAAAAAAAGAGAACGATTTTCCGTTCAACAGAAGATCGCCCCCTAATTATTAGACAGAAAATAATCGAAAATGAACTTTTTCCAATTACGTATGGGCCGCAGACCGTTCCGGAAGAACGAGTGGGCCGGGATCGCTGAGCGTGGGTTTTGCGAGGAAGAGCGGGCGCGGAAAGGGAAGGGCTTATGCTCCTGGCGGTAAGACAGAAAAAAAGCTTGTAAAGAACCAGAGGATTCTCTACAAGCTGAGACCGGCCTGCTCAGGCCGGTCTTTTAGTTATTTGAGGGTTAAATAATCCACCTGACGGATGTCGGCAATCTCAGAAAGCTGATCAGCTGCCTGCTTATCTATGGCTTTATCGACGGTTAAGACCATGACCGCTTCTCCACCTTCATTCGCACGTCCCACCTGCATCGTTGCAATGTTGACGTCCTGCTCGGCAAGCAGGCTGCCGACACGCCCGATGGCTCCAGGCTGGTCGGTATGGTGAATAACAATCAAATGACCTTCCGGAACGATATCAATGGAATATTGGTCGAGCTGGACGATCCGCGCCCCAAGTCCATTCAAGCGGGTACCGGCTGCACTGCGTGTTTCCTGATCGGTTTCAATTTCCACCGTAATGAGGTTCGTGAAGCCTTTCGTTTTCGTTGACTTCTGCTCATTGATTGTAATGCCTTTATCTGCCGCTGTTTTATAGGCGTTAACATCGTTGACCCGGCTGCCGATGTATCGACCGAGGATACCTTTCACCGCAATTCTCGTCAGCGGCGTCGTATCGATGTCGAGCAGTTCCCCACTGTAGTAGACATTGATTTTTTCAAAGGTGCCTTCTGCAATGCGGGACACAAACGAACCGAGTCGTTCGGAAAGCGTAAAGTATGGCGACAGCTTCTCCATCATTTCGGTAGACACCGAAGGCAGGTTGACCGGATTTCTCACGGTTCCTCCGCGCAGCAGTTCAAGGACGTCGGCACTGACATCGGTCGCCACGTTTTCCTGCGCTTCCACGGTACTTGCACCGAGGTGAGGAGTGGCAATCACATCAGGCAGGGACAGCAGCGGATGCTCCGTAGCCGGTTCTTCTTCAAATACATCGAGAGCCGCTCCCGCAATTTTCCCGGATTTAACTGCTTCATATAAAGCATTCTCTTCCACGATTCCTCCGCGGGCACAGTTCAAAATACGGGCACCGTCTTTCATGAGTGCAATCGCTTCTTCATTAATCAAGTGCTTCGTTTTTTCAATCAGCGGCGTATGTACAGTCAGGAAATCCGCCTGTTGGAGTACTTCTTCCAGTGTACCGTGGGTGACGCCTGCCTTCTGTGCTTTTTCTTCATTAAGAAAAGGATCGAAGGCAACGACTTTCATGCGGTGCCCTTTGGCGCGCTGGGCCACCTCGCGGCCGATCCTTCCGAAGCCTACAATTCCAAGCACTTTATCCTTCAGCTCCACACCGACGAATTTCTTGCGTTCCCAGCGTTTCTGCTGAAGCTGGTGATACGCCTGCGGGATGTTGCGGGCCAGGGACATGAGCATCGCCATGGTGTGTTCGGCTGTGGAAATCGTATTGCCATCCGGGGCGTTCACGACAATCACACCATTGTCGGTGGCCGCATCCAAATCGATGTTATCAACACCGACACCGGCACGGCCGATGATTTTCAGGTGGGTTCCATGTTCAATGACTTCACGCGTTACCTGCGTCTGGCTGCGGACAATCAATGCTTCTGCGGAGCCGACCGCTTCCAACAGTTCCTCATGGGACAAGGACGTTTCCTTAATGATTTCGATATCATCCGCTTCACGAAGCGGTTTAATGCCTTCCTCACTCAATGGATCACTAATTAACACTCGGTGCATGGATTAATCCTCCCTTGTAAAATCGAGGTACGCCGCCTGAGCTGCTGCTGTACCTGCCCCCGGTTCAAACGTATGACCGAGGCGCTTCAGAATGATTTCGATAATGCCGATATACTGCAGAACATTGGCCGGACGGGAGTACCCCATGTGACCGACACGGAAGATTTCGCCCTTCAGCTGTTTCTGTCCGCCGGCAAGCTGCAGGCCGAATTCTTCTCTTGCCAGTTTTCTCAACTGCTCGGCTTCGAACGTTTCCGGCCGGACGGAGGTGACCGTCGTGGATGCCTCTCCATCGGAAACGAGCAGGGGAATCTGAAGAGCCTGAAACGCTTCACGTGTCATCTGCTTCATTAATGCATGACGTTCATACACTTTTTCCAACGTTTCTTCCTCTAAAAGACGCAGCGCTTCCTGCAGGCCGAACAGCAGGGAAAGAGCAGGAGTGTACGGGGTCTGACCGGCCATCAGCTGCTTACGGTAGACGCGCAGATCCAAATAAAAACGCGGCCTCGGATTCTGATCGATGACTGTCCAGGCAGCATCCGCCACGGCAACAAACGCAAGACCCGCCGGGAGCATCATCGCCTTTTGCGAACCGGAGACTAAGATATCGATTCCAGAAGCGTCCATATTCAAACCAGCGCCGCCGATCGAAGAGACACCATCAACAATAACAAGCGCCTCACTGACTTCCTTCACTTTTTCAGCGACGGCCTCCACCGGGTGCATGACTCCGGTCGATGTTTCACAGTGCGTCACGAATACAGCCTTGATATCCGGGTTCTCCTGGAGGGCCTGTGTAACCTGATCGACCTTTACAGCCTCTCCCCATGTGACATCGAGGCGGTGGACATTCAATTCATAGGTTTGACAAATCTGGGCAAAACGATCACCGAACGCACCGGCCACAACGACAAGCACTTCATCTCCCGGCTGGGTGACATTGACGACAGCAGATTCCAGCGCGGACGTCCCGCTTCCTGTTATAACGAGAACGTCACCGGATGTACCGAAGACCGGCTTCAACCTCGGGGCGATGTCCTGCATCAATTCCTTGCATTTTTCTCCTCTGTGTCCAATCATCGGCTGACTCATACTGCGGTCCACACTCGGCGGGATCGGCGTCGGTCCCGGAGTATGAAGCAAATCCCATTCACGCTTCATTCGACTTGTACCTCCTATTTATTCAATGCTCTCTTTTCATCTTTTAGACGCGTTAAAACGTTAGAAAAGAATTGGATATTCTATAATCCTATCAGAAGTAAACCCGATGTCAATGTAATGGGAATATTCTGTTTAAAGCAGGATAAGCCGGTGTTTTCCCGCGTATGCCAAAGGATTAGACAAAAATAGACTTTGCTTTTTTTCTTATTTATTTGTATAATTCAAAAAGTAATTATTTTTAGAAAATTTAAACTATAGGGGGAGTCACTTTGAGAAAACATCTGTTGGTGCTTTTCGGATTGATGTTTGTGCTTGTACTGGCAGCATGCAGCGGCGGGGACAGCGAAACATCTTCTGAATCAGGGGAAGGTAATGAGGAAACATCAGAAGGAACAGAAGAAAGCAGTGCTTCGGGAGAACAGGAAATCACGATTACATCAAAAAGTGAGATCCCAAGCATGGACCCGTCCTTGATTACGGATTCCGTCGGATTCCAATGGGCAGGGGAAACCTACGAGGGACTTTACCGACTCGATGAAAACAGCCAGCTTGTCAACGGAATGGCGGAAAGCTCTGAAGTGAGCGAAGACGGCCTGACGTGGACATTCAACCTGCGTGACGCCGAATGGTCAAACGGCGACCCGGTTACCGCTGACGATTTCGTTTATGCGTGGAGAAGAGCGGTTGATCCGGAAGTGGGATCCGAGTACGGTCCATACTTCCTTGGTGGCATCATTAAAAATGCAACTGAAATCAGCAACGGGGAAGCTTCTCTAGAAGACCTCGGAGCAACAGCTGTCGATGATAAAACGCTTGAAGTCGAACTGGAAAAGCCGGTTCCTTACTTTGAGTCCATGACGGTCTTCATCACGTTCATGCCGCTCAATCAGGAGTATGTTGAAGAACAAGGGGACAAGTTCGCAACAGAAGCGGAATATACCATTTCCAACGGACCGTTCGAAATGACTGAATGGAGCCACGGCGAAGGCTGGTCCATCGAAAAGAGCGATTCCTACTGGGATAACGAAACGGTACAGCTTGAGAAAATCAATGCCAAAGTCGTAAAAGAAGTTTCCACCGGTGTGAACCTTTATGAGTCCGGTGAAATTGATCAGACAGAATTGAATGCGGAATTTGTCGACCAGTATCGTACGAACGAAGCATTCAACGTCGTCGAAAAACCATACTTATATTTCTTCAAGTTCAATCAGGAAAATAACGAGGCGCTAGCCAATGTAAACGTACGTAAGGCCATTTCCTACGGGATCGATCGTCAAGGTCTTGTCGATGTTATCCTGAATGACGGATCCGTCCCGGCAGAAGGTTATGTCCCATCCAACTTCGTTTCCATGCCGGACAGTGAGGAAGATTTCCGCGAGGCACAAGGGTCACTTGTAGAATCCAATGTTGAGAAAGCAAAAGAGCACTGGAGCAAGGCGCTTGAGGAACTCGGTACAGATTCTGTTGAAATCGAGCTGCTGGGTGATGATACAGGGACATCCAAAGATGCCCTTGCGTATTACAAAGGACAGCTTGAGGAAAACCTGGACGGCCTGACGATCAAGCTTCTGGAAGTACCATTTAAGGAACGTGTCCGCCGTGACAACAATTCCGAATTCGAAATCGAAGCGGCTACGTGGGGACCGGACTACGTGGACCCGAACACGTACTTGAACATGTATTTGACAGATGGCCAGAACAACAACATGGCGTACTCCAGCGAAGAGTATGACAGCTTGATTGATAAAGCCAATTCAGAGTATGCCCAGGATCCGGCGAAGCGTTTTGAAACCTTCCTGGAAGCCGAGAAGCTGCTTCTTGAAGAAGATCAGGCCGTGGCTCCTATCTATCAGGATGCTAAAGCACAGCTGTTCCGCCCGTCCATTAAAGGCGTTTATTCTACAGCAACAGGCCCTGAATTCGAATTCAAGTGGGCTTACGTTGAAGAGTGATTCTATCCTATAAAAAAGCAGGAGCTAAAAAGCTCCTGCTTTTTTATATGTAGATCACTCCCATTTACCCCAACGCCTCCAGTCTTCCTTATTCAAGGAAAATGCTTTCGATTACGGTAAGTGGACGTCTCCCTACACGTATACGACACATCATTCAGGGTTCCTGTCATGACCCGTACGGCATATTCTTGTGAAACAAGGATCGTTTAGTGCCTTCATATCCTTCATCATTTGGTGAAGTCACGAGGAGCGCTCGGTGGTGACGCCTGCGGGAACAGCACAGGTCGAAGATCCACTTGGGCAGGTGTTCTTTCTGCCCAAGTTAGCTGAGGCCGTGCCCGCGGCAGGCATCCACCGATAAGCGGAACGTGACCGTTCTACCCAAATGGTGGTCAAGGTTCCTCACTCACCAGCTTGAAAGGCAGGAGCCATAAGCTCCTGCTTTTTTACTTTTATTTACACCCTCTCCCTTGAAATACGGGTGACTCCCGCTGTATAGTCTAAGGATAACGAGAAAAGGGGTGGTGTCATGAAACGCCATTACATCCGAGGCTTGTATTATCTGGCAGGCCTTTTCATTATGACCGCCGGTATTGCCTTGACGATTCAATCCTCCCTCGGTACCTCTCCTTTTGACGCCCTTCTTGTAGGACTGCACCGGACATTCGGATTGACAATCGGCAGCTGGGAAATTGTTGTCGGCCTGACGATGATCCTGTTTAATGCGGCGGCATCGAAGAAAAAACCGGAACTTTTCGCTGTCATCACTTCGTTGATGACAGGGGCAGGGATTGATTTCTGGGTGTTTCTTCTAAGAGAATCCATCCAGCCGGAAACAGCAGCCGTACAGTTTATCTGCCTGACCAGCGGCATGATCATTGCCGGTTTCGGGATTGCGATGAACCTTCAGGCAGATTTCGCACCGAATCCCTTCGACCGGATGATGCTTGTGATTAAGGATTTAACAGGGTGGAACGTTTCGATATCGAGAGCCTTCATCAGCATCATTCTTGTCATTCTGGCGGCCTTGTTCGGAGGAGCGGTGGGAATCGGCACCGTGATCATTACCATTTTCAGCGGGTATACCATTAACATCTTTATGAAGATGATCGACCAGTTCGACCAGCGTACCTTCCAGGCCGCTCCACTGAGAGAATCGTAACGTTACGATTCTCTCAGCACCAATGCTTCCTGAGGACCGAAAAATTCATAGTGCATCGCATCCTCCTTCACACCCCACTCGGTCAGACTCCTGTACACCGCTGTCATAAACCCCTTCGGTCCGCAGAAATAAAATTCAGCATCTTTCGGAACCGTACGCTGAAGGATATCCAAATCAACGAAGCCCCGCTCATGAAACGCGTCCGAGCGGATATCTTCTTCTGTCGGCTGTTCATAAACGAAGCAGGACTTCTCTTTCAGCATATCCTCTTTGAATGCGTGCACCCTGCCGTTCCTAGCCGCATGAATAACATAAATATCCCGTTCAGGCTGCCGGGCTGCAGCTTCCTTCTGCATGCTCATCAATGGAGTCAATCCTGCCCCTCCGCTGATCATAACGAGCGGACGCTTACGGTCATCCAGGTGGAAATCACCGGCCGGAACGCTTACTGGAAGCGTATCTCCAACATTCACATGGTCATGCAGCCACGTTGAAACGATTCCGGCCGGAACATCCTCGGATCCTGCCTCACGTTTGACGGTGATTCTGAAATGATCACTGCCCGGAGCATCAGATAAGCTGTACTGACGAAGATGATCATAGGACTCCCCTTCGATCTCAGCTTTCACCGTAATATATTGACCAGCTTTGTAACGGGGCAGTGGGCGCTCATCTTCCGGCTCCAGATAAAAGGACGTCATTTCATCACTTTCCTTCACTTTATCAACGACCTGCATCAACCTCCAGTCTGACCAGCCACCTTTCTGATCCTCCGCTGCTTCATATAAGTCTTTTTCGACATCGATGAAAACACCTGCAATAACACCATAAGCCTCTCCCCAGGCTTCAATAACTTCATCCGTCGCCTGCTCGCCAAGCACTTCCTTCATCGCTTTCAGCAGATATTCACCAACAATGGGGTAATGTTCCGGCTGAACATTCAAGCTTCGATGCTTTTCCGCAACTGTTCTGACCTGAGGAAGCACCGCGCCAAGGTTTTCGATATGAAGAGCTGCCATGTAAACCATATTTGCCAGGGCTCTCGGCTGATCTCCCGCCCGTTGGTGGGTCTGGTTGAAGATATTTCTAAGCTCCGGATAATTTTCAAAAAGTCGTTTGTAAAACAAGGTCGTAATCGTCTCTCCATGCTCCTCCAGCACAGGAACCGTTGCCTTAATAATCCGTACCGTTCTTTCATCAAGTGGATGTTTAACGTGATTAGTCATCATTCAAACCCCTTTAAAAGATGTATTTTATATACACCTTTATTGTATCGAAAGATAATTCTTCTGCAACGTCTTTTCCACAAAAAGATTTGACAATTCGAAGGCAGTCTTCTTTCCGCTTTCCATAGAAATGCATGTGGTATGATAAAAGAAATAGAAAACAAGAAGGGGTGCCGGACATGCAGCTAAAGAAATATACGGATTATGCCCTGAGGGTACTGATGTTTGCCGGGTCCAAGGAAGACGGTGCCCTGGCGAACAAAAAGGAAATTTCCGAGGTGTTTCATATATCTGAAAACCATCTGGGGAAAATCATTCATGAATTGAGCAGGCTCGGTCTGATTGAAACGATCCGGGGAAGAGCTGGAGGAATTCGTCTGGCTGAAGAACCGAAAGATATAAATATTGGAAGCGTCGTACGGGCGATGGAGGATAATTTCCATCTGTTGGAGTGCTTTGACTGTGGATCGGATTACTGCGTCCTTACACCGGCGTGCCGGCTGAAACGTGCCCTGCACGAAGCTCTGGCCGCATTCTTTCAAGTGCTGGACAGCTATACACTGGCGGACTTACTGGATAATCGGGGAGAACTGCAAAAGCTGATGGGGCTGGCCTGAACATAAAAAAACCGTGAAGTCTATAAAAGACTTCACGGTTTTTAGTAACGCTGCTATTACTCAGTAGAGTAAGGAAGCAGGGCCATTTGACGAGAGCGTTTGATCGCTTTTGTCAATTTACGCTGATATTTAGCAGAAGTTCCAGTTACTCGACGAGGAAGAATTTTTCCACGGTCAGAGACGAAACGTTTCAGCAAATCAACATCTTTATAGTCGATGTGTGTGATTCCGTTAGCTGTGAAGAAACACACCTTTTTACGTTTTCCGCGTCCACGACGTGCCATGTAGCATTCACTCCTTTCTGATTAAAATGGTAGATCGTCGTCTGATATATCGATGGGTTCGCCATTATCTGCGAATGGATCATCGTTTCGTTGATTATTATTATTGGAACCGAAGTTGTTTCCTGATGGTTGATTCTGATTTGGCTGGTATCCTGAACCTCCACGGTTTCCTCCGCCCTGCGAAGAACCACCCTTGGATTCAAGGAATTGTACGCTGTCTGCAACGACTTCGGTTACAAACACACGCTTGCCTTCCTGATTGTCGAAACTGCGGGACTGTAGACGTCCGTCCACTCCGACAAGACTGCCTTTACTCATGAAATTCGCAAGGTTCTCCGCTGCTCTTCTCCAAACGACACAGTTGATGAAATCGGCATCGCGATCTCCCTGATTGTTTGAGAACGGGCGGTTGACAGCGATCGTAAAGTTGGCGACAGCTACTCCGTTTGGCGTATAGCGTAAATCAGGATCCTTCGTCAATCTGCCGGCTAGTACGACACGATTTAACACCAGAATCACTCCTTATTTGTCATCTTCGCGTACTGCGATGTGGCGGATAATATCATCCGTGAACTTCGCCTGACGGTCGAATTCATTGATCGCTTCACGTGTACCGTTGAAATCAACTGTTACGTAGATTCCATCACGGTGGTCGTTAATTTCGTAAGCAAGACGGCGCTTGCCTAGTTCTTTAACTTCCTGGATCTCCGCTCCGTTATCTGTAAGGATTTTGCTGAAACGATCTTTGACAGATGTTTTCGCTTCCTCCTCGATATCTGGGCGGATGATATACATGATTTCGTATTTTCTATTCATCCGTTTTCACCTCCTTATGGACTTAACGGCTCCTTTTTCGTAAAGAGGAGCAAGGAGTAATTCGTTTAATTACTCACAATATAGTATTGTAACAAACTTGTCCCCACTTTACAACCTTTTGTGGAAGGTTCCCCGTTTATACGTTGAAACGGAAATGGATGACGTCGCCGTCTTTGACCAGATATTCTTTTCCTTCAAGGCGGACACGGCCGCGGTCACGAGCAACGCCCATTGTTCCAGCATCAACCAGATCCTCATAGGACACTGTCTCAGCACGGATGAAGCCGCGCTCGAAGTCCGTGTGAATGATACCGGCCGCCTGCGGAGCAGTCATGCCTTCCTTAAAGGTCCAGGCGCGCACTTCCTGTTCGCCGGCAGTGAAATATGTCGCCAGGCCGAGCAGGTTGTAGGTCGCTTTGATCAATTGATCAAGACCGGATTCCTCGATTCCAAGATCGTCCAGGAATTCGTCCTTTTCATCGCCATCAAGCTCAGCGATTTCAGACTCGATTTTTGCACAGACGACAATGACTTCTGCGTTCTCTTTAGCCGCAAATTCACGGATCTGCTTCACTTTGTCATTGTCACCTTCGCCAATTTCATCTTCACTTACGTTAGCCACATAGAGGATGGGCTTGGAAGTTAAAAGATGGAGACCTTTCACGACTTTTTCCTGATCGGTGCTGAATTCGACAGCGCGGGCGGGTGTTTCAGCTTCCAATGCTTCCTTCAGCTTTTCAAGAACGGGATATTCAGCAACGGCGTCCTTGTCCTTCTGACGGGCAAGCTTAGCTACACGGTCCAGACGCTTCGAAACCGTCTCAAGGTCGGCTAGGATCAGTTCGAGGTTGATCGTTTCGATATCGGTAATCGGATCGACCTGACCGGAAACGTGGGTGATGTTTTCATCTTCGAATGCGCGTACAACGTGGCAGATCGCATCCACCTGGCGGATATGGGAGAGGAACTGGTTGCCGAGACCTTCCCCTTTGCTTGCGCCTTTGACGATGCCGGCGATATCAGTAAACTCAAATGCGGTCGGAACAGTTTTCTTAGGGTTCACGAGCTCGGTCAGCTTTTCCAGCCGCGAATCCGGTACTTCCACGATCCCGACGTTCGGATCTATTGTGGCGAACGGATAGTTGGCGGATAAAGCGCCTGCCTGTGTAATTGCGTTAAACAACGTAGATTTCCCTACGTTCGGTAAACCTACGATTCCAGCTGTTAGTGCCATATGAGACTTTCACTCCTTAAGGATTTACATACATGCATGTTAGTCCACTTTATTATAGATTCTGTACTTGAAAATAACAACCTGCGCCGTCCCGTCCTTACGGGGAAAAGCACAGCCCAAAAGTCCATTTTCCACTATAACAAATCCACCCTTTGCAAAGAAACAGACCGAATAATGGAAGTTTGTCCTTTTTTCCTCTTTCCATAAAAAAACCTCCCCTGTCAAAGGGAGGGCTTTCGTTCATTCACTTGGTTCCAGCACTTTTTTCATCTTTGTTTCAAACTTCCGGCGCGGGACGAGGACACTGTGTCCGCAGCCTTCACATTTGATCCGGATATCCGCCCCCATGCGGATGATTTTCCAGCGGTTCTCGCCGCAGGGGTGCGGTTTTTTCATCTCCACCATATCATTGAGTTGATAGGATTTCTCTGCCATAACTGTGCTCCTCCTTATTGATCGACCGCTTCATTCTCGTTCTCGTTATGCCGGGAATACATGACCATACGAGGAAACGGAATTTCAATGCCTTCCTGATTCAGCCGGTTTTTCACTTCTTTACGGATCACCCGTGCCACCGCCCAGTGCTCCATCGGGTTAACCTCAGCGATCACACGCATCACGACTTCCGATGCTCCGAGGTTCTGAACACCAAGGAGTTCCGGCATAGTGATGATTTCCTCATAACGTTCCGGCAGTTCCTCAAGCAGTTTTGAAATGACCTGCTCGGCCCGCTCGATGTCCTCCTCATAGGCCACTTTCACATCGACGACCGCCACACTGTTGTGCATGGAATAGTTGGTCACCTGAGTTACATTGCCGTTCGGCAGAATATGGACTTCGCCTGTCCATGCTTTCACCTTACACGTCCGGAGACCGACTTCTTCGACGAAGCCTTCGACACCGGAGGTCTGGATATAGTCGCCGACGGAAAACTGATCTTCAAAGATAATGAAGAAGCCGGAAATCACGTCGCGCACAAGGTTCTGGGCCCCGAAGCCGATCGCAAGGCCTGCTACACCGGCACCGGCAAGGAGTGCAGCGATGTTGATCGTCAGCGTCTCCAAAATCATAATAAAGGCGACAAAGTAGACGACATAGGACAACGCATTGACGACCAGCTTGTTCAGCGTCGCTTCCCGGCGCTGGGTAATTTGAAATGGCCCCCTGCGTTTATTCGCAAAAAACTGCGCAATCAAACCGCGCCCGATCCGGATAATCAGCAGAGACAGCACAATGATCATAATGATCTTCAACGCGCCGATTCCGTAACTCCACCAAATCTCCGGATCTTTGACATAACTGACAAGTTCCTCCCACTGTGTTTTGGCATCTTCCACAGCTTTCGTTGGCTCACTCACCGCTTTCCCTCCTGTACGTCTATGAATATGACATTCATTTTAACAGGTTTTCAGCGAATTTTGAATCTGGAAAGAACGGGGTATAAAAGAAGGGCGAGGAGCACGTATAAATTCAGGATGCCGTACAGCGGATACAAGTATTCAATTAACGTGGAGAAACCGAAAGAAGTGAAAGGAAGCATGATGGCAATCACCATCATCGCCAGAATCCAGAGCGGCTGCCGGACGTAATCCCGGAACCTTGTGACGAGCCCGAGTGTGCCGGAGGCCGCGGTGGTGAAAATGGCAATCCAGAGCATCACCGACATGAAGATCATCATTTCGTACGGATAATGTTTAAGAATCGCGAAAAGGGGGATTTCATACAAAATGATGTCTTCTGCAATTTGGATCAGACTGTTGTTATAGAGGTAGGAAACGACTCCGAGGACCACACCGCTTCCGATACTGGCCACCCAGATCTCTCCCTTGCGTCTGACCTGGTTGCCGATCGCCCCGAGGACAGCAATCAAAGGCAGGATGTTCAGTGCGGTAAACGGAAACGCCGCCAGCCAGTTGCTCATCTCATGCACATGGCCGAAAAGGGACAGGTCCTGATCTTTGATGAATAAGATGAGGACGAATAACAGACCTGCAATCAGCAGCGGCAGAACAAAGCTGTTCACGACGACGATCCCTTTGACGTCCCATACAAACAGGAGAATAAGCGGAATGATAATCAGAACGACCCCGAACTTATAAGAGAAGTTGAAGGCCTGCAGGGTCGCTCCACTGCCTGCCAGCATAATGACCGTCGTCGTAAACAGATAGACGATGATCATCCAGTCATATACGCCGGTCAGACGACGGCCGACGACCGCGCGGAGGACAGGGAGATAATGGCCGCTTTCCAGCTTGAAACTGATCGACAAAATCACCCAGCAGCAGAAGATGAACATAATCGAAAACAAGAGGATGGCCAGACTGCTGTCATCACCAAAAAACTGCCACAGCTCTCTTCCGGAAGCATAGCCGGCCCCTATCATCGTTCCGACAATCAAAAACATCCACTTACAACCCGCTTTTATCATGACCGTTCCTCCACATCTATGTATTTGCGACGTATAGAACCAAGGACAACCTTATATACTGTTACTACTATGTGTCTGGAGGAGAAGCTATGAATTTCAAGGACAAGTTTTCCAAAGAAGAGAAACGCGTCAGCACTGAAGACCCGGCCATGAGTGATCAGCTTGCCGACTATTTGAATGACTGGCTTCCCCCGTCGAAGGACATTGTCGTCGCCTGTATCGGAACCGACCGTTCCACGGGAGATTCCTTCGGTCCGCTCGTCGGGTCGATGCTTCACGATCAATTACTGGATACCTTCCATATATATGGCACACTGGAAGAACCGCTCCACGCCCTGAACCTGAAAGAACGGCTGTCTGCCATCCACCGGGAACATGTAAACCCGTACATTCTCGCTGTTGACGCCTGCCTCGGCAAATCTTCCTCTGTCGGTTCCGTTGTTCTCGGTAAAGGGTCCTTGAACCCGGGCTCCGCATTAAAAAAGGACCTGCCCCCGGTAGGGCAGATCCATATCAGCGGGATGGTCAATGTCAGTGGATTCATGGAGCATGTCGTCCTGCAGAATACACGGCTTCACGTCGTCATGCAGATGGCGGCTAAAGTGGCCGCAGCCATTCAGATGACCGAAGCGAAGCGGAAGAAAACAAGCATGGAGACACGGCCGTTCCAGGCGTTCACAACGTCCCGGCCGGTCATTCACAAACGGATCCAGTAACATTAAAACCACTGGTAGACCCAGAGAATCACTCCAACCATCAGCAGCGAAGGCAGCAGGTTGGCTGTGCGGATTTTGGTTATATTCAGCATATTCAGCCCGATGGCTGTAATCAGCAGACCGCCGGCTGCCGTCATTTCTACGATGAATTGATCAAGGATCGCTTCCGGCACCCAGGCATTGATCTGCGTCGCCAGGAGGGCGATGCCTCCTTCATATAACACAACGGGGACGACGGAAAACAACACGCCGAATCCGAGCGTCGAGGTCAGGACGAGCGCCACGAATCCGTCGATGATCCCTTTAGTGATCAGCACTTCATGATCCTGGCGCAGACCACTATCCAGGGCACCCAGAACCGCCAGCGCCCCGATGACGAAAATGAGGGAGGCGGTAATGAACCCCTGTGCAATGCTGGTTTTCTGACCCGGGCGGCTGAATTTTTCCTCCAGCCACCGGCCTGTGGACTGCAGCTTTTCCTCAAGAGAAGCCGCCTCCCCGATCAAGCCGCCGAGCAGCAGACTAAGCAGAACGATGACGATGTTTTCTGTTTCGAACGCCATCTGCAGACCGATCAAAAGAACGGCAAGACCGATCCCGTTCATGACCGTTTCCTTAAACCGCTCAGGGATTTTTGTGAAAAACAGACCAAGCCCTGTACCTACAGCGATACAGAGTCCATTGACGAGCGCTCCTGTTAAAACCATCGGCTTTCGACCTCCTCAGACAAAAATAAACCAGAGACCCTGAGGCCCCTGGTCTGTACGCGTTACTCCTGGAACATATCGAGAATTCTCTCCAAATCCGCTTCATTGGTGAATTCGATCTCAATTTTCCCTTTCCGACGGCCTTTTTGGATTTTCACAGCCGTACCGAGCCGGTTTCTCAGGTCGGTTTCCCGCTCCTTCAAAAACACATCGGCCGGTTTCGGCTGCTTTTTATCTTTCGAACGTGTCTGGTTCTTTTCGTGGATCAGCCGCTCCACCTGCCGGACATTGAGGGATTCTTTGACGATCCGGCCGGCGAGTGTAATCTGCTCCGACCGGTCTTTCAACCCGAGCAGAGCCCGTCCATGGCCCATGGAGAGGCTGCCGGACTCGATCAGCTCGATCACCTCCTGTGGAAGCGACAAAAGACGGATGAGATTGGCAATGTGCGAGCGGCTTTTTCCAAGTCGTTTGGACAGAATTTCCTGCGTGACGTTCAGTTCCTTGATCAGCTTTTCATAGGAACGGGCTTCCTCCACCGGAGAGAGATCTTCACGCTGCAGGTTCTCCAGCAGAGCCAGCTCCATCATTTCCTCATCCGTCAGATTCTTGACGATGGCAGGAACCGTCTCCAGCTCCGCCTGCCTGGCTGCCCGCAGACGGCGCTCACCAGCAATAATCTCATAGCCTTTGATGCTTTTCCGGACAATTAAAGGCTGGAGGATACCGTGGGTTTCAATCGACTGCTGAAGTCCGTCAAGGGCCTCTTGATCGAACTGTCTGCGGGGCTGGTACGGGTTCGGCCGGCATGCGCCCACAGACACATCAATCAGTTCATCATCCTCCATGGAGCCGGTGATCAGAGAATCCAGCCCTCTACCTAACCCTCTCACCATTTGTAATCACTTCCTTTGCTAATTCTAAATAGACTTCTGCTCCTCTTGATTTCGGATCATACAGGATTGCCGGACGTCCGTGGCTGGGAGCTTCGCTCAACCGGACATTACGGGGAATGATCGATTGGTAGACCTTATCCTGGAAATATTTTTTCACTTCTTCGATCACCTGGATGCCGAGGTTGGTCCTGGCATCGAGCATTGTCAGCAGGACCCCTTCAATCATCAGCTGCTTATTTAAATGCTTCTGGACAAGCCGGATGGTGTTCAACAGCTGGCTCAATCCTTCAAGCGCATAATATTCACACTGGACTGGAATTAATACCGTATCAGAAGCGGTCAGGGCGTTCAACGTCAAAAGGCCTAAAGAGGGCGGACAGTCAATAATGATATAGTCGTAATCCGCTTTTAACTGATCCATGGACTTTTTCAACTGCGCTTCTCTTGAAATCGTCCGCACCAGTTCAATTTCTGCACCGGCAAGCTGGATGGTGGCGGGGATGGCATCAAGGTTCTGCACGAGCGTTTCCGTCCGGACCTTGTCCGCCTTCACATCATCGATGAGAACGTTGTAGATGCATTGATCCACTTCCCCCTTTTCCACACCTATCCCGCTCGTGGCGTTTCCCTGCGGGTCGATATCAACTAAAAGGACTTTATGATGGAGATAAGCCAAGCATGCACTTAAATTGACGGCTGTCGTCGTTTTACCGACGCCGCCCTTTTGATTTGCGATGGAAATCACTTTCCCCATGGTGTCACCTGCCTCTGTTTTAGTATAATTCTACCATTTCCCCCGTAAAATAGGCGGAACAGCTTAAAAAAAGCCCCATCTCCACTAAAAAAGTCAAGATGGGTACGGGACGTTATGATTTTTTCTTCGGAATTTTAATGGTGATTTGATAATAATCATCATGATCCTGCTCGTCTGTTTCCAGATCGATCCCGGTATCTGTCACCATATTCAACGACTGGCGGATCGTATTCATCGCAATCCGCATATCCTTGTTCACCCCTTTGAGGGTAGGTTTCTTTTTCTTCGGTTTTGGATCGGAAAGCTTGGCAATCCGTTCCTCCGTCTGCTTCACGTTCAGCTGCTTTTCAATGATTTCCTTCAGTACCTGTTCCTGTACTTCCGGATCCTTCAACGCGATCAGGGCACGGGCGTGACGCTCCGTGATCTGCTTGTCCATGATGGCCTGCTGGACGGATTCCGGCAGTTTCAGAAGCCGGATTTTGTTCGCAATGGTCGACTGGCTTTTACCGAGACGCTGAGCCAGGGCCTCCTGTGTCAGTTGATGAAGCTCAATCAGCTTCGCATAGGCGAGCGCTTCTTCAATGACGGTTAATTCCTCCCGCTGCAGGTTCTCAATCAAGGCCACCGACGCCGTCTGGGAGTCATTCATATCACGGATGATCGCCGGTACGGTCTCCCATCCGAGTGACTGGACAGCGCGCCACCGGCGTTCACCGGCAATCAATTCATATTCTTCTTCATTTAACCGACGGAGAACGATCGGCTGAATCATCCCATGCGTATGTATCGTCTGGGCAAGTTCGCTGATCTTCTCGCTGTTAAAAATCGCTCGTGGCTGATAGCGGTTAGGCTGTACACGATCTACGGGAACCTGTACAACTTCATCGGGACTGTAGCCTTGTTCCTCATTGTTGTCATTATCCGATTCCGGTTTGTCCCCAAGCCCGAATAAACGACCAAAAGGATGTAACACGATCAGACACCACCTTTATACGATCAAGCATACGCCTTTATTATTAAGAATGAAAGGAATGGTTTGAAACATAAAAAGCGCCGCAGGCTGTAGACGCTGCTGCGCACACGTATGCCGTTTTCTTTTCTCTCATTATTTTATCACATTTATACAGGGAAAAGTATCTTGATGAACGAAGATTTTACATCCTTCCCCTGTCGAAACCGGCGGGATCCTTGAAAATCCGTGCCGGTTTGATGCGTTTTTCCCTTTCTCTCCCTATGACAGATTTCGTCGATAAATTTTGTTCTATGCCTGTGTCCCGCAAAAAAACGCCTGAAAGCAGGCGCTTTTGTTTCACATGGAACGTCGCTGTGATCCACGAACGAGTCCGTACACGTCAATATCCTTGAATTCCCCTCTATGAAGCATATCCTCCTTCAAGGTTCCTTCGTAAGTGAGACCGGCTTTTTGCATGACGCGCGTAGAGGCCGGGTTGTCGGAAATCGCTGCAGCCCAGATACGGTGCAGGCCGATGTCCTCCAAACCGAACCGGACGACCCGCCGGGCTGCTTCGGATCCATAGCCGTGTCCCCAGTAGGGCCGGCCGATCCAATAGGCGAGTTCGCCTTTTTGGTGTGCCTCATCGATACGGAGCGTCATCGTCCCCAGCAGTCCATCATCTTTCTTCTGCTTTACGGCAAAAGGAAATGCTTTCTTTTCCTCCATCCAGGAAGCATGGGAAGCGATCCATTCCTTCGCGTGTTCGATCGTATAGGGATGAGGAACGAATGTCGTCGCCGCCACTTCCGGATCTCCCGCGAGTTCTGCCGTTTTCTCTATTAGATCTTCTGTAAAAGGCTCTAAAATCAGACGTTCTGTTCTCAAAAGCCATGTCATACATCTCATCCTCCTGCTTTCCCTTTTCTGGACAGGAGACTGGAATTCCTTTTATTAACATCGAATTTCATAATAAAAAAGCTGGCTTAGTGGAAACATGAGCACAAATGGACAAGGAATAGCAGCATAACCAATTTTATGAGAGCAGGTGTCCGTATGGAATTTCAACCGTCCTATAAGGCGGGGGATGTCGTATATGTCATCTACCGCAATCCACACACGTATGATGTGGCGAATGTACAGGAAGCAGCCGTCGTCAATAATCCGGAACAGCCGGGCGAACTTGCTCTGTTTTTGTACGAAACGTATTTTCCACTCGACGAGAACATCGCTGTGTATGCTTCCGAAGGCGAAGCGGAAAGGGCCTATTACGATGCCTTCGGCGGCGGGGCTGAATCGGAGGGACAGCTGTGGTAAAGCCATTCGTACCAGAACTTGTTTATATTGAACCCCGGGCCCTGGAATACCCCTTAGGCCGGGAATTAAAGGAAAAATTCGAAGACATGGGAATTGAAATCCGGGAAACCACCTCCCATAACCAGGTCCGGAACCTGCCGGGGGAAAATGATTTCCAAAAGTACCGGATAGCCAAATCCACCCTTGTCGTCGGTGTAAGAAAAACATTGAAATTTGATACGTCCAAGCCGTCAGCAGAATATGCCATCCCTCTTGCGACAGGCTGTATGGGCCACTGCCACTATTGTTACCTGCAGACGACGATGGGCAGCAAGCCGTATATCCGTACGTATGTGAACGTCGATGAAGTGCTCGACTCTGCGGAGCAGTACATGAAGGAGCGGGCACCGGAAATGACCCGCTTTGAAGCCTCCTGTACGTCTGACATTGTCGGCGTCGATCACTTGACTCATTCCTTGAAACGGGCGATCGAATATTTCGGGCAGTCTGAATACGGTCAGCTCCGGTTCGTGACAAAATTCGCGCATGTGGATCACCTGTTGGATGCGAAGCATAACGGACGCACACGGTTCCGCTTCAGTATGAATGCTGATTATGTCATTAAATATTTGGAGCCGGGCACATCAAGGCTCGATGACCGTATCGGTGCCGCCGTGAAAGTGGCCGAAGCCGGTTACCCGCTGGGCTTCATCATCGCCCCGATCTATCTGTATGAAGATTGGAAGGCAGGGTACAAAGAGTTGTTTGAAAAACTTCAGGACAGACTCCCGGACCATGCTGTACAGGATCTGACGTTTGAACTGATCCAGCACCGGTTTACAAAACCGGCCAAACGCGTCATTCAGAAAAACTATCCGATGACAAAGCTTGAAATGGACGAAGAAAAACGCAAATACAAATGGGGGCGCTACGGCATCGGAAAGTACGTCTACCAAAAAGATGAACAGGAAGAGATGAAGAATGTCCTCGGCGGCTACATTGCCGAATACTTCCCTGAAGCAAGCCTTGAATATTTCACGTGAAACAAAAAAGGCCTCCATACAGAGGCCTTTTGGCTGTAGAAAAAGCCTGTGTTAACCAGTTAGAGTTGTTCATTTGTCGTGTGAAGGGTCGCTTTCCGCTTATCGGTGGATGAATGCCGCGGGCACGCCCTCAGCTGACTTGGACAGGGTGGTCGCCTTCCGAAATATGACAAAGACTTCCCAAGGAGCGGTGCCCCTTCCACTCCTGCGGAAGAACGAGTGATCCGAGATCGCCGAGCATGGGTTTTGCGAGGAAGCTCGGGCGCTCATCCGCGAAAAGGGAAGGGGCTTTCGCTCCTGGCGGTAGGAAAGAAAAAAAGCTTGTTAAAGAAACAGAGGTTTCTCTACAAGCTGAAGGCCTCCATCCAGAGGCCTTTTTTTGTTTCACATTCAAATCAGGAGAAGATGCCATATTCGGTAATTTCCACATCGACGGTGAACTGGATATCCATATCCGGATAAAGATCCTCCCACCGTTTTTCATCAAAGTGTCTCGTTCTCGTTTTAGCAAAATGACCGAGACCAAGCGGATCAATGCCTTCCTTCTTGAACAATTCGATCATCTCCCCGGCATTCGTCTTGAAATACTCCACAAACGCATCTTCCATTTCTTTTGCAAGCTTCGCGGACGGCTTTTCCTCCACCCCGACCATTTCATTCACTTCCGATTCCAATTTCACGTGGATGTCCACACCGGGGTTTTCCGGCGTGCCCGTCAGTTTGTAATCCACTGTCGAACCGATATTATCCAGCATGATGGTTCCATTTTGAAAAGGGAGGTCCTGCATTCCCCTCGCGAAATTCTCTTTCATCATTTTGAATGTAAAGACTTTCGCATCCGAGAGCGTGGTTACGACTTTTCCCTTATCGAAAAAAGCAATGCCGGAGACTTCTACAAACGTCTCCTTTTTCGACAAAATCGGGAGATAGGGATCCATACCAATCGCAAAGTAGGCATATAAAAATTCGTGCAGGCTTGTCGATGGAAAATTGTGATGGACATTATTCTCAATCAATCCCTGCAGGTGCTTGGACGTTGTCTCATCCTGAGTGTATCCATTCTCAATCAAGTCCTGCGTCTGTCCATCCACAACAGCGAGATACATGTTCCGGCTTAGACGGGCGTCCCTGCTCAGCACGTCTATGACGTCGGAAATGCCTTCCTGAGCCAGTTCCATGCTGTACAACGTGACTGCCAGTTTTCCGATGGAAATCGGTTTGGAGGATTGTTTCTGGATTTCCTTCTCCACATCCTTGATGGAGTTGGCATCAACGGTTAAGTAAAGCTCAGAGGCGGCGGTTTTCTTCTCACTTTTGCCGTACTGGGGGATGGATACAGTCCCTTTAATCCTTCCTTTATCGCCGCCTTTATCATAGCCGGATATTTGGACGATGGCATTTTCTTCAACGCTCTTGCTGGGCACACAACCTGTGAAAAGAAAGAAGCTGCTGATCAAAACCAGTACGTTCCACTTAATTTTCATATCGCTTCCTCACTTTGTCCGAGATCATTTTTAATAGAAGAAGAACCGGGATGTAAAGCAGGACGTAAAAACCGACCGTGCCGGCAAAATTGTTAATGGCGTTGATCGGGTCGCGGCCTGCAACTAAAGCGACGGGAAAGAACAGGGAGATACAGACGACTCTTAAAAAGTGAATCTGCTTCACAGGGAAGATTCTTTTCATTACACGTGTCGCCCCCCAGATGCCGATGCAGATGTTGGGCAGAATCACATACAGCCACATCGCAATCCCTACATATTCAAAACGTTCGATAAAAGGAAATTCGACAATCTTCCATGTCGAAATCGTCCCCCATACGACCTGTTTCAACTGTTCCTCACTAAAATAGACAAACGTGACGAGGACACTGATGAAATAAAGCATCGTCGTGTAAAACACGGCAAAGTGGGCCCATTTTTTCGATTTAGCCGGGTTTTTGATAAAGGGATAGAAGATCAATAGAAATTCAAGGCCCAGAAAGCTGAGCGCACTCTGCTTTGCTGCGGCAAGAATCTGACCGGGGCTGTGGTTGATATTCGGATAGATGTTCATCGTGTGTCCTGCCTGAATCGGGAAAAATTTCAGCAGCAGAATCGGCAGCCCGATCACGACGCTGATGAGTGCAATCCCGGTAATCACCCGGAACCCACCGGAAACGATGTAGTAGACGAGACCAATCATGACAAAAGCAAAAATCCAGACCTGGAGCCCGGGGAACACCCACACCTTGATCACTTCAATAAACGTAATCATGACATCAAATGACAACAGCAGCGCGTAAGCCGCAAAGAGAAGACTTAGAAAACCGCCGATATATTTCCCGAACACCTGCTTATGGATATGGACGATATCTCCGCCTCCATTTTGAAGGAGACGGTACATCATCCATACGAGAATGTGCAGAAATACGCCTGCAGTCAGTACCGATATCCAGGCATCAAACCCGGCTTTTTCCACTAAGTACCGCTCAAACCCGAGAATTCCGATTCCCACCTGCATCGTAAAAATGATGAAAAAGACATAAAAGGGACTCACCAGGTAGTTTTCCGATATGTTCAATCCTTGGTTTTCATTTAATTTATTCATCAATATCCCTCTTTGCTTTCGCCCTGTCTTCATTCATACGCTTTGGGTCTTCGGATCTCATCAATACCGGACGGTCCACCTGTTTAGTAAAAGGCAGGCGGATAAAGGCATCTTTCAAATCTTTGAACCGGAGCGGATACAACGGTTCAAAAAATGGACGGCCGATAGACTGGAGCTTGATCAAATGGCATATAAAGAAAACCATACACATCGACACCCCGACGAGTCCCCAGAGCTGGGCACCCATTAAAAACGGAAAGCGGATCAGCCGGATCGTGTTACCAATCTGATAGACCGGCGTCGTAAAGGAAGCAAGGGCGCTCAGTGCGACGATGATCAGGAGTACATTACTCGTCAATCCGGCGTCAACAGCTGCGGTACCGATTACGATACCACCTACGATACCGATGGTCTGCCCGATTTTCGTTGGAAGCCGTGCTCCCGCTTCCCGGAGGAGTTCAATCGTCAATTCAAGGATGATCACTTCAAGGATCGGCGGAAAAGGGATGTCGGACCTTGACGAAACAATGGTAGCCATTAACTCAGGGGGAATCATCTCGAAATGATACGTCAGAACAGCGACATATAAAGGTGTGCTGAGAACGGAAAAAATAACGGCAAATAAGCGGATCAGCCGGAACACGGAAGCCAGATGCCACGGTAGAAAGTAATCATCCGAGGCCCCGAAAAACTCGACGACCGTTGTCGGACACGTGAGTGCGTGAGGTGATCCATCGACTAAAATGGCTACTTTTCCTTCAACAAGACTTGAGACGACCCGGTCCGGCCGTTCTGTATCAAGCAGCTGCGGGAAGGGGGAGTGGCCATTATCAGCAATCATCTGTGTAATAAACGAGCTGTCGATCAACTGGTCATATTCGATATCCTGGAGCCTTTGAGTGACGGTATCAACGTTATCCTGATCCGCTATCCCGTCCACATAAACGACAGCGGTCCGGGTGCTCGTCATTTTGCCGACCTGCAGTTCTTTCACGGTCAACTGCGGAAGCGGCAGGCGTTTCCGGATCAGATTGATGTTGGTATTGATCGTTTCCACAAACGCTTCCTTCGGCCCGACAACACTGAATTCGACTTCCGGGATGCTCACATCTCTCGATTCCAAGGAAACCGCCGGAACGAGGAGCACCTGTTCCATAGAGGATTTCACTTGGATCATAATGTAACCGAACATCACTTTCGTCTGGATCACTTTCAAATCATCAGTAATCAGAACGTTCTCAACAGGAATCGTCTCTTTGATTTCCTTCAATCCGTGCAGGGCATGACTGTTCAACGTGGTGAGCACAGAACGGTTCAAAATTTTCGAATCGCTCATCGTCTTCAAGTAGGAAACGGTACATCGGGTCATTCCGTCGAGTTCAAATTGAATGAAATCCTCGGAATGACCCAGCACTTCAATAAATTCAGGCAGCGTGTCGCTCTGGTTATACGACGGCTTCTGCCCGCCCTGCTTTTTTTTGTTTTTCCGCATCCATTTCCACATGATGAGCTCCTTACGTTAAGTCTGACTTCTTCTCTCTTATCATCCGCACCTCGTAATAATTTATACTCAAGCGGACAGGATAAGGGGGATTAAGGAGGGCGCGACATGCTTTATGCCTATCTTTCCCCATTGTTTTTGATCGTCTGCATCTTTGTTTCGACCCTGTTTGTAGTCGACTGGCTCGCCAAAATGTTGATCTATGGATTTCTTGTGAATTTCATATTCCTACCATGGCTCCTTCTTTACCGCCATGAAGATAAAGATACGCAGGAGGGAAAACGCAATGCCGGAGAAGAAACTAACAGCCAATGAAATCGGGCTGCTGTGGACGCAGTACATCCAGAACAGTATGGCCGTCCCTGTACTCGAATACTTGAAAAATACATGTGAGGATGAGGAAGTAAAACCACTGATCCAGCTGTCGAGGGATCTGGCGGATAAGGGAATCGAAACGTGCAGGACATTTTTCCAGAAAGCCTGTCTCCCTGTCCCCAACGGATTTTCCCTCGACGATTTAAACCCGAGGGCGAAGAAATTGTTTACGGATGCCTTTATTTTGTCGTTTTTAGAGCATTTGGGAAAAGTCGGACTAACGTCGGACGGCTACTCCCTCGGGGCTTCTGCGAATAGTGATGTCCGCGCTTTCTTTACCAATCGGATCGATCAGCAGGATAAACTCTACAATCTGAGCGTGCGCACGGCGCTTGAAAAAGGGATCTATACGAGAGCTCCTCAAATTGAAGTTCTGAATGAGACGGAATACATCGAAAGCAAAGCCTACTACCATCCGTTTCACAAGCGTTCCTTGAATACGATAGAAATCACCCATATTTATGAGAACGTCAAAAACAATGCCCTCGGGGAAGTGGTCTGTCAGGCCTTCGGGCAGACCAGCAAAAATAAAACCGTGAAAAAGTATATGAGGCGTGGAAAACGCATCTCCATCGATCATCGGATCTGCCTTTCCAATATCCTTGAGAATTCTGGAATCACCGTTCCCATGACATCTGCGAGTTTATTGACTACGAGTACCGACCCGGTATTTTCCGACCGGCTCATGATGTATATGATCAGCGTCCTCATATCCGCCGGGCAGGGGAACTATGTCAACGGGGCAGCCGTAAGTCTGCGCTATGACATCGTCTATCACTATCACAAGCTCATGCTGGAAGCGGCGATCTACGGAAAAGACGGCTTGGATATTATGATTGAGAACGGCTGGTTTGAAGAGCCTCCGCAGGCACCGGACAGACAGAGACTCATCCAATAAACTCAGCGGAAGAGGAATAGACATGAAGGAAAAACGATTGGAAATTATACTATGGAGTATTGCGTTCCCGGGGTTCGGGCAGATCCTGAACGGACATTTTATCAAAGGGCTCTCCTTTATCATCATTGAAGTGATTTTGAACTACAACAGCCGCTTCAATATGGCCATCATACACAGCTTTCACGGGGATATCGCCAAAGCGGTCGATGTGACCCATTACCAGTGGCTCATGTTTTATCCGTGTATCTATATGTTTGCCGTATGGGATGCCTATGCCCATGCCGATGGAAAGGTTCCGGCCTATTCATTCCTTCCGTTTGCTTTTTCTGCCTACTTCGTCACGGTGGGATTGATTTTTTCATCCACTCTTCGCTTATTCGGCGTATTGATCGGACCGATCTGGCTGCCGATACTCTTCCTTATCCCAGGTATTGGAAGCGGCCTGATTCTGAGGAGGCTGCTTCTCCGTTATGCTGATCATTCCTCCTGAATATGCCCCCGGCTTGTTTGAACATTCCATGATGGTGGAATGAGCACACTAAAACAAGTTGGAGGAGGAATTGAAATGAATCGACAAGAACGTCAGACACAAGGTCAGCCGGGTCAGGAGCAGGAGCGGCAGCCAGGTACAGAGGGAGCGATGAACCCATCTCCCCTCCAGGCGGATGACGATTACAAAAGCGGAAATAAGCTGCAGGGGAAAGTCGCATTGATCACAGGCGGCGACAGCGGCATCGGTCGTTCCGTCGCCATCGGTTATGCGAAAGAAGGCGCCGATGTAGCGATTTCCTACTTAGAAGAGCATGAAGATGCGGAATATACGAAGAAGCAGGTCGAAGCCGAAGGACGCCGGGCGATTTTGATTGCCGGGGACGTCGGCGAGGAGTCCGTCTGTCAGGAAGCCGTGGAAAGAACCGTGAAGGAACTCGGTCAGCTTGATATTCTTGTGAACAACGCAGCTGAACAGCATCCGACCGACGACCTGCTGAATATTTCAACGGAGCAGCTGGAGCGTACATTTAAAACGAATATCTATTCGGTCTTCCATATGACGAAAGCTGCCCTGCCTCATTTGAAGCAGGGAAGTTCCATCATCAATACAGCTTCCGTCAACCCTTATGTCGGAAACCCCGATCTTGTGGACTATACAGCTACGAAAGGCGCGGTCGTTGCGTTCACACGTTCAATGGCGAAACAGCTTGTCGATAAAGGCATCCGCGTCAACGGGATTGCGCCGGGGCCGATTTGGACACCACTCATTCCATCCACCTTTTCTGAGGATAAAGTGGAACAATTCGGTACCAACACTCCGATGGGACGCCCGGGACAGCCGGTGGAGCACGTCGGAAGCTATGTGCTGCTGGCTTCTGATGACTCTACGTACATCACAGGACAGTTTATCCATATCAACGGCGGCATGTTCACGTCCAGCTGAGGAGAGGAAGAGACCTATGCCGGAAGGACCGGAAATCCGCCGTGCTGCGGATCAAGTAGAAAAAGCACTCAAAGGTCGGGCTGTGCTCGACCTTTTTTTCGCCTTTGAGCGGTTACAGGAATATGAGGAGATTTTACAGGGGGATGTCGTTGAAAAAGTGGATACGAAGGGAAAAGCGATGCTCATCCGCTTTCAAAGGGGCTACACGATTTATTCGCACAATCAGCTGTACGGCAAATGGATGATCCGGAACGCCTATAACTATCCGGACACCAACCGCCAGCTCCGCCTTGCGCTGCACAATGAAAAAAAGTCCGCCCTGCTATACAGTTCCTCGGATATTGAAGTGCTCCGCACAGAGGAGGCAGAGGAACACCCGTTTATCCGGAAGACTGGGCCGGACCTGCTCAGTGAATCGGTAACAGCAGAAGATCTGTTCGAACGCTTCATCAGCAGAAGGTTCCGGAACCGCAAATGGACGTCCCTGCTGCTCGATCAATCATTTATCGCTGGAATCGGCAACTATCTGCGCAGTGAAATCCTATTCAAGGCCGGCATCTCCCCTTCCGCCCGCCCTTCTGATTGTTCAGAGGAACAGCTTCGGAAAGCCGCCGAAGCGTCGATCGACCTGACATGGCAGTCGTACCGCCATAAAGGCATCACGAATGATCTGGAGCTGGCCGGTCAGTTGAAAAAACAGGGCATCAAGCGCCGGGACTACCGTCACTGGGTGTTCAACCGGGCAGGTAAGTCCTGTCGGATCGATGGCACAGAAATCGAAAAGATCCAGGCGGCTTCCAGAAGGCTCTATTACTGTCCGACGTGTCAAAAACACCCGGAACGCTAGCGGAAAAAGATATGCTCGGCATGAATGCCCTCCTCCCCAAGGGTAAGAATACCAAAAGAATAGAAAGGCAGCCGGCGTTTGTCCGTAATGGATCCCGGATTGAACAGCAGTGTCTTTTTAAAGTAACGCAGAACAGGGATGTGGGAATGGCCGTAAATAATAAGGTCCGGGGGATGTTCCTGAAAAGCTTCCACCGCCCGCTTTTCCGTCGTTTTCTTATCCCCGTGTCCGTGGACGACGCCGATGGAATACCCGGCCCACGTTACGAGCTGTCGTTCGGGCACGATCTCTTTCATGTCTTCACCATCAACGTTACCGTACACCCCTGTGACAGGAGCAAAGCGGCTCAGGTCTTCAAAAACGTCCGGCGTCTGCCAGTCGCCGGCATGAATGATCTGGTCCGCTTCTTGTAACGCAGTCACCAGACGATCAGGCAGACGGGACGCTTTTTTCGGCATATGTGTATCAGACAGCACGACAATCTTCATATAGAGCCCTCCTAAAAAAGCCACCCTATCGGTCTATGATAGAGTGGCTTGCTGTTATTGAATCGGTGTTTTATTCGGTGTGCCCGCTTTACGCGGGTATTTTTTCGGTGTCTTCCGCCGTTTTTCAACGATGGCAATGTTCCGTTCACTGCCCTCTTCCGGAAGCTCGAACGTGTAGATATCCTTCACTTCGCCTCCGACCGTTTGAATAGCGATCTCGGCCTCTTCCATTTCGTCTCTCAGGTTCGGTCCCTTCATAGCCATGAAACGGCCGCCCTTCTGCGTTAACGGCAGACAAAGCTCACTCAGGACGGACATCCGGGCGACGGCACGGGCCATCACCAGATCATAGCTTTCCCGGAAGCCCGTATTTTTCCCGAAGTTTTCGGCACGATCATGGTAAAAAGCGACATCATCCAGCCCCAATTCATGGGCTAAGTGATTCAGGAACGTGATCCGTTTCTTCAACGAATCGACAATCGTCACCTTCAGATGCGGAAAGACGATTTTCAGCGGCAGACTAGGGAAACCAGCCCCCGCTCCGACATCACAGATATGGAGGGGTTCGGAAAAATCATAGTAAAAAGCCGCTGTCAAAGAATCATAAAAGTGTTTCAAATACACGCCTTCCTGATCGGTGATGGCGGTCAGGTTCATTTTTTCGTTCCACTCGACGAGAATTTCGAAATAACGCTGAAACTGGTGCTGCTGCTGTTCATTTAGTTCAATGCCTTGTTCTTTTAAAGCGTTCAGAAAGGTGTTCGTATCCATAAACCCATCCTTTCGAGTTATTCTCCAGACACACGAGCGATTCTGCCCTGCTCAATATACACAAGCAGGATGGAAACATCCGCCGGGTTCACACCGGATACACGGGAAGCCTGTCCGACAGAAAGTGGACGGACCGCTTTCAGACGGTCACGCGCTTCTGAAGCCAGACCGTGGATGGCATCGTAATCGATGTTCTCTGGAATTTTTTTTGTTTCCATTTTCTTCATACGGTCAATCTGCTCGATCGCCTTCTTGATATAACCGTTATATTTCGTTTGGATTTCAACCTGCTCTTTGACATCATCCGGCAGTTGAACCTCACTGGCACTTAAGCGCTCAATGTGGCTGTAATTCATTTCCGGACGTTTCAAGAGATCTACTGCGCGGATGGCGTCTTTCAGTTTCGAGCCTCCCGCTTCTTCGATGACGGCCTGTACCTCATCGGTTTCCTTCAAAATCACTTTATCGAGACGTTTTTTCTCGTCTTCGATCAAACGCTGTTTCTCAAGGAAACGGTTGTAGCGGTCCTCAGGAATCAACCCGAGCTGATACCCGATTTCGGTCAGGCGGAGATCCGCATTATCATGACGCAGCATGAGACGGAATTCCGCACGGGACGTCAAAAGACGATACGGCTCGCCGGTTCCTTTTGTGACAAGGTCATCAATCATGACACCGATATAGCCCTGGGAACGGTCAAGAATCAGTGTCTCAAGATCAAGCGCTTTGGCAGCGGCGTTGATTCCTGCCATCAGCCCCTGCCCCGCGGCTTCTTCATAGCCGGACGTTCCGTTCAGCTGACCAGCTGTGAAAAGACCATCAATTTTCTTCGTTTCAAGTGTCGGCCAGAGCTGTGTAGGGACGATGGAGTCATACTCGATCGCATAGCCGGCCCGCATGATTTCAGCGTTTTCCAGTCCCGGTACTGTCCGCATCATTTCGTTCTGGACGTATTCAGGCAGGGATGTCGACAAGCCCTGGACGTACACTTCCTCCGTGTCACGACCTTCCGGCTCAAGGAAAATCTGGTGCCGCGGCTTATCATTGAAGCGGACGATTTTATCTTCGATGGACGGGCAGTAGCGCGGCCCCGTCCCTTTGATCGCCCCGGAGTACATCGCTGAGAGACCGAGGTTATCATTGATGATTTTGTGCGTGTCTTCATTCGTATACGTCAGCCAGCAAGGGATCTGATCGGTAATGAATTCGGTCGTTTCATAGGAAAAGGAGCGCGGCTCTTCTTCCCCCGGCTGGATTTCCGTTTTGGAATAATCAATGGTATGGCTGTTGACGCGCATCGGTGTTCCAGTCTTGAAGCGGACCATCTCAATGCCCATCTCTTCCAGCTGTTCGGAAAGAGAAACGGTGGAACGCTGGTTGTTCGGTCCACTTTCATAGGATATGTCACCGATGATGACGCGTCCACGCATGAAGGTTCCTGTCGTTACGATAACCGTCGGCGCATAGTACGCTGCCTTCGTTTCTGTGACAACACCTTTTATCTGATCGTCCTCGACAAGCAGCTGCTTCACCATCGCCTGGCGCAGCGTCAGATTTTCCTGATTTTCAAGCACACGCTTCATTTCCTTGATATAAAGCGGCTTATCCGCCTGGGCACGCAGCGCACGCACAGCCGGACCTTTTCTCGTGTTCAATAGACGCATCTGGATGTGGGTCTTATCAATCACCTTACCCATTGCGCCTCCTAATGCATCAATTTCCCGGACGACAATCCCCTTAGCCGGACCCCCGATGGACGGGTTACACGGCATAAAGGCGACAAGGTCGAGGTTCAGGGTCAGCATCAATGTCTTCGCCCCGCGGCGCGCTGCTGCAAGTCCTGCCTCTACGCCCGCGTGACCGGCACCAATTACTATTACATCATAATGCCCTGCATCATATGTCATTTGGATGTCTCTCCTTTAAATAGTTGTTCCAAAATCACTCTATATTTACGAACCAACACTTATTTACCTAAACAGAACTGGGAGAACAGTTGATCAATCAGGCTGTCATGCACCGACTCACCGACGATCTCCCCGAGAATTTCCCACGTACGGGTCACATCGATTTGAACGACATCCAGAGGGACGCCCATTGCCATCCCGTTTTGTGCGTCTTCAAGCGCCTGCTTGGCCTGCTTCAGCAGCTGCACGTGGCGGACATTGGAGACATACGTCATATCACCGGCATCAAGATCTCCTTCAAAGAAGGTCTCGCCGATTGCCTGCTCAAGCTGATCGATGCCTTCTTCGCGAATCAGCGCCGTCGTAATGACCGGCTGATCGTTCGCGAGCTCCTTCACACGATCAAGATCGAGCTTTTTCTCAAGATCGGTTTTGTTCACGATGACGATCACATTCATGTCGCTGATTGCTTCAAACAACTTCTCATCTTCCTCGGTCAGTTCATCGCCATAGTTTAACACAAGCAGGATCAAATCGGCTTCCTTCAGCACTTGACGGGAGCGCTCCACGCCAATCCGTTCGACGATATCTTCCGTTTCCCTGATCCCCGCCGTATCGATCAGCCGCAGAGGCACCCCGCGGACATTGACATACTCTTCGATGACATCCCGCGTCGTCCCCGGGATTTCCGTTACGATGGCTTTGTTTTCATGAACAAGAGCGTTCATCAATGAGGACTTCCCGACGTTCGGACGACCGATAATCGCAGTCCCGAGACCTTCCCGCAGGATCTTGCCCTGCTTGGCCGTCTCTAAGATCCGCTCGACTTCCTCGTGCACTTCCTTCGTTTTCTGCTCCATCATGTCATGGGACATTTCTTCGACATCATCGTACTCCGGATAATCGATGTTCACTTCGACGTGTGCAAGCGTCTCTAAAAGCTTCTGACGCAGATTGTGAATCAGATTGGACAGGCGTCCATCCATCTGCTTCAGCGCAACATCCATCGCCCGGTCTGTCTTGGCACGGATCAGATCCATAACCGCTTCGGCCTGGGAAAGATCGATCCGCCCGTTCATAAACGCACGCTTCGTGAATTCCCCCGGTTCAGCAAGACGGGATCCCGCAGCCAGTGCGATTTCAAGCACCCGGTTCACAGACACGAGTCCACCGTGGCAGTTGATCTCAACGATGTCTTCTCTCGTAAATGTTTTCGGGGCACGCATGACAGAAACCATCACTTCCTCTGCCATTTCACCGGTTTCCGGATCGATGATCTTTCCGTAATGCATCGTATGGGAATCAACGTTGTTCAAATCCTTCCCTTGAAAAAGACCGGCGGCTGTCGAAACAGCCTGGGGACCGCTCAAACGGACGATGGCAATGGCTCCTTCCCCCACCGGGGTGGAAATCGCCGCTATTGTATCTGTTTCCATACGTTTTCACCTCCTGGAATGATTGGTTATCTATAGTTATCCGCAATATTTTTCACTAGTCACTAACATACTACCTTACCACACACCCGTGTGTTTTGAAAAGATATGCGGACCGAAATCCGCATCAGGCGGTTATCCACATGTGCATAACCTGCCATCTATCATCTTTTCCCCGCAAGAGGTCTCCAATACCCCTTGTGGACAACCGTACAGCCAAAAAAATACTCCTGCCGGCTTTTCGGGCAGAAGTATTTGTTGAAATCAGCGTGGGTGAATGACGACATGCCGGCGCGGATCGTTTCCGTCCGACGATGTTTTCACCTGGTCATGCTGCTGCAAAGCATTGTGAATGATTTTTCTTTCATAGGAAGGCATCGGCTCAAGCCGTACGTCCCGGTTCGTCCGGACCGCTTTATCTGCCAGCCGTCCAGCCAGGTTCTCAAGTGTTTCTTTCCGACGGCTTCGATACCCCTCTGCATCAAGCATAACGGTATAAAAAACGTCAGATTCACGGTTGACGACGAGCTGAGCCAGATATTGAAGTGAATTCAATGTCTGACCACGCTTGCCGATCAGGACAGCGATCTGTTCTCCCTCCAGGTTGAGGAAGATATCCCGCTGCCGCACTTCTGAATGGATCTGAACAGGAGCTCCCATTTGTTCTGCTACTTCATAGATGAATGTTTCAGCATCCTGCAGAGGATTTTTCTTGATGGCTACTTTGACAATCGCTGGTTTGGAACCAAACCCAAGAAATCCTTTTTTACCTTCATCAATGATATCAATGGTGACTTGATCTTTTGATGTCTGTAATTGTTCTAATGCAGATTGGACCGCTTCATCAATGGATGGACCCGTAGCAGTTAATTGTTTCACTCACTTGCTCCTCCCGTCGCATCTTTCATCATTGGTTTACGGATGAATACCGTCTGCAGAATCATAACGATGTTACCGACGATCCAGTACAGGGCAAGGGCAGATGGGAAGAAGAATGCGAATGTACCAATCATCAGCGGCATCACATAAAGCATCATCTGCATCTGCGGGTTCTGCGCTGCTGCGCCGCCCGCCATCATTAGTTTTTGCTGCAGGAAGGTCGTTCCAGCTGTCAAAATGGCCAGGAATGGATCGGATGAACCGAGTTCCAGCCATAGGAAGTTATGCGTCTGAATCTCCGAAGTTCTCATAATGGCATGATAGAATCCGATCAAAATCGGCATCTGCACGATAATCGGCAGACAGCCCGCCAGCGGGTTCACGCCGTGCTTTTGGAACAGCTGCATCGTCTCCTGCTGGAGCTTCTGCTGTGTCTGGGCATCCTTGGATGAATATTGTTCACGAAGACTCTGTAATTCCGGTTGAATATCCTGCATCGCTTTGGAGCTTTTCAACTGCTTAACGTTCAACGGAAGCAGAACCAATCGAATGATAATCGTTACAACAATGATCGACAATCCATAGCTGCCACTGAAAAGGTCCGCAAAAAATAGTAGGGTTTGAGACAATGGCCATACGATATACTCGTTCCAAAAACCTGTGCTATCCGAGTTGATTTCCTGGTTTACCTGCGTACACCCGGATAGGAACGTAAGCACGCCCGCCATGGCAAGCAGTGCTATCATTTTATTACGCAACGTTCCTTCCTCCTTAAATGACTCTTCACTTTTTCTTCTATCAAAACGATCGTACTACGACAATCATAAGTTTAGCATTAATGACTGTCCTTTTTCTATAACGATTACGTGCGAATTTTCTTATTTAGAAGCTTGGACCTCATAAGTACATGGGTCAAGCTTTTCTTTATTTCATGAAAATCCATCTGGCTGGCCGGCTTACGTGCAATGACCACCAGATCATAGTGAGGATGGATATCGTCTTCCAGCTCATGAAAGGCCTGGCGCAGGTAGCGCTTAATCTGGTTGCGCTTGACCGCATGTCCCAGCTTCTTGCTGACGGAAAGACCAATGCGGAAATGCGTCTGCTCTTTTTTCTTCATGTAGTAGATCACCAGCTGCCGGTTGGCGAAAGACTGGCCGCCTTGAAAGACCTTCTGAAATTCCTCGTTTTTCTTAATTCGATTTACTTTCTTCATCGAACACCCTCCAGATGAGTGAACATAGAGGGAGATACTGCCCTCACATTCCGATCAATCCCATTAAAACGTTCTCAAATTATCCTTAAAATAAAAGCGGGACGTTCGATCCGCCCCACTTTCGACTTTCCCTATTCTGAAAAAAAGACCACTGATAGTTTTCAGTGGCCTATGCGGATAGAACTTTTCTTCCTTTACGACGACGGCGTGCAAGAACTTTACGTCCATTTGCAGAGCTCATGCGTGAACGGAAGCCGTGTACTTTTTTACGCTTACGATTATTTGGTTGAAACGTGCGTTTACTCATTATATATACACCTCCTGGGCAATAATCCAATAAAACAATTAAAAGGCAGTCTTGAACAGTATAATAAAATGACCCCTGAATTGTCAACTCGATTTTCAATCTTCCTTTTTTCGATTCTGCACGACGTTATATAACAGGCTGTAGTATAACACATCAAAAATACCCCCGGCAGCGATCTTCATTCCTTTCACATGACGAACATTCACAGCCATTGTGTATAATTTTTCAGCGGTTTTTGACTGTCCACAACAAATATCGACAAGAAAATCACAAAATCCAGTGCTGTGGATGAAAGTTTTCTACAAGACCTTGATATTGTGGATAAGTTACGCCAACCCATTGCAAGCCGTGTTTTTATCTGGTATCATATTTGTGTTTAACAGCGATTGACTTCAAAACAGTTGAGATCTTTTCCACAGACTGTGGATAACATGTGGACATTTATTAACAGACCTGTTCATGCAGTTATACACAAGCGTGTGGACAATGAAAATAACTCTCTGGAAGTCTAGTAAAATCAACATTCAAACATCCACACCCGTGCAGCACTGATGAGGATGTACAACCTTATACAAACCTTATACGAGCGCCTTTCGATCCTTTTGCTACGTTCGAAAAAGAGAACGAAAGGTGTTTTTGTTTTCCAATGAAACAGAGAGGGGTGAAACAATTTGGAGAACATCCACGAACTATGGAACAATACGCTGGACCATATAAAAGAAAAAATAAGCAAGCCCAGCTTTGAAACATGGCTTAAAGCGACAAAAGCCGACTCCCTTAGTGAAAATACGCTGACAATCGTCGCTCCAAACGAATTCGCCAGAGACTGGCTTGAAAACCAATACGAAAGCTTGATTACAGAAACATTATATGAGGTAACGGGGGCCGAACTGGAAACAAAGTTCATCATTCCAGAGTCCAAGGACGATGCCCTGGAGGACGTGAAGCTGTCTTCCAAAAAGGTTCCGAATGTAAAAAATAACGGAAATGAAGAATCGCCTCAGAGCATGCTCAATTCCAAATATACCTTTGATACATTCGTCATCGGATCCGGCAACCGCTTCGCCCATGCAGCCTCACTGGCTGTAGCCGAAGCACCGGCAAAAGCCTATAACCCGCTGTTCATCTACGGAGGAGTCGGGCTTGGGAAAACACACCTGATGCACGCCATCGGCCATTATGTGCTTGATCATAATCCGAATGCCAAAGTCGTTTATCTGTCCTCGGAAAAATTCACAAACGAATTTATCAACTCGATCCGGGACAACAAGGCCGTCAATTTCAGAAATAAATACCGCAGCGTTGATGTCCTTCTTATTGATGACATCCAGTTCCTCGCGGGCAAAGAGCAGACACAGGAGGAATTCTTCCATACATTTAATACGCTCCACGAGGAAAGCAAGCAGATCGTCATCTCCAGTGATCGTCCGCCGAAAGAGATCCCGACCCTGGAAGATCGTCTGCGTTCCCGGTTCGAATGGGGATTGATCACAGACATTACACCGCCGGACCTGGAAACAAGAATCGCGATTTTGAGGAAAAAAGCGAAGGCAGAAGGGTTGGATATCCCGAACGAAGTCATGCTTTACATCGCCAACCAGATCGACACCAACATCCGTGAACTGGAAGGCGCCTTGATTCGTGTCGTCGCCTACTCTTCCTTGATCAACAGCGATATCAATGCCTCTCTGGCAGCTGAAGCGCTGAAGGATATTATTCCAAGCTCTAAGCCGAAGGTGATTACGATTGAAGCCATTCAGGAGATGGTCGGAGAAAAATATAATGTGAGGCTGGAAGATTTCCCTGCTAAAAAGCGGACGAAATCCGTAGCCTTCCCCCGTCAGATCGCTATGTATTTATCAAGAGAACTGACTGACTTCTCTCTGCCGAAGATTGGGGAAGAGTTTGGCGGCCGGGACCATACCACCGTCATTCATGCTCATGAAAAAATTTCAAAAATGGTCGCGGATGATCAGCAGCTCCAAAAAGAGCTCGATGAAATCAAAGAGCAGCTTAAATCCCACTAGTGGATAATGTGGACAGTGGTTGCAGGTTCATCAACAACCTATCCACATGTGTATAACAAGCCATATAAAGGCTTTGATAAGGTTATCCACAATTCCACAGCCCATACTAGTACTATTACGACCTTTTTTATAAAAAAATATATAATACAAGCTCATTAGGAGGAGTGTTCGGAAATGAAATTTGTCATCCAGCGGGATCAGTTGATGGATAGTGTGCAGAATGTCATGAAAGCCATATCTTCAAGAACAACGATTCCAATCTTAACGGGAATGAAATTAGAAGCCACTTCAGAAGGAATTAAATTAACAGGCAGTGATTCAGATATCTCGATCGAATCTTTTATCCCTGCAGAAGAAGATGGCATCGTGTATGCAGAAGATATTGAACCAGGCAGCATTATTCTTCAGGCTAAGTATTTTCCTGATATCGTAAGAAAGCTCCCGCAGAACACGGTGGAAATCACCAGCGATGAGTCGAGAAATGTCACGATCCGCTCAGGGAATGCAGAATTCCACTTGAACGGCCAGGACCCTGAAGAATATCCACAGCTTCCCCAGCTTCATACGGAGGACAGCTTTGAACTGCCGATTGATCTTTTGAAAAACCTGATCAGACAGACGGTATTTGCTGTATCCACTTCAGAAACGCGCCCGATTCTTACAGGGGTCCATGTGAAAATGGATGAAGGCAGCCTTGAGTTCATTGCAACCGACAGCCACCGCCTGGCGTCAAGGAAAGTCTCTCTTGACCAGCCTGAAGGAAAATCCCTGCCTGCGGTCGTCATTCCAGGAAAGAGTCTGACAGAATTGAATAAAATTCTTGACGATTCGGATGATAAAATTGAAATCAGCGTAACAGACAACCAGGTTCTTTTCCGTACGAAGCATTTATACTTCCTGTCCCGTCTGCTGGATGGAAACTATCCAGAAACATCCCGCTTGATTCCGGAGCAGAGTAAAACCGTCGTCAAGATCGATGCCAAGGATCTTCTTCAGTCCGTCGACCGTGCCTCTCTATTAGCAAAAGAGAACCGCAACAACGTCGTAAGACTTGTGACTAAAGAATCCAACCATCTTGAAATTACCGGGAACTCACCGGAAGTCGGAAATGTCGTGGAAGAAGTAACGGCGAATGATGTCGAAGGGGAAGACTTGAAAATCTCTTTCAGTGCGAAATATATGATGGACGCTCTGAAAGCCGTCGACTATGATCAAGTCAAAGTCGAATTTACAGGGGCCATGCGCCCATTCCTGATTCGTCCCGTTGACGATGATCAGATCCTTCAGCTGATTCTTCCCGTACGGACATACTAAAATATAAAACGTTGAATAAAAGAAGGTGCTCGATAACTTTCATAGGAGCACCTTCTTCTTTTTGTCCTCAAAAACAGGAGGAATCCGCAGAAAAAGCACCTGTGGAAAACCACAGGGAAGAAGAAATGAAGTTATCCACATTGGGGATATCCGGTTTAAACAACCGGCAGCAGAAGAGTTCGAGGGATTGGACTTTCCTTACACCTTTATCTTTAGTAAAATATAGAGATAGGTGAATTCATGAAATAGGGTGAAAATATATGAGCGAAGAAATTGGAATCAGCACAGAATACATCCCACTCGGGCAGTTTCTGAAATTAGCGAACGTTGTCGAATCTGGTGGAATGGTGAAAATTTTTCTGGCTGAATTTGAAGTGAATGTAAATGGTGAACCGGAAAACCGCAGAGGCCGGAAACTGTACGTGGGCGATACAGTGGAGATTGAGGAATTCGGCAGCTATACAGTTGTAAGCGAAGGGTAACCCCCTCCATCTATGTATATCCATGAGCTGTCCCTGCGTTCTTATCGTAATTACGAGCAGCTTTCATTGAGCTTCGACCATACAATCAATGTGATTATTGGTGAAAATGCCCAAGGAAAGACGAATTTGATGGAAGCCATCTATACGCTTGCCTTTACCCGGTCCCACCGGACGCCGCGGGACAAAGAATTGATACAGTGGGACCAGGAATATGGTAAAATAAAAGGGACGATCTATAAACGTAACCGCCGCTTTCCTCTGGAGATCATCATTTCCAACAAAGGGAAAAAAGCGAAGTTGAATCATATTGAGCAGAAGCGTCTCAGTGACTATATCGGCGCTTTGAATGTTGTCATGTTTGCACCTGAGGATTTGAATCTCGTCAAAGGGAGTCCTCAGGTGCGTCGTCGGTTTATTGACATGGAAATCGGCCAGATCCAGCCTGCCTATATCTATCATCTCGGGCAGTATCAAAAGATTTTGAAGCAGCGGAACCACCTGTTGAAGGATCTTCAGCGCAAACCGCAGGCGGACCGGACGATGCTCGGTATTTTGACCGAGCAGCTGGTGGAGCACGCCGTGACCATCATTGAACGACGCTTCAAGTTTCTCCAGCTTCTCAGGTCCTGGGCAGGTCCGATCCATGAAGGGATCAGCCGCAGCCTTGAACAGCTTGAAATTTCCTATGATGCAAGTGTGAAAGTATCAGAGGATATGAATTTGGAAACAATAAAGAAGACGTATATAGAGAAGTTCCAGGAAATCGAAACGAAGGAAGTCGAACGGGGGACCACTTTGGCAGGCCCTCACAGGGATGATCTGGTTTTCTACGTAAACGGAAAAGACGTCCAGACATACGGGTCGCAAGGTCAACAGCGGACGACAGCCTTATCTTTGAAACTCGCTGAAATTGAACTGATTCATAGTGAAGTAGGAGAATATCCGATTCTGCTGCTGGATGATGTTCTAAGCGAACTGGATGATTTCCGTCAGTCCCACCTGCTTCATACAATCCAGGGGAAAGTCCAGACGTTTGTATCGACTACGAGCATCGACGGGATTGAGCATGAAGCTTTGGAAGAAGCGGCCATTTTCCGTGTGAAAGAAGGAACGATCGAGATAGAGAAATGAGGTGTACCGCATGTTTATTCACATTGGGGATGATCATGTGATTCAGTCGAAGGATGTCGTGGCTATTATCGATCATAGTTTGATTTCCTCCTCATCCATCATCGAGGAAATGATCGTCAGCCAGCGGAAAAACAGACGCGTCATAGAATCACAGGAGCATCAGGCAAAAGCCATCGTCATTACCAGTGATGTTATTTATTTCAGTCCTCTTTCCGTGTACACGCTGAAAAAGCGGGCGAACATGATGACGACGCTGAACAAGCTCGAGGATTTTTCCGAAGAGCCGATGGAATAGATAGAGAGAACATTTGGTGTAAGAGATTACTGTCAAACCACTTGAGAAATGTAGGTGAGTACCATGAAGGAAGATATTATCGAAGAACAGCAGACCTATGATGAAAGTCAGATACAGGTGCTTGAAGGTCTGGAAGCTGTTCGGAAGCGTCCCGGCATGTACATTGGATCCACCAATGAAAAAGGGCTGCACCACCTCGTGTGGGAAATTGTCGATAACAGTATCGATGAAGCGATGGCCGGCCATTGTGACCACATCCAGGTCATGATTGAAAAAGACAACAGCATCACCGTTACGGATAACGGACGCGGGATTCCTGTCGGTATTCAGGAAAAAACCGGACGTCCGGCTGTCGAGGTTATTTTGACGGTTCTTCACGCCGGAGGTAAATTCGGCGGAGGCGGTTATAAAGTCTCCGGAGGACTTCACGGTGTTGGTGCTTCTGTCGTAAACGCCCTGTCTACAAAACTGGAAGTCTTCGTCCACCGTGATGGTCAGATCCACTACCAGTCCTACAAGCGCGGCGTACCGGAAGAAGACTTGAAAGTAGTCGGGGAGACCGATCAAACCGGTACCCGCATCCATTTCATCCCTGATGATGAAATCTTCCAGGAAACGCAGGAATACAAGTTTGAGGTCCTGGCCAACCGGCTGCGTGAGCTTGCCTTTTTGAACAAAGGCCTGACGATCACGATTGAAGATAAACGTACGGATGAAGATCCCGTCGATTACTACTACGAAGGAGGCATTCTTTCCTACGTTGAACATATGAACCGCACCCGTGAAGCGATTCATGATGCGTTCTTCATCGAAGGGGAGCAGGATGAAATCTCGATCGAAATCGCTATGCAGTACAATGACGGTTTCGCCAGCAATATTTATTCCTATGCCAACAACATTCATACGTATGAGGGCGGGACACACGAATCCGGATTTAAAACCGGACTGACCCGTGTCATCAATGATTACGCGAGAAAGAACAGTATGTTCAAGGAGACCGACCCGAACCTGACCGGTGATGACGTTCGTGAAGGTCTGACAGCGATTATTTCCATCAAGCACCCGGATCCCCAGTTTGAGGGGCAGACGAAGACGAAGCTCGGAAACAGTGAAGCCCGTACCGTTACCGATGCGCTGTTCTCGGAATCCTTCTCAAAGTTCCTGTTTGAAAACCCGACGATGGCGAAGACGATTGTCGAAAAGGGTCTGATGGCTTCCCGAGCCCGTATGGCTGCGAAGAAAGCTCGTGAACTGACACGTCGTAAAAACGCGCTGGAAGTCTCCAACCTGCCTGGTAAACTGGCGGACTGCTCCTCCAAGGATGCCAACATATCAGAACTGTATATTGTTGAGGGTGACTCCGCGGGTGGATCAGCCAAACAGGGAAGGGACCGTCATTTCCAGGCGATTCTTCCGCTGCGTGGTAAAATCATCAACGTGGAAAAAGCCCGCCTTGATAAAATCCTGTCCAACAATGAGGTCCGGGCCATTATTACAGCCCTCGGTACAGGAATCGGGGAAGAATTTGATATTTCCAAAGCCCGTTACCATAAAATCGTGATCATGACGGATGCTGATGTGGACGGCGCCCATATCCGGACGCTGCTTCTCACTTTCTTCTACCGTTACATGCGTCCACTGATCGAATCGGGCTACATTTACATTGCCCAGCCGCCTCTTTATAAAATCCAGCAGGGGAAAGCGGTGTACTACACGTACAGCGACAAACAGCTGGATGCGAAACTGGCGGAGCTGTCCAGTTCACCGAAACCAAGCGTCCAGCGTTATAAGGGTCTTGGAGAGATGAACCCGGAGCAGCTTTGGGAAACGACAATGGATCCGGAAACACGGACGATGCTGCAGGTCAGCCTGGAAGATGCGATTGGAGCGGATGAAACGTTTGATATCCTGATGGGAGACAAAGTGGAACCGCGTCGTAACTTCATTCAGGAAAATGCGCAGTATGTTCAGAACCTTGATGTGTAAGAGATAGATCGGAGATGGAGCTTTTTTCATAAGGCTCCTCTCTTCCTTTAAGGCAACTAGGAGGTAAATAGAATGGTCGATCAACCCGAGCGCCCGCGCGTGCAGGAAATCAATATCAGCCAGGAGATGCGGACATCCTTCCTGGACTATGCGATGAGTGTTATTGTCGCCCGGGCTCTGCCTGATGTCAGAGACGGTTTGAAACCTGTACACCGCAGAATACTATATGCCATGCACGACCTCGGTATGCATGCAGACAAAGCTTACAAGAAATCCGCACGTATTGTCGGAGAGGTGATCGGTAAGTACCACCCTCACGGTGATTCCGCCGTTTACGATACGATGGTGCGGATGGCGCAGGACTTCAACTACCGCTATATGCTTGTCGACGGACACGGAAACTTCGGTTCTGTCGATGGCGATGCAGCGGCAGCGATGCGTTACACCGAAGCCCGGATGTCGAAGATCTCCATGGAGATTCTCCGGGATATCAACAAGGATACGATAGACTACAACGACAACTACGATGGCACGGAGCGGGAGCCGGAAGTGCTTCCAGCCAAATTCCCGAACCTGCTCGTCAACGGAGGATCAGGAATTGCCGTCGGTATGGCGACCAACATTCCGCCCCATCAGCTTGGGGAAGTGATCGACGCGGTGCTGGCGTTAAGTAAGGATCCGGAGATTACCATCCAGGAATTGATGGAGAACCATATTTACGGACCGGACTTCCCGACAGCTGGTAAAATTCTTGGTTTAAGCGGGATTCGTAAAGCGTACGAAACCGGAAAAGGCTCCCTGACCGTCCGCGCCCATGTGGAAATCGAAGAGCAGTCCAATGGTAAACCATTCCTGATTGTCACCGAGCTTCCTTATCAGGTGAACAAAGCCCGGCTCGTCGAAAAAATCGCCGACCTCGCCCGTGATAAGAAAGTGGACGGAATTACCGATCTTCGTGACGAATCAGATCGGAACGGCATGAGGATTGTCATTGAACTGCGCCGGGACGTCAACCCGAATGTACTGCTGAACAACCTGTACAAAATGACGGCCCTGCAGTCCACATTCGGCATTAACATGCTCGCCCTCGTCAACGGCCACCCGAGAGTGCTTAACTTGAAGCAGTGCCTGGAATATTATCTGGATCACCAGAAGGTCGTCATCCGGCGCCGTACAGAGTATGAGCTGAAAAAGGCCGAAGCCCGGGCCCACATCCTTGCTGGTTTACGAATTGCTCTTGATCATCTGGATGAAGTGATCGCGTTGATTCGTGAATCCCAGACGACGGAAATCGCCCGCACAGGCTTGATGGAACGCTTCAGCCTTTCAGAAAAGCAGGCCCAGGCGATTCTTGATATGCGTCTGCAGCGTCTGACTGGTCTTGAGCGCGAAAAGATCGAAGAAGAATACCAGGATATTATGAAGCTGATCGCTGAATTGAAAGCGATTCTTGCAGATGATGAGAAAGTATTGGAAATCATCCGCGGGGAACTGATGGATATTAAAGAGCGCTACAATGATGAGCGCCGCACAGAAATCGTGCTCGGCGGTACAGACTTCATTGAAGACGAAGACTTGATTCCTGAGGAGACGGTCATTGTGACTCTGACCCACCAGGGATACATCAAGCGTCTTCCGGCCAACACTTACCGCTCCCAGCGCCGCGGCGGACGCGGAGTGCAGGGCATGGGTACCCATGAAGAGGACTTTGTGGAGCATCTGCTTTCCACATCCACCCACAATACGCTGTTGTTCTTCTCGAACAAAGGGAAGGTCTATAAGGCGAAGGGCTATGAAGTACCGGAGTTCAGCCGTACAGCGAAAGGAATTCCGATCATCAACATGCTGAACGTGGAGCGTGATGAGTGGATCAACGCCGTGATTTCCGTCAACGAATTCGCTGATGACTGGTATCTCGTTTTCACAACGAAGAACGGGATTACCAAACGGACGACCCTTTCCCAGTTTGCCAACATCCGTAAAGGCGGTCTGATTGCCCTTGGACTGCGTGAGGATGATGAATTGATTTCCGTCCGCCTGACAGATGGAAACAAGGACATTATGATTGGAACGAAGAACGGGTACCTGATCCGCTTCAACGAAGATCAAATCCGTGCCATGGGCCGTACAGCAGCAGGAGTGAAGGGAATATCGCTCCGTGAAGACGATGATGTCGTATCCATGGAAATCGTTGATGATTCCCTGCAGGTGCTGACCGTGACAAGTAAAGGTTACGGCAAGCGTACACCGGCAGATGAATACCGCATCACCAACCGTGGTGGTAAAGGAATCATCACATGTAACCTGACGGATAAAAATGGCTATGTCGTCGCAACGAAAGCCATTAACGGTGAAGAGGATATCATGATCATCACCGAAAGCGGCGTCTTGATCCGTATGCCGATGGAAACCATCTCTGAAACCGGCCGGAACACACAAGGTGTCCGTCTCATCCGCCTCGGCGACGGGGAGGAAGTTGCAACGGTTGCACGAGTGGATTCCGAGAAGGAAGAAGAGGAAGCAGCAGAGCTGATGGACCCGGAGTCTCCGGAAGAGACGCCGGTGGTCGAAGGTCAGCCGGAAACAACAGAAGATCCTTCAGATGAATCATAAAACACATGATCGTCGCCTGTCCCTTTGCGGCAGGCGGCTTTTTTTATACCTTATTGGAAGGGTGGAGGAAAATAATGAAAGTGGCTTCTGAAAAAGTGGAGACCGGCTGCCTGCTTATCAAGGATGTGATGGGGCGTACCCATCGACCGATCATCCCTAAAAATACGACATTAACCCCGGTTCATATTGATGTTTTGAAAAGCTTCCAAATCGAGTACGTGGAGGTGGCCACCCGTAAAGCGGACGGCCGTCCATTTACAGCCGGAGAAGCGGGAGAGAAGAAAGGTTCTGCAGCTTCCACTTTTTCCGGAAGGCAAACGAAGGCCGTTCTTTCCTTCCAGGATGAATACAGAGAAGCCGTCGAAGCGTGCAGGGAGTGGTTCCGTGCATGGCAGGGCGGGTCGCCTGTCGATATGGGAGCCGTCCGCAGTGTCATGGTCCCTCTATTGGAAAGAACGGCGTCTGCTTCCAAGGAAGTCTTTCACCTTCATCATCTAAGCACAAGCGAGGACTATATCTATCACCACAGCATAGCGACAGGCGTGATGGCCGGATATCTGGCCTCTAAACTTGGGTTCAATTACGGAGAGTGGATTCAGGTCGGCCTGGCCGGCGTGCTGTGCGATGCGGGAATGGCGAAAATCGATCAGCGTATCCTTCATAAGCAGGGCGCCCTGACGGAACGGGAATACGAACAGGTGAAAAATCATCCGACCTATTCCTACCGCGCCATTGAACGTATTCCGTCTCTGAGCAGTCAGGCAAAACTCGCCGTCCTCCAGCACCATGAGCGTCTCGATGGCACCGGCTATCCGCTTGGACTGACGAAGAAAAAGATTCATACGTTCAGCCAGATCATTGCTGTCTGCGATATGTTCCACGCTATCACGAGTGAGCGGATCTACCGTTCGAAGCAGTCCCCGTATAAAGTATTAGAGGAACTGCTGCATGAACATTTCGGCAGGTATGACCATAAAGTCATAGAAACGCTGAAAAAAGAAATCGCCAATTTCTCAACAGGCGTAAAAGTCCGCCTTTCGGATAAGCAGGAAGCGGAAGTTCTTTTTGCGGAAATGTCCCATCCGACCCGGCCGATGATCAAGCTGTTGGAATCCGGGGATATCATCCAGCTGAAGGAATATCTCCAGCTTCATATTGAAGAAGTGTACGATTGAATCAAAGACCGGCCTCTGTCATTGTATGGACAGGTGCCGGTCTTTTAACCAGGTGCTGATCAATACCGGCACCTGATCCATCGCGGTCTGCAGAAAATGAACGATAAAGACGTAATCCTCCCTGTCCCGCATCTGTTCCATCTCTCCCCACCAATCCCCTTCATAGCGGACGAGCATACTGAGGTTGTAGAGAACGGCGAAATAGCTGAGCAGTTCCGGCCATGCCGTCCCTTCACGTTCCAGTTGACATTTTTTCAACGAGTAAAGCTCCTGCATAGCTGGTAAAGGACGGAGCAGTTCATCCATGGCTGCCTTTTCTTTCTCTGCGGAAAAATCGAACAGATGAAACGCGGCATGGGGAAACAGCCCGTGCGGCTGAATTCGGATCTCATCTTCAAGAAAACGGTATTGCTGTTTCTTTCTTTTCCTTGTTGATAGACCATGGGCAAGCACTTTGGCTGTAGCCGGATAGCCGGGATCCACCGTCAATAGACAAGCCTTCAAATAATGGTTCAGGCCGTAATATAAAAGGAGAGGCTGCACACTTAAGGGGGTGGAGGAAGCAGAACTGACATACTCTCCCCCGAGAGTGAGGCCGTACATGAACCGCTCCGCATTGTTGTAGGCATGGTGCTCCACTCTGGAATGCTTCCCATCCGTATAGCAGGCATGCAGAAATGGACGGGTGTGAGAAGTTACCTGCATGTACTGCAAAAAAGAATCCGGCCGTCTCATGATCGTTCTTCCCTCCTTCTTTATCCGCTGCTCCGCCTTCATTTTTATGGTTGAAAAAGGGCGGTCATTGTCGTATTGTAAATAACAATAAGAAATGGTAGCTTCCTGCTGTTCCACTTATTTTACCCACTTATACCCAGATTATTTTTAAGAAAAAGGAGAGGTCAAGCATGCGTGAAGACAAGTTTGCAAAAGAAGGATTAACGTTTGATGATGTACTGCTTTTACCTGCGAAATCTGATGTACTGCCCCGCGATGTATCCCTGAGGACGGAACTTTCCCCGACGCTCAAGCTGAACATGCCGATTATCAGTGCCGGTATGGACACTGTGACAGAAGCGGCGATGGCCATTGGAATGGCACGTCAGGGTGGTCTTGGTGTTATTCATAAGAACATGTCCATTGAAGAGCAGGCGGAACACGTCGACCGTGTCAAACGCTCCGAGAGCGGCGTCATCACGAATCCATTCTTTTTAACTCCCGAGCACCAGGTGTTTGATGCCGAGCATTTGATGGGCAAATTCAGGATTTCCGGTGTTCCGATTGTGAACAATGAAGAAGAGCAGAAGCTTGTCGGCATTTTGACAAACCGTGACCTCCGTTTTATTGAAGACTATTCCATTCAGATCCAGGAAGTGATGACGAGCGAAAACCTTGTCACAGCTCCTGTAGGGACAACACTCGATGAAGCTGAAAAGATTCTTCAGAAATATAAGATCGAGAAACTGCCGATGGTCGATAATCAGGGTATCCTGAAAGGTCTGATTACCATCAAGGATATCGAGAAAGTGATTGAATTCCCGCAGTCGGCCAAGGATGAGCAGGGACGCCTGTTGTGTGCAGCCGCTGTCGGTGTCACAGCCGATGCGATGACACGGATTGATAAGCTTGTCGAAGCGGGTGTGGACGCTCTTGTTGTCGATACAGCCCACGGCCACTCCCAGGGCGTCATCGCACAGGTGAAACGGATCCGCGACCGTCATCCGCACGTCAACATTATCGCTGGAAACGTGGCGACTCCTGATGCCACCCGCGAACTGATTGAAGCAGGAGCGGATGTGGTTAAAGTCGGTATCGGACCTGGATCCATCTGTACGACCCGTGTTGTCGCTGGTGTCGGCGTGCCGCAGATCACAGCGGTATATGACTGTGCGAAAGAAGCGGCGGAACTTGGTAAGCCGGTCATTGCCGACGGCGGTATTAAATATTCCGGTGACATCGTCAAAGCGCTTGCTGCCGGTGGACATGCGGTTATGCTCGGAAGCCTGCTTGCCGGAGTATCCGAAAGCCCTGGAGAAACAGAAATCTTCCAAGGACGCCGTTTCAAAGTGTACCGCGGTATGGGTTCTGTCGGTGCGATGGAGTCCGGCTCCAAGGACCGTTACTTCCAGAACGAATCGGAATCGAAAAAGCTTGTACCGGAAGGCATTGAAGGCCGTATGCCGTATAAAGGACCTCTGGCCGACAGCATCCACCAGCTGCTCGGCGGTCTTCGTTCTGGGATGGGGTACTGTGGAACACCGGACCTTGATTCTCTGAGGTCGGACAGCCAGTTCACACGCATCACAGGAGCAGGACTCAGAGAGAGCCATCCCCACGATGTCCAGATTACAAAAGAATCGCCGAACTACTCCGTTTGACCTAGATAGACAGGGACTATTCCCTGTCTATTCTTTTATATACGCATGTGATAAAATAACAGGGATGCATAATTAAAGGGTGGAGGTAGAGAAAGTGACACAAAGATTTAAAACATCTATCGCCTTAATCATGTCCTTGTTGATCGGGATTTTCGCTGTAAGTGCCAATCCCGGACATACATACGCAAGCGTAGATGTTGGGGCAAAATCAGCGATACTTGTAGATGCAGAAACCGGGAAAATTTTGTTTGAGAAAGAAGCGGATTTGACACTGCCGCCGGCCAGTATGACGAAGATGATGACGGAATACCTCGTCATGGAGGCTGTGGAAGAGGGGAAAATCAGCTGGGATCAGAAGACCCCTGTCAGTCAGTATGCTTTTGATATATCAGCCAATCCGGAATTCTCCGGTGTCGGCTTACGTTTAGATGAACAATACACGGTTCGTGAGCTTTATGAAGCGATGGCGATCAACTCGGATAACGCAACGACGATTGCGCTTGCTGAACTGGTAGCTGGAACCGAAGGCGAATTCGTCAAGATGATGAATGCCAAGGCAGAGGAAATGGGACTGCCGGATTATGAGTTTGTCAATGCCACCGGGTTGAACAATAACCATCTGGGGGACAACTATCCTGAAGGCACCGATCCGGATGCCACCAATATGATGTCGGCCAAATCGGCGGCCTTGCTGGCTTATCATTTGACGAACGACTATCCGGAAGCGCTGGAGGTTTCCAGCAAGCCTACATTGGAATTCGCCGATCAGACGGTGACCAACTGGAACTGGATGCTTCCTGGTATGCCGGGGCAGAACTTGAAGCAGTTTGAATACGAAGGTATGGACGGCTTGAAGACGGGTTATACAGAACTTGCCGGCAACACATTTACAGGTACAGCTGAGCGTGATGGCCAGCGGTTCATCTCTGTTGTGATGAAATCGGAAACACGTTCCTCCCGTTTCAATCAGACACGGACGCTTCTTGATTACGGATTCAACCAGTTTACAAGGCAGGAACTTCTGGCTGCCGGTGAAACAGTTGAGGATCAGGATTCTCTTTCTGTGACGAAAGGAAAAGAAGAGTCTGTTGCGATTGAGACGAGTGAAGCTTTGAGCACCCTTTTAAAGAGCGGCGAACAAGAACAATATGAGGTGGAGTTTGTCATCTCTGAAGATCAGCTCAACGAAGACGGCGAGCTTGTGGCGCCTGTTGAGAAAGGTCAGAAAGTCGGAACAGCCAAGCTTGTCTATACAGGGAACGAAAGCTACGGAAACCTTGTGAAGGAAGAAGGACAGACGGTTGATATCGTCACTTCGGAAGCGGTGGAGAAAGCCAACTGGTTCATGCTGATGCTTGGTGGAATCGGTGAATTCTTCAGTGATATTTTCACAGGGGCCGTCGATATGGTGAAAGGCTGGTTCTAACGGTAAAATCCCTATTTAATGAGTGGGAATTAAGGCTGAGATGCGATACAATAGAGAGTAAGAATCTATGATTCAAAAATAAATGCTTGAACGATATAGCTGTTAGGGAGGAAATTAACATGTCACAAACAGGTACTGATCGCGTAAAACGTGGAATGGCTGAAATGCAGAAAGGCGGCGTCATCATGGACGTTGTCAATGCAGAGCAGGCGAAGATTGCAGAAGAAGCAGGTGCGGTGGCGGTTATGGCCCTTGAGCGTGTTCCAGCCGACATCCGTGCGGCCGGCGGCGTAGCTCGTATGGCTGACCCGACAATTGTTGAAGAAGTGATGAATGCTGTATCCATCCCTGTCATGGCCAAAGCACGTATCGGCCATATTGCAGAAGCCCGTGTCCTTGAAGCGATGGGTGTCGACTACATCGATGAAAGTGAAGTACTGACTCCGGCTGATGAGATCTACCATATCAAAAAAGATGATTACACGGTTCCATTCGTCTGCGGATGCCGTAACATCGGTGAAGCTACACGCCGTATCCGTGAAGGCGCCTCTATGCTTCGTACAAAAGGTGAGCCGGGAACAGGAAACATCGTGGAAGCTGTCCGCCATATGCGTCAGATCCAATCAGAAATCCGTCACCTTCAAAGCCTTGCAGAAGACGAAGTGATGGTCTTTGCCAAGGAAAACGGTGCACCATTCGACCTTCTTATGGAAATCCGTGAAGAAGGCCGCCTTCCTGTCGTCAACTTCGCTGCGGGCGGAATTGCGACACCAGCTGATGCTGCGCTTATGATGCAGCTTGGTGCGGACGGCGTATTCGTCGGTTCCGGCATCTTCAAGTCCAACAATCCTGCTCAGTTTGCCCGTGCGATTGTAGAAGCTACCACTCACTACGACGATTACAAACTGATCGGTGAATTGTCCAAAGGACTCGGCACAGCGATGAAAGGCATGGAAATGTCCACGCTTACTCCTGATCAGCGTATGCAGGAGCGCAGTCAGTAAGAAAAGGAGAATGCAGCATGACTACTATCGGTGTATTAGGTCTGCAGGGAGCTTTTCGTGAGCACATCCGCTCCGTAGAAGCCTCTGGTGCCACCGGCGTTGTTGTTAAGAGAAAAGAACAGCTGGAGGACATTGACGGACTGATAATTCCCGGCGGTGAAAGCACAGCGATCCGCCGCTTGATTGATAAGTATGACTTCCTTGAACCGATCCGTGAATTCGGAAAACAGGGGAAGCCGATCTTCGGTACGTGTGCAGGGTTGATCCTGCTTGCCTCTGAAATTGACGGCTCGTATGATGTCCATCTCGGACTCATGGATATCAAAGTCCGACGTAATGCATTCGGCAGACAAAGGGAAAGCTTTGAAGCCGACCTGGATATCGACGGAGTCGCCGATCAGTTTACAGCTGTGTTCATTCGAGCTCCTTATATCGAGGGAGTAGGAGAAGAGACGAAGGTACTGGCCCGCTATGATGGTCATATTGTGGCTGCCCAGCAGGACCATTACCTCGCCTGTTCCTTCCACCCTGAACTGACAGATGACCACCGGTTAGTTTTACATTTTGTAAAAATGGTGGAGCAATCCCGAAAAAGCCTTGCAATGTAAGGTGAATTCAGCTAATCTAAGATCACCAAATAAGAATGAACGCGATGACAGGACATAGTAGCATGTTCCTCTTCCTCCAGAGAGTCAGTGGCTGGTGAAAACTGACGGAAGAGCCATGTGAATCCATCCTTGAGTGTCCGGCTGATAACGCTGGACCGGCCCCTCACCGTTATGAGTCGAGCCGGAAGGTCATGAACCTTCAACCTGGGTGGTATCGCGGGAAGCATAAACAAAGCTCTCGTCCCTTATATGGGACGGGAGTTTTTTATATGAAAAAAAGGAGGACATACACATGTTGGATATGAAATTTTTACGTCAGAACTTTGATGAAGTGAAAGCAAAGCTGGAGAAGCGGGGCGAAGATCTCTCTGATTTAGATGCCTTTGGTGAACTCGACTGCCGGCGCCGTGAGCTGATTCAGGAGACTGAGGAGCTGAAGGCGCGCCGGAATGACGTTTCCAAGGAAATCTCCCAGCTGAAGAAAAACAAAGAGGACGCCGATGACAAGATTAAGGAAATGCGTGAAGTCGGCGACCGTATCAAAACGCTCGACACGGAGCTGAAGGAAGTGGAAGAGAAGCTGGAAACGCTCCTCTTATCCATTCCGAACATCCCTCATGAAAGCGTACCTGTCGGAGAGGATGAAGAGGATAACATCGAAGCCCGCCGCTCTGGAGAAACGCCTGTCTTTGATTTTGAAGCGAAACCCCACTGGGATATCGCCACAGACCTTGGTATTCTCGACTTTGAACGCGCAGGAAAAGTAACCGGCAGCCGGTTTGTCTTCTATAAAGGCATCGGTGCCCGCCTGGAGCGTGCACTTCTGAACTTCATGATGGACCTGCATGCCGATGATCACGGCTATCAGGAAATGCTTCCCCCACAGATGGTCAACCGTACATCTATGACAGGAACGGGCCAGCTGCCGAAATTCGAAGAAGACGCCTTTAAGATTGAAGACTGGGATTACTTCCTTGTCCCGACCGCAGAGGTGCCTGTAACGAACTACTACAGGGAAGAGATTCTGTCCAGCGAGGACCTGCCGCAGAAATTTGTCGCCTTCAGCACCAACTTCCGCTCTGAAGCCGGCTCTGCCGGACGTGACACGCGCGGACTCATCCGTCAGCACCAGTTCAACAAAGTCGAACTTGTCCAGCTGGCAAAACCTGAGGAATCCTACGATGTGCTGGAGGAATTGACCGGGCATGCTGAAAAGGTCCTTCAGCTGTTGAAGCTTCCCTACCGCGTCATGAGCATGTGTACCGGTGATCTTGGATTTACAGCCGCCAAGAAATACGACATCGAAGTGTGGATCCCGAGTCAGGAAACCTACCGGGAAATCAGCTCCTGCTCCAACTTCGAGGATTTCCAGGCGCGTCGTGCCGGTATCCGTTTCCGCCGTGAAGAAAAAGGACGCCCGGAATTTGTCCACACGCTGAACGGTTCCGGCCTTGCGATCGGCCGTACCGTCGCCGCTATTCTTGAGAATTATCAGCAGGCGGACGGTACCGTCGTTGTACCGGAAGTCCTCCGCCCATATATGGGTGGAAAAGAAGTCATCCGATAAAACAGCAGAAGAGCGGCGGGAGTGCCTCCACGCCGCTCTTTATTATAGGGAGACACAGGTTTGACTGCAGCGCCGGGGCTTTGTATAATTACGAGGTGGCATCACCCGGATCCTTTCGACAAATTTTTATAAAAAATTTACGGAGAGTGTTGACGGTCACTACAGGCCATGATAATATATTACTTGTCGGTCACACGGAGGAGTACCCAAGTTTGGCTGAAGGGAGCGGTCTTGAAAACCGCCAGGGGGTTTACGCCCCGCGGGGGTTCGAATCCCTCCTCCTCCGCCATTTTATTTATAACAATCGCGCATAAATATTGGAGATTTATAGAACAGAAATCGTTACTACGTGTAACGATTTTTTTTTGCCCAAATGATGCTGATATAAAAAAACACCCTGCCTGGATCAGGCAGAGTGCTGATGTTTATAGAGAATGCCCCCGGCAGGATTCGAACCTGCGGCACACGGTTTAGGAAACCGATGCTCTATCCCCTGAGCTACGGGGGCCTGTGAAGCGTACGAGTCATATTATACTAAAGAATCCAGAGATTGCAAAGGAATCCTTTTGATGAAAATGCATCTCCGCCTGTTACTTCCGACAGGTGGATGTGATAAAATGATACCTGTCTGTCAAAAAGGATCGTTTTTTGTAGTCGAAAAAGAACAAGGGTAGGCCGCTGAACGGCTGATCCCGCTTGAATAGAGTTTGAAGGAGGAACAGCGATGGGAGATCTACCTTTCATTTCCGTTGAAGGGCCCATTGGGGTTGGGAAAACGTCTCTGTCTAAAAAGCTCGCCTCCCAGTTTGATTTTCACTTGTTAAAGGAAATCGTTGAGGAGAACCCGTTTTTAGGCAAGTTTTATGACAATATTGAAGAATGGAGCTTCCAGACGGAAATGTTTTTCCTTTGCAATCGTTTCAAGCAGCTGGAAGACATTGAACGTAAATATCTGCAAGCTGGCAAGCCTGTTGTAGCGGATTATCATATTTCAAAAAATATGATTTTCGCCCGTCGAACCCTTAGAGAAGAACAATTTGATAAATACGCACAGATTTTTGATATATTAACACATGATATGCCTAAACCGAATATGGTCGTCTATCTTCATGCAAGCCTTGATACATTGATGGACCGCATCCGTATGCGGAACCGTGATGTGGAGGCCAATATTCAGCCTGCTTATCTTGAACAGCTTTCCCAGGATTATGAGGATTTCATGAGCCATTTTGAAGCCTCGCATCCGGACATTCCTGTGATCCGCCTCAATGGAGATCATTTGGATTTCGTAAAGCATCAGGACGATTTAAACTACATTGTTGCTCAAGTTGAACAGCATTTAAATAAAGGAGAAGTTATCAAATGAATGCACGTGAACGCTACGGTATTCCACATGATAGTGTGATCACGATTGCCGGTACCGTCGGTGTCGGAAAATCTACGATGACGAATGCGATTGCGGATGCTCTCAAATTCCGGACATCTTTTGAAAAAGTGGAGACCAATCCGTATCTTGATAAATTTTACCAGGATTTTGAACGCTGGAGTTTTCACCTGCAGATTTATTTCCTGGCTGAACGCTTTAAGGAGCAGAAGAAAATCTTCGAATACGGGGGCGGATTCATCCAGGACCGTTCCATTTATGAGGATACCGGCATCTTTGCCCGGATGCACTATGAAAAAGGGACGATGTCAGGAACGGATTATGAAACGTATCGTAATCTGTTCGATGCCATGGTCATGACGCCTTATTTCCCTCATCCTGACCTTCTCATTTATCTGGAAGGTTCCTTCGATGATGTTCTCGGCCGTATTAAAGAGCGTGGACGTCCGATGGAACAGGAAACACCTGTCGAATACTGGGAGGAAATGTTCAACCGTTATGACAACTGGATCGACAATTTCAATTCCTGCCCTGTGCTGCGCCTGAACATTGCGGACTATGATGTCCTCAATGATGAAAACAGCATTGAGCCGGTCCTTGAAAAAATCGGTCACTTTATCCAGCAGTCCCGTAAATGGCGTTCCAGCCGTCTGCTTACGTAATATGGGTATAAATGAAGAAACCGGTACGATGATCATCGTACCGGTTTTTTTAAATAGTCATGGATCATTTTTCGGTGGCTGCCGACCATGGAAGCAGGAAGCTTATCGGGCGGCGTAAACTTAAACTGGAGCGACTCTCTCGGGTCCATGCGGTAATCACCGGAGTATGTGTCCGTATCATAGGCCGTTGTGACAACGTAAAACTCATCGCCATTATCAGCCCGGATAAATTGGTCCGCCCCGGAGTACACATTGAATAGGTTCAGCTTGTCGACCGTCAGCCCCGTTTCCTCCCGCACTTCCCGTTTGGCTGTTTCTTCCGTGCTTTCCCCGAGTTCCATCAATCCTCCGGGCAGCCCCCAGACGCCGTGTGGGGACGTTCGCTGCTGCAGGAGGATGCGCCCCTGGTCATCCACGATAACGACGACAGCCCCGACGAAGATCAACGGCCGGTGACCGACAAGCGCCCTTAAATCTTCTACATATCCCATATGGCTGTTCTCCTTTCGAAGCGTTAATCAGCGAGTCCTGTTGTTTCCTTTACATAGGTGCCTTCTTCAAGTGCGTGAAGCAGAAAATGGGCCACATCCCCTCTGGAAATGCTTCGGCCCTCCTGCGGCACGGTTTCGGACGTCCGGTAATTCCCTGTGACAGGTCCATCCAGGAGGCGCATCGGACGGGCAATCGTATAATCCATATCCGCTGCTATGATTGCATTGACCGCCCGGCGGTGATCGTGCAGGACGTTTCTTAAAATTATCCGGCTCATCCACCCGGTCAGTCCGGGAATTTCATTGTACAGCCCGGCAGAGGCGACGTAGAGCAGCCGCTTGATGTTATGCTGCGCGGAAGCGGTCAGGATGTTTTCCGTCATAGTGGTCAGGGTGCTGCGGTCTTTCAACGATTCTGAACCGAGACAGGAGACAATGGCCTCCTGTCCGAGGACGGCCTGGCGAACATCCTCCTCATTCCTTGCGTCCCCTTGTACCCTATTCAGTCGTTCATGATTTATGCGGAGCTTTTCGGGATCCCTCAGAAAAGCGGTAACGTCATGGCCGGATTCCAGAGCTTGTTCGACAAAGGCCTTTCCTGTTCCACCGGTAGAACCAAAAACAACAATTTTCATGATCTCACCTCATTGATTTATTTTAGAAACGCCCATTCAGGAAGAATGATGCCTGAAAAAATTGATTTTCCGTCTGCTCCATGTCTGCAGCCAGTATACAGCACTGAATCCGAGTGCGATAATTGTAAGCACCCAAAGGAGAGCTTCCTCCATCCGTCCGGATTCGACGGCAAAGTAGATGGCAAGAGGAATGGTGTCGGTTTCTCCCGGAATATAGCCGGCCACCATCAACGTCGCTCCGAATTCTCCGAGAGATCGGGCGAATGTCATGACAAGGCCGGCGAGCAGTCCCGGCCAGGCCAGCGGCAGCGCGATCGTGAAGAATACCTTTGCTCTGGAAGCACCAAGATTATGAGCCGCATTTTCCAGCTGTGTATCATAGTTTTGAAAAGCAGCCGCCGCACTTTGATACATCAGCGGGAAGGAGACGACGGCGGAAGCGATGACAGCTCCTGTCCAGCTGAACACCACCTGCAGGTCAAACCAGTGCATCAATAACCGACCAGCCCAGCCATTCCTGCCGAACGCATATAGAAGACAAAAGCCAATGACGGTCGGCGGGAGGACAAGAGGCAGGAGAAATAATGATTCCAGTAAACTTTTCCCGGGAAATATTTTCCGGGAAATCAATCGTGCTGCAAGCGTCCCGGATATGAAAACGATCATGGTGGCGATGGCTGCTACTTTTAGGGAGAGCAGGAGAGGACTGATGCTCATCATTCGTTCGTTTCATCCCCTGCAGCGGTAAAACCATAGTTTTCTAAGGTTTTACCGGCCGCTTCTGTAGACAGGAAGGTTATAAAGTCAGAGGCGGCCTCCTCAGCCCGGCTTTTTGTAATGACGGCGGCAGGATAAATGATCGATTCATGTAAAGACGGGTCGACTTCTGCGGTGACGTGTACCTTGTCCGATGTGAAGGCATCACTGGCATAGACGACACCATAGTCCGCGTCGCCGGATTCTACATAAGTGAGCACCTGCCGGACATCTCCGGCAAAGACCATGTCATCTTCCATCTGATCCCAAAGGTGAATCGTTTCCAACGCCTGTTTCGTATATGTACCAGCAGGGACGCTGTCCGGGTTACCGATGGCTGTCGTTTGATCTTCCGCTGCCTTTTTCAATGCGTCCAGGGAGCCGGCCGCTGCGTGTTCCTGATGACTGATAACGACGAGCCGGTTTTCCGCAAAGGTTTCCATCTGCGCATCATCCGTGTATCCACGTTCTTTTAAGTAGGTCGTCCATCGGGTATCGGCAGATAGAAAAACGTCGACAGGAGCCCCCTGCTCAATCTGACGTGCCAACTTACCGGAACTTCCTAATAATAAGGTCACATCGACGTTGTAGGCCTCTTCATAGGATGGAACGATTTCCTCCATAGCATCTGTCAAACTGGCCGCAGCAGCTATGGTCACGGTCGGTTTTTCACTGGCACTCGCGCATCCGGCTGAAAAGAAGAGAAGGATTACGGAAGCAGCCCATATGCTTTTTTTCATAAACAGCCTCCTTTCGGCCTTTGTTGATTCGGTGACAGGGCATAAAACATCCATGATAAAGAAAGGTTGAATAGCATGAAACTCCAAATCATCACCGCGCTGGTTCTGGCGCTTTTGTTGACCCAGCTTCCCGTAGCAGGTAAATATTTTGCAGTCTTGAATACTATGATACATGAAACCGGTCATTCTCTCACAGCTTTATTGACAGGTGGGGAAGTGAGGCATATCTCTTTATTCCCGAATACGTCCGGTGTTACGCTGACCGGTCACAGTTCGTGGCTGAGCCATGTGGCGACAAGTCTTTCGGGATATATAGCGGCCTCCTTCACAGCCTTTGTTTTTTTCTATTTCATCAGTAAGGGATACTGGTCATGGGTGATGTATATCCTGCTTGCCATCCTTGCTGTGAACCTGCTCTTCTGGGTCCGGAATATCTATGGAGTGTTCTGGATCGTGACCTTTGGGGCCGGTTTTATCTGGCTGCTTCGGACCGGTCATGACACGATTGTGCAGTATGTCCTTCTTCTGCTCGCCTCCCTCGTTCTTGTCGAGTCCGTAACCAGTGCGTTTGAAATCATGTGGATCAGCTTCGTGTCTCCGGGGCAGGCTGGTGATGCCGCCAATCTGGCCCGCGCCTTCCGGATCATCCCATCTCCGGTATGGGGCGTGCTTTTCTTTCTTCAGGCTGTCTATTTTGCTTTTCTTTCCCTGAAGCGTGTCTTTACTTTTTGAAAATGTGCAGACACGGGGGGAATTCTTTCAAAATCCGCACCTGCCCTGTCTTTCCTTATCCACCTGAATAAGGTAATAAGGTAGGAAAGAGAGGAGGGGAAGAAATGAGCGGAGGATACGGCGGTGGTTTCGCACTGTTGGTTGTTTTGTTCATCCTTTTGATCATTATCGGTGCTTCTTACATGGGCGGCCGTGGATACGGTTATTAAATAGACAGCGGGATTTTTCCCGCTCTTACATATATAAAGTTTGTATAAGGTGCAGGAAGGGTAAAACGTACTATAAAAAAAGGACGGGGGAGTCCACTATGGATTTAAAGGAACATTTATTGACGGAAGGATATAACCAGATTGATATTCTTCTCGTCCGCGAAGGGGAAGACCAGACCACAGTACCTGGAATTACGCTTCATAAAGTCACAGATTTGGAGTACAAGCTTTATTTGGACCCTGAAACGATCACGTATCACCTGAAGGAAGAACACCCGTATTTCCAGGGAGATCAAAAAGTCGAATCCGGGGAAATGAAGCAGGTGAAGGGATATATTCTAGAATGGTAGGAAGCCTTGATGTTCAAGGCTTTTTTATATGGTCCGCTGAAACTTTAACACATTCTGTCGTTTAGTTGAGGAAACAAAGTGGAACGAAGGAGACAAAAAGCACGGAGGAGGATCATCAATGAAGGAACATCAATTATACATCAATGGTGAATATACACAGTCACATGGATCGGAGTGGATTGACGTCGTTAATCCAGCCACAGAGGAAGTCATCTCCCGTATTCCCAAAGGGACGGAGGAAGATGTGAACAAAGCAGTGGAAGCAGCAGCTGCTGCGCAGAAGGGCTGGGAACTGACTCCGAATATCGAGCGCGGTAAAATCGTCCGGCGCCTTGGAGATAAAATTGAAGAAAACCGTGACCGGTTCATTGATCTTCTTCAGGAAGAGCAGGGGAAAGATTATGAGCTGGCCAGCGGAGAAATAGATCTCGCAATTGATTATTTCCGGTATATGTCGGAATGGGCCCGTCGTATTGAAGGTGAAATTGTCCCGAGTGATCGTGCAAACGAAAATATATTCATTTATAAAAAGCCGATTGGTGTCGTAGCCGGAATCGTCCCATGGAATTTCCCGATGTTTATTCTGGCAAGAAAAGTAGCGACAGCGCTTGTTACCGGCTGTACCCTCGTCTTGAAGCCAAGTCAGCAGACACCGAATACAGCTGTCGAATTCACGAAAATCATCGACAGCATGGAGGATATTCCTAAAGGGGTCTACAACCTTGTCACAGGAACAGGCTCTGAAATCGGCAATACCCTTGCCAAGCATAAAGATGTCCACATGATTACGATGACGGGAAGTGTGGGAGCCGGAACGAAAGTCATGGAAGCGGCTGCTCAGAATATTACGAAGGTCAACCTTGAACTCGGCGGTAAAGCACCGGCTATCGTAACAGCCAGCGCCGACCTGGATGTAGCGGCGGAAAACATAACGACTTCCCGTTTAGCTAATAATGGACAGGCGTGTACAAACGCCGAGCGTGTCTACGTACACGAAAGTGTCGCAGAAGAACTGATCAGCAAGCTGCGTCATAACTTCGAAAATAAAACACTCGGTAACCCGCGTGAAAATAAACAAGCCGAAGTTGGTCCGCTCGTCAGTATGGACCGCATCGAAGAAGTGGAATCCATGGTCAAAGAGGCTGTGGATGCTGGTGCCCACATTGAAATTGGCGGGGAACGCGCAGACATGGACAAAGGGTTCTTCTATAAGCCGACCATTTTGACGAATGTCACCCATGATATGAACATTATGCATGAAGAGATTTTCGGTCCGGTCATTCCGATTTCCACATTCAAGACGCTGGATGAAGCGATTGAAAAAGGAAATGACACGGAATATGGTCTGTCCTCTTCTGTTTATACGGAAGATATGAATGAAGCGATGCGTGTCGTGAACGAGCTGAAGTTCGGGGAGACATTCGTGAACCGTGAAAACTTCGAAGCTGTTCAAGGCTATCATGCGGGTATGAAGAAATCCGGCCTCGGTGGTGCCGATGGTAAACACGGCATGGAAGACTTCCTCGTAACCCAGGTCGTCTATATGCAGTATAAAAACGATAAGCAGTAAACAAAAAGGAGCTGTCCCACCGGGGCAGCTCCTTTGTATAGGATCGTCTCTGACGGAACGCTTGGTCTTTCTTCAGCGGTTGTCGACTTTTTCAGGGTAGAGATCGTGATTCATCAGACGGTGATCGGCCATCTGCTCATATTTTGTTCCAGGCTTTCCATAGTTACAGAACGGATCAATGGAAATACCGCCTCGTGGTGTGAATTTCCCCCACACTTCGATGTAGCGCGGATCCATGAGGTCAATCAGGTCGTTCATGATCGTGTTCACACTGTCCTCATGGAAGTCGCCGTGATTGCGGAAACTGAATAGATAAAGCTTGAGTGATTTACTTTCCACCATCTTCACATCGGGGATGTAGCTGATGTAAATCGTCGCGAAGTCCGGCTGTCTCGTTTTCGGACAGAGCGTGGTGAATTCCGGACAGTTGAATTTAACAAAGTAATCACGGTTCGGATGCTGATTGTCGAACGTTTCCAATACCTCCGGATCGTATTCAAACGAATAGCTTGTTCCCTGGTTTCCGAGCAGGGAAAGGGGAAGCTCCTCTTCATTTCGTCCTGGCATAATATCGTCTCCTCCATATAAGTAAAATAAAAAGCCGCTGCCTCTAAGGGCAGCGGCTTGTGTCGTCTACATCCTTAGTTTTTTATAGAGGGGTGGGCTAAGAAACCTCTTTGTTCTGTTGGGTTTATTATATAGAAGGGAGGAGAAACCTGTCAATTTCCTCCGGCATCCGACCCGTTTCTGTAAATCTTTGGAGAATACTCTTTAAAAATCATTCGTAATCCCCTACAATAGAAGTAATTCGTGAAATTTTCAGAAAAAATGCGCGGCTCTGATTTCCTTCAGAGCTTTGTTTTGTCACATGCAGAAAACGTTTACAAAAAACATTCTAATGAGGTGATTTAATGGACATGCAGCCAATTCCAGCTCGATCAGGCAATCACAACATGGAAAACTACAAGCAGACGTATGAAAATTTTCAGTGGGACGATGCAAAGCAGCATTTTACTTGGAACGACACCGGACGAGTCAATGCCGCTTATGAAGCGATTGACCGCCATGCGGAAAACCCGGACAAGAAAGATCAGCCGGCGTTGATTTATTCCGCACCGGACAGGGAGGAAACGCTGAGTTTCTCAGACCTGAGCAGAAAAAGTAACCAATTTGCCAACGTGTTGAAAAAACACCATATAGAAAAAGGGGACCGCGTCTTCCTTTTCATGCCGAGAAGCCCGGAATTTTATGCGGCTTTCTTTGGTATTTTGAAGGTGGGAGCGATCGCAGGCCCGCTGTTTGAAGCCTTTATGGAGCAGGCGGTCCGGGATCGTCTGGAGGACAGCGAAGCGACGATGCTGATCACGACACCGGATTTGCTGGAGCGTGTACCGGCCGATGATCTGCCGCACTTGAAGCAGATTGTCCTTGTGGGCGGGGAAGCTCCTGGCAACTACATTTCCTATGAAGAGGAAATGAAGGCCGCCTCTGAATCTTTTGATGTGGAATGGGTCGACTTGGAGGATGGAATGCTCCTTCATTATACTTCCGGCTCAACAGGAAAGCCGAAGGGTGTCTACCACGTTCACAATGCGATGATCCAGCACTATCAAACCGGAAAATGGGTGCTCGATCTGAAGGAAGGCGACGTGTACTGGTGTACCGCCGATCCCGGGTGGGTGACCGGTACAAGCTACGGAATATTCGCCCCGTGGCTCAACGGAGTGACCAACGTGATCCGCGGTGGACGTTTCAGCCCGGATGACTGGTACGGAACAATTGCGGCCTATGATGTGTCGGTATGGTATTCGGCGCCCACAGCCTTCCGTAAATTGTTGAGTGCTGGTAAAGAGGCGGCAGGAAAGCATGACTTATCATCACTCCGACATGTATTGAGTGTGGGAGAACCATTGAACCCTGAAGTTGTGACATGGGGGTTATCCGCCTTTGATCTGCGGATCCATGATACGTGGTGGATGACGGAGACCGGCGGGATGCTGATCTGTAACTATCCGGCAATGGATATTCGACCGGGATCGATGGGTAAGCCGTTCCCGGGTATTGAGGCCGCCATCGTAGATAACGAAGGAAACGAACTCCCGGACAATCAGATGGGGAACCTCGCTGTTAAAGAAGGATGGCCGTCCATGATGCGTGCCGTCTGGAACAACCCTGGAAAGTACGAAAGCTACTTCCTGAACGGCTGGTACGTCTCCGGAGACAGTGCTTATAAGGATGAAGATGGCTACTTCTGGTTCCAGGGCCGTCTGGATGATGTAATCAACACGTCCGGCGAACGCGTAGGGCCTTTTGAGGTGGAAAGCAAACTGATTGAACATGAAGCGGTGGCAGAAGCAGGTGTCATCGGTAAACCCGATCCAGAGCGGGGCGAAATCATTAAAGCCTTTATAACACTGCGGGATGGATACGAGCAGTCCGATGAGCTGCTGGAGGACATCCGCCAGTTTGTGAAAAAGGGACTCAGCGCCCATGCCGCCCCTCGTGAAATCGAAATCAAGGACACGATACCGAAAACGAGAAGTGGTAAAATCATGCGGCGGTTATTGAAGTCGTGGGAGCTCGGGCTTCCGACAGGTGATACGTCCACATTAGAAGAATAAGCAGGAAAAGCACAGCCTTCCGCTGTGCTTTTCTATTTGTCGTTTCACGTGGAACGATGACGTTTTATGTAGAAAAATCAGTGTAGACAGCAGGTGGATAGAATGGAAAAACAATCAACGCAATGGATGACAGAGACGCTGGAAACCGTCCAGTGGTTTGTGTTTCTTCTGGCAAGTGCTGTCGCCCTGCCGATCGTGATCGGTTCTTTGTTCGGCCTTTCCTTTCCGGAGGTTGCCGGGTTGATGCAGCGGACGTTATTTGTAGTAGGGGCGGCATCCTTTCTTCAAGGAGTGATCGGTCATAAGCTTCCGATCATGGAAGGTCCGGCCGGTATTTGGATCAGTATTTTTGCCGTTATGGCTTTCAGTGGAAAACAGAACGGGGATACCTATATGGAGACGCTCCAAGTGCTGGAGGGGACGATGCTGTGGACCGGACTGTTTTTAGTTTTATTCGGCTTGTTCAAATTGTCCCACCGGGTTTTGTTCGTCTTTACCCCTTTTGTGACCGGCGCTTTTTTATTTATGCTGACCGTTCAGTTGAGCGGGACCTTTCTTGAAGGGATGCTCGGCCTTCAGGAAGGAGCGGAGGGTATTGACGGGACAGATGCGTGGACGGCTTTTGTCACGCTTGCCCTTGTTCTCGGGCTTTCTATCACTGGGCGGGGATGGATGAAAAGTTTTGCTGTCCTGATTGGGATCAGCGCAGGATGGGTATTGTATGAAATAGCTGTTCCGGCGAAGGGCGTTGAATCTACAGCCGTCGAGTGGTTTGCCCTTCCCGAAGTTTTTGCCTGGGGACCGCCGGCCATGACTCTCGGTACTCTTCCTCTGGGATTGATTACTGCCGTGATTCTACTGTCGAATTTAGTGGCTTCGGTCATCGCTGTCAGCCAGACCATATATGGAAAGCCACGGTATACATATGAGCAGATCAACCGGGGGAGCGGCTTTCTGGGCATCAACCACGGCCTGACCGCTCTTTTTTCTGCGGTGGCCAACGTCTCGCTGGCTTCCTCCTCCGGATTTATGCAGCTGACCGGACAGAAACGGAAGCAGCCGTTCCTTTATGCTTCCCTGCTCCTGACCGGTCTGTCTTTCTTTCCGCCTGTGGTCAGGTTCATATCTTCTGTGCCTGCTCCGGTGGCGAATGCAGCGCTTTTAGCCACGTTTGTACAGTTGATGGGCCTCGGTTTGTCGAACTTGACGATGGAACCCCTCGATCAGCGGAAACTGACGATTCTAGGCCTGTCTTTTCTGCTCGGGATCGGACTGATGTTTCTGCCGCCGGACGTCTTCACAGGACTCCCGGGTGTGCTGCAGAACCTTCTAAGCAATGGACTTCTCATTGGAACAGTACTCGTCATTACATTGAACCAGTTATGGAAGGAACCAAATTAATTATCCCGGCTTATGGGATGGATAGAGGAAGTGTATTTTATGGCTGAAGAAATCAAAGACATCATCGGTATCGGTATCGGGCCTTTCAACCTTGGACTTGCCGCACTTGCCGACCAGACGGACGAAGTGGACGGTTTGTTTTTTGAACAGACAATCGAGTTCAACTGGCATCCGGGCATGCTCATAGAAAAAATGGATCTTCAAGTTCCGTTTTTGGCCGACCTTGTAACATTTGCTGATCCGAAGAGTCCTTATACATTTATCAATTACCTGCACGAACACAACCGTATGTTTCCGTTTTTCTTTCACCGCCACTTTGAAATTCCAAGACAGGAGTTCAATCATTATATGCAGTGGGTGGCTGGTCAGGTGGATGGCCTGCACTTCGGTCATACGGTTATAGATGTGATCGATCATAACGAAGAAAAGACGCCGCACTATGAAGTGATTGTCGAAGAGACGTCGACCGGTGAAAGAAAGCATTATCGGTCCAGGCACGTCGTGATGGGGACTGGGAACGAACCGATCGTCCTGGATGGCATGGACCGCCTGCCGAATGAAGATGTGCTTCATACGAGCCGTTACCTGTTCCAAAAGGATCAGCTGCTGAAGTCGCGCCATGTTGCGGTTATCGGCTCCGGTCAAAGTGCACTTGAAGTTTTCCTCGATCTATTGGAGGAGCAGGAGCGCAGTGATATGAAAGTGACGCTTTTGACGAGATCGGGCGGATTGTTCCAGCTCGATACGGCAAAATTTGCCCAGGAGATGTTTACTCCTGATTATGTGGATTATTTTCATAGTCTGAGCTTTGACCAGCGGAAAGAAGCGTTGAGTACGCTTGATCCGCTCCGTAAAGGGATTGCTCCGGACACGCTCACACGGCTTTATACAAAACTGTACCACCGGACGACAGCGATGGAAGACAGCCGTGTCCTTATCCAGCCGATGACAGAGATCAACGGTATTGAAGCGTCAGAAGAGGGGGGCTATGATCTTCAGTGCCGCCAGTGGCAGGAGGAGTATGACTATACGTATCATGCCGACAAAGTGGTGTTTGCCACCGGCTACAAGCCTCATCTTCCTTCATGGTTTATGGACCGCTATAAGGATCAGGTCGAATGGGAGGCCGATCAGATGTATAAGGTGTCCCGTGACTACCATCTTGAATTCAAGGACGGCCGGGATCATCACTTCTTCACCTTGACGAACCTGGTGCATTCCCACGGAGCAGGGGCGACGAACCTCGGCCTTTCCGTTCACCGAAATGTTCATATCATCAACACCATTGCCGACAGGGAAGTGTATAAAAATCAAAAGGATACCACATTCCAGACCTTCTCCATGAAGCATTCGAAGTAACCTGAACCTGTCACCGGTGTTTAAAAGCCTGCCAAACGGGAAGACAATCTATGGAAAAAATAATGGACAAATCTTTCAAGGAGTTGAGTTTTCATGAGTAAGATTGCATGTCTCGTAACGTCCCATTTTGAAGATGTCGAATATACACAGCCGGCGGATGCCTTTTCCAAGGAAGGTCATGAAGTGACAACCATTGAATGGGAAGCCGGAAAAGAAGTGGAAGGCAAGCAGGGAGAAGCCTCGGTCAAAATCGATACGTCCATTGATGATGTAAAACCGGAAGACTTTGATGCCTTGTTCATCCCGGGCGGATTTTCCCCGGATATTCTCCGCGGAGATGAGAAGTTCGTTTCCTTCGCTAAACATTTTATGAATGAGAAAAAGCCTGTCTTCGCCATCTGCCACGGGCCTCAGCTGTTGATTACAGCTAAAACACTGGAAGGCCGTACAGCTACAGGGTTCAAATCCATCGCTGTCGATATGGAGTATGCGGGCGTGGATTATAAGGACCAGGAAGTCGTCGTCTGTCAGGATCAGCTGGTGACCAGCCGTCAGCCGGATGACATCCCTGCCTTTAACCGCGAAGCATTGAAACTTCTTAAATAATCTGCGTCACCATGGGGCCGCGGGGGATTCTCCCCACGGCTCTTTTTCTATCAATCGGATCCAGCGGTGGTGAGTGGTCGTGTGATCCTATATAATGGAAGGACAAGTCTGCCTACATAATGGATGAAGAACTAGGAGGATCGTTTATGATTGTTATTGAGAAGACGGACCACTTCATCATGATACCCCAGCACGAACATGCCGGCATTTCAGGAAGCCTCGTTGATCATTGGAAAAATCATTTTCTGCTGCGCTCGAAGCTGAGGGAAGAAGCGGACTGGGCCATCCGTCAGCATGACCGGGCCTGGATTCCTTTGGATGAGAAGCCTTTATGGAATGAAGAGAAGAACCGCCCGTATACGTTTGTCGATTATCCGCTCCAGGAAAAACTCCAGGCTTATGAGCGTGGGATTGGAGAAGTGGCTTCCCAGTCCTTTTATGCAGGGATGCTGTGCAGCATGCATTATGCCTCCTTCTTTCAGGAGGACAGCCATGATCCTGTGATTGTCGAATTCCTGAAGCAGGAGGAGAAACGGCGGAAGGATTTGTATGAATGGATGGAAATGGACATTCCCTACGACGTCTATCATCTTCACTTCAAACGCCTTCAGTTCTGTGATGATCTTTCTTTGTATGTGTGTATGCAGGAACCGGGAACACCGAAGGAAGAGGAAATCCCGTGGTTTAAGGACGGGTTCAGACAGACGTTCGATTTTGCGCCGGAGGGGATATATCCGCAGTGGGACAGCGCACGTCAGGTCGTCCTCGATCCGTTTCCATTTGAACAGTCCTTCCATGTGCAGATTCCTTACCGGAGAGTATCGAAAGAGGACATCCAGCGCCGTGGATTGACCAAGGCTTTCCAGGAGGCTGATATTGATCCGGTCACGGTCACCTTTGTTGGAAAAGAAGAAAAGCCGCCTCTCTCATGAGAAGCGGCTTCTTTTATGGATTTTTTTTCACGCTGAATTGATTGCTGAGAAGGACCCAGTTCTGGGGGAAGGATAGTCCGAGCTTCCAGTAGCTGATTCCAAGCAGGTTCTTTTCCTTAATCAGATCGAATTTCTTTTGTATGGATCTGGCGTCTTCGAACCACACCTCATGCTTTTTTCCATCTCCATCCGTATACGTGAAATAGGGGGCCTGCTCCTTCTGGTCGTATGAAATTGCTACATTATTTTTCCGGGCTGTCTGAATGGCCTGCTGCGGACTGAGGGCTTTGGCGAATTCTCCCCCGGGTTCGTACGGAAGCGTCCAGTCATATCCATAGAGGTTCTGGCCAAGCAGAATTTTCTGAGCCGGCATTTCCGACAATGCATAATTCACAACATCTGTGACAGGGCCGATCGGAGACACGGCGCGTGGCGGACCGCCGCTGTATCCCCATTCGTAGGTCATCAAGACGACGAAGTCTACGATTTCCCCGTGGGCTTTATAATCGTGGGCTTCATACCAGTCGCCTTTCTGGTCGGCACTCGTTTTAGGAGCGAGCGCTGTCGAAATGAGCAGTCCTTCCTTGGATAGACGCTGTTTTGCTTTGCGAAGAAATTGATTATAGGAATCTTTCATATCCGGAGGAAGGAATTCCATATCAAAATGGACATCCTTGAATCCTACCTGTTTCGTAATTTGAATGATTTCATCGAGCAGTTTGTCTTGAAGGGCCTCGTCGCTGAGAATTGTTCTGCCCAATTCTGCACTGAACCCGTCATCAGCAAGGTTGGTGACGACCATCATGAGAGTCGCATCGTTTTTCCTGGCAATTTCCTTGAAATTGTCGAGCGGAGGTGCTTTTAATGTGCCGTCCTCCTGGATTTCATAGCTGAAGGGGGCCAGATAAGTCAGGTTCACGGCCCGGCTCTCTGCTGACTGCCGGAGGGTGTCGGAGACGGTTCCTCCATAGGGTTCAATGTACGCATTGCTCGTAATCGGTGTCGGGGGCTGGTCCGGAATATAAAGCCGCAGCCCGACAGCGAGAGCGCTGTCCGTATTCAGTCCATTGACGGCTGCCAGGCGATCCGCCGTCATATTGAATTGTTCAGCAATCGTATATAAACTGTCTCCCGGCTGAACAAAATAGTATTGTCCGACGATAGGAACCACAAGAGCCTGACCGATGACAAGTTCTCCCGGCGTCTCTAATTCGTTTGCTTCGATGATGTCGTTTGGCGTACTATCATAAAGACGGGCGATCGAATACACAGAGTCTCCCTCTTGAACAATATGAATCTGCACATGTCTCACATCCTTTCTCATCCTTTATCAATGTATGAAACAAAAAAACGGATTTATTCTTAAAATCCATTTCTGGATTCGAGGAACAGGATTTTTTCTATCAGTCTTTCTATAGGAAAAGGAGGTGGTCCGGATGGAAGATGAGCACTTTATGGAGCTTGCCATGGTGGAAGCGGAAAAAGCAGAGGCGGAAGGAGAAGTGCCGATTGGTGCTGTTATCGTCAAAGACAATCAGGTGATTGCTTCCGGGTACAATCAGCGCGAACAATCCCAGCGCGCTTCTTCCCATGCCGAATTCATCGCAATTGAGCGTGCCAATGAGCATGAGGGCAGCTGGCGTCTGGAAGACTGCACGTTATATGTGACCTTGGAGCCCTGCCCCATGTGTGCAGGAGCCATTCTGCAGTCGAGAATTCCCCGGGTCGTATACGGAGCGGCCGATCCTAAAGCCGGCTGTGCCGGAAGCTTGTACCAGCTTTTGGAGGATAATCGTTTCAACCATCGATGTGAAGTTGTGCCCGGTGTTCTGGGAGAAGCATGCGGGGAGATGCTGTCTCATTTTTTCCGCAGCCTCCGGTCGAAGAAGAAAAAGAAACCGGCTGTAGATAATTAACAGCATGAAACCATTGCATTTTCTGCTGAAAATCGCTATACTTGTTTATGCCGTGCTAAGCGGGGAGGTAGCGGTGCCCTGTACTCGCAATCCGCTATAGCGAGGCCGAATTCCCACCCGAGGTGGCACAGCTTTAAGGTCTGCCTTATGTGAGTGGTGTTGACACTCAGGTCCTGCGCAACGGGAACCAGTGAACCCTGTCAGGTCCGGAAGGAAGCAGCAGTAAGCTGACCCTCCCGTGTGCCGCGGGAGTGCCTGGGTCGAGCCACAACCATAAGTAACGCTTAGGGCTCTGCCATCGAAGGTGGGTGCACGGCATTACATAAGTCGTACACACATGATTCACATATAAGGGGAGCCGTTATGATACGTTCATAACGGCTCCTTTTTTCTATCATTTATAGACGATCCCCCTGACTGTCTTCTTGTCTGCCGGTAATGGTTCACAGCAGGAATGTCTATCAGGTATAATGGGAATGAAACTAAAAAGGGAGAACGGTTTTATGAGCTACCAGGCTTTATATCGTGTATGGCGTCCCCGGGATTTTGAAGGTGTCGTTGGGCAATCGCACATTACGCGGACACTGCAGAACGCAATAGTACAGGAAAAGTTTTCACATGCGTATTTATTTTCCGGACCCAGGGGGACGGGAAAAACGAGTGCGGCCAAAATTTTCGCAAAGGCCGTCAACTGCGAACGCTCCCCTGTGAAAGAGCCGTGTAATGAATGCGATGCCTGTCTTGGCATCCAGGATGGCTCCATCTCTGATGTCATAGAGATTGACGCTGCTTCCAACAACGGGGTGGAGCAGATACGTGAAATCAGGGACAAGGTTAAATATGCCCCGAGCGCGGTGCCGTACAAGGTCTACATCATTGATGAGGTTCACATGCTTTCCATGGGTGCGTTCAACGCCCTTTTGAAAACATTGGAGGAACCTCCAAAGCACGTGATCTTCATTCTGGCGACGACTGAACCGCACAAAATTCCGTTGACGATCATATCCAGGTGTCAGCGGTTTGACTTCAAACGAATTTCCCAAAAGTCGATGGTCGACCGGATGGTGAAAATCACAGCAGCGGAAGAGATTGCCGTGGTTCCTGAGGCTTTGGAAATCATTGCTCTAACGGCAGAAGGCGGCATGCGTGATGCCTTAAGTCTGTTGGACCAGGCCGTTTCCTACAGTGAAGAGGAAGTGACGATGGACGATGTCCTGGCTGTGACGGGGTCCGTATCGCAGGCGAAGCTTACCGCTGTCTTGAGAGCCTTGAACGATCAAGACGCCAGATCAGCTCTGGAAGCGGTGGATGATCTGATCCAGCAGGGGAAAGATCCGGGACGTTTTGTTTTCGATCTTATCTATTATTTAAGAGACCTTCTGCTGTATCAAAGTGCTCCGGATCTTGAACAGAACCTGGAACGTGCCATTCCGGATGATTCGTTCCGGAACCTTTCCACAGAGCTCACAGCCGGATGGATTCAGCAGGCGATCCGTGAATTGAATCACTGTCAGCAGGAAATGAAATGGACGACAAGTCCGAAAGTCTTCATAGAAATCGCCATGCTGAACATGGTCGAAGTACAGGCAGGTCCTCCGTCAGCCCAGGCGGTTGATTCCAGTGCTGTCGAAAAGCTGTCCGGGAAAATCCAGGAGCTTGAAAAACAGCTGGCAGCTCTAAAGGAGAGCGGACCGGCGCCTCAGGCTTCTGCCCAGCCTGCTAAAAAACGAGCACCTGCAAAATCAGGAAGAAAAGGGTATAATGTTCCATATGAGCGGATCAGGCAGGTCCTGAGTGAAGCTTCGAAGGAAGAGATTAAAAATATCCAGAGTCGCTGGGCTGACTTTATGGAGGCGCTCAAGCAGCAGAATGCGCCGGCTCATGCGACACTGTTAAACAGCAAACCGCGGGCTGCATCACCGAAGGCGCTCGTCCTGGCTTTCCGCTATGATATTCACTGCTCCCTGGCTCTGGAGCATCAAAAGACGATCGAACCCCTTTTGACGGAGTATGCAGGAAAGCCGATGACAATCATTCCGATTCCTGAACAGAATTGGCAGGAACTGCGAGAGGAATATGTCCGGAAGCAGAAACAGGCTCCGGATGAAGTGCCGGAAGTGGATGGGGAGGAAAACGGAGAAAGTACGCCGCAGGAGCCCCAGGAAGACCCGCATATTTCAGAAGCCCGAAAACACTTCGGGGATGACCTGATTGAAATCCAGGACTAACAATCCCACAAGGAGGAATGCCCCATGCGTGGTGGTGGAAACATGAACAATATGATGAAACAGATGCAGAAAATGCAGAAGAAAATGATGAAGGCTCAGGAAGAGCTTTACGAGATGACTTTTGAAGCTTCTGCAGGAGGCGGTATGGTTAAAGTGGCGGCAAACGGGAAAAAAGAAATTACCGATGTTGTCATTGATGAGGAAGTAGTCGATCCGGATGATGTGGAAATGCTGCAGGACCTTATCATTACGGCGACGAATGATGTCATCAAGCAAGTGGACGATAAGACTAATGATACTATGGGACAATTCACGAAAGGGATGCCTGGAGGAATGTTCTAGGAGGAATTCTCATGTATTACCCGGAACCAATATCAAAACTGATTGACAGTTTTACAAAGCTGCCAGGGATCGGTCCGAAAACGGCGGTCCGCCTGGCTTTTTTCGTGCTGGAGATGGAAGAAGACGACGTGCTGGACTTTGCCAAGTCCCTCGTCAATGCCAAGCGTGAACTGACCCACTGCTCGATCTGCGGCCATATTACAGACCAGGATCCATGTTCCATCTGTCAGGATGAATCAAGGGATGAAAAACTGATATGTGTGGTGCAGGATCCCAAGGATGTAATCGCCATGGAGAAAATGAAGGAATTCAGTGGGAAGTACCATGTCCTTCACGGGGCGATTTCACCAATGGACGGGATTGGACCTGAGGATATCAATGTCGAGAGTCTGATCAACCGGCTTAAGGATGAAGGAGTCGAGGAACTGATCCTGGCGACGAATCCGAACATTGAAGGGGAAGCCACAGCGATGTATATCTCCCGCCTTGTTAAACCTTCAGGGATTCGGATGACAAGGATCGCCCACGGACTTCCAGTCGGCGGCGATTTGGAGTATGCCGATGAAGTAACGTTGTCGAAAGCGCTGGAAGGTCGGAGAGAACTATAGAAGAAGGTGATGGATTTGTTCGGTAAACAGAAGAAGATTAAAAAAGAAATGGATCAGGAGCTTCTCCTTCGTATCAGGAAGATGAAACACGAATGGGAAAGCTTAAACACCATTATCGAACAAAGCATTGAACCGAGTGAAGAAGGTTTGAACGATCTGGCTTTAGTCAAAGCGAAGTATTTCTATCTATTAAGAGAAGCAAGATACAGAGGAATCAACGCATTATCCTGAACCTTTGTACTAGCCCCCTGTCTGATTTCATATACTGTTCCCAGAGCAGTTAATCAGACAGGGGGTTTTTTATGGATCCGATACTGGTCGTATTATTGTTGAGTCTCGCTGTACCTCTTTTGTTAATCACCGGCATGCCTGTGAAGCCGTTGAAGTGGTTGGGGGCTGGGCTTACGCGGTTGATTGTAGCCGTTATTCTTCTGTTTTTTGTGAATCTGTTTGGAGCGCAGTTCGGGCTGCATATTCCAATCAATGGATTTACAGCCGGTGTGTCCCTTCTTTTAGGGCTTCCGGGTGTACTGTCGTTAACAGCCATTCATATCTGGGTTTTATAAAAGCGGCGGGTTTCCTGCCGCTTTTATTTGTGGAACAAAAAGAATATGAGAAAATAACGAAAAACTATTGCGTTAGGTTCGTATCCGTGATAAATTATTACTTGTCGCTTTAAGAGAGCGGCGCGGTGTTGAAAAACGCCAAAACGAATCATGAAAAAAGTTGTTGACACAAACGGCTTCCCATGATAAATTAGTATTTGTCGCCAAAAACGACAGCGAAACGCTTTCTCAACTTAATGAAAAAAGTTGTTGACATGAAAAACAACACATGTTAAGATGATTAAGTCGCTGTTTTCAAACGGCCGACAACATTTGATCTTTGAAAACTGAACGAACCAACCAGTACGTCAAAACATTTCTTCTTTAATGAAGAAATTTGAAACAAGCACATTCGGTGTGCAAATGAGCAAGTCAAACTACTTTTATGGAGAGTTTGATCCTGGCTCAGGACGAACGCTGGCGGCGTGCCTAATACATGCAAGTCGAGCGCGGGAAGCGAGCGGATCCCTTCGGGGTGAAGCTCGTGGAACGAGCGGCGGACGGGTGAGTAACACGTGGGCAACCTGCCTGTAAGATCGGAATAACCCCGGGAAACCGGGGCTAATGCCGGGTAATACTTTTCTTCGCATGAAGATAAGTTGAAAGATGGCTTCTCGCTATCACTTACAGATGGGCCCGCGGCGCATTAGCTAGTTGGTGAGGTAACGGCTCACCAAGGCAACGATGCGTAGCCGACCTGAGAGGGTGATCGGCCACACTGGGACTGAGACACGGCCCAGACTCCTACGGGAGGCAGCAGTAGGGAATCTTCCGCAATGGACGAAAGTCTGACGGAGCAACGCCGCGTGAACGATGAAGGTCTTCGGATCGTAAAGTTCTGTTGTCAGGGAAGAACAAGTACCGTGCGAATAGAGCGGTACCTTGACGGTACCTGACGAGGAAGCCCCGGCTAACTACGTGCCAGCAGCCGCGGTAATACGTAGGGGGCAAGCGTTGTCCGGAATTATTGGGCGTAAAGCGCGCGCAGGCGGTTCCTTAAGTCTGATGTGAAAGCCCACGGCTCAACCGTGGAGGGTCATTGGAAACTGGGGAACTTGAGGACAGAAGAGGAGAGTGGAATTCCACGTGTAGCGGTGAAATGCGTAGATATGTGGAGGAACACCAGTGGCGAAGGCGACTCTCTGGTCTGTTTCTGACGCTGAGGTGCGAAAGCGTGGGTAGCAAACAGGATTAGATACCCTGGTAGTCCACGCCGTAAACGATGAGTGCTAGGTGTTAGGGGGCTTCCACCCCTTAGTGCTGAAGTTAACGCATTAAGCACTCCGCCTGGGGAGTACGGCCGCAAGGCTGAAACTCAAAGGAATTGACGGGGGCCCGCACAAGCGGTGGAGCATGTGGTTTAATTCGAAGCAACGCGAAGAACCTTACCAGGTCTTGACATCCTTGGACCTCCCTAGAGATAGGGATTTCCCTTCGGGGACCAAGTGACAGGTGGTGCATGGTTGTCGTCAGCTCGTGTCGTGAGATGTTGGGTTAAGTCCCGCAACGAGCGCAACCCCTAATCTTAGTTGCCAGCATTCAGTTGGGCACTCTAAGGTGACTGCCGGTGACAAACCGGAGGAAGGCGGGGATGACGTCAAATCATCATGCCCCTTATGACCTGGGCTACACACGTGCTACAATGGATGGTACAAAGGGCAGCGAAGCCGCGAGGTGTAGCAAATCCCATAAAACCATTCTCAGTTCGGATTGCAGGCTGCAACTCGCCTGCATGAAGCCGGAATCGCTAGTAATCGCGGATCAGCATGCCGCGGTGAATACGTTCCCGGGCCTTGTACACACCGCCCGTCACACCACGAGAGTTGGCAACACCCGAAGTCGGTGAGGTAACCTTTTTGGAGCCAGCCGCCGAAGGTGGGGCCAATGATTGGGGTGAAGTCGTAACAAGGTAGCCGTATCGGAAGGTGCGGCTGGATCACCTCCTTTCTAAGGATATTACGGAAACGTACTGTGTTGGTTGTTCAGTTTTGAGAGATCAAAGCATCTTTCAAATTTGTGAACCTTGAAAACTGGATAAGGAATTATGACTCATCTAGCGATGAGATCATGATGACAAGACATCTAATTGATTTATATAAACGTCTTTTCACGAAGATAGTTAAGTGAATAAGGGCGCACGGTGGATGCCTTGGTACTAGGAGCCGATGAAGGACGGGACTAACACCGATATGCTCCGGCGAGCCGTAAGCAGGCTTTGACCCGGAGATTTCCGAATGGGGAAACCCACTGTTCGTAATGGGACAGTATCCTATACTGAATACATAGGTATAGGAAGGCAGACCCGGGGAACTGAAACATCTAAGTACCCGGAGGAAGAGAAAGCAAACGCGATTTCCCAAGTAGCGGCGAGCGAAACGGAATCAGCCCAAACCAGAAAGCTTGCTTTCTGGGGTTGTAGGACACTCCTTTGGAGTTATCAAGGAGGAAGATAGACGAATCGATCTGGAAAGATCAGCCGAAGAGGGTAACAGCCCTGTAGTCGAAATCTTCCTCTCTCCGGAGTGGATCCTGAGTACGGCGGAACACGAGGAATTCCGTCGGAATCCGGGAGGACCATCTCCCAAGGCTAAATACTCCCTAGTAACCGATAGTGAACCAGTACCGTGAGGGAAAGGTGAAAAGCACCCCGGAAGGGGAGTGAAATAGAACCTGAAACCGTGTGCCTACAAGTAGTCGGAGCCCGTTAATGGGTGACGGCGTGCCTTTTGTAGAATGAACCGGCGAGTTACGACCGTATGCGAGGTTAAGCAGCAGAAGCGGAGCCGCAGCGAAAGCGAGTCTGAACAGGGCGAGTGAGTATGCGGTCGTAGACCCGAAACCGTGTGATCTACCCATGTCCAGGGTGAAGGTCAGGTAACACTGACTGGAGGCCCGAACCCACGTAAGTTGAAAATTACGGGGATGAGGTGTGGGTAGGGGTGAAATGCCAATCGAACACGGAGATAGCTGGTTCTCTCCGAAATAGCTTTAGGGCTAGCCTCAGAATAGAAAGTCATGGAGGTAGAGCACTGATTGGACGAGGGGCCCCTATCGGGTTACCGAATTCAGTCAAACTCCGAATGCCATAGACTTTGTTCTGGGAGTCAGACCGTGGGTGATAAGGTTCATGGTCGAGAGGGAAACAGCCCAGACCGCCAGCTAAGGTCCCAAAGTGTGTGTTAAGTGGAAAAGGATGTGGAGTTGCTTAGACAACCAGGATGTTGGCTTAGAAGCAGCCATCATTCAAAGAGTGCGTAATAGCTCACTGGTCGAGTGACTCTGCGCCGAAAATGTACCGGGGCTAAACACACCACCGAAGCTGCGGATTGATCTTATGATCAGTGGTAGGAGAGCGTTCTAAGTGCTGCGAAGTCAGACCGTAAGGACTGGTGGAGCGCTTAGAAGTGAGAATGCCGGTATGAGTAGCGAAAAAAGAGTGAGAATCTCTTTCACCGAATGCCTAAGGTTTCCTGAGGAAGGCTCGTCCTCTCAGGGTTAGTCGGGACCTAAGCCGAGGCCGAAAGGCGTAGGCGATGGACAACAGGTTGATATTCCTGTACCACCTCCTTTCCGTTTGAATGACGGGGGGACGCAGGAGGATAAGGAGAGCGTGCCATTGGATGTGCACGTCCAAGCAGTGAGACGGTCGGAATAGGCAAATCCGTCCGGCAACGTCAAGCTGTGATGGGGAGGGAACTATAGTACCGAAGCTCCTGATTTCACACTGCCAAGAAAAGCCTCTAATGAGGAAAGAGGTGCCCGTACCGCAAACCGACACAGGTAGGCGAGGAGAGTATCCTAAGGTGAGCGGGAGAACTCTCGTTAAGGAACTCGGCAAAATGACCCCGTAACTTCGGGAGAAGGGGTGCTCCTCTGCCGAGGAGCCGCAGTGAAAAGGCCCAAGCGACTGTTTACCAAAAACACAGGTCTCTGCGAAGCCGTAAGGCGAAGTATAGGGGCTGACACCTGCCCGGTGCTGGAAGGTTAAGGGGATGCGTTAGCTTATGCGAAGCGTTGAACCGAAGCCCCAGTAAACGGCGGCCGTAACTATAACGGTCCTAAGGTAGCGAAATTCCTTGTCGGGTAAGTTCCGACCCGCACGAAAGGTGCAACGACTTGGGCACTGTCTCAACGAGAGACCCGGTGAAATTATACTATGTGTGAAGATGCACATTACCCGCGACAGGACGGAAAGACCCCGTGGAGCTTTACTGCAGCCTGATATTGAATGTTGGTACAGCTTGTACAGGATAGGTAGGAGCCTTGGAAACCGGAGCGCCAGCTTCGGTGGAGGCGCTGGTGGGATACTACCCTTGCTGTACGGACATTCTAACCCAGGACCGTAATCCGGTCCGGAGACAGTGTCAGGTGGGCAGTTTGACTGGGGCGGTCGCCTCCTAAAGAGTAACGGAGGCGCCCAAAGGTTCCCTCAGAATGGTTGGAAATCATTCGCAGAGTGTAAAGGCACAAGGGAGCTTGACTGCGAGACCTACAAGTCGAGCAGGGACGAAAGTCGGGCTTAGTGATCCGGCGGTACCGTATGGAAGGGCCGTCGCTCAACGGATAAAAGCTACCCCGGGGATAACAGGCTTATCTCCCCCAAGAGTCCACATCGACGGGGAGGTTTGGCACCTCGATGTCGGCTCATCGCATCCTGGGGCTGTAGTCGGTCCCAAGGGTTGGGCTGTTCGCCCATTAAAGCGGTACGCGAGCTGGGTTCAGAACGTCGTGAGACAGTTCGGTCCCTATCCGTCGTGGGCGTTGGAAATTTGAAAGGAGCTGTCCTTAGTACGAGAGGACCGGGATGGACACACCGCTGGTGTACCAGTTGTTCCGCCAGGAGCATCGCTGGGTAGCTACGTGTGGTCGGGATAAGTGCTGAAAGCATCTAAGCATGAAGCCCCCCTTGAGATGAGATTTCCCTCTGCTTCGAGCAGATAAGATCCCTCAGAGACGATGAGGTTGATAGGTCCGAGGTGGAAGCGTGGTGACACGTGGAGCTGACGGATACTAATGGATCGATGACTTATCTATATATACTTCGTGAATGATGTTTCATCAATAGTTGTTTCCTTATCCAGTTTTGAGGGTTCACCTCAAACTTTATATCGATGTGGTGGTGAAGGCGAAGAGGTCACACCTGTTCCCATGCCGAACACAGCAGTTAAGCTCTTCAGCGCCGATGGTAGTCGGGTTTACCCCCGTGAGAGTAGGACGCTGCCACGTCACACAAAACCTTCAGGATTGTCCTGGAGGTTTTTTTCTATCTTTTTTTGCATGTACATAGACCTTGAAAGTATAAGATTCATAGTTTTGGACATACTAAGGCTGTAGCATTTAAATCGCACGGAAAGAGGGGGATAGCGATGAGTAGGAAAGATCGATGCAGCATTTGTGAGAGGAAAACCGACCAGGGATTATATTTATTGAAAATTTATATCTGCGAAGCCTGTGAATCAGAAATAAAAGACACACCGGCGGATGATCCGAAGTATGTGCATTTTGTGAAGAAAATGGCAGAGGCACAGAAGTCCATGATTCCCTCCTGACGTATGGTGACTTGTACCAACAATGATCTTGAAGTGGTTTGTCTTTACCAGTAGAAAAAGATCGCGGATTCTCAAGCCGTGCGGCCGGTGGATACCAAGGCTTCACTTGCCAGACGGGCATCGCTGATGCTTGGAACATTATCAAACGATCATTTGAAAAGGAAGATTTTCTGTTAAACAGAAGGTCTTCTTTTTTTCTGTTTCAAATTTATAGAGGAAAAGGACAGACTTGCTCTTTAAACCCTGCAGGGGTCGGCAAATCTTCGGTGGATTGCCTGAGGAGGCGATCTCCGGTAGTGTGGAGGAAGAAGAAAGGATGGAGTGCGCGTGAATTTAAAATCGACGCCTCTTTATGAGGCGCTGCAGAAAAATAGAGAGAAAGAACCGATTTCTTTTCATGTTCCAGGTCATAAATACGGGCAGATATATAAGGGAGAGGATACCGGCTTTCTTGGACTGGATGCGACAGAAATCAGTGGATTGGACGATCTGCATGCTCCGGAGGGCGTCATACGCCAGGCGCAGGACCACGCGGCTCGTTTTTTTGGAAGTGAAGAGACGTTTTTCCTCGTGAATGGTACGACGGTTGGAAATATGGCGCTCCTCTTAACAGTCTGCGGGCCGGGTGATGAAATCATCGTGCAGCGGAACTGTCATAAATCTGTTCTGAATGGTATAGAACTGGCGGGAGCAAAACCAGTATTCATTGCCCCTGAATATGAGGAGGATACGGGCCGCTACAGCCGGGTCACACCATCGTCTATCCAAAAAGCGCTCGACCAATATCCGGACAGCCGTGCTGTTTTTTTAACCTATCCCGATTATTTCGGCCGGACGTATCCTTTGAGAGAGATCGCTTCCGTTGTCCACAGCCGGGATATTCCTCTGCTGATTGATGAAGCTCATGGTGTTCATTTTCATTTAGGACCTCCATTCCCGGAGCCGGCCTTAAAAGCGGGGGCCGACGCCATCGTCCAGTCGGCCCATAAAATGGCCCCGGCGATGACGATGGCTTCTTACCTGCATATAAAGGGGTGCCGCGTCTCTTCTGCCCGTCTGCGCCACTACCTGCAGATGCTTCAATCAAGCAGTCCTTCCTATCCATTGATGGCGAGTCTTGATCTGGCAAGGGATTACTTACAGCAGTGGTCTACAGAGGATCGGAAAACGCTTGTTTCTTTCATTAAGGATGTGCGGGCAGTATTTGAAGGTTATCCGGAGCATTGGCGTGTTCTTCCCATCACTCCTTGGGACGATACAATGAAGATCATTCTTGAGCCTGAGACGAACACAGGCTTTGCTGTAGCTGATGTATTGGAAAAGCAGGGACTGGTCCCCGAGATGGCTTCAACGGACCAGGTGCTGCTCGTGTTAGGGCTGGAGCCTTATTTTTCCTTGGCTAACTTAAAGAAACAACTGGCTTTCGTCGATAACAAATTAAAAAAGACGGAAAACCATGCTACAATAAAGCAAGATCAAATATCGTTTCCACCTATTCAAACATTGGAATGGAGTTATTCGGAGATGAGGGACAAACCGGTCGTTCTTATGGACTGGAACGAAGCGGAAGGACAGGCAGCCGCCGAAGCCATCATCCCTTATCCACCCGGAATCCCTTTGATACTCAAAGGGGAACGCCTTTCCAGTACACATATCCAGGCCGTCCACTCTTTGGTGGAGAAGGGCGCACGTTTTCAGAACTTAGATATGGCAACAGGGGTGCGAGTGTTTAAAGGAGAATGATTGTGAAGGGATTGTTTGTAACATTTGAAGGCGGCGATGGGGCTGGAAAGTCATCCATGCTGAAAGAAATGGCCGCTGAACTTCGGAGTGAGGGATACCCGGTCATGGAAACTAGGGAACCGGGCGGAATCCGTATTGCAGAAAAAATTAGAGAAGTCATCCTGAATCCGGACCATACAGAAATGGATGCACGGACAGAGGCACTGTTGTATGCAGCAGCCCGGAGGCAGCACCTTGTTGAAAAGGTTTTACCTGCTTTAGAGAAAGGGAGCATTGTGTTGTGTGACCGTTTCGTCGATTCCAGTCTGGCCTACCAGGGTGCTGCCCGGGGGCTTGGTATGGAAGAGGTCTATCAAATCAATGAGTTTGCGATAGAAGACTGCATGCCGGACCTGACTCTGCTGTTTGATATAAACCCGGAAGAGGGTCTCGACCGGATTGCACAGAACAAAGGACGGGAACAGAACCGTCTCGATTTAGAACATCTTGCTTTTCACAAAAAAGTCCACGAGGCTTATGAGGAACTTGCCGCACGCAGTAAAGACCGTATTCAAATCATTGATGCCGGCCGGTCGTTCGACGAAGTGAAAAAGGACGCCTCAAGAATTCTACGTGCGTCCTTACCCTCATAATCCTTCCGCGATTTGTTATAATAGGAGAAAACACCCAAACAGGAGGGCTGTTCTCATGAAAATGATTATTGCGGTCGTCCAGGATAAGGACAGCAGCCGTTTAAATGATGCGTTATCCAAAAATGATTTTAAAACAACTAAACTTTCGACCACCGGTGGTTTTCTCAGGGAAGGAAATACGACATTCATGATCGGCTGTGAAGATGATCACGTCGATCGTGCCCTCGATATCATCAGGGAAAATTGCAGCCAGCGCGAACAGATGGTGGCACCGATTTCTCCAATGGGAGGGAATGCCGACTCGTACATTCCGAAACCTGTGAAGGTGGAAGTCGGAGGAGCGACGGTGTTCATCTTACCTGTCGATTCCTTTTTCCAGTTTTAAGAGGCTCTTATGAAAATCAATCAGGATATAAGAGCAAATGTGGAAGGCCCTGTTAAAAACACAGGAAAGATACCTCAGGGAAACCGGACGTTCGGTACGATCATCCAGACCCAGACTCAGCAGCTGCAGCAGAATCAGCTGGACCGGCTTGTGGAGACGATTACGGCCCAGGGGGAACGCGTTGCGCGCTCCCGTTCCTTCAGGGATCTTGCTAAATATAAACGTCTCATCAAGGATTTCATTAAAGAATCCGTGCAGTACGGCACAAACCTCAAGCAGTCCCAGCAATGGAGTCCTCATGGACAGACGCGCAGGCTTACGCTCATTGAAACCATTGATGAGCAGCTTCTGGAACTTACGGAAATGGTGATGGATCAGGAGAAGCGTTCGGTCGACCTGCTTGGATTGATGGGTGAAATGAAAGGTCTGCTGATTAATCTTTACACATAAGGACGGTATGTACATGCAGACGTGGCAGGATATGAAACAATTACAGCCGTTAGCGGCTCAGATGCTGGTCAACAGCTTCAAGAAAGACCGCATCTCCCACGCCTATCTATTTCAGGGAGATCGCGGCACTGGAAAAAAAGAAATGAGTTTACTATTTGCGAAAAGTATTTTCTGTAAAAATAAAGACGGGGCGGAACCGTGTCAGAACTGCCGCGACTGCCACCGTATCGATTCGGGGAACCACCCCGATCTGCACTGGATAGAACCGGATGGACAGTCTATTAAAAAAGACCAGATCCTTCATCTGCAAAAGGAATTCACATACACAGGACTGGAGTCCAACCGTAAAGTCTATATCATTGTGGATGCAGAAAAAATGACCGTCAACGCGGCGAACCGCCTGTTGAAGTTCCTCGAGGAGCCGAGCCGGCAGACAACCGCGATGCTGTTAACGGAAAACGGCGCCACGATTTTGGATACTATCCGATCCAGATGCCAGCTGCTGGCTTTTCAACCACTCCAGGCGCATATCATGGAGAAAAAATTAATTGAAGAAGGCGTTTCCAACTCAAACGCCCGCCTGCTTGCGGCTTTGACGAATAACATGACGGAAGCACTGGAGATGAATGAGGATGAGTGGTTTGCGAATGCTAGAAAAATAGTGATACAATTAATTGAAGTGCTTCAAAACAAACCAAATGAAGGACTTTTGTTTATCAACCATCAATGGATGCCTCACTTTAAGGAACGCACCCAGCTGCAGCGCGGTCTTGACGTGCTCATACTCTGGTTTCAGGATATGATCCATCAACTTTTGGACCGGGAAGATTCGATCGTTTTCATTTCAGAGAAAGAGAAATTGAACCAGTCGGTCATGAGATGGTCACGACAGTCGGCAGCCAGAGGTCTTTCCAGCATTCTTGAGGCAAAACGAAAGATAAATCAAAATGTCCATCCTAATTTAGTGATGGAACAACTTACCCTTCAACTACAGAGGTGATGATCGTATGATCGAAGTTGTAGGTGTCCGATTTAAACAAGCCGGTAAGGTCTACTACTTTGATCCAGGTGGACTGCGTATGACGACGGAAGACTACGTCATTGTGGAAACGGTCCGCGGGATTGAATTCGGAAAAGTTGTCATTGCTAATAAATCCATAGATGAAGAAGATGTGGTGTTACCTCTTAAGAAAGTGATCCGCATGGCGGATGACAAGGATAAACTCACCGTGGATGAAAACAAAGACAATGCTCAAAAAGCCTACCAGGTTTGTGTGAAAAAAATCCGTGAACATAAATTGGACATGAATCTTGTCGATGTTGAATATACATTTGATCGCAATAAAGTGATCTTTTATTTTACTGCCGATGGACGCGTCGATTTCCGGACACTCGTCAAGGATCTCGCGTCTGTTTTCAAAACGAGAATCGAGCTTAGACAGATCGGTGTCCGTGACGAAGCCAAGATGCTCGGCGGCATCGGTCCCTGCGGAAGAATGCTCTGCTGTTCTACGTTCCTCGGGGATTTCGAGCCTGTATCTATTAAAATGGCCAAAGACCAGAATCTGTCGCTCAACCCAGCCAAAATTTCAGGCCTCTGCGGCCGCTTGATGTGCTGTCTGAAGTACGAAAATGATGATTATGAAAATGCGAAAAAAGAGCTTCCGGATCTCGGTGAGAATATATCAACTTCTTATGGGAAAGGCAGAGTGGTCGGTCTCAACATGCTTGAACGCATGGTTCAGGTTGAATTCCGCGAGAAGGAACGTGTATTGGAGTATTCCCTTCAGGAACTGATTGATGAAGGCGTCCTTCAAACCGAAGCCTCAGAATAAAAGGGTGAAGTCGACCGTGAATAAGAAAGCCATTTTTGAACAAGTATCCCATTTCGAAAGCCAGATCGGCGAGTTGTATGAACAACTTGGAGATCTGAAAAAGCAGCTGGCCTATCTATTGGAAGAGAACCAGCATTTATCGCTTGAGAATCATCATCTGCGGCAGCGGTTGGAAAAGGAAAATGAGAAACAGGAGACCCCTTCCTCACCCTCGTCGAAACAGGACAAAGGCACGGTCGTCGGAGAAGGCTATGATAATCTGGCCAGACTCTATGAAGAAGGCTTTCATATTTGTAATCTGCATTTCGGCAGCCCGAGAGACGAGGATTGCTTGTTCTGCCTATCATTTTTGAATAAAAAGAAATAAATCCAGGTCCAGGCCCTTTCCTTGCTCGTTCGAGGAAGGGCTCTCTTTATATTGGAAAGAAAGGAAACAGACGGATGGTACAATTGAAAGATGATGAACGAATCGATGATTTATTAGCCAAGGAAGAACGGAGGATTATCCAAAGCCCGAGCGCTTTTGCCTTTTCGCTCGATGCTGTTCTGCTTGCCGACTTTACGTACGTACCGAAAACAAGAGGAAAGATTCTCGACTTGTGTACGGGAAACGGGGTCATTCCGTTGTTTCTATCCACACGCTCTTCCGTACCCATAACTGGAGTGGAAATCCAGGAGCGTCTGCATGATATGGCGGTTCGGAATGTTGAATTGAATGAACTCGGTGATCAGCTTCAGATGATCCATGGGGATTTGAAGGAGATGCCGGCCTATTACGGTAATAACAAGTTCGATCTGGTCACCTGCAATCCTCCTTATTTTCCAACACCCAAAACAGAGGAACATAACTTGAATGAATACCTGGCTGTCGCCCGCCATGAGATTCACTGTACTCTTGAGGATGTAGTATCTGCATGCAGCCGGCTTGCAAAATCCGGTGGGAAAGTATCCATGGTGCATCGGCCGGACCGGCTTGTGGAGATTATCCAACGTTTCAAAGCCCACAAGCTGGAGCCGAAGCGGATGCGGCTTGTCTACCCGAAAGCAGGGAAGGAAGCGAACATCCTTTTGATTGAAGGGGTGCGGGACGGTCGTCCTGGATTGAAAATCCTTCCGCCATTCTATGCGCTTCAGGAAGATGGCGGTTACACCGATGAACTGAAGGATATTCTAAATGGACGGTAGTCATTATGTCTATATGCTTCGTTGTGGGGACGGGAGCCTTTATACCGGGTATACGAATAACCTCGAGCTCCGTCTGCAGAAGCATCGGGAAGGAAAAGGAGCTAAATATACCAGGGGCCGGGGACCGCTCGTACTGGAAGCGTGGCAGTGTTATGATCATAAAAGAGAAGCCCTCCAGGAGGAATACCGTTTAAAGCGGATGGCCAGAACGAAAAAAGAAATATGGATTGAACAGCGGAAGGAGGAAGCTGGTGAAAATTCAAAAGAGCTTTAATGAACATCCAACAGGTACCCTTTATATTGTACCTACACCAATCGGGAATCTGGAGGATATGACGTACCGGGCTGTATCCACCTTAAAGGGTGCTGATATGATTGCGGCAGAAGATACCCGGAATACAAGAAAGCTGCTGAATCATTTCGATATTCACACATCGTTGGTCAGCTATCATGAGCATAACAAATACACCAAGGGATCTCAGCTGGTCGAACAGCTGCAGGCAGGGCAGACCATTGCTCTTGTCAGCGATGCGGGGATGCCGGGGATTTCAGACCCGGGCACAGATCTTGTGGCTGAAGCGGTGGAGGAGGACGTTCCAGTCGTTGTTCTTCCAGGGGCGAATGCCGCCCTCCCAGCCCTGGCCGGGTCCGGTTTACCGACGGATGAATTTTACTTTTGTGGCTTTCTGCCACGTAAAAAGAAAGACAGGGCAGCTGTATTGGGACGTCTGAAACCTTATGGAGCGACGTTGATCTTTTATGAATCTCCTCATCGTCTGAAGGAAATGCTCGCGCATATGAATGAGGAGTTCGGAGCAAGAAGAGCATCGCTCGTGCGGGAATTGTCCAAGCGTTTTGAAGAATATGTACGCGGGACCCTTCCTGAACTCGCCCAGTGGGCTGAGGACGAGGACCTGCGTGGGGAATTCTGCATCATTATAGAAGGCTCTTCAGAAGAGGAAAAGCAGGAGGAGGCATGGTGGGCGGGGATTTCCCTGATTGACCATGTGGACCACTACATCGAGAAAGAACAGATGAAAAGCAAGCAGGCGATTAAACAGACCGCCCTGGACAGAGAACTTCCAAAACGGGATGTTTATCAGGCTTATCACGTCATCCAGGATGAATAGATATAAGAAAATCCCTTACTGTCAGGCCTGTCCAGTAAGGGATTTGTTTTGGAGCATATGTCAGACTGATTATCTCTCTATTCGCTAACCAGTGATTGTCGTCGTCTTTTGTTTATCTCTTTTTTTATTTAAGGTTGTCTTGAAGTTCGTTAAGAAGCATTTGAGCGCCTTCTTTACTTAGAACAAGGTTGCCGTTGGCCAGTTTCATGTTGTCGTCTGAAACTTCACCAGTAATATGACAAGTCATATTCGGCTTATACTTCTTGAGAACGATGCGGTCATCGTCCACGTAAATTTCTAATGCGTCTTTTTCATTGATCCCCAGTGTGCGGCGAAGTTCGATCGGAATCACAACGCGACCAAGCTCGTCCACCTTACGTACAATACCTGTAGATTTCATTTTTCTATCTCCCCTCAATCAAAAGTTTGATCGTCATGTTTCGACATATGTCTCGACATAATAGTACCAACCATTCCCAGACGTGTCAATTACTAAAAAAGGTGCAGAGATTTCCATATCCCTATACGAGGTGAGGTATATAAAATGGGGGAGAGGAGTGATTTCCGCAGGCCTGATTTCCTCTTCTCCATTTATATCGGTTCCAAAAATGGATAGTTTATCCACTTCGGTTATATATGTCCTATTTTACCACGGTATTTACAGATGTGAAGCACTAATGTGTGCTTCTTTTGACAGTTTTACACAACTTTCGGTATATTTTAATGTTAGGAATGGAAATAAAAGAAATAAATCGATAGAATGATACCATGACCTTTCATGGCGTTAGGATGATTTTTTGAGGAGGGAACAGGATGCCAGAGGAAAAGAATACGTTCTATATTACAACACCAATCTATTACCCGAGTGGTAATCTGCATATTGGACATGCCTATACAACGGTGGCCGGCGATGCGATGGCCCGTTATAAGCGCCTGCGGGGGTACGATGTGATGTACCTGACAGGGACGGATGAGCACGGACAGAAGATTCAGCGGAAAGCCGAGGAAAAAGGGGTTTCGCCACAGGAGTACGTCGACGATATCGTCAGCGGAATCAAGCAGCTGTGGGATAAGCTGGATATTACGTATGATGATTTTATCCGTACGACACAGGACCGCCACAAAGTGGTCGTTGAGAAAATTTTCGACTATTTAATGAAAAAAGGGGATATCTACCTCGACGAATATGAAGGATGGTACTGTACATCGTGCGAGTCCTTCTTCACAGAACGCCAGCTTGATGACGGGCACTGCCCGGACTGCGGCGGTGAAGTGGAGAAAGTTAAAGAGGAGTCCTACTTCTTCAAAATGAGCAACTACGTGGATCAGCTTCTTGACTTTTATGAGAAGAATCCAACGTTCATTCAGCCGGAAAGCCGGAAGAATGAAATGATCAACAACTTCATTAAACCAGGACTTGAAGATCTGGCGGTTTCCCGGACGACCTTCGATTGGGGAATCGGCGTGCCGGGTAATGAAAAACACGTCATTTACGTGTGGATTGATGCCTTGAGTAACTACATTACAGCCCTCGGTTATGGTACGGATGATGATACACGCTATCAGAAATACTGGCCGGCCGATGTCCAGCTGGTAGGGAAGGAAATTGTCCGTTTCCATACGATTTACTGGCCGATCATGCTGATGGCGCTGGATCTTCCGCTTCCGAAAAAAGTGTTCGCCCACGGATGGATTTTGATGAAGGACGGCAAGATGTCCAAATCAAAAGGGAATGTCGTCGACCCGGTTCAGCTCAGTGACCGCTATGGTCTTGACGCCCTGCGTTACTATCTGCTTCGCGAAGTACCGTTCGGATCTGATGGCGTCTTCACTCCGGAAGCGTTCGTAGAGCGGACCAATTATGACCTGGCCAATGATCTTGGCAACCTGTTGAACCGTACAGTGGCCATGATCAGCAAATACTTTGATGGACAGATCCCGGCGCTTACACTGGCTGAGGATACCTTTGATGAAAGCCTGGAAAGTCTTGCCCGTGAAACGCTTGACGGCGTCGAAGAGTCGTTGGAAAATATGGAGTTCTCCGTTGCGCTTTCCACGTTGTGGAAGTTCATCAGCCGTACGAACAAGTACATTGATGAAACGCAGCCATGGGTGCTTGCCAAAGATGATACGAAACGGGAGCGTCTCGGAAATGTCATGGCGCACCTGGCCGAAGCCCTCCGTCATACCGCAGTGATGCTGCAGCCATTCCTGACGCAGACACCGGACCGGATTTTCCAACAGCTTGGCTTGAATGAAGAGCGTTTCAAGTCATGGGAAAGCCTTGCAGAGTTCGGATTGATTCCAGCAGGAACGACTGTTCAAAAAGACGAGCCGATTTTCCCGCGTCTTGACGCAGAGGAAGAGACGCAGGTCATTAAAGATATGATGAAGCAGCCGGCTCCGAAGGAAGAAGAGAAAAAGGAAGCTCCAGCCGATCTTGCTGATGAAGTGACGATTGAGGACTTCGCCAAACTCGACTTCCGCGTAGCTGAAGTTTTGAAAGTCGACAAAGTGAAAAAAGCGGATAAACTGCTGAAAATCCAGCTCGATCTTGGCTTTGAGCAGCGTCAGGTTGTCTCAGGCATTGCCGAGCACTATTCACCAGAGGAACTCGTTGGTAAGAAAGTGATCTGTATTGCCAACCTGAAGCCGGTGAAACTGCGCGGTGAATTGTCCCAGGGGATGATTCTTGCCGGTGAAGACAATGGAAAGCTTGCTCTAGCTTCTGTCGATCAGACCTTGAGCAATGGCACAAAAGTGAAATAACACAGGACTAAAAAGGGAAAGCTCTAATCAGCGCTTTCCCTTTTCCAATGAAAAAAGAAAGGCGGGACAACGATGCTTTTTGATACACACGTTCATTTGAATGCCGATCAATTTGAAGAAGACCTTGAGGAAACGATCCAAAGGGCACGCGAAGCTGGTGTGACGTATATGACTGTCGTCGGTTTTGACAGAAAGACGATTCCGAAGGCACTGGAAATTGCGGAATCGGATGAGAATATCTATGCGGCTGTGGGGTGGCACCCGGTCGATGCGGTCGATATGACTGATGAAGACCTGGCCTGGATTGAAGAGCTGACTTCTCATCCGAAAGTAGTGGCTCTCGGCGAAATGGGACTCGACTACCACTGGGATAAATCACCGGCTGATGTGCAGAAGGACGTCTTCCGGAAGCAGATCAGGCTGGCGAAAAAAGTCAAGATGCCGATCATCATTCACAACCGGGAGGCAACGGAGGATATTGTGCAGATCCTGAAAGAGGAGAACGCAGCAGAAGTCGGTGGGATTATGCACTGTTACAGCGGCCCTGTGGAAACTGCTCAGGAATGTATCGATATGAATTTCCTGATCTCCCTGGGCGGACCTGTGACATTTAAGAATGCCAAGCTTCCGAAAGAAGTCGCCAAAGCCGTTGATTTAAAGCATATGCTTGTGGAGACGGACTGTCCGTTTCTAGCTCCTCATCCAAATCGAGGCAAACGGAACGAACCGGCTTACGTAAAGCTTGTAGCCGAACAGGTCGCTGAATTGAAGGGGATCTCTTATGAAGAGGTCAGCCGTGTCACGACAGAGAATGCCTTGTCCTTCTTTGGTATTTCCCATTCGTAATGGAGGACTTTGGTCATAATATTACAGCTGTTTGAGAATTGTATGGGAATTGTAACATGCCTGTTATGTTATTCATCTGGGCATAAATGCATAATGGAGGAGTCAGTGATTGTCATCTGACTCCTCCATTTTATTTAAAGGGGAGTTAGTTGACATCATTTTGTCACTTGAATACAATGGAACGCGTGCTTAAGAGAGGGGGCCTTTAGGATGAATAGAAAAGAAATTGTAAAAAAAGCTGTCAGTCAAACGACTTTCTGGGCTGTATTATCTGTTATCCTGGCATCCGCCTTTTTAGTGACCGTTACCTATGAAGCGACCAAGGCTTCTGTCCAGGTGACTCAGAACGGAGAAAAAGAATTGATTCGTACTCATGCGGATACGGTAGAGGAATTATTGTCTGATCTGGACGTTTCCATACAATCGCATGATGAATTATCACATAAATTATCTGATTCAGTTGAATACGGAATGGATGTTGAATACATAGCATCAAAATCGGTTCACCTGGCCATCGATGGCGGGGAAAAGAAAGACTATTATACAACGGCAGCTACTGTCGGAGAGTTTTTCAAGGAGAATGATCTGGAATTCAAGGAACACGATCAGCTGTCCCACCAATCCAGTGAGCATCTCGCTGATGGCATGAGTATTGAGGTCGCTGAAGCCTTTCAAGTTACGTTGAATGATGGCGGAGACGAGGAACATATATGGACGACACCTTCCACTGTGGAAGAATTATTGAAAGAACAGGGAATTGAACTCGATGACCTGGATGAATTGAACGTTGATGCGGATGCATGGGTATCTGCGGATACACCGCTGGAAATCACGCGGGTGGAAAAGGTGACCGACATTGTCGAAGAAGAAACGGATTATTCGGTTGAAGTGAAAAAGGACGACTCCCTTCCGAAAGGGGAGCGCAAGGTGCTGGAAGACGGGCAGGAAGGTCTTGTGACGAAGGAGTATGAAGTTACGATTGAAAATGGCGAAGAGGTCAGCCGTGAGCTTGTAGAAGAGACGGTCGATCAGGAAAGCCGAAGGGAAATCGTAGCGCTTGGTACAAAAGTGGATGAACCCACACCACAGCCTGTGTTGGCAGCCTCCACTTCAGATGCTGAAAAAGACACAGACTCTTCCCGCGAAGTTGTGCAGACATCTGCCAACGTTTCAAAAAGCAGTCCGGAAACAAGTCGTGAAAAAGAATCAAGTCAAACGATGCGGATGCACGCTACAGCGTACACGGCAGAGTGTGCCGGATGCTCGGGCGTAACAGCAACGGGAATCGACTTGAATGAAAACCCTGAGAAGAAAGTCGTAGCTGTCGATCCGGACGTCATTCCGCTGGGCAGCCGTGTCTGGGTGGAAGGCTATGGAACTGCCATTGCAGGAGATACGGGTGGAGCAATCAATGGGAAACGGATTGATCTTCATGTCTCTTCCAAGAGCGAAGCTTACAACTTTGGTTCGAAAACGGTACAAGTGAAAATACTGGATGAGTGAAGACAGCAGAGGAACTTTTCCTCTGCTTTTTTCCGTGTATAGACTCATGGTATGCTAGGGAGAGGTTTATAAACGGACGTGTAGGGAGGATATACCATTGAAAATTAAAGAGGTCATTGTCGTTGAAGGAAGAGACGACACGGCCAAAATTAAACGGGCCGTGGATGCAGATACCATTGAAACGAACGGCTCGGCTATTGATGAAGAGGTGCTGACACGCATCAAACATGCGCAGGAGAAGCGGGGAATCATTATTTTTACGGACCCCGATTATCCGGGAGAGCGGATCCGTCATATCATTGCGCAGAAGATTCCGGACTGCAAGCACGCCTTCCTTCCGAAGCATCAGGCCAGAGCGAGGCAGGATAAAGGGATCGGAATAGAGCATGCTTCCATTACGGACATTCAAACAGCTTTAAGCGCTGTCTATGAGCTGATGGATGAGAAGGCAGGAGAAATTTCAAAGCAGGATCTGATCGACCTTGGTTTGATCGGAGGCCCGCATTCTGCTGACTTACGAGAAAAGATAGGCATGGACTTAAACATAGGCAAAACCAATGGAAAGCAGCTGCTCCGCCGGTTGAATATGTTTCATATCACCCGCCGGCAGCTTGCTGAAAGTATAGATAGAATCAATCAGGAGGAAAGCTATGAACAGTAAAGCGGTTGCGACACCATCACGTACAAAGGAAATACTCGGGAAGTATGGATTTTCGTTTAAGAAAAGCCTCGGCCAGAACTTTCTTATCGACGTAAACATTCTGAAGAATATTATTGAAGAGGCTGGTATTCATGAAGAGGCAGGAGCCATTGAAATCGGTCCGGGAATCGGAGCGCTTACAGAACAATTGGCCCGTCATGCCGATCGTGTCGTAGCCTTTGAAATTGATCAGCGTCTGCTTCCGATCTTGGAAGATACACTGAGTCCATATGATAATGTGCATGTCATCAATCAGGATATTCTTCAAGCCGACGTAGAACAGGTCATTCAGGAACAGTTCAAGGAAGGACAGCCGGTCAGGGTTGTCGCCAATCTTCCTTATTACATTACGACGCCTATTCTGATGAAGCTGTTGATGAGTCATCTGCCGATTGACAGCATAACCGTCATGATCCAAAAGGAAGTGGCCGACCGTATGGCCGCCGAACCGAACACGAAGAGTTATGGATCGTTGTCGATTGCTGTCCAGTACTATACAACAGCGGCCGTAGCCCTGACTGTTCCTAAGACCGTCTTTATGCCGCAGCCGAACGTGGATTCTTCTGTCCTGCACCTGGAGATGCGTGATCAGCCTCCGGTCCAGGTGGAAGATGAAGACTTTTTCTTTGATGTGGTCAAAGCCACTTTCGGGCAGCGCAGGAAAACGTTGATGAATAACCTGGCCCGTCATTTCAAGGGCCGCATGGATAAGAGTGAACTGCGGACCCGCCTGGATGAAGCCGGCATTGATCCTTCCCGCCGCGGAGAATCCTTGTCGATGGAAGAGTTTGCAGCTCTTGCGAATGAGTTGTATAAGTAAGACACAAAGCCCATCTTTTCACATACACTAATGTAGTGCTTAGAGTAAGGTGGGGAAGAAATGATATCAAATGGAGACCTCGTTACGAGGAAGTCTTATCAGCACGATGTAATTTTCCGTGTGAAGGAGAAATCCTCTTCCGTCGTCCAGTTGATGGGTGAACATATCCGTCTCGAGGCGGACGCCCCGCTGGATGATGTGGAAGAAGTCACAGGCGCGGAGTACCACCGTAGAAAAAGCCGTGTAGAGGAACAGGAAGCCTTTTCCTACCGCTTATTCAGACAGGATTACCGGCTGTTAAGGGAACAGCGGGAAGCGGATGCAGGAAGTGGCTACGGAACCGATGAAGAAACGAGCTATTTTCAAATCCCGCCGCGTATCCTCCATATTGATGGGGACCCGTTGTTTTTAAAAAAATGCATTGCCTTATATGAACAGCTTGGCCTGCAGGTACACGGACAATATCTCCATGAGAAGGAAATGCCTCACCAAGTGCTGCCTTTAATAGAAAAAGTTCATCCGGAAATCGTCGTTTTAACGGGACATGACTCGTATTCGAAAGCGAAAGGTCCGGTCAGGGAACTGGAATCGTACCGCCATTCCAAGTACTTTGTCGAAGCGGTGAGGAACATCAGGCGCAGCTACCCTAATTTCGATCAGCTGGTCGTATTTGCTGGAGCCTGTCAGTCGCACTTTGAATCGATCATCCGTGCGGGGGCCAATTTTGCGAGCTCACCATCCCGGGTGAACATCCACGCCATCGACCCTGTGTATGTAGCAGCCAGAGTGGCATATACGTCGTTCAAGGATCATATTAATATATGGGAGGTTATCCGCAACACCATCAGTGGTCAGGATGGGCTTGGCGGAATAGAGACGAAGGGACTTCTTCGGATCGGAATCCCCTATACGAAAAATCAGGAAGAATTATAGCCGTTGTTTCCAACAAACAACGGCTATTCACTTTTGGGATGGCCCGACGTGTCGTCATCCTTTGTTTCGAATCATCCGGCACTGGATTCCTGCTGATTCAATCCCGCAGAAATGCCGCAAAAAACTACATACTTTTCCTACTTATGGATAACCTAACCAAGAGTAATTATTTATATCATTCTGTTGCAATGTTTTCGATCAGTTGGTATAATTGATAACTTTATTTGACTTTGTCCATAGTCTGTGGTATTCTTATAAACAGTGAGGTGGAGTGCAGTGGCTAAAACGTTAGGTGAAATTAAGCAGTCCCTAGAAGGACAGATTGGTAAACGACTAACTTTGAAAGCAAACGGCGGGCGCCGCAAGACGATTGAGCGTTCCGGTGTTTTAGCAGAAACTTATCCTGCAGTTTTCATTGTCGAGCTTGACCAGGAAGAAAATGCATTTGAACGTGTATCATACAGCTATGCAGATGTACTTACAGAGACAGTCGAACTGACCTTTGATGACCTTAAGACTTTGGCCCTTGAGCAGTGAACCTTCCGTTTGCTGCTTTTTTATTTTGCCTTCATGACGGAAAGCCATTCGTCAGCCTACAGCAGGCGGCTTTATTGTAGAAGTTCCTGCCAGTATTGTATAGAACTACCGGTTTTCCGGTGAGTGGTTTGGCACATACTAACGTTGTCGTAGCTGAGTGAAAGCGAAAGGAGCTGAGAACGATGGGACGTAAGCGCAGCATGATGTCCGATTCGTTTAAAGAAGAGATCGCGAAGGAACTTGGGTTTTACGACAAGGTACAGAAAGATGGCTGGGGCGGCATCTCTGGGCGCGATGCCGGCAACATGGTCAAACGGGCGATACAAATGGCAGAAGAACAAATGGTGAAAAACCAAAACTGAACGTTCCCCTTGATGCCGGGCATCAAGGGGTTTTACAGGTTTGTCTGTTTTACAGGTCCTTCTTCCTCTTCCAGGTGCGAAATATGGTACAATGCTTTCAGATAATCCAGAAGAAGAGGTGCTTATATGCAGATTTTAGAAAAAGCTCCTGCCAAGATAAATTTGTCCTTAGATGTTTTACATAAACGACCGGACGGCTTCCATGAAGTTGAAATGGTGATGACGACCGTTGATTTAGCGGATCGTATCCAGCTGACGCTTCTACGTGAACCTGTCGTAAGAGTGGAATCTGAAAGCCGCTTTGTTCCGAATGATGAACGAAACCTTGCCTACCGGGCGGCAAAGCTGATCCAGGATCGTTTCCGTGTAAAAAAAGGTGTGCATATTCATATTGAAAAAAACATTCCCGTTGCGGCTGGTCTTGCCGGGGGAAGCAGTGACGCAGCGGCTGTCCTGCGCGGAGTGAACCGGATGTGGGGACTCGGCCTGTCTATGGATGAACTGGCCGTCCTTGGTGCTGAAATCGGTTCGGACGTGTCGTTCTGTGTTTACGGAGGAACAGCACTTGCGACCGGTCGTGGTGAAAAAATTCAATCGCTGCCGGCTCCGCCGCCATGCTGGGTCGTTCTTTCGAAGCCGACTATCGGCGTATCGACCCAGACGGTTTATCAGAACCTGGATCTTAAAGGAGCGCTTCATCCTGATACCACGGCGATGGTTGAGTCACTGAAGGTTGGAGATTACGACGGGATCTGCTCTCATGTCGGCAATACACTGGAAGGTGTCACTCTCGGTCTTCATCAGGAAGTCGGCCAGATCAAGGAGCAGATGAAGCAGGCTGGAGCGGACGCTGTGCTCATGAGCGGAAGCGGACCGACCGTGTTCTGTCTTGTCGATCAGGATGCCCGTGCCCAGCGGATTTACAACAGCCTGAAAGGGTTCTGTACGGAGGTTTATATGGTAAGGATGCTTGGTTACCGGGAAACCACTTGATAAATTCCGTACATATTTGTTATATTTAACTAAAATATTCGGATTTTGAGGTGTCCTTACTATGAAAAGAAGTGAAAGGCTCGTTGCGATGACGCATTTTATCCTGGACCAGCCGAGAACGTTGATTTCCCTCCCCTATTTCTCAGAAAAGTACGGAGCGGCCAAGTCTTCCATCAGTGAAGACCTTGGCATCATTAATAAAATGTTCCAGCATGAGGGGATCGGGTATTTGGAAACGATATCCGGTGCCGCCGGAGGAGTGAAGTACATTCCTGTATTCTCTGAAGATTACAGCCGCACGTTCGTGAATCAGCTCTGTGATCGTCTGGAGGATCCGGAACGTCTGCTTCCCGGAGGGTATTTGTTTATGAGTGATATACTCGGGGACCCGGAGACGACGAGGAATATCGGCCGGATGTTCGCCTCCGCCTTCCGTGATAAAGGCGTTGACGTCGTCATGACGGTAGCAACCAAAGGGATTCCTTTAGCCTATGCCGTCGCTTCGTATTTGAACGTCCCAGTCGTCATTGCCCGCCGTGATCCTAAAATATCAGAAGGTTCCACCGTGAGCATCAACTATGTATCAGGCTCCACCCGTAAAATCCAGACCATGGTGCTGACGAAGCGTTCTCTCCAGGAAGGATCCAGAGTCTGCATCATCGATGACTTTATGAAAGCGGGCGGAACCATCAACGGCATGCGGAACCTGTTAAAAGAATTCAACGCAGAACTTGCCGGCATCGGCGTCCTCGCAGAAGCGGAAGATGAAGAGGAGGACCGGGTGGTGGAAGAATATTTATCCCTCGTCCAGATCGTCAATGCGGACGACCGCCGTTCAACCATCGAAGTCCGTCCGGGCAATCTGCTTGAAAATATCTAACCTTTTCCAAAGCTCTCATTCTTTCGTATGAGGGCTTTTTTCATGGCCGGAAAACCATCGGAGAGTCTGGAGTTCATCGAATATAAAAATTTTTTAGAAAACAGGCAGGAATTTTTCCCGTTTTGTGGAATTTGTGTTACATAAGTTCTTTTGGATAAAAAAGGTGGTGAAATTAATGGAAGTAACTGACGTAAGACTGCGACGCGTGAATACCGATGGAAGAATGCGAGCAATTGCTTCTATTACCTTGGACCAGGAATTTGTTGTCCATGACATACGGGTGATTGATGGCAACAACGGATTGTTTGTGGCGATGCCGAGCAAACGGACTCCGGATGGAGAGTTCCGTGATATTGCACACCCGATCAATTCAGGTACACGTGGAAAGATCCAGGACGCTGTACTTGAAGCCTATCACCAGGCTGGTGAAGAGGAAGGAGCAGAGGTGGAATTCGAAGAAGCCGGGGCCTCCTGATACTTAGGAAACAACAAGAGTCTAACCGATGTGGTTAGGCTCTTTTTTCTGTTCTGGTAAAACCTTCATGCATTGTCCTATATTGTTGAAAATACCCCTGGATTAAGATATGATTCAAAGTGGATAATTAGGATGGAGGTTCTTTCATGACGAATCGATATGCCGTCGTACTGGCAGCTGGACAAGGGACACGTATGAAATCGAAACTGTACAAGGTTCTGCACCCTGTATGTGGGAAACCGATGGTTCAGCATGTCGTCGACCAGTTGAATACATTAGATCTAAGTGAATTGATTACAGTAGTAGGATTTGGAGCGGAAAAAGTTCAGGAACAGCTTGGTTCGGACAGTCATTATGTCGTCCAGAAAGAACAGCTGGGCACAGGCCACGCCGTTCAACAGGCCGATGACATCCTTGCTGATAAAGAAGGAACGACTGTTGTCGTCTGTGGTGATACGCCTCTATTGACAGCTGAAACCCTTCAGAAACTTCTCGATCATCACGAAGCGCAGAACGCAAAAGCCACCATTTTAACGGCTCACGCGGATGACCCTCATGGATATGGACGGGTCATCCGTGGCGGAAACGGCCAGGTGGAACGTATTGTTGAGCAGAAGGATGCATCAGAAGATGAACAGGCGATTCAGGAAATCAATACAGGAACGTACTGCTTTGATAATGCTCTGCTTTTTGACGCACTGAAAAATGTTTCCAATGACAACGTCCAGGGAGAGTATTACCTTCCGGATGTGGTTGAAATTCTTAAAGACCGCGGAGAAACAATCAGTGCCTATCAGACACCGGAATTCTCTGAATCACTCGGAGTCAACGACCGTGTAGCTCTGGCAAAAGCAGAAAAATTAATGAAAGCACGCATTAACGAGAAACATATGAGAAATGGTGTCAGCTTGATCGATCCGGATCAAACGTATATCGGACCGGATGTCACCATCGGACCGGATGTCACCATCTATCCGGGGACCGTCATTGAAGGAACGACAACGATTGAAAATGATGCTGTCGTCGGTCCTCATACGACAATCAGCAGCTGTCACGTCGGGGCGGAAACGACGATCAAGCAGAGTGCGGCTTCGGACAGCCGGATTGGAAACCGTGTGCAGATCGGGCCGTTCGCCCATATCCGCCCGCAGTCTGATCTCGGCAATGATGTAAAAGTAGGTAATTTTGTTGAAGTGAAAAAAGCCTCCTTCGGAGATGGAAGCAAAGCCTCCCACCTCAGCTACATCGGAGATGCAGAAGTGGGAAGCGGTGTGAACATCGGCTGCGGTACAATTACTGTCAACTACGATGGTCAGAACAAGCATTTGACGACAATCGAAGATGATGCCTTCATCGGATGCAACTCCAATCTGATTGCACCGGTGACGGTCGGCCGTGGATCCTACGTGGCGGCCGGATCCACCATCAATCAGGACGTCCCGTCAGAGGCACTGTCTATTGCCCGTTCAAGACAGACGAACAAAGAAGGCTATGCTAATAAAATGAAATCGATCAAAAAAGATTAACGGAGGGTAACATCCATGCCAACTGGATATAAAGATTCAAAACTGAAAGTATTCTCGCTTAACTCGAACCCGGGCCTTGCGAAGGAAATAGCGGACAACATTGGAGTGGAACTTGGGAAATGTACAGTTACAAGCTTCAGTGACGGAGAGATTCAAATCAATATCGAAGAAAGTATCCGCGGCTGCGATGTCTATATCGTCCAATCGACCTGCGAGCCTGTCAACCAGCACATCATGGAACTGTTGATTATGATCGATGCTCTGAAGCGTGCATCTGCCCGTACTATCAATGTCGTTATGCCTTACTACGGTTATGCCCGTCAGGATCGTAAGGCCCGTGCCCGTGAGCCGATTACGGCCAAATTGATTGCCGATCTGCTTGAAACAGCCGGAGCTTCCCGTGTCCTGATGCTGGATCTGCACGCACCGCAGATCCAAGGGTTCTTCAACCTGCCGATCGATCACCTTGTCGGAGTCCCTATTCTTTCTGATTACTTTGAAGAGAAGAATTTTGATGATGTCGTCATCGTATCCCCGGACCACGGTGGTGTAACCCGTGCCCGTAAAATGGCCGACCGTCTGAAGGCTCCGATTGCGATTATCGATAAACGCCGTCCAAGACCGAACGTCGCGGAAGTGATGAACATTGTCGGAAACATCGAAGGAAAGACGGCCATTCTGATCGATGACATCATCGATACAGCGGGGACCATTACCCTCGCTGCCAATGCGCTCGTGGAAAACGGAGCGACAGAGGTTTACGCGTGCTGTACGCACCCTGTCCTATCCGGACCTGCGATTGACCGGATTGAGAACTCTAAAATTAAAGAATTGGTCGTGACCAATACCATCCCGCTCGGCGAAGAAAAAGCGAGCGATAAGATTACGGAACTTTCCGTAGCCGGCTTGATCAGTGAAGCGATCATCCGTGTTCATGAACGCCAGTCCATCAGCATACTATTCGATTAATTTACGAAAATACGTTTAGCTCTTTGTTTTAATGGGAAACTTTTATTAATGATTGGTAAATTAATGGAGGTTGATTATTTTGGCTATTACGTTGAAAGCGAAACAAAGACAAAATCTCAAACAATCCGTCACGCGTGAACTGCGCCAGGAGGGAAGTATCCCAAGTGTTGTTTACGGAAATGACAAAGAACCGATCACGGTTGCTGTTAACAGCATAGAGTTACTTAAAACTGTTCGTGATGAAGGGAAGAACGCAATCATTTCCCTGAATATCGAAGGTAAAGATACAGTTGATGTGATGCTGCATGACTATCAGGTGGATCCTTTGAAAGATGAATTGATCCATGCCGACTTTTATGTCGTGAACATGTCCCAGGAGATGGATGTGGAAGTACCGGTTCGTCTGGAAGGAGAAGCCGCCGGCAGCAAAGAGGGCGGTGTCGTTCAGCAGCCGCTTTATGACCTTGCCGTTCGTGCAAAACCTGCGGATATTCCGGAAGAAATCGTCGTGGATATCTCTGAATTGAACATCGGTGACAGCGTGATGGTAAGTGATCTGAAATCTTCCCGTAATTATGAAATTACAGAAGATGACAATACGACCATTGTTTCCGTAACACCACCGGAAGAAATGCCGGAGGAAGAACCGGAACCATTGGATGTTGATGCGGATCCAGAAGCGTCCGAAGAGAAATTCGAGGACGAAAAAGCTGGAACGGATGAAGCGAAACAGTAAAACAGGATCCCATGGATCAAGGGGCGCGGCCATAGAGGCCCGCCCCTTTTCTGTGTTTAGGAACGATGGAAAAGGGGATTGTAGGAATACATCGGCCTTTCCAGCGTGTTTTGACATTATTTTTGATTCAGCTTTGCTATAATAGATGGTAATAGAGAAAAAGGGAGTTCATTATGAAATGTATTGTTGGTCTCGGCAACCCGGGAAAGAAGTATGACCGGACCCGTCACAATGCCGGGTTTATGGTGCTTGATGAATGGGCGGAACGCAACAACTGGTCATTCAGTCAAAAGAAATTCAATGGCTTATATACAATGGAGCGTATGGATGGCGAAAAAGTGGTGCTTCTGAAGCCACAGACTTATATGAATTTGTCAGGAGAGTCCCTGAGACCGCTGATGGATTATTATAATCTGGATGTGGAGGATATCCTTGTCGTCTACGATGACCTTGATCTTCCCCCTGGCAAAATCCGCCTGCGCAAAAAAGGCGGCCACGGAGGTCACAACGGCATCCGCAGTATCATCGACCATCTCGGAACGAAGGAGTTCAAACGGCTTCGTGTCGGCGTAGGACGTCCGGAAGGCTCCAAAACCGTCATCGATCATGTGCTCGGAACGTTCACAAAAGAAGAGGTCCCTCACGTTGAAGACAGTATCGATTACGCTGTGAAGGCGTGTGAGGCATGGGTGGGTCAGACCTTTGACGAAGTGATGAATACGTACAATATGAAATGACACCTGTTTACTTCTGAGTTCGTATAACGGACCACAAGGACGGTAACACTATCTACCATCACCCCTTCAAGGAGGATGGACATGAAAATACGATACTTCTGCCGTCATTGTGAGAATCAGGTTGGAGAATTAGATGCAGCACACGTGGATGTTTCTCAACTAGGGTTTGATCTGTTGAATGATCAGGATCAGGAACAGATGGTTCATATGACCGCTGATGGCGGTATGAATATACGGACGATCTGTGACTCGTGTAAAGAATCATTGGACGAACATCCACATTACCATGAACTGGACCATTTTATTCAGTAAATCCCGACCCCCAGCTTCTGCTGGGGGAAAAGGTGGTGGAGGAATTCGTTATGCAAGGGATAAAGGATTATTTACATCCAAAGGAAGATGTACAGTCCGTGATTGAAGGCTTTCAATCCGGAATGAAAGAACAAATGGTGGCCGGTCTTTCCGGAGCCTCCAGGAGCCTGATGATTTCTCTTCTTCAGCAATCCCTGGATCGTCCGGTTATTCTTGTCACCCATCAACTGATACAAGCACAGCAGCTGTATGACGACATGCAGGAGCTTGCAGATCCTGATCAGGTTCATCTGTATCCAGTCAATGAACTGATTGCATCGGAAATCGCTGTGGCGAGTCCTGAACTCCGCAGTCAGAGGATCGAAGCGCTCAGCCAGTGGCTGAATCAGGAAAAAGGTGTATTGATCGCACCTGTAGCTGCTTTGAAACGTATGATGCCGCCGCAATCCTATTGGGAGCGTAACCTGCTCCCTTTTCGTGTTGGGGAAGAAATCAACCTGGAGGATTACCTGGAACGGTTTATCAGCATGGGGTATGAGCGTACGGAAATGGTGGCGACCCCGGGGGAGTTCTCGCTTCGTGGGGGAATTCTGGATGTGTATCCGTTAACGGCAGAGTTTCCGTACCGGATCGAATTGTTTGATACAGAGGTGGATTCTATTCGTACCTTTGATTCAGAAACCCAGCGCTCCCATCAAAAGGTGGAGGCTGTCACCATCGGCCCGGCAACAGAACTGCTGTTAACGTCCGAGGACTTTACAAGAGCCCACCATCGTCTGGAAAACGCGCTGGCTCATTCATTGAAGAAGCTGACGAAGACCGAATCCAAGGAGACGCTGAGCCGGGTCATTGATCATGATCTGGAGCGTCTGAAACACCACGAACGATTCCAGGAAATGTATAAATACATTGAAATGTTCTATGAGGAGCCTGTCAGTCTACTAGACTACTTGTCTAAGGACGGACTTATCGTTTTAGATGAGATGAGCCGGATCCAGGAAACCGCCCACCGTCTTGATCAGGAAGAGGGTGAATGGCTGCAGAGCATGCTCGAGGCGAATCAGTCGGTCCGCGATCTTCACTTATCCTTTGACTGGCAGGATACGTGGAATAAAATGGAGCACCCCCGTCTTTATTTATCTGTTTTTATGCGTCATATTGCCAATACCCAGCCTCAGAACATCGTCAATATTTCCAGTCGGCAGATGCAGCAGTTCCACGGCCAGATGAATTTATTGAAAAATGAGATGGACCGCTGGGAGAAGCAGGATTACTCTGTCGTGATTCTCGCACCGGATGAGAACCGTCAGGAGAAGATCCAGGGAGTCCTGGCGGATTATGACATTGAAGCTGTTCCTGCTAAAGGGGAACCGGAACTCCCACTTGTGAAACCGACGATTGTCATCGGCAACATCAGCAGCGGTTTTGAATGGCCGATGCACAAGGTGGCCGTCCTGACAGAAAAGGAATTGTTCAAAAAGCGGACGGCCAAGCCGAAACGCAGACAGAAAATGTCCAACGCCGAACGGATCAAAAACTATCAGGAGCTTAAAGTCGGCGATTATATTGTGCACGCCAGTCACGGGATCGGGAAGTACCTCGGAATTGAAACGCTGAAAATGGGAGGAAGTCATAAGGACTTCCTGATGGTGAATTATTCGGGGAATGACAAACTGTATGTCCCGATCGATCAGATCGATATGATCCAGAAATATGTCGGTTCTGAAGGCAAGGAACCGAAAGTGTATAAACTGGGCGGCAGTGAATGGAAAAAAGTCAAAAGCCGTGTGCAGTCCTCTGTTGAAGATATTGCTGATGACTTGATCGAACTGTATGCCGAGCGTGAAGCATCCAAAGGGCATGCCTTTCAGGAAGACGGCGAAATGCAGCGTGAATTTGAAGCAGCTTTCCCGTATGAGGAAACCGAGGATCAGCTCCGCTGTATCGAAGAGATCAAGGCAGACATGGAACAGATCCGTCCGATGGACCGGCTGCTCTGCGGGGACGTCGGCTACGGGAAAACCGAAGTGGCGATCCGCGCCGCCTTCAAAGCGATTGCAGAAGGCAAACAGGTGGCTCTGCTCGTTCCGACGACGATTCTTGCGCAGCAGCATTATGAGACGCTTCAGGAGCGCTTTCAGGGCTTCGGAGTCAATGTAGGCCTTATGAGCCGCTTCCGTACGAAAAAGCAGCAGAAGGAGACGACAGACCGGTTGAGAAAAGGACTGGTTGACGTCGTCGTCGGTACCCACCGGGTTCTTTCCAAGGACGTCGAGTTCAAGGACCTTGGTCTCTTAATTGTGGATGAAGAGCAGCGTTTCGGAGTGAAGCATAAAGAGAAAATCAAACAGTTGAAGAACAATGTCGACGTTTTGACCCTTACAGCGACGCCGATCCCACGAACCCTGCACATGTCGATGCTCGGCGTTCGTGATTTGTCCGTAATTGAAACGCCGCCGGCCAACCGATTCCCGATCCAGACGTACGTACTGGAATACAACCCGATCTTCCTGAGGGAAGCAGTGGAACGGGAGATGGCAAGGGACGGCCAGGTGTTCTTCCTGTTCAACCGGGTGGAGAATATTGAACGGATGGCGCAGGAGATTGCTGAACTTGTCCCGGAAGCACGGGTGAGCTTTGCTCATGGGCAGATGAATGAAACTGAGCTTGAGAACGTTATGTTCTCCTTCCTCGGCGGAGAGTCCGACGTGCTTGTCAGTACGACAATCATTGAAACAGGGGTGGACATTCCAAACGTGAACACCTTGATTGTCTATGATGCGGACCGGATGGGTCTCAGCCAGCTGTATCAGCTGCGTGGACGTGTCGGACGTTCCAACCGTGTAGCCTACGCGTACTTTACGTATCAGAAGGACAAAGTGCTCACAGAAGTAGCGGAGAAAAGGCTCCAGGCGATCAAGGAATTCACCGAGCTTGGATCCGGGTTCAAGATTGCCATGCGTGACTTGTCCATCCGTGGAGCCGGTAACCTGCTCGGCTCCCAGCAGCACGGGTATATCGATTCGGTCGGGTTTGATATGTATTCCCAAATGCTGAAAGATGCGATCGAGGCGAAGCGTCAAGGCAAAAAGCCGGAAGAAGTCCAGCCTTTCCAGCCGGAGCTTGACTTGAGCGTGGATGCCTATATTCCGGATGATTACATCGCTGATGAAAAACAGAAAATCGACATGTACAAATTGTTCCAGGCGGTGGAGTCTGTCGAGGATATTCAGGATCTCAGGGATGAACTGATCGACAGGTTCGGGGACTACCCGGGAGAAGTGGAAAATCTCTTCCGCGTCTCCAGCATCAAGCTGCAGGCGAAGCGGGCCAGGATTGAATCCGTCGCAGAGAAGAAGAAGAAAATCGAAATGGTGATGGAAGCGGAACAGAGCCGTGACATCGATGGTTCCAAATTGTTCGACTTTGCCAACTCTTATGGAAGGATGGTTCAGCTCGGCACCGAGGACAGCCAGCTGAAGGTGACCTTCACGTGGGACCGCAAACAGGAATTCGACCGCTACAGGCTTGTGGAAGAATTCATCGGCCGTCTCCCGGAGATGATGAGAGAAACGACAACAGCCTGATAATAATCACCCTGTGGCTGCAGGGTGATCCGGCCTGGAGAGAAACCCCGTGTTTTTCTCCAGGCTTTTTTCATGCCTCCAGATGTATAGATCATTCCTTATCCGCGGACGAGCGTCCATGTTTGAAGCTGACTCCTGCCAAGTTGAAAAACAGAGGGGTTCTATCCTGCTTGAGGATAGGTTTACATTATTTATGAAAAAAACCAGACCAAGGGTGTATAGGTTTTTATTGCTGACCCATACTATCGTTAATCACCCGCTTGTTCTGCTTGCTCTTCAACAGGAGAAGGAAAGGTAGTCATCACAGAAAAGGAGGCAGCATAAAAGAATGAAAGCAACTGGTATTGTACGTCGTATTGATGATCTAGGCCGTGTTGTTATTCCGAAAGAAATCCGCCGCACCCTCAGAATCCGTGAAGGAGATCCTCTGGAAATATTCGTGGACAGAGAAGGGGAAGTCATTCTGAAGAAATATTCCCCGATCAGTGAACTGGGTGATTTTGCGAAGGAATATGCGGAAGCCTTAAGTGAGTCCCTGGAATCCCCTGTTCTTATATGTGACCGGGACGAGTATATTGCTGTGGCTGGTGGAGGCAAAAAAGAATACATGAACCGGTCGATCGGGTCAAAAGTGGAGGAAGTCATGGACTCGCGGTCCATGGCTTCTGAAAAGCATCCGGATCCAGTGGAATTCGTCCGCGGGCAGGAAGAAGACGTCATTTCCTATCTTATTCATCCTATCATCGCCCAGGGAGATCCTATTGGCTGTGTGATTGCGTTCAATAAAGAAGGAGCACCTCTTGAAAGCGACGCAGATAAGGCGGTCCAGACGGCAGCAAGTTTTCTCGCCAAACAGATGGAATAACACGAAGGTCAGGCCGATGGTCTGGCCTTTTCCTATGATATAATGGAAGTTCTGAACACATACATATGAGGAGAACGTTCCAAAATGACTCGAACATCTACACCATCTATTTTAAAAGGCGCCTTCATTCTTTCTATGGCTGGTTTGATCAGCAAAATCATTAGTGCCGGCTACCGGGTGCCTCTGCAGAATCTGACCGGGGATCTTGGTTTTTACGTATATCAGCAGGTCTATCCGATTCTCGGAATGGCCCTGGTGCTGGCCTTGTACGGTTTCCCCGGTGCGATTTCAAAATTCATATCCGACCGGGACCACAACAGCAGTCCGGCGTCCCTTCCATCTTTTTACCTGCCTGTATTCCTTCTGCTTACCGCCTTTAGTTTGGTCATCGTGGCTGCGGGCTGGATGCAGGCTCCCCGGCTGGCCCGGTGGATGGACGATCCACATCTGACCCAGGCCGTCCGCACATCTTTTTGTGTCTTTTTGTTTATTCCTGTGATTTCTGTTCTCCGAGGCGTTTTTCAGGGGAAAAATGATATGACTCCGACCGCTGTATCCCAGATCGTGGAGCAGGTCTTCCGAGTAGCTGTTATTATCACCACGGCTCTTGTGGTTTCCCGAAGCGGGGATTTGTACCACATCGGAACCGGAGCGGCCTATGGAAGTATGGCAGGAGCGGCAGCAGCTTCTCTTGTACTTTTCCTTTGGATGGTTAAAAAACGGGGGATATGGACTTTTCAGCGCTCTCCTGTCCGGGCTTCCTTCAGCAGACACATCCTGCTTTACGGAGTATTGATTTCCTTTAACTATATGCTGCTGTTGTCCCTGCAGCTCGTCGATGCCTTTACTCTTGTTCCGCAGTTGGTCCAGAACGGGTACCATCCGGAAGAGGCGAAGGTTGTCAAAGGGATTTATGACCGGGGGCAGCCATTGATTCAATTGGGAACGATCCTGGCTTCTTCCCTTGCTCTTGCTTTGATTCCTTCTGTGACACGTCGGCGGATGGACGAGAATCCGGAGCTGGTCCGGTCTTCGATTACGAGTGCCGGAAAAATCACACTTTACATAGCCACCGGAGCCGCCGCCGGGTTGATCTTCCTTTTTCCTGACGTGAACGAGGTATTTTTCCAGGATGCTGCCGGGAGCGGTTATTTACGTATCCTGATGCTCGTTATCATTGCCAGTTCACTGTCCATTACGACCGCTTCTGTCCTGCAGGGACTCGGCCGGATTCGTCACACAGCTGTTCTTGTCATAGCCGGGATCGGTGTGAAGGGGGCAGCTAATTTTCTATGGATCTCATCAGCCGGTATCTACGGAGCTTCTCTTGCTTCGTTAACCGCTGTTACTTTTGTTTTGTTTGGAAATATCGTAATCTTAAGGAAAGATCTTTCATTATGGAGATGGCGGTGTCTTCCGTGGGGCTCCCTGGTCTCTGCCGTGGCAGGAATGTCTGCAGCATTGTACATAAGCAGAGGAGTAATCAAAGCTTTATTCGCCCTGGATGACCGGCTGCCTCTTCTTCTTTATATTCTGACTCTTTCAGTCGGGGGAGCTGTAGTCTTCGGACTGATTCTGATCAGGACCGGCGGTTTTACAAGACAGGAGATAGAAGCTCTTCCCTCGAGTAACCGGCTGATTCCATTATTACCGAAAGGATGAAAACGATGCAGACGATTAAAATTTTCGGACTGGGCGCCTCCGGGCTGGACCAGCTTCCGCTTGGTGTTTACAGGCAGCTGACGCAGGCCGGTGCCCGGCTCACTGCAAGGACACTGGATCATCCTGTCGTAACAGAGCTCCTTCAGGAAGGGCTCTCGATCGAAAGCTTTGATGAAGTGTATGAGGAGCACGAATGCTTCGGCAGCGTATATGAAGAAATCACCAGCCGTCTTCTGGAGCGTCCGGAAGACGAGATTTTCTATCTTGTGCCCGGCCACCCGATGATGGCGGAAAAAACGGTGCAGCTTCTTTTAGAAAAGGAAAAAGAAGGGGAAATAAACGTAGAGATTGAGGGAGGGCAGAGCTTCCTGGATGCCACCTTCACCACCCTCGGCATCGACCCGATTGAAGGTTTCCAGCTCGTCGATGCGACCGATATCAAGCGCGAGCAGCTGATGTATACAAGCCATCTGATTTTATGTCAGGTCTATGATGCGATGACCGCATCTGAAGTGAAGCTGACGCTGCTTGAGGATCTTCCAGCTGCGCATCCGGTAACCATTGTCACAGCAGCAGGGGGAAGCGGCGAGCTTGTCCGTACGGTTCCTTTAGAAGAGCTCGACAGGAGTGTGGAGGTTGACAACCTGACAAGTGTCTATGTCCCTCCTTTGCAAAAGTCCCTTCTCAATCACCAGTTTTTCCGGCTGAGGGAAGTGATCCGGATTCTCAGGAGCCCGGAAGGATGTCCATGGGACAGAAAGCAGACCCACGAGTCGCTGCGGAAGTATCTGATCGAGGAAACCTACGAGTTCATCGACGCCGTCAACCAGGAGGACGATGATCAAATGGTGGAAGAGCTCGGGGATGTGCTTCTGCAGGTGATGCTGCACAGTCAAATCGGTGAAGATGAAGGATATTTTACCATTGATGACGTAATAGTATCGATAACGGATAAAATGATCCGCCGCCATCCGCACGTCTTCGGGGAAGTTCAGGCAGACACGACGGATGAAGTGCTGACGAACTGGGACGCGATCAAACAGCAGGAAAAGGGAAACAAATCCCCCCGCCTTTTGGACTCCGTACCGGAAAGTTTCCCAGCTCTCCTGCAGGCGGAGGAACTGCAGAAAAAGGCGGCCAAGGTCGGCTTTGACTGGGAGGATGTTGCCCCTGTTTTAGAGAAAGTGGAGGAAGAGTGGCAGGAGTTTCAAGAAGCGCTAACCTCCGGGGACCGGGAGGAAATGGAGAAGGAGTTCGGGGATTGGTTGTTTGCCATTGCCAACCTCGCCCGCCATTACCGCCTGAACAGTGAAAATGCCCTGCAGCGGACCAACCGTAAGTTCCGGATGAGGTTGTCGTCCATGGAAGAATCGGTGGAGCGCAGCGGCAGGAAACTGGAGGATTACGAGTTGGATGCTTTGGAAGAGTTATGGGTACAAGCGAAAGCCAAACATAAAGGAGCGGAATAAAGCATGCGTTTAGATAAATTTCTAAAAATCTCGCGGTTAATTAAGCGTCGGACGCTGGCCAAGGAAGTAGCCGATCAGGGACGGATCAGCATCAACGGCGCGCAGAGCAAGGCGGCCAGTAACGTAGCCGTCGGCGATGAGCTGACGATTCAGTTCGGCCAGAAGGTACTGACCATTGAAATTAAGGATTTGAGAGAGAACGTCAACAAAAATGAAGCAGCTTCCTTATATGAAATCAAAAAGGAAGAACCTGTGAATCAGGATTAATCTGATGAACCACCTCCCCGGGGGAGGCAGGCGGACTGTCGAGGGCATTCTCGACAGTCTTTTTTACGTGTGAGCCCTTTCGATCAGAGAGGCAGGCTCCAAGTCATAATCCTTCTCTTTTTTTCATAGTTTGTACAAGAGAAGGAGGCTGTTAAGATGGAGAGCTATGAGAAAAACCACGGGAGTAGGACTCAGCAGCAGGTCGATCATCATGTAAAGGTTATGAACCGGAGAAATATTGAAATATCAGGCGTCAAAGAAGTGGACAGCTTCGATAGTGAAGAGTTTCTACTGCAGACGAATATGGGGTATCTCGTCATCCGCGGCCAGAACCTGCAGATGAAAAACCTGGACCTTGATTCCGGGGTGGTTTCCATAAAAGGAAAAATGCATGAAATGACTTATTTGGACGAGCACCAGGGGGAGAAAGCTAAAGGTTTGTTTAGCAAGCTGTTCAAATGACCCTCACGACGCAGTTTATGACGATCCTGTCCATGATCGGGGGAGGGATGTTCGTGGGAGCATCCCTGGACACATTCGAACGTTTTTTTCATAAGCGCAATAAACAAAGCTGGCTTGAGCTCCTGTATCAGCTTGGTTTCTGGCTGGTTCAGGCGGCCTTTCTTTTTTACCTGCTTTATCTTGTGAATTACGGTGAGCTCCGGGTGTATGTATTTGTAGCGGTCGTATGTGGGTTCGCCGCTTATCGTGCATTATTTCAGAGCCTCTACTTACGTTCGCTTGAGCTTTGGATAAAGATCTGCACGGCTGTTCTCACCTTTTTGAAAAAAACGGTGTATTATCTTGTATACATCCCTGCGAAATCCATCATTTTCCTTATTATTTCTTTACTTCTTGGCGTTTATAAGATACTTTTAAAGGGTATCATTATATTGTTTATTGTCGCTTTTTATCCAATCAAACTGCTTTTTCGATTGATTTGGCGTTTCCTGCCGAAAAACATGAAAATTTACTTAAGTGAATCAGCAGGGTTTTTGGAAAAGATGAAGAATATAATGGTCAGTTGGGTAAAACGATTCAAAAAGTAAAGGAGGACGAACTTACATGGCAAAGAGACAGCAGGAGTCGGTGGCACGTCTGGATTCTACATACATGCAGCATTATGATGCCTATATGGACAGACATCAGCGGAAGAAAAAGCGCCTGATACGCCGTCTCGCAATGTTTGCCCTGTTAGTGTCGATCGTAGCTGGATCCATGGTGTTTTACCATGTGAAACAGCAGTCACTTTATGCACAGAAACATGAGGAATTCGAACAGTTGAAACAGGATATGAGTGTTTTGGAAAAAGAGGAGAAGGATTTGAAGGAGGAAATTGACCTTCTGAATGATGAGGAGTACGTTCTCCAAATCGCCAGGACCAATTATTTCTTCTCTAAAGAAGGCGAAATTATCTTTAAAATGCCTGATGAGGATCCATCTTATTGACACTCTTTTCAAAGCTTATATATAATATATAAGAAGATATATTCTTATCGAAATTTTAAGGAGGAGCATTTTTTTTATGTCAATTGAAGTAGGCAGCAAGCTGCAGGGTAAGGTAACGGGAATCACTAATTTCGGAGCGTTCGTCGAGCTTCCGGATGGCAAGACGGGGCTGGTTCACATTAGCGAAGTTGCCGACAACTACGTAAAAGACATTAATGAGCACCTGAGTCAGGGAGACCAGGTGGAAGTAAAGGTTATTAATGTCGGAGATGATGGAAAGATCGGTCTTTCCATTAAGAAAGCGAAAGAGAACCAAAACCGTCGTCCGCCAAAACCTCGTAAGCCGGCTGAATCATTCGAACAGAAGATGAACCGTTTTATCAAGGATAGCGACGAACGTTTAGCATCACTGAAGAAGCACACGGAGTCCAAACGTGGAGGTCGAGGTGCTAAAAGAGGATAGCTTGCTGTCTAGGACAATGAGTAAAAGGTGCGCATCTTTTATATAAAAGGAACCCATCCAAATGTGGATGGGTTCCTTTTTTTATTTTTCTAGGGCAGGAGCCGTTTACAGGGTTGAAATGATGGAATCAGTATGAATATATTATTTCATAATAATTTGTATATGAAATAATAATCTCAAAATGTGGAGGGTTTTGTTTTGAATAACCAGAAAGAGCAGCCGGGCCATAGAAGGATGCGGCAGTCAGCCGAAGCCTATGCGAGAGCTGAAAAGGTCATCCCCGGCGGTGTGACCGCGAATATCAAATATTTCGAACCACACCCCATATTTATGAAAAAGGCCTCAGGCAGCCATCTGTATGATGCTGACGGCAATCATTATGTGGATTACCTTCTTTCCTATGGGGCGCTGATTCACGGGCATGGCCATCCTTCCATCAAAAAGGCTGTCATCCGGCAGATGGAGGAGGATGGAACGACGATTTACGGGACACCTCACGAACGGGAGGTTGAGATGGCGGAACGGCTTTGTTCGTTATATCCAGGCATGGAACGGGTCCGGTATACCAACTCAGGACTGGAAGCCACGCTGCTCGCACTGAGAGTCGCTAAAGCCTATACGGGCCGGCCGAAAATAGCAAAGTTTGAAGGGCATTATCATGGAGGATATGATCAAGTATTATGGAGTATCCATCCGGAGGAGAAGGAAGCAGGAGATGCGGAAGAGCCGAATCCGGTTCCCGAATCGAGTGGTCTTCCAGAGTATTATCAGGATCATACCATCATTCTTCCGTTTAATGACCTGGAATCGACAGAACGAATCCTGCGCCGGCATGCCGGGGAGATTTCTGCGCTTATGATGGAGCCTGTTCAGGGCGGTTACATACCGGCGGATTCGTCATTCATGGACGGCGTGCGCCGCGTGACGAAAGAGCTTGGCATTCTGCTGATTATGGACGAAGTGAAAACAGGCTTCCGCTTATCTCTCGGAGGGGCTCAGAAAACGTATGGCATCACCCCTGACTTGACGGCACTCGGAAAAGTGCTGGGCGGAGGTTTCCCTGTCGGGGCCCTCGGAGGAGCAGAGCACGTCATGGAGGTCCTGAATCCGAAGCGGAGTTATGATGTAATGTCCGGCAGTTCGTCCGATCAGCCGCGTGCTCTGTTCCACAGTGGCACCTACAATGGTCATCCGACCGTGCTGGCTGCCGGGATGGCGACGATCGATCTGCTTCAGCAGAGGGACGTCATGGAAAACCTGATGACCAAGACGCACAAACTGCGCAAGCACCTGGAAGACTTGTATAAGGCTATGGGAATACCAATGAAAACGGTAGGGACAGGGAGTATTTTTAATGTGATGATGACAGACGGGGATATCCGTAACTACCGTGATCTTCAACACGTGGACATGACGTTCAGGAAGCGCGTAGATGAGAGGCTGCTTCAGCTCGGTGTGTATACGAAACCGCTCAACCGTTACTCGATGTCAACAGTGCATACGGAAGCAGACATACAGTTTACTGTAGATGCGCATGAAAAAGCGGTGAAGAATGTGAAAGGGTGACAGCTGCTGTGAAGAATGAACCGAATGTATATGAGACGATCCGCCGGTCTCTTCCGGAGATGAGCCGCTCCCACAAAAAAGTGGCAGCCATTCTGCTGGACCGGCCGGATGAAGTTGTTTTCCTGAATGTCAGCCGGCTGGCTGCTATGGCCGGGGTGAGTGACGCGACAATCACACGGTTCGCCGTTTCTCTTGGCTTCCGGGGGTTTGCAGAATTCCAGAAGGCCATCCAATCATCCTTAAAACAGCAATGGAAGACGAGTGAACGGCTGATAAAGACAACGAACCCTTCTCCTTCATTTGAATCTGTGCTCAAAGAAGACATCCGGGAAATGGAAGAGACGATGAACAGGCTGGATGAAAAGGAGCTGATGAAAGCGGTCCATGCTTTATGGAAGGCTGATAAAATTTGGTTTGCTGCGAACCGGAGTGCAGAAGCATTAGGGGGATTCCTTCATTACTATTTGGAAAAGGTGGTGGATGATGTCCGCATGATTCACTCCGTGGAGAGGGATGCGGACCTTCTGGCACGTCTGGGAAAACAGGATGTGGTGATTGGGATCAGTTTTCCACGGTACAGCAAAAGCACCGTCGACATCCTTGCCTACGCTTATGAGGAGGGTGTGGAAACAGTGGCACTTACAGACACCCTTTCCTCCCCTCTTTCCGCTTATTCGGATACGGTTCTCACAGCAAAGAGCCGGATGCATTCTTATATTGATACGTTTACAGCACCGCTCAGCGTCATTCAGGCACTGCTCGTACAGATCGGGAGGGAAAAAGAAGAAGAAACAGAAAAGCGTCTCGAGCATCTGGAATCGATCTGGGAGAAATTCGATGTGTTTTATTGAGGGCCTGCATAGAAAAGGACATAGAAAAAACGCCTTCCAATTTGGAAGGCGTTTTTCTGGACAAGAATGTTTCCGATGACCCGTACGGGATTCGAACCCGTGATACCGCCGTGAAAGGGCGGTGTCTTAACCACTTGACCAACGGGCCAATATATCGTTTTTGAAAAAATAGTAGCGGCGGAGGGGATCGAACCCCCGACCTCACGGGTATGAACCGTACGCTCTAGCCAGCTGAGCTACACCGCCATGTGTTTGAAGTGATGTTGTCTCGCAACGTCACAAAAAATATAGTACACCATGATAGAAAAAGAGTCAACAACCAATAAAAAAATCAGACAACTCTGTTTATTTCGCTAGGGAAAGAAGGGGGTTTTTGGGAGGGGATGGAAGTGCCCGGCATACATTTTGTAGAATCTGATGCGGCTTCTGAGAAAAGCATCGAAGTTTTTGTTTCTGCTCTCTTGTTGTTTTGACAAAATGCTTCTTCTTCATGTGGTTTAATAGGTTTCACAAAGAAGGAGTGATAAACATGTTAGAAACAGTTTCGAAGCAGGAAAATCGTCCATCAGCCGTCCGAGGTTCAAGAATGGTTCAAGGCTTCCAAAGAGCTTCTTTCCGCACAGTTTCGTTTATGGCCGACAAAGGAGTCTTCCACATGGTCCTCGCCCTGCTGCTTGGACGAGCTATCATTCTATCATCCATGGCCCCTTTCGGTGTCGCTTTCCTGTCGGTGATCTGGTGGATGAAACGTCCGCTCGTCATCCCCGTAACGATCATGATGGCAGCAGGGGCATCTACATACAGCTACGCACATGCGGGGTTTATTGTAGGGGCGTCGACGGCTTTTTTGCTCTTAAGCCTGGGGCTGCGCAAAACAAGTCACCCCCAGAAGTGGCTCCCGGCTTTGGCATTAATGGCAAGCTTGATCCCCCGCACCGTCAGCCTCGCTTTACTGGACCGCTGGCAGCTCTATGAAATTACATTGATGGCTGCCGAAGGAATACTGAGTTTCATCCTTGTCCTTATCTTTATGCAGAGCATCCCGATTTTAACACCTCAGAGGTTTCAGCCTACGTTGAAAAATGAAGAGATTGTCTGCCTCATTATATTACTCGCTTCCGTTTTGACAGGATTGATCGGGTGGCAGATCCAGGGCGTAGCCGTCGTGGATGTATTTGCCCGGTACCTTGTCATTCTGCTCGCCTATATTGCCGGCGCTGCCATCGGTTCAACCGTTGGAGTCGTCACAGGACTGGTACTGAGCTTATCGAATATGGATCATATCTATCAAATGAGTCTGCTGGCTTTTTCCGGCCTGCTTGGCGGGCTCTTGAAGGAGGGGAAAAAAGCAGGAGTCAGTGCCGGTCTGGTGGTCGGCACCCTTTTAATCGGTTTTTATATGGGCAGTGACACAGAACTGCCGGCTTCCTTATGGGCAACGGCCTGGGCCGTGGCGTTGTTTGTTCTCACGCCGAACTCCTGGGTGAAACAATTGTCCAAGTATGTTCCGGGCACAGATGAACATTTTTCGGAACAGCAGAAATACTTACAAAAAGTCCGGGATGTCACGGCTGTGAGGGTCGGGAAGTTCTCGGACGTTTTTCAGGCTTTATCAAGAAGTTTCACATATTTAGAGTCTCCAAAGGAGGAAAGCGGTGAAGCGGAGGAGATCGATTACTTCTTGAGCCATGTCACAGAAAAGACCTGTCAGTCCTGTTTCATGAAGGAAAAGTGCTGGGTGCGGAACTTTGATGACACCCATAATTTGATGACGGATTTGATGCATGAACTGGATGAGAAAGGAGAGGCGGGCAGGGGCCTGCGGAAAAGTGTGGACCAGCACTGCGTGAAGCCGCAGAAGCTGATTGATACGATGAATCACGAGTTGTCTTTTTATCATGCCAACCGGCAGTTGAAACGGCAGGTGCTGGAGAGCCGGCGCTTTGTGGCGGAACAGCTGCAGGGGGTTTCGGAGGTGATGGATAATTTCGCTCAGGAGATTGTGAAAGAACGAGAGCACCACGAAAAAAAGGAGCATGTCATTTATCGTGCTCTTGAACGAATGGGGATGGTGATCCAGAAACTCGAAATCTATTCATTGGATGAAGGGAACATGGACCTTGAACTGATTGTAGAAATTGATAATTACCGCGGAGAAGGAGCGAAAATTATTGCACCGGTATTGTCCGACATTCTGGGGGAGACGATTGTCGTAACGATGGAGGAAATCTCTCCTTATCCGCAGGGCAGGTGTTACCTTTCGTTCGGCTCTGCCAAACATTACGCCATCGAATCCGGAGTGGCGCATGCAGCCAAAGGGGGCGGGTTTGTATCCGGAGACAGTTTTACGATGATGGAACTGGGCAGAGGGAAATATGCCCTGGCGATCAGTGATGGAATGGGTAACGGGGAACGTGCTCATGAAGAAAGTATGGAAACGCTGCGTCTGCTCAAGCAGATTTTACAGTCCGGCATCCAGGAATCAGCAGCGATCCAATCGATTAACTCCATCCTGTCGCTTCGTACGAATGATGAAATTTTTTCAACGTTGGATTTAGCTGTGATTGATCTGCATCAGGCGACATCCAAGTTCATTAAAGTCGGGAGCACCCCGAGTTTTATAAAAAGAGGAGATAAAATCCACACCGTTGAAGCCGGGAATCTGCCGATGGGCATTATCCCGGACGTGGATGTAGACGTAAGGAGTGAACAGCTGAAAGCCGGGGACTTCCTCATCATGATGAGCGACGGCATACTGGAAGCGCCGCGTCAGATTGAAAACGTGGAAATGTGGATCAAACGGAAGATCCGCGAAATATCGAGTCAGGATCCACAGGTGATGGCTGATCTGCTCCTGGAAGAAGTGATCCGTACCCATTCGGGTGACATTGTCGATGATATGACGATCATCGTCGCGAGAATCGATCATTATCTGCCGGAGTGGGCGTCCATTCCCTCAGAGAAAAAAGAGGCCTGACCGCGTATAGAACCCCTCCTTTTCGGCGAAGATGGAAGCAACGAAACAGGAGGGAGCATCATTATGAAAACAGGGCGACTGAAGCAGATACTTTTGTTAACCGATGGATGTTCAAATCACGGGGAGGACCCTGCCACAGTGGCGGCACTGGCAAGAAGCCAGGGGATAACGGTGAACGTGATTGGTGTTCTCGACGACCGGCAGAACAGCAGGCCGCAGGGGCTTGATGAAGTAGAGGCGATTGCCGAGGCAGGCGGGGGCATCAGTCAAATCGTGTATCAAAAAAGTCTGTCCCAGACCGTGCAGATGGTGACAAAACAGGCGATGACCCAGACGATACAGGGAATCGTCAATAAAGAGCTGCAGGAGATTCTGGGAAAAAATCAATCGCTGGAGGAACTTCCTCCTGAGCAGCGGGGAGAAGTTGTGGAAGTCGTTGATGAGCTTGGGGAAAGCAGTGCTCTGGAGGTGCTTGTACTCGTGGACGTGAGTGCAAGCATGCATCATAAGCTTCCTACAGTGAAAGATGCTCTTTTTGATTTGTCCTTAAGCCTCAATGCACGATCAGGGTCCAATCAGTTCAGTGTCTACACCTTCCCGGATCCGAAACATACGATCCTGCAGATGGTGGACTGGACGCCCGAACTGGGAGCGGTCAATCGTTTGTTTTCTAAATTGAACAGCGGCGGCTATACACCGACAGGACCTGCACTTCGAGAGGCGCTGTATGCTTTTGCTGCCAAATCAGCCCCTTCCCGCCTGGAAGATGGAGAAGATCCTTATGAAGAAACAGGCTGGTAACTTCTCACCGGGCCATCAGGTCCTCGGCAGGTGGAACAAGAACCCTTACATCATCATGGAAAAACTCGGTTCAGGAGCGTGCGGCACCGTTTATAAATGCCGCTCGACACGGGGGGAGACGTATGCGCTCAAAATGGGAACCGACAGCTCCAGAATGATGCTTGAGGTGAACATGCTAAAGAAATTCAGCAAGGTCCAAGGGGAAAAACTTGGGCCTTCTTTTGTTGATGTGGATGACTACCGGATGTCCGGGGGGCATCAGCTGCCTTTTTATGTGATGGAATACATAGAAGGAAAGCCCCTGCCTCAGTTTTTGGCGGGGAAGTCGAAAGAATGGATCGGTATTTGCGCAGCTCAAATTCTGGGTGATATCGCCAAACTTCACAAAGCCGGCTACGTGTTCGGCGATTTGAAAACAGACAACCTGCTCGTGTCCGGTTCGCGGGTCCGGCTTATTGACGTCGGAGGTGTGACAGCAGCGGGCAGGGCGATAAAGGAATACACGGAGTTCTATGACCGCGGGTACTGGGGGATGGGTTCCAGGAAGGCCGAACCTTCCTATGATCTATTCGCGCTTACGATGATTATGCTGGAAACCGCAGGGGCGGGGCGTTTTGAAAGGGGGCCTTCCCCGAGAAAGATGCTCGAACAGAAACTGGCAGCTTCTTCTGTACTCAAACCATACCGGACAATCATCCAAAACGGCTGGAAGGGAAAGTACAAGGATGCGTCGGAAATGGAAAGAGATATGGCAGGTGTACTGCTGCACAAAACACCGCCTCCAACACGTGTCCATTTCCGCGCAGATCAGAAGAAAAAGACCACCGATTCCGGGGAGTTAACGGCCATCACCTTATTTTCCGTTCTGCTTATGGGAGGGTCCCTCCTTACTTTTTTCTTGTAACAGCTATTCTTTTGCAGATGGTGAGAAGAGTGATACGATAGGGGAAGATAGAGATAGACAGGAGGAACGTCTGATGGATCACGTTGTCCATTCGTTCATCTCAAAACATCAGTTAATTCAGCCGGGACAGACTGTCCTTGCTGCTGTATCCGGAGGGCCGGATTCAACAGCTCTTCTCCATATGCTGACCCAGCTGAGAGAAAAGGTTCCGTTTCACCTCACAGCTGTGTCCGTGGATCACGGCCTGCGGGGAGAAGAAGCGCGGGAGGATCTGACCTTTGTTCAGATGCTGGCGGATCAGTGGGGTGTCGAATTTTATGGAACCTCTGTCGATACAGGTTCGTATAAGGAATCATCGGGAAAAGGGACACAGGAAGCGGCCCGCGATCTCCGTTATCGTTTCTTTGAAGAGCAGATGTATGCCCGGCAGGCGGATGTCCTCGTCATGGGGCATCACGGAGACGATCAGGCAGAAACACTCATGATGCAGATGGTCCGTTCCGCCAGGCCCGAAGCGGTCCGGGGAATCCCTTTGCGTCGGCCGTTTGCCTGCGGTGAAATCGTACGGCCGCTGCTATGTGTCTCCAAGGAACAGCTTCTCCATTATATGAATGACCGTTCTCTTCCAAGCCGCCATGATCCCTCTAATGACCGGACGGATTACACGCGCAACGCATTCCGTCACAGGGTGATGCCTTTTTTGAAGGAGCAGAATCCCCGGCTTCATGAGCATGTGCAGGCATTCAGTGAAAGGGCAGCGGAAGAGCGTTCCTACATAAACGAACAGGCTCAGAAGGTGTTGGAATGTGTTCATTTTTTGGAGGATGTTGAGAAATTCGTACAATTTTCCAAACAAACTTTCAAAACATTTCCGCTTGCTTTACAAAGGACGGCCTTTCATCTAATATTGAACTATCTGTATGTGAAGCAAAACGAAGACATTTCCTATCTTCATGAAGAAATGTTCATGGACCTGTTAAGGGACGAGAAACCGAACCGCTCCCTTGATTTTCCCGGAGGGTTGAAAGTGGTCCGCGCTTACGATGAGATCACCTTCACATTTGCGGATGAAGACGAGGATCCGTCCTTTCGTTTCATGCTGCACCCCGGGTCTTCTGTCTCCCTTCCGGATGGTTCGTCCATGGAAGCGGAATGGAGCTGGTCGCCGGAAGAGCCTGATGCCTTCACCTATGTATGTGAGGACTATCACGTAAACCTTCCGCTCATCGTCCGCTCCAGACAGCCTGGAGACCGTATGGAAGTCAGAGGGATGAAGGGGTCAAAAAAAGTAAAAGATATTTTTATTGATCAGAAAATCCCTGCCCGCACCCGCGGGATACTGCCGGTCGTTACCGATCAGACAGGGGAAATCCTCTGGCTTGGCGGACTGAAGAAAGGCGGCAGGCAGGGAGGCAGGTCCTCAACAGGTCCATGGCTTCGGTTACATTATAAAAACAAAGCAGACGCGTAGGAGGAGCAATCATGCACAACGAAATTGAAAAGGTCTTGATTTCCGAAGAGGAGATCCAGCAGAAATGCAAAGAGATGGGAGCCCGTTTATCCGAGGAGTATAAGGATCGATTTCCTTTGGCTATCGGAGTGCTGAAAGGGGCAACTCCTTTTATGACAGACCTTTTGAAACGGATGGAGACGCATTTGGAAATGGACTTTATGGATGTGTCCAGCTATCACGGTGGAATGGAATCCTCCGGTGAGGTCAAGATTGTCAAGGACCTTGATACAAAAGTAGAGGGCCGGGATATCCTGATCATTGAAGACATTATTGACAGTGGCCGCACGCTTGCCTATCTTGTCGACTTGTTTAAATATAGAAAGGCGAATTCGATTAAGATCGTCACTCTTCTTGATAAACCGACGGGACGCAACGCTGATGTAATAGCAGACGTTGTCGGCTTTGAAGTACCGGATGAGTTCGTTGTCGGGTATGGTCTGGATTATCAGGAGAAGTATCGGAATCTTCCTTATGTAGGGGTGTTGAAACCTGAAGTATATGGCGGATAGTCCCAGATACTCCGTAAGTGGTTTCAAACGGTTCGTTTCAAGGGTAATTAGTTGTGTCGTCCGATTTTGTTATGGTAGTATTTACTATAGTTTTTCTCGTTTGGGAGGAGGTAGGCAATGAACCGGATCTTTCGTAATACCATATTTTACTTACTTATCTTCCTCGTTGTTATCGGCGTGGTCGGTTTATTCCGAGGTCAAGGTGATCCGCAGCAAGAGTTAAATGTAAATCAGTTTTACGATAAATTAAACAGCGGTGCCATCGAAGAGATGACAATTCAGCCTGTTAATGGAGTGATTCGAATCACTGGTCAGCTGGAGGGTGCAGAAGAAGGGGAGGAAGCCTTCACCGCACAGATTACAGCGAACGACCAGACACTATCCAACATTACAGAAACGGCTCAGGAGCAGTCGATTTTAAATGTTGAACAGGAAGAGCAGCCGAGCGCATGGGTGACATTCCTGACATCCATTATTCCGTTTGTCATTATCTTCATTCTCTTCTTCTTCCTGCTTAACCAGGCTCAGGGCGGCGGAAGCCGTGTCATGAACTTCGGTAAGAGCAAGGCGAAGATGTACACCGAAGAGAAGAAAAAAGTACGTTTTAAAGACGTCGCTGGTGCAGATGAAGAGAAGCAGGAGCTTGTGGAAGTAGTTGACTTCCTTAAAGACCCGCGCAAATTCTCTGCTGTTGGTGCACGTATTCCAAAAGGTGTCCTGCTGGTAGGGCCGCCGGGTACAGGTAAAACATTGCTGGCCCGTGCCGTTGCCGGAGAAGCGGGAGTTCCGTTCTTCTCCATCAGTGGTTCGGACTTCGTTGAAATGTTTGTCGGTGTCGGGGCTTCCCGTGTCCGCGACCTGTTTGAAAATGCGAAGAAGAATGCCCCTGGTATCATCTTTATCGATGAGATCGATGCTGTTGGACGTCAGCGTGGCGCAGGCCTTGGCGGCGGTCACGATGAGCGTGAGCAGACATTGAACCAGCTTCTTGTTGAGATGGACGGTTTTGGAGTCAATGAAGGAATCATCATCATTGCTGCGACCAACAGACCGGACATTCTTGACCCGGCCCTTCTTCGTCCCGGCCGTTTTGACAGACAGATTACTGTCGATCGCCCGGATGTTAAAGGCCGTGAAGCTGTTCTCGCCGTTCATGCGAAGAACAAGCCGCTGTCTGAAAATGTCGATTTGAAGACGATTGCTCTTCGTACACCAGGATTCTCCGGCGCAGACTTGGAGAACCTGTTGAACGAATCCGCACTTGTAGCTGCCCGTGGAGACAAGAAAAATGTCGACATGGATGATGTTGATGAAGCCATCGACCGGGTTATTGCAGGACCGGCTAAGAAGAGCCGTGTCATTTCCAAGAAAGAGCGCGACATCGTGGCCAACCACGAAAGTGGACATACGGTTATCGGTATGGTGCTTGATGATGCGGACATGGTTCATAAAGTAACGATCGTCCCACGAGGTCAGGCCGGCGGTTATGCGGTCATGCTTCCGAAAGAAGACCGCTACTTTATGACAAAACCTGAACTTTTCGACAAAATTACAGGTCTTCTGGGCGGCCGTGTAGCTGAAGAAATCATCTTCGGTGAAGTAAGTACCGGTGCCCACAACGACTTCCAGCGTGCGACAAGTATTGCACGCAAGATGGTTACCGAGTACGGCATGAGTGAAAAACTTGGACCGCTTCAGTTCGGTTCCAATTCCGGAGGTCAGGTCTTCCTGGGCCGTGACATCCAGAACGAACAGAACTACAGTGACCAGATCGCTTACGAAATCGATCAGGAAGTGAAGAACTTTATCCAGTACTGTTATGATCGCGCGAAGACGATTCTGACAGAAAACAGAGATAAATTAGAGCTGATTGCCAAAACATTGCTGGAAGTAGAAACTCTGGATGCTACTCAAATCCGTTCCTTGTTTGATAAAGGACGTCTTCCAACAGATGAAGAGCTTGAAGCCCTTGCTAGAGAACACAACGCTAAAATCAAGAACAATACTTCTTCCGGAAGTGACGAAGATGTACGCGTAAACATCCAATCCAAAGATGAAGAAGTCTCTGAAGAGGAACAGGAAACTGAAGATTCCTCAACAAATAAAGAAGAAGAGAGCGGATCAGATTCCGAAGATCGTCGTTCTTAATTCAACGAAAAAACCACACCAGCTCCGGCGGTGTGGTTTTTCGTGTTTCATTACAGCAGACGGTTCGGCTCTTGTGGTATGATGGTAGCCGAAGGAAATGACACAGGAGGCTTTTTGTATGAATTTTGTCCTTGATGTGGGAAATACCAATACTGTCTTAGGTGTGTTTGAAAATGGTGCGTTAAAGTATCAATGGCGTATTAAGACAGATCGACATAAAACAGAAGATGAGTTCGGAATGCTGATCAAATCCCTTTTTGATCATGAAGGTCTGGCCTTTGAAGATATGGACGGGGTCATCATCTCTTCCGTAGTTCCGCCCATAATGTTTGCACTTGACCGTATGTCTCGTTATTATTTTAAAAAGCAGCCCATGATTATCGGAGAGAATAATGTCGACCATGGTCTGCCCATGAAATATCCGAACCCTGACGAAATAGGGGCGGACAGGGTAGTGAATGCTGTCGGAGCCATTGATGAGTACCCGCTTCCTTTGGTCATTATTGATTTCGGAACAGCCACAACCTACTGCTACATCAATGCAGAAGGCGAGTATCTGGGAGGTGCCATTGCGCCTGGAGTCAACATATCCATGGAAGCCCTCTATGCCAAAGCAGCTAAACTGCCGAAGATTGAAATTAAAAGTCCGGAACATGTCATCGGACAAAGTACTGTAGAAGCGATGCAGTCCGGAGCGTTTTACGGATACGTCGGACAAGTGGATGAAGTCGTACGAAGGATGAAGGAAACTTCCGACCGTACGCCGACGGTCATTGCTACCGGAGGCTTAGCGAACTTAATTGCCGGCCAGTCCAGGACCATTGATCATGTAGATCCCTATCTTACATTGAAGGGGCTGCATAAGATATATCAGCGCAACAAAGAGAAAAAAGCATTTAAAGGAGAATGATGATTCATGTCAGATTATTTAGTGCGGGCGATGGCCTTTGATGGACAAGTGAGAGCGTACGCTGTTCAGTCCACCAACACCGTCGAAGAAGCAAGACGCAGGCAGGATACGTGGGCGACAACATCAGCCGCTCTGGGTAGAACCTTGACGATCAGCTCTATGATGGGAGCTATGCTTAAAGGAGATGACAAAATCACAGTGAAGGTTGAAGGCGGCGGCCCGGTGGGTGCCATTGTCGTGGATGCCAACGCTAATGGGGAAGTTCGCGGCTATGCGAAGAATCCTCATGTTGATTTCGAGTCCAATGCCCAAGGAAAGCTGGACGTATCACGTGCGGTCGGTACGTCCGGGACATTGAGCATTGTGAAGGATCTTGGGATGAGGGATCATTTTACCGGCCAGGTACCGATTGTGTCCGGAGAAATCAGTGAGGACTTCACTTATTATTTCGCGAACTCTGAACAGGTCCCTTCCGCTGTAGGGGCGGGTGTGCTCGTGGATACAGATCACAGCATCCTTGCTTCCGGGGGCTTTATCATTCAAATGATGCCGGGCGCTGACGACAAGACGACGACAGAAATTGAGAAACGTCTCTCTGATATGCGCCCTATTTCCGCGCTTGTACAGGAAGGAAAAACACCAGAGCAGATTCTTCATACCGTTCTAGGGGAAGAAAATGTCCAGTTGTTGGACACAAAGCCTGTGAATTTCCAATGCCATTGTTCACGCGAACGGGTCGAGATGGCCATTTCCAGTCTTGGTGATGAGGAAATTGAACGCATGATTGAAGAGGATAACGGTGCGGAAGCGAAGTGTCACTTCTGCAACGAAGATTATCAATTCTCTGCGCATGATCTGGAAGAACTGAAATCTCAGAGCACCAGCTGATTTTTTTCATCAACAGCAGCCGATAAGGATATAAATAAAAGACGGGACTTTCGTTCCGTCTTTTTCTATTCTTTCAGCATGAATTGTTTGACAATTGTAGTGGATTTCAGTAAGTTAAAGTTAAATCCTATTTAAATACTTGGTTTTAGGAGTGATGGTGTTGAGAATCGTTAATAACGTAAGTGAACTTGTAGGACAGACTCCGCTGGTAAAACTGAACGGCAGTGCTGACGCAGACAGTGCAGACATTTACCTTAAACTGGAGTACATGAATCCAGGGAGTTCCGTTAAGGATCGTATTGCCCTGTCCATGGTGGAAGAAGCGGAAAAAGACGGCCGATTGAACGAGGGCGACACGATTGTGGAACCAACGAGTGGAAACACGGGGATTGGTCTGGCTATGATTGCTGCAGCCAAAGGCTATAAAGCGATTCTCGTCATGCCGGATACGATGAGTCAGGAACGTCGGAACCTTCTGCGTGCCTACGGGGCGGAACTGGTTCTTACACCGGGAAGCGATGGTATGAAGGGAGCGATTAAGAAGGCGGCTGAGCTTCATGAAAAGCATGGCTACTTCATGCCTCAGCAGTTTAACAATGAAGCGAACCCTCTCATCCACGAAAAGACCACAGGACCTGAAATCATCGAGCAGATGGGTGATCAATTGGATGCTTTTGTTGCTGGTATTGGCACAGGGGGAACAATTACCGGTGCTGGAAAAGTGCTGAAGGAAAAGTACCCTGACATGAAGGTCTATGCAATTGAACCGGAAGAATCCCCGGTATTATCCGGCGGAAATCCCGGCCCTCACAAAATCCAGGGGATCGGTGCCGGCTTTGTGCCAGGAATCCTGAACACAGAAATCTACGATGAAGTCGTAACGGTTTCAAAGGAAGACTCCTTTACGGCTGCCCGCGAAGCAGCGCGTAAAGACGGAATCCTTGGAGGGATTTCTTCCGGTTCAGCGATCCACGTAGCGAAACAAGTGGCTAAGCAGCTTGGAAAAGGTAAAAAAGTGGTAGCGGTCATCCCTAGTAATGGAGAAAGATATCTATCCACTCCTCTTTACCAATTTGATGAAGAATAAAGCCTGACGCACTCCTTTTAGCAGGGGGTGCGTTTTTTCGTAGGACAGGAATTCCTGTCATGATAGAACTTATGAAATGTTGTAAGATAGGGGAAGAGTAATAAAGAAATGAGGGAAATACATGTCCTTATACTTACACACGCGCGTAAAAACCTATGATTTAACGGAACAGACGCTCGTTATGGGCATTTTAAACGTCACTCCTGATTCCTTTTCGGATGGCGGGCTGTACACAGATGTTGACAGGGCTGTCCAACAGGCTGAAGCTATGGTGGAGGCAGGAGCCCACATCATTGACATTGGTGGTGAATCAACCCGTCCAGGCCATGACCCTGTACCGGCGGATGAGGAGTTGAAAAGAGTTCTTCCAGCGATAGAGGCGGTGAGTCAGGCGGTCGATGTACCCATCTCCATTGATACGTACAAGTCGGAAGTGGCTGACCGGGCAGTCCAGCATGGCGCCTCCATCATTAACGATGTTTGGGGAGCTGTAAAGGATCCAGCTATAGCTGATGTCGCTGCCCGGCATGACGTTCCACTTGTTTTGACCCACAACCGGAACGATCGGAATTACACTTCGTTAATCGATGATATTAAAAAGGATCTGACGGAAATGGTGAGCCGTGTGAAGGCGCGGGGAGTGAAGGATGAGCAGATCATCCTTGATCCGGGTATCGGTTTTGCCAAGAGCCAGCAGGATAACCTAGTCGTCATGCGTCACCTGAGCGACCTTCGTGACCTCGGTTACCCGGTTCTTCTCGGTACTTCAAGGAAATCTTTTATCGGTACAGTGCTGGATCTTCCTAAAGAGGAACGAATGGAAGGGACAGGCGCAACGGTGTGCTACGGGGTGGCCCAGGGAGTGGAAATGGTAAGGGTGCACGATGTGGGTCCCATGGTCCGTATGACGAAAATGATGGATGCTATGATTGGAAAGGGTGGAGGAATTGGATAAAATCTACGTTAATCAAATGGAATTCTGGGGCTATCACGGCCTTTTTCCGGAAGAAAACAAACTGGGGCAGCGTTTTTATGTAGACCTTGAATTGGAGCTGGACTTAAAACCGGCCTCCCAATCTGACGATATGACAAAGTCTATTGATTATGGGGCGATTTATGAAACAACCAAAAAGATTGTAGAGGGGAAGGCCTATAAGCTTGTGGAGTCTGTAGCTGAGCAGATATCCGGAGAGTTGTTCTCCTCCTTCCCGCTGTTAGAAGGGTGCCTTGTAAAAGTATTCAAACCGGACCCGCCCATTCCCGGCCATTATCAATCCGTAGCAATTGAGATATACCGGAGCCGGTCTGATGAATAAAGCTTATATCGCACTCGGCTCCAACCTCGCTGAAAGGGAACAGTACCTTCGTGATGCCATTGCTTTACTGGATGAAAATGAAGCCGTTCAAGTAGAGGGGAGATCGGGGGTATATGAAACGAGTCCTGTGGGTTATACAGATCAGGGGGATTTCCTGAATATGGTGATCATCGTGGAGACATCCCTTCCTCCTGAAGATCTGTTGGCGGCCTGTCAGGCGATTGAAGAAGGGCTGGGAAGAAAAAGATTGGTGAAATGGGGGCCGCGGACTATTGATCTCGACATTCTTTTGTATAACGAAGAAAACAGAGCAGCTGCCGACTTGACGATTCCTCACCCCCACATGCATGAACGGGCGTTTGTTATCGTCCCTCTGGCCGATGTAGATCCACAGGCCTACCTTCCCCATCTGCAGAAGAAGGCGGTCGAACTGCTTCATGAACTTCCCGATGCAGAAAGGGAGAGCGTCACGTTATGGGGGCACCTGTGAAGAGAAAGCCGTGAAGCAGCAAGGGCATCAGCCGGGAAAGCTGAGGTTCCCGTGAGCGTTGACACACCCATAAGACTTTTTTATACTAAACCATAGTTAGATGCTGCCAGTCCTTTGCTGGCAGTTTTTGTTATTGTGGCGGCACAGTACAAGGAAAAGATGAGGAATGGAGTGATAGCAGTGTCAGAAGAACTGAATGAATATATGCAGGTGCGCAGAGACAAAATGAATGCTCACCGTGAGCAAGGTCTGGATCCGTTCGGCGACCGTTTCGACCGGACCCACTATGCGGATCAGTTAAAAGAACAATACGATACCTATACAAAAGAAGAATTGGAAGAAAAGCAGTTCCCGGCGACCGTAGCTGGACGAATCATGACCAAGCGTGGGAAAGGGAAAGCCGGCTTCGCGCACATCCAGGATGTCACAGGGCAGATCCAGTTGTACGTCCGTAAAGATGAAATCGGCGAAGAAGCTTATGACAATCTCTTTAAAACAGCAGACCTGGGGGATATTGTCGGAGTAACCGGAGTGATGTTCAAAACAAACGTCGGAGAACTTTCTGTAAAAGCGGAGGAATTCCAGCTGCTTACGAAATCCCTGCGCCCGTTACCTGAAAAGTTCCACGGACTCCAAGATGTAGAACAGCGCTATCGACAGCGTTATCTTGACTTGATTACGAACCCTGACAGCAGGGACACGTTTGTTCTGCGCAGTAAAATCATTCAATCCATGCGCCGTTACCTGGACGGTTTAGGTTTCCTTGAAGTGGAGACACCATTAATGCACGGCATTCCGGGAGGAGCTTCCGCCCGTCCGTTCATTACCCATCACAACGCTCTTGATATGCAGTTGTACATGCGTATAGCCATCGAGCTACACTTGAAGCGTCTCATTGTAGGCGGCATGGAGAAGGTATACGAGATCGGACGTGTCTTCCGTAACGAAGGCGTATCTACGCGTCACAACCCTGAATTTACGATGATTGAATTGTATGAAGCGTATGCGGATTATAAAGACATTATGGCCTTGACGGAAAACATGGTCGCTCATATCGCTAAAGAGGTGCTGGGTACGACAACGGTCATGTATGACGATCAGGAGATTAACCTGGAACCAAACTGGGCCCGCCTGCATATGGTGGATGCAATCAAGGAATATACAGGCGTTGATTTTTGGAAGCACATGAGTAATGATGAAGCTAAAGCTCTTGCTGAAGAACATGGCATTGAAATTAAAGACACAATGACATTCGGTCATATTGTCAACGAGTTCTTTGAGCAGCGTGTCGAGGAAAAGCTCGTCCAGCCGACCTTTATTTATGGACATCCAATAGAGATCTCTCCACTTGCCAAAAAGAATCCTGAAGATGAACGCTTCACGGACCGCTTTGAATTATTCATCGTTGGACGCGAACATGCCAATGCGTTTTCTGAGTTGAATGATCCGATCGATCAGCGCGAACGGTTCGAAGCTCAGCTTAAAGAGCGTGAAGAAGGTAATGATGAAGCCCACATGATGGATGAGGACTTCCTGGAAGCTCTTGAGTATGGTATGCCGCCGACCGGTGGATTGGGCATCGGCGTGGACCGCCTCGTTATGCTGTTAACCAATTCAGCCTCTATCCGTGACGTCCTGCTGTTCCCGCAAATGCGACATCGCGAATCCTGATCCAGCTATCCTCCGCCGGTTATAAAGGCGGGGGATTTCTTTTTACAATAAAATGATAAGATATTTTAAAAAAACTATTGCGTTGGATTCATATCCGTGATAAATTATTACTTGTCGCTTTAAGAGAGCGGCGCGATGTTGAAAAACATCAAAACGAATCATGAAAAAAGTCGTTGACACAAACGGCTTCCCATGATAAATTAGTATTTGTCGCCAAAAACGACAGCGAAACGCTTTCTCAACTTAATGAAAAAAGTTGTTGACATGAAAAGCAACACATGTTAAGATGATTAAGTCGCTGTTTTCAAACGGCCGACAACATTTGATCTTTGAAAACTGAACGAACCAACCAGTACGTCAAAACATTTCTTCTTTAATGAAGAAATTTGAAACAAGCACATTCGGTGTGCAAATGAGCAAGTCAAACTACTTTTATGGAGAGTTTGATCCTGGCTCAGGACGAACGCTGGCGGCGTGCCTAATACATGCAAGTCGAGCGCGGGAAGCGAGCGGATCCCTTCGGGGTGAAGCTCGTGGAACGAGCGGCGGACGGGTGAGTAACACGTGGGCAACCTGCCTGTAAGATCGGAATAACCCCGGGAAACCGGGGCTAATGCCGGGTAATACTTTTCTTCGCATGAAGATAAGTTGAAAGATGGCTTCTCGCTATCACTTACAGATGGGCCCGCGGCGCATTAGCTAGTTGGTGAGGTAACGGCTCACCAAGGCAACGATGCGTAGCCGACCTGAGAGGGTGATCGGCCACACTGGGACTGAGACACGGCCCAGACTCCTACGGGAGGCAGCAGTAGGGAATCTTCCGCAATGGACGAAAGTCTGACGGAGCAACGCCGCGTGAACGATGAAGGTCTTCGGATCGTAAAGTTCTGTTGTCAGGGAAGAACAAGTACCGTGCGAATAGAGCGGTACCTTGACGGTACCTGACGAGGAAGCCCCGGCTAACTACGTGCCAGCAGCCGCGGTAATACGTAGGGGGCAAGCGTTGTCCGGAATTATTGGGCGTAAAGCGCGCGCAGGCGGTTCCTTAAGTCTGATGTGAAAGCCCACGGCTCAACCGTGGAGGGTCATTGGAAACTGGGGAACTTGAGGACAGAAGAGGAGAGTGGAATTCCACGTGTAGCGGTGAAATGCGTAGATATGTGGAGGAACACCAGTGGCGAAGGCGACTCTCTGGTCTGTTTCTGACGCTGAGGTGCGAAAGCGTGGGTAGCAAACAGGATTAGATACCCTGGTAGTCCACGCCGTAAACGATGAGTGCTAGGTGTTAGGGGGCTTCCACCCCTTAGTGCTGAAGTTAACGCATTAAGCACTCCGCCTGGGGAGTACGGCCGCAAGGCTGAAACTCAAAGGAATTGACGGGGGCCCGCACAAGCGGTGGAGCATGTGGTTTAATTCGAAGCAACGCGAAGAACCTTACCAGGTCTTGACATCCTTGGACCTCCCTAGAGATAGGGATTTCCCTTCGGGGACCAAGTGACAGGTGGTGCATGGTTGTCGTCAGCTCGTGTCGTGAGATGTTGGGTTAAGTCCCGCAACGAGCGCAACCCCTAATCTTAGTTGCCAGCATTCAGTTGGGCACTCTAAGGTGACTGCCGGTGACAAACCGGAGGAAGGCGGGGATGACGTCAAATCATCATGCCCCTTATGACCTGGGCTACACACGTGCTACAATGGATGGTACAAAGGGCAGCGAAGCCGCGAGGTGTAGCAAATCCCATAAAACCATTCTCAGTTCGGATTGCAGGCTGCAACTCGCCTGCATGAAGCCGGAATCGCTAGTAATCGCGGATCAGCATGCCGCGGTGAATACGTTCCCGGGCCTTGTACACACCGCCCGTCACACCACGAGAGTTGGCAACACCCGAAGTCGGTGAGGTAACCTTTTTGGAGCCAGCCGCCGAAGGTGGGGCCAATGATTGGGGTGAAGTCGTAACAAGGTAGCCGTATCGGAAGGTGCGGCTGGATCACCTCCTTTCTAAGGATATTACGGAAACGTACTGTGTTGGTTGTTCAGTTTTGAGAGATCAAAGCATCTTTCAAATTTGTGAACCTTGAAAACTGGATAAGGAATTATGACTCATCTAGCGATGAGATCATGATGACAAGACATCTAATTGATTTATATAAACGTCTTTTCACGAAGATAGTTAAGTGAATAAGGGCGCACGGTGGATGCCTTGGTACTAGGAGCCGATGAAGGACGGGACTAACACCGATATGCTCCGGCGAGCCGTAAGCAGGCTTTGACCCGGAGATTTCCGAATGGGGAAACCCACTGTTCGTAATGGGACAGTATCCTATACTGAATACATAGGTATAGGAAGGCAGACCCGGGGAACTGAAACATCTAAGTACCCGGAGGAAGAGAAAGCAAACGCGATTTCCCAAGTAGCGGCGAGCGAAACGGAATCAGCCCAAACCAGAAAGCTTGCTTTCTGGGGTTGTAGGACACTCCTTTGGAGTTATCAAGGAGGAAGATAGACGAATCGATCTGGAAAGATCAGCCGAAGAGGGTAACAGCCCTGTAGTCGAAATCTTCCTCTCTCCGGAGTGGATCCTGAGTACGGCGGAACACGAGGAATTCCGTCGGAATCCGGGAGGACCATCTCCCAAGGCTAAATACTCCCTAGTAACCGATAGTGAACCAGTACCGTGAGGGAAAGGTGAAAAGCACCCCGGAAGGGGAGTGAAATAGAACCTGAAACCGTGTGCCTACAAGTAGTCGGAGCCCGTTAATGGGTGACGGCGTGCCTTTTGTAGAATGAACCGGCGAGTTACGACCGTATGCGAGGTTAAGCAGCAGAAGCGGAGCCGCAGCGAAAGCGAGTCTGAACAGGGCGAGTGAGTATGCGGTCGTAGACCCGAAACCGTGTGATCTACCCATGTCCAGGGTGAAGGTCAGGTAACACTGACTGGAGGCCCGAACCCACGTAAGTTGAAAATTACGGGGATGAGGTGTGGGTAGGGGTGAAATGCCAATCGAACACGGAGATAGCTGGTTCTCTCCGAAATAGCTTTAGGGCTAGCCTCAGAATAGAAAGTCATGGAGGTAGAGCACTGATTGGACGAGGGGCCCCTATCGGGTTACCGAATTCAGTCAAACTCCGAATGCCATAGACTTTGTTCTGGGAGTCAGACCGTGGGTGATAAGGTTCATGGTCGAGAGGGAAACAGCCCAGACCGCCAGCTAAGGTCCCAAAGTGTGTGTTAAGTGGAAAAGGATGTGGAGTTGCTTAGACAACCAGGATGTTGGCTTAGAAGCAGCCATCATTCAAAGAGTGCGTAATAGCTCACTGGTCGAGTGACTCTGCGCCGAAAATGTACCGGGGCTAAACACACCACCGAAGCTGCGGATTGATCTTATGATCAGTGGTAGGAGAGCGTTCTAAGTGCTGCGAAGTCAGACCGTAAGGACTGGTGGAGCGCTTAGAAGTGAGAATGCCGGTATGAGTAGCGAAAAAAGAGTGAGAATCTCTTTCACCGAATGCCTAAGGTTTCCTGAGGAAGGCTCGTCCTCTCAGGGTTAGTCGGGACCTAAGCCGAGGCCGAAAGGCGTAGGCGATGGACAACAGGTTGATATTCCTGTACCACCTCCTTTCCGTTTGAATGACGGGGGGACGCAGGAGGATAGGGAGAGCGTGCCATTGGATGTGCACGTCCAAGCAGTGAGACGGTCGGAATAGGCAAATCCGTCCGGCAACGTCAAGCTGTGATGGGGAGGGAACTATAGTACCGAAGCTCCTGATTTCACACTGCCAAGAAAAGCCTCTAATGAGGAAAGAGGTGCCCGTACCGCAAACCGACACAGGTAGGCGAGGAGAGTATCCTAAGGTGAGCGGGAGAACTCTCGTTAAGGAACTCGGCAAAATGACCCCGTAACTTCGGGAGAAGGGGTGCTCCTCTGCCGAGGAGCCGCAGTGAAAAGGCCCAAGCGACTGTTTACCAAAAACACAGGTCTCTGCGAAGCCGTAAGGCGAAGTATAGGGGCTGACACCTGCCCGGTGCTGGAAGGTTAAGGGGATGCGTTAGCTTATGCGAAGCGTTGAACCGAAGCCCCAGTAAACGGCGGCCGTAACTATAACGGTCCTAAGGTAGCGAAATTCCTTGTCGGGTAAGTTCCGACCCGCACGAAAGGTGCAACGACTTGGGCACTGTCTCAACGAGAGACCCGGTGAAATTATACTATGTGTGAAGATGCACATTACCCGCGACAGGACGGAAAGACCCCGTGGAGCTTTACTGCAGCCTGATATTGAATGTTGGTACAGCTTGTACAGGATAGGTAGGAGCCTTGGAAACCGGAGCGCCAGCTTCGGTGGAGGCGCTGGTGGGATACTACCCTTGCTGTACGGACATTCTAACCCAGGACCGTAATCCGGTCCGGAGACAGTGTCAGGTGGGCAGTTTGACTGGGGCGGTCGCCTCCTAAAGAGTAACGGAGGCGCCCAAAGGTTCCCTCAGAATGGTTGGAAATCATTCGCAGAGTGTAAAGGCACAAGGGAGCTTGACTGCGAGACCTACAAGTCGAGCAGGGACGAAAGTCGGGCTTAGTGATCCGGCGGTACCGTATGGAAGGGCCGTCGCTCAACGGATAAAAGCTACCCCGGGGATAACAGGCTTATCTCCCCCAAGAGTCCACATCGACGGGGAGGTTTGGCACCTCGATGTCGGCTCATCGCATCCTGGGGCTGTAGTCGGTCCCAAGGGTTGGGCTGTTCGCCCATTAAAGCGGTACGCGAGCTGGGTTCAGAACGTCGTGAGACAGTTCGGTCCCTATCCGTCGTGGGCGTTGGAAATTTGAAAGGAGCTGTCCTTAGTACGAGAGGACCGGGATGGACACACCGCTGGTGTACCAGTTGTTCCGCCAGGAGCATCGCTGGGTAGCTACGTGTGGTCGGGATAAGTGCTGAAAGCATCTAAGCATGAAGCCCCCCTTGAGATGAGATTTCCCTCTGCTTCGAGCAGATAAGATCCCTCAGAGACGATGAGGTTGATAGGTCCGAGGTGGAAGCGTGGTGACACGTGGAGCTGACGGATACTAATGGATCGATGACTTATCTATATATACTTCGTGAATGATGTTTTAATCAATAGTTGTTTCCTTATCCAGTTTTGAGGGTTTTCAAAAAAACTTTCAAAAACACCTTGATTTTCAATGCGGAACACGGTATAATAGTTCTTGTCCTTGAAAAAAGGTAAACAAAAGATCTGGTGATGAAGGCGAAGAGGTCACACCTGTTCCCATGCCGAACACAGTAGTTAAGCTCTTCAGCGCCGATGGTAGTCGGGTTTACCCCCGTGAGAGTAGGACGTCGCCAGGTCGATACATATTGGAGGATTAGCTCAGCTGGGAGAGCACTTGCCTTACAAGCAAGGGGTCGCAGGTTCGAACCCTGCATCCTCCACCATTTACATTTAGTTAGCCGGCCTAGCTCAACTGGCAGAGCAACTGATTTGTAATCAGTAGGTTGGGGGTTCAAGTCCTCTGGCCGGCACCATGAGTTGCCTGTTGCTAACTTAAAGATTTCGTGAGCCATTAGCTCAGCTGGTAGAGCATCTGACTTTTAATCAGAGGGTCGAAGGTTCGAATCCTTCATGGCTCACCATGTATTCTATGCGGGTGTGGTGGAATTGGCAGACACGCTAGATTTAGGATCTAGTGCTTCACGGCGTGGGGGTTCAAGTCCCTCCACCCGCATTATTAAGCGGAAGTAGTTCAGTGGTAGAACATCACCTTGCCAAGGTGGGGGTCGCGGGTTCGAATCCCGTCTTCCGCTCCATTTACTAAGCTAAGTTACTTAATGATATTATAATAAACAACACGACATATACGAAACTGCCGAGCCGGGGTGGCGGAATTGGCAGACGCACAGGACTTAAAATCCTGCGGTGGGTTTCCACCGTGCCGGTTCGAGTCCGGCCCTCGGCACCAAATATATATATGCGCCCGTAGCTCAATTGGATAGAGCGTCTGACTACGGATCAGAAGGTTAGGGGTTCGACTCCTCTCGGGCGCGCCATTATAACGGGAAGTAGCTCAGCTTGGTAGAGCACTTGGTTTGGGACCAAGGGGTCGCAGGTTCGAATCCTGTCTTCCCGACCATTCCAAATTTATAATGGGGCCTTAGCTCAGCTGGGAGAGCGCCTGCTTTGCACGCAGGAGGTCAGCGGTTCGATCCCGCTAGGCTCCACCAATTATTTTATTTGATCTTTGAAAACTGAACGAACCAACCAGTACGTCAAAACATTTCTTCTTTAATGAAGAAATTTGAAACAAGCACATTCGGTGTGCAGATGAGCAAGTCAAACTACTTTTATGGAGAGTTTGATCCTGGCTCAGGACGAACGCTGGCGGCGTGCCTAATACATGCAAGTCGAGCGCGGGAAGCGAGCGGATCCCTTCGGGGTGAAGCTCGTGGAACGAGCGGCGGACGGGTGAGTAACACGTGGGCAACCTGCCTGTAAGATCGGAATAACCCCGGGAAACCGGGGCTAATGCCGGGTAATACTTTTCTTCGCATGAAGATAAGTTGAAAGATGGCTTCTCGCTATCACTTACAGATGGGCCCGCGGCGCATTAGCTAGTTGGTGAGGTAACGGCTCACCAAGGCAACGATGCGTAGCCGACCTGAGAGGGTGATCGGCCACACTGGGACTGAGACACGGCCCAGACTCCTACGGGAGGCAGCAGTAGGGAATCTTCCGCAATGGACGAAAGTCTGACGGAGCAACGCCGCGTGAACGATGAAGGTCTTCGGATCGTAAAGTTCTGTTGTCAGGGAAGAACAAGTACCGTGCGAATAGAGCGGTACCTTGACGGTACCTGACGAGGAAGCCCCGGCTAACTACGTGCCAGCAGCCGCGGTAATACGTAGGGGGCAAGCGTTGTCCGGAATTATTGGGCGTAAAGCGCGCGCAGGCGGTTCCTTAAGTCTGATGTGAAAGCCCACGGCTCAACCGTGGAGGGTCATTGGAAACTGGGGAACTTGAGGACAGAAGAGGAGAGTGGAATTCCACGTGTAGCGGTGAAATGCGTAGATATGTGGAGGAACACCAGTGGCGAAGGCGACTCTCTGGTCTGTTTCTGACGCTGAGGTGCGAAAGCGTGGGTAGCAAACAGGATTAGATACCCTGGTAGTCCACGCCGTAAACGATGAGTGCTAGGTGTTAGGGGGCTTCCACCCCTTAGTGCTGAAGTTAACGCATTAAGCACTCCGCCTGGGGAGTACGGCCGCAAGGCTGAAACTCAAAGGAATTGACGGGGGCCCGCACAAGCGGTGGAGCATGTGGTTTAATTCGAAGCAACGCGAAGAACCTTACCAGGTCTTGACATCCTTGGACCTCCCTAGAGATAGGGATTTCCCTTCGGGGACCAAGTGACAGGTGGTGCATGGTTGTCGTCAGCTCGTGTCGTGAGATGTTGGGTTAAGTCCCGCAACGAGCGCAACCCCTAATCTTAGTTGCCAGCATTCAGTTGGGCACTCTAAGGTGACTGCCGGTGACAAACCGGAGGAAGGCGGGGATGACGTCAAATCATCATGCCCCTTATGACCTGGGCTACACACGTGCTACAATGGATGGTACAAAGGGCAGCGAAGCCGCGAGGTGTAGCAAATCCCATAAAACCATTCTCAGTTCGGATTGCAGGCTGCAACTCGCCTGCATGAAGCCGGAATCGCTAGTAATCGCGGATCAGCATGCCGCGGTGAATACGTTCCCGGGCCTTGTACACACCGCCCGTCACACCACGAGAGTTGGCAACACCCGAAGTCGGTGAGGTAACCTTTTTGGAGCCAGCCGCCGAAGGTGGGGCCAATGATTGGGGTGAAGTCGTAACAAGGTAGCCGTATCGGAAGGTGCGGCTGGATCACCTCCTTTCTAAGGATATTACGGAAACGTACTGTGTTGGTTGTTCAGTTTTGAGAGATCAAAGCATCTTTCAAATTTGTGAACCTTGAAAACTGGATAAGGAATTATGACTCATCTAGCGATGAGATCATGATGACAAGACATCTAATTGATTTATATAAACGTCTTTTCACGAAGATAGTTAAGTGAATAAGGGCGCACGGTGGATGCCTTGGTACTAGGAGCCGATGAAGGACGGGACTAACACCGATATGCTCCGGCGAGCCGTAAGCAGGCTTTGACCCGGAGATTTCCGAATGGGGAAACCCACTGTTCGTAATGGGACAGTATCCTATACTGAATACATAGGTATAGGAAGGCAGACCCGGGGAACTGAAACATCTAAGTACCCGGAGGAAGAGAAAGCAAACGCGATTTCCCAAGTAGCGGCGAGCGAAACGGAATCAGCCCAAACCAGAAAGCTTGCTTTCTGGGGTTGTAGGACACTCCTTTGGAGTTATCAAGGAGGAAGATAGACGAATCGATCTGGAAAGATCAGCCGAAGAGGGTAACAGCCCTGTAGTCGAAATCTTCCTCTCTCCGGAGTGGATCCTGAGTACGGCGGAACACGAGGAATTCCGTCGGAATCCGGGAGGACCATCTCCCAAGGCTAAATACTCCCTAGTAACCGATAGTGAACCAGTACCGTGAGGGAAAGGTGAAAAGCACCCCGGAAGGGGAGTGAAATAGAACCTGAAACCGTGTGCCTACAAGTAGTCGGAGCCCGTTAATGGGTGACGGCGTGCCTTTTGTAGAATGAACCGGCGAGTTACGACCGTATGCGAGGTTAAGCAGCAGAAGCGGAGCCGCAGCGAAAGCGAGTCTGAACAGGGCGAGTGAGTATGCGGTCGTAGACCCGAAACCGTGTGATCTACCCATGTCCAGGGTGAAGGTCAGGTAACACTGACTGGAGGCCCGAACCCACGTAAGTTGAAAATTACGGGGATGAGGTGTGGGTAGGGGTGAAATGCCAATCGAACACGGAGATAGCTGGTTCTCTCCGAAATAGCTTTAGGGCTAGCCTCAGAATAGAAAGTCATGGAGGTAGAGCACTGATTGGACGAGGGGCCCCTATCGGGTTACCGAATTCAGTCAAACTCCGAATGCCATAGACTTTGTTCTGGGAGTCAGACCGTGGGTGATAAGGTTCATGGTCGAGAGGGAAACAGCCCAGACCGCCAGCTAAGGTCCCAAAGTGTGTGTTAAGTGGAAAAGGATGTGGAGTTGCTTAGACAACCAGGATGTTGGCTTAGAAGCAGCCATCATTCAAAGAGTGCGTAATAGCTCACTGGTCGAGTGACTCTGCGCCGAAAATGTACCGGGGCTAAACACACCACCGAAGCTGCGGATTGATCTTATGATCAGTGGTAGGAGAGCGTTCTAAGTGCTGCGAAGTCAGACCGTAAGGACTGGTGGAGCGCTTAGAAGTGAGAATGCCGGTATGAGTAGCGAAAAAAGAGTGAGAATCTCTTTCACCGAATGCCTAAGGTTTCCTGAGGAAGGCTCGTCCTCTCAGGGTTAGTCGGGACCTAAGCCGAGGCCGAAAGGCGTAGGCGATGGACAACAGGTTGATATTCCTGTACCACCTCCTTTCCGTTTGAATGACGGGGGGACGCAGGAGGATAAGGAGAGCGTGCCATTGGATGTGCACGTCCAAGCAGTGAGACGGTCGGAATAGGCAAATCCGTCCGGCAACGTCAAGCTGTGATGGGGAGGGAACTATAGTACCGAAGCTCCTGATTTCACACTGCCAAGAAAAGCCTCTAATGAGGAAAGAGGTGCCCGTACCGCAAACCGACACAGGTAGGCGAGGAGAGTATCCTAAGGTGAGCGGGAGAACTCTCGTTAAGGAACTCGGCAAAATGACCCCGTAACTTCGGGAGAAGGGGTGCTCCTCTGCCGAGGAGCCGCAGTGAAAAGGCCCAAGCGACTGTTTACCAAAAACACAGGTCTCTGCGAAGCCGTAAGGCGAAGTATAGGGGCTGACACCTGCCCGGTGCTGGAAGGTTAAGGGGATGCGTTAGCTTATGCGAAGCGTTGAACCGAAGCCCCAGTAAACGGCGGCCGTAACTATAACGGTCCTAAGGTAGCGAAATTCCTTGTCGGGTAAGTTCCGACCCGCACGAAAGGTGCAACGACTTGGGCACTGTCTCAACGAGAGACCCGGTGAAATTATACTATGTGTGAAGATGCACATTACCCGCGACAGGACGGAAAGACCCCGTGGAGCTTTACTGCAGCCTGATATTGAATGTTGGTACAGCTTGTACAGGATAGGTAGGAGCCTTGGAAACCGGAGCGCCAGCTTCGGTGGAGGCGCTGGTGGGATACTACCCTTGCTGTACGGACATTCTAACCCAGGACCGTAATCCGGTCCGGAGACAGTGTCAGGTGGGCAGTTTGACTGGGGCGGTCGCCTCCTAAAGAGTAACGGAGGCGCCCAAAGGTTCCCTCAGAATGGTTGGAAATCATTCGCAGAGTGTAAAGGCACAAGGGAGCTTGACTGCGAGACCTACAAGTCGAGCAGGGACGAAAGTCGGGCTTAGTGATCCGGCGGTACCGTATGGAAGGGCCGTCGCTCAACGGATAAAAGCTACCCCGGGGATAACAGGCTTATCTCCCCCAAGAGTCCACATCGACGGGGAGGTTTGGCACCTCGATGTCGGCTCATCGCATCCTGGGGCTGTAGTCGGTCCCAAGGGTTGGGCTGTTCGCCCATTAAAGCGGTACGCGAGCTGGGTTCAGAACGTCGTGAGACAGTTCGGTCCCTATCCGTCGTGGGCGTTGGAAATTTGAAAGGAGCTGTCCTTAGTACGAGAGGACCGGGATGGACACACCGCTGGTGTACCAGTTGTTCCGCCAGGAGCATCGCTGGGTAGCTACGTGTGGTCGGGATAAGTGCTGAAAGCATCTAAGCATGAAGCCCCCCTTGAGATGAGATTTCCCTCTGCTTCGAGCAGATAAGATCCCTCAGAGACGATGAGGTTGATAGGTCCGAGGTGGAAGCGTGGTGACACGTGGAGCTGACGGATACTAATGGATCGATGACTTATCTATATATACTTCGTGAATGATGTTTCATCAATAGTTGTTTCCTTATCCAGTTTTGAGGGTTCACCTCAAACTTTATATCGATGTGGTGGTGAAGGCGAAGAGGTCACACCTGTTCCCATGCCGAACACAGCAGTTAAGCTCTTCAGCGCCGATGGTAGTCGGGTTTACCCCCGTGAGAGTAGGACGCTGCCACGTCAACCAAAAAACCAGAAGTATTTACTTCTGGTTTTTTTCTATTAAGAATATATTGTTGAATAAAGGAGGTTATCCATGAACTGGTCCTACTTTTTCCATGAAGATATACTTATGTTCATCTTTCGATTATTTTTCGCGTTACTATTAGCAGGACTCATAGGTTTTGAGAGGGAATTGAAAAATCATTCCGCTGGATTCCGGACGCATATCCTTGTAGGGGTGGGTGCCTGTATGATGATGCTCCTTTCTTTATATGGATTTCAAGCGTTCATAGAGGAATATGATCAAGTGCGCTTTGATCCCGCCCGTATTCCATCTTATGTAATCAGTGGGATCGGCTTTTTGGGAGCGGGTACGATCATCGTCAACGGCATGACCATCCGGGGGCTGACAACAGCTGCCTCTATTTGGACGGTTGCTGGCATCGGTCTCGTTGTTGGAGCGGGAATGTACGATGTTGCAACAGTAACCACACTGTTTGTGCTGATCAGTCTGATTCTTTTAAACAAAGTAGAAAAAGAGAAATTGAACGGCGGTCCTACGTATCATATTACAATAAAAAAAGATCTGCAGATTCATCAGCTGCTTTCTTTGTTTGAACAGGAGGACCTGGACATTCGCAGTTTGGATGTAATGGCTCTTGATGGCGAGCAGAAGAGAGTGACCGTTCAGATTGAAAAAAAGCCCGGCCTCGATCGTTCAAAGCTGCTGGCGGAGATTACATCTATTAATGGAGTGGAAGGCTGCGGTCATGATCGGTCATGAAATCTACACAGACATCTGTGTAGATTTTTTGTTTTAATTCAAGTTCAATCGGGGAAACATAGATGGTGTGTATCAAACAAACAAGATAGTTGCGTACGGATAAAATTTGAGTATAATAAAATTAAAGTCAAAGATAGTCAAAGTCAGAAGAAGGGGGAGGGGCGATGCGGAACATATCCGATGTCATTGAGGATTATTTAAAAGATATACTGGATCAAAGTCAAAAGCAGATCATTGAAATTAAGCGAAGCGAACTGGCGGAAAGGTTTCAGTGTGTTCCATCTCAAATCAATTATGTGATTAAGACACGTTTTACAGTGGAAAAGGGTTATATCGTAGAAAGTAAACGTGGAGGTGGAGGGTATATCCGCATCAGCCGGATCCAGCATCGCAAGGATTCTGAAATGATCGAAGATGTGATGCACCTCATTCACCCACGTGTCTCTCAGTCTCAGGCGGAGGACGTTCTTGCGCGTCTCGTAGAATTTGATGTGATTACGTTAAGAGAAGGGAAACTTCTCCAGAGTGTCATTGACCGCGATGTGCTGGCTTTTCCTCTGCCTGTCAGGGATGAAATTCGATCGCGGATTATGAAGGCGATGTTATTTACCCTTAAATACAAATGCTGACTGAAGGGAGAGATTCAGATGGAATGCCAGGAATGTCATCAGCGTCCGGCAACGGTGCATCTGACGCAGGTTGTGAATGGTCAGAAGACAGAGATTCACGTCTGTGAGCAGTGTGCAAAGGAAAATGGCTATATGAACTATGGTGAAGAAAATTTTTCGCTGAACGATCTGCTTTCCGGTCTTTTTCATTCTGAGGGCCCTTCTCCATTTAAGGGACAGAGTCCTCAAACGTATCCTAAAAAAGAAACTCTAAAATGTCCGAACTGCGGACTTACTTATAATGAATTTGCTAGAATCGGCAAATTTGGCTGTGCCGTCTGTTATGAAACATTTAATGATCGGCTTAACCCGATTTTAAGACGTGTACACAGCGGGAATACCCGTCATGATGGGAAGATTCCAAAGAGAGAAGGCGGAAACCTTCATCTGAAAAAAGAAATCGAAGAATATAAAATTAATCTTCGACAATTAATCGAGCAGGAAGAATTTGAAGAAGCAGCGAAATGTAGAGATAAGATACGTTCATTAGAGAACGAACTTCATCAGGATGAGGGTGGTGAAGAGTAATGTCCCTGAAGCAGTTTATCAATGAAGCCATCAGTCCATGGATGAAACAGGAGGGACCGGACAGCGATATTGTGATGAGCAGCCGCATACGCCTCGCCCGGAATTTTGCAGAACATCCTTTTCCTATCATCGCAAAGGAGGACACCTTAAGTAAGGTCCTGGCTCATTTTGAAGAAAATTTTCAGCAGACGTCTTTCCGGGACTATAAGGATTTTGAATTGGTCCGGATGCGGGACCTTCAACCTGTGGAGAAAAGGGTGCTTGTAGAAAAGCACTTGATCAGCCCTCACCTTGCTGAGCACTCAGAAAACTCAGCCTCACTGATTTCTCAAAATGAACAGGTCTCCATCATGGTTAATGAAGAAGACCATGTACGCATACAATTATATTTCCCGGGTTTTCAGCTTGATAAAGCACTGGAACAGGCGAGTCAGCTTGATGACTGGCTCGAGGAAAAAGTAGATTATGCCTTTGATGAAAACCGAGGATATCTTACGGCCTGTCCTACAAACGTAGGTACGGGGATGAGGGCTTCCGTAATGATGCACCTCCCTGCTTTATCGATGACTCAGCAGATCAACCGGATGATTCCGGCGATCAACCAGCTGGGGCTGGTGGTAAGAGGTATTTACGGGGAAGGCAGTGAAGCACTGGGGAGCATTTTTCAAATATCCAACCAGATTACTCTCGGAAAGTCGGAGGAGGACATTGTGGAAGATCTCCATAGTGTCGTGAAGCAGCTGATCGACCAGGAGAGGAAAGCAAGAAAGACGTTGATGCACCGCTCCAGTATCCGTCTGGAGGATCGGATTTTCCGGTCGTACGGGGTGTTAACAAACAGCCGCATCATCGAATCGAAAGAGGCGGCGAAATGTCTGTCCGACCTGCGGCTCGGTATCGATCTTGGTCTCATTGATCATATTCCAAGAACCATTTTGAATGAATTGGTGATTTTGACACAGCCGGGCTTCCTTCAGCAATACGCTGAAACATCGTTATCCCCTGATGAGAGGGATGTAAGGAGAGCTTCGCTTATCCGTGAGAGGCTCCAGCTTGAGCATAAAGAATAATGTTAGGAGGGAATGTCCATGATGTTTGGGCGATTTACAGAAAGAGCACAGAAAGTACTTGCTTTAGCGCAGGAAGAAGCTGTCCGTTTAGGACACAACAATATTGGAACAGAACACATTCTGCTTGGACTTGTCAGTGAAGGGGAAGGCATTGCAGCCAAAGCTTTGACGGCTTTAGGTCTGGAATCCTCTAAAATCCAGCAGGAAGTCGAGAAGTTAATCGGCAAGGGAGAGAAAGTATCCCAGACGATTCACTATACGCCGCGTGCGAAAAAGGTGATTGAGCTTTCCATGGATGAAGCACGCAAGCTTGGTCATTCCTATGTCGGAACCGAACACATTCTTCTCGGTTTGATCCGCGAGGGAGAAGGAGTGGCGGCCCGTGTATTGAACAACCTTGGTGTAAGCTTGAATAAAGCCCGTCAGCAGGTTCTTCAGCTGCTTGGGAACAATGAGTCCACCGGCGGTCAGAATCGCAGAGGCGGCGGCTCAGGAGCTCAGGCGGCGAATGCGAATACGCCGACCCTTGACTCCCTTGCCCGTGACTTAACAGCAATTGCCAAGGAAGGTAATATCGACCCGGTCATCGGCCGCAGTAAGGAAATTGAGCGCGTGATTCAAGTATTAAGCCGCCGTACGAAGAACAACCCTGTTCTTGTAGGTGAGCCTGGTGTTGGTAAGACCGCTATCGCTGAAGGCCTTGCCCAGCAGATCATGAATAACGAAGTGCCCGAAATTCTTCGTGAAAAACGCGTCATGACGCTTGATATGGGAACCGTTGTCGCTGGCACGAAATACCGCGGTGAATTTGAAGACCGTCTGAAAAAAGTGATGGAGGAAATCCGTCAGGCAGGCAATATCATTTTATTCATTGATGAGCTTCACACGCTGATCGGCGCCGGTGGTGCTGAAGGTGCCATTGATGCTTCCAACATCCTTAAACCGTCGCTTGCCCGTGGTGAGCTGCAGTGTATCGGAGCTACGACACTTGATGAGTACCGTAAGTATATTGAAAAGGATGCGGCTCTTGAGCGCCGATTCCAGCCGATTCAGGTGGATGAGCCGACGCTTGATGAGTCTGTTCAGATCCTTCAAGGACTGCGTGACCGCTATGAAGCGCACCACCGTGTAACGATTACAGATGAATCCATTGATTCTGCCGTCCGTTTTTCTGATCGTTACATCACAGACCGGTTCCTTCCGGATAAAGCGATCGATTTGATTGATGAAGCAGCATCCAAAGTGCGGTTGCGTTCCTACACGGCTCCACCGAACTTAAAAGAGCTCGAACAGAAGCTTGAGGAAGTTCGCAAGGAGAAAGATGCAGCGGTACAAAGCCAGGAATTTGAAAAAGCCGCTTCCCTGCGTGACAGCGAGCAGCGCCTTCGTGATGAACTGGAGCAGACGAAAGACGAATGGAAGGAAAAGCAGGGACAGGAAGACTCTGAGGTAACTGTTGAAGATATCGCAGCCGTCGTTTCTGTTTGGACCGGCGTTCCTGTTTCCAAGATGACGAAAGATGAAAGTGAGCGTCTGTTGAACCTTGAAGAGACGCTTCACAACCGTGTCATTGGTCAAGAAGAAGCCGTTAAGGCCATTTCCAAGGCGATCCGCCGTGCCCGTGCCGGTTTGAAAGATCCGAAGCGTCCAATCGGTTCCTTTATTTTCCTTGGACCTACAGGTGTCGGTAAAACAGAACTCGCCCGCGCCCTTGCAGAAAGCATGTTCGGCGAGGAAGATGCCATGATCCGTATTGACATGTCCGAGTACATGGAAAAACACAGCACGTCCCGTCTGGTCGGCTCTCCTCCAGGTTATGTCGGCTACGAAGAAGGCGGCCAGCTGACTGAGAAAGTGCGTAACAAGCCTTACTCCGTCGTTCTGCTGGATGAAATCGAAAAGGCGCACCCGGAAGTCTTCAACATCCTTCTCCAGGTTCTGGAAGATGGTCGTTTGACAGATTCCAAGGGCCGTGTCGTTGATTTCCGTAACACGGTGCTGATTATGACATCCAACGTTGGAGCCCAGGAGCTTAAGCAGAATAAATATGTTGGATTCTCTATGGGAGAATCGGGCCAGGATTACAAGGACATGAAGTCCAAGGTTACGGATGCATTGAAGAAAGCCTTCCGTCCTGAATTCCTGAACCGTATCGACGAGACAATCGTCTTCCATTCTCTTGAGAAGAAACATATGAAAGACATCGTTGTTCTTATGGCTGAAGAACTCAGAAAACGCCTGTTGGAACAGGAAATCGACTTTACGCTCACAGACGCAGCCATTACCTATATTGCAGATTCCGGTTTTGATCCGGAGTACGGTGCAAGACCACTGCGACGTTCCATTCAGAAAAACGTCGAGGATCTGTTGTCTGAAGAGCTTCTTAAGGAAAACATCGCTAAAGGCCAAAAAGTTAAAATTGATCTGGACGATGAAAAGAACTTCGTCGTTCATAAGCAGCAGGAGTCTTCAACAAGCTGACTGCATGAGTAAAGAATCGGAAGGTGTCTGCCTTCCGATTTTTTTCTTATTCCGGTATGATTTGAATCACAACATTTAATAAAAATGATAAGACTGTGAAACTTCCTCACAATCTTTTTCGTATACACTCATAGGAATAGAAGAGGTGATCTCTTGGCAAAAAGAAAGACAAAGTTTGTCTGCCAGGAATGTGGATATGAAACACCGAAATGGATGGGGAAATGCCCTGCGTGCCATCAATGGAACACGCTCGTGGAGGAAATGTCGGCTCCGGCTGCCAATTCCCGTCACGTTTTCCAGACCAGTTCCACTTCTGCAACGACAAAACCTGAAAAAATTACACAGATCAAATCACAGAAAGAGCCACGGCTGCCGACAGATATGCCTGAATTCAACCGCGTGCTCGGCGGTGGTATTGTAGCAGGCTCCTTAGTTTTAATCGGGGGAGACCCGGGTATCGGTAAGTCAACATTACTCCTTCAGGTTTCCGCGCAGATCGCTGATAAGGATTTTCCGGTCCTCTACATATCAGGGGAAGAATCTCCCCGGCAGACGAAGCTGAGGGCGGAACGTTTAGACATCACATCTGACGAGCTTTATGTACTGTCGGAGACGAATCTCCAGGACGTGACGAACCAGATTGAACAGATCGATCCGAAGTTCGTCGTCATTGACTCGATCCAGACGATATTCAAAGAGGATGTCACATCTGCCCCGGGGAGCGTTTCCCAGGTGAGGGAATGTACGAGTCAGCTGATGAGAATTGCCAAAAGCAAAGGTATCCCGATTTTTATTGTGGGGCATGTTACGAAAGAAGGATCCATCGCGGGGCCGCGGCTTCTGGAGCATATGGTGGATGCCGTCCTTTATTTTGAAGGAGAGCGCCATCACACCTTCCGAATTTTGAGAAGTGTGAAAAACCGTTTCGGAAGCACGCACGAAATGGGTATATTCGAAATGAAGGAAAAAGGACTTGAAGAAGTGCTCAACCCTTCGGAGATCTTTCTTGAGGAGCGGTCCCAGGGGGCAGCCGGCTCAATTGTTGTTGCTTCCATGGAAGGAACGAGACCCGTGCTTGTGGAAATTCAGGCTCTCATTTCACCAACGGCCTACGGGAATCCGAGGCGTATGGCGACAGGACTTGATAACAGCCGGGTGCCGCTGCTTATGGCGGTTCTTGAGAAACGGGCCGGTCTTCTGCTCCAAAACCAGGATGCGTATGTCAAAGTCGCCGGTGGTGTCAAACTGGATGAACCGGCTATTGACCTTGGCGTGGCGATCAGCATTGCCTCAAGCTTCCGCAACCAATCGTCCAATGGGGATGATGTCGTAGTAGGGGAAGTGGGTCTGACCGGTGAAATCCGTCGTGTAGCAAGGATTGAACAGCGTGTTCAGGAAGCGGCTAAGCTTGGCTTCAAGCGGGTCATCATTCCTAAGAAGAACATGGATGGCTGGACACCGCCCTCCCAGATTGAAGTGATCGGAGTCAGCACCGTCCAGGAAGCTATGAAGGTCACATTGGGGGACACATAAATGGAATGGCACGAAATCAAGGAAAACGGAATTGGAGACATTTTGAAGCTGGTGGCTCCGGGGACGCCACTTAGGGACGGCATTGACAACGTCCTCCGTGCAAATACGGGGGGCTTAATCGTCCTGGGCTATGGAGACGGTATGCGGGAACTCGTGGATGGTGGTTTTCACATCCAGTCAGACTTCACACCGGCGCACTTATATGAATTGGCCAAAATGGACGGAGCGCTCATCCTTAATGATGAAGGTACGAAAATTTTATACGCGAATGCCCAGTTGATGCCGAACCCTGATATCCTCTCCAATGAAACAGGGATGCGTCACCGGACAGCTGAGCGGGTGGCCAAGCAGACAGGTTCACTTGTGATTGCCATCTCCCAGCGGAGGAATGTCATAACGCTGTATAAAGGATCGCTCCGTTATTCCTTGAAAGACATCGGCGTCATCCTGACGAAGGCGAATCAAGCAATTCAGACATTGGAAAAGTATAAAAATGTGCTCGACCAAAGCGTCACCAACCTTGGAGCCATGGAATTCGAGAACATGGTTTCCTTTTCCGAAGTGGTCCAGGTTGTACACCGGATTGAAATGGTTCTCCGCACAAAGACAGAAATCTTAAATTATGTGAATGAGCTTGGAATTGAAGGACGTCTGATCCAGCTTCAGCTCACGGAACTGGTCTCCAACATTGAGGAAGAGGCAGAGCTTCTCATGAAGGATTACAGCCGCCGGCCTGATTACGAACCTTACTATATGTTAAAGAAGATGCAGGAAGTGTCCAATCCGGAACTTCTTTCTGATGAGCAGGTATTAAAACTACTGGGGTATTCAACCGGAACGAAGCTTTCTGATGCCGTTCATCCACGAGGCTACCGGATTCTCAGCCGGATCCCGCGTCTTCCGTTTTTAATTATTGAACACCTGGTGCAGCGGTTCAGCACCCTTGATGATCTCATCCAGGCTTCCCCCAAAGAGCTTGTCAAAGTCGATGGCGTCGGGGAAATCCGGGCAGCAAAAATCAGAGACGGACTCGACCGCATACAGGAACAACTGTTTGTAGACCGTCATATATAAGAACATTGACTTATTTAAAATAAATGTGGTATGATGAATGTTTTGCTCATTGACTAAAAATGGAAGTTGTGCTAAGTTTAAGACCATCATTCCTTTTTATATGATTAATGGTTGTGAGGTTTGGTCATACTGTGTTTGAGGAGGTGAATACAAGTGCTTAAACGTATTGTACAGTTGTTTATTGTTATTACCGGCGGAACCATCGGTTACCTCTATTTCCCTGAACTGTTTACAACCATGGGGCTTACGTGGCAGACCTGGATTCAAGCTGTCATGGGAGCTGTAATAGGAGCACTTATTTTATTTTTATTAACATTCTGGATCGTAGATTATATTGTCGATTTCATTCGATGGGTGGAGGATTCTCTTGTCCGGGCCCCTGTCGCTGATTTACTGTTCGGAAGTTTAGGTTTAATTGTTGGACTGCTGATCGCGTATTTGATTAATGTGTTTGTCCAGGATATTCAAATCCAGGTCATCAACCAGGTCGTACCGATTGCTCTTACCGTTCTGCTTGGCTACCTCGGTTTTCAGGTCGGATTCAAACGTAAAGATGAATTCTTGAATCTTGTTTCCAAAAAGGATAAAAAAGCGGACGAGGACGCGGAAAGCTCTTCCGGTACAGCGGTGGATGAGTCGTTGATTCCTAAGCAGAAGATTCTTGATACCAGTGTCATTATTGATGGTAGAATCGCAGATATCTGTGAAACTCACTTTCTGGAAGGTACGATCGTGATTCCCCAGTTTGTTCTTGAAGAACTTCAGCACATTGCTGATTCCTCTGACGGACTGAAAAGAAACCGCGGACGCAGAGGTTTGGATATTCTGAACCGGCTGCAGAAGGATCTTCCTGTTAATGTGGAGATTTATGAAGGTGACTTTGAAGAGATTCAGGAAGTGGACAGCAAGCTTGTCAAACTCGCTAAAGTCACGGACGGTATTGTCGTGACCAACGACTTCAACTTAAATAAAGTCTGTGAGTTTCAAAATGTTCAAGTGCTGAACATCAATGATCTTGCAAATGCTGTGAAGCCTGTTGTGCTCCCTGGTGAGGAAATGACCATCCAGGTGATCAAAGACGGGAAAGAGCAGAATCAGGGTGTCGCTTATCTGGATGACGGAACAATGATTGTCGTTGAAGAAGGGAAGGACTTTATCGGTAAGACGATTGAAGTTGTGGTCACCAGTGTCCTTCAGACATCAGCGGGCCGCATGATTTTCGCAAAGCCTAAATCACTTGAAAAAGCCCTTTAAAAACGGTATAAACTAAATAGAGAAATACAAAAGTGATAACGCGTATGTTATCGCTTTTGTTCTTTTATGGGGAATTTCACAACACTATCCCGCTCAAGGTGGCTATTATGATAAAATACACAGCGATTGTGCTTGCGGCCGGACAAGGAAAGCGGATGGGTGCAGGTCACAATAAACAATTCATTAACATCAATGATAAACCTCTGATCCTTCATACTCTGTCTGTCTTTGAACAAGATGAGTGGTGTGGGGAAATCGTTCTCGTTACGAATGAACAGGAGCAGGACCAGATGGAGAGACTGCTTGAGCGATTTCCTTCAACCACACCCATCAAGGCTGTGAATGGGGGAGCAGAACGGCAGGACAGTGTACATGCCGGACTATCTGTCGTGCAGAGGAAAGACATCCCTGTACTGATCCATGACGGGGCGCGTCCTTTTGTCATGGAAGAAAGTCTTCATCAATTAGCAGAAACAGCTGTGGAAAAAGGAGCGGCGCTGCTGGCTGTTCCGGTCACGGATACGATTAAACAGAAAGAGGGAAGGACGCTTACAACCCTCGACCGTAACAAACTGTGGGCTGCCCAGACGCCGCAGGCTTTTCAGTATGATCTGATTACCGAAGCGCATGAAGAAGCGCAGGAACGTGGATACTATGGTACAGATGATGCATCGTTAGTGGAACAGTCTGGTAAAGAAGTGGCGGTCGTGCAGGGAAGTTATGACAATATTAAGCTGACAACTCCTGAGGACTTACATAAGGCAGAAGCCTATTTGAATAACCAAAAGGAAAAGGAGGCACATTCAATGTTTCGAATCGGACAAGGTTTTGATGTGCACCAGCTGACAGAAGGTCGTCCATGTATCATCGGGGGAATTGAAATCCCTTATGAAAAAGGACTCCTCGGACACTCGGATGCCGATGTTCTGCTTCATACCATCGCGGATGCTTGTCTTGGAGCGGTAGGAGAAGGAGATATCGGCAGGCATTTTCCGGATACCGATCCGGAGTTCAAGGATGCAGACTCCGGCCGTCTTCTCCAGCATGTATGGGAAATTATTAAGAAAAAGGGGTATACGCTTGGGAATATGGACTGTACTGTGATCGCCCAAGCACCGAAAATGGCCCCTTATATTGAACAAATCAGAGAAAACATTGCGGATCTGCTCCAGACCGAAAAAGATCTCATCAATGTCAAAGCCACAACAACAGAGAAGCTTGGTTTTGCCGGACGAAAAGAAGGAATTGCGGCCCAGGCGGTTGTTCTGTTGCAAAAGAATCCACAATCCTAAGCAAAAAATGATAAAATGAGTCAAGGATTATGACCGGTTACCGGAAAGGAGAACAATTATGACAAACGAAGTACGTGTGCGGTATGCACCAAGTCCAACGGGGTATCTTCATATCGGAAATGCCCGAACAGCTCTGTTCAATTACCTGTTTGCTAAAAATGCAGGGGGGAAAATGGTCGTTCGTATTGAGGATACGGATGAAAAGCGGAATGTCAAAGGCGGCGAGCAAAGCCAACTGGATTATTTGAAATGGCTCGGGATTGAATGGGAAGAAAGTCCGAACCTTGGTGGGGAATATGGACCTTACCGTCAGATGGAACGCCTGGACATCTACAAGAAATATGTCGATGAACTGATGGAGCGCGGACTAGCCTACAAGTGCTACATGACGTCTGAAGAACTGGAAGCGGAACGTGAGGCGCAGATGGCCCGCGGGGAGGCACCTAAGTATTCCGGTGCACACAGCAGCCTGACAGAGGAACAAATGGCGGCATTTGAAGCCGAAGGCCGTGAGCCGAGTATCCGCCTGCGTGTGCCGGAGAACCATACGTATACGTTCAACGACATTGTACGCGGAGACATCACGTTTGAATCCGGCGACTTTGGAGACTGGGTCATCGTTAAGAAAAACGGTACACCGACGTACAACTTTGCTGTAGCCATCGATGATTATCTAATGAAAATCACTCACGTGCTGCGCGGAGAAGAGCACATTTCCAACACACCAAAGCAGATGATGGTTTATGAAGCATTCGGATGGGAAGCTCCGAAATTTGGTCATATGACGTTGATCCTGAACGAAGACCGTAAAAAGTTGAGCAAGCGTGATGAGCACATTCTTCAGTTCATTTCCCAATACAACGATCTGGGGTATATGCCTGAAGCGCTTTTCAACTTCATCACCTTGCTGGGCTGGTCCCCTGTAGGTGAAGAGGAGATCTTTACGAAGGATCAGCTGATCGATATTTTCGATGCTGAGCGCCTTTCCACATCCCCGGCTGTATTTGATGCAGCCAAGCTGAAATGGATGAACAACCAGTATATTAAAGCGGCTGACCTTGATCACGTCGTTGAACTGGCTCTTCCTCACCTTGTGGAAGCCGGCCGTGTATCGGAAGACATGAGTGATGAGGATCGCCAATGGGTGAAGGAACTCATCGGCCTTTATCAGGAGCAGTTGAATTACGGAGCGGAAATTGTCGAATTGACAGAGCTCTTCTTCAAGCAGGAAATTCAGTATGATGAAGCGGCTATGGAAGTGCTTCAGGGCGAGCAGGTGCCTGAGGTGCTTGAAACGTTCAAAAAGAACCTTCAGCAATTGGAAGAGTTCACACCGGCCAATATCAAGGCACAAATTAAAGCGGTGCAGAAGGAAACCGGCCATAAAGGGAAGAAACTCTTCATGCCGATCCGTGTCGCTACAACCGGTCAGACACACGGTCCGGAGCTTCCTAACGCGATTCATCTGCTTGGACTTGATACCGTTACGGTCCGACTGAACGATGTATTAAGCAAAGGACAAGCTTAAATCGTTCACAGGAAGGAAATAATATCATATAGTAGAGTTACCTATACGAAACGTTGATGAGGAGAAGTAAAGGAACCACTCTTCTGCAGAGAGAATCACCTTTGGCTGGAAGTGATTTGGAGAGAGTTCCTTGAAATGCACCTCGGAGTCTTCCGCTGAATATCAGTAGGCGGAAGCGGCTGCCTTCCGTTATCAAGGCTCGAGAGGGGAAAGGATTTCATGTTTCCCAAACAGAGTGGAACCACGTTCAAGCGTCTCTGTGCTTAAGGCACAGGGGCGCTTTTTTTCTGCTTTGTGTTATTCAAAGGAGGGAGCAAGTATGGGGCTTTTTAAGATGTTCAAGGAAGATGTGGATGTGGTGTTTGATCAGGATCCTGCTGCTCGTTCTTACATTGAAGTCATTCTTACCTATTCCGGCCTCCACGCCATCTGGGGGCACCGGGTGGCCCATGCGTTTCACAAAAGGAAATTCTTTTTTCCTGCCCGGCTGATTTCCCAGTGGAGCCGCTTCTTAACCGGTATTGAAATTCATCCGGGCGCGAAGATCGGCCGCCGTTTTTTCATTGACCACGGCATGGGAGTCGTTATCGGGGAAACGTGCGAAATCGGTGATAACGTGACGATATTCCAAGGCGTGACCCTCGGAGGGACTGGGAAGGAGAAAGGGAAGCGGCACCCAACGCTGCTCGATAACTCCCTTGTTGCTACAGGAGCGAAGGTTCTTGGATCCATCACTATAGGAGAGAATTCCAAGGTAGGGGCTGGGTCTGTCGTGTTGAAAGATGTCCCTGATAATTCCACAGTCGTCGGAATCCCTGGTCATGTCGTTATCCAGAACGGCAGGAAAGTCCAGAAAAACCTCGACCACCATAAACTGCCGGATCCTGTTTATGACCGGCTGAACAATCTGGAAAAAGAACTACAGCAGCTGCGTGATCAGCTGAAAGCGAAAGAAGGAGTGAAGACTAATGGCGATTAATGTATACAACACTTTAACGCGTAAGAAAGAACCATTTACACCCATTGAAGAAGACAAGGTAAAAATGTATGTGTGCGGACCCACCGTGTACAACTACATTCATATCGGAAACGCGCGCCCGGCCATCGTCTTCGATACGGTCCGCCGTTATTTTGAATACCGCGGCTACGATGTGCACTATGTGCTCAACTTTACTGATGTGGATGACAAATTGATTAAAGCGGCCAACGAAATGGGCGAAGGGGTGACAGAAATCGCCAACCGGTTTATCGATGCCTATAAGGAAGATGTCGGTGCCCTTGGAGTTAAAGAAGCCGTCGATCATCCCCGGGTAACAGAAAACATGGAAGAAATCATCAGTTTCATTCAAGGACTTGTTGATAAAGGATACGCCTATGAAGCAGGCGGAGATGTTTATTTCCGCACCCGCTCCTTTGACAATTACGGAAAGCTTTCTCATCAATCCGTCGATGAGCTTCGTTCCGGATCGCGTATTGAGGTTGGAGATAAGAAAGAAGATCCGCTTGATTTCACCCTTTGGAAAAATGCGAAGCCGGGGGAAATTACATGGGATAGTCCCTGGGGCACCGGGCGTCCGGGCTGGCATATTGAATGCTCGGCTATGGCGAAAAAGTATCTTGGAGATACGATTGATATTCATGCAGGCGGACAGGACCTTACCTTCCCCCACCATGAAAACGAAATAGCACAGTCAGAAGCCCATAACGGAGAATCCTTTGCTCGTTACTGGATGCATAATGGGTATATTAATATCGACAACGAAAAAATGTCGAAATCCCTCGGAAACTTTATTCTTGCTCATGATCTTGTGAAAAAGCATGATCCAAAAGTCATCCGCTTCTTCATGCTGAGTGTCCAGTACCGTCATCCGATCAATTTCAGTGATGAATTATTGAAGGGCGCAAAGAGCAGCTTTGAACGAATTCAGAATGCTTATGAAAACCTTCGTCACCGTAAAGAAACGTCAGTGAGTCTGCAGGCCGACCGTGACGAGTGGATGGAGAAAGTACAGGGATTCAAGGATCAGTTCATTAAAGAAATGGATGATGACTTCAATACAGCGAATGCAATTTCTGTCATTTTCGACCTGACCAAGGCCGCCAACCTTTACCTTCAGGAAAATCAGACACATGTCGATGTGCTTGATGCATTCGAACAGACGCTGGAAGAATTGCTGCGTGTGCTTGGTATTCAAATTGGAGAAGAAACAGACCTTCTTGATGAAGAAATCGATGCTTTAATCGAAGAGCGTAAACAGGCAAGGAAAGACCGGAATTTCGAGCGTGCCGACCAAATCCGTGATGAGTTGAAAGACCGTCATATTATCCTGGAGGATACATCACAGGGAACGCGCTGGAAGCGGGGCTGAAGACCATGAAGGATGTTAAACAGATGAAGAGTCTCGCCCTCGCCTATATGGGGGATTCCGTGTATGAGCTGTATGTCAGGCATCACCTTTTGGAAAAAGGAGAAGTGAAACCACAGCAGCTACATCAGGCGGCGGTCCAGTTCGTATCAGCTGGATCGCAGGCCGCTGTTGTCCAAGCCTGGCAGGCGGACGGACTTTTGACGGAGGAAGAAGAAGGGGTGCTGCGCCGGGGGCGCAATGCCAAATCCGGCTCCGTCCCGAAAAGCACGAATGTCCAGACCTATCGTTATTCCACAGCTTTTGAAGCTGTACTTGGCTTTTTGTATTTGTCCGGTCGTACTGAAAGACTGGAAACTCTGATCGACTATTCCATTAAGCACGTAGAAGAAAGGAGCGAGCATTCATGACAAACGGAGAATGGATCATAGGAAAGAATCCGGTGCAGGAAGCGCTGAGAGCCGGACGCTCCATCAACAAGGTGATGGTATCCGATCAGCTCCAGTACCAGGCGTTTAAAAAGCTGGAGCAGCTGGCTAAAGAACAGGGCGTCAACGTTCAGAAGGTACCGAAAAAGAAAATCGACCAGCTTGTGGACGGAAACCACCAGGGGGTGGCTGCTTCTGTAGCCGCCTACGAATATGCAGACCTTGAAGATCTTTTTGCTAAAGCGGAGGAAAAAGGGGAGGCGCCGTTTTTCATCATCTGTGATGAGATTGAAGACCCTCATAATCTGGGATCGATTCTGCGGACAGCAGACGCAGCAGGAGCTCACGGAGTGATCATTCCGAAAAGGCGGTCCGTTGCTCTTACGGCGACTGTGGCGAAAACGTCGACAGGAGCGATTGAATACATTCCTGTGGCCCGTGTGACGAATCTTGCCCGTACCATTGATGAATTAAAGGAACGGTTCGTCTGGGTCGTCGGCACAGATGCAGAGGGTACGGAGGATTACAGACAGCTGGATGGCGGTATGCCGATTGCCCTTGTCATCGGAAGCGAGGGCCGGGGGATGAGTCGTCTCACCAAAGACAAGTGTGACTGGACCGTCAGTCTGCCGATGGCTGGCAGAGTAACCTCCCTGAACGCTTCTGTAGCCGCATCCCTCCTTATGTATGAAGTCCATCGCAAACGGCATCCGCTGGGTGAGTAACAGATGGTTGTACTAATTGTTGATGGCTATAACATGATCGGAGCCTGGCCGGAACTCGTGAAATTAAGGGATAAGGATCTCGGACAGGCCCGGGATCTATTAATTGAGATGATGGCTGAGTACCAATCCTATACAGGTGACCGGATCATCATTGTATTTGACGCCTATCATGTGCGCGGCCTCGAAAAAAAACAAAAAAATTACAAAGTGGAAGTCATCTTTACAAAAGAAAACGAAACTGCTGATGAGCGTATTGAAAAATTAGCCGGTGATTTGAATGATGTCCGCACACAGGTCTATGTGGCGACATCGGATTATGCCGAGCAGCGGACGATCTTCGGGCAGGGAGCTTTCCGGAAGTCGGCCCGGGAACTTTATATTGAAATGAGAAATATAGAAAACCAGATTGAGAAAGATGTAGAAAATCATAATCTATACCCGTACCAGTCCAAGATTCCCATCGACAAAGAGATGCGGGAAATCTTTGAGAAATGGCGGCGAGGAGATAAATAATTCTGACAACTTGTTGACGCTTTTCAAGCGCTTACTGTATAATATTGCTATATTTAGGTAGCACGGTCGGAGGGATCCTGTGTGAGCATCTTACAAACGGAGAAAAGCAGCAGTGAGTTGGATCTTAGCAAGCTTGATGATGAAGCGATCGTTGAAAGGATCAATCAAGGACAGGTCCAGGCGCTTGACTATTTGATCAATAAGTACAAAAATTTTGTTCGCGCAAAGGCTCGAACCTACTTTCTTATTGGAGCAGACAGGGAAGATATTGTTCAGGAAGGTATGATAGGCCTTTACAAAGCGATCCGCGATTATCGTGAAGGCAGACTCTCGTCTTTTAAAGCATTTGCAGAACTGTGCGTCACCCGTCAGATTATCACCGCCATTAAAACCGCCACCAGACAGAAGCATATCCCTTTAAACTCCTACGTTTCTTTGGACAAGCCGATTTACGACGAAGAGTCAGACCGGACTCTGCTTGATGTTATCGCCGGTTCCAAAGCCATTGACCCTCAGGAATTAATTGTGAATAAAGAAAAATTCGCCGATATGGAAGAGAAGATGTCCGAGCTGCTGAGCGATCTGGAAAGAAAGGTTCTCACGCTGTACTTGGATGGACGTTCCTATCAGGAAATTTCAATAGAGCTCGACAGACACGTGAAGTCTATTGATAATGCATTGCAGCGGGTGAAGAGAAAGCTCGAAAAGTATTTGGAAGTGAGTGAAATCACCCTCTGAACGCTGCATTGACACGGTAACCTTTGAATGCTACATTAAATGAGTATGTGTAAACCTCTTAAAAGAGAGGCGACGGAAATGCGGAAAAAAGTGATATTAGCTTGTACAGAATGTCTCAATCGAAATTATAGTTCATATACAAATCGTTCCAACCAATCTGAACGTCTCGAGGTACGGAAGTTCTGCAAAAACTGCGGGAAACATACGTTGCACCAGGAGACAAAGTAGAGAAGCAGCCGGATGGCGCAAGTTTGGGGGTATTGCAGCATGTTTAAGTTCTTCAAGAATGTAGCTCGGGAGATGAAGAAGGTAAGCTGGCCGAAGGGTCAGGAACTGACACGTTACACCATCACCGTTCTCGGAACGGTCGCTTTCGTAGCTGTGTTCTTTGCTATTGTAGATCTTGGGATTTCCCAAGTGCTTGAACTCATTGCTCAAGAATAGTAGAGTGGATTTTATGCTATAATAGGAGATAGACTTACAAAAAACCCGTTCCGCGGGTTTTTTCATGTTGGAGAAATTTTCATCACTCTAATACAAGGGAGGGAAGGGCAAGCACTTGTCCTGTGATTATGGAAAAAAGATGGTATGTAGTGCACACGTACTCAGGTTATGAGAATAAGGTTAAGACAAACCTTGAAAAGCGCGTGGAATCAATGGGTATGGAAGATAAGATTTTCCGTGTCCTTGTCCCGGAGGACGAAGAAGCTGAGATTAAAAACGGCAAAAAGAAAATCGCAAAGAAAAAGGTCTTCCCAGGCTATGTTCTTGCGGAAATGGTGATGACGGATGATTCCTGGTATGTTGTTCGTAATACGCCGGGGGTGACCGGCTTCGTCGGTTCCACAGGTTCAGGGTCCAAGCCGATTCCTCTACTCCCTGAAGAAGTAGAAACGGTGCTTAAGCGGATGGGCATGAATGAAGAGCCGAAGGCAGAGGTTGACTTTGAGGTGAAGGAAAGTGTTACAGTAACAGATGGGCCTTTTGCCAACTTCACAGGTACGATCGAATACATTGACACGGATAAACAGAAAGTCAAAGTCCACGTGAATATGTTCGGACGTGAAACACCAGTCGAGTTGGACTTTACTCAAATCGAAAAATTATAAAATTCATCTCTCCCCTTGCATATTAGAGTTAAAGATGCTAGAATTTTTATGTTCTATATGCGCCCTGTAAAATACAGGTTTCTGCATATTGCAATGGAGTGGGAGGGTGAATCCCTATTACCACATCACGGACTTTAAGGAGGTGTGTCTCGTGGCTAAAAAAGTAATTAACGTAGTTAAGCTTCAAATCCCTGCGGGTAAAGCAAACCCAGCGCCGCCAGTAGGACCGGCACTAGGTCAAGCAGGTATCAATATCATGGGTTTCTGTAAAGAGTTTAACGCTCGTACACAGGAACAGGCGGGTACGATTATTCCGGTTGAAATTACGGTATATGAGGACCGTTCATTTACATTCGTTACTAAAACTCCACCTGCTGCTGTTCTTCTTAAGAAAGCGGCTGGTATCGAATCAGGTTCCGGTGAGCCAAACCGTAACAAAGTTGCTTCTGTTAAACGTGACCAAGTTCGCGAAATCGCAGAAACAAAAATGCCTGATTTAAATGCGGCTGACGTTGAAGCTGCTATGCGCATGGTTGAAGGTACAGCGCGCAGCATGGGAATCACAATCGAAGACTAATCCCACAGCGTCACATGGAGATAGGAGAAGGTTGCGGAAATGGAGCTTGTGACTCTTTCGCAACCTTTATTCGTGGGAGGAAAATCCGTTAAAACCACAAGAGGAGGAAATTGAAATGGCTAAAAAAACGAAAAAGCAGCAAGAACTTCAAAAACTTGTTGACCGTACAAAAGCTTACGATGTACAAGAAGCGATCAAGCTTGTAAAAGAAACTTCAAAAGCTAACTTTGATGAAACTGTTGAAGCAGCTTTCCGTCTGGGTGTAGACCCTAAAAAAGCGGATCAGCAGATCCGTGGCGCGATGGTGCTTCCACACGGTACAGGTAAATCCCAGCGTGTGCTTGTTTTCGCTAAAGGTGATAAAGCGAAAGAAGCAGAAGCAGCTGGTGCAGACTACGTAGGAGAGCAGGACCTGATCAACCAAATCAACCAAGGCTGGTTCGATTTTGATGTAGTTGTTGCAACTCCAGACATGATGGCTGAAGTTGGTAAACTTGGTCGTGTACTTGGACCAAAAGGTCTTATGCCAAACCCTAAAACCGGCACGGTAACGTTCGAAGTTGAAAAAGCTGTCAATGAAATCAAGGCTGGTAAAGTTGAATACCGCGTTGATAAAGCAGCAAACATCCACGTTCCGATCGGTAAATCTTCTTTCGATGAAGAGAAACTTGCTGAAAACTTCGCAGCGATTACAGATGCGTTGGTTAAAGCGAAGCCGCAGGCTGCTAAGGGAACTTACATGCGTAACGCTGCTGTTTCATCTACTATGGGTCCTGGAATCAAAGTAGACGTTTCTGCTTACACGAAGTAATAAAAAGTGTTGACTTTCCGCTATTAGTGTTATATACTAAGTAGCGTTGTATAAAAAGAATACGTTATACCGTAGACAGCAGGGGCGGTTTTCCGCTTAAAGTCCTGCCGAGGTGTGTGATATATCATAGAGCAGCGCCATCTGCCCTGCTCTATGAAAAACACCTCCATGTCTATGTGGAGGTGTTTTTCTTTATTAAGAAAACCTTCGAACGGTATGATGAAAAGTCAATAGGAGGTGGAACGATGAGCGGTATTATCGAACAGAAGAAACAGATTGTATCTGATCTAGCTGAAAAGTTCCGCAACAGTAAATCTGCTGTATTAGTAGATTACCGCGGTCTTGATGTAGCTGAAGTCACTGAACTTCGTAATCAGCTTCGTGAAGCCGGCGTAGAATACAAAGTGCATAAAAACACGATGATTCGCCGTGCGGCTGCAGAAGTTGAACTATCTGACCTTGATGAAGTGTTACAAGGACCAACAGCGATAGCTTTCCACACAGATGATGCGGTAGCTCCTGCTAAAATCTTGAACAACTTCGCTAAAGATCATGAAGATCTTGAAATCAAGGGTGGCGTAGTTGAAGGTCAGGTCGCAACTCTTGAGCAAATCCAAGAGCTTGCCAACCTTCCGAACTACGAGGGTCTTGTATCTATGTTCCTAAGCGTACTACAAGCTCCAATCCGCAACTTCGCTTATGCTACACAAGCAATCGCGGATCAAAAAGAAGAAGAAAGTGCGTAAGTTAGCATTCGTTTAAAATAAACCAACAAAACTAAGGAGGAAATTTCTCATGTCTAACGAACAAATTATCGAAGCGATTAAAGAAATGTCTGTTCTTGAGCTTAACGACCTAGTTAAAGCAATTGAAGAAGAATTTGGTGTATCTGCTGCAGCTCCAGTTGCTGCTGGTGCTCCTGCCGGTGGTGCAGAAGCTGCTGAAGAGCAAACTGAATTTGATGTAGTACTAGAATCTGCTGGTTCTTCTAAGATCAAAGTGGTTAAAGCTGTACGCGAAATCACTGGTGCTGGTCTTAAAGACGCTAAAGAAATGGTTGATGGTGCTCCAAGCGCAATCAAAGAAGGCATTTCTAAAGAAGAAGCTGAAGAGATCAAATCTCAGCTTGAAGAAGCAGGCGCTACTGTCGAACTTAAGTAAGGAAAACCTTGGAGAAAAGCTCGCTGATATATCGGCGGGCTTTCTTTTTCTTAATAGACATTTTATTCTCTAAAATTCAGACAATGGAGAAGGTGTTCGGATATGTCGGAGCATTATTATTCAAAAAAGACATCAACAGCTAGTGAAGAGAAAACATGGTCCTTTGAATTGAAGGGGTTTCCGTTTTCTTTCACAACAGATCATGCCGTCTTTTCCAAAAATGAAGTGGATTACGGCTCAAGGGTCTTGATTGATGCCTTTCAACTCCCTGAAGTGGAAGGGGAAATCCTTGATCTTGGATGTGGGTATGGCCCTATCGGGTTGTCTCTGGCTAAAACTTTCAGTGACCGCCGTTTTGTGATGGTGGATGTAAACGAACGGGCCCTCCATCTGGCGGAAAAAAATGCGGCTGCCAATCACATTCATAATGTAACCATTCTGGAGAGTGACCGCCTTCAGGGTGTCCGGGACAGGAAGTTTGCTGCTATTTTAACCAATCCACCGATTCGTGCCGGTAAGTCTGTTGTGCATGCGATGTTTGAAGAAGCATCGGAAGCGCTGCTGCCAGGCGGGGAGTTGTGGGTTGTGATTCAGAAAAAGCAGGGGGCGCCATCTGCTAAGCAGAAACTCGATGAATGGTTCGGTTCATCTGAAGTCGTTTTGAAAAAGAAAGGTTACTACATTCTCAAAGCAAAAAAGATTGACTAGCAAACCCACTTGTGCTAGTATTGAAAAATGCCAATATATCTGATATCTGTCAAGTCTTTTTTACAAAATAGTATAAAAAACTTGCGGACTGGTCAGAATGGTAAAATCGAACGCTGAAAGTAAATGAGGTTTTTAATGTATGAAAAGCCTTTTTCTTTTTTGTCTAACGTTAGAGAGAAATGAAGAATCACCATCTGCAATTGCCGCAGATGTTTAAATATGCTTGTGGCAAGATCAACCGCAAGCCTGTTCGGCATGTCTTGCCGGACCCTTTTTTCGTTATTAAAATGCTTGATTTGAGGGGTGAATCAGTTGACAGGTCAACTAGTTCAGTATGGACGACACCGCCAGCGCAGAAGTTATGCACGTATCAGTGAGGTATTGGAATTACCAAACCTGATTGAAATCCAAACCGCTTCTTACGATTGGTTCTTAAAAGAAGGTTTGAAGGAAATGTTCCAGGACATTTCCCCGATTGAAGATTTCACAGGTAATCTATCGCTTGAATTCGTAGACTACAGCCTTGGCGAACCAAAGTATCCAGTCGATGAGTCAAAGGATCGCGATGTAACATATAACGCACCGCTTCGAGTGAAAGTACGCCTTCTAAACAACGAGACAGGTGAAGTAAAAGAGCAGGAAGTTTTCATGGGTGACTTCCCATTGATGACAGACACAGGTACCTTCGTAATCAACGGTGCTGAGCGTGTCATTGTATCTCAGCTCGTCCGCTCTCCAAGCGTGTACTTTAACAAGAAAATAGATAAAAACGGTAAACGCGGCTATACGGCAACCGTCATTCCAAACCGCGGAGCGTGGCTGGAATTTGAAACAGATGCCAAAGATGTCGTACACGTACGTATTGACCGTACGCGTAAGCTGCCGATTACAGTTCTGCTGCGTGCTTTAGGATTCGGAACCGACCAGGAGATCATTGATCTTATCGGCGACAACGAATACTTGAAAAACACGCTTGAGAAAGATAATACGGAGACTACAGAGAAAGCGCTGCTTGAAATCTACGAGCGTCTACGCCCTGGTGAGCCGCCTACAGTAGAAAATGCGAAAAGCTTGTTGGTTTCCCGTTTCTTCGATCCAAAACGCTACGACCTAGCGCGCGTTGGACGATATAAAATGAACAAAAAGCTTCATATTAAGGACCGTTTGTTCAATCAGACACTGGCGGAAACGCTGGTCGATGAGGAAACAGGCGAAGTCATCGCTGAAAAAGGCGATAAGATTGACCGCCGTCTCCTGAATAAACTGATCCCTTACTTCGATGATCAGGAAGGTACATTGAGTGAAGAAACACTTGAACCCGTTGAAGGCGTTCTTGAAGATCCGATCCAAGTACAGTCTGTGAAAATCGTTGATCCAACTGACCCGGAAGGGGAGCGTTCCATCAACGTTATCGGCAATGCCAACATTGACCGTGATGTGAAGAACATTACTCCTGCTGATATTCTTTCTTCTATCAGTTACTTCTTCAACCTGCTGCATGATGTAGGCGGTACAGACGATATTGACCACCTTGGTAACCGTCGTCTGCGTTCTGTAGGTGAACTTCTTCAGAACCAGTTCCGTATTGGTCTTTCCCGTATGGAGCGTGTCGTTCGTGAGCGTATGTCCATCCAGGATACATCGTCCATCACGCCACAGCAGTTGATTAACATCCGGCCGGTGATTGCGTCCATTAAAGAGTTCTTCGGAAGCTCGCAGCTTTCACAGTTCATGGACCAGACCAACCCGCTTGCGGAATTGACGCATAAACGCCGTCTATCCGCTCTTGGACCAGGTGGTTTAACTCGTGAACGCGCAGGATTTGAAGTTCGTGACGTACACTATTCCCACTACGGGCGTATGTGTCCGATCGAAACACCGGAAGGTCCAAACATTGGACTGATCAACTCCCTTTCTTCCTATGCGAAAGTGAATGAGTTCGGATTTATTGAAACGCCATACCGTCGTGTCGACCCGGATACAAACAAAGTAACGGCTCAAATCGACTACCTGACTGCCGATGAGGAAGATAACTACGTGGTCGCCCAGGCGAACGCGAAGCTTGATGATGACGGTGGATTCACAGATGAAGAAGTTATCGCACGTTTCCGCGGGGAAAACACGGTCGTAGCCCGTGACCGCCTTGACTACATGGACGTATCTCCGAAGCAGGTAGTATCTGCTGCGACAGCTTGTATCCCATTCCTTGAGAATGATGACTCCAACCGTTCCCTTATGGGTGCGAACATGCAGCGTCAAGCAGTACCATTGCTGAAGCCGGATGCGCCTCTTGTGGGTACTGGTATGGAATATGTGTCTGGTAAAGACTCCGGTGCTGCCGTTATTTGTAAGCACGAAGGAATTGTTGAGCGCGTGGAAGCGAAAGAAGTCCGCGTCCGCCGTATTTCTGAAGTAGATGGCAAAGAGGTTGAGGGAGATCTTGACCGTTACCGTCTTCAGAAATTCATCCGTTCCAACCAGGGAAGCTGTTATAACCAGCGTCCAATCGTTTCTAAAGGTGACCGTGTTACAAAAGGGGAAATCCTAGCTGATGGTCCATCCATGGATATGGGTGAACTGGCTCTTGGACAGAACCCGCTTGTGGCCTTCATGACATGGGATGGTTACAACTACGAGGATGCGATCATTATGAGTGAGCGCCTTGTTAAAGACGATGTATACACTTCCATCCACATTGAAGAATATGAATCAGAAGCCCGTGATACGAAGCTTGGACCTGAAGAGATCACTCGTGATATTCCTAACGTCGGTGAAGATGCTCTTCGTGACCTGGATGACCGTGGAATTATCCGCGTCGGAGCAGAAGTCAGTGACGGAGATCTGCTTGTCGGTAAAGTTACACCTAAAGGGGTAACAGAACTGTCTGCAGAAGAACGCCTTCTTCACGCTATCTTCGGTGAAAAGGCTCGTGAAGTCCGCGATACGTCTCTTCGTGTTCCTCACGGTGCCGGTGGTATCGTTCTTGATGTGAAAATCTTCAACCGTGAAGACGGAGATGAACTTCCACCAGGAGTGAACCAGCTGATCCGTGCTTATATCGTTCAGAAGCGTAAGATTTCTGAAGGGGATAAGATGGCTGGACGTCACGGTAACAAAGGTGTTATTTCCAAGATTCTTCCGGAAGAGGACATGCCGTTCCTTCCAGATGGAACACCGGTTGACATCATGTTGAACCCACTTGGTGTACCATCTCGTATGAACATCGGTCAGGTGCTGGAGCTGCACATGGGTATGGCCGCCCGTTTGATGGGTGAAAGAATTGCCACCCCGGTCTTTGATGGTGCCCGCGAGGAAGATGTTTGGGAAACATTACAGGAAGCAGGCATGGCTCGTGATGCGAAAACGATCCTGTATGATGGACGTACCGGGGATCCGTTTGATAACCGTGTATCTGTCGGTGTCATGTACATGATCAAACTGGCACACATGGTTGATGATAAACTCCACGCCCGTTCAACTGGACCTTACTCTCTCGTTACCCAGCAGCCACTTGGTGGTAAAGCCCAATTCGGTGGTCAGCGTTTCGGTGAGATGGAGGTATGGGCCCTTGAAGCATATGGTGCTGCCTATACCCTGCAGGAAATCCTGACGGTTAAATCCGATGATGTTGTTGGCCGTGTGAAAACATACGAAGCCATCGTCAAAGGTGACAACGTACCGGAACCTGGTGTGCCGGAATCCTTCAAGGTTCTTATCAAGGAACTTCAAAGTCTTGGTATGGATGTGAAGATTCTCTCCGGTGATGAGGAAGAGATTGAGATGCGGGATATTGAGGAAGAGCAAACCAAAGAATCCGAGAATTTGAACTTAGACGATTAAGTTAGAAACACTGCTGTCGCTCGTGTTCTAAGCTTAGGGTAAAACCTGGATACTGAAAGGGAGGTAGGCCCCTTGCTAGATGTTAACAACTTTGAGTATATGAAAATCGGCCTCGCTTCACCGGATAAGATTCGTTCTTGGTCCTATGGTGAAGTTAAAAAGCCGGAAACCATCAACTATCGTACGTTGAAACCAGAGAAAGACGGTCTTTTCTGTGAGCGTATCTTCGGGCCTCAAAAAGACTGGGAATGTCACTGTGGAAAATACAAACGCGTCCGTTACAAGGGGGTCGTTTGTGACCGCTGTGGCGTTGAAGTAACAAAAGCGAAAGTACGCCGTGAGCGTATGGGGCACCTTGAACTAGCTGCCCCTGTCTCTCACATCTGGTACTTCAAAGGTATCCCGAGTCGTATGGGTCTTGTATTGGATATGTCGCCAAGGGCGCTTGAAGAGGTTATTTACTTCGCCGCTTACATCGTGACCGATCCAGGCGAGACAGCTCTTGAGAAGAAGCAGCTGCTTTCTGAAAAAGAGTACCGTTCATACCGTGAGAAATTCGGACAAGGCTTCCAGGCTGCTATGGGAGCGGAAGCCATCCGTAAACTTCTATTCGACATCGACTTGGATGGAGAAGTAGACACACTGAAGGAAGAATTGAAAACTGCCCAGGGTCAGCGACGCACACGTGCGATCAAGCGCCTGGAAGTGTTGGAGTCCTTCCGTCACTCTGGTAACGATCCTTCATGGATGATCCTGGATGTTCTTCCTGTCATCCCTCCGGAACTGCGCCCAATGGTGCAGCTGGATGGTGGACGTTTCGCCACATCTGATTTGAACGACCTTTATCGTCGTGTCATCAACCGTAATAACCGTCTGAAGCGTCTATTGGATCTTGGAGCCCCTACGATTATCGTTCAGAACGAGAAGCGTATGCTTCAGGAAGCTGTTGACGCCCTGATCGATAACGGCCGACGCGGCCGACCGGTTACAGGTCCTGGTAACCGTCCACTTAAATCTCTTTCCCACATGTTGAAAGGGAAGCAGGGACGTTTCCGTCAAAACCTTCTTGGTAAGCGTGTTGACTATTCCGGACGTTCCGTAATCGTTGTAGGACCATCGTTGAAGATGTACCAGTGTGGTCTTCCGAAAGAAATGGCTCTGGAGTTGTTCAAGCCTTTCGTTATGAAGGAATTGGTTTCCCGCGGACTTGCACACAACATCAAGTCAGCTAAACGTAAGATTGAACGCGTTCACCATGAAGTTTGGGATGTTCTTGAGGATGTCATTAAAGAGCACCCGGTTCTTCTTAACCGTGCACCAACGCTTCACCGTCTTGGTATCCAAGCGTTCGAACCGACGCTTGTAGAAGGACGCGCCATTCGTCTGCACCCGCTCGTATGTACGGCTTATAACGCCGACTTTGACGGTGACCAGATGGCTGTACACGTACCGTTATCCTCAGAAGCTCAGGCTGAAGCGCGTATTCTGATGCTTGCGGCTCAGAACATCCTGAACCCGAAAGACGGAAAACCAGTTGTTACGCCGTCACAGGATATGGTACTTGGTAACTACTACCTCACTCTTGAGCGTACCAACGCAATAGGAGAAGGTATGTTCTTCAAGGACTTGAACGAAGCGCTGATGGCTTACCAGAATGGTTATGCCCACCTGCACACACGTGTAGCTGTTCAGGCGAGTTCCTTGAATAACGAAACATTCACAGAAAAACAGAACCAGCAGCTTCTTCTGACTACGGTCGGTAAGTTGATCTTCAACGAAATGCTGCCTAGTTCTTTCCCTTATATCAATGAACCAACAAAAGAAAACCTGGAGATCAAGACTCCAGATCATTACTTTATTGAAAATGGAACAGATATCCGTGCGGAAATTGCGAAGCGCGACGAAGTCGCTCCATTCAAAAAAGGAATTCTTGGAGACATCATTGCAGAAGTGTTCAAACGCTTCTCCATCAGTGAAACGTCCAAGATGCTTGACCGTATGAAGGATCTTGGTTTTGCTTACTCTACGAAGGCCGGTATTACAGTCGGTGTATCCGACGTTGTCGTACTTCCAGAGAAACAGGAAATTCTTGATGAAGGTCAGAAGAAAGTCGATAAGGTCATGAAACAGTTCCGCCGCGGTTTAATTACCGAAGAAGAACGTTATGACCGCGTCATTGAAATCTGGGGAGCAGCCAAGGATGATATTCAGAACCGTCTGATGAAATCCCTTGATCCGCGTAACCCGATCTTCATGATGAGTGATTCCGGAGCCCGTGGTAACGCCTCTAACTTTACGCAGCTCGCTGGTATGCGTGGTCTGATGGCCAACCCGGCTGGACGTATCATTGAACTACCAATCAAGTCCAGTTTCCGTGAAGGTCTGACTGTACTTGAATACTTCATCTCCACACACGGTGCACGTAAAGGTCTTGCTGATACAGCCCTTAAGACAGCCGACTCAGGTTATCTGACTCGTCGTCTTGTAGACGTTGCGCAGGATGTCATCGTCCGTGAAGATGATTGTGGAACGGACCGCGGCTTGACTGTTGCCGCCCTTCAGGAAGGCTCTGAAATCATTGAGCCGCTGATCGACCGTCTCATTGGTCGTACAGCGTTCCAGAAAATTGAACACCCTGAAACAGGTCGTGTTCTTGCAGAAAGAAATGAAGTTATTTCCGAAGATACTGCGAAACAGATTGAAGATTCCGGTATTAAGGAAGTTGTCATCCGAACTGCCTTCACTTGTAATACGAAGCACGGCGTATGTAAGAAATGTTATGGCCGCAACCTTGCCACTGGTGATGAGGTTGAAGTTGGAGAAGCTGTCGGAATCATCGCAGCGCAGTCCATCGGTGAGCCTGGTACACAGCTTACTATGCGTACCTTCCACACAGGCGGGGTAGCCGGAGACGATATCACACAGGGTCTTCCTCGTATCCAGGAGATCGTGGAAGCTCGTAATCCGAAAGGTCAGGCTGTCATCACTGAAATCGATGGTACTGTCCACGAAGTGAATGAAGTGAAAGAGAAACAGGAGATCGTCGTCCAGGGCGCGGTTGAGTCCCGCTCCTATACTGCTCCATACGGTGCCCGTATGAAAGTAAGTGTCGGTGACGAAGTGAAGTCCGGTGATGCGTTGACGGAAGGTTCCATCGATCCGAAGGAACTGTTAACCATCAAAGGTCTCGACGGAGTTCAGGAATATCTTCTTAAAGAAGTTCAGAAAGTATACCGTATGCAGGGTGTAGAAATTTCTGATAAGCACGTAGAAGTTATGGTCCGTCAAATGCTCCGCAAAGTCCGTGTTCTTGACTCTGGTGACACAGATGTTCTACCTGGATCCCTTCTTGAAATTCACCAATTCAAAGAAGCGAACCAAAAAGTGCTCATGGAAGGTGGTCAGCCGGCAGTCGGCCGTCCAGTCATCCTGGGTATTACGAAAGCGTCTCTTGAAACAGACAGCTTCCTGTCCGCCGCGTCCTTCCAGGAAACGACTCGTGTCCTGACTGATGCAGCTATTAAAGGCAAGCGCGACGAGCTGCTTGGCTTGAAAGAGAACGTCATTATCGGTAAACTTGTTCCTGCAGGTACGGGCATGACCCGCTACCGCAAGATACAGGCTCAAGCCGAGGGTGCGCAGACCGAAACTTCGGTAACACCTGAAGAGGTTACGCAGCCATAAAAAGAGAAGTAGATGTTAACAAAGGGTAAAAAATAAGGAAGCACTAAAAATCTCACCCGAATGCAGTTGACATGCATTTGGGTGAGTGATAATATTATCAAGGTGCTTCCATTTATCCTTGTTACTTTGGAGGATATGAAGATGTCTTATGAAAAAGTAGCACAGGCAGGTTTCGATATCATTATCGGAACAAAGCAGACACTGAAAGCCATGAAAAATGGTGAAGTGAACGAAGTCATAACGGCTGACGATGCCGATCAGTCCATGACATTTAAAGTAGCTGAACTGGCCCGGCAACTGAACATTCCCCATACACGGGTTCCTTCCATGGAAGAGCTCGGGAATGCATGCGGTATTGACGTTGGTGCGGCTACAGTGGCGATAAAGCAATAAAGTTTTGGCGTTTCAACGCGAAAGCTTTGTTTTTTGCCTTTTTATGAACCACCTGGATGTGTGGTATTAAAAAATGAAGGGAGGATACAACCATGCCAACTATTAACCAATTGGTACGTAAAGGTCGCGTGAGCAAGACAAAGCAGACGAACTCTCCAGCTTTGAACAAAGGCTATAACAGCATGAAAAAGCGTATGACAGATCTTGCTGCTCCACAAAAACGTGGTGTCTGCACACGTGTTGGTACAATGACACCGAAGAAACCGAACTCTGCACTTCGTAAATATGCACGTGTTCGTTTGACTAACCAGCTTGAGGTTAACGCTTATATCCCTGGTATCGGCCACAACCTTCAAGAACACAGTGTTGTTCTTATCCGTGGCGGTAAAGTTAAAGACTTGCCAGGTGTACGTTACCACATCGTACGTGGTGCGCTTGATACTTCAAGTGTTGACGGCCGTATGCAAGGTCGCTCCAAGTACGGTACCAAAAAGCCAAAAGCTAAAAAATAAACGATATGAATATATCGCTTAAATAAACTAAAACAATTGTGAGAAGGGAGGGGAACATATGCCACGTAAAGGTCCAGTAGCAAAACGTGATGTGTTGCCAGATCCAATGTATAACTCTAAGCTTGTTACTCGTTTGATCAACCAAATCATGGTGAACGGTCAGCGCGGAAAAGCTCAAAAGATTCTTTATAAAGCTTTTGAACTTGTTCAGGAGCGCAGCGGAAACGAAGCAATGGAAGCATTCGACGAAGCAATGAAGAATGTTATGCCTGTATTGGAGGTTCGCGCACGCCGTGTGGGTGGTTCCAACTACCAGGTACCAGTTGAGGTTCGTCCGGAACGTCGTCAGGCTCTAGGTCTTCGTTTCATCGTAAACTATGCGCGTCTACGCGGAGAGAAAACGATGGAAGAGCGCCTTGCTAACGAAATTCTTGATGCATCGAACAACACTGGTGCTTCCGTTAAACGCCGCGAAGAAATGCACAAAATGGCAGAAGCGAACAAAGCATTCGCTCACTACCGTTGGTAATCACCAAAAAAATAACTGTTCAAACAGGAAGGAGAAAGATTCATGGCTAGAGAGTTCTCCTTGGAAAAGACTCGGAATATCGGGATCATGGCTCACATCGACGCTGGTAAAACAACGGCGACTGAGCGTATTCTTTTCTACACAGGACGTATCCACAAAATTGGTGAAACTCACGAAGGAGCTTCCCAAATGGACTGGATGGAGCAGGAACAGGAGCGCGGAATCACAATTACATCCGCCGCTACGACTGCTCAGTGGAGAGACCACCGTATTAACATCATCGACACTCCTGGACACGTAGACTTCACTGTTGAAGTTGAGCGTTCCCTGCGTGTACTTGATGGATCTGTAGCTGTTCTTGACGCCCAATCCGGTGTTGAGCCTCAAACAGAAACTGTTTGGCGCCAGGCTACCACGTACGGTGTTCCACGTATCGTGTTCGTTAACAAAATGGACAAAGTAGGGGCTGACTTCATTTACTCCCTTGGCACATTGAAAGACCGCCTTGGTGCAAATGCCGCAGCTGTTCAACTTCCTATCGGTGCAGAAGATGAATTCGAAGGAATCATCGACCTTGTAACGATGGAAGCCTACTACTACATGGATAACCTTGGGACTCGTGCAGAAGCACGTGCCATTCCGGATGACTACAAAGATCAGGCTGAAGAGTACCGCGGCAAGCTTGTAGAAGCTGTTGCTGAACTTGATGAAGACTTGATGATGCAGTATCTGGAAGGGGAAGAAATCACGAACGAGCAGCTGAAGACGGCTATCCGTACAGCTACTCTAACTGTAGACTTCTACCCAGTCTTCTGTGGGTCTGCCTTCAAGAACAAAGGTGTACAACTTCTAATTGATGGTGTTATTGATTATCTACCATCTCCATTGGATGTACCTCCAATTGAAGGTCACGTACCACAAACTGAAGAGCATGTTGTCCGTAAGGCTGATGACAACGAGCCATTCTCTGGTCTGGCTTTCAAAGTTGCCACAGACCCTTATGTAGGTAAACTGACATTCTTCCGCGTATATTCCGGAACACTTTCCGCTGGTTCTTACGTGAAAAACTCCACGAAGGATAAGCGTGAGCGTGTAGGTCGTATCCTGCAGATGCACGCAAACTCCCGTGAAGAGATTTCCACAGTATACGCTGGTGATATCGCTGGTGCGGTAGGTCTTAAAGACACGGGTACAGGTGACACTCTATGTGATGAGAAGAGCCTTGTTATCCTTGAATCTATGGAGTTCCCTGAACCGGTAATCTCTGTAGCTATCGAGCCTAAATCCAAAGCTGACCAAGATAAAATGGCCATTGCCCTTGGTAAGCTTGCTGAAGAAGATCCAACGTTCCAAACGGAAACAAACGTTGAAACAGGACAAACGATCATCGCTGGTATGGGTGAGCTTCACCTTGACATCATCGTTGACCGCCTGAAACGTGAGTTCAAAGTTGAAGCGAACATTGGCGCTCCACAGGTTGCCTACCGCGAAACATTCCGCGCTAGTGCACAAGTGGAAGGTAAGTTCGTACGTCAATCCGGTGGTCGTGGACAATTCGGTCACGTATGGGTTGAGTTCGAACCAAACGAAGAAGGCGCTGGTTTCGAATTCGTCAACAAGATTGTTGGTGGTGTTGTACCGCGTGAATACATTCCATCTGTAGAACAAGGGATTAAAGAATCCTTGGAGAATGGTGTATTGGCCGGCTACCCAATGGTAGACATCAAAGCAACTCTTTATGATGGTTCCTACCACGATGTCGACTCCAACGAAATGGCCTTTAAAGTTGCTGCTTCCATGGCACTTAAAGAGGCTAAAAACAAGTGTAAGCCTGTTCTACTTGAACCAATGATGAAAGTAGAAGTTGTTATTCCTGAGGAATACATGGGCGATATCATGGGTGACGTAACTTCCCGTCGTGGACGTGTTGAAGGTATGGAAACTCGTGGTAATGCACAAGTGGTTAAAGCATTCGTTCCACTATCTGAAATGTTCGGTTACGCAACAGCGTTGCGCTCCAACACTCAGGGCCGCGGAACTTACACCATGCACTTCGACCACTACGAAGAAGTTCCGAAGAGCATCTCTGAGGAAATCATCAAGAAAAATTCCGGACAATAATTGATTTTTTAAACAAGTTACAGTATAACTTGTAATGTAAGCTTAGGAGTGCTTGTCACTCCTTGGCTGCATATAAATCTTAAACTAATAATTGTTACTTATCTAAAGGAGGAAATATACAATGGGTAAAGAAAAATTTGACCGGTCCAAGTCCCACGTTAACATTGGTACTATTGGACACGTTGACCACGGTAAAACTACTCTAACTGCAGCGATCACTACTGTACTTCATAAGAAATCTGGTTCTGGTGAAGCTATGGCCTACGACATGATCGACGGTGCTCCTGAAGAGCGTGAGCGTGGAATCACTATCTCCACTGCACACGTTGAGTACGAAACTGAATCTCGTCACTATGCACACGTTGACTGCCCAGGTCACGCTGACTACGTTAAGAACATGATCACTGGTGCTGCTCAAATGGACGGCGCGATCTTGGTTGTATCTGCAGCTGACGGTCCAATGCCACAAACTCGTGAGCACATCCTACTTTCTAAAAACGTAGGTGTACCAGCTATCGTTGTATTCTTGAACAAAGTTGACATGGTAGACGACGAAGAGCTTCTTGAGCTAGTTGAAATGGAAGTTCGTGATCTTCTATCTGAATATGACTTCCCTGGTGACGATGTACCAGTAATCAGCGGTTCTGCTCTTAAAGCTCTTGAAGGTGAAGAGAAATACGAGCAGGCGATCTATGACCTTATGGACGCTGTTGACGAGCACATCCCAACTCCAGACCGTGACACTGACAAGCCATTCATGATGCCTGTTGAGGACGTATTCTCCATCACTGGCCGTGGTACAGTTGCAACTGGCCGTGTTGAGCGTGGTCAAGTTAAAGTCGGTGACGAAGTTGAAATCATCGGTATGGCTGAAGAGTCCTTCAAGACTGCCGTAACTGGTGTTGAAATGTTCCGTAAGCTTCTTGACTATGCAGAAGCTGGCGATAACATTGGTGCTCTTCTACGTGGTGTTAAGCGTGAAGACATCAACCGTGGTCAGGTACTAGCTAAGCCTGGTTCCATCACACCACACACAAACTTCAAAGCTGAAGTTTATGTACTAGCTAAAGACGAAGGAGGACGTCACACTCCATTCTTCTCTAACTACCGCCCACAGTTCTACTTCCGTACAACGGACGTAACTGGTGTTATTCAACTTCCTGAAGGCGTAGAAATGGTTATGCCTGGGGACAACGTTGAAATGACAGTTGAACTTATCGCTCCAATCGCGATCGAGGACGGAACTCGTTTCTCCATCCGTGAAGGTGGACGTACTGTAGGTTCAGGCGTTGTATCTACAATCACTAAATAAGATTTCTCTTATTTTATAGGAAGCAGCAGCCATCCGGCTGCTGCTTTTTTTATGTTATCACTTGAAAGAACCGGCTGAATTTGTTTTAATGTATTATGGAATTTTCGTGGTGCATCGATCGGATTTTATATAGAAGAGATGGTTGAAATGTGCCGCAAACATCAGTATAATAGTAAAAGTGTCCGTAGATAAATTATTTATGGATTTTCCTTGCATTGACCCGAATTATTCTATATAATGAGTAATGTTGGTCATAAAAGGCGATGAAGCGAAAGGTTGTTGACACACCCGGCCCCTTTGCCATGGCTGGTGTTCAAGTTTTTTCGCGGAGAATGTCTATTTTAAAAATGGGCGAAGAAGGAGGGAATATCATGGCAAAAGAAAAAATTCGTATTCGTTTAAAAGCGTATGATCACAGAGTGCTTGATCAGTCAGCAGAGAAGATCGTTGATACAGCTAAGCGTTCCGGCGCGGAAGTATCTGGTCCGATCCCGCTTCCAACTGAGCGTTCTGTATATACAGTACTTCGTGCGACTCACAAGTATAAAGACTCTCGTGAGCAGTTCGAAATGCGCACACACAAACGTCTGATTGACATTGTTAATCCAACACCACAGACTGTTGATTCACTAATGCGTTTGGATCTACCATCTGGTGTGGATATCGAAATTAAACTATAATATATCGTTAAGATAATAGGAGGTGTAACGGATGACGAAAGGAATCTTAGGACGCAAGGTCGGCATGACACAGATTTTCTCAGACAACGGTGAATTGATCCCTGTAACTGTTATTCAGGCTGAGCCGAACGTAGTTCTTCAAAAGAAAACTACAGAAAATGATGGTTATGAAGCGATCCAGCTTGGATTTGCTGATGAAAAGTCCAACCGTTTGAAGAAAGCTGCTCAAGGGCACGCTGACAAAGCAAACACAACACCTAAGCGCTACGTTCGTGAATTCCGTAATGCGAACCTTGATGACTTTGAACTAGGTCAAGAGGTTAAGGTAGATATGTTTGAAACTGGTGACGCAATCGATGTGACAGGTACTTCTAAAGGGAAAGGTTTCCAAGGTGCAATCAAGCGCCACAACCAATCCACTGGACCTAAAACACACGGTTCCCGTTTCCACCGCCGTTCCGGTTCTATGGGACAAGGTGCAGACCCATCTAAAGTCTTCAAAGGCAAAGGTCTTGCAGGACAAATGGGTGGCGAGCAGGTAACTCTTCAAAACCTTGAAGTAGTTAAAGTAGACGCTGAGCGGAACCTGCTTCTAGTCAAAGGTAATGTACCAGGCGCGAAAAAATCTTACGTTAAGATTACAAGTGCAAATAAGGCTAGCAAATAATCAACGAAGGGAGGATATGTCATGCCTAAAGTAGCACTATTAAACCAAAGCGGTTCTAATGTTGGTGAAATCGAACTGAATGAAGCCGTATTTGGGATTGAACCTAATACTCACGTATTACACGAAACAGTGTTGATGCAGCGCGCGAATCTTCGCCAAGGCACACACAAAGTAAAAGGACGTTCTGAAGTATCCGGCGGTGGCCGTAAACCATGGCGTCAAAAAGGTACAGGCCGTGCACGTCAAGGGTCTATCCGTTCACCACAATGGGTTGGCGGTGGAACTGTATTCGGTCCTACACCACGCAGCTACAGCTACACGATGCCGAAAAAAGTTCGTCGTCTTGCACTTCAGTCCGCTTACTCTTCTAAAGTACAGGAAGGTAACGCAATCGTTCTTGAGAGCTTGTCTCTAGACGCTCCAAAAACTAAAGAAGTTGTAAATATGCTTAGCGCACTAGACGTAAACGAGAAGGCTTTGATCGTTACAGCAGGAGAAGATAAGAACGTAGCTCTTTCTTCTAATAACATCCCTACAGTAAATGCTCTCCCTGTAGAGCAGGTAAGTGTGTTAGACTTGCTGACGCATGACAAGCTGATCCTTACTAAGGAAGCAGCTGAAAAAGCAGGGGAGGTGCTCTCATAATGAAAGAACCACGCGATATTATTAAGCGCCCTGTCATTACTGAACATTCTGCTGATCTTATGGGAGAAAAGAAATATACGTTTGAAGTTAGCCCGAAAGCTAACAAAACTGAAATTAAAAATGCAGTTGAAGAAATCTTTGGCGTTCAGGTTGAATCTGTCAACACAATGAACCTTAAAGGTAAATTCAAGCGTATGGGTCGTTACGGCGGCTATCGTTCTGATCGTAAGAAAGCAGTTATTAAGTTGACTCAGGACAGTGAAGAACTAGAATTCTTTGAAGTATAATTGACTAATTGATAATGAAGGAGGGAAATAAAGATGGCGATTAAAAAGTTCAGACCGATTACTAACGGTCGTCGACACATGTCAGTTTCTGATTTCGCTGAAATTACGACTGACAAACCTGAACGCTCCCTTATCGCTCCACTTCACAAAAAAGGTGGACGTAACAACCAGGGTAGGCTGACAGTTCGTCATCAGGGCGGAGGCCACAAGCGTCAGTATCGTATGATCGACTTCAAACGCGACAAAGATGGAATACCTGGACGCGTTGCTACAGTTGAATATGATCCGAACCGCTCCGCTAACATTGCACTAATCAACTATGTTGATGGTGAAAAACGCTACATCCTTGCTCCTAAAGGTGTTAAGGTTGGCACAGAAATCATTTCAGGTGAAGGTGCGGATATCAAACCTGGTAACGCTCTTGCACTTAAAGATATTCCAGTTGGTACAATCGTACACAACGTAGAACTTAAGCCGGGACGCGGCGGACAGCTTGTTCGTTCTGCTGGTGCTTCTGCACAAATCCTTGGCCGTGAAAACAAATACACTCTAGTACGCCTGACTTCTGGTGAGGTCCGCCTGGTACTATCTACCTGCCGTGCAACAATCGGTCAAGTTGGTAACCTTGAGCACGAACTTATCAGTGTTGGTAAAGCTGGACGTTCTCGTTGGAAAGGCAAGCGCCCTACTGTACGTGGTTCCGTAATGAACCCTAGTGATCACCCACACGGTGGTGGTGAAGGACGCGCACCAATCGGTATGCCATCTCCTGTATCTCCATGGGGTAAACCAACCCTTGGATACAAGACAAGAAAACGCAACAAGCCGTCTGATAAATATATCGTACGTAGACGCGGTAAAAAATAACGGGATTGTCGGGCGGGCAGTAGGACCCGTCTCTCAATCGCGAAGGGAGGTTTATTCATGGGCCGCAGCCTGAAAAAAGGACCTTTTGTAGATGATCATTTGATGAAGAAAATCGAGAAGCTTAATGAAGATAGCAAACAGCAGGTCGTGAAGACTTGGTCTCGTCGTTCAACTATCTTCCCTAACTTCGTAGGACACACCATTGCTGTTTATGATGGTCGCAAACACGTACCTGTCTATGTTACAGAAGACATGGTAGGTCATAAACTAGGTGAATTCGCGCCAACCCGTACGTTCAAGGGACACTCTGGCGATGACAAGAAAACAAAACGCTAATATAGAGAGGAGGCACTCTAATGCAAGCTAAAGCAGTTGCTAAAACCGTTCGTATCGCTCCTCGTAAAGCTCGTCTTGTAATTGATTTAATTCGAGGAAAAAATGTGGGTGAAGCTCTAGCTACACTTCGCCTGAAAAACCGCGGCGCATCTCCAGTAGTTGAGAAACTTCTTAACTCTGCGATCGCCAACGCTGAACACAATTATGAAATGGATCCGGAAAACCTATATGTTTCCGAAGCGTTTGTAAACGAAGGCGTAACACTTAAACGTTTCCGTCCTCGTGCAATGGGCCGCGCAAGCCAGATCAACAAACGCACAAGCCACATCACTGTGGTCGTATCAGAAAAAAAGGAGGGATAATCAGTGGGTCAAAAAATTAATCCGGTAGGTCTTCGTATCGGCGTTATCCGTGACTGGGAGTCCAAGTGGTACGCTGGTAAAGACTACGCAGACTTGTTACATGAAGACATTAAGATTCGTGAATATGTTGAAACTCGTCTTAAAGATGCTGCTCTTTCCACGGTCGAAATCGAACGTGCGGCAAACCGTGTAAACATTACTGTGCACACAGCTAAGCCAGGAATGGTTATCGGTAAAGGCGGTTCTGAAGTCGAAGCACTTCGTAAAGCTCTTAACCAACTCACTGGTAAACGAGTTCACATCAACATCGTTGAAGTGAAAAAGCCAGATCTTGACGCTACACTTGTAGCTGACAATATTGCACGTCAATTGGAAAACCGTGTATCTTTCCGTCGTGCTCAGAAACAAACTCTACAACGCGCAATGCGTGCAGGAGCTAAAGGTATCCGTACCCAGGTATCTGGTCGTCTAGGTGGCGCAGATATCGCTCGTGCTGAATACTACAGTGAAGGAACTGTACCACTTCATACACTTCGTGCAGACATCGATTACGGTACTGCTGAAGCAGACACCACTTACGGTAAGCTTGGTGTTAAAGTGTGGATCTATCGTGGTGAAATCCTTCCAACTAAAACTGATAAATAAGGAAGGGGGAACAGCATTATGTTAATGCCTAAACGTGTTAAATATCGTCGTCAACACCGTACAAGCTTGAAAGGCCGTGCAAAAGGCGGTACTGAAGTTGCATTCGGTGAATATGGTTTGCAAGCTATCGATCCAGCTTGGATCACAGCCCGTCAGATCGAGGCAGCGCGTATCGCGATGACTCGTTACATGAAGCGTGGCGGTAAAGTTTGGATCAAAATCTTCCCTGATAAGCCTTATACTGCTAAGCCCCTAGAAGTACGTATGGGTTCCGGTAAAGGTGCTCCAGAAGGTTTCGTAGCAGTTGTGAAACCAGGGAAAATTATGTTTGAGATCGCAGGAGTTTCTGAAGAGGTAGCCCGCGAAGCACTTCGTCTTGCTTCCCACAAACTTCCGATCCGCACGAAATTCGTAAAACGTGAAGAAATTGGTGGTGAAATCAATGAAGGCTAATGAGATCCGTGAATTAACCACTGCCGAAATTGAACAAAAAGTTAAATCTCTTAAAGAGGAACTTTTCAACCTACGCTTCCAATTGGCAACAGGTCAACTTGAGAACACTGCACGTATCCGTCAAGTTCGCAAGTCCATCGCCCGTATGAAGACTGTTGCTCGTGAACGTGAGCTAGGCGTAAATAACTAATAGATGAGAGGAGGTCACCCTCACATGACTGAACGTAATAATCGTAAGGTTTATACCGGCCGTGTTGTTTCTGACAAAATGGACAAAACAATCACTGTTATGGTAGAAACTTATAAGTTCCACAAGCTTTATGGCAAACGCGTAAAGTATTCCAAAAAGTTCAAAGCACATGACGAAAACAACCAGGCGAAAAACGGCGACATCGTGCGCATTATGGAAACTCGTCCATTGTCCGCATCCAAGCGTTTCCGTCTTCTAGAAGTTGTTGAAGAGTCTGTTATTATCTAAATAAAGTTCGCTCGGAGATGATCCGAAGGGAGGTTACATGGTATGATTCAACAGGAATCTCGTCTGAAAGTTGCAGACAACTCTGGTGCACGTGAAATCCAAACGATCAAAGTCTTGGGTGGATCCGGCCGTAAAACAGCTAACATTGGTGATATCATCACTGCTACTGTGAAACAGGCAACACCAGGAGGCGTTGTTAAAAAAGGTGAAGTAGTTAAAGCTGTTATCGTACGTTCTAAGAGCGGTATGCGCCGTAAAGATGGTTCTTATATCCGTTTCGACGAAAACGCAGCAGTAATCGTTCGTGATGACAAAGGACCACGCGGTACTCGTATCTTCGGACCGGTAGCTCGTGAACTTCGTGATGCTAAATTCATGAAGATTGTATCTCTAGCTCCAGAAGTATTATAAAAGCCTGAATGAAATGCCTTGTTAAGGAGGTGCGCGTAGAATGCACGTAAAAAAAGGTGACAAAGTAATGGTCATTAGCGGTAAGGATAAAGGCAAGCAAGGTACAATCCTTGAAGCTTATCCAAAGAAAGATCGTGTTCTTGTTGAAGGCGTGAACGAAGTGAAAAAACACGCGAAGCCGTCTCAAGAAAACCCACAGGGTGGAATCTTGACTCAGGAAGCAGCGATCCACGTATCAAACGTAATGCCGATTGATCCTAAGACTGGCGAACCGACCCGTGTTGGTTACAAAGTCGAAGACGATAAGAAAGTTCGTATCGCGAAAAAATCCGGTGAAGCGCTGGACAAATAACCCATAGATGAAAGGAGGGCCACACGATGAACGAACTAAAGAAACAATATAAAGAAGAAGTTGTTCCATCCCTGATGAGCAAATTTGAATATGAGTCCATCATGCAGACACCAAAAGTTGAGAAAATCGTTGTCAACATGGGTGTAGGCGATGCTGTTCAAAACGCGAAAGCACTTGATACAGCTGTTGAAGAACTAACAATGATTACTGGTCAGAAACCAGTGATTACGAAAGCTAAGAAATCAATCGCAGGCTTCCGTCTACGTGAGGGTATGCCGATCGGTGCGAAAGTAACCCTTCGCGGAGAGCGTATGTACCAATTCCTACAAAAGCTGATCGCCGTATCACTACCACGTGTGCGTGACTTCCGTGGTATTTCTAAGAAAGCTTTTGATGGTCGTGGAAACTACACTCTTGGTGTTAAAGAGCAATTGATTTTCCCAGAGATCGATTACGATAAAGTAAACAAAGTGCGTGGAATGGATATCGTTATTGTCACTTCTGCTGACTCTGACGAAGAAGCGCGTGAACTATTAGCTCAATTCGGCATGCCGTTCCAAAAATAATGAGCTGACATTAAGGAGGGAAAATAGTGGCTAAAAAATCAATGGTCGCGAAGCAACAGCGTAAACAGAAGTACGAAGTACGCGAATACACTCGTTGTGAACGCTGCGGACGTCCGCACTCCGTACTACGTAAGTTTAAGCTTTGCCGTATTTGTTTCCGTGAACTTGCATACAAAGGACAAATCCCTGGTGTCAAAAAAGCCAGCTGGTAAACCCGTAACAGGGAAGGAGGTAAAAGAGTTATGACAATGACAGATCCAATTGCAGATATGCTGACTCGTATCCGTAATGCGAATATGGTTCGCCACGAGAAGCTTGAACTTCCAGCTTCCAACGTGAAAAAAGAAATCGCTGATATCCTTAAGCGTGAAGGTTTCGTACGTGACTACGAATTTGTAGAAGACAACAAGCAGGGTGTTCTTCGCATCTTCCTTAAGTACGGCCAGAACAACGAGCGCGTAATCACTGGTGTTAAACGTATCAGTAAGCCAGGTCTACGTGTGTATGCGAACTCCGAAGAGCTTCCTAAAGTTCTTAACGGACTTGGTATTGCCGTTGTATCCACATCAAAAGGTGTCCTAACAGATAAAGAAGCTCGTGAACAAGCCATCGGCGGCGAAGTTCTAGCTTACGTCTGGTAATAAAACGAACAAGACAGGAGGTGCAAAAATATGTCTCGCGTAGGATTAAAAACTCTTGAGATTCCTGAAGGTGTAGAAATCATTCAGGACAACCAAACGATTACAGTGAAAGGTCCAAAAGGGGAACTGACTCGTACGTTCCACGAGGACATCACTGTTACAGTTGAAGATAACGTTCTATCTGTATCGCGTCCAAGCGATCACAAAGAGCACCGCGCTCTTCACGGTACAACACGCAGCCTGATCGGCAACATGGTTGAAGGTGTATCTAAAGGTTTCGAGAAGAACCTTGAAATCATCGGTGTCGGTTACCGTGCTCAGAAGCAGGGCGAAACAGTTGTTGTGAACGCTGGTTATTCCCACCCTGTAGAAATCGAAAAACGCGAAGGAATCGAAATCGAAGTTCCTTCCAACACAAAAGTTACTGTTAAAGGTATCGACAAAGAACTAGTTGGTGCTGTTGCTGCTAACATCCGTGCTATCCGTCCTCCAGAGCCTTACAAAGGCAAAGGAATTCGTTACGAAGGCGAACGTGTACGCAGTAAAGAAGGTAAAACAGCTAAATAAGGTTCTAAGGTAACGTATAGAAAGGAGTGACCAAGATGATCACGAAGGCAGATAAAAATGTCGTACGTAAGAAGCGCCACGCCCGCGTTCGTAAAAATGTTGTCGGCACAGCTGAACGCCCACGCTTGAACGTATACCGCTCTAACAATCACATCTATGCTCAACTCATCAATGATGAGAGCCAGGTAACAGTAGCAAGTGCATCTACTGTAGATAAAGGTTTTGACCTTGACCAGACTGGTAACGTGGAAGCTGCTAAGAAAGTCGGTGAAATGGTAGCACAACGCGCAATCGATAACGGCTTTAAAGTTGTTGTATTCGACCGCGGAGGTTACTTGTATCACGGCCGTGTCAAAGCACTAGCTGAAGCAGCCCGCGAAACCGGACTTGAATTTTAATAGTTAAAGGAGGGACACAAATGAATTTAAACATCGACCCTAACAAACTTGATCTTGAAGAACGCGTAGTCACTATCAACCGTGTAGCGAAAGTAGTTAAAGGTGGACGCCGTTTCCGTTTTGCTGCGCTTGTTGTAGTTGGAGATAAAAATGGTCATGTTGGTTTCGGTACAGGGAAAGCCCAAGAGGTACCGGAAGCAATCAAAAAAGCCATTGATGATGCTAAGAAAAATCTAATCACAGTACCAGTGAAGAACACGACGATTCCACACGAAATCAACGGACGTTTTGGTGCAGGTAACATTCTTATGAAGCCGGCAGCAGAAGGTACTGGAGTTATTGCTGGTGGACCTGTCCGTGCGGTACTTGAGCTTGCAGGTGTTCAAGACATTCTATCTAAGTCTCTTGGTTCTAACACGCCAATCAACATGGTACGTGCTACACTTACTGGACTTAGCGAGCTTAAGCGCGCAGAAGACGTTGCAAGACTTCGCGGTAAGTCTGTACAAGAACTAGGATAAGGAGGGAAATAAAATGGCTAATCAGTTAGAAATTACCCTCACGCGCAGCGTTATTGGTAGACCACAAGATCAGCGTGCTACGGTCAAGGCTCTTGGTCTTAACAAGATCCGACAAACTGTCGTAGTTGAAGATAACCCGGCGATCCGAGGTATGGCTAATAAGGTGTCTCACCTAGTTACGATTAAGGAAGTTTAATAGAAGAAAAGTAATAAGGAGGTGCAACGCATGAAACTGCATGAACTTAAACCGGCTAAAGGTACTCGTAAAGAGCGTAACCGTGTAGGCCGTGGTATGGCTTCTGGTAATGGTAAAACATCCGGACGTGGACACAAAGGTCAAGGTCAGCGTTCCGGCAGCAAAACACGCCCAGGTTTCGAGGGTGGACAGATGCCACTATTCCAGCGCCTGCCTAAGCGTGGTTTTACAAACATTCACCGTAAAGAGTTCGCAATCGTTAACCTTGATGCCCTGAACCGTTTCGAAGAAGGTACAGAGGTTACTCCTGAGCTTCTACTTGAATCCGGCGTGGTAAGCAACCAAAAAGCAGGAATCAAAGTATTGGGTAAAGGTTCTATCGAGAAGAAACTTACAGTGAAAGCTCACAAATTCTCTGCTTCCGCAAAAGAAGCGATTGAAGCGGCGGGCGGTCAAACTGAGGTGATTTAATGTTCCGGACAATCTCCAATTTTATGCGCGTGGGTGATATTCGACGGAAAATCATTTTCACTTTGCTGATGCTCGTTGTGTTCCGCCTGGGAACCTTCATCCCGGTGCCTTTCACAAACAGAGACGCCATCACTTTCATGGATGAACAGAACGCATTTGGGTTTCTGAATACGTTCGGAGGCGGGGCATTACAGAACTTCTCCATCTTTGCTATGGGGATCATGCCCTACATTACAGCCTCCATCATCATGCAGCTGCTGCAGATGGATGTTGTCCCGAAATTTGCTGAGTGGAAACAGCAGGGTGAAGTTGGCCGTCGAAAATTAGCTCAGTTTACCCGCTACGGAACTATTGTTCTCGCTTTCGTTCAAGCCATTGGTATGTCCATTGGTTTTAACGCTTTGGCAGGAGGTCAGTTGATCTCGGATCCTGGTGTTACCAAGTTCTTAGTCATTGCGCTTGTGCTGACAGGCGGAACAGCTTTTCTAATGTGGCTTGGCGAGCAAATCACTGCACATGGCGTAGGAAATGGTATTTCTATACTGATTTTCGCAGGTATCGTTGCGGCGATTCCGAATGGTGTGAATCAGTTGTATGATCAGTACATCTCCGGTGCAGGAGACGAACTGTTCATCAATCTGGTTATCATCGCGTTGATTGCCTTGGTCATCGTTGCGGTCGTGGTTGGAGTTATCTTCATCCAGCAGGCCCTTCGTAAAATCCCAATCCAGTATGCGAAGCGTTTAGTGAATCGTTCCCCTGTAGGTGGACATTCCACTCACCTTCCACTCAAAGTGAATGCTGCAGGAGTTATTCCGGTCATCTTTGCGATATCCTTTATCATCGCTCCGAGAACCGTCGCCGGCTTCTTTGAAGACAGTGAAGTAGCTTCTGTTATCCAGTATATCTTTGATTACCAGAACTGGCCGGGAATGATTATCTATGTTGCGTTAATTATTGCCTTCACGTATTTCTACACGTTTGTTCAGGTTAATCCGGAACAGATGGCAGAAAACCTGAAGAAGCAGGGCGGTTACATTCCGGGGATTCGTCCCGGGGCCAATACTGAAACGTATCTGACCCGTGTAATGTACCGATTAACCTTTGTAGGATCCATTTTCCTTGCAGCTGTCTCCATCCTTCCAATCATCCTTGGTTCCCTGGCGCAACTGCCGCCGACGGTCCAAATTGGAGGAACAAGCCTGCTCATCGTTGTCGGGGTTGCCCTTGAAATGATGAAACAGCTTGAAAGTCAGCTTGTAAAACGCCACTATAAAGGATTCATTAAATAATAAACATCCTGCTATTGAATAAATGAGAGCGAGGGGAAGACGTTGAATTTAATCCTAATGGGTCTCCCTGGTGCCGGAAAAGGTACTCAGGCAGAGAAAATAGTCGAAAAATATGACATCCCTCATATCTCAACTGGAGATATGTTCCGTTTAGCTATCAAAGAAGGAACATCCCTTGGTCAAGAGGCCAAATCATATATGGACAAAGGCGAACTCGTTCCCGATGAAGTTACCATCGGAATCGTTCGCGAACGTCTAAGTAAGCCGGATTGTCAGAAAGGCTTTCTGCTCGATGGTTTCCCTAGAACCATCGCTCAGGCAGAAGCCCTTCACAACCTTCTGGCCGATATGGAACGGTCACTGGATTATGTTCTTCATATCGATGTTCCAAAAGAGAAGCTTATCGAGCGTCTGACTGGACGACGCATCTGCCCGACCTGCGGTGCTACGTACCACGTTGTGTTCAACCCTCCTAAAGAGGACGGGATCTGTGATAACGATGGTTCAGCATTGACTCAGCGGGAAGACGATCAGCCTGAAACCGTTAAGAAACGCCTCGAGGTCAACGTAGAACAGCAGCAGCCTCTGCTTGATTTCTATCAGGATCAAGGCTACCTGGTCTCCTTCGAAGGTGATAAAGACATCAAAGAAGTATTTGTTGACATTGATCAAAAGCTTGGAGCACTGGCTGAATGATTATATGTAAGACTCCGCGGGAATTAGATATTATGCGTGAAGCAGGTCGCATTGTCGCCCTGACGCACCAAAAGATGAAAGAAAACATCCGACCAGGTATAACTACTGGAGAATTGGATAAGATTGCTGATAAATTCATACGCAGTATGGATGCAATCCCTTCTTTTAAAGGTTATAATGGATTCCGTGGCAGTATCTGTGCATCTGTCAACGAAGAACTTGTTCATGGTATTCCTGGAGACAGGGTCCTGAACGATGGTGATATTATCAGTATCGATATTGGGGCAAAATATAAAGGCTATCACGGTGATTCGGCCTGGACGTATCCGGTCGGCACTGTTGATGAGGGCACATTGGAGCTGCTGAGAGTTACCGAGCAGTCATTGTTCAAAGGACTTGATGAAGCAAAACCAGGTGAACGCCTTTCAAATATATCGCATGCCATCCAAAGCTATGTGGAGCCTGAAGGTTTCTCCATAGTCAGGGAATATGTCGGTCACGGCGTTGGTCAGGAACTTCATGAGGATCCACAGATTCCTCATTATGGACCTCCCAACAAAGGCCCCCGATTGAAACCTGGAATGGTATTAGCTGTTGAACCGATGATCAATGCAGGTTCACGTTATGTGAAAACCCTGAATGATCAATGGACGGTTGTAACGCAGGATGGAAAGATGTGCGCACATTTTGAGCACACCATCGCGATTACGGATGAGGGTTACGAAATATTAACAAAATCCTAAATGAAGGTGATCGTTTTTGAACGAATCTGAGTCGAGTCCGCGAATAGGTCAAATTGTTCGTATTGTGCAGGGGCGTGAGGCAGGACAGTACGCAGTGGTGATCGGTGTGCTGGATGGCCGCTTTGTGCTGCTTGCCGACGGAGAGAAACGTAAGTATGATCGACCAAAGAAAAAGAATCTGCAGCACGTTGAGCTTATGGATTTCATCTCTCCGGAAGTCCAGGACAGCCTTCTGGAAACTGGTCGGGTCACAAATGGCAAGCTTCGATTTGCCGTAGCAAAATATGTCAATGAAGCAGTGACTGATTTGAAGAAGGGAGATCAACTCGATGGCGAAAGACGATGTAATTGAAGTAGAAGGGACCGTCGTTGAAACCTTACCGAACGCTCAGTTCAAGGTTGAACTTGAAAACGGTCATACCGTTCTTGCTCATGTTTCCGGTAAAATTCGCATGCACTTTATCCGAATCTTACCTGGGGACAAAGTAACGGTAGAACTTTCTCCTTATGATTTGACAAAAGGACGTATTACGTACCGTTATAAATAAAACTCCGATCTTAAAGGAGGTATGGATGATGAAGGTAAGGCCTTCTGTAAAACCAATTTGCGAAAAATGCAAAGTCATCAAACGTAAAGGTAAAGTCATGGTTATCTGTGAAAACCCTAAGCATAAACAAAAACAAGGTTAATCTTAAAGGAGGTGCACGTAACTTATGGCACGTATTGCAGGTGTAGATATTCCCCGCGACAAGCGCGTGGTTGTTTCATTAACTTATGTCTATGGTATCGGTAAATCCCTTGCTGCAGACATCCTGGCTGATGCTGGTGTATCTGAGAGTACCCGCGTTCGCGATCTTACAGAAGACGAACTAGGTAAGATCCGTCAAGCTGTTGAACAGCACAACGTAGAGGGTGATCTTCGTCGTGAGAACTCTCTAAACATTAAGCGTCTGATTGAAATCGGTTCTTACCGTGGAATCCGTCACCGTCGTGGTCTTCCACTTCGCGGACAAAAGACGAAGAACAACTCCCGTACACGTAAAGGTCCACGTCGTACAGTAGCTAACAAACGTAAATAATAATTAATACAAAGGAGGTAAACTCATCCTATGGCACGTAAAGGAAACACTCGCAGTCGTAAACGCCGCGTGAAAAAGAATATAGAGACGGGTATGGCTCATATCCGTTCTACATTCAACAACACAATCGTAACGATCACTGATGTCCAAGGTAATGTTATCAGCTGGAGCAGTGCAGGTTCTCTTGGTTTCAAAGGTTCCCGTAAATCTACTCCATTCGCTGCACAAATGGCTTCCGAAGCAGCAGCGAAAGATGCTATGGACAACGGCATGAAAACTCTTGAAGTTACAGTAAAAGGTCCTGGTGCAGGTCGTGAAGCTGCGATCCGTTCACTACAGGCAGCAGGTCTTGATATTACGGCAATCCGTGACGTAACTCCAGTACCACACAATGGTTGCCGCCCACCAAAACGTCGTCGCGTATAATAAGTTCTGAATAGAATTTGTCACCCTGTCTATAATGGGTTATGATAGCTTTTAAATCAGCACCGCAGTAGACAGAGCCATTAAGCAGTTATCTTATATCGGGACTGCCTACCTGAGGAATTTCGGTTAGACCTGTCGTCTAACCGGGGTTTCGACGTTTTGAAGGAGGGTTTTGAGTAAATGATCGAAATTGAAAAGCCAAAGATTGAAACGGTCGAGATCAGCGATGAGTCTACTTTTGGTAAGTTCGTCGTAGAACCGCTAGAACGTGGATATGGTACAACTCTAGGGAACTCCTTGCGTCGTATCCTATTATCCTCACTTCCCGGATCTGCTGTCACTTCTGTTCAAATTGACGGTGTACTTCATGAGTTTTCCACGATTGAAGGCGTCGTTGAAGACGTAACAACTGTTATTTTGAACCTGAAGAAACTAGCTTTGAAAGTTTATTCTGACGAAGAGAAGACTTTAGAAATTGATGTGCAGGGTGAAGGCAAGGTTACCGCGGCTGATATTACGCATGATAGTGACGTTGAAGTTCTAAATCCAGATCTTCATATCGCTACACTCGACAGCAATTCCAGCTTCCGTGCTCGCATTACAGCAGAACGCGGTCGAGGATATCGTCCGGCTGAAGGAAATAACCATGAGGATCTACCCATCGGCGTGATTCCCGTTGACTCTATTTTCACACCGGTTTCCCGTGTGACGTATCAAGTAGAGAATACTCGAATCGGTCAAACATCTAATTTTGATAAATTGACATTGGATGTTTGGACGGATGGCAGCATTCGTCCAGAAGAGGCGATCTCTCTTGGAGCTAAAATTTATATGGAGCACCTCAATATTTTCGTCGGCCTTACTGATGAAGCTCAAAAAGCTGAAATCATGGTCGAGAAAGAAGAGGACCAAAAAGAAAAAGTTCTTGAAATGACGATCGAGGAACTTGACCTTTCCGTTCGTTCCTACAACTGCTTGAAGCGCGCAGGTATCAACACTGTGCAGGAGCTTGCCAACAAGTCTGAAGAAGACATGATGAAGGTGCGCAACCTTGGCCGCAAGTCACTTGAAGAAGTGAAGCATAAACTGAACGAACTAGGTCTTGGACTAAGAAAAGACGATTGATAGAACACATCTAAGAGATCCAGTTAAGGGAGGGATTATCAATGGCTAGAAAACTAGGACGTACTACAGATCAGCGCATGGCTTTGCTTCGCGGCTTGGCAACTGACCTGATCGTACACGAACGTTTGGAAACAACAGAAGCTAAAGCGAAAGAGCTTAAGTCTGTTGTAGAAAAAATGATTACACTAGGTAAACGCGGCGATCTTCATGCCCGTCGTCAAGCGGAAGCATTCCTATATAATGCACAAGCTGATGAGGAAGGAGAGCAGACTGCACTGCAGAAGCTATTCTCTGACATCGGCCCACGCTACGAGGACCGTCAAGGTGGTTACACTCGCGTATTGAAGCTTGGCGAGCGTAAAGGTGATGGAGCTAAAATGGCAATCATCGAACTAGTATAATGATTACCATCGGGGTAAAAGGGCAGGAGTGAATCTCATTATGAGGTTACATCCAGCCCTTTTTTTATACTTTTTTATACCGATGCGGGAATACCTCCCGTTATGAAAGGGAAATTCTCTTTATAACGGGGAATGGTGTCATATTTCCCGGGAAATCGTCAGCTGAGCAGAGGAGGAACAGAGATGGGAGAGAGACAAGTCGAGTTCCGGAACGTATCTTTTCGCTACCAGGAGGACATGCCCTGGGTGTTGAGGAACGTAAGCTTTACAATCGGACCGGATGAATGGGTGGCTGTAATCGGTCATAACGGCTCAGGAAAGTCGACCATAGCGAAATTAATGAATGGACTGCTGTTTCCACAGGAAGGGGAAATCCTGGTAGATGGGATGCCCGTCAACGAAGAAACCATCTGGGATGTTAGAAAACAGGTAGGCATGGTCTTTCAAAATCCGGACAACCAGTTTGTCGGGACTACTGTGAAAGATGATGTCGCTTTTGGTATGGAGAATCACGGCATGCCCAGGGAGTTGATGCTTGAAAGGATCAAAGAGAGCCTCTCAGCCGTAGGGATGGCTGATTATGAGCAGCAGGAACCGCACCGTCTGTCAGGCGGACAGAAGCAGCGGGTAGCTATCGCGAGTGTCCTTGCCGTGTCACCGAAGTTCATCATTCTTGATGAGGCCACTGCTATGCTCGACCCGAAAGGCCGCATGGAAATTATGAACACGGTCCACCGCGTTCAGGAAGAACGGGACCTGTCCCTGATTACCATCACTCATGATCTGCATGAGGTTACTCAGTCTTCCAGGGTGATTGTCATGAATAAGGGAGAGGTTTGGATGCAGGGATCTCCTAGAGACGTATTTTCCAAAAAAGAACACTTACAAGAAATTGGCTTGGATACTCCATTTGTTAGTAAATTGGCCGACCACCTGAAAGCAGAGGGTGTGCCGCTTACCCGTGAGCCATTGAATCACCAGGAGTTGTTGGAGGAATTATGGACATCACGTTCGATCATGTAAGTTATACGTACCAGCCGAATACACCATTCGAACACAGAGCTTTGGATGATTTGTCCTTTACCATCCAATCCGGTTCTTTTGTAGCGGTCATCGGTCACACCGGGTCAGGTAAATCCACATTGATTCAACACCTGAACGGGCTGCTTCAGCCGACAGAAGGGCAGGTGCAGGTGGGCCCGTATACGATGGCAGCCGGGCAGAAAAACAAACAGCTGATGAAGCTTCGGGAAAACGTCGGCGTCGTGTTCCAGTATCCTGAGCACCAGTTGTTTGAAGAAACTGTGGAAAAAGACATCGGCTTCGGTCCGCAGAATTTCGGAGTTGGACAGGACGAAATCAAACGCCGGACGAAAGAAGCGGTCCAGGCGGTAAAACTGCCGGAAGAGCTTCTGGAACGCTCTCCCTTTGATTTAAGCGGAGGACAGATGCGCCGAGTTGCCATATCCGGTGTTCTCGCCATGGCTCCTGAAGTGCTTGTGTTGGATGAACCGACCGCCGGACTTGATCCGAACGGGCGTAAGGAAATCATGGATATGTTTTATCACCTGCATCAGGATAAGGGTCTTACAACCGTGCTTGTAACCCACAGTATGGAGGATGCTCTTGCCTATGCCGATCATATTATCATCATGAATCAAGGGAAGGTTTACAGGGAAGGGTCCCCGCTGGAGATTTTTAAGCAGCAGCAGGCACTGGAAGATGTGCAGCTGGATGTACCGGAAGTCGTTTCCTTTTTGAAAATGGCCCGGGATTACGGCCTTGATCTTGAATACGAAGGCCAGACGATAGCGGAGTTAGCAAAGGAAATAGCCCTGAAAGTGAAGGGGGGCGGCGATCATGAGTAGTTCCCTGATTATCGGTCAATACATTCCATCGGATTCTGTTATTCACCGCCTGGATCCCCGCTCCAAAATCGCTGTCATCTTTTTTTATGTCGTGATCGTCTTTTTTGCTAACTCTGTTATGAGTTATGGGGTGCTCGCCTTGTTCGCTCTTTCGAGTGCCGTTTTATCGAAAGTTCCATTTTCCTACATCATGAAGGGGTTGAAGCCGGTCTGGTTCCTGGTGATCTTCACGTTTCTCCTTCACTTGTTCGTGACAAGGGAAGGGGAGGTTGCGTTCAGCCTGTTCGGCTGGGCGGTTTATGAGGAAGGGTTGATCCAGGGGGCAGCGATTTCCCTGAGGTTCTTCCTGTTGATTCTCGTTACCTCCCTGCTGACGTTGACGACGACGCCGATTGAGATTACCGATGCCATTGAGGAGCTGCTGGGTCCTTTGAAAAAAGTGAAATTCCCTGTCCATGAACTGGCGCTGATGATGTCGATCTCCCTGCGTTTCATCCCAACATTGATGCAGGAGACAGAAAAGATATCCAAGGCACAGGCCTCAAGAGGTGTAGACTTCCGCACAGGCGCTTTTAAAGACCGTGTGAAGGCCGTTGTACCTCTGCTGGTCCCTTTGTTCGTCAGTGCCTTTAAACGCGCAGAGGAGCTCGCTATGGCGATGGAAGCGCGTGGGTATCAAGGGGGCGAAGGAAGAACGAAGCTGAGAGAATTAAAACTGGAGCGAAGGGACTGGCTGCTCTTTGCTGTTTTCATTCTGCTGGCCGCAGCTCTCTTCCTGACCCGTTCATGATCGGAGGTGCTGGGTATGAATCGTATACGTATGACCATCGCCTATGATGGCACCGGTTACGCAGGCTATCAGGTTCAGCCGAATGGCGGCACGATTCAGGCAGAGCTTGAGAAGGCTTTAAAAAAGATTCATAAAGGAAATACCGTAAAGGTGACGGCTTCGGGCAGAACCGATGCCCGTGTGCATGCTGTCGGGCAGGTGATTCATTTTGATACACCGCTTGAGATTCCCGTCAGTAACTGGCGGCGGGCGCTGAACTCCATGCTGCCGGATGACATTCAGGTGAAAGAAGCTGAGCAGCCGTCCGGTGGTTTTCATGCCAGGTATGATACAACCGGAAAAGAATACCGGTATTTTGTGAGGAATCACCCTGATCCAGATCTTTTCCGCCGTCACTACACTTCTCACGTCAAAGCTCCCCTTGACATCACAGCTATGAAAAAGGCGTGCGGCTATATCGAAGGAGAGCATGATTTTACATCCTTCTGTTCACCGAAGACAGATCTTAAGGGGAGCAAGGTGCGCACGATTTTCAAAGCGGATGTAGAAAGTCGTGGAGAAGAAGTGGTGTTCACCTTTAAGGGATCCGGATTTTTATATAATATGGTAAGGATTCTTGTCGGCACACTTCTCGAAATAGGAAAAGGAGAGCGTGCCCCGGAGGATATTCCTGTTATCTTAAAAGCCCGCACACGGGAAGCGGCAGGCCGGACGGCTCCTCCTCAAGGGTTGTTCCTATGGAAGGTCGATTATTAAGAGGTTCTGAACATTTTCCATTCATTGGGTCCTCTGTCTCAGAAAAAAACAACGAATCCAGGTGTGCATTCCCTTGACACATGAATATAGAGTGTTATATTATATTCTATGGCATTTTATTTCTGTACCACGGTTAGCCCCGGAAAACTAATCGTACTTTGAGATAAATGATAAAGCAGTTAATCAGTCTATGTGATAATAAAACATTTCAGGAGGGAAACCGATATGCGCACAACTTTCATGGCAAATGAAAACAACGTTGAACGTAAATGGTATGTTGTGGATGCTGCAGGGCAGACACTCGGCCGTTTAGCGAGCGAAGTTGCTGCGATCCTTCGCGGTAAGAACAAACCAACATACACACCACACGTTGACACTGGTGACCACGTCATCATCATCAATGCTGGTGAGATCGAACTAACAGGTAACAAAATCAACGATAAGGTTTACTATCGTCACTCCAACCACCCTGGTGGTCTGAAGTCCCGTACGGCTAACGAAATGCGTACGAAATATCCAGAGCAGATGCTTGAACTTGCTGTTAAAGGCATGCTTCCAAAAGGAAGTCTTGGACGTAAAATGGGCAAGAAACTTCATGTATTTGCAGGATCTGAGCACAAACATGAAGCACAACAACCAGAAGTTTACGAACTTCGCGGATAATTAAAGGAGGTAATCTAGTGGCACAAGTACAATACTCCGGTACTGGTCGTCGTAAGAGCTCAACAGCTCGTGTACGTCTTGTTCCAGGAACTGGTCGTGTAGTAGTTAACAAACGTGATGCTGAAGACTTTTTCCCATATGAAACCCTTCGTATGATTCTTAAACAGCCTCTTGCTGTAACAGAAACTGAAGGTAACTATGATGTCTACGTAAACGTAGACGGCGGTGGATTCACAGGACAAGCAGGAGCAATCCGTCACGGTATCGCCCGTGCATTGCTTAAAGCTGACCCAGAATACCGTACACCACTTAAACGCGCAGGTCTATTGACTCGTGACGCACGTATGAAAGAGCGTAAGAAATACGGTCTTAAAGGTGCTCGTCGCGCGCCACAATTCTCCAAGCGTTAAGTTTTGGACGATCCGAAAGACTCCCGACCATTATGGTCGGGAGTCTTTTTTTGCTTTCCTATACGTTCAGGGTGTATCCTCCAGTTCCTGCGTTCAGTTTCCAAGCTGGTAGCTGAGGTTGACCTGCTCATATTTTTGTCTCTTGTCCCATACAATGATTCAGGGGAAGTACAAGGGAGTGTGAGCGATTGTGAGTCGACGATTGAAGACCTTTTTGTGGCTGGCTGGTGTGATTGTCCTTGTGTGCATGGTTTCCTATCCGATTCAGGAAGTGAAGGATGCATGGACGGTTTGGTCATCGCCGCTTTCCGGAAAAGTGATCGTTCTTGACCCGGGACATGGCGGTCCGGATGGTGGGGCGGTAGGCGGGGATGGTACAGAGGAAAAAATCATCACCCTGAAGATGGCGGAATACCTGCAGGATTACCTCCAGCAGGCAGGGGCCCTTGTATATATGACGAGGTACGAAGATGCTGATCTTGCTTCGGAGGGAACATCCGGTCTTTCCAGGAGGAAATCGGAAGATATACGTAATAGAGTGGAGTTTATCGAAGAAAAAGAAGCGGACTTATACTTAAGTCTGCATTTGAATGCCATTCCATCTGATAAGTGGAGCGGGGCACAGACGTTTTATTATCCGGAAAGCGAGGAAAGTGAATATCTCGCCAAGTTCATTCAAGCTGAAATACAATCCAACATGGGTAATACAAAGCGCGAGGCTCTCGGGCTCAGCAATATCTATATCCTGAAGCATGCACAGGCTCCCGGCGCCCTTGTAGAGGCGGGGTTTTTGTCCAACGACCGTGAACGGGAACTATTGAAATCAGACGATTATCAAAGGCAGATGGCTGCTTCGATCTATCAAGGGGTGCTGCGTTTTGTCACGGAACGGGATTTCCCTGAGGAAAATGGATCGTGAGCAAATCACTTAGAAAGCGTTTCATGTATGTTATACTACAGGAAACGATCATTTTCTAAGGATGGTGAACCGGCTTGTTGACACAAGAGAAAGTACTAGAAATCCTGAACCCTATTCAAGATCCATTTTTACATAAAACACTGGAAGAAACCGGTGGAGTGGAAGAAGTAAAAATCAAGGAAGAAAAAAATCATGTCAGCGTGAAGATTCTGATTGGAAAGACGAATACAGCGGAGCAGATGGAACTGCAACAGACCATCGTCAATGCCCTGAAAAGCGGGGGAGCGGCGACAGTCGGTCTTCGTTTTGATCAGCTTCCGGATGAGGTTATTCAGAAATTACAGCCGGCCGATCAGCAGTCGGAGGATGCCTCTTTACTGAGCGGCAATACGAATACAAAGTTCATTTCCATCGCCAGCGGTAAAGGCGGGGTGGGTAAATCAACCGTAACGGTGAACCTTGCCGTAGCCTTAACACGTCTTGGGAAGAAAGTCGGCATCATTGATGCGGATATCTATGGTTTCAGTGTTCCGGATATGATGGGCGTGGAAGAGCGTCCGGTCGTCCGCGGGGAAAAAATCATTCCTGTTGAACGATTTGGAGTGAAAGTCGTTTCCATGGGTTTCTTTGTGGAAGATAACTCTCCGATCATCTGGCGTGGACCGATGCTTGGAAAAATGCTGACAAGCTTCTTTAAGGAAGTGGAGTGGGGAGACCTTGACTACCTGCTTCTAGATCTGCCGCCTGGTACGGGAGATGTAGCGCTGGATGTCCATTCGATGCTTCCTTCTTCCAAGGAAATCATCGTAACGACCCCGCACCCGACAGCTGCTTTCGTAGCCGCGCGTGCTGGTCAGATGGCGATTAAGACGGAACACGAGATTCTTGGTGTTGTGGAGAACATGGCTTACTTTGAAAGTAAAGAAACAGGAAACAAAGAGTTCATCTTCGGCCGTGGAGGCGGAGTGAAGCTTGCGGATACGCTGCAGACAGCTGTACTTGGCCACGTGCCACTTCAACAGCCATATGAGGAAGAAGAAGTCTTTGCTCCTTCTGTTTATCAGTCGGATCACCCGATCGGTGTCATTTATCGGAATATGGCCGCTAAAGTCATTGATAAATATTAATAAAAACCACGCGTCCCTTCACGGGGCGCGTGATTTTTTATAGACTTAACCGCTTTGTCCTTCTTCGCCGCCACTTTCAGATTGACTTCCGCCACTCTGCTGGCCGCTTTCCTCGGAATCGCCGCCTTGTTCTTCCCCGCTTTTCATTTCCTCTGCGGCTTTTAACAGTGTTTCAGTCATTTTTGCCTGGAAGACAGGACTATTCAACGTTTCCTCGATGGTGGTCTCCAAGTGTGCCTTGAACTTCTGTCCCTGCATGACAGTTACCATCTGCTCCATCATTTCAGGGTTTTTATAAATATCGATCATCAACTTCTGATATTCTGCATCTTTCATGAGCCCTTTCATCAATTCTTTCTGCTGATCCTCCAGAACTTTGCTGAATTCCTGGACGAACGCAGGGTCTGAAAAAAGCTTGCTCCAAAAAGCTTTACCTTCTTCAGATATCAACGTCTGCTGGACAGCTTGAGAGACGACTTCGGACTCTAAAGCCATGGACTGCTGCATCTCCTCATCGGAAAGGACTTCAGTCATCGCCTTTTTTCCATCATCGGACTTGAGGATATCGACCATCATTTTCTTGGTGGTATCGTAGTCCGCCTGTTCACTTGCTCCTGATGAACCATTACAAGCGGCCAGGAAAACAAGAACGAGAACGGGCAGCAATATACGGAGTCTGGACATCATTGCATGTCCCCTTTCTTATGTTCTCCATAGCCTTACTATTCGCGTTTCGACAAATTTTATACGTTCGGAGGCAAAGAGACAGGCTTCATGATAAAATACGGGGAGAAAGTTTTGTACATATAGGGGGAGCGCTTGTGAACAGTCGTAAATGGGTACAGTTATTTTTATCAACGTTATGGATCGGCGGCGGGGTGACCCTGGCGGCCAGTTTCTTTTTTAAATTTGATTCGTACGCCGAGTTTTGGCAGCCCTTTCAATTATTTGAGCTGTTCGGTCTGCTTTTATTTTTTGCGGGTATGGGCTTTATATTCAGTATCATCAGTCAAATGGGTTTCTTCGCCTATTTGACCGTCAATCAATTTGGAAAGGGCCTGTTCCGTTCTGTATGGACACCGGTACAGCTGTTTTTAATTGCCTTTACTCTTTTTGATTTGGTGTATTTTCGATATCAGGCGGCTGAAAATGGGGCATCTGTCTGGGGATATGTTGTGACAGCGGCTGCGCTTTTGGTTCTATCGGTGATTGTTGCTTACATTAAAACAAAAGAGACAAATGCCCATGCATTTATCCCCGCCCTATTCTTTATGGTTGTCGTTACAACGGTGGAATGGGTGCCGGCACTTAGAGCGGCAGGGAGTGATTATGTATGGTTGATGGTCATTCCTTTATTTATCTGCAATGCCTATCAGCTTCTTCTGCTGCATCGCCTTACGGGGCCTGCCCGTAGTGAAAATGCCTGACAAAAGCCGCCGTATCCTACGGCGGCTTTCTTTTATTATTGGATCTGACTCGTCCTGGCTTCGCCGCCACTTGCTAATTCGGTGATACTGACGAAGGAAAAGCCCTTTTGTTTCAATCCGGGGAGAATGACCTCAAGGGCTTTAGGCGTCTGTTTGACCGAATCGGAAGCATGCATAACAATGATATCTCCTTTAGAGCTTTCGTTTAACACGGCATCGATGATGGCGTTGGTGCCTGGATTTTCCCAGTCCCTTGGATTCAAACTCCACTGGACGGCCTGCAAATCGTTTTGTTCGATGGTTTTTAACACTTCTTTATTCATATGACCATGCGGAGGCCGGATCCATTGCATGTCTTCAAAGCCAAGCTTGGCAAACACCTCATCTGCCTTTTTCAAATCGCCGGCTACCTGGTCTGGTTCTTTCTCAAGGTAGCTCTCATATGTGTAGCCCATCATCCCGATTTCATGCTTTCCTTCCTGAATGGTTTTGACGATATCCGGGTGTCTCTCCGCCCATTCGCCGCTCAGGAAGAATGTAGCCTGGACTTGGTGGGCTTCCAGCTGCTTTAACACTTCATTGACCTTTTCCGTTCCCCAGCTGATGTTAAAGGTCAGCGCGATATGGTCCTGATCGCTGCTCCCTTGTGTAAGAGCGCGCGGCTCCCCATTATTAGAGAAAGCGGGCAGCTGCTCCCAGCGGCCGATCCACAGGGCGAAAGCACAAAATAAAGCAAGAAGAGCGATAATGCCGTAACGCTTAAGTCTTTCTGTTTTCCACGTGTAAAAGCTCATGGATCGACTTCCTTTCCTACCAATATGTTCTATACATATGAAAAAGCGGACAACCTATGCTAAAAACAATGAAATTAGGGTAGAAATAAATAGAGTCGTTTATCAGGGAGGTACTTTCAGATGCATGGGTTAATTATTAATGAACAGGAGCGTCGTGAAATAGAGTACTTATTAAAGCGGGAAATGGAAGAGATCACTTTTGATATGGGTGATCACCGGATTGATCAGGGAATGAAGCAGGCGATGGAAGAAAGGTATGAAGTGCTTTTTCAGATCTTCCGACGCTTTGCCGCAAGGGAAGAATGCCTGCAGTATATGCCAAGGAAAAAGAAGCAGAACTAACAGCTCGATAAATCCTGTCATCCGCACAGGATTTTTTTATTAAAAAAACATTAAAAAGTATTGCATTTGTTTTTTAACCTGTGCTATATTATTAAACGTTGTCGGGAAACAAAACGACTTGCCAATCAGTTTGAAATTGAATTGAAATTGATTTGAAAAAGTTGTTGACACTACTTCCCACACATGATAAATTATTACTTGTCGCCGAAAACGACAGCCAAACGCTTTCTCAACTTCATGAAAAAAGTTGTTGACACGAAAAACAACACATGTTAAGATGATTAAGTCGCTGTTTTCAAACGGCAGACAACATTTGATCTTTGAAAACTGAACGAACCAACCAGTACGTCAAAACATTTCTTCTTTAATGAAGAAATTTGAAACAAGCACATTCGGTGTGCAAATGAGCAAGTCAAACTACTTTTATGGAGAGTTTGATCCTGGCTCAGGACGAACGCTGGCGGCGTGCCTAATACATGCAAGTCGAGCGCGGGAAGCGAGCGGATCCCTTCGGGGTGAAGCTCGTGGAACGAGCGGCGGACGGGTGAGTAACACGTGGGCAACCTGCCTGTAAGATCGGAATAACCCCGGGAAACCGGGGCTAATGCCGGGTAATACTTTTCTTCGCATGAAGATAAGTTGAAAGATGGCTTCTCGCTATCACTTACAGATGGGCCCGCGGCGCATTAGCTAGTTGGTGAGGTAACGGCTCACCAAGGCAACGATGCGTAGCCGACCTGAGAGGGTGATCGGCCACACTGGGACTGAGACACGGCCCAGACTCCTACGGGAGGCAGCAGTAGGGAATCTTCCGCAATGGACGAAAGTCTGACGGAGCAACGCCGCGTGAACGATGAAGGTCTTCGGATCGTAAAGTTCTGTTGTCAGGGAAGAACAAGTACCGTGCGAATAGAGCGGTACCTTGACGGTACCTGACGAGGAAGCCCCGGCTAACTACGTGCCAGCAGCCGCGGTAATACGTAGGGGGCAAGCGTTGTCCGGAATTATTGGGCGTAAAGCGCGCGCAGGCGGTTCCTTAAGTCTGATGTGAAAGCCCACGGCTCAACCGTGGAGGGTCATTGGAAACTGGGGAACTTGAGGACAGAAGAGGAGAGTGGAATTCCACGTGTAGCGGTGAAATGCGTAGATATGTGGAGGAACACCAGTGGCGAAGGCGACTCTCTGGTCTGTTTCTGACGCTGAGGTGCGAAAGCGTGGGTAGCAAACAGGATTAGATACCCTGGTAGTCCACGCCGTAAACGATGAGTGCTAGGTGTTAGGGGGCTTCCACCCCTTAGTGCTGAAGTTAACGCATTAAGCACTCCGCCTGGGGAGTACGGCCGCAAGGCTGAAACTCAAAGGAATTGACGGGGGCCCGCACAAGCGGTGGAGCATGTGGTTTAATTCGAAGCAACGCGAAGAACCTTACCAGGTCTTGACATCCTTGGACCTCCCTAGAGATAGGGATTTCCCTTCGGGGACCAAGTGACAGGTGGTGCATGGTTGTCGTCAGCTCGTGTCGTGAGATGTTGGGTTAAGTCCCGCAACGAGCGCAACCCCTAATCTTAGTTGCCAGCATTCAGTTGGGCACTCTAAGGTGACTGCCGGTGACAAACCGGAGGAAGGCGGGGATGACGTCAAATCATCATGCCCCTTATGACCTGGGCTACACACGTGCTACAATGGATGGTACAAAGGGCAGCGAAGCCGCGAGGTGTAGCAAATCCCATAAAACCATTCTCAGTTCGGATTGCAGGCTGCAACTCGCCTGCATGAAGCCGGAATCGCTAGTAATCGCGGATCAGCATGCCGCGGTGAATACGTTCCCGGGCCTTGTACACACCGCCCGTCACACCACGAGAGTTGGCAACACCCGAAGTCGGTGAGGTAACCTTTTTGGAGCCAGCCGCCGAAGGTGGGGCCAATGATTGGGGTGAAGTCGTAACAAGGTAGCCGTATCGGAAGGTGCGGCTGGATCACCTCCTTTCTAAGGATATTACGGAAACGTACTGTGTTGGTTGTTCAGTTTTGAGAGATCAAACTATGAAAATAGCATGTTCTCCATTGTTGAATGGGCCTGTAGCTCAGCTGGTTAGAGCGCACGCCTGATAAGCGTGAGGTCGGTGGTTCAAGTCCACTCAGGCCCACCATTCAAAAATGGGGCCTTAGCTCAGCTGGGAGAGCGCCTGCTTTGCACGCAGGAGGTCAGCGGTTCGATCCCGCTAGGCTCCACCATTTAAATGTTCCATAAAACACAAGCGTTCATGTTGTGTTTTATATGTAACCTTAAAATGAATTGAACCTTGAAAACTGGATAAGGAATTATGACTCATCTAGCGATGAGATCATGATGACAAGACATCTAATTGATTTATATAAACGTCTTTTCACGAAGATAGTTAAGTGAATAAGGGCGCACGGTGGATGCCTTGGTACTAGGAGCCGATGAAGGACGGGACTAACACCGATATGCTCCGGCGAGCCGTAAGCAGGCTTTGACCCGGAGATTTCCGAATGGGGAAACCCACTGTTCGTAATGGGACAGTATCCTATACTGAATACATAGGTATAGGAAGGCAGACCCGGGGAACTGAAACATCTAAGTACCCGGAGGAAGAGAAAGCAAACGCGATTTCCCAAGTAGCGGCGAGCGAAACGGAATCAGCCCAAACCAGAAAGCTTGCTTTCTGGGGTTGTAGGACACTCCTTTGGAGTTATCAAGGAGGAAGATAGACGAATCGATCTGGAAAGATCAGCCGAAGAGGGTAACAGCCCTGTAGTCGAAATCTTCCTCTCTCCGGAGTGGATCCTGAGTACGGCGGAACACGAGGAATTCCGTCGGAATCCGGGAGGACCATCTCCCAAGGCTAAATACTCCCTAGTAACCGATAGTGAACCAGTACCGTGAGGGAAAGGTGAAAAGCACCCCGGAAGGGGAGTGAAATAGAACCTGAAACCGTGTGCCTACAAGTAGTCGGAGCCCGTTAATGGGTGACGGCGTGCCTTTTGTAGAATGAACCGGCGAGTTACGACCGTATGCGAGGTTAAGCAGCAGAAGCGGAGCCGCAGCGAAAGCGAGTCTGAACAGGGCGAGTGAGTATGCGGTCGTAGACCCGAAACCGTGTGATCTACCCATGTCCAGGGTGAAGGTCAGGTAACACTGACTGGAGGCCCGAACCCACGTAAGTTGAAAATTACGGGGATGAGGTGTGGGTAGGGGTGAAATGCCAATCGAACACGGAGATAGCTGGTTCTCTCCGAAATAGCTTTAGGGCTAGCCTCAGAATAGAAAGTCATGGAGGTAGAGCACTGATTGGACGAGGGGCCCCTATCGGGTTACCGAATTCAGTCAAACTCCGAATGCCATAGACTTTGTTCTGGGAGTCAGACCGTGGGTGATAAGGTTCATGGTCGAGAGGGAAACAGCCCAGACCGCCAGCTAAGGTCCCAAAGTGTGTGTTAAGTGGAAAAGGATGTGGAGTTGCTTAGACAACCAGGATGTTGGCTTAGAAGCAGCCATCATTCAAAGAGTGCGTAATAGCTCACTGGTCGAGTGACTCTGCGCCGAAAATGTACCGGGGCTAAACACACCACCGAAGCTGCGGATTGATCTTATGATCAGTGGTAGGAGAGCGTTCTAAGTGCTGCGAAGTCAGACCGTAAGGACTGGTGGAGCGCTTAGAAGTGAGAATGCCGGTATGAGTAGCGAAAAAAGAGTGAGAATCTCTTTCACCGAATGCCTAAGGTTTCCTGAGGAAGGCTCGTCCTCTCAGGGTTAGTCGGGACCTAAGCCGAGGCCGAAAGGCGTAGGCGATGGACAACAGGTTGATATTCCTGTACCACCTCCTTTCCGTTTGAATGACGGGGGGACGCAGGAGGATAGGGAGAGCGTGCCATTGGATGTGCACGTCCAAGCAGTGAGACGGTCGGAATAGGCAAATCCGTCCGGCAACGTCAAGCTGTGATGGGGAGGGAACTATAGTACCGAAGCTCCTGATTTCACACTGCCAAGAAAAGCCTCTAATGAGGAAAGAGGTGCCCGTACCGCAAACCGACACAGGTAGGCGAGGAGAGTATCCTAAGGTGAGCGGGAGAACTCTCGTTAAGGAACTCGGCAAAATGACCCCGTAACTTCGGGAGAAGGGGTGCTCCTCTGCCGAGGAGCCGCAGTGAAAAGGCCCAAGCGACTGTTTACCAAAAACACAGGTCTCTGCGAAGCCGTAAGGCGAAGTATAGGGGCTGACACCTGCCCGGTGCTGGAAGGTTAAGGGGATGCGTTAGCTTATGCGAAGCGTTGAACCGAAGCCCCAGTAAACGGCGGCCGTAACTATAACGGTCCTAAGGTAGCGAAATTCCTTGTCGGGTAAGTTCCGACCCGCACGAAAGGTGCAACGACTTGGGCACTGTCTCAACGAGAGACCCGGTGAAATTATACTATGTGTGAAGATGCACATTACCCGCGACAGGACGGAAAGACCCCGTGGAGCTTTACTGCAGCCTGATATTGAATGTTGGTACAGCTTGTACAGGATAGGTAGGAGCCTTGGAAACCGGAGCGCCAGCTTCGGTGGAGGCGCTGGTGGGATACTACCCTTGCTGTACGGACATTCTAACCCAGGACCGTAATCCGGTCCGGAGACAGTGTCAGGTGGGCAGTTTGACTGGGGCGGTCGCCTCCTAAAGAGTAACGGAGGCGCCCAAAGGTTCCCTCAGAATGGTTGGAAATCATTCGCAGAGTGTAAAGGCACAAGGGAGCTTGACTGCGAGACCTACAAGTCGAGCAGGGACGAAAGTCGGGCTTAGTGATCCGGCGGTACCGTATGGAAGGGCCGTCGCTCAACGGATAAAAGCTACCCCGGGGATAACAGGCTTATCTCCCCCAAGAGTCCACATCGACGGGGAGGTTTGGCACCTCGATGTCGGCTCATCGCATCCTGGGGCTGTAGTCGGTCCCAAGGGTTGGGCTGTTCGCCCATTAAAGCGGTACGCGAGCTGGGTTCAGAACGTCGTGAGACAGTTCGGTCCCTATCCGTCGTGGGCGTTGGAAATTTGAAAGGAGCTGTCCTTAGTACGAGAGGACCGGGATGGACACACCGCTGGTGTACCAGTTGTTCCGCCAGGAGCATCGCTGGGTAGCTACGTGTGGTCGGGATAAGTGCTGAAAGCATCTAAGCATGAAGCCCCCCTTGAGATGAGATTTCCCTCTGCTTCGAGCAGATAAGATCCCTCAGAGACGATGAGGTTGATAGGTCCGAGGTGGAAGCGTGGTGACACGTGGAGCTGACGGATACTAATGGATCGATGACTTATCTATATGAAGAAGGCGAAAGCGACTGGTCAAATCCGACTGGCTAAGCAAACATTCGTAAAGGCTGTGTTTTTCAGTCTTGAAGAAGGTGTGCTTAGAACAGCGAGGATTTAGGAGCTGCAGCCGGACTGAACTTCGTGAATCGCGTTTTAATCAATAGTTGTTTCCTTATCCAGTTTTGAGGGTTCACCTCAAACTTTATATTGATGTGGTGGTGAAGGCGAAGAGGTCACACCTGTTCCCATGCCGAACACAGCAGTTAAGCTCTTCAGCGCCGATGGTAGTCGGGTTTACCCCCGTGAGAGTAGGACGCTGCCACATTGATTCTCTTTCCTTATTGTTTTGAAGACTTTTATGATTCCAACGTAGCTCAGTGGTAGAGCAATCGGCTGTTAACCGATCGGTCGTAGGTTCGAATCCTACCGTTGGAGCCACTTGCTTCCATAGCTCAGTGGTAGAGCACTTCCATGGTAAGGAAGGGGTCGCCGGTTCAAATCCGGCTGGAAGCTCTGAAGGTTTTGTACGACTGGCCCGTTGGTCAAGTGGTTAAGACACCGCCCTTTCACGGCGGTAACACGGGTTCGAATCCCGTACGGGTCACCAATATGGAGGATTAGCTCAGCTGGGAGAGCACTTGCCTTACAAGCAAGGGGTCGCAGGTTCGATCCCTGCATCCTCCACCATATTTTAGCCGGCCTAGCTCAACTGGCAGAGCAACTGATTTGTAATCAGTAGGTTGGGGGTTCAAGTCCTCTGGCCGGCACCACTTTTCAAGTGGAGGGATAGCGAAGTTGGCCAAACGCGGCGGACTGTAAATCCGCTCCCATCGGGTTCGTAGGTTCGAGTCCTACTCCCTCCACCATTTTTATTTTATTGTTTCATAAGAAGCTGACTTAATCATCAGCTATTTTTTATGAAAAAATTCCACATGATTGTATAATATTCTTAAGTTGGTTATACTAATTTTGTACTTGTTGGGCCATAGCCAAGCGGTAAGGCAACGGTTTTTGGTACCGTCATGCGCTGGTTCGAATCCAGCTGGCCCAGCCATATTTCCTTTAAGAATAAGACTACCATGTGTTGAGCATATTCCATATATTGAGCGCATTGCTCATAAAAAACGAGTATCATTCTTCATAGGAGCCATTAGCTCAGCTGGTAGAGCATCTGACTTTTAATCAGAGGGTCGAAGGTTCGAATCCTTCATGGCTCATCTCTTTTTCGCGGGAGTAGTTCAGTGGTAGAACACCACCTTGCCAAGGTGGGGGTCGCGGGTTCGAATCCCGTCTCCCGCTCCATATGGGGCCTTAGCTCAGCTGGGAGAGCGCCTGCTTTGCACGCAGGAGGTCAGCGGTTCGATCCCGCTAGGCTCCACCATTACATAGAACCAAATAGATCCTGGTGATCTTTTATACGATAGAAAGCCTGACATAGAACTTGTCAGGCTTTTTTTATATCTGGTGATCCGTTGTTTTGGCAGGCAGCTTGTAAACATGCATGATTACCACTATAAGGCAGGAAATAACGTATATATATACACAATGATGTCCAGTTGAGTCATCTTTAATAAAACGGATACAATGAAAATAGTGTAAAAAGGAGGAACTTTAATGAATAAACAGCTTTCAGTAATCGGAGTACCCATGGATCTTGGTCAAATGCGCAGAGGAGTCGATATGGGTCCAAGTGCTATCCGGTATGCAGGGATGGTTGAACGTCTAGAGCAGTTGAGTTATACCATTGAAGATCTAGGAGACATTGAGATTCCTCGTCCGAAGCATCAGACGGATGTAAAGCATGATAACCTCAGGAACCTTCACGAAATAGCTGAAGGAACGAGCAGACTGGCTGAAGCGGTCGATCAGGTCATCGAAAACAACCGTTTCCCTCTTGTATTAGGAGGAGATCACAGTATTGCTATGGGGACTCTTGCAGGAGTCGCAAAACACTACAATAATCTCGGAGTGATCTGGTATGACGCTCACGGGGATTTAAATACAGCGGACAGTTCACCGTCCGGAAATATTCATGGCATGCCGCTGGCAGCAAGTCTGGGGATCGGGCATGAAAAGCTTACGGGTATCCATGGCTATTCTCCTAAGATTAAGCCTGAGAACATTGTCATCATCGGTGCCCGCTCTCTGGATGAAGGAGAGAAAGTACTGATTAAGGAGCAGGGAATCAAAGTCTATACGATGCATGAAGTGGATCGTATGGGAATGACTAAAGTCATTGAAGAAGCCGTGGACTATTTGAAGGACAGGACAGACGGCGTGCACCTCAGCCTTGATCTGGACGGTCTGGACCCAAATGATGCGCCGGGTGTCGGGACACCTGTTATGGGCGGCCTGAGCTATCGGGAAAGTCATCTGGCTATGGAGATGCTTCATCAATCGGAAATGATTACCTCCGCAGAATTTGTGGAAGTCAATCCTATCCTTGATGAAAAAAATAAAACCGCCGGCGTAGCGGTCGGTTTGATGGGTTCTTTATTTGGAGAAACTCTGAAATAAGTTCGATCATTAACAGTAACCTGCTTTACTTAAGGCGGGTTGCTGTTTTTTATATTGTACTTCGTCATATTCATTAAGAAGCTGATCCAGCTTAACGCTCACTTTGACAACTTCGGGGGATGTTAAGTGATGGAGGCGGGCTAAACGGCTCATTTCCAAACGACAAGCTTCGATTTCTTCCGTCAACGAAGTCACTCGCGTCATGTTTTGTAGTCCTCCTAAGAAATTTTTTACATTTACAGCTTTATATCCGATACTAAAAAAAGTTAAACTTATATTTAGGAAAAAGATATATATTTTTTTATATGTTTTTTTGAAACTTTGAGGCGAGGTCATCCGTAAAGGATATCGACCGCACATATAGCGGAGGTATAACAAATGGAAACCATGATAAAACAGAAAATAAAACAAGTGAAAAAGGGAGATCAGGCAGCATTTGAAGACATTGTTTCTTTTTATCAGAACAAGGTCTATCATATATGTCTGCGGATGATCGGGAACTCATACGAAGCTGAAGATCTTGCACAGGAAGCATTTATCCGGGCCTATACAAACCTCCACACGTTTGATGAGCGGCGCAAATTCTCAACATGGCTCTATAGAATAGCCACCAACTTATCGATCGACCGCATTCGGAAGAAGAAGCCGGACTATCACCTCGATGCTGAAGTGAAGGGCACGGATGGACTGGATATGTACTCTCAGCTGGCTGCAGACCAGGCACTGCCTGAGGAAGAGGTCGAAAGCCTTGAGCTGCAGACGTACATCCATAAGGAAATCCTTGCTCTGCCTCCGAAATATCGGAGCGTGATTGTTCTGCGGTATTTGGATGAGTTAGCTCTCCAGGAAATCGCCGAAGTTCTTGATATTCCCGTAGGGACGGTGAAGACAAGGGTGCACAGAGGAAGGGAAGCACTAAGAAAACGGCTTCGCCATGTATGAAGGAGTTGAGAGGGAATGAATTGCAGTAAAGAAGCCATTACACTCATGCATAAGTATTTAGACGGCGAATTAAACACAGAGGAAGAACGACGACTGAGAGATCACCTGCAGAGCTGTCCGTCCTGCCAGAGCCATTTTCATGAATTGAAGCGGACGACTACGCTGATTACCAATACATCTCCAGTTTCTGCACCGCCTCGGTTCACGGCAAATGTGATGAACAGTCTTCCAAAGCAGAAAAAACGGAGAAATTATATACGCCGGCTGCAGCAGCATCCGATTCTGACCGCCGCTGCTGTATTCTTTATTCTCATGTTCAGTGGCATTTTCACAGCATGGAATCAGGATCAGCAGGTAACGGTATCCAAACAGGAAAACCTTGAAATCAGAGAGCACACGGTGATTGTACCGGATGGTGTCACGGTTAAGGGGGACCTTGTCGTTCGAAACGGAGACCTGCGGATTGACGGGGCTGTCGATGGAAATGTGACCATCATTAACGGAGACATCCTGGAAGGAACATCCGGGAAACAGGGATCAGGGGAACTGAACCGTTCTGATCTCAGAGCCTACTCAGGGGAATTGACCGAAGTGAACCAGATTTATGAATGGGTTTGGTATCATACGAAACAAACCGTGTCAGATATTTTCTCCTTCGGGTCCGAACAAGAAGACTAAAGGCAGGATGACATAGGTCATTCTGTCTTTTTTTTGGGTATGATAAGATCAGGACAGGTTCTGATATATTCAAAAAAACTTATGTGATATAATGGTAAATGTGAATTTTTCAGATTTATTTTATTTAAAAGGAAGTGTAGGCATGCTTGATGGGGGACTGGATGTTTTAGATTACCTGCTGATAACTGTGGATATCGCCCTTGTCTGGTTTGTTGTATATAAATTAATCATGCTGATCCAAGGGACGAAGGCGGTCCAGCTTCTAAAAGGAATCTTCATTATCCTGGGGATATGGCTGCTGAGTAATTTATTTGGACTAACCACACTGCGATGGCTCATGTCACAGGCCATCACCTGGGGTTTCCTTGCTATTATCATCCTATTCCAGCCGGAGCTGAGAAGGGCTCTGGAACAGCTCGGGCGGGGAAGCTTTTTCAGCAGGAATTCGTCAGAGGAAGAAGATACGGAAAAAACACTGCAGGCGATCATTAAATCCTGCAACTATATGGCCAAGCGCAGAATCGGAGCCTTGATTACGATCGAGCGCGATACGGGCATGGGAGACTATGTGGAGACAGGGATCCGGGTTAATGGACATTTATCCAGTGAGCTGCTCACCAACATATTCATACCGAATACACCGCTTCATGATGGAGCCGTCATACTTAAGAATGATGAAATCGTAGCTGCTGCCTGTTATCTTCCGTTGTCGGAGAGTCCTTTTATCTCGAAGGAACTTGGAACACGGCACCGGGCGGCGATGGGAATCAGTGAAGTGACAGATGCGCTGACAATTGTTGTATCTGAGGAGACCGGGGCGATTTCCTGTACGAAAAATGGTGAGCTGCACCGCGAGCTCGATCAGGTGAAGCTCGAGGAAATGCTGCGTACAGAGCTTGATTACTCTGCTCCTGCCGTTAAAAGCTGGAACTGGAGGGGGAAAAAGAATGGATAATTGGTTTAAAAGTGTATGGTTTATCCGGATTATCTCCCTTCTTTTAGCCGGTCTGCTCTGGGTGACGGTCAATGTCGATAACAACATGGATTCTGACTCGCTGTTTTTTAATGAGACATCGTCGGAATCTGAAACGATGGAAAACATTCCACTTGAAATCCGCTTTGACAGTGAAGAATATGTGGTCAGCGGGATCCCTCAGGATGTGACCGTGACGGTCGAGGGTCCAGCGGGAGCTGTAGCCCCTGTTTCACGTCAGAAGAACTTCAACGTATTTGTCGACTTGAATGACCTTGGACCTGGAACCCATGAGGTATCCCTCCAGCATTCAGGAATCAGCAGCCAGCTGGCTGTTTCCCTTGAACCGAAAATTATTGAAGTGGAAATTGAAGAAAAAACGACCGAAAATTATGATGTAAGCATCGATTATGCAAATGAGAACAATCTGGACACTAGCCTGGAGCTTGGAACACCGGAAGTCTCTCCGGCTCAGGTGGAGATTACAGGCGCAGCATCGGTCGTTGAACGGGTAGCTTCTGTAAGAGCCATCGTTGATGTGGGCGCAGCTGAAGATACCGTTGAGCAGGGAGAAGCCCCTGTAAAGGTTTACGACAATCAGGGCAATGAACTGAACGTTCTTGTAGAGCCTGCGGCTGTTGATGTAAGCGTCCCTGTATCCAAACGAACGAAAGAGGTCCCTGTGACGCCGGAAGCAAGCGGCGGTACTCAGGAAGGGGTTCTGATTGAAGAAGTAACAACGGAAGTCGAAAATGTAACGTACCAGGGCCCTGAAGAGGTCCTGGCCGGTATTGAAGAACCTGTTGAAATTCCAGTGGATGTTACAGAAGTGACCGAAGATCAGGTGGTTGACGTTGATGTACCCCTGCCGGACGGCACGACAGCCGTATCACCGGAAACGATTGAAGTCACCATTGACGTCCTTGATGATCAGCAGGGAGAGTAAACCAGAATAATTATACTTAATTGATATGCATAGGACAGAAAGAGAGGTTCGTTGAAAATGGGTAAATATTTCGGAACAGATGGCGTTCGTGGGATCGCCAACAAAGAATTAACACCAGAACTGGCTTTTAAACTAGGACGTTACGGCGGTTATGTTGTAACCAAAGGGGTGGAACGTCCGAAAGTTTTAATCGGCCGTGATACTCGTATTTCCGGCGAAATGCTGGAAGGGGCCCTTGCTGCTGGTCTTCTCTCTATTGGAGCGGAAGTGATGCGTCTCGGCGTCATCTCCACACCAGGGGTGGCCTTTTTGACCAAAGCGCTTCAGGCAGAGGCTGGAATTATGATTTCTGCTTCCCACAATCCAGTGGAAGACAACGGCATCAAATTCTTCGGTCCGGACGGCTTTAAGCTGACGGATGACCAGGAAGCGGAAATCGAAGCACTGATTGATGCAGAACAAGACGATCTTCCACGCCCATCCGGTGCGGATCTTGGTCAAATCAATGACTATTTTGAAGGCTGCCAGAAATACCTGCAGCACTTGAAGCAGACCGTGGATTATGATTTTGACGGCCTTCATATTGCGCTTGATTGTGCACACGGGGCGACGTCTTCACTCGCTTCTCATCTGTTTGCCGATCTGGAAGCGGATATTTCCTCCATCGGTTCGTCTCCGGACGGCCTGAATATTAATGCTGGGTTCGGGTCGACGCACCCGGAAGCTCTTCAGGCCCTTGTTAAAGAGAAAAAAGCGGATATCGGACTTGCTTTTGACGGCGATGGGGATCGTTTGATTGCTGTCGATGAGAAAGGAAATATTGTAGACGGCGACCGTATCATGTTCATCTGTGCCAAATATATGAATGAGAAAGGTCTCCTTAACCATTCTACAGTCGTATCCACTGTCATGAGTAACCTTGGATTTTATAAAGCTGTGGAAGCCAACGGCATTAAGAGTGATAAAACAGCTGTCGGCGACCGCTATGTGATGGAAGAAATGCGCCGTGGCGGCTACAACCTCGGTGGAGAGCAATCCGGACACATCATCTTCCTTGAACATAACACGACAGGGGACGGGATGCTTTCCGCTCTGCAGCTTGTAAACGTCGTTAAAGAGACAGGAAAGCCTCTCTCAGAGCTTGCTGCGGAGATGGAGAAGTTCCCACAGGTTTTGATAAATGTAAAAGTCATTGATAAAAACCGTGTACAGACTCACCCGCGCATTCAGGAAGCCATCCAGGCAGTGGAAGAGGAAATGGGAGACAGCGGCCGTGTCCTTGTCCGCCCTTCCGGAACAGAACCACTTGTGCGGATCATGGTGGAAGCTCCGACAGAAGAGCAATGTGAAACTTACTGTAACAAAGTCGTTGCAGTCGTTGAAGAAGAATTAGGTATGGAATAAAGCATGGACGCGCAGCTCTTCACAGGATAGGAGAGCTGCGCATATTCTATTACAAGGTCCTTACAATTCATGATCGCCTCTAATTTTTATTGACCTTTTTCACAAGGCTCAGGTAAAATATGACTTGTACTTGAAAAATCTGTCGAAATCCTTTTAATAGGGAAAAGCTAAGGGTAACAGATGAGAGAGGCTTTATTTTGAAACAGATAGGGAGGATAGAGGTCATCAATCATTAAAAGCGCCAGGACTGTGCAGATGGAACGTTTCTATGCGCAGTTGACGAGGTGGAGGTTCATCGAGCATTCGGCGGATGCCTCCCGGCTGTGACACTTCAGCCGTTGGTTCAGCTGTAAAACGGAAAGGCGACTTTTCGAACAATACGGCTGGATAAAGTGCACAAGATATAGATCGTTGAGGGAGAGGGGCAGCGAATAGCCCCGTGCTGACATTCGTTGCCCTTCTCGTAAATTAAGGAGGACAACAATTATGTGTGGAATTGTAGGATATATTGGACAACAGGATACAAAGGAAATTTTGTTAAACGGACTGGAAAAGCTTGAATACCGCGGATATGACTCTGCCGGAATTGCTACCTTGAATGATAACGGCGTTGAAGTAACGAAAGTCAAAGGCCGTATTGCAGCGCTGCGCAGTGCAGTCGATGAAAACGTAGCATCCACTCACGGCATCGGCCATACACGCTGGGCCACTCACGGAGCTCCAAGTGAAGAGAACGCCCACCCGCACCAGAGTACTTCCGGCCGTTTTACACTCGTTCATAACGGCGTTATCGAGAACTATGTAGATGTGCGTGATGAATACCTGGCAGGCGTTGAACTGAAGAGTGAAACAGATACAGAGATCATCGTCCAGCTGATCGAAGTCCTGCACAATGAAATGAACGATGTAGCGGCTGCCTTCCATAAAGCTGTGAAGCTTCTGACAGGTTCCTATGCGATTGCTCTCATCGATCGTGAGAACAAAGACACGATTTATGTAGCAAAAAACAAGAGCCCGCTTCTTGTAGGTCTTGGTGATGATTTCAACGTTGTAGCGAGTGACTCTATGGCGGCGCTTCACGTAACGGATCAGTTCCTTGAGCTGATGGATAAAGAAACAGTGATCGTCCGCCGTGACGGTGTTGAAATCCTTTCTCCTGAAGGTGACGTGGTCACTCGTGAGCCGTTCACAGCTGAAATCGACGCGACAGATATCGAAAAAGGCACCTACCCTCACTTCATGCTGAAGGAGATTGATGAGCAGCCTTTCGTTATCCGTAAAATCATCCAGGAGTACCAGGATGAAAACGACGACATTAAATTGGATGCTGACATCCGCAATGCGATGAAGGAATGCGACCGTATTTACATCATTGCTGCGGGAACAAGCTATCATGCCGGTCTTCTCGGCAAACAGTTCATCGAAAAACTGGCGAATATTCCAGTTGAAGTCCACGTGGCAAGTGAATTTTCCTATAACATGCCGCTCTTGTCCGAGAAGCCGTTGTTTGTATACATCTCCCAAAGTGGGGAAACGGCAGACAGCCGTTCCGTTCTTGTTCAGACGAAAGAACTTGGCCACCCGGCCCTGACGATTACCAATGTTCCAGGATCCACCCTCTCCCGTGAGGCGGATTATACACTGCATCTGCATGCGGGTCCTGAAATTGCGGTAGCGTCCACAAAAGCTTATACAGCCCAGATGGCTGTCCTTGCGATTCTGGCTGTGGATACAGCCCGCGCTAAAGGAATCGAGCTTGATTTTGATCCGATGCAGGAGCTTGGAATTGTAGCGAATGCTATGGAAGCCTTGACGGATCAAAAAGAAGAGCTGGAAGAGCTGGCCCGTGAATACCTGCCGGTGACACGGAACTGCTTCTTCATCGGTCGTGGAATCGACTTTTATGTCGGTCTTGAAGGTTCATTGAAGCTGAAGGAGATCTCCTATATCCAAGCGGAAGGATTCGCTGGTGGAGAGCTTAAGCACGGAACCATCGCTCTGATTGAAGAAGGCACGCCGGTTGTAGCGCTTGCGACACAGGAAAACGTCAACTACTCCATCCGCGGAAACGTACAGGAAGTGGAAGCACGTGGAGCTAACAGCATGATCATCAGCATGAAAGGTCTGGATAAGGAAGGCGATGCCTTTGTCATTCCTCACGTTCATGAGATCCTGACACCGCTTGTATCTGTTGTACCGCTTCAGTTGATTTCCTATTACGCAGCACTGCACCGTGACTGTGACGTAGACAAACCACGGAACCTTGCGAAAAGTGTAACCGTCGAATAAGACCAAAAAAGCTTCAGAGGAATCGGTCCTCTGAAGCTTTTTTTATTCTCCGAACATATAGGTTTTATGATGGTACGATATCGAGAAAGCGATGCCGAGGGCCATCAGGTTTCCTAAGAGGGCACTCCCCCCGTAACTGATAAATGGCAGCGGAATCCCTGTAATAGGAAGGAGCTGCACAGACATGCCGATGTTTTGGAAGACGTGGAAGGCGATCATACTGATGATCCCTACCATGACATAGGAGCTGTAATGACTGTTCGCTTTAAATGCGATCGTCGTGAAGCGGTAGATCAGGAAGAAAAACAGGATAATGACGACACACGAGCCGAGAAATCCATATTCCTCCGCAATGATACTGAAAATAAAGTCCGTTTGAGCTTCAGGCAGATACACTTCCCTTTCCCCGAAGCCTTTACCATACAGCTGCCCCGATCCTATCGCCCGCATGGCTTTGACGAGCTGATAGCCTGAGGAATCTTCATATTTGGTCGGCTGGAACCAGGAATAGATCCGTCCCAGCTGATATTCCTTTACCCCGAGGTATTTATCCAGAATTTGTGGAGCTTGGATCGCCAGCCAGATCAGGCTTGTCCCCAGTGCTGAAATGACAGCGAATATCGGCAGGATAATTTTCCATTGGATTCCGGAAACCAGGACAAAACCTGCAAGTATGGCTAGAAAGACAAGACCTGTCCCTAAGTCAGGCTGCTGCATGACTAAAAGGAATGGGACGCCTGCAGCGGCTCCCAGCTTAAGAAGGAGCAGAAAGTCCGACTTCAGCGTCGAGACGCTTTTGCTGTTATGATTAACGGCAATTCTTCCGAGAACGAGTATCGTAAAAATTTTAACAAGCTCTGCAGGCTGCAGAGACAAACCTGGCAGGGTGAACCAGCTTTTCTGTCCTTTAATGACAGGAGCGATGGATGATGGTGCCAGGATCAAGGCAATAAGTAAAACAAGACCGAAACCATATAAGTACCAGCTGATCTTTTTAAAATCTTCGGGATCCACGATCATCATAAACCCAATAACGACTCCGCCGACCCCGTACCAGACCAGCTGTTTGAGTACGAAATTCTCATTGTACTGCGTACTTTGCTGAGCGCTGAACAAGGCGACGGAGCTGATCGCAATAAAACAGCAGATAATAAAGAACAGCTGCCAGTCAAACCTTTCTTCGAATTTCATGATTAGTCCTACATCCTCTCGTGTTGGCGACGCATGCAGAATAAGCGTGCTGTTGACTATTATAAGCACAGAATTGGGTTTTGAAAAGTGACGGCGGCCTATATTTCATAATAATTTCCTTAGGATCAAACCATAAAAAAAAGAAAGACAGCTTCCTTTGTCTTTTTTAAAACGAACAGGTGAACAGGCGTTGGAATTTCATATAGTTATACATCGTACGGGCGTGACGTCCCTCACGGGTCCGTGGGTTCTGGAGCTGTCCTAAACGACGAATGAAAGCATCATCACAATAACAGTAATTCTTTGTATAGCGGTAGCACTCATCATGTGCTTTACAGGCAGCATCGACGGCATTGACCGGCTCTCCCGGGCCGCTGCATCCAGGACCGCAGTATTTGTAACCGGGAAACACACAAAATCCAGGGCGGCGTGCAGGTCTTCTTCGTCCAGGCATAGAATCACCTCCATATCCATGATCTGATGATAGTGTATGCTCAAAGCGCCGATTTGGGGTGGTCACTTGTTTATCCCTGTTTAAAAAAGTAGAAGGCAGCTACGGGTCCGTTTTAAAAGTGGAAGAGGAAACCTCCCTTGTTTATGGAAAGCGGGAACGTCTGATAAGAGGGGTCTTCCCTGCCCCCATCTTTCATCAGTTCCTAAGGGAGAGGCATGACTTTAAGCAAAAAGGGATATAACACTAATACGAGTCATTTTAAAAGGAGGCACTTCTATGACCTACAAATCTGTCATCTTAGGAACAGGACCGGCTGGTTTGACAGCCGCCGTCTATCTTGCACGCGCAGACATGGAACCCCTGGTGATCGAGGGACCTGAACCTGGAGGTCAGTTGACCCTGACCACGGAGGTGGAGAACTTCCCCGGTTTCCCGGATGGCATCATGGGGCCTGAACTTATGGATAATATGAAAAAGCAGGCCGAGCGGTTCGGCGCTGTTTTTAAACGGGGCTGGGTAACAGATGTCCAGGTGAATCAGCGGCCATTTACCCTTCAGGTGGATGGCATCGGCGAAATACAGACGAACAGCCTGATTATCTCCACAGGGGCTTCCGCCAAACTGCTCGGTATTCCCGGCGAGAAAGAGAATATCGGAAAAGGAGTGAGCACCTGTGCAACCTGTGATGGGTTCTTTTTCCGCGGGAAAAAAGTTGTGATCATCGGCGGCGGCGATTCGGCGATGGAAGAAGCGACCTTCCTGACCAAGTTTGCGAGTGAGGTGCAGGTGATCCATCGAAGAAATGAACTGCGTGCTTCTAAAATCATGCAGTCGCGGGCACAGGAAAATGATAAGGTGACGTGGGCTCTAAATAAAACGCCGGTGGAGATGGTCTCAGACGGGATGAAAATTTCGGGCATCAAAGTGAAGGATAATGAAACTGGTGAAGAGGAAGTTATCGATACAGATGGGATTTTCGTTGCCATTGGTCACAATCCAAACACAGATTTTCTGAAAGGAAAGCTGGATATGGATGAGAAGGGTTATCTTCTTGTGGAACCAGGAACGACCAATACGAATATCCCCGGCGTCTTCGCCTGCGGGGACGTCCAGGATCAAAAGTACCGTCAAGCCATTACGGCAGCCGGCACAGGATGTATGGCTGCAATGGATTCTGAACGCTTCCTGGAAGGCGAAGCGGCTGTCGATTGGAGCCAGAACCTTTCTTAGTAAAAGGCTGCCCTGGAAGGGGCGGTCTCTTTTTTTTAGATACACTTAATTGAATTTTTTGGAATTAGTAGGTAGGATACAGTCACTGAATGTGTAATGAAAGAAAGGGGAGGGAAGCTTGATTTGGCAGCAGACGAACGGGTTATTCCTGCAGCGTTTCGACCAGCTTGGGGAAAGATCATGGAGAGAAGACTTTTCTTACAAGCTGATCTTTTCGCCTGCGGGTAAAGGAAAGTATCAGACGAAGTTTGGAGACATGTTCATAGAAGAAGGAGCATTTCTTCTGAATCCAACTGCACCACATAAACAGCCTCATGCCTTTCAGGAGAAACTTCTTGCTGAGGTGGACCCATTCTTTATTCAAACCGCTCCTGCTCTCATATATAAACGAATATCTGTGTTGTTCCATAGGGTTTTATACATAGGCCCACATCCCCGTTGATTGTAAGGTAGAGAATGGAAAAATCGTCTGAAATATTGGTGGAATAACAAGCAAGAATCATAAAGGGTGAAAAGCTTTGAACGTTTATTTAGATTCAAACATCATTTATTGATCCATTTTTTTAAGAAAACTATAGTCTTTTGACTTTAGAGTTAAGCAAGGATTCATAGATATTTTCACGCCTACATTAGTATATGATGAAGCTTGGAATAACTACAAAGAACAAATTGAAGGTATATAGACCATGTAAGCACCCCTCATATCTTTTCTTGATCCATAAGAAGATCAATGAACCAGTGAAACATTAAATATATGGACAACACCCCAATAATATTATGAGATCAATCTCTAACCACCAAGTCCAGTAACTAAACTATATACTCCAAACGACGATAATATAATTCCAGAAATGCGATTAATCAGGCTCAAATAATCATTCTCTAGTCGATTGCCTAATGTTCCTGCAAGGCTACTTAATAATAACCACCATAATGATGAACCTATAAAAATCCCTGCGACTAAAATTAAGCCAGGTGCCGTTGCATTGTTAGTTGTAATTCCTAGGCCTGAGATAATGGCGATAAATGATAAAATTGTAACTGGATTAGTAATAGTTAAAAAGAAAGTAGATATGAAAGCTGAAAACGGTTGGTTACCTTTGGCTTCAGCTGATCTATTTGAAGGTTTTGAAATAAATATTTTCACTCCTAAATAACATAAGAATATACCGCCAATAAGATGAAGCCACAATTGTTGACCAATTAAAAAGTTTGTTATAAATGTTAAACCGAGACCAGCGATTATTCCATATATTCCATCTGCTGTTGCAGCCCCTAATCCAGATACAAATCCAGTTAACTTACCATGTTCAAGAGTTCTGCGGATACATAACACCCCAATTGGTCCAACTGGAGCAGCAATACTAATTCCAATGAACAGTCCTTTTAGTAATAGTTCCCCGAACATTACTGTTCACCTGATTTATTAAATTTTGCTTTTTGTAAGGGGACCCGCAAAGTTTCTTTTGTTGTATCCATCACAATTGTTGTTTTTGTCCTCCGTACACCTGCAAGGTTTTTAATTTCATAACTTATTACTCGGTCCAAATCCTTTGTATTTTGGCAACGAATTTTCAATAAATAATCATCTTCCCCGGCAATATGATGACATTCCTGCACTTCTTCCAAATCCTTGACAAGCCTTAAAAAATCTTTCCTGAATGTTGGTTTTTCTAATGAAACTGCCACAAATGCTGTACATTCTGTTCCTACACTTTCCCCATTTACCATTGCGCCAAGTTCTTTTATTACTTCATTGTTTAACAAACGATTAACACGGTCTGCAATAGATGGAGCAGATAATCCAGTTTGGGAAGCTAATTCAGCCCAAGTAACCCTTCCATTATCAATTAATGCTTTCAATATTTTGTAATCAAAGTTATCCAACTGATTTTTCCTCCTTTTATAAATTTTTCACTATCATATTATTTATAAAATAAAAAGTAAAGGTTATTTCCATTAACCTCCTGAAAGGTTTTCGGCATACAAATCCTCATCACAGGTTTGATAAGGTGTTTGCGACGATAAGCGACCGGGGTAAGTTATCCGTTGAGATTGTATGACTGGCGGCAGAAAAGGGGACGATGTTAAAGAATTGTCATAGAATCCTCAGGCTTCTCTTTAGAAAAAAGGGTGTCTTTCCTTTATAATAAAGGTAATGTGAAAAACTTCACAAAAAATACGTGTAAGGAGTTTTCTATAGATTATGAAGCATCTCAGCCGCTTTGCTTTTGCTGATCGAAAAGGGATGACGCTGTTAATCCTCACGTCTCTTCTCATCGGAGCCAGTATCATCGGTCAATCCTATTATTTCGTTGCGATTGTGGATCGGATTTTTCTTGGTCAGCAAAGCCTCCAGGATGTTCTGCCTTTGTTTGCCGGGCTGTTTCTCGTGTTGGCTGGACGTACTCTCTTCACATGGCTCAATGGAAAAACGGGCATCCGTCTTGCTTCGAGAGCTAAAGAGCATTACCGGCATCGTTTGATTGAAAAAATGTCCAGGCAGTCGATCTCCACATCGGTGACCGGGCGGTCCGGACAAAAGGTGAGTGTACTCATGGATTCCGTGGATGAACTGGACGGCTATTTCAGCCGCTATATTCCACAAATGATCCAGACCCTCATTATCCCTGTGATGATTTTGGCCGTTGTGTTTTCCGCCCATCTTTATTCCGGGCTGATCATGGTAATCACAGCTCCGTTCATTCCGATGTTCATGGCGATCATCGGTGTGATGACGAAGAAGAAATCGGAAGACCAGATGGAGAAGCTTTCGGCTTTTTCCGGACAGTTTCTGGATACCCTTCAAGGACTTGTTACGTTGAAGCTCTTCAACCGCAGTCATCGCCAGCAGGAGGAAATAGAATCGAGCAGTCTCGGATTTAAAACGGCTACGATGGAAGTGCTGAAGGTGGCCTTTGTGTCCTCCCTCATGCTTGAGTTCATCTCCATGCTCAGTATTGGCCTGATTGCTCTTGAGATTGCCATCCGACTTGTTGTGTATGAAAGTGTCTCTTTTTTCACCGCTTTTTTTATTTTGATTCTTGCACCGGAGTTTTACTTGACACTGAAGGAGTTCGGCAGTGCGTTCCATACGGGACGTGGAGCTTCCGGGGCCTCCAAGCAGCTGGAGGAGACGCTGAACGAAGAGGACCATTCGTTGGTATGGGGAGATCAGGGGCTTACGTATGAACAGCCTCCGGCCTTGTCTCTCCGCGCTGTTCAGTTTCAGTATGAGGAAGGATTCGCTCTTGATCCGGTATCGGTGGACATTCCAGCAGGGAGTCAACTGGCGGTGGTCGGAAAGAGTGGATCAGGCAAGACAACCCTGCTCAATATTTTTTCGGGACTGCTTGCTCCTTCATCTGGTGATGTAGACGTGAACGGACGTCCGCTTTATTCGTACAAGGAAGCGGACTGGTTCAACGGTGTCAGCTACATCTCCCAGCACCCGTATCTTTTTTCGGGTACGATTGCAGAGAATATGGCGATTGGAGTTCCCGGCGCCTCCAGGGAAGAAACGGCCCGTGCAGCGGAGAAGGCCGGCCTTTCCCAGCTGCTTGAGACGTTGGAGGATGGATTGGATACATCAATCGGTGAGGGCGGAAGAGGTTTATCCGGCGGGGAGAAGCAGCGCATTGCACTGGCCCGTGCCTTTTTGAAAAAGCCTTCCGTCATTCTGTTTGATGAGCCGACAACAGGGCTGGATGTGAAAACAGAGACTGTCCTTCAGCGCTCCATTCAAGAGCTGTCGGAGACGGCGACTATGATTACGGTCGCCCACCGCCTCCATACGATTCAGGCGGCCGACCAGATTCTTGTACTCGATGAGGGACGTGCTGTGGGTACAGGCACCCATGAACAATTAAAAGCTGAGCTGCCTCTATATCGGCAGATGGTCACAATGCAGAAAGGAGGAGAGGGGGCATGAAAGATCTCAAAGAAGTCATTCGTCTCGTTACGCTTGAGAAAAAAGATATTCTCCTGTCGATTCTCTTTGGTTTTCTCGCTGGTCTCTCTGCTGTGGGCTTGTTTGCTTCCAGCGGGTACTTGATATCCAAGGCGGCACTGCTTCCTCCTTTATATGCCTTGACTGTCCTGATTGCTTTTTTAAAGCTGTTTGGGTTTGCCAGGGCGCTTGGCCGGTACGCCGAGCGGTACTTTTCCCACAGAGCGACCTTTTCGATTCTGAGCCATCTGCGGGTTACGTTTTATAAGCGGCTGGAACCGATCGCCCCGAGGCTGTTTCAAAAGTATCGGAGCGGAGACCTGCTTGCACGGATTGTCGGGGACGTGGAAAGTCTGCAGAACTTCTTTTTACGAGTGTATTATCCCCCCGGCGTCCTCGTTATCATATTCTTAGGGACAATGGTGTTCACGTCCATCTTTTCGCTTTCGGTGGCCGTGGTCCTGCTGCTCGGACTCGTTGTAACGGGACTGGTGATCCCGGCCTGGTACAGTGTGAAGCAGAGGAAATCGAGCCGGTTTGTCCGCGAGTCCAGAGGACAGCTTTCTACAGAGGCCACTGAATTCATCTATGGATTCAGAGACTTGAAAATTCATCAACAGCTTTCTGAAAAACAGGAGATGCTGCAGCAGGCTTCACACGTTTACCTCCAACAGCAGGAGAAGGACAGCCGTGAGATGCTTGCCAGCCATTCCTGGAACACGTTCGTGACGCTGATCGTTTCATGGGTCGTCCTGGGCCTCGGAGCGTTTCTCGTCTCTTCCGGGGACTTGAACGGGTTGTTCCTTGCGATGCTTGTGATGATTTCCCTGACTGTTTTTGAAAATGCGGCACCTATGGCTGTTCTGCCTGCGCATTTGGAGGACAGCCGGAGAGCATCTGCCCGGTTATTTTCCCTGGTGGATGAAGAAAAAACAGAGAACGGGACAAAGGAAATGGATGATTCCGATGCCCCCTCTATCCGGATGGAGAACGTCAGCTGGCGGTTTCCTGAAGAACCGCGCCAGGCGTTGACGGATGTTTCCTTTTCCATTCCTTCCGGCAGTAAAACAGCCATCGTAGGAGCAAGCGGCTCAGGGAAGTCGACGATCTTCCAGCTGCTGTTGAAGTTCCATACGGCAGATGCGGGCGTCGTGAAAGTCGGTGGAGAGGATATCCGGACCCTTGACGAAGAGAGTCTCTGGGCCCACACCAATGTGATGCTGCAGGAGAACCACTTTTTCTTCGGTACCATCGGTGACAATTTAAGTATGGCAAATGAGGGTGCGACAGAAGAGCAGCAGCAAGCGGCTCTTGCTTCTACAGGGTTGTCCTTTTCCCTCGATAAACAAGTCCTTGAAAAAGGAGAGAATTTATCAGGAGGGGAAAAACAGCGTCTGGCGGCTGCTCGTGCCTTCTTGAAAGGGAAGCGGTTGTGGCTGCTTGATGAACCGACCTCTTCGGTGGATACGTTGACGGAGAGAGGCATTTACGACCGCTTATTCCACCAGGCTCAAGATGATACCGTCATTCTGATAAGCCACCGGCTGAACGGATTGGAAAGGATGGACCAGATCATCGTTATGGAAGATGGGAAAATTCAGGAATCCGGGTCCTATGAGGACTTGATGAGCCGCCGTGGTCTATTTTATGAAATGAAACAGATTGAGCGGACGATTCTTGCGTGAATGAAAAAAGGCCGCCACACGATTGTGGCGGCTGTTTTAAGTTCGTTTGAGATAAGACATAAGCGTGATTCCCTTAGTAATAGTATGGATATGGATAAGGGTAGTAATAGGGATACGGACGGAAGGCGTAAGGGAACAGAGCTAAGGTGGCGAGACCGGCAATCGGATAAATGCCTCTTCGGAACCGGCGGGCCCTTCTGCGTCTATATCCATATTGGCGCTCATCCATCACCTGTCCTTGCTCATCGACGACGACGTCTTCGCTGATCAGGATGGTGAAGCTGTCTCCGGAAACGTCTGTGAGGATCCCATCAAAGGACCGGCCATCCTCCATCTCGACCATCACGTGAAAGTGCTTCATCTTTTTACAATCGCTGTACCCCGGTTTGGAAGGGGTTTGTGGATGACGTTCTTCAGTCATTGAAACCAACTCCTCACCACCCATGATATTCACCCAGCCCATTTTTGTGACTCTTTCTCTACACAAGAAAACGTTATCATTTTATGGAAACTTCTAGTAAACTGAAGATAAATCTAAGGGAGAGGTGAGCCGATTGGAAAAGAAAGCACCCACAGCATTAGGGGAGGATCTGTATCTGATTGACGGTTATGATTTAGGCTTTGAGGGACGTACAGGTACATATGTATTCAAAGAGGAGTCTCCGGTGTTGATTGAAACCGGACCGAGCCCATCCATTCCATATGTGCTGGCTGGACTATCAGATCTGGGGATCCGTCCGGAGGATGTGACGTCGATCATTTTGACTCATATTCATCTGGACCATGCCGGCGGGGTGGGGCTGCTTTTGAAGGAATGTCCCAACGCTGAGGTGATTGTCCATAAGAAGGGGAAACGCCACCTGGCCGATCCGTCCAGACTGGTGAAGGGAGCCCGTATGGTGTACGGGGATGTTTTTGATCAGCTGTTCGACCCTGTCCTTCCTGTTCCGGACGAAAGGCTGGTTGTAATGGAAGAGGGGGAGACTTTGAAGCTGTCAGATCACCGGACATTGACGTTCTATGACAGCCCTGGTCATGCCGGCCACCATCTCGCCGTCTACGATTCACGAAGCAGAGGGCTTTTCACCGGTGATACCGCAGGGATACGTTATCACCACGTGGAGGACCGGATGGAACCGTTCTTCCTTCCTACAACCTCTCCCAATCAATTTGATCCGGACGTGATGATTTCCTCGATCGAAAAGATGGAGAGCCTTCAACCCGAACGCTTGTATTTCGGTCATTACGGGGCGTCGGAGGATCCTGAACAAGCGTTTGATCAAGTGAAGAAATGGATTCCTGTTTTCGTAAGTGAAGCGAAGGACGCTCTGGAACAAGGAGAAGGCATAGAAGGAATACAGAAGCGGCTTCATCTGCGTGTGTCCGCCTACCTCAACCGAAATGGCGTTCCCGATGATCACCCGGTATACCAACTGCTTCAGCTCGATTTTGAAGTGTGTGCCATGGGTCTTGCGGATTATCTCCAAAAACAAAATGTCTGACCTCTTGATCTTCGTTGGATAGATCAAGGGCGCTTCCTCTATCCGTCCTTCGGAAAACTTTTTGAAACCAAAGAAGGGCGGATACGTAAATAAGCTGTAGACATAGAAAGGAGTTCTGACTTTTATGATAGGAATGCTGATTACAGCTCTATTATCTTTTATTTTATTTTTCATCCTGACGTTCATCGTCTATTGGAAAAACCGTATGAGAAGAAAGAAGATTATGAGGACAGCCGCCGGCGTATTTATTTTCGGCTTTATCCTCATGTTCGCGATTGCCTATGCGTTCATGCCGACCATTACGATTCCGAATATGCTGATCTTGAACAGTATTACCGCCATCCTGTTCGTGCCGCTTGTTTATGGCGGAGCCAAGGTGCCTGTGCAGTATCAGACGATGCACCGCTCGTTATCGGGCGTCATTGTTCTTGTGACCGCTGTTTTAATCGTAGGCGTATTCGTCTACAGTATTTTTGCCCTGCAGGACAGCCATGATTCGATCGCCAAATCGGAGGAGGCGGAGGCCCGCCCATTGAATGAGGAAAATACACCGATTTCTGTCGCGCCTGAATCGGCCCGTAACAAAGTGCAGAAAGCGATGAGTGTCGTCCCGAACACCCAGTTTTATGATCTTGGAAAGCTTCAGGCCCAGCAGGTGGACGGGGATATCGTCTACGTCGCTCCAGTGGAATTCTCAAGCTTTTGGCGCTATGTACGGGGAAATGAGACGGAAGGATACTTCACGATCGCAGCGACGAACATTAATGCCCAGCCTGAGTTCGTCCAAAGCAAAATGAAGTATACCAACTCGAGTTATTTCAACCATAACGTCCAGCGCGTCGTTTACAGTGCCCACCCGGACCACATTCAAAGCGGGGAAGCCCAGATTGAAGTGGATGATGAAGGGAAGCCATGGTACGTACAGACGATTTACAAACCGCTGTTCTTTTCCAACCGGCCGGATATGCAGGAAGTCAAAGTCGCCGTTGTAGACCCGGTGACCGGCGATGTGGAAACCTATCCAGCTTCAGAAGCGCCGGAATTTGTTGAAGGATCGGTCAGTTCCGAACTGGCTGCCACGGAGAATGAATACTTCGGGAAGTACATCAACGGATGGTTGAACTCCATTTTTGGTAAAAAAGATGTGAAAATCCCGAACGAATCCGGAACAGAGAGCAGTGTGACCCCGATATTCGATGAGAACGGGGCCATGTACTACTTTACGGATATGGCTTCACCGAAAGAAAACATCGATTCAGCCCTTGGTTATACATTGATTGATGCCCGTACTGGTGAACTGACGTATTACAACGGTCAGCAGAACCAGGGGATCATGGACAGTAAAGGGGCAGTGCAGATCGTGAACAAGCAGTATCCAGAGAAAAACTGGACCGGAACGATGCCGGTGCTTTACAACGTGGACGGACACCCGACGTGGATTGTCAACGTTCTGGATCCGAACGGCCTCTTTAAGCAGTACGCCTACATTAAGGCCGCCGATTCTGATTTTGCTGTCTTCGGGGATACGGCCAAACAGACGCTGAACGCCTACCGTCTCCAGATTGCCCAGGACCCAAGCAATGTGGAAGGCAGTCAGGAAGTGGACCTCACGGAGAAGAGCGGCGTCATCAAACGTGTACTCGTAACCTCCACTGAATCCAGACAGTCGGTGCAGTTCCTCCTTGAAGGAGAAACGACTATATATACCGTTACGACCAGCAAGGCTCCGTTATCGATCTTCCTGAAAGAAGGAGATCAGGTGGATCTTGAAGCGCGTATCCGGGAAAATGGAACCGGTACGGTGGAAACGATGCAGATCGAAGGCATCAGCAATTAAGAAGGCAGCAGGGGTTTGGCCTCCTGCTGTTTTTTCTTTATGATAAGATAGAAAACATAGAAAAAATGAGGAGGAATTTTTATGTCTGAAAAAACGTTTGCCACCGCTATCAACTGTATGGATGGAAGAGTACAGCTGCCGGTTATTTACTGGATGCAGAAAAAATACGATACAGCCTACATCGATATGATTACAGAAGCCGGCCCGACGAAGTTCCTTTTGGAAGGATCAGAAGAGCAGCTGGCTGCTGTGAAAACAAAAATCAACATCTCCACCGATAATCATGGATCCAATGTTGTCGCTGTTGTCGGCCACCATAATTGTGCCGGAAACCCAGTCGATCGTGAAGTGAAGGAAGGGCAGATCAAACAGTCTGTCGACCTTGTGAAGTCCTGGGGCTTCGGTGTAGAAGTCATCGGTCTGTATGTGAATGATCAATGGGAAGTGGAAGTCGTTGTAGGATAGAGGATTTTCCTTCCCCGCATCGAATGTATACCGTACAACGGGGGATCGGCCCGCGGTTATACATTTGATACGGTAAGGAGTGGGGAAATGGAGCAGGTGAATGGATTTGACTTCGTTGGCAGCGCGCACGATCCGATTTTTTTGGAATTAAGGAAATTGACAGAGGGTTGTCCAACCGTCACCATCGCTTCCTACACCGTCACGCTGAATGCTTTTTCACTCTTTGAGATTGAAAGCGTCGGCATCCATGACTGTGTAAGTACCTTGGAGCAATGCTATCGCTACTTATGTACACACACAGCGGAATGACTGGGAAAAGGCGTCTCAGGCTGTAGAAAAGTCCGTGTTATCCAGTTAGAGTTGTCCGTATGTCATGTTGAGAGGGCACGTTCTTCTTTCGGTGGATGCCTGCCGCGGGCACGGCCTCAGCTGACTTGGTCAAGAAAACCATTGGACCAAGTGGATCTTCGGCTCGCGCTGTTCCCGCAGACGTCACCACTGAACGCTCCACGTGCCGATGCCTGTGGGAAGACAGCTTTATCCTATGACAAAAGAGAACGTTGAGCATAGCTGCTTCGCCGTTTCAAAAGGACAGGCTGCGTTACGGCCGCCTGCGTGGGAAGATTCTATCCATGACCACTCCTTTGGAGGCACTGGAAAAAAGGTTTCTCCACAGAAAAAGGCGTCTCACAAGGAGACGCCTTTTTCTATGGAGAGATTTGAGTCCCGGCGCATTGTCCTATACAATAGATGCAGACAATGAGCGTAAAAAGGAGTTCGTTATGAAGAGATATATCATCGTAGGAGCAGGTATTTTAGGAGCCTCGACCGCTTACCATCTGATCAAAGAAGGGGCGGACGTCACTATTGTGGACCGGAAGGATGAGGGCCAGGCCACAGAAGCCGCTGCAGGCATTGTCTGTCCGTGGCTCGCACAGCGCCGGAATCAACGGTGGTACCGTCTCGTCAAAGGCGGCGCAAGGTATTATCCTGAGTTGATCCAGCAGTTGGAAGCGGATGGCGAGCACGAGACCGGTTATAAAAAAGTGGGAGCGGTCAGCCTGCACACCAACCCGGAAAAACTGGAGAAGACCATTGAACGGGCGGAAAAACGGAGGGAGGATGCACCGGAAATCGGTGAAATCACACGACTTTCGCCGGAAGAAACACGCACCTATTTCCCTCTGTTATCAGAGGAAAGCTATGAAGCGGTTCATGTCAGTGGCGCGGCCCGTGTCAACGGCCGCGCGCTCCGTGACGCATTAATCCGAGCTTCAAAAAAGCGTGGAGCCGTCATGATGCATGGCGATGCCTCCCTCACTTTTGAAGGGGATACCGTGACAGGCGTGGAAGTGAACGGACGGAAGCTGGAAGCGGATGAAGTGATCGTCACCGCAGGCGCCTGGGCGAAGCCGTTGTTCCAGCCGCTCGGGATCCAGTTCCTTTCCCGTCCCCAGAAGGCACAGATTGTCCATTTGGATGTAGAAGGTACGGAAACCGCGGACTGGCCGGTAGTTATGCCGCCGAACAACCAATATATGTTGTCTTTTGGTGGGGGACGTATGATTGTTGGAGCCACGCACGAGACAGATGCCGGATTCGATCAGCGTCAGACAGCCGGAGGCCTTCATTATATTTTAGATAAGGCTCTGGAGGTGGCTCCTGGTCTTCAAGACAGTACTTTTGTGGAAAGCCGTGTCGGGTTCCGGCCGTTTACGCCGGGTTCTCTGCCGGTGTTTGGCCGGATTCCTGGATGGAAAGGCGTGCTGACGGCCAATGGTCTCGGGGCTTCCGGTCTTACCTCCGGCCCCTATCTTGGCGCAGAGCTTGCCAGGATGGCCCTCGGACGTGATACAGAATTGGATGCAGAAGACTACAGCGTGGCAGAAGCACTGGAAGAAGCGTAAAAGACCGTGTATTCAGTCAAAGTTGTCCGTATATCGTGTGGAGAGACATGTTCAGCGGGAGAACATTGAGCACAGCTTCGCAGACTCAATGGAACCTGTCGTTTGTGTGAGACAGGTCATGTTTGTGAACAAGCGCTGCTGAGGCTTTTAGAGGCACTGGACAAGAACGTGGTTTCTTTACAAGTTGAAAAGACAGGGGACCAAGAGGTTCCCTGTCTTTTTTATCATTCCTGCTTGTTCGGATAGTCGCAGTATTCAATGATGGTGCCCTCGGTGTCGGCGGGATTCAGATAAATGAGCCGTCTTCCGTGCTTGTTTGTTCTCCGGGACCATTCCAGGGTGCGTATCCCTTGAGCATGAACCTCTTCTATGGCTTCATCCAGGTTCTCCACTTCGTAGGCTACGTGGTGGACGCCTTTGCCTTTCTGCTTAATGAAGCGGGCGATCGGCGAGGTGGTGTTATTCGTCGGCATCAGCAGTTCTGTGCGGCTGCCGTGCACATCCATCACAGCAATTTCACTTTCCACGCCTTCGGCTTCATTTCGATAGCGGTCAATCAGGGTTCCGCCTAAAACCTCTGTGTAGAATGTAATGCTTTCTTCAATAAGGCGTACGGCAACGCCGATATGGTCGAGTCTTTTTTCCAACATGGATTCTCCTTTACAATCTGCGTGCGTTTATTGTAGCACAGCTGCGGATGTGCGGCAGGCATCTGCCCTTTTTATCCGTTGTCCACTAAAACGTACAAGCTGATTTGGAAAAAATACATACTGTAGAGCAGGAGGTGAAAGTTCATGCCTGCCTGGATTAGTCACAGTATGAAAGTTCTGCTTTCCATCCTGCTGTTTATCTTTTCTACAGCGGTGCTGACAGCAGGACTCCTTTTCGCCTTTCTTACAGGATGGACATTCCTGAAGGGGGCGGGGGCGGCAGCGCTCCTCGTGTTCTGGCTGATCACTTTCGGGGTTCTCTCCCGCCGGCTGTACCACTATTTGTTCCACCCACCAGGAGAGGACCAATAAGGGAAAAGCTTGTAGAAAAACACCATGTTTTTCTACAAGCTTTTTCCATGTCTCCATCCTTCTTTTTGGACAGCCGAAAGGGACCCTGAATCAGGATCCCTTATTTCTTACTGATTTAACTGTTTTACGACTTCTTTGGCTGCGGCTTCTGTGGATTGAGGGTTCTGCCCGGTAACCAAGCGTCCGTCTACTTCTACATGCTCTGCCCAGTTGGCCCCATTTCGGACTTGTGCACCAAGTTCGCTCAGGCGGCTCTCCAATAGGAAAGGCATATGCTCATCAAGGCCTGTTTCTGCTTCTTCCGCGTCTGTAAAAGCACTGACGCGTTTCCCTTTTACGAGAGGGTCGCCGTTGGATAATGTGGCACCGACAAGACCTGCGGGGCCGTGGCAGACCGCAGATACGACTTTTCCATCTTCATAAAATCCTCGAAGCAGTTTCTGCAGTTTTTCGTTATCTGGAAAATCAAACATCGTCCCGTGTCCGCCTGGGAGGAAGATGGCATCGTAATCGTCCGCTTCCACGTCGATCAGCGGGGTCGTATTTTCTAAATGAGGTTTGGTATCCAGGATTTCCTGTGGTTCGTCGTCACTGACACTGTTCGGATCGATCGGAATTCCGCCGCCATTTGGACTGGCGACAGTAATGTTGTAGCCATGCTTGTTAAATTCATTATAGGCTTCTCCGAATTCAGACAGCCAAAGACCTGTGGACTGTTCTTCCGTAATCGTGTCGTGGTTCGTGACGACCATTAGAACGTTTTTAGACATAAACGATTGTTCCTCCTTTATCGGTTCTACAGTAGAAATTCCCGGCAGGGGCGGAGAGTAAACGTCTCCCTCCATTGACAAAAGGAGGAGAGGGACATACGATGAATTTACATTTCTCTTCACTATGGTAAAGGAGGCAGCAGGATGGCTGACGAAAAGGAACAAACGATGACAGAAGAGGACCAGAGCCCCCTGGATGAGGAGACGTTATTCGTCGTTTCCCAGACGTTTAAGGCATTGGGCGATCCAACGAGAATCCGTATCCTGCATTTGTTGTGCGAGAAGGAGATGTCTGTCAACCAAATTGCCGATCATTTGAACCTAAGACAGTCCACCGTGTCTCATCAGCTGCGTTTTTTAAAAAATTTAAGGCTGGTCAAATACAGAAGAGCAGGCACGACGATTTATTATTCCAACGATGATGACCATGTCATTGACCTTCTGCAGCAGACGATCAGCCATGCCAGGCATAATTGATAATTGTATGAAAATGGAATGTTTCTCCTTCAAACGATTCAGTTTCCCTGCCATACAGCAGAAAGGTTTCAATGTCTTTGAAGAACGGGTAAAGTACGTAGTAAGGTATGTACCCCATGAGCGGTAAATAGTGGGTCAGCTTCCGTTAATCCCACGGAGGAACCGTACATAGTTCACCTGCAAAAAGACGACGATAAAGTTATATAAAGAGTGAGGAAAATGAACATGAATCTTTCATTTGATCAAATCCCCCAATTGAATATAGAGGCCCTTTACGGCCCAACTGAGCAAACGGTTTCCTCCCTCGCCTTTCATTCCGGACGTCTACAGCCGGATGCCGCTTTTTTCTGTTTAAAAGGAGAAACCTTCAACGGCCATGAGTATGTTGAGGAGGCGATTGCCGGCGGGGCCAATGTCATTATTGGGCATGAGGATGAGCTGTTCCGGCGTATGAGTGAGGTCTATACGCGGACAACGTTTATTGTCACTTCCCATGTACGATCGGCCATGGCTGGTTTCTCCAAGTACTTTTATGGAGCAGCCGATGATGAGCTGAAGACGATTGGTGTCACTGGTACGAACGGTAAAACGACTGTAGCCGCCTACGTGCGGTCTCTGCTTACGCTTCTTGAACTTCCGGCAGGATCCATCGGAACGACAGGAATCTGGACATCCAGCAGAAAGCTCTCCTATAAAAAAAGTACGCCGACCACACCGGAATCAATGGATCTGCATCGCATTTTCCGTGACCTGCGTACCCACGGAGATGAAGCAGCCGTGATGGAAGTATCCTCCATTGCCCTGGATCAATCCCGTGTGGAAGGCATTCAGTTTGATGTGGCGATCCACACCAACTTTTCTGAGGAGCATTTGGAATACCACCATACCATCGACCACTACAGGGAGTGTAAAATGCGTCTCTTCAAACAGGCCGATCACCGCGTCGTGAATATCGATGACGACGGCATGGCCGCTGAACTTCTCGCAATGGGAAGGGAAGGGCTGCTGACGTACAGTATAGAAGGCCGTCCAGAGGCTGATATCAGAGCGGAAGACATTGAGGTGACAGAGGCGGGCTCCACCTTCACACTACAGGTGTACGGACGTTCGGAAAACGTACAGGTACCTGTGTACGGCACCTATAACGTCGCGAATGTTCTGTCTGCCATCGGCACAGCTCTTCACCTTGGATTCACCATCGATCACATCCTCTCCGTCCTCCCGGCCATGCAGGGACCGGAAGGACGCTTCCAAGTTATCGATACTCCAATGAATCAGAAGGTGATTCTTGATTACGCCCATACGCCTGTAGCTTTAAACCGTCTCCTGGAAGAAGTGAAAAAGCTGAGACACCGCCGTTTAATTGTCATGATTGCCGGGATCGGCATCCGTGATTTCAATAAAATGCCGAAGATGGCAGCGGCGATTGAAGGCCGGGCCGACGAAATCATCGTAACGGTCGACCATCCCGGCTACCACGATCCGCAGATTATCGTTGATCAAGTCTGCACAGGATTTTCCCATCCGGAATCTCCGCATGTCCATCAGACCCGCACGCGGGAGGAAGGCGTTCTGCGTTCCCTCGAGCTGGGGGGAGAAGGCGATATTATTCTTCTGACCAGCGGGTGCATCAATAATGCGCAGATGGTGAAGGGAGAGGAAATCCCTCATTCAGACGAGGCGATTATAGATAGCTTTTATGCCGGAGTGGCTCAATAAAAACATCCAGTTCCTGTTTGGGAACTGGATGTTTTTTTAATCAAACGTTTGTTCAACCAGTTCTGCGTACTCTTGAAAAAAGGGAGGAGCGTCCTGTTTGGAGAGACCATTGTACATAGCTGAAGCGACCGATTGATAATACCATTTCTGCTGGGAGTATCCCGCGTTGAAGTTATCCCACACCTTTTCCCCGAGGCGCTGCTGGGCCGTATGGATGGAGCGCAGGTTATCAAGCTTATCTGCTGCAATCAGGGACTTGATTTCCATACGGCCGTCCCGGACCACGTTGATGGTGTGCTGTTTGCGCTGCTGCCAGGGAAGCCGTTTGTCCTCCGTATGCGCCGCCACAAGCTCTGTCACCTGATTACCAAACTGCTTCTGAATATCCTCAATGGTCACCTCTGTATCTTCTACGACATCATGGAGCCACCCTGCACAAATAAGTGCTTCAGAAGCTCCGCATCCTCTGAGGATTTCACTCACTCTCTGCGGGTGAACAATGTAAGGGTCAGCTGAGTTCTTCCGTTTCTGCCCTCTGTGGGCTCTGGCTGCCAGCCGTTCCGCCTGCTCAATCATGCTTTTCCTCCTTTTCTTTTGATCATAACAGAAGAACAAGGGCAGAATCATTGCAAAAACTGTCCAAGGTTGATTAAATAAGAATGGATATTATATAATTAGAAGGTTTAATCAACAGGTTGAAGGGGATGCTTTGTTAATGGAACTGATTGAAGTACAAGGACGACCACCTGAGAATCAAGAGCCCGTTGTTTTAATTATCGGGAAGATGGACGGCGTACACCTGGGGCATCAGTCGCTTCTACAGGAAGCAGAGAAGCTGGCCCGTCCGGAAGATAAGATTGCGGTTTATGGTTTTTCTGATCATCCCAAATGGGTGCTGCGCGGCGAGGAATCCTTTAAGTATGGGTTGTCTACACTTGAAGATAAACTGGCCCGTCTGGAACGGTTCGGGGTAGATCGTTACTATCACGTCCATTTTACAAAAGAATATGCAAAAACATCTCCCGATGAATTTGTACTGGAGCATTTGAACCGCTTGAATATCCAGCATGTGATTGTAGGAGAAGATTTCCGATTCGGAAAAGGCCGTGGCTCTGACGCGGAAGGACTGGCAGAGCTGTGCGGGGAAATCGGAGCCGGGGTATCGATTGTACCCGGTGTGATGCTTCATGATTCTAAAGTGAGCAGTACCGATATCCGCACGCATGTATCCAACGGAAGGATGGAAGCGGCCCAGGCGATGCTCGGGCGCCCTTATGAAGTTACAGGTTTCGTTGAAAAAGGGGAGCAGCTTGGACGCACGCTTGGTTATCCGACCCTGAATGTCGGAGGAATCGATGACTACATCAAAGCCAAGCCGGGCGTCTACCTCGGTCTTGTGAAGCTTGTACAGGATTCTCCTGAATATTATTACACATTAATCAGTGCCGGTTACCGCCCGACGGTAAACGGTGATTCTTATAAAGTCGAAGCTTACCTTCTGGATTTTTCCGGTGATCTCTACGACAGGAAAGTGACCGTTCAGTTTTTACGGCACTTGAGAGACGAGGAGAATTTTGACGGGGTCGATGCCCTTGTCACGCAGATGCAGAAGGATGAGCAGAAGGCCCGTCGAATTTTAGGCTTACCCGAATAATACACCTTAGAAAGGAGTACACCTGATGGGAATCGTTGTTGTTGAAGTATGTGACGGCAACTTGATCAATGAACTGGACATCGAAAGCATCATTGAATCCGAATATCCAGAAGTCGCTGTACTCATGAACGAATGTTTATCGTTCTGCGGCATGTGTGCCGTCCGTCCGTATGCCATTGTCAATAATCAGCGCGTTTTCGCAAAAACACCCGAAGACGCCCTGGAGAAAATCCGTACGAAGATTGAAGAAGAACTGGCCATTTACGCTGAATAAGGCAGGAGAGACTCATGGGGTTTTTTGATTCGTTGAAGAATAGTCTGCGCCTTCCAAAAAAAGAGGCGATGTTCCATTTGAATAGAAAAGGCATTACACAGACGATCGGTTATTTGTTTGTGCTTCTGTTTGCTTTGTTCCTGCCGGATATGGTTTTTTCGATTATGTATCTGGAGACGAGCGTTACAGAAGTATCCAGAGGAATGTACATCGTGCAGTTCCTCGTCTTTTATCCGCTGTTGATTGTCTTTTTAATCCTTGTCGGGGTTTCCATATTGGCCGGAGGTGCGCTCCTGCTTTGTAAGGCCCTTGAGAGAAAACTGAGCTATCAGCTGCTGTGGAAGCTGACCGCTTATGCTGCCACACTGCCGTTGATTCTCAGCGTCGTGCTGAAATATGCAGCGGTGCCGAACGTGATCAGTGCTCTTATTTTTTTCATTCTTTTCAGCTTTTATATGTACCGGATGATCATCATCTATCCAAAAGCACCTGTCCGTTCGTAGGACTAGTGCTTTTTTATGTTGCTTTTTTCAAATGAATTATTTAGAATGTTCCTAATTTAACAGGATGGAGGTTCTGCGAATGGGAGCACTCGTATTTCAATCGGATTTCGGACTCGGAGATGGTGCAGTGAGTGCCATGCACGGGGTGGCGCATGGAGTGGATGACTCGTTGAACATCTTTGATTTGACCCATGACATTCCACCTTTTCATATATGGGACGGCTCATACCGGCTGTGGCAGACGATGGGGTATTGGAGAACAGGAACAGTCTTTGTGTCTGTCGTGGATCCTGGCGTCGGATCTGCCCGAAGAAGCATCGGGGTCCGGACCGGGTCCGGCCATTATGTCATTACACCGGACAACGGAACGTTGACGCATATAATGGCGGCCGAAGGAATCGTCGAGGTCAGGGAGATTGACGAGCGGGTCAACCGTCTTCCGCGCTCCGGTGAATCGTTTACGTTCCACGGCCGGGACATTTACGCCTATACAGGAGCAAGATTGGCTTCCGGAGTGATTTCTTTTGAGGAAATCGGTCCTCCTCTTGATCCAGCGGAACTTGTGAAGCTCCCGGTGAAAGAGCCCGTGCTTCAGCCTGGGTCTGTATCGGGGATCCTGGATATCCTTGATGTGCGGTTTGGAAATGTATGGACCAACATTCCTCGTCGGTTATTCCTTCAGACAGGCGTCGATTACGGCAGTCAACTGGATGTGCAGATCACTCACAATGGCCAGGAGGTGTATCACAATACGGTGACGTTCGGCCGTTCTTTTGCAGCTACGCACATCGGAGAGCCTCTCTTATATGTGAATTCGCTCGATCATATGGCCGTCGCCATTAACCAAGGCTCCTTTTCCAAGGCGTATGGTATTCGGACAGGATCGAATTGGGAAATACAATTGAAAAAGCCGTGAGCAGATTAGAAGCCCGCATGAAAGCGTTATGATACACTACAATTTGAAATCCCTAAGCAGAAAAGGAGAATGACAATGAAGACGGTTACGCTACATAGGCAGATTGAAATGCCTCAGCTCGGTTTCGGTGTTTGGCAGGTAGAAGAAAAGGAAGCAGTGCCTGCGGTAACAAAAGCCATCGAAACAGGTTATCGTTCTATTGATACAGCAGCCATTTACGGCAACGAAAAGCAGGTCGGGGAAGCCATCCGCCAGAGTGGCGTTGCGCGCGATGAATTGTTCATTACGACAAAGGTATGGAATACAGACCAAGGGTACGACAATACATTGAAAGCTTTTGAAACTTCTCTTGATAAGCTTGGCCTCGACTATGTGGACCTTTATTTGATCCACTGGCCGACACCGGAATTCGATGAGTACGTTGAAACCTATAAAGCACTTGAGAAACTGTATAAAGACGGTAAGGTAAAAGCTATCGGAGTCTGTAACTTCGACATCGATCATCTGCAGCGTCTATTGGATGAATGCGATGTGAAGCCTGCAGTCAACCAGGTGGAATGCCATCCATATCTTGCACAGAATGAGCTGAAGGATTTCTGCCGTGATCATGGTATCCTCGTAGAAGCATGGAGCCCTCTCATGCAGGGGGGAGAAGTTCTGAAAAACGAAGATGTTCAGTCCATTGCCAAAAAGCATGGGAAAACACCAGCGCAGGTGATCATCCGCTGGCACCTGCAGAACGATACGGTTGTCATTCCGAAATCCGTGACACCATCCCGCATCGAAGAGAACTTTGATGTGTTTGACTTTGAATTGACGGCCGACGATATGGCGGCCATCAACAAATTGGACCGTGGAGAGCGTAAAGGTCCGAAGCCATCAGAAATGAATGTAAGATAATCATGAGAAAAGGACGGCCGGACGATGGCCGTCCTTTTTATTGGAAAAAAACATAGCGGACAGTGGAATCCATTATTAACCTTTTCCATTATGGGGAAGATAGAACTATACCATTTTGTGAGAAGGAGTATGTTTATGATCATCCGCTTCGGCTATGTATCCCACGCTCTATCGCTGTGGGAGGCCGCGCCTGCAAAAACGATGACTTTTGCCCGCTACGAGAAACTTGGGCGGGAAGAAGCGTTGAAACAGCTTCATACGATTGCAGAAATGAATCTGCGCCGTACCATTCGGATTCTCCACTATAATGTGGCCCGGCAGATCCACCTATACCGGATGTCTTCCTCCTTAATTCCGCTTGCCACCCATGATGATGTGGAGTGGGACTATATTACACCCTTTGAGTATTTGTTCAGGGAAATCGGGGATATTGTCAGAAGGCACCGGATGAGGACGAGTTTCCACCCCAATCAATTTACGTTGTTTACCAGTGACAGGCCTGAAGTCACGATCAATGCCGTCAAGGATATGACCTATCATTACGCGATGCTGGAAGCGATGGGCCTGCATGAGGAAGCCCATATCAACCTTCACGTGGGCGGTGCCTACGGAAATAAAGCTAAAGCACTCGGCCGTTTTCACGAGAATATCAAGCAGCTCCCGGATCCAGTCAAACAGCAGATGACGCTTGAAAATGATGATAAAACCTACACCACATCGGAAACACTTGACGTGTGCGAAAAACACAACATTCCAATGATGTTCGATTATCATCACTATAGGGCCAATCATACAGATGAAGAATCACTGAAGGATCTCCTGCCCCGCTTTTTCCGGACGTGGGAAGGCATGCATGTGCCACCGAAAATCCACATCTCCTCCCCGAAGTCGGAGAATGCTTTCCGTAGCCATTCGGATTATGTGGACGCTGATTTTATTCAGCCGCTCCTAAAGGAATTGAAAGCATTGAACCAGCGGGTCGATTTTATGATTGAAGCGAAAGGAAAAGATCTTGCTCTCATGAAGCTGGTGGAGGACATGGCTGCTGTCAGAGGTGTGAAAAGGATAGAAGAGGCCGTGCTCGATCTATAAAACAGTCCTTTGCATGCTGCTTCTATCCGTTTATACCGAATTGCTTTTAAGATGAGCATTCACTGACAAGAGGTTTGTGAGCATTTATTCTGCAATCAAAAAAGAGCTGCTTCTTTGCTTCGCAAAAGAGCAGCTCTTTTTTCTCGTCTATCTCTGTCAAAGTCTCCGGGTATTGGAGAGGGATCTTACTTCAGAATTTTGGCTGCTTCCACAAAACGCTGGATGCCTGTGAATAGTTCTACGGCAAAGAACAACAGCGTTGACCAGAGCAGATAATCCGGAAACAACATCATAATGCTGAATAAAAGGAAGCCTTCTGTCCGTTCGGCCGCCCCTGCCTGATAATAGAAGGACTTCACCCCTGCTTTTTCAGACACAGCTCCAACGACAAGGAAAATCGTCATCGAAATGATGATGGAGGCGGTAAGAAGAAGAAGCGGCCACAGCACGTCCGGGTGCACGTAGGCGATCGCAAGAATGATTCCGACTTCGACGACCCGGTCGAACGTAATATCCATCACGGTGCCGAAGGGGGATGTTTTCGTGTGGCGGGCCATTGTCCCATCTACGGCATCGAGAAATCCGGAAAACCATAAAAGGACGACAGCAGCCACCGGATGGCCGAGCATGTAAAGGATACTGGTGCCCAGACCGATGAATAGAGCGGTGATGGTGATTTGATCGGCTGAACGGCCCTGTTTTAATAAATAGTGGGCGGTTTTATCAATGGAAGGCTGTACATATTTCCTGGCGTGGGTATCGAGCATGTGAACACCTGCTTTTCGTTGTTTTCCTGCGTGTTTATCCAATATCCTATCCTCTTAGACGATAGCATAATCAGGGCTGGGAAGAGAATTGAAAAGGTCCATGTGTAAGCTTTCTTACAATCGGAGGACAGCCCATAAAAAAAGCTGACGGGAAAAGTCCCCGTCAGCCGGCTTCCGTACAGGAAGGGTTCAGCTGGCATCTTCCTCTTCCTCAAACAAGGAGATGTTCCGTTTGGAGGTTTTCTTTTTATACACCCGGTTTACGTAGTCATCGGTCAGTGCCGCGATTTCCTTGTGCAGGAACAGGAGCGGGATGATATTCGCAAGAAGGACAAGGGCTAGAAGCAGATCAAGGAACTGCCATACAAACTGAAGGCCTCCGAGAGCTCCGACGAAGACGGCTAGAATATAAACGATTCTCATCCCTTTGGCCGCTTTCAGCCCATATAAGTATTCCGCCTGCTTCTCTCCGTAGAATACAAGAATTCCAATCGTCGTAATGACGAAAAAGAGCAGGAAGACACTGATGAAGCTTCCTCCGAACGCGTCGCCGAACTCACTGCCGATGGCGACGTTGATCATGTTGGAGGCGTCGCTGCCATCGACTTCTGTCCAGGCCCCTGTAACGAGCACGACAAGGCCGGAAACGGTACAGATCAGAATCGTATCTACGAAAACGCTGAAGATCCCCCACAGCGCCTGGCGGGAAGGGTGATCGGTCTGAGCAGCAGAATGGGCGATCGAAGCTGTCCCGAGTCCTGCTTCGTTGGAGTAAAGACCGCGCGCAATTCCCCAGCGGAGCGCCTGGGCTACGGCGGCCCCGGCAAATCCGCCCGTAGCGGAAACAGGGGTGAAGGCGTGCTGGAAAATAAGAGCAAAGACGGCAGGGATTTCACCCATGTTGGCAAAGATGACGTAAAAACAGACAGCAAGGTAAATCAGCACCATCCCCGGCACCATTTTATCGGTGACTTTGGCGATGCGCTGAATGCCACCAAATACCACGAGGGCAATAGCCACGCACATGATGGCGCCGGTAACTTCCACCGGCCACCCAAAGGCTCCTTCGGTCTGGGTGGCAATGGAATTGGACTGGACCATGACACTTGGTATCAGTTCAATCATAAGGAGAAAGGCAAAGGCGGTGGAGACCCATTTCCAGCCGAGTGCTTTTTTTATGTAATACTGCGGGCCGCCGACCCATACGTTCTTTTCATTCTTTTCCCTGTATTTCACCCCGAGAAGAATCTCGCTGTATTTTGTTGCCATTCCAATAAGCGCTACCACCCACATCCAGAAAAGTGCCCCCGGCCCACCGAGCGATATGGCTACCGGAACCCCTACGATATTTGTGGCGCCCGCTGTTGAGGCAAGGGCTGATGTGAACGCCTGGAAAGGAGTGATGCTTCCTTTCTGTTTGTTTTTCTTGAAAATCTGGCCCACGGTTTGATGGAGAACATGGCCGAAGAAGCGGAATTGAAAAAACTTGATGCGGAACGTGAGGAAGATCCCGCCGAGAATTAAAATAATAGCAAGAGGGTATGTCCATAAAAAGTTGGATACAGTGGCTAATGCATCTTTAAAGGCACTCCATAAATCTCCCAATAAAAGAAACTCCTTCCTATTTTTAAATGTTAATCATACATTCCCTTTACCATTTACTGTTAAACGGTGAATTACTCTACATGATGTGGAAGAACATGGATTCTAGTACAATGAAAAGAAAAGGAGGAGAAGCAGGATGAAAATCGGAGAAAATCAGTTTCATGAGCATCGTATGAGTAAGCTGGTGAAAGGGGCCGTCGTCCCTCGTCCCATCGCATGGGTGTCTTCTCTCAGCTCTGATGGTGTGGCCAATCTGGCTCCGTTCAGTTTTTTTACAGTGGCTTCCATGGACCCGGTCACGCTTTGTTTTTCCATTGGTGATGGAGCACGGGAGAAGGATACTCTTGTCAACATAAGGGAAACCGAAACCTTCATTATTAATCTTGTGACAGAACAACTGGCTGACCAAATGCACGAGAGCAGTAAAAATCACAGCCCGGATGTAGATGAGTTCCATGCCGCCGGCGTGGAGTCGGAACCCGGAGATTTTGTAAATGTTCCGAGAGTGAAGGAATCTCCTGTGCATATGGAGTGTGCGCTGTCACAGGTTGTAGAGGTGGGGTCCGGTCATTTAGTGCTCGGCCGTCTTGTTGGTTATCATGTGAAGGACGATGTCTATGTGGACGTGGATAAGATCGATCCCCATAAACTGAAACCTGTTGGAAGGATGGCAGGAGATTATACATACGTCCGGGAGTTTTATTCCCTGCCCACCCACGGAGAATAATGGACAAACATCGAGACGGCCGGGATTTCACCCGGCCGTCTTTTTTTATGATCCGGCAGCTAAAAGTGGGAAGTTGTTATTTTTTCAAACCGGGACTTCTCAAAATATGGAGTGACGTGTATACTACTGTATTAGTAGTAATAATACAGTTAATACAGAAGAGGCGGAGGTGGATCTATGTTTGAGCTGGATATCAGGAGCCGTAAGCCGATTTACGAGCAGCTGATCGACAAACTGAAGCAGCTGATTATTCACGATGTGCTTAAGGAGGATGAAAAGCTGCCTTCTGTGAGGGAACTGGCGCAGCAGTTGACGATCAACCCGAATACGATTCAAAAGGCATACCGGGAGCTCGAGTCCCAGGGCTACATTTACTCGTTGAAAGGGAAAGGAAGCTTTGTTCATCCTTCAAGTAAAAACGGACGGAAAGAGGAGCTGGAAAAAGTGAGGGAAGAGTTGAAGAAATTATTTGCAGAAGCGATGTATTTAGGTATGAGCCGGGAAGAGATTGCTGAACTTTTAAAGGATGTGGAAGGGGGAGAACGTCATGATTGATGTGAGAAACGTCGATAAATCGTTCGATAAACAACAGATTTTAACCAATGTCAGCTTTCATGTGAACAAGGGATCGATCTACGGGCTGCTTGGGTCCAACGGGGCCGGTAAAACGACGATGATGCGGATGCTCGCAGGAATCCTGCGGCAGGACGACGGTCAGGTCCATATTGACAATGCTGGAATTTATGAAAATACGAAAACAAAGCAGCGGCTCATTTTTCTGCCGGACCACCTGTATTTCCTTCCTCAATATACCATTCGGCAGATGGGGGACTATTATCGATCCTTGTTTCCCGGCTGGGATGAAGAGCGGTACGAAAAGCTGAGAACGCTGTTTGAGCTGGACGACAAGCAGAAGCTCAGCCGTTTTTCAAAAGGGATGCAGAGACAGGCAGCGTTCTGGCTCGCATTGTCCACGGTGCCGGATGTATTGATTCTTGATGAGCCGTTTGACGGCCTGGATGCTGTCATGAGACAGAAAATCAGAAACTTGATTATCCAGGATGTGGCTGAACGTGAAATGACGGTTTTGATTTCTTCTCATAACCTGCAGGAAGTGGAGGATATCTGCGACCACGTCGGCATCCTGCATAAGGGCGAGATCCTGCTGGAACGTGATTTGGACGACTTGAAGGAAGACGTGCATAAAATTCAGGCCGCCTTCAAGGAGGATGCGTTCGATCCTGATGAAACAGATCTTGACGTCCTTCATGTAGAAAAACGGGGAAGCGTATATGTTCTCATCGTCCGCGGCACAGAGAAGGAAGTGGCACAGGAAATTCAGTCATGGCATCCTGTGGTTTATGACCGCCTGCCGTTAACGCTTGAGGAAATTTTCATTTATGAAATGGGAGGTGCCGGATATGCGTTCGAAAACATCCTTGTTTAATAAGGAAATATTCAAGCAGGATTTCAGAGCTGTAGGGTGGATCAGCATCGTCTATTTTCTTGGACTTTTCTTTCTCGTTCCGCTGCCGTTGTTTATGGATTTGAATACAGCCGCTCCTATGGCTTCACCGGTGGATAATGACGGAGGGCTCTTCGGTTCGATGTTCGCCTTTGTACTTCAAGCCGTTTTTCTATTGATTCTGCCTGTCTTGATGGCTGTCTTTTTATTCCGGTATCTCCAAACGAAGGATGCCTCGGACTTTGCTCATAGCTTACCGATCAGCCGCGGCAGGCTCTTGAACCATCATCTGGTGTCAGGGATTGTTCTGCTGCTCGTCCCGGTTCTCTTGAATTTCATCATTCTAGTTGTAACTTCACGGGTCGCGGACGTATCGGGTTATTTCACGATCGGAAATGCCGCCTACTGGCTCGCTGTTTTCTGTGTCATGTCCATCCTTTTATTTATGACCGGTGTCTTTGTAGGGACGCTGACCGGTTTATCCGCTGTCCATGCAGTAATTACGTATATTTTCCTGCTATTTCCTGCCGGGATGTACTTATTGATCAGCTATTACCTGGACATGACAGTCAATGGTTTTTCAGGCGTCATCGCTCAGGAAGAAACGATCCAGCATTTATCACCAATCACAGATGTGCTGACGGCGTCCTCTTCCGGTGGTGAAGTCTCCAATCTTCCATTATCCCAAGTTTCTTTATGGACGTACGGTTTGGCATCTGTCGTCATGTATGGCCTTTCTTATGTCATTTACCAAAGGCGTGCGTTGGAAACGGCCACAAAAGCTGTGACTGTACCAGCGCTGCGCCCTGTCTTCAAGTTTGGTGTCACCTTCTGCACCGCGCTGCTTGGAGGGATGTATTTCGGTCTCAGCCTGAGTTTGTACGGCTGGATGGTGTTTGGCTGGGTATTGGGCGGAACCTTCGGATATATGGCAGCAGCTATGCTTTTGGAAAAGACATGGCGTGTCTTCCATATCCGGCTCATGAAAAACTGGCTTATCTATACGGGAAGCGCTGGTGCTGTCCTGGCTCTCCTTCCGTATGGCTGGCAGAGCTATGAAACTTATATTCCAGAACAGGAAATGGTTGTGAAAGCTTATATCAGTGAGGGATATGGTGAATACGAGCAGTACCAGAACGCCGGAACGCCGATCCCTTCTATCACTTCCGGAGAAGGAATTGAGTCGGTGCTGAATTTACATGAAGCCCTTGTCGAATACAGTGAACCTATGGAGATGGGAGAAGACTATTACTTTATCAACTATGAACTGGAAAACGGTCGGAAGGTCCAGCGGCAGTACCAGACGGGTGATCGAAGAATCGAAGCCGCCCGGCAGGCGGTTTATGAAACAGATGAAGGTAGAAACATCCGTTATCCAGCTTTAACGCTGGAGAGTGGACAGGTGGACCGCATCCATCTTGATCCTAATGGGAAAGGAAGTCCGCATACAATCGTGGATGACGAGAAAGTGGCCGGCTTGTTGAAGGCTTTGAAAGAAGATCTGCGCAGCCAGTCTTATGAAGAGATGGCCCATCCAAGCGGCATGTATTCATGGATTTCCTTCCGTGTGAGGGACGAATCCAATGAAATCATAACCAACCCTTATCAAACGACCGTATATGAAGGATATGAACAAACGACGGCCTGGCTTAAAAAGGAAGGGTTATATGAGGACTTCATGGTCGGACCCGAGGACATTGCCGAAGCGGAAGTGTTTGAATGGCCGGAGGAACAGTTCGCCGAGGATTACCCGAGATTTATCTTTGATCGTTTATTGGAACAGGGCGTGGAGCCACTGGCCGTGGAAGGGAAAGAGAAAATAGAGCCTCTGCTTCAAGGCGGACACAATCAGGATGACGGCGCCTATATAGTCGCCCTTTATTATGATGATACCAACAAAGACTATAATGAAATTGTGACGTTCACCAAAGAAAATGCTCCCGATTTCGTTCGTCAGCATTTTGAGTAAGGGGGAGATCCGGATGGATATTTATGAACTTTATGAGCGTTATCACCGGCGGGTCTTTTTCTCTGCATATAAAGTGGTGAATAACTACAGCCTTGCTGAAGATGTGGTGCAGGAAACGTACTTGAAAGCCTATCACAAACTGGATGAACTGACGGATGAGGAAAAAGCAGGGGCCTGGTTGTCGACGATTGCCGCAAGAAAAGCGGTCGATCTGCTGAGAAAAGAGCGGCGTGCCGTTGTAGTATCGCTTGAACATATCCCGCTGCCCGATTCTTTATGTCAACAGGGCTCTCTCGTTGAAGCAACGTGTGAACGGCATCAGCTTGAGGAGGAGATCCTATCATCCATCGGCTTATTATCCCCTAAAATAAGGGAGGTTCTTCAGTTAAGCTTTCAGTACAGCATGAAGGAGAAGGAAATTGCGGACCTTCTGAACATAACCCAGAGCGCGGTGAAGTCGAGACTGCACCGCGGTCGTAAACAGTTAAAACAGAAATTCGAACAGAAGAAGCCGGTGGAAAAGACGGCATGAAAGATTTGTTCTGAAGATGGACTCCCTTCAGCTTGTAGAGGAACCTGTGCTTTTCTATTATCCCCATAAGTCCGGATCATTGGGTGACCTCGGACGCTCTCTGAGTACCATATGCTGTTTCTGAATAAACAAAGGCCGCCCCGGTTTCCGGGGCGGCCTTTGTCGTTCATTTTAAAACGATCTGATTAAAGAGCAGGGGTTGGAGTAGGTTTTGCATACCCGTTTTCATATGCTTCATCAATATCTGCACGGATGTCCTTGATTGATTTCCCCTGCTGATAATCGTTGATGGAAGAGGCAGCAATTTCAAGGCAGACCCCGCATTTCGTTCCGTGGTCATCCCACATGATCTTGCCGTCGTCATGATTTTCATGAACGAAGCAGTCGTAATTATCTTTATGGCCGGCGCTTTCTCCGCAGCCACAGTAACAAGGGATGTTTTCAAGCAGATCGCGGTGCTGGGCAGCAGCCAGGTAGATGTTCTGGACATTTTCAGGTTTTCCGTCCATGAAGTCTGGGAGGACATCCGCTGAAGCCGTTTCTTCACGTAGATCTCCGTTCGCATGTTCAACATGACTCTCTTCACTTTCCGATGCTCCACATCCTGTGAGGGACAGTCCGGATACGAGTATACCCACGATGAGTACATTTTTCAGCAAAACAAAGCACCCTCTTTATATAGATTATCTCTATCATAAAGAGGGCGCAGGAAAGATTCAATCGTTTTCAAAAAAATGACAGACGTTTATAGATTTATTTTCCGAAAGAAGAAAGGAATTTGACTCTATCGCCCATAGGCGGGACATTGTCATCCACAAGGGAAATCTCAAGAACAGCTGGTCCGCTGCTGTTCAAAACCTCTCCGAGTGTTTCTTCATTCACATCTTCCATGGAATGGACGGAAACGGACGGCACACCAAGAGAAGCGGCCATAGCCGTTATATTGACCGCTTCCTGACCAAACCGCTCATGCGCACGCTTATACTGCAGCGTATGCCCGTGATGGACCATGCCGAGCCGTGCATTATTCATCACGATAAACAATACGGGGATGTTGTATTCTTTGGCTGTCAGCAGTTCCATCCCGTGCATGAAGAAGCAGCCATCTCCGGTAAGGCTTACTACAGGTCTTTCCGGCTCTGCAAGCTTGGCACCGATGGCACTGCCGATGCCGCTTCCCATTGCTCCGAAATGGACATTGATATCAAAAGAATCTGTGGAACGGACGTTCATATAGTGAACGACATAAGCCATGAATTCTCCGATATCCACTGTATAGCGCGTATTCAAAGGGAGGAGCTTCTGCAGGGAGAGCAGCACGTTCCGGGAGTTATACTCCGATGTGATTTCCTGTGAGCGCTGTGGGAAGGCAGGCATTCGTTTCTGCCTGTGTCCAAGCTGGTTCAAAGCTGTAATCAAAGAAGATACCGTCACATTGATATCCCCGTGTACAGCCATGTCTACCGGATACTTCCGGTTGAAAACCGTAGCATCGTAATCAACCTGGATAAGCGTACGGTTGGCGGCCAGATTGGGATTCCAGTTGTTCGTAGCCGTTTCTCCGAGGCTCGACCCAAGCACAAGGATGGTTTCAGCTGCATTCGAATGAATGAATGTGGAAGCCTCTTCGTGCCCGGCAAATCCGAATATCCCTTTCAGAAGCGGATGATCATCCGGGATGAATCCCTTCGCCTGAGGGGTCGTGATAATCGGCCATTCCAGTGTTTCAGCCAGTTCCAGTACGTCTTCGACAGCCCCGCGGATCCCTTGGCCGGCGAAAATGAATCCACTCGTTCCGGCGAGTTTTTCAGCCGTTTCCTGGATTTTATCATCATCGGGAAGAAGGGGGACGCGTTCAGGAAAAGCCGGAAGAGCGGGGGGCATAACGGATGAAAGCTGAACGTCGATCGGCATAGCGATATGCACAGGACCTGGAACACCGGTCAGGGCAATTTCCACCGCTTTATGAATTTCCGGAAGCAGGTCCTCTGCCCGGTCCACACGCTGGCTGTATTTTGTAACCGACTGATACAGAGGGTCCGCATGCAGTTCCTGGGACGCGTTCAATCCGACCGTATCCACAGGGACAGCTCCGGTGAGAAACAGGACAGGAAGGTGCTCCCGCATCGCATTCGCCGCTCCTGTCACCAGGTTTGTTCCTCCGGGTCCACTGCTTCCGATGCACACACTCAGCGAACCGGAATATTTAGCATAGGCTGCGGCCATATAGGAGGCTGCTCCCTCATGCTTAGCAATTACAGGTGTAATGGAAGGCGTATCATAAAGCTCATCAAAAAAGGCATTCACCGATCCAGCCGGAATTCCGAAAATATAAGAGACATTTCCTGAAACTAAATAATCCAGTACAGCTCGAACAGATTTCATTTCGTTAGCTCCTTTGTGATTGTGATGGGACATACCGTTTCTCAAATTCAGATACAGGAAGAGGGCGGCTGTATAAATATCCTTGAATCCAGTAGCACCCGTGCCGGGCAAGGAAATCAGCCTGATCTCTGCTCTCGACCCCTTCTGCAATGACGTTCAGTTTCAGACTGTCAGCCAGAGTGATGATCGTTTTGATGATGGCGGCATTGTTCGCATTCGTTGTCATATGATCAATAAAGGATTTATCAATCTTAAGTGTATCCACCGGGAAATCCTTCAAATAGCCGAGAGAGGAATACCCCGTGCCAAAATCATCAATAGATATCTGCACACCCAGGTCCTTCAGTTCCCGGATCGTTTTAAGGGTTTGATTGGTATTGTTGACGATTAAATTTTCGGTCAGCTCCAATTCCAGCAGCTGTGGTGGAAGACCGGTCTCTTTAAGAATAGCAGCTACCTTGGACGCAAGATCGGTCTGCTGGAACTGCTGCGGCGACAGGTTGGCGGAGACGGCGAGCTGCGTGCACCCTTTGTCGTACCATTTTTTCATCTGACGGCAGGATTCTTTGATGACCCATTCCCCAAGGGCAGTAATCAACCCGGTTTCTTCCGCCAACGGAATGAACCGGCCGGGGGAGAGCAGACCGAATTCCGGATGATTCCATCGGATCAGTGTTTCCGTGCCGATCAATTCATCGGAGCGGACGTCGAATTTGGGCTGATAATACAGTTCAAACTCTTCCCCGCGCTGGAGGGCTTTGAATAAGTCATTCTCCAGCTTGATCTGTTCAACCGAACGTTCTTCGATATCATTGGAAAAAAGCTGATACCGATTACCTGCGTAATCTTTCGCCTTATACATCGCTACATCGGCATGTTTGATCAGCGATTCGACATTGTCCCCATTCTCCGGATATAAGCTGATACCGATGCTGGTTTTTATGCTTACTTCCTGGGATTGAATCGTAAAGGGCGTATCGAAAGAAGCCAGTACCCGCTCTGCGCATGCGACAGCATCTTCTGTCCGGTCGATTTTAGGAAGAAGGATGATGAATTCGTCGCCTCCCTGTCTGGAAACCGTCGCCTCCTTCGGAATGGCATGCTCCAGACGCTGGGCGGCCTGCTGGAGCACCATATCCCCGAAGCTGTGTCCGAACGTATCATTGATTTTCTTGAATCGGTCGAGGTCCAGAAACAGAATGGCCAGCGATTTTCCTGTTAATTCTGCATAGCTGAGCGCCTGCTTCAGCCTGTCTCTGAACAGGACACGGTTCGGAATATTGGTGACGACATCGTAATAGGCATGGTACTTGATCTTTTCCTCCATCTGCTTGCGTGATGTCACATCTTTGAAGGTCACTACGTACCCGATGGTCTCATCGTTTTCCTGCTTAGGTGTAATGACATATTCGACAGGAAACGATCCGCCGTCTTTTTTTATGAAAAAGTGCTCCTGCCCGCTGTAAGTTTCCTTCCAGAGATAGAGATCCTTGAAGGAGTGGATGTCCACACTCGGATCTTCCCACTTGAAAATCCGTGCGTAGGACAAGCCTACTACATCGGTTTCATCGGCGTAACCGAGCAGACTGGTGGCAGAAGGGTTCGCAAAGGTGATATTTCCATCAAGATCGATGCCGAAAATCCCTTCGCCCGCTGAATTCAAGATCAAATCCTTTTCGCGGCTGATCTGCTTCAATTCTATGAAAGCTTCCTCCAGTTCCCGGTTTTTTTCTATTAATTCAGAGGTGCGGTCCTGGATGATAACCTCCTGCTTTTCTATATACAATAGATTGAATAAAACGGGGGCTGTGGTATCCACGATGGATTCAGCGAGCTGGCGGACAGAGGGGGTGAAACGGAAGTTCGTTTCAGTCAGATTGACGATGGCGATGGCTCCAAGGACTTCTCCAAGTGATACAAGAGGAATCATATACAGTCCTTTAATTCCAAACTCCCTGCAAATGTGCTTGTTGACGCGGTCATCTTCATACACATCCGGGACAAGCACGGACTTTTTCGTTTCAATCACTTCCTGAAAGATCAGGTCTTCCTTATGATCGAACCGTGTCTTTCGGTGAGTGGCGATCCAGTCTTCCTCGGTCCAGTCACTATTTTTGTTCAGGCTCGCCGGCTTCAGGCGGTCTTCTGCTACAGGATCGATAAAATGGGCGCCGATGTTCTGGTTTCCAAGGACTTCCCCAAGGTAATAAAAACATTTATCAAGAGCTTCCTGCAGCGAAGAGCACAAAGATAAATCGCGTGTCACGTTAAGGAGAAGCTGTTTTTCTGAAATCAGTTTTTCTTTCCTTGTCAGGTTGTTGGCATTTCGCAGCGCTACAGCGGCCATGTGAATATAGGCTTTGACACTTTCAATCTCAGAGTCCGTCAAATCCATGGGGATCCCGTAGTCAAACAAGAAGACGAGTCCATACAATTCATCTTCATAGGAGATGGGAGCGACAAGCAGCGATTTGATTTTAAACGCCTGAACCGCCCGCTGGTCCGGGCGGTCATCCTTGGAAGTGTCTGGAATATAAATCGCTTCCCGTGTTTCAATCACTTCATTGGCTAGCAGATCCTGTTCCGGCTCGACAATGTGCATATCCAATGTCATGCCGTTAATGGTATTGGGTTTCCCTACATAACCCTGGTACGTGCCGTCTTCCCGCGGCAGATAAATCCCCACGGAATCGCACCGCATGATTTCTTCTGATATGGCTGTTACTACATGCTCTAATACTTCGCGCAAATCCAGCTTGGTGTTGATCAGCTTGGTAATTTGAGCTAGTCGCGAATATCTGGTTTGCTCTTCAGCCATGCGTTTCCCTCCATAGTTTCATCTTTTGATAAAGTTCGACTATTATAGTGAACTTCCTGCATAAGATCCAAAGTTTTTTGAATAAGATCGAAAATAAAAGGCACAAAAGAAAGTCTTTTGTGCCTGGTTTCTATAACATATTGAGCACAGCTCCGGCAGCAACCCCGATGATAACGATGGCCCATGCCGGGACTTTAAAGAAATGAAGCAGGGAGAACAGGATGGCGGCGAGAGCGAAATCTTCTCCGCTTAAAATCGAGCTCTTAAGGACCGGATCATAAAAGGCAGCCAGCAGGATGCCGACGACGCTGGCGTTGACGCCTGTTAGAACCCCTTGGAAAGCCGGCCGCTTTCTAAGTTCGTTCAAGAACGGGAGCGCGGCTACAAGAAACAGGAAAGACGGAAGGAAAATCCCTGCCGTCGCGGCGACAGCTCCAGGTATTCCCTGAATCATCGTACCGAGATAGCTTGAAAACGTGAACAAAGGTCCGGGAACAGCCTGGGCCATTCCATATCCGGCCAGAAAATCACTGGCAGATAAAAGCCCGGTCGGAACAACTTCCCGTTCCAGCATCGGAAGGACGACATGACCACCCCCGAAAACAAGAGACCCGACCCGGAAGAATGTATCAAACAGCTGGATGAACAGATTGTCTGTATTCCTGGCCAGCACAGGCAGGAAAATAAGCAGGCCGACAAGAATGCTGAGGGACGCGATTCCTGCTTTTTTAGAAAAGGTGACAGGAAACGGCTGAATTTTAGATGGATTCAATCCGGAAAACATCTTCCATCCGAAGACGCCCGCAGCGAATATGATGACCAGCTGCATCCAGGCGGATGGATAAAGCAGCAGAATCAAGGCGGCTGCCAGGGCCATCGCAATTCTCGGCTTGTCCGGGGTCAGCTTTTTACCAAGGCCCATCAATGCATGCAGGACGACAGCTGCGGCAACGACTTTAAGGCTGTGGATGAAACCGGCATCTGCCAAGTCAAAGGATTGATAAAGCATAGCGAATAGAATAAGAACCAGAATGGACGGCATCGTAAAACCGAACCAGGAAATCAATCCTCCAATGAACCCTCCGCGCAGCATACCTATGGCAATCCCTACCTGACTGCTTGCCGGGCCGGGGAGAAATTGGCAGAGGGCAATGATATCAGCATAGGTTTTATCATCGAGCCACTTTTTACGATCGATGTATTCGTCCTTAAAATAGGCAAGGTGCGCGATAGGACCGCCGAAGGACGTGAAGCCGAGTTTTGTCGACGTGCGCAGAATTTCCAGCCAGTTACTTTTCTTTGATGGACTCATCTGAAATTTTCCTCCAATCTTTTCCTAAGATTTCTTCAGCAAGTTCCTGGACCTGCTGTTTTCCTTCTTTCAGCACCTGCTGCCCCTTACTTGTAATGACATAGTATTTGCGGATTTTCCCTTCTACCTTCTCCTCGTATTTTTCCAGCAGCTCATCCTTGTGCAGCTGCTTGAGCGTAGGGTAGAGGGTCCCCGGGCTGATGTCATAACCGTGGGAAGCAAGCTCCTCCATAAGAAACGCGCCGTATATCGGTTCTATACTGGCGTGATAGAGGATATGGATCTTAATCGAACCAAGAAAAAAATCTCTCAGCACATCGATCACCTCCATTATCAAAATCCGATATCATAATACGATAACGGTCTGGAGAAAGCAATGGAATACCTGTAACCTTTACAAAAGATTTACTTTTGCATTCTATTTCCGCCCTCCGTACAATGGGAGGTAAACACGTGTACGAACATATATGAAGCGGAGAAGGTGACAGAGATGGAAATGTATGATGTAACCATTATCGGCGGAGGTACGACGGGGATGTACGCCGCTTTTTATAGTGGGATGAGAGGGCTGAAGACGAAGGTGATGGAAGACCAGCCGGAAACAGGTGGCAAGGTTTCGTTCTTTTATCCGGAGAAACTAATTTATGATGTCGGCGGTTTTCCCGGGATTTCCGGGGAGGAACTTGCGGCAAATGTGGAAAAACAGGCACAGAGCATTCAACCGGCTCTTGTGACAGGGACGAAAGTAAAAGACCTTCAGAAACAGGAAGATGGGACGTTTCTTCTCGTGACCCATGATGGGTCCGCTCATTATACAAGGACCGTCCTGATCGCTTCCGGACTGGGGACTTTCCAAATGCAGCCTCTCCAGGTGAATGGCGCCGCTGCTTATGATGGCACACAGATCCACTACACGATAAAAAATAAGGAACAGTACAAAGGACTGAAAACCGCTGTTGTATCAGAAAACCGTGTCGGAATCGACTGGGCGCTTGCGCTGGAAGAATCCGCTGATGAAGTGACGCTGATCAATAGGGGCAGCGCCTTTAAAGCTGTTTATGAAAAGGATGAGGAAAAACTGCTGGCATCTTCTGTCCACGTCCAGTACGGCCGGACTGTTCAGCAGTTGAAAGAGGCAGACGGACAGATGACAGGGGTGATTCTGAGCGATGGTACAGAGCTTTCTCTTGATCACCTTCTCGTTTATGAAGGGCTGCAGATGGAGAAAAGTGTGTATGATCAGTGGGGAATCCATACCGATAAAGGACGGATTCCTGTAGAAACGGACATGTGTACCAATATTCCCGGAGTATTTGCAGCAGGGGATGCGGTGGTCTATCCGAGTAAAACGATGCTGATTGCTTCCGGATTCAATGAAGCAATGGCTGCCATCAACAGCGCTGCCACTTTCCTGGATCCTAAAGCGAAGACGCAGGTATACAGTACCGTCATTTATAAATACCGCGATGACAAATAAGTCGCGTCACAGGTCTTTTGTTCTGTAAAAACGGCCATTCGTGGACGAGCGCGGCATTCAAAGGATAAACCCGTACAGTGACTCAGAAATCTTGGTCTCTGTACGGGTTTTATATCGGTATAGAGCTTTTCCGCTTCGTTTTAATGAACGTTGAAGTAACGGGCTTCCGGATGGGCAAAGACCATCGCTGTTACGGAAGCTTCCGGTTCCATCATGCATTCCTCTGTCAGATCAATACCAATATCCTCTGGTTGAAGAAGTCGGAACAGCTTCTTCTGATCTTCAAGCTCTGGACACGCCGGGTAGCCGAAAGAATACCGCTGTCCCTGATATTTGGCTGAAAATCGTTCCTGCATTGTAAAGTCTGTCGCATCCGGGAATCCCCAGCGGTCACGCATTTCCTGGTGAATCTTTTCAGCCAGCGCTTCGGCTGTCTCCAGAGCCAGTGCCTGCAGCGCATGGCTCTCCAGGTACCGGCCGTTATTTTTCAGTTCCACGGACCGCTGTCTGATTCCTTTGCCTGCGGTAACTGAAAAAAAACCGACATAATCCATCTCTCCGCTTGAAACGGATCTTACATAGTCTGCCAGGCAGAGGAACGGTTCTTTCTGCTGCCTTGGAAACGTAAAGCGTTCCATGAGACGGGTTTGATCCCGGGGGTCGTAGATCAGGACATCATCGCCGTCGGACTGCGCGGGGAAAAACTGGTATAAGGCAGAAGGTTCGATCCAATTGTTTTGTTTGGCCTGCGTCAGCAGTTGATTGACGACTTCGTTTAAATGGACGGCTTTTTGATTTCCTTCTGCCAGCAGCTTCTCGAATCTACCCTTTAATCCGAGGTGGTGTCCAATCAACATCTGCTTATTGATATACGGTTCAACGTGTGCGACTGGGTGTCGGCTAATCAAATGCCGCTGAAAGTCATGTGGCTGGTAGACGGGTCCATTTGCAGCAACCGTTGAGACTGGGCGGACAGCCGTGGTTGTGCCTCCGCCTCTGTTTTTTTCCGGGGCTGGACGGTTCGATCGCTCGACTGCAGCTGCCTGTCTTTCAGCCTGTTCACTCAGGAACTGTTCCCTGGAGTCTTCACTGCTTAATTGATTGGATATAGCCAGCCCGTCCATGGCATCCTTGGCATATAAGACAGGCCCTCCATATTCCGGTGAAATTTTTGTATGGGTGAACTTCCGCGACAGGGCAGCGCCGCCGACAAGAATCGGCAGGTGGATGTTCTGCTGTTTCAAGTCCTGAGCGGTTAATACCATCTGCTGGGCAGACTTCACAAGAAGACCGGAGAGTCCGACAATGCTCGGTTTTTCTTGCTGTATCTGCTGAATCAGCTCTGCGGGTGTCACTTTGATTCCGAGGTCGACGACTTCAAAACCATTGTTGCTTAAGATGATTTCGACCAGGTTTTTGCCGATGTCATGAACATCTCCTTTGACTGTCGCAAGCAGAACCTTGCCTTTTTTATTGGAAGCATCCCCTTTTTCCATATGCGGCTCAAGGTAGGCGACGGAAGCCTTCATGACTTCGGCACTCTGCAGAACCTCAGCGACAATCAGCTGGTTATCATTGAACAAGCGGCCGACTTCAGCCATGCCGGTCATTAATGGACCGTTAATAATCGAAAGAGGTGTGTCATACTGTTGGAGGGCGAGGTTCAAATCAGGGATCAGCCCTTCCTTCGTACCTTCCACGACATAATGAGCGAGCCGCTCCTCAAGAGTCATGGTTGATGTCGGCGTTTTGGATTCCTTTTTCTTTCCGCGGTAAAAAGCTGTGAAATCTGCCAGTGTTGCGTCATTGGTATGAAACAGCAGTTCATCGGCGAGGGAGATTTCATCCCCGCCGATCGAGGCGTACCGCTCGAGCTTTTCCGTATTCACAATCGCGTAATCGAGACCCGCTTTTGTACAGTGATACAAATAGACAGCGTTCAGCACTTCCCGGCCGACTGGAGGAAGCCCGAAAGATACATTACTCACCCCGAGGACAGTCTGGCAGAGAGGAAGGTGCTGCTTCATCAACCGGATGCCTTCAATTGTCGCTTCTGCTGACCCGATATACTGCGCATCTCCGGTACCGACGGGGAAGACGAGGGGGTCAAAAATAATATCACGTGGGTTGATTTCGTATTCGTTTACGAGAATATCAAAGGAACGTTCGGCGATTTCCAGTTTCCGCTCCGCCGTAACGGCCATCCCCGTTTCATCAATCGTCCCGACAACAAGTGCCGCTCCGAACTGCTTAGCTAGGGGAAGCACCTCTTTGAAGCGCTCTACACCATCCTCCAGGTTGATGGAGTTAATGATCACTTTCCCCTGGGAAAAGGTAAGTGCTTTCCGGATGACGTGATAATCCGTGGAGTCGATTACCAGAGGCACCTTCACCTTATTGACGACCTGCTTCATGAAGGCTTCCATATCCTTGATTTCCTCCCGGTCCGGGTCGGCGAGACAGATATCGATGACCTGTGCTCCTTTTTTCACTTGGGCGCGGGCAATTTCCGACGCTTCCTCGTATTTTTCTTCTGCAATCAACCGTTTGAACTTTCTGGACCCGATTACGTTCGTCCGCTCCCCTACAAGGATCGGGCGGTCAGCGGGGTCATCATAAATCAACGGCTCGATTCCGGATAGTGCGTGGGCATGGTCTTCCGGGGCGGTTCTTGGAGTGTACTCTTTGACGGCTTCCGCTATGGCACGAATGTGATCCGGCGTCGTGCCACAGCAGCCGCCGACAATATTCAACCATCCTTTTTCAGCAAAACCTGCCACTTTAGATGCGAGAGAAGCCGGGGTTTCATGATAATGTCCTTCTTCATCGGGCAGCCCTGCATTGGGGTAGCAGCTGACGGAGGTGGCAGCAAGATCCGAAAGAGAGCGCAGGTGATCCCGCATAAACTCCGGCCCTGTGGCGCAGTTCAACCCGACGACAGCCGGATTCATATGTTCCAGCGATAAATAAAAGGCTTCTATGCTTTGTCCGGCAAGGGTCGTTCCCATCGGCTCAATCGTACCGGAAATCATAAGGGGCAGCTCGATTCCGAGTGCATGACCGGCTCGTGTAATCCCGAGATAGGCCGCTTTGACATTCAGCATATCCTGGGACGTTTCCAACAACAGAAGGTCGACGTTTCCCCTCATTAATCCGCGTGCCTGTTCCTCATAGGTGTCCGCCAGCTGCTCGAATGTCGTCCCACCGGTGACGGATAAGGTTTTCGTCGTCGGCCCCATCGCTCCTGCAACAAAGCGGGGGTGATGTTCTGTGCTCATTCGTTCTGCAGCCGTTTTAGCGATTTGTGCTGCTTTGATATTGATTTCCTCAGCCAGGTGACCGAGATTGTATTCATCGAGGACAAGGCTCGTCGCACCAAACGTGTTGGTTTCGATAATGTCCGCTCCCGCTTCCATATACCGGGTGTGGATGGTATCAATCAACTCCGGGAAGGTGAGGTTCAAATATTCATTGCATCCGTCGTAGTCCTCGCCGCCAAAATCCTCAGGGCTCAGGCCGGCTTCCTGAAGCATCGTCCCCATGGCTCCGTCCAAAATGAGAATCCTTTTTTTCAGTTGTTCGTCAAACCATGTGGATGCCATCGGACATCTTCCTTTCCTGTTCCTTTGTTTTCTGTTTAATGTACTTCGTTAGTTCCACCGTCATCTCGTAGCGGAGGAACGGGGTGATCAAGTAAATGCCGTTAAACAGGTCAACCGCTGTATCGATGAGGGACTTTGCTATGCTGATGCCCTCGGCCTGTGCTTGTTTCCGGTCCTGTCCGGCTTTTTCCATTTTTTCCAGTATGGAAGGAGACAGGGTGATGCCGGGCACTTCATTGTGAAGGAATTCAGCATTGCGTGCGCTTGTCAACGGCATGATGCCGATGTAAAGAGGGGCTTCCACTTGTTTTGTCGCTTCATAGACTTCGAGAAGCTGCTCTTCGTTAAACACAGGCTGACTGATAAAGTAATCGGCGCCGGAGGTAATTTTCTTCTTCATTCTTCCGACGGCACGGTTCAAATTTCTTACATTCGGATTAAAGGCTGCAGCGACTGAGAATGATGTTTGGTTCCCGAGAGAATTTCCGGAAAAAGAAATGCCTCTGTTCATCTGCTTAATATAGTGAATGAGATCCAAAGATGACAAATCATAGACAGACGTCGCTCCAGGAAAATCCCCGATCTTCGTGGGATCGCCGGTGACCGCCAGGACTTGGCGGATGCCTTGTGTATGAAGACCCATCAAGTGGGACTGCAGACCGAGAAGATTGCGGTCCCGGCAGGCGATATGGACGAGTGGATCGACATCATATTTTTCTTTAATGATCGAAGCCATGACAGAGTTGCTGATTCGTGGAGAGGCTAGGGAGTTATCCGCAAGGGTGATCGAGTTAACACCAGCTTCCTGAAGCGCTTTGGACCCTTTAAGAAAACGATCGATGTTCAACTTTTTCGGGGGATCCAGTTCGACAATGATGGACCGGCCTTTCTTCGCCGCTTCATGGAGGTGTGGTCGTTGATCTTTAGTGGATTGGACGGCTGTTTCGGTCTTTTGTCGGACAACTACAATCTTTTCTTTGATCGGTGCTTTTCCTTTTACTTTGGATGCGATGGCTTCAATGTGCTCCGGTGTTGTGCCGCAGCACCCGCCGATGATCCGCGCCCCTTGGTCGTAAAGCGCCCGGGCGCTTTTTTGAAAGTAGGAGGGATCTGTCGCATAAACCAGTCTGCCATCCTGAAAGGCCGGCAGACTGGCATTCGGATAGACCGATAGAAAAGCTTTTTCGGGTAAGGGCACTTCTTCTAAGGACTGGATCATATGGTACGGGCCGAGACGGCAGTTGATGCCTGTCACGTCCGCTCCGATTTTTTCCAGATGAGTGAGCGCGTCAGGGAGTGGTGTACCATCCTGCAGCACCCCGGGTTCATGCATCGATACCTGGGCAATCAGAGGAAGGTCTGTTTCCTTCCGGGCGATCGACAGAATGGTGGAGAGTTCCTCTAGATCATAGAAGGTTTCAAAAAGAAGGCCGTCCACTTGTTCAAACAAAAGACAGTAGAGTTGTTCGCGGAAGCTTCGTTTTATTTCCTCAAGAGAAACAGCTTGTTTCTGAACCCCCCGGATGCCGCCGACCGTTCCGAGTACATACGCCTTGTCGCCGGCGGCATGTCTTGCGAGCTGGACAGCGGCTGTATTGATCTCCTTCACGTGATCCTCGAGGCCGTAACGGCCAAGCTTGATGTAATTGGCGCCGTACGTATTGGTTTGAATCAAATCGGCTCCTGCCTGGACGTAAGCGTCATGAACGCTTTTCACTTCTTCTGCATGCGAAAGGTTCAGTTCCTCGAAACACTGGTCGACCCCGTAGGAATAAAGAAGAGTCCCCATCGCCCCGTCTCCGACTAGTGTTTGTCTATGGAGGGCTTCACGTAATGTCATATACTCACCCTCCTGTCTTCAGTAGTCCGTTCGATTTGGTTCAAAGCCTGCGAAAAGTCTGCGATCAGGTCCTCCGGCTTTTCCAATCCGACCGATAAACGCAGCAGTCCGTCCGTGATGCCGCGTTTGGCCCGTTCCTCCTTAGGCATGGAGGCATGGGACATCCGCGCCGGGTACGATAAGATCGACTCGACAGCTCCAAGACTTACGGCATACACCGGAATTTCGACCGCTTTTGTGAATTGGCGGACCGCCTCCTCGTCACGGAGGCGGAACGATAGAACGGCTCCATACCCGTCGGATTGATACGTGTGGGTGGAATTCCCCGGATGACAGCGGAAGCCTGGGTAGTACACGTGCTCGACCAGAGGGTGACTGGATAAAGCTTCTGCGACTTTTGCCGCTGATTGAGATGATTGGGTGATTCGGCAGTGGAGTGTCTTCAGGCCGCGGAGCACGAGCCAGCAATCGTGTGCGCCCAGAATAGATCCGAAAGAATTCTGTAGAAAAGAAAGAGCCTCTGCGACATCTTCCCTGTTGGTCACAGCTAAGCCGGCAACGACATCACTGTGTCCGGCAATGAACTTCGTTGCACTATGGAGGACAAGATCGGCGCCAAGGTCGAGCGGACGCTGCAGGGCTGGTGTCATAAAGGTGTTATCGACAAAGGTGAGGCAGTTGTTCGCTTTGGCGAGTTTTGCCACTGCCCTTATATCAGTGATTTCAAGTGTTGGATTGGAAGGAGTTTCAATATATAACAGCTTCGTATTCGGCTTTATGGCTGTAGCCACTTCATGAAGATCGGTCATGTCAACAAAGGTGTGATCGATTCCAAAGCGGTGGAGAACATCGTGGATCATTCGGAAAGTCCCCCCGTATACGTCCTTGGTTATAACGATGTGATCCCCTTTGGATAAAAGCATGAACGCTGTGGAAATCGCTGCCATTCCGGAGGCGAAAGCAAAGCCTTTCGTGCCGTTTTCAAGGCCGGCGATCGTCTCTTCCAACGCTGTTCTTGTCGGGTTTCCCGACCGGCTGTAGTCGTAATCCCCCGGTGTGTCAAAATCCTGTTGGTGAAAGGTTGAGGCCTGTTGGATCGGGACACTCACCGCTCCGGTCTGCGGATCGAACTTCTGGTCGTTGTGAAGCAGGCGGGTCTGCAGGGAATGGGTATTCATTGGACGGATTCCTCCTTAGGTAATTGACTCAAAGTAGATTGAAGATCTCTCAAAAGATCATCGATGTGCTCCACGCCTACGGAAAAACGGAGCAGTTTATTGCACACGCCGTAGCGGACGCGTTCTTCTTCAGGGATATCGGCGTGGGTCTGGGTGGCGGGGTAGGTGATGAAGCTTTCCACACCTCCGAGACTTTCCGCGAAACTGATTAAATTCAATCCTCTTAGAAAAGGATCGATCCAGGCTTCTTCCTTTAGTCGGAAGGACACCATGCCGCCTTTTCCTGGGTAGAAAATATCACTCACACATGGATGATCCTCCAAGAATTGAACGACGGCTTTCGCGTTGCCTTCATGCTGCCTCATTCGTAGAGGCAGGGTTTTCATGCCGCGCATGACGAGCCAGGAGTCAAACGGCGACAGGACAGCTCCGGATGTATTTTGATGAAAAGCGAGCTTTTCGCTGATGTCTGCGCCTTTACTGACAAGCAGTCCGGCCAGAACATCGTTATGTCCGGCCAGGTATTTCGTCGCGCTGTGAATGACGACGTCCGCTCCTTCCTTCAGCGGCTGCTGGAGAACTGGTGTATAAAGGGTGTTGTCGACTATCAGCAGGAGGTCTTGTTTTTCTGCTAGTCCGGCCATCTGCCTGATGTCGGTTTGGTGCATGAGCGGATTTGTCGGAGTTTCAATGTAAACGGCTTTCGTACGTTCGGTCACATAAGAAGGCAGGTCATTCAGCCTTTCGTTTTCCAGGTAGGTAAACTGCAGACGGTAACGCTCCTTCATATGTTCAAATAAGCGGTAGGTCCCTCCATATAAATCTTCGGATACGAGAATTTCATCTCCTTCGCGGAAAAGAGAGAGGACGGTCTGGATGGCGGACATTCCGGAACTGAAGGCAAAACCTGCATCACCTTCTTCGATATCGGCGATGGAGGCTTCCAGGATTTTTCTTGTCGGGTTACCCGTCCGCGTATAATCAAATCCTGTAGATTCCCCGAGCCCTGGGTGCCGGTAAGGGGTGGAAAAGTAAACCGGTGGGTTGATCGCTCCATACGGTTCGTTCCGCTGGTTTCCTGTCTGGACGAATTTTGTTTCCGTGTGACACATAAAAATACTCCTTTCGTTTATGAACCGATCAAGAGAGGAAGCAGTGTGAAAACAAAAAGGACGCCTTCTCTAAGAAGAAGGCGTCCTGGATATCCAAGGCTTCTTCTTATCTTTCAAGTTGATCAACAACTTGCTGGAGTTAGCACCCTTCTGGTCGATACCAGGGGTTGCTGAGGCTTCACAGGGCCAGTCCCTCTGCCTCTCTTGATAAGAATATAATTGTAAGTTCATGTAAATGTTGATGACTACTCTACACTACTCAGAAAGTTTTGACAATATGCATGCGGAAGATTTTCCAATTTTTAATCGGAACGTCCTGATTTTATCCGTATTCCTTTTGGTGGGCCCGTTTTTTCTCAAGGTATTCTTCATCTTCGCGGACTTTGATCCATTTCTCTTCGAAAATCCGGGCTGATTCTGCTTTTTCCTCATCTATATCCCGGTCATTGATATCTCCATCGTCATCGTATTTTTTTCCGCCTTTATAATTGGCGTACCGTCGCGAGCGTGTATACCCCATCTGGAGGAATTTACGGGCCATATCCATGCCGACAAAATCATCGTTTTTCTTATACTCTTCGAACATGGCGTAGATTTTTTCTGACGACTCTTTTGCGATCTCAGGTGTTTTGAAGCGCCAGTGCTGCAGAATTTCACTTTTGTAGGGCTCGACGAGAAGCACCCCCTGTTCTCCGCGCCCGACGCGGTATTTTCCGGGTTCTTCTCTGAAATCAATGGAATCAAAATCCAGATCGTAATCAAAAGGCATGGTCCTTCGTCCTTTCTGTATTTTCTATGCCGAACATATTTAATTTCAGGTCCCTGGACATTTTTTTGATCAAAGCGCCGCCGGCTGTACTGTTTCCCTTTTCATCAATGGCAGGGCCGACGACACCGATGCCCATTCTTCCAGGAACCGTACCGATGATGCTCCCGGATACTCCGCTTTTACACGGGAATCCAGCTTCGACTGCGTAGTGACCGGAGGAGTTGTACATCCCGGAGGTCATCATGATGGCTTTTACGGTTCTTAGGTGGTGGGCAGGAATCAAGCTTTCTTCCGTATCTGGATCGAGACCGCCTTTAGCAAGGAACAAGCCGACCCGGGCAAAGTCATGACAGCACATCATGACTGAATTCATACGATAGTATAAATCCAGCGCTTCTTCCACATCGGTCACAAGGGTTCCTGTGCTGTGCATAAAGTAGGCGAGGGAACGGTTGCGCGAGCCGTTCGCCTTTTCTGCTTCGTACATCTCACCGCTCATTTCTAGATGATCGTTGCTGGTGATTTTCTTTAAGAAATTCATGTAGCGGTCGAACCGGTTTTCCACGCTCTGTCCTTTAATAAGGGAAGCTGTAGCGATGGCGCCCGCGTTAATCATCGGATTGAAAGGCTTGCTTGTGTCATAGGATTCCAGCTGGCTGATGGAATTGAAGAAATCTCCCATCGGCTCCATTCCTACAGTTTGAAAAACACGGTCCTTTCCGAAGTCCTGGAGAGCAAGCATCAAGCTGATGACTTTTGAGGTACTCTGCATCGGAATGTATTTAGCATGATCCCCGGCGCTGTAACTCGAGCCGTCTGTCGTGATGATGCTGACGCCGAGGTAGTCTTTATTTGCCTCCCCGTAATCAGGAAGGTTCATATTCACCTTTCCTTGAGAAGCATAGGGACGGCTGTCTTCAATGGCTTCTTCCAAATAGGAGTTCGATAGTTCTGTCATAGCGTTTCTCCTTTTTTGTAGTTCAGTACCCTTTTACAGAAAGTGGGTAAACAAAAAAGAGCAGCCATCCCCGCAGGGAAGTGGCTGCATGTGCTTACTGCTGCTTTAAGTAGCGCCGGTCTTTCAGGAACAACCTCCAGAATAAATAGAAGGCTGGAATCAAAATTCCGAACCCGACGGCGTAAACGATCAGCATCGGATAGAAGGTGGACGCGTTGGTGAACCCATCGCTGACTGTTAAATCCGGGTAAATCAAGTACGGCAGGTGGGCGGATCCGTAGGCATAAATAGCGAATCCGTACTGCAGCACGATCATGATGACGGCAGGTCGGGCCCGTCCCTTTCTTCCGTCCGGTTTTTTCAAAAACAAAAGAACATAGCCGATCAGGAAAAACAATAAGGAAAGACCGAAGATGAGCCAGTTCTGCTCAATATTATCAACGATCCAACCAGCTTCTTCAGGAAACGTTCCAATGGTCAGCATAGCGACGGCGATGCTGACAGGTCCGAGCCAAAGAGCATGTTTCCGGAAGGTATCATACGCGTCCCAATCTTCGGCTTCCTTGGCATAATCCATTAAGAAGACGGAAGAAATGAACAGTTCTGTCGAAAGGCCGAACAATACGTGCATGTACAGCGTCGGATGGGTCAGAAGATCTCCGTATTCCAACCGTGGATAATCATCTTCGAAACTGATGAACCCACCGAGGGTGATCGGGAGAATACTAACGAGCAGGGCAGGAATGATCAGCCCTGTGACCCCGGAGGTGACACGAAGGAGTCCGACAAATTTCCCAGCATAGTGCTGGAACACCATAAAGGTGGTGCGGATCGTCAGGAGCAGCAGTCCGAGCGCGACAGGAACAAGCAGGACACTGCTCAGAAGCGTCGTTGCATAAGGGAAAAACGTGACCACAGATACGACGAAGATGACGAGGAATACATTGGTGACCTCCCACGTCGGAGATAAAAAGCGGTTCGCAATTTGGGAGGCGCTTTTCTCTTCACTTTTTCCATAAATCATCCCCCAGAACCCTGCTCCAAAATCAAGAGAGCCAAGCATTGCGTAAATGAACAGCAGGCTCCACAAAATGGTGACGGCCAGTGTTGAAGCTTCCATGAAATGTTCTTCCTTTCTCTGCCTTTATTGAGAGCTCAAGTCCCGGCTGACAGGGTTTCTCTTGAAATAGAACCGGAGGACGAATCCTGTGACGAACAACAGAGTGATGTACAAACCCATGAACAAGTAAAAGAGAAAACCGACACTTTTGGATTTTGTTGCAGCTTCCCCTGTTCTCAGGACATCTGTAATCGTCCACGGCTGACGCCCGATACAGCTGAAGCACCAGCCGGCTTCAATCGCCAGCAGAGCCAGCGGGCCGCTGACGACAAGGATGGCGAGAATCCATCCGGGAAACTCTTTTTTAAGAACAAGTTTCCAGAACAAGGCGGCAAAAGCGACGGCAATCAGGACGGTACCGATGCCGACCATGACATTGAACAGAATATGGACATACAAGGGCGGCCACAGCTCCTGCGGGTATTCATTCAGACCGATCACTTCGGTATCAAACCGGTCACCAGCAAGGAAGCTCAGTCCGTATGGAATTTCAATGGCGTACTTCACCCGCTGGTCCTCGAGGGATGTGTAGCCTCCGACAGAAAGCGGGGCATAACGCTGAGTTTCGAACAGCCCTTCGGCAGCTGCCAGTTTTCTTGGGTTGTATTCATGCAGCATTTGAGCGGTTTCGTGGCCGTTGATCGCTGTTCCCAAAGACATCAACGCGCCGAAATAAAGGGCGATCATCAACGCTTTTTTATGGTAGGCCCGCTCCTGATCAGTGATTTTTGATTTCATCAAGCGGAGGGCGGCTACGGAAGCCACAAGAAAAGCCACCGTCATGTAGGCGGAAAGGGTAACGTGAATGGCGGTGACGCCGAAGCTCGGGTTGAAAAAGGCCGCCCACGTATCGATGTCTGTAATCTCCCCGTCCGGCAGCATCCGGAATCCCGCCGGGGTGTTCATCCAGGCATGCACATCCGTAATCAGTATGGCCGACGCAGTCGCTCCAAGAGCAACAGAGATGATGCTCACAAGACGGAGCGTCGGCGGCAGGCGGTCCGCCGCATATAAATAAATCGACATGAAAACCGCTTCAATCAGGAAAGCGAAAATCTCCATCTGGAACGGCAGGGCGATGACTTGGCCGACGATTTCCATGAAATCAGGAAACAGCAGGGAAATCATTACGCCGACAATTGTTCCGGATGCGATCGATACAGCAAGCAGGATGGCGAAAGCCTTCGTCCATCTTCGCGCCAGCAGGGCATAATCGCTGTCTTTTTTAATGAAATACATAACTTCCGCAATAATGATCATCACGGGAAGCCCTACACCGATAGTGGCGTAGATGATATGGAAGCCCAGGGAAGTTCCGAAAAGGGCACGGGCCATGACGACGATATCCATTTGATTTCCCACCTCACAACAAGTTTCAATATCCTTTGGTTATTCTTCCTATGAGGTGGAGGATTATTCGTTAGCAGGAACCTTTTTCTACAAGAACCATATACTCGTCGATGGAAAAGTGTTCAACACCTGAATCTGATGATGTAATCGAAAAGTAGGCTTTCGTATGGCTGTCGGCCGATAATAAATCCTGTTCTATGGCGTGCTGTTCTGTTGGAGAAGGCTGGGTGCGGGCCACCCACGACGAAAAGGGGAGGGTCTTCTGTCGTCTCAAGTGTTTCTTCACAATCAGCGATTGGTCGTTGAATAAGGCCTCCCATTCCGATACCTTCAAGGCGCGGACGTGGCTGGGGTCCCTCCTTTTTTCAAGAGCGTTGTAAAAATGATCAAGCCGATCATCTTCAGGGGCTGTGTTATCGATCATGAGGAAGCGGCCGCCAGGTTTCAGGACGCGGGAGACTTCCGATACAAAGGTATCGGGTTCAGGAAAGTGGTGGGGAGCAATCCGGCAGGTGACCGCATCGAAGTAATCGTCAAGAAAAGGAAGCTCTTCAGCATCCGCTATAATGAACGCGATATTGGCCATGCCGGAAAGATGGGCGGCTGTGTTCTGAAGCATTTCCTTTGTCAGATCCGCCGCGTAAACACGGTTCACGAACGGCTGCACGGCCTTGGCCACATGACCGCCGCCTGTAGCTGTATCCAGCACCCTCCAGTGTTTTTCCGGCTTCAGCCATTCGACCAACAGTCTCAAATCATCAGGGTTGTTATGGGTGGTGCTTTGGACATAGGCCTCTTTGTTTTTTGAGAAAGTTTCCTGTACACGCCGTTTCTGTTCGTTTTTCATCACAGACACCCTTCCTTCAATGGAGTTGTTTATAGTGTAATCCGAAGCTTTGGTTTTGGATAATACCAATCTTTGATCTGCCGTGATCACCAGAACAAATCAAAGATCCAATCGTAAAAAGTGACAGAAAATCAGTGGGGGTGTAAAGTGAAATCCACACGTATAATCCGTAGGGGAATGGGCGAAGATGGGGGTAAGAAACTTTTTGACATCCCTGACGTTCCATTGTACGATTAGAGAAGATACGTATAGTTTCATTGACGGGAAGAGTAAATCGATCACCTGACCTGTAGAGAGTCGCTGGCTGGTGGAAAGCGACGGCGGAATCGGTTGAAGATCATCCCTGAGAAGTTCTGCTGAAATGATTGAGAGTAGGTGGAACCGGCTGACGTCCGTTATCCGTTTTTTACCGAGCGCCGTGCGGCTGAACCTGCACGGAATATGGGTGGTACCGCGGAATGAACATCCGTCCCTGTTTTCATACAGGGGCGGATTTTTTGTTTTTTTCAGGGGAACTGTATCCAGTTGTGTCCCATGTGATTATCTATACAAAATAAAAGGGTAAGAGGTGGAAGAAATGCGCAGTGTCAATACGAAGGAAGTGGCTTTAGACCGCGAGAATCGTGTCAAAGATTACTGGAAACAAGAAGATGTCTTCCGACGCTCCATGAATGAGCGCGAAGGCGCAGAAACTTTCGTTTTTTATGAAGGACCTCCGACAGCGAACGGACTTCCGCACGCGGGTCACGTCCTCGGCCGGGTCATCAAGGACTTTGTGGGCCGTTACAAAACGATGCAGGGCTATCAGGTGCTGCGTAAGGGCGGCTGGGATACTCATGGTCTTCCGGTTGAACTGGAAGTTGAAAAGCAGCTCGGCATTTCCGGAAAGCAGCAGATCGAGGAATATGGTGTAGAGAAGTTCATCGAGAAGTGTAAGGAAAGTGTCTTCAACTATGAAAAAGAGTGGCGTGAATTCACGGAATCCATCGGGTACTGGCTCGATATGGATGATCCGTATGTAACGCTTCAGGACCGTTATATTGAAAGCGTCTGGTACATCCTGAGTGACCTTCATAAGCGCAACCTGCTATCCAAGGGTCACCGGGTTACTCCGTACTGCCCGAGCTGTCAGACAACCTTGAGCTCCCACGAAGTGGCTCAAGGCTATGAAGATGTGAAAGACTTGTCCGCGACAGCGAAGTTCAAGGTCAAAGGGACAGAGAATGAATTCTTCCTTGGCTGGACGACGACGCCTTGGACACTTCCGGCCAACGTTACCCTGGCTGTCCATGCAGATCTCGATTACATCAAAGCAGAAAAAGACGGCGAAGTTTACATCGTTGCTGAAGCTCTTGCTGAGAAAAATCTTGGCGAAGATTATACGGTCGTATCCAAGCATAAAGGAAGCGAGTTCAGCGGTGTATCCTATGAAGCACCATTCCCGTTTGTAAAGCCTGAGCGTGGTCATTTCGTTGTCGAAGCAGATTTCGTCAACGCCGAAAGCGGTACGGGTGTTGTTCACATCGCACCTGCCTACGGGGAAGATGACTACAACCTCGTCAAAGAACACAATCTTTCCTTCTTTAACGTTGTAGACGGACAGGGACGCTACACAGCAGATATCCCTCCATTCGAAGGACGCTTCGTGAAAGACTGTGATGTAGATATCGTGAAGTACCTGGCTAATGAAGGTCTTCTTTTCCATAAAGAAAAATATGAGCACAGCTATCCACACTGCTGGCGCTGTGATTCACCACTGCTTTATTACGCAATCGAAAGCTGGTTCATCAAAACGACAGAGCTTAAGGACCAATTCCTTGCCAACAACCAGCAGGTCGACTGGCATCCGGATCACATCAAAGACGGACGCTTCGGAAACTTCCTCGAGAATATGGTCGACTGGAACATCGGTCGGAACCGTTTCTGGGGAACACCGCTGCCGATCTGGATGTGTAATTCCTGTGACCACCAATACGCTCCGCACAGTAAAGCGGACCTTCAGGAAAAAGCGATCGGAGATATCGGAGACGTTGAGCTGCACAAGCCTTACGTCGACCGTGTTCAGGTTTCCTGTGAAAAATGTGGCGGCACGATGGACCGTGTGCCGGAAGTCATTGACGTCTGGTTCGATTCCGGTTCCATGCCGTTTGCCCAGCAGCATTACCCGTTCGAAAACCAGGAGCAGTTTGAAAAGCAGTTCCCGGCTGATGTGATCTGTGAAGGAATTGACCAGACACGTGGCTGGTTCTACAGCCTGCTTGCGGTTTCTACGCTGTTCACAGGCAAAGCACCGTATAAGCGCGTCCTTTCCACCGGCCACATTCTTGATGAAGAAGGCCGTAAAATGTCGAAGAGTAAGGGAAATGCCCTTAATCCGACAGACATCGTCAATAAGTTCGGTGCCGATCCGTTCCGCTGGGCGCTTCTTGCGGACAGTGCCCCTTGGAACAACAAACGTTTCTCTGAGCGTGTCGTGATTGAAGCCAAGTCCAAAGTCATTGATACCCTTGTGAACACGCACGGTTTCTATACGCTGTACGCGAATATCGACGGCTACACGTTCAATAAGGATGAAACCGGGGAGAAGACGCTGCTTGACCGCTGGGTCCTTTCCCGTTTGAACAGTGTGACAGCTGTCGTGGAAGAAGCCCTTGAGGATTACGACTTCACCAAAGGAGCGAAGGCTCTTGAGAAATATATCGATGAAGTGAGTAACTGGTACATCCGCCGCTCCCGTGACCGTTTCTGGGAAGAAGGCATGACCGAGTCCAAAAAAGCGGCCTACCATACGCTTCATGAAGTGCTGACGCAGCTGAGCCAGTTGATGGCTCCGTTCACACCGTTCTTGGCTGAGGATATCTACCAGAACTTGACGGGTGAAAGTGTGCACCTGGCCCACTTCCCGAAAGTGGACGATGCTGTCGTCAATAAACAGCTGGAAAAAGATATGGACGCTGTCCTGCAGGTGGTCGAGCTTGCCCGTGGTGTGCGTAATACAGAAGCGATCAAGACGAAACAGCCGCTCTCTGAGCTTGTCGTCATTCCGGTCAACCCGGATCTGGGCAAGGCGCTGGAGGAATACAGCAGCATCATCCGTGATGAGATCAACGTCAAAGAAGTTGTTGTTAAGCAGTCTTCCGAGGATCTTGTCCGTTATGAAGTGAAGCTGAACTTCCGCGCAGCCGGCCCGGTACTTGGTAAGAATGTCGGTCTCGTCAAAGGCTATCTGGAAAAGCTGTCGGAAGAAGAAGCCGCAGCCGTTGTCCAAAATGAAAAAGCAGTCGTGCCAACAGCCGATGGTGAGGTTGAAGTACCGATGGATCTGTTGAACGTGGAACGTGTGGCCGACGCCGGCCTGTCCATGGGGTCCAACCAGGACTTCCACGTCGTTCTTGATACATCCATCACAGAAGAGCTCCGCCTTGAGGGCCTTGCCCGTGAAGTGATTCGTGTGATTCAGGATGAGCGGAAGCAGCAGGACCTGCCGATCGATCTTCGTGTCGACATCGCTCTTGCCGGTGATGAAGAAGTACAGGAAGCCATTAAGCAGAACGAACAGCTGATTCGTGAGAATGTCCTCGTTAAGGAGCTCACGGTCGGCGAAAAAGAGGAAATGAAAGAGTATACCGTTGGTGATCATACACTGAAACTGGCTCTTACACAGTAAGGATGGAAAGTCCCGGCTCCGGCCGGGGCTTTTTTGCCGTTCCGGTGTTTTGACTTTTTTTGCAGGATGTCCCAAAATAAGAAGCAGATGAAGAGGTGAAATCATGGCAGAAAAGGTATCAAGCACACGATGGTTTGGGATGGCTGTTCAGGCCCTTGTCGTCCTTGCTGAAAATGAAGGACTCTGCCCGAGTGGAAAGCTTGCCGAAAAGCTGGAATCCAAATCTGTGTTCTTAAGAAAGATCCTCCGTCACTTAGTGAAGGCGGGATTGATTCACGCCAAAGAAGGTAGAGAAGGGGGCTATTCCTTAGTGAAAGACCCCGAAGATATAAAGCTGTCAGAAGTCTATGAAGCAATGAGAGCGGAAACTTTTCCGAAGGGTTTCTTTAATGTCGGAGGCAAAGAATGCTTTGCGCCTTCTACAAGGGAATCCTTGATTGAACTCCGTAATGATATGGAAAGCTGGGTTGTAGCCGGGCTTGAAGAGAAAACCATTGCCGACCTGATTCAAAAGGAATCGTAATGTTGTTTTAGACGGACTGTCGAGAGAATTCTCGGCAGTCCTTTTTTTCTGTAAAATCCGAGATGTTTTTTGTATGGAAAATGGACGACCTTTTATTCAACAAAGGGCACCCTCAAATTCAGCTCATGATTAGTAAGGTCACGTTCCGCTTATCGGTGGATCTTTTTCCCACAGGCGTCACTACGGAAAGCTGGAGTTGATCTCGCCATTCCATTCGTAAAAAGGGTCTTATGAACAGAAACGGATGGAAGCGAAACGTTATGCCGGGCTTTTCTTGGGTTATCATAAACTGTAGTTGACAAAGGAACAGTTAAATCATATACTGTTCTTGTGATAAATACAGTTTAAAGGAGCATCATCATGTCTCAAAATACAATGAGTAAAGAAGAATACCTAAATAAAGTAAAAGAAATCGATACAACGAAAGAAGCACCGAAGCAGCTGGAGGATACGGATTTTCTAACCGTAGCCAAAGAACGCCGCTCTGTCCGCCAGTATGATCCTGAATTCAAAATGGAAGAAAGTGAAATCCGTGAGATTCTGGAAACAGCGGTTCTGGCTCCATCTTCCAGTAACCTTCAATCGTGGAGATTCCTTGTCATCGAAGATCAGGCGGAAAAAGAAAAGCTTCTACCTATCGCCAGCAATCAGCAGCAGATCGTCGATGCATCCGTCGTTGTGGCTGTTCTTGGTGACCGTGAGGCCTATAAAAACGCAGACCAGATTTACAGCCAGATTGCTGAAAAAGGCAACATGCCTGAAGACGTGAAAAATATGTACGTCAACAGCATTTTTGATAACTACGGAAACTTCCCGACAGAGCGTCTTGCGAAAATCGCTCACATCGATGGCGGAATCGTGGCCAACCAGCTGATGCTTGCAGCAAAAGCGAAAGGCTATGACACCGTACCGATGGGCGGTTATGATGAAGCGCAGTTCCTGGAAACTTTCAATGTTCCTGAAAACTATGAAGCTGTTATGCTGATTTCCCTTGGAAAAGGTACAAAAGCTGGTTTTCAAAAGACCCGTCTTCCATTGGACGAAGTGGTGCAGTGGAACCGTTACGAATAAATAAAGCATGCCGTTCCGATATAGGGACGGCTTTTCTTTTCGGGAATTTTCTATCCACGGAAGGGAATGGACGTTGTCTGTCGAATGATGTAGAAGAAGAATTTAAAGGAGGTTTTCCTATGTTTAAAAAGCTGGCCAGTGATGCCCTCGGGTTGAGTGATATTGGGAGAATTATTTCTAAAGAAGATTTTGATAAGACCCAGTCGGATGATTTTGTCCTGACGGAAGATGGAGAAAAGATCCACTTTCTGATCAAATCAAAAAGTGATGAGTACTGCTTTACCAACCGGGCCCTCATTCACCTGGACGGGGAGAAAGCCTCCAGCAGCAAACGGAATATTCTGCGCTACGACTATTACAAAAATCCGATTCGAAACGTAACCATAGAAACCGCAGGAACCATCGACCTTGATCTGGAAATCAAATTTGCCATCGGCAGTCAGTCCATGAGTATTGATATTGCTAAAGATGAAGGCGAGGCCATTGCCGATCTTTATAAATCCCTTACAGCGATTTCTCAGATTCAGGAAGACCATCAGCTCCATGCGGAATATGCGAGAGAAAGTCTGGAGGCTGCCCGTGATCTTCTGCGCGAAAACAGGTTCCATGACAATCAAGTCTCCTCTGAGTTTAAGGAATCCGTAACGTTCACCTATGATTGGCTCGCTCAAAAGCACACCGAGCATACACGCAAGGATTTCAGGGAGATCTTCGAAAAGTACATCCAGAATTAAGTTCTCTGCGCAGTATAATAAGAGGGCCGTCCTCTGATGATCCTGGTTTTAAAAAAGCCTGTAAAGACATCGTGTCTTTACAGGCTTTTTGTATATTTAGTTATTCATCCCGTTCACTGATCCAGTTCTTTGAGTTCGTACAACGGAACTTTCTGAACGATATTCGGCTGATCCGTCGGGTGAATCCTCGCCATTTCACTGCGTTCTATCACTTCTTCAATATAAATTTCCCGGTCCTTATGATGGACCTGGATCCTATCAGGGGAATGAAAGATTTCTTTGGCGCGTTCTTTGTTCATCATGGAGACCTCCTGTCGTTTACGTTTACTGTCTGCCTCCACGACGGTTTATATGCATCACCGCCCGATAATGAAATCGAGCTTTCTTTTGATTCCGTTCAAAAACATCTCCAGGGAAACTTCCTCTTCATACACGTACAATAGAAACTCGAAAGCCAGGGAACTGTATATGATTTCGGCAGCCTGATTGGCGTTAAAATCCGCGGGCAGCAGCTCTTTTTCCTTCATCTCATTCAAAAGAACGATCATTTCGTCCACCAGCATGAAGTCGATACCGATCATTTTTCTGCGATTTTCGGCGTCGCCTTCCATCACGGGGAAGAGGCTGTTCATCATTTCTTTGAACACGGATTTATCCATCGACGTGAACTCCTTCATCCGGTTCCATAAGTACATATAAATCATTTCCGCCGGCTCTTGATTCGTCGATGGATGGACCTCTACAGAGGTGGTCTCCAGCTGCTGAATAAAGCTTTCAGAAAAGGAATCAATAAACAAATCCATCAGGGATGGGTAGGTACGGGCAGCTGACACTTCAGAAACTTCCGCTTGTCCGGCGATTTCCTTTACGCTCGTTCCACTGAATCCTTTGGTGGAAAAGAGGCTGTAGGCCGCCTTCAGCATCCGCTGCTGTTCTTCTTCGTTCATGTGCATAGGGATCAGCTCCTTCAAAACAGTAAGTACTCTCCTTTTGAGTGTACGCTCTTTTGCAGGAAATGCAACGGAATCTAAGCGTGATCCAACATCCGGTTCAGGGCAAGACGTGCCGGCCCGGCCACTTGTTCGGCCACTTTGATCCGGTTCGGAGGTTGGCCTTCAGCCAGCGATTCGAGAGCCCATGCCAAATGGGGGAGGTCAATCCGATTCATCGTCAAGCATGGACACATCCTTGGGTTAAGTGAAAGGATATGCTTGTCCGGGTGCTCCTGGATGATCCGGTTTACGAGGTTCATTTCCGTTCCGATTGCCCATGCGCTGCCCGGAGGAGACTGTTCGATAGACTGGATAATCATATTAGTGGATCCGGAAATGTCAGACGCTTCGACAACCTCTCTTGAGCACTCCGGGTGGACGATGATCTTCATATCCGGATATTCCGCACGAATGTGATCCACATTCACGGTGGTGAAATTTTCATGAACAGAGCAGTGTCCTTTCCATAAGATAACCTGGACCTCATCCATGGGGCCGCTGCCCACCAGCTCTTCCTGAACCGGATCCCATACGGCCATTTTTTCTAGAGGAATTCCAAGCTCGAAGGCTGTATTCCTGCCCAGATGTTGATCAGGGAGGAATAACAGGCGTGGTTTTTGGTTGAACGCCCACGTCACCATATCCGCTGCATTCGATGACGTGACTGTCGCCCCGCCATGTTCCCCGACGAACGATTTAATCGCAGCTGTGGAATTTACATAGGTGAGAGGAAGAATCGTGTCTCCAAACAAAGCCGTCAACTGCTCCCATGCCCGTTCCGTCTGGCGGATATCAGCCATGTCAGCCATGGAACACCCTGCCCGCATATCGGGGAGGAAGACGTGCTGATCTTCTCTTGTTAAAAGGTCCGCCGTTTCCGCCATAAAGTGAACACCACAAAAAACGATGGCTTCCGCCTCGTGCTGAGTGGCGGATAGTTGGGCAAGCTTTAACGAATCTCCGCGGGCATCAGCAAATTGGATGACTTCATCTTTTTGGTAGTGGTGTCCGGGAATGAATAACCGAGGACCCCATTCTTGTTTCACTCGTATAATCATCTCTTCAAGCTCTTCATCAGCCATCCTCTTGTACCGTTCAGGCAGGGAGGGGCGTGTCGAATTCAAAGTTTCAAAAAGGTTCATAACATCTCCTCCTTCATTAAAACCGCCCGGGCGCTGAAATCAAGCGATCGGACGCTGTGGGTTAAAAAGCCGAGGGAAATGTAGTCCACGTTCAAATGGCGGTAAGTGGAAAGGTTGTCCAGATGGATGCCGCCGGAAACTTCGGTCGTGATGGTCTCTGGAATAGAAGGAAGCATCCGTTCAATGTCTTCAGGAAGACGGTTATCAAACATAAGGACGTCCACCCCCGCATCCACCGCTTCCAGCACCTGTTCGTCTGTCTCGGTTTCCACTTCGATGTTCACCATATGGCCGGTTTTTGCTTTGATATGCTGGACGGCGTTTGTAAGAGATCCATAAAAAGCGATGTGGTTGTCTTTTAACAGGACAGCATCATATAGTCCGAAGCGGTGATTGTATCCGCCACCGGCGCGGACGGCTTCCTTTTCAAACATCCGCAGCCCCGGCGTCGTTTTCCTCGTGTCACAAAGACGGATCTTTGGATTCCCGAGGGTCCGGACAGCTTTCCTGGTCAGAGTGGCGATGCCGCTCAGCCGCTGAATGCAGTTAAGGACGACCCTTTCCCCTTTCAGAAGATCCGTCATCGGTCCGTAAACCTCAGCCAGACAGGTGCCCGGCTGGAATTCGTCTCCGTCCTGGACAAGCACCTTTGTTCTAACCTTTTCGTTGAGGAGATGGTAGCTGTCTGTAACCACCCATCCTCCGCAGAATATTCCTTTTTCTTTAGCGGTGATGCGCAGCATGCCGTGCTGATCGGCAGGAAACAGCAGATCCGTACTGACATCGTAATCTCCAATATCCTCGATTAAGAAATCCTTCAGTTTATCCAAGCGTTTGATGCGGTTCATCATTCGTCTCCTTTGTGTGGGATTGAAGCAGGATGGTCTGGTCCTTCCACTCTGCCTGTTCTTCGGGATAGTCAGAACGAAAATGACTGCCTCGGCTTTCCTTTCGTTCCAAAGCAGCGGTCGTAATCAACCGGGCTGTATGGAGCAGGAATAAAACCGTTACCTGCTCCTTCGTCAACATCCCTTTATCAAAACCATGACCCGTTGGGAAAGAGTCCAACCATTTTTTATGGGCATGCAGATCCTTATGGTTTCTTACAATTCCTGCTGCTTCCATCGTCCGCTTCTGAATAACCTGCCGTTCAGGGAGGTGAAGGGGAACGGCAGGCGGCGGACTTTTTTTCCGTCGCTGCGAGGGGAGAGAGGATGACAGGGAGTTCAAAAACCGTGCGGCTCTTCTGCCGAAAACGAGGCCTTCCAACAGGGAATTGCTCGCCAGTCGGCTGGCACCATGGACTCCTGTACAGGCGTTTTCTCCAACAGCATATAATCCGGGAACGTTCGTCCTGCCCCTGTCATCTGTTTTGACCCCTCCCATAATAAAATGACACCCAGGTGCCACAGGAATCAGACCTTGCTGAAGGTCGACCTGATGCTTCAGGCAGAGGGCGGTTATGGAAGGAAACCGTTCCTGAAAACGAGGCACGTGCCGGATGTCCAAAAAGACCGGCCGGCCTTTTTGACGGTAGTGAAAGATGGTCTGAGCCGTCACATGGCGCGGGGCAAGATCTTCCATCGGGTGGATCCCTTTCATGATTCTTCTGCCGGTCTCATCGACAAGCACAGCTCCCTCTCCTCGTACAGCTTCGGAAATTAACCCGGCGCCCTGCCCGCTAATGTAAAGAAGGGTGGGGTGAAACTGGATATACTCCATATCAATCAACTCCGCTCCAGCCTCAAAAGCAAGAGCGATGCCGTCCCCTTCAGCGGATGCTGCATTGGAAGTACAGGCATACACCTGGCCGCACCCTCCTGCAGCGAGGACGGTATGGGGAGAAAGGAAGGTATGGATCTTCCCGTATGCATCCTTACTTCGTGCACCAAAACATTCTCTCTGATCGTTGATAAGTAATTCAAAAACGAACTGATTTTCCAGAACAGTTACGTTTGGCGGCAGCACATCTGCCAAGCATTCCACAAGCCTCCTGCCGGTTTGATCTCCCCCTCCGTGGACAATGCGGCTTTGTCCATGGGCGCCTTCCCGTCCCAGCTGAAACTGTCCCAGTGAATCTTTATCGAATGCGCAGCCGATAGAAGCCAGATCATGGATGACGGAGTTCGCTTCCCGGGTCATAATGTGAAGGGGCCGCGATGCATTGGTAAAGCGGCCGGCTTTAACGGTGTCGTTGTAATGGGAGGAAGGGCTGTCATCCCCGCCAAGTGCTGCCGCAACTCCGCCCTGCGCCAAGAAAGAATTGCTGTGTTGTAATGTAGACTTTGTGAGTAATATCACATTCATTGTCGGACGAAGGTGTCTGGCAAGCTGTAAAGCAGAAGCGCCGCTTCCAATGATCAAAACATCTGCATCCATGTCGTTTCCTCCTGTTAATGTATATACATATGTATTGACACTAATGTTCACATAAATTTAAACTGAAGGCAAGTGTTTTTTGAACAGGGGGATCGATCATGAATCGATATTTTGATTATGCGGCCACAAGTCCGGTGGATCCAGAGGCATTGGAGGCTTATGTCCATGCTGCCACTCACTACTATGGAAATACGCAAAGTCTCCACGATGCAGGAACAAAAGCTTCCTCATTATTGGAACACTGCCGGAAGAAGCTTGGGGAACTCCTTCACGTCCCGTATGAAGGAATTGCTTTTACGAGTGGAGGAACAGAAAGTAATGAACTGGCTGTATCGGCATTAATAAGGGCACTTAACAGTCAGCATCTTGTCATTTCCGGAGGGGAACATTCTTCCATTCACAATCTGGCAGAGCGGATGAAAGGACAGGGCATCCGAGTGACGATCATCCCGCTGCATCCAAATGGGCAGGTCGATCTTACAAAACTGGAAAAAGCCCTGTATGATGAACCTGCTGTCGTCGCTCTTCACCATGTCAATGGAGAAATCGGGTCCATCCAGCCAGTGGAAGAAGCTGTCCATACGGCAAGGAGGTATGGATCTCTGCTCCACTGTGACTGCGTACAGTCCTTTGGGAAAATTTCCTTAAGCACCATCGGATCCATTGTGGACAGTTTATCGGTTTCCAGCCACAAAGTGTCCGGGCCCAAGGGGACAGGGGCTGTATACATACGTCCTGATCTTTCCTTTCAGCCTCTTACCCCAAACGTGACCCATGAAAAAGGGGTACGCCCGGGAACCGTGGATGTACCGGGGGCCGCCGGATTCGTTACGGCTGCGGAAAAAGCAGTCAAGCACCTCCCTGTACGTGCTGCTTATCATCAACAATTAAAAACATCTTTTCTTGAGGAGTTAACACCGGGATATTGGCAGCTGGCCGGAGACACCGAACATCAGCCTGTGCCCATCATAGGTCTGATGATCGATAACCATCAGGGGCAGTGGATGATGCTGGAAGGCAGCCGGAAAGGGTACTTCTTTTCGACGGGCAGCGCCTGCCGCACCCATACGCAGCAGCCATCGTATACGTTAAGCGCCATGGGGGTGAAAGAAGAAGACGCGAAGTCTTTTATTCGGATATCCTTCAGCCATCACCATTCAAAAACGGATATCCTCGATCTTGCCCATCATCTGAATCAGTATCTGCCTCGGGAGCACGTTTGAAAGGCAGGGACATGCTTCCTATTTTTTTTTCATACAATGAGGGAAAGGGGGGATAGGATGGGGATTTTTCATGAATTCAAACAGTTCACCATCCGGGGAAGCGCTGTCGATATGGGGGTTGGAATGGTGCTTGGAGCTGCATTCAGCGGTTTTATCGACTCCCTCGTCACCGACCTGCTTCTTCCTCCCATCGGTGTTCTGTATTCCAGTATGAATTTCGAAAATATGTTCATCAGTCTGGACGGCTTGTTTTACCCTTCCCTCGCGGCAGCGAAGGAAGCAGGAGCGGCAACCATCAATTATGGACTTTTTCTTACCGCTTTCATCCGTTTCGTCATTATTCTATTTGCTGTCTTCCTCGTTGTAAGGCAGATGAATCGTTGGAAGAAACCACATCAGCACCCGCTGGACGGCCTGACAAAAAAAGAGTGTCCGTACTGTTGTCTTCCTATTCCGCCCCGGGCAGTCATCTGTCCGCATTGTTCATCCTCGCTGGAAGAGCAGAAAATTTCCTCCCGGACACATGGCACGACGTGGAGAATCAAATAAAAAGGCGCAGTGATGACACTGCGCCTTTGGTTATGTGCGTTATTCAGCTGATTCTTCCTCAGATTCTTCTTCAGAACCCTCTTCGGAATCTTCGCCTTCCATTTCAGAGGAATCCTCTGATTCTGTATCACCGGATTCCTGCTCTTCTGTCTGCTCTTCCTCTGTGTTGCCTTCCTCTTCACTTTCTCCGCCGCATGCTGCCAGTGTTAAAACAGAAACCATACCTAAAGCCAGTAACCATTTCTTCAACATCAATAAACTCCCCTTTCAAAATTGAGGTACGTCCACAAGATACCTCCTCATTGTTAAGATAAATTGAATAACTTGTTATATTATGGTAAAGTCTGATAATTTAAAAAGATTTGGTTCATTGGTCGGGTGACTTTAGGAGGGATTTATTTCCTGAGGAGTGGAGGGAGAGATTCAATGATTTGGGACATCCTACAACTATGAAGATGTAGGAGGTGCCGCTTTGGATAACAAAGTCAGCGGCTGGTGTCTCGTCAGTATGGCTTCTATACCTCTTGTGATGACGCTTGGCAATTCCATGTTGATTCCTGTACTTCCGATTTTTGAAAAGAAGGTAGGCATTACGTCTTTCCAGTCCAGTACGATCATTACCAGCTATTCCATTGCTGCTATTATTCTCATCCCTATTGCCGGTTATTTATCGGACCGCTTCGGGAGGAAGATGATCATCCTGCCCAGTCTCGTACTGGCTTTTATCGGGGGTTTGATTGCTGGTTTTGCATCCTGGAAGCTGGAGGAGCCGTTTCTATGGATCACCATCGGCCGCGTCCTTCAGGGAATGGGAGCAGCGGGAGCAACGCCCATTATCCTTCCGCTTGTGGGGGATTTGTACAAGGATGATGATGCAAAGGCAAGCTCATGCCTGGGGATCATTGAAACATCCAATACGTTCGGGAAAGTGCTCAGTCCTATTTTGGGAGCAGCTTTTGCAGCCGTCTTATGGTTTTTACCATTTTTCTCGATCTCTTTTTTCAGCCTCATCTCAATTGTTTTAGTCTTTTTCTTTATTCAGGTGCCAAAAGGCGGGGAAGAAAAACCCCGGCCTTTTAAGCAGTTTATTAAAAAAACGAAAGAAATTTTTAAGCGGGAGGGGGCATGGTTATATCCTGTTTTTCTTATTGGTGCCTATGCCATGCTCGTTTTATTTGCCGTCTTGTTTTTTATGTCGGATATGCTGGAGAAGGTCCATGATATTAAAGGAGTAAAAAAAGGATTTGTGCTGGCCATTCCTTTATTCACCTTGTGTATGTCTGCTTTCATCACAGGGAGAAAGATTAAGGGAGATACTGACGTCATGAAAAAGGTGCTCCTTTTTTCTCTGCTGACGGCCGCTGGTAGTGTCGTATTTACAGGCTATATGCATGAGCGGCTGGTATGGCTGCTTGTCGTAACAAGTATCCTCGGAACGTCTATCGGGGCGATGCTGCCTACGCTGGATGCTTTGATTACAGAAGGGATTGAGAAGGAGGAAAGGGGGACCATCACCTCGTTTTACAGCTCTTCAAGGTTTATCGGAGTAGCCGCAGGTCCTCCGCTGATGTCTCTTCTGATGAAAGAATATATGAACGTCAGCTATATGGCGGCAGGGGCAGCGGGGGCTTTGTTGTTTATCATCGTATGGAAGCTTGTGCAGCCTGACAACCAAAAAACAGCATAAACCAGACGGTCGATAGTGTTCGCGGCCGTCTTTTTTTGATAGAGATCATCGCCCCGCCCTTAAAAGTCATCCTTTCTGGAAGGATGAAAAAAGCCTGCAGGAAAACATGCGGTTTTCTCTGCAGGCTGAAAGGTTTCAGCAGTATTCGTTGTAGGCCTTCGTCAGGTTCGCGGTAATTTCCTCGACCTCATAATCTTCGATGTCTTCTCTTGGAATGAAGTGGACGACCTGTCCGTCTTTCAATAAAGCCATGGAAGGAGAGGAGGGTTCGTACCCTTCGAAGTAATCACGCATACGCGCAGTCGCTTCGCGGTCCTGTCCGGCAAATACTGTAACAAGGTGTTCCGGTGCCTTTTCGTTGTTCAATGATTCTCTTGCAGATGGGCGCGCAAGTCCTGCAGCACAGCCGCAGACGGAATTGACGACAACGAGGGATGTTCCCTTCGTTTCGCCGATGAATGTATCGACTTCTTCCGGTGTTGTTAATTCAGTAAAGCCGGCGTTCGTTAATTCATCACGCATCGGCTGGGAGATTTCTTTCATATACTGCTCATATGGGTTCATGGGGTGGACCTCCTATTGTTGTTTTTGCTGAGTGGCCTGTGTCATCTGATGCCACACAGATCCTTTGGCTTCTTCTCCGCCTTCAATTCTTTCTATAGCCATATTCACCTGCAGGCGTACTTCGAATTCCGGGTCATCCGCCGCTTTTCTTAAGGCAGGCAGAGCAGATTCATCTCCGAGTTCGTAAAGGAACATGGCTGCACGCCAGCGGACAAGCTTGTTGGAATCACTTAGAGATTCCATCATTTTGGGCATGGCTTCCTTGAAGCCGAGGTCGGATAAACAGTCGCCGGCTGTGCGCCGGACAGTGACTGTCTTATCATTCAATGCTTTATACAAATAAGGAAGGGTTTCCAGCTCTTCGATCATGCCGAGATAAGCAGTCGCAAGCCTGCGGATCGAAGCTTTCCCGTCATCAAGCGCTTTATCGAGAATCCGGTAATCCTCAGCTGTCGGATCCATTTGATCCAGAGCGGCATACCGGACCTTCCAATCGTCATGATCCAGAGTCTCCAAGGTAATGGAGGCTTGTTTTTCCTGATTATCTTCGACAGGAATCTCCTCATCAAACGCTTGTTTAACGAGCGTTTCCAGTCGGTTTTGATCATAGCTTGCGGAAATCTCTTCTTTTACCTGTTCCCCGATTTCCTGGACATCACCGTAACGCGGGCTCTGCTCGACCCACTTTCGTTCCATAATCATGTTTGGAGAGGCAGGAGAGGCTTTCATAGCCGCTTCCATAAAACGTTCAGGAAGTCCTACCCGCGTCTCCTCGTCCCCTTCTTCGAGTTTCACCTGCATCGGAAGTCCTTTGAACATTTGGATGAAGACGCGTACTTCGCCGAAATGCTCGTCCGGCTGAACGGGTTCTTCCGTCTGTTCTGCCGCTTCTGCCTCGCCAAAGACTTCACGTACTTGGGGAAGAATAGCTTCCCAGGACACACGGGCATTTCTCTCGAGGGCTATGAAGTCGGTCACATGATAGGCTCCCTTGACGCCTTCCACAGCAAAGAGCTGCTGGATGAAATTCGGGGATTGTTCATGGTCGTCCCCTTTTTTGTAGTTATGCGTTTCGCCGTCCGGGAGTGTCTCACTTAAGTTAATCTTCATGGAGTTCGGACTGGGTGTTGGTTCAATCGAAACAATTCTCATTCAACATTCCCCCTAAACGTTCCTTATCTTTTCATTTTACCAAAGATAAGCAGCATCATCCAAAAATCCTCCTTCTGTCCATTCGGGCATTTGGATGAAGGGGGAACAACGAAAAATGAAACCATTTGTGAAATAAAGACGTATGTATATTGGAGACTAAGAAAAAAGGAGGGGAAAGAAATGTCGGAAGCAGTCATGCAGCTGAAGAATGTTAAGAAGACCATCGGCAGGAAGGAAATCATCAAAGGGTTGGATTTTGATATCCATGCCGGAGAGGTTTTCGGTTTTCTTGGTCCGAACGGGGCTGGAAAAACAACTACAATCCGAATGATGGTCGGATTGATTGAAATGACCGAAGGCGATGTTGTAATTAAGGGACACAGCATAAGCAGAGAATTCAAGCAGGCGGTCCGCCACGTGGGTGCCATCGTTGAAAATCCGGAGATGTATCCGTTTCTAAGTGGCTGGAAAAACCTCGTTCACTATGCAAGAATGATGCCTGGTATTACAGAAGAGAGAATTCATGAGGTGGTCAAACTTGTCGGCCTTGAAAATCGGATCAAGGAAAAAGCAGGGAAGTATTCCCTCGGGATGAGACAGCGTCTTGGTATCGCCCAGGCCCTTCTCCATAATCCATCCGTATTGATTCTGGATGAGCCGACCAACGGACTGGATCCATCAGGTATCAGGGAAATCCGTGCCTACATAAGAAAACTTGCGGAAGAAGAAGGAGTGGCCGTCATCGTATCCAGTCACATCCTTTCCGAGATGGAAATGATGTGTGACCGGATGGGCGTGATTAAAAATGGTGAGCTGATTTCCATCCAGATGGTTCACGAAGCACAACAGAGCGAGGATGTCGAAGTCGTATTCACGGCATCACCGGTCGATCAGAGTGCCGCAGCCTTGAAAGAGTTGACGGGTAAAGACGTAGAGGCCGGGGAAGAGACATTGACCGTCCAGATGACAAAAGAGGCGATCCCTGACGTCGTTTCCGGGCTCGTTCAAAAAGGGAACCGGATTTATGGAGTAAATATCCACCGCTCCACACTCGAGGATAAATTTTTAGATTTGATTGGAGAGGGAGCCATTGAGTAATTTTTTTCAATTAGTCAAAAATGAATGGATGAAGCTGCTCCATCAGAAATCCACCTGGATTATGATGGTAATCCTGGCCGTACTGGTTTTAGGGGCGGGCATCCTTTTTAAAGTGGATGCAGCCTTTACGAACGGCGACGTGCCGAGCGGGGATAACTGGAAGCAGGAATTGCAGGAGCAGAACGAACAATTGATGGAGGATCCCACAGGAGAAGTAGAATATCCGAACTACCGGAATATGGAGGAGAACCAGTATCGGATTGATAACGATCTTGCACCGACCGCATATAACGGCTGGGACTTTGTCGGAGATAATCTCGGACTCTCTGCACTTGTCGGCTTGTTTGCTATTATTGTAGGTGCGGGAATTGTTGCAAATGAATTTCGCTGGGGAACGATCAAGCTGTTATTGATCCGTCCGATTACTCGGCTGAAAATTCTATTGTCCAAATACGTTACAGTCCTTACATACGCGCTGGCCATGATGGTGTTTTTGTATGTGTTCTCGTTGATTACGGGCGCTGCTCTGTTCGGTCTCGAAGGTTTTTCAGAAACTTACGTCTATCAACAGAATGGTGACTATCAAAACACAGGATTGTTTTCTTTTTCATTGTTGAAATATGGTTTGAGCTTTATAGAATTAACCATTATGACGACTTTTGCATTCATGATTGCTGCTATATTCCGGAACACATCGCTTGCCATCGGTTTAAGCATTTTCTTGATGATGGCCGGAAGTTCCATCATTTTCTTCCTTATTGAAAAGGAATGGGCGAAGTTTATTCTTTTCGCTAACACGAACTTGAACCAGTTTTTCGAGGGATCACCGATCATTCCCGATCTGACTCTTGGGTTTTCTGTAACGGTTTTAGCGGTATATTATATAGTATTCCTGCTATTATCCTGGGTATTTTTCACGAAGCGCGACATCGCTGGATCATAATTAAAGGAGGAATTGGATATGAAACGAACAGCAGAAATTGTACTTACGGTTATCGGTATTGTCTTGTTTGGACTGCCTGTTATTTTGAGCGGGGTCCTTTTGAATGCAAAGGATAATCCGCAGGTGCGTCAGGAACTAGAGAGCTTTATGAATTCTCCGGAAATGCAGATGGAAGGTCAAATGAACATCAATCAGATTGTAGACGCTATGGGATCTTTTGCAATGTTTGTCCTCATCGCTTCGCTGATTGCCATCGGCTTGGGAATACTGGCAATCGTCTTCCTTAAAGGGGATAAAAAGCCGAAAGCCGCGGGTATCATTCTGATCATTACCGCTGTCATCTTCACCTTTGCCACCTTCGGCATGGGTCTTTTCGGAGCGGCAGCCTTCCTGATTGCAGGAATCGTCGCTCTTGTTCGTAAGAAGAAATCAACCGTAGAAGATGAAGGCACAATCGATTATTAAGGAAAAAGCACAGCCGCGGCTGTGCTTTTTTTAATCCATGTAGCGGTTCTGCTCGTCCACTTCGGCAGCCTGGCGGTCATATACACGCCCGTACTGGGGTTGGAATCCGCTCCCTCCACAAATCCGGCACGTGTAACGCCATGCCTCATCGTCCATTAATAACCCTTCGCCGTTACAGGCGAGGCACAATTTGTCCTGTTTCATCACTCAGATCCATCCTTCCCTTCTCCTGCTTTCCTGCTCTTACTTTTTCACAGGGAGAATTTGTTATGCAGGGATTATGTTTTTTCAGAACGGGGAATGCAGTAATCATTGGAGGGATGAGTCATGAGCAGGGAAGAGGATTACGTGGAAGAACAGGAAGAGCATGAAGAGATAAAAAACGGAAAAAAAATAGACCGGCCCGGCCGGCAGTTTTATATTCCATCCCAGATCGTCGACGAATTCGGGGAAAAGGGAAGAGATCACTTAAATAAACCGTTCAGGGCCCAGTTTCTGCTGGCTTTGACAGCGGGTTCCTTTATGACCTTCGGGGCGGTGTTCTCCATCCTTCTTGCTGTTGGAGTGGAGACGAAAGGACTTTACCATCTGCTATCCGGCCTCGGATTCGCCGCCGGGTATTCGATGGTGTTCATTTCGGGAGCGGTTTTGTTTACAGAAGTCAACGTTCTTCTGCCCTCCTACTTATTTAACAAGCAGGGATTAATGAGCAGGAATATTTATAAATTCTGGCTGTCCTCTTATGTAGGTAACATTCTTGGTGCCTTTATGGTAGCTGTACTCATTTATATGTCCGGCTCTTTATCCACTACGTTCAATACTGAACTATCCATGTATCTGGATCACAAAATGAAATTTCTTGATCATGGATGGAAAGGTTGGTTCCAGATTCTGATTTCCGGGGTGCTGGCTAACTGGCTGATTGGTATGGCCGCGTTCCTGACAACGGCTGCCCGCGATATTACAGGGAAAATCCTGGGAACGATGCTGCCGGTTATCCTGTTTGTTGCTGGTAACTTCCAGCACAGTGCAGCAAATATGGGCTATTTCAGCATGGGTTTTCTAATTTCAGATCAATACACATGGTATGAATATATCCTTCTTAATCTGCTTCCCGCCAGTATCGGGAACTTGATTGGAGGAGGGATTCTCGTTTCCCTGCTGTTTTCCTACGCCTATAAGGAAGATATCCAGACCACACTCGGGAGAACCAATGGTTCAAAGAAAAAATAAGACAAAAGCCTGCGGAGAAACCCCTGTTTCTCCGCAGGCTTTTTTTCTTGCTGTCAGGAGCACCACTTCTTGAAAGTACCTTAGGCATCCACCGGTAAGCAGAACGTGCCCCTCCATACGACATACGGCCAACTCTACCTGGATAACACGGACTTTTTCCCGTGGAGACTTCGATGTTTAGAGGCGCTTGGTGATGATGATTTTGAAAACAGGTCTCTATATTCATTCAAACAGCAGCACTTCAAGGTCTTTGTTGTAGGAATGCACCAGCATAGACTGCAGCTGCCCGCGGTGATGGTACATATGAGCAACGATCTGGACGAGCCATTCATACCGGGTGTAGCGTACGTCCCACCAGGAGGTCGTCTCTTCCTGGAGTTCTTCTTCTGTATAATATTCAAACTGGGCTTTCAACTGGGCAAAGTTATGAAAAAGATGATCGAGAATTTCCTCTTTCGTTTTCATGTTGACCGTTTCATAGAACCTCTCCATCTTTTCTTTTGAGGCCCCTTCTGTTATGTATCCGTCGGCCGCCGGAATAGTGGCCATATGGGCCAGCAGTTCGCCGATGGAGTATTTGCCCCGGGTCGGCCTTAACTGCATATCTTCTTCTGTCAGCTGACCAATAATTTCAGAAAGGGAGGCGATGACTACTTCCAACTGATGAAACGCACTTTGGCAATACATATTCATAAGAACACAACCTCATTTATAATGGTATTTCATGTTTTACTTCTGCGGATTCTGTCTGAATTCCTTTTTGAGGTGAAAAACTACATAGAACGACGAAATAAGTGTTTTTTTTCAATGCCCTGTTTCGTGAAAAAGGATTGACCCTTACGCTGCGTGAGCGCTTATGGTTAAAGAGGAGGTGATGATCGATGTACAAAGTGAAGGAAATGGCGGAACTTGCCGGCACCAGTATCCGGGCGCTCCATCATTATGATGAGATCGGCCTGCTCACGCCCAAATGGACAAACGAGAAAGGCTATCGGTTTTACGGAGAGGATGAAGTGAAAAAACTTCAACAGATTCTTTTTTTCAAAGAGATGGACTTCCCGCTTGCCAGGATTCAGCAGATTATCGAAAATCCGGATTTCAATGAAGCGGAAGCCCTGTCCCAGCATAGAACGGTGCTCATGAAGAAAAAAGAACGACTGGAAAAACTGATCTCGTCTGTCGATCAATCCCTTCAGTCCCTGCAAGGAGGAAAAGAGATGACACATGAAGACAGATTCACGCCCTTTAACAAAGAGGAAATCGAAAAGCACCAGCAGCAGTATACTGCTGAGGTAGAGGAGCGGTGGGGGCATACGGATGCCTACAAAGAGTCGAAGAGAAGAACAGATCAGTATAAAGACGAGGACTGGAAAAAAATCCAGGAAGAAAGCATGGCTATTGACCGGAGCCTCTCGGCGAGAATGAAGGATGGACCCGGTAATTCAGAGGTGCAGCGGTTGATTGGTGAAAAGCGCAGACATATAACCGATCATTTTTATCCGTGTACACTGGAAATATTCAGGGGACTGGGAAGCATGTATGTGCACGATCCGCGATTCAAGAAAAATCTGGATCAGTGGGGAGAAGGGTATGCCGCTTTTCTTCATGAAGCCATCGACATCTATTGTGACCGAGTGTCCTCGTGAAAAAAGGTGGAGGCGGCCCGTATGGGCGGCCTCCATCTTTTTTTTACCGCGGGCGGCAGATCAGTCCGTTATGAACTTTGATATAACCGTGCCTGAGGATATCAAAGCCGTTCTCATACATATATAAACCCATCTGTTCAACGGTCATCAGTTCTCTGTAAGTATGATTCATCACATCAGCCATTACATGGTAATACAGGCGGGACCGGAGCTGGTTCCTCGGAGTTGTAAGAACGGCATAGCCGTTGTCCTTCAAAAAACGCCTGTGCCAGTCTACCGCTTCCTGTTTATACTCATCAGGGAAATGCTCCAGCAGACCTACCGAAAGTACGATGTCGAATTCTTTCCCATAAGGAAGGTTCCGGATATCGTCCACCACATATTCAATGTTCATGTCATCCTTGTAGACGATTTTATCCTGGCCTGTTTTTGGGTTGTGTCCGAGAAAAGGGTAGCTTTCCGGAAACTCAGCAAAACGTGTCGTTTTGCAGTATTCATCGTAATCAACCATGACAATTTCTGCACCGGGGTACATGGCAGCGAGCTGCATGGCTTCATATCCTTCCGCAGCTCCGAGAAAAAGAATACGGGGGCGGTGGACGAGCAGTCCCTGGAACAGGGCTCTTTTTCCCCGTGGATCCCAAATGCCGTCCTGGATTCGGTGCACGTAGTTCCATAAGTGCAGTCGTACAAGGTTTCCGAGTGCCTGATTTACTTCAGACGGTTGAAACGAACGAAGACTGCTCAGGAATTCCTGTTTGGTCCGGTCTTTTTCCTTGGGTACATCTTTCATGAACCACTCATGAAAGGCTCTGTTGAAATAGGTCCATGAGGTGTGAGGATCCATCGTTACTTCGTTGGATTGTTCCCATTCCTTCCGTTCTTTGGCGTACCTTTTTACTTCGAAAGGTTTTCCGATGTCTTTCCAGGACAACAGTGACCAGTCGGACACCGTATTGACGCGGACGAACTTATTGTATTCCTTTTCCGAATACTTCCTGAGGTCAACGCGATGCCGGGGGAGGACAACTGTATTTCCGACATCTTCTTCACGGTAAGGTTTGGATGACTGGTTTTCGAGTACGGCTTCCTTCATCAACGATCCCACCTTTTCCTTTATTAGGTTCACTATACTTATTTTTGTAAACGTTTACAATATTTCACTTCATTATATGGGCACCCTTCTTTCTTCTATATATTACAGACCGGTAAAGTCCTTGTAATGTATGAAACGTATTTGTTGCTCTTCTGTTATTGGAATCCTCGCTGTACATGTTAGAGTAGGTCTTGTGAATTTAAAGCAGCGCTTAGCCGAGAGCTGAGCGAGACTGTTTACCAAGGAGGAAATTGAATCATGATGAAAAAAACTATCGTTTCTTTGGCGGCGGTCGCATCGGTTTCGGCAGTAACAGCAACAGCAGTAAGTGCAGAAGAAGTAACAGTGAATAAAGGAGACACACTTTGGGGCATTGCTCAAAACCATAATGTGTCTGTGCAAGATATAAAAAATAACAACGGATTAAACTCTAACTTAATTTTCCCGAATCAAACGCTGACCGTAAACGGAGGCAACAATAATGGACAAGCTTCCTCATCCAGCGATGTCCACAAAGTCGTTTCCGGCGACACACTATTCAGTATTGGTCAAGACAATGGCGTGAGTGTAGAACAGCTTCAGGCCTGGAACAACATTGATTCCCATTTAATCTACCCTGGCGAAGAGCTTTCTCTTCAAGGCTCGGCTGTAGAAACGTCTACAGAGCAGAGCGCTCCTGAAAGCCATTCATCTGATCAAGAGGCAGAAGCTGAACAGACATCAGCAAATCCTGCCGGTGGGGACGAAGCCGTTAAAACAATGACAATGGAAGCGACAGCTTATACAGCGTTTTGTGAAGGCTGCTCCGGTACGACAGCAACCGGTATTGACCTTAGAGCCAACCCGGACCAGAAAGTGATCGCTGTCGACCCTGATGTGATTCCACTAGGTACAGAAGTCTATGTAGAAGGTTACGGCAAGGCTGTAGCCGGCGATATTGGTGGTGCGATCCAAGGGAACCGTATCGACGTCTATATGGAAGACCGTTCTGACGCGCTTGATTTCGGACGTAAATCTGTAGAAGTAAAAGTTTATGAATAATATAGAAGAAAGACGGCCCTAATCCAGGGCCGTCTTTTTTTACATTTGTTTGAGAAATGCTCTCCAATTAACGAAAATACGTTTAAAAATCAAACACAGCGGAAACCGTTGAGTAAGGATGATTCCTGATATAAAAGGATGTAATAGAAAAAATGCTATAAAACATAAATTTTGCTTGCATTAACGTCGTTTTACTAATAATATCAAGAGGAATCATTTCATATCCTAAAAAGAAAAGGAGGACACCACGATGACTCTGCTCTATTCAAAAGCCCGTGAGTTGTTCGATCAGGACTACAAAAACAGCCCTGAAGGTCAGGCACAGGAAAAAGGTAAAGGGGTAAAACGCACACGGAGTGGAAAGGTTCTTTTCTCTTTCCGTAAGCAGAATAACAAACGTAAATAACTTTAGACGTGGTGAAGCCAGCTATGAGAAGAAATATGAAACGAATAAACATGGCCGACTATTTAAAAAATAGAGTCCCATGGATCAGCGCTTATTTGACGGAATCAGTCAATAGGCGCTGATTTTTTTATGCAAAGGTTTAGGTGGTCCTCGTAGCGGTAATGGTGTAGTCACAAGGAGGCGGACAAGGATGACCATTTTTTCTAAAGAAGCTCTGAAGGGCGAACATATCATCGTAACGGGAGCAACAGGTGGAATTGGATATGAAGCAGCGAAGGAAATTGTCCGTGCAGGAGGTCATGTAACCATTACCGGCCGGAACGAGGAAAAGCTTTCTTCATTGAGAGAGGATTGCGCCAGCATCAATGGGGCGGCACAGATTTATGTAAGTGTAGCGGATCTGAACAAGACGGAGGACCGAAAGAAAATTGTCCACGATGCAGCACAGGCCATCGGGCCCGTTACCGGAGTTGTCAACTCTGCGGGGATCATTGGCGGCGGGCCGCTGGAAGACCTCACAGAGGAGGAGATGCGGAAGGTCATGGAATTGAACTATTTTTCCACGGTTCTTTTTACTCAGGAAGCTTTTCAAATGATGAAGGCACACGGGAAAGGTTCGATTGTAAATTTGTCTTCACTTTCTGGTCTGCGAGGAACGCACAGCAATACAGCTTACAGTGCCTCGAAGTTCGCGATCACCGGCTTTACACAGTCTTTTGCGTTTGAGGCCATTGAACATGGGATCCGCGTAAATGCGGTCTGCCCGGGGTACGTGGATACAGCAATGGGGCAGGAAGCCATCCGTACAAAAGGAGAGAGGGAAGGAAGAAGCTACGAGGAGCAGCGGGCACTCGCTGAAGAGGGCATCCCGTCTGGGAGGTTAAGCAGCCCGGAAGAAGTCGCACGTTCAATCGTTTACTTGCTCTCTTCTGCTTCAGAAAACATTGTTGGAGAATCATTGAAAGTTTCAGGTGGGACGGTCATGAGATAAGGAACGGTTTCCCACTCTTTTGTTTTCCAAAGACTCAAACAGGGAAAAGATAACTATTCGCCTATTCTATAAGGAAAGGAGTGATTTCGATGGGACGGTTGATTCGAAAAGTAGCCAAGTATGGACCCATTGTCTATCCACTGATTAAGAAGTTTATGAGAAAAAGAAAAGGAAGATATTAAAACGTGCTGATACCAGCGCGTTTTTTTGTAGGAAGATCATCATGTATACGGTATTCTTCATCCTAATCTTAAAAAATATGAAAATACCACTTGTGTAATAAAGGACAGCCATGGTATATTATTAAACGTCGCATTAAGAGCGACTCAACGGAAAGAAAGACGCCGTGAAAAACACAAAAATAGTTGTTGACTTCAATAACCATGCGTGTTAAATTAGTATTTGTCGCCGAAAACGACAGCCAAACGCTTTCTCAACTTAATGAAAAAAGTTGTTGACACGAAAAAACAACACATGTTAAGATGATTAAGTCGCTGTTTTCAAACGGCCGACAACATTTGATCTTTGAAAACTGAACGAACCAACCAGTACGTCAAAACATTTCTTCTTTAATGAAGGAATTTGAAACAAGCACATTCGGTGTGCAGATGAGCAAGTCAAACTACTTTTATGGAGAGTTTGATCCTGGCTCAGGACGAACGCTGGCGGCGTGCCTAATACATGCAAGTCGAGCGCGGGAAGCGAGCGGATCCCTTCGGGGTGAAGCTCGTGGAACGAGCGGCGGACGGGTGAGTAACACGTGGGCAACCTGCCTGTAAGATCGGAATAACCCCGGGAAACCGGGGCTAATGCCGGGTAATACTTTTCTTCGCATGAAGATAAGTTGAAAGATGGCTTCTCGCTATCACTTACAGATGGGCCCGCGGCGCATTAGCTAGTTGGTGAGGTAACGGCTCACCAAGGCAACGATGCGTAGCCGACCTGAGAGGGTGATCGGCCACACTGGGACTGAGACACGGCCCAGACTCCTACGGGAGGCAGCAGTAGGGAATCTTCCGCAATGGACGAAAGTCTGACGGAGCAACGCCGCGTGAACGATGAAGGTCTTCGGATCGTAAAGTTCTGTTGTCAGGGAAGAACAAGTACCGTGCGAATAGAGCGGTACCTTGACGGTACCTGACGAGGAAGCCCCGGCTAACTACGTGCCAGCAGCCGCGGTAATACGTAGGGGGCAAGCGTTGTCCGGAATTATTGGGCGTAAAGCGCGCGCAGGCGGTTCCTTAAGTCTGATGTGAAAGCCCACGGCTCAACCGTGGAGGGTCATTGGAAACTGGGGAACTTGAGGACAGAAGAGGAGAGTGGAATTCCACGTGTAGCGGTGAAATGCGTAGATATGTGGAGGAACACCAGTGGCGAAGGCGACTCTCTGGTCTGTTTCTGACGCTGAGGTGCGAAAGCGTGGGTAGCAAACAGGATTAGATACCCTGGTAGTCCACGCCGTAAACGATGAGTGCTAGGTGTTAGGGGGCTTCCACCCCTTAGTGCTGAAGTTAACGCATTAAGCACTCCGCCTGGGGAGTACGGCCGCAAGGCTGAAACTCAAAGGAATTGACGGGGGCCCGCACAAGCGGTGGAGCATGTGGTTTAATTCGAAGCAACGCGAAGAACCTTACCAGGTCTTGACATCCTTGGACCTCCCTAGAGATAGGGATTTCCCTTCGGGGACCAAGTGACAGGTGGTGCATGGTTGTCGTCAGCTCGTGTCGTGAGATGTTGGGTTAAGTCCCGCAACGAGCGCAACCCCTAATCTTAGTTGCCAGCATTCAGTTGGGCACTCTAAGGTGACTGCCGGTGACAAACCGGAGGAAGGCGGGGATGACGTCAAATCATCATGCCCCTTATGACCTGGGCTACACACGTGCTACAATGGATGGTACAAAGGGCAGCGAAGCCGCGAGGTGTAGCAAATCCCATAAAACCATTCTCAGTTCGGATTGCAGGCTGCAACTCGCCTGCATGAAGCCGGAATCGCTAGTAATCGCGGATCAGCATGCCGCGGTGAATACGTTCCCGGGCCTTGTACACACCGCCCGTCACACCACGAGAGTTGGCAACACCCGAAGTCGGTGAGGTAACCTTTTTGGAGCCAGCCGCCGAAGGTGGGGCCAATGATTGGGGTGAAGTCGTAACAAGGTAGCCGTATCGGAAGGTGCGGCTGGATCACCTCCTTTCTAAGGATATTACGGAAACGTACTGTGTTGGTTGTTCAGTTTTGAGAGATCAAAGCATCTTTCAAATTTGTGAACCTTGAAAACTGGATAAGGAATTATGACTCATCTAGCGATGAGATCATGATGACAAGACATCTAATTGATTTATATAAACGTCTTTTCACGAAGATAGTTAAGTGAATAAGGGCGCACGGTGGATGCCTTGGTACTAGGAGCCGATGAAGGACGGGACTAACACCGATATGCTCCGGCGAGCCGTAAGCAGGCTTTGACCCGGAGATTTCCGAATGGGGAAACCCACTGTTCGTAATGGGACAGTATCCTATACTGAATACATAGGTATAGGAAGGCAGACCCGGGGAACTGAAACATCTAAGTACCCGGAGGAAGAGAAAGCAAACGCGATTTCCCAAGTAGCGGCGAGCGAAACGGAATCAGCCCAAACCAGAAAGCTTGCTTTCTGGGGTTGTAGGACACTCCTTTGGAGTTATCAAGGAGGAAGATAGACGAATCGATCTGGAAAGATCAGCCGAAGAGGGTAACAGCCCTGTAGTCGAAATCTTCCTCTCTCCGGAGTGGATCCTGAGTACGGCGGAACACGAGGAATTCCGTCGGAATCCGGGAGGACCATCTCCCAAGGCTAAATACTCCCTAGTAACCGATAGTGAACCAGTACCGTGAGGGAAAGGTGAAAAGCACCCCGGAAGGGGAGTGAAATAGAACCTGAAACCGTGTGCCTACAAGTAGTCGGAGCCCGTTAATGGGTGACGGCGTGCCTTTTGTAGAATGAACCGGCGAGTTACGACCGTATGCGAGGTTAAGCAGCAGAAGCGGAGCCGCAGCGAAAGCGAGTCTGAACAGGGCGAGTGAGTATGCGGTCGTAGACCCGAAACCGTGTGATCTACCCATGTCCAGGGTGAAGGTCAGGTAACACTGACTGGAGGCCCGAACCCACGTAAGTTGAAAATTACGGGGATGAGGTGTGGGTAGGGGTGAAATGCCAATCGAACACGGAGATAGCTGGTTCTCTCCGAAATAGCTTTAGGGCTAGCCTCAGAATAGAAAGTCATGGAGGTAGAGCACTGATTGGACGAGGGGCCCCTATCGGGTTACCGAATTCAGTCAAACTCCGAATGCCATAGACTTTGTTCTGGGAGTCAGACCGTGGGTGATAAGGTTCATGGTCGAGAGGGAAACAGCCCAGACCGCCAGCTAAGGTCCCAAAGTGTGTGTTAAGTGGAAAAGGATGTGGAGTTGCTTAGACAACCAGGATGTTGGCTTAGAAGCAGCCATCATTCAAAGAGTGCGTAATAGCTCACTGGTCGAGTGACTCTGCGCCGAAAATGTACCGGGGCTAAACACACCACCGAAGCTGCGGATTGATCTTATGATCAGTGGTAGGAGAGCGTTCTAAGTGCTGCGAAGTCAGACCGTAAGGACTGGTGGAGCGCTTAGAAGTGAGAATGCCGGTATGAGTAGCGAAAAAAGAGTGAGAATCTCTTTCACCGAATGCCTAAGGTTTCCTGAGGAAGGCTCGTCCTCTCAGGGTTAGTCGGGACCTAAGCCGAGGCCGAAAGGCGTAGGCGATGGACAACAGGTTGATATTCCTGTACCACCTCCTTTCCGTTTGAATGACGGGGGGACGCAGGAGGATAAGGAGAGCGTGCCATTGGATGTGCACGTCCAAGCAGTGAGACGGTCGGAATAGGCAAATCCGTCCGGCAACGTCAAGCTGTGATGGGGAGGGAACTATAGTACCGAAGCTCCTGATTTCACACTGCCAAGAAAAGCCTCTAATGAGGAAAGAGGTGCCCGTACCGCAAACCGACACAGGTAGGCGAGGAGAGTATCCTAAGGTGAGCGGGAGAACTCTCGTTAAGGAACTCGGCAAAATGACCCCGTAACTTCGGGAGAAGGGGTGCTCCTCTGCCGAGGAGCCGCAGTGAAAAGGCCCAAGCGACTGTTTACCAAAAACACAGGTCTCTGCGAAGCCGTAAGGCGAAGTATAGGGGCTGACACCTGCCCGGTGCTGGAAGGTTAAGGGGATGCGTTAGCTTATGCGAAGCGTTGAACCGAAGCCCCAGTAAACGGCGGCCGTAACTATAACGGTCCTAAGGTAGCGAAATTCCTTGTCGGGTAAGTTCCGACCCGCACGAAAGGTGCAACGACTTGGGCACTGTCTCAACGAGAGACCCGGTGAAATTATACTATGTGTGAAGATGCACATTACCCGCGACAGGACGGAAAGACCCCGTGGAGCTTTACTGCAGCCTGATATTGAATGTTGGTACAGCTTGTACAGGATAGGTAGGAGCCTTGGAAACCGGAGCGCCAGCTTCGGTGGAGGCGCTGGTGGGATACTACCCTTGCTGTACGGACATTCTAACCCAGGACCGTAATCCGGTCCGGAGACAGTGTCAGGTGGGCAGTTTGACTGGGGCGGTCGCCTCCTAAAGAGTAACGGAGGCGCCCAAAGGTTCCCTCAGAATGGTTGGAAATCATTCGCAGAGTGTAAAGGCACAAGGGAGCTTGACTGCGAGACCTACAAGTCGAGCAGGGACGAAAGTCGGGCTTAGTGATCCGGCGGTACCGTATGGAAGGGCCGTCGCTCAACGGATAAAAGCTACCCCGGGGATAACAGGCTTATCTCCCCCAAGAGTCCACATCGACGGGGAGGTTTGGCACCTCGATGTCGGCTCATCGCATCCTGGGGCTGTAGTCGGTCCCAAGGGTTGGGCTGTTCGCCCATTAAAGCGGTACGCGAGCTGGGTTCAGAACGTCGTGAGACAGTTCGGTCCCTATCCGTCGTGGGCGTTGGAAATTTGAAAGGAGCTGTCCTTAGTACGAGAGGACCGGGATGGACACACCGCTGGTGTACCAGTTGTTCCGCCAGGAGCATCGCTGGGTAGCTACGTGTGGTCGGGATAAGTGCTGAAAGCATCTAAGCATGAAGCCCCCCTTGAGATGAGATTTCCCTCTGCTTCGAGCAGATAAGATCCCTCAGAGACGATGAGGTTGATAGGTCCGAGGTGGAAGCGTGGTGACACGTGGAGCTGACGGATACTAATGGATCGATGACTTATCTATATATACTTCGTGAATGATGTTTCATCAATAGTTGTTTCCTTATCCAGTTTTGAGGGTTCACCTCAAACTTTATATCGATGTGGTGGTGAAGGCGAAGAGGTCACACCTGTTCCCATGCCGAACACAGCAGTTAAGCTCTTCAGCGCCGATGGTAGTCGGGTTTACCCCCGTGAGAGTAGGACGCTGCCACGTCACACAAAACCTTCAGGATTGTCCTGGAGGTTTTTTCGTATAGAAAAATGTATGTTTCATTTCTATTGATTGGAACGTTTAGATTTGATAGAGTATAAAATTATTGGTTTTTATTTCCAAGTCGATGAGAGGAAGGAGGAGGAAGGGCGTGAAGCTGTACGGGGCATTAATGGCACTCAGCCTGATATGGGGGTTATCCTTTGTCTTTATTGAGGTCCTTATACCTGCTGCAGGAGTATGGGGGACTGTGTTTCTGAGATGTATGGCAGGCGCCGCTGTCCTTCTTCCGCTCTTTCTTTATCGCTGGTGGAAAGGGAAGCGGCCGGCTGTTCTTCCGTGGAAGCGTCTTATCGCTGTCGGTTTGTTCAATGCCGGGCTTCCGTGGGGACTGATTGCTTTAAGTCAGACATCACTGACAAGCAATATGGCTGCTGTATTGAATGCCTCTACACCCATTCTGACAGGAGTGGCAGGATTTCTGTTGTTTTCTGTGCGTCTGCACTGGAGACAGTGGGGAGGCATAGTGATCGGCTTTGCAGGTATCATCCTGTTAACCGGATTCCGCCCCGGGGAAATGACAGGGGAGGGTTTCATCGGAGTCGGTACGATGCTTTTAGCGGCTTCCTGTTACGGGTTTGTATCCCATTTCACCAAAAGATATCTTCAAGGGACAGACGTCGTCCTGCTGGCTTTAGCCGGTCTGTTGGTCGGAGCCGCTTCCGGTGCGCTCGGGTTGTTCTGGCTCGAGCCGGGCAGCTGGGGAAATGTCGTCAATCTGGACCTTCAATCCATATTGGCTGTCATCGGTCTTGGATGTCTCGGATCAGGGGCAGCTCACCTTCTCTATTATTATATGATTGATCAGGCTGGGGCCGAGTTTGCGAGTATGGTCACCTATCTTGTCCCTGTCACCGCCTTGATTTGGGGTCGTGTACTTTTGGGAGAAGCTGTTACGCCCAACCTTATATACGGTCTGTTGACAATCTTTGCAGGCGTCTACCTGTCTACGAAAAGAAAAAGTCACAGCCATCAGCTTCCTTCTGTAAAAGCTGGATAAGGTGGAAAGAGCTTTCTGTGTGATAGAATAAAATCAATCATGCTGTGCTGAGGAGAAATGTTTATGAATCGCTGGGACTCCACACCGGTCATCCGTTTTTTTGGAGGCCGTAAAACATTATTTCTACTAGGTATTCTACTAATGACCGGATTGAATATCCTGGTCTTTTCAAATGTATGGTTTATATTCGAACCTGTTGCCGTATTTGTGAAAACCGTAGCGCTCCCGCTTATCTTATCTGTTGTGGTCTATTATCTGCTCCGGCCGGTGATTAACTTACTGGAGAAGTGGAAAATCAAACGTATTTGGGGCATTGTCTTAACGCTGCTCGTGCTCATCGGGTTAATTACGATGGTGATCGTTTTGATCATACCTTTCCTGGAAAAGCAGTTGATCAGTCTTTCGGAAGAACTGCCACGCTATGTCGTCGACTTAATATTATCGATGGATGAGTGGCTGAAGAATTCCTATTTTTCCGCTTACTACACTAATATGTTTCAGGATGTAGATGGGATGATCAATCAAGTACCGGATTACATATCGTCCTATGCCACACAGACAGTGGAAGGGATCACGAGTATCATTTCCACTGTCACCAGTGTCGTTGTAGCCATTGTGACTCTTCCCTTCATCTTGTTTTACTTATTAAAAGACGGTCATAAGCTGCCCGGGGTCATAATCCGTCTGTTTCCTCCTAAAGCGCGCCCGGAGGTATCAAGTGTTTTCAAAGGCATTGATCACCAGTTAAGCGCCTATATTCAAGGACAGATCATTGTAAGTTTCTGTATCGGTGTCATGATGTATATCGGGTTTTTGATCATCGGACTGGATTACGCCCTGCTGTTGGCTGCAATCGCCAGTGTCACGAGCGTAGTCCCTTACTTAGGGCCGGTAATTGCAATCACGCCGGCGTTAATCATATCTATTGTGACTTCCCCGTTCATGGTGCTGAAGCTTGTCTTCGTCTGGACGGTTGTGCAGCTGTTGGAAGGAAAATTCATTTCTCCCCAGATCATGGGGAAAAGCCTGCATATCCATCCAGTCACGATTATCTTCGTCCTGCTTACGGCCGGTCACCTTTTTGGAATCATTGGAATCATCCTGGCCATCCCAGGCTATGCCATTTTAAAGGTGTTTGTTTCTCACTTTTTCCACTGGTTTCGGCGCCGGTACAACCGCTTTGTTGAAGAAAAAGATCAATACGAAATGGATTAAAAGAGGAAGCGGTGCACCGCTTCCTCTTTTTTTTGCTGATCGTCCGTGGTCTTCCGGTGCCTGCAGGAGTTCCCGGTACCCGCTCAATTCTTCTTCAATTGTATTTCCTTAAGCCGCTGCCGCTGTTCCTCCGGCCACCAGGCACCGCAGTCTGCGGAAACGACACAAGCAGCGCAGGTGTCCAGGTCATAGACTTTCATCCCCCGAATCGGCGGGGAGTATAAATGAAGAGTGACAAGGGCATTTTCTCCGCTGCGTCCCATTTTATGAATCCCCTTTTTGGGAGCGAACATTGTCCGCCCTTTTTCCTTGTATTCTGTAAAAAGGGGTTCAGGGAGCTTTTCACTTCCTCCTTTATAGACGGTTTGTTTCGTTTCCCCGTTCATAATGAGTATCCAGCCGGATGATTCTCCATGATCGTGAGGGGCACATTCGATGTCTGCCCAATTCATCACAATCATCTCCACATGTTCATCCTCATAGATCATCTGGCGGTAGTACGGTTTACCCTCAGGATCCTTCAGGTAGGGATCCAGCTCCTCAAGTGTAATGTCGCATTCAAGCAGTCTTTTTTTCAAGGATGCCGGAGAGTGATCTGTCAGCGTACGAAAAGCGTTTTGCACCCGTTCTTCCATGTGCATCACGGTTCCTCCTTTATTTTCTTTTTTGATGCTGGGCAAGCAGAACCCCCATTAGAATGAATAGGCCGCCAATAACTGATGTGGCTGCCAGTTTTTCATGAAGGAGAAGCATGGCGGCGGACAATGTGGCCAAGGGTTCCAAGTACATAAACACGGACACTTGGGAGGCGGGCAGAATTTCATGCGCTTTCGCCCAGTACCAGTAAGCCACAGCGGAAACGAAAATACCTAAAAACAACAGGTGGACCCAATGACTCAATTCCAGTGCAGCCAGCTGAGTGAGCCCTTGATTTCTAATGAAAAAAGGCAGGGTCAGCAGACAGCCGATGATGCTCATATAAAAGGTTAGGACGATGGAAGGGAGAGGGACAGCCAGCTTCTTCAAAAGTACCGAATAGACCGCCCAGTTCAGAGTGCTTAAAATCATAAGCAGATAGCCCATGCTTAAAGAAAGCTTAATAAAAGATCCTTCCCCTCCGGAGGTGATGAGAAGCACACCGAGCACAGCTGTAATGATGCCGGCTGTTTTTTTCAGACTTAGAGGTTCGTGTAGAAAGATGAATGATAAAGCAATGGTGAAAATGGGTGAAAAAGAAATGAGCCATCCGGCATCGGAGGCCTGGATGGATAAAAGGGCGGTCGCCTGGATCACCTGGTGGATGTAAACCCCTAGAATGCCGAGAACGAGGAGGTGGGGCAGATGGGTTATGCGTACTTTTAAGGGATAGCGGAAAACGATAATCATACAAAATAAAAATAGAGCCCCGATTCCAAAGCGTAGAACAAGCAGGGAATACGGGTCTATTTTTTCGAGCACCGCCTTGGTCGAAACAAAAGATATTCCCCAGAAAGTGATGGACAACAGGGCATACAGGGATGCACTCATTTTAGCTGGAGCATTCATATACCTGAATCCTTTCTATAAGTCCGCTGCTTTTACTATATGCATAGAAAGGACAGGCATGTCAGACACCCTGATCCTCCTTTATTTTACCAAAAGACTCTGGGAGCTTAAGTCCTTCGACAAAGAGTGCAGGAAAAAGACAAAAAACTCCTCGTGAGCGAGGAGTTAAAAGATCCAGTAGGTGAAAAAAGCCAGCAGGATGGAGACGAAAATCAATATCACCGTCGGTTTTAATGCTCTGTCCCGAACATCTCTGAGACTGACACTCAGCCCTAAGCCGACCATCGACATCGTCAGCAGGAAGGATGTAAGGGTGAGCAGGTTGTTCATGACAGGGTCGGGAATGGTGATATACGTCCCTTCGACATAGCTTCCGAACAGACTCATAACGATAAAGCCCAGCAGAAACCAGGGGAACGTGATGGATCCCTGGTTTTCTCCTTTGCTCCGGATCTTCATGACCCAGAGAAGCAGAAGACTGACAGGGACAAGGAGAAACACGCGTGCGAGCTTTGCGAGAAAGGCCATGCCCAGCCCATCAGCTCCTGCAGGCTCACCTGCCAGGGCAACATTGGCGATTTCATGCAGGCTGAGGCCGGCCCACATGCCATAGGCGTCTGCATCCAGAGGAAGGATCGGCCGGATAATGGTGAAGCCGATCGCAAAGAGCGTACCGACAATCGATATAATTCCGGCACTTACGGCTGTGTCCTCTTCCTTAGCATGAATGATCGGCGACACGGCGGCGATTGCTGAGGCCCCACAGATACCGGTGCCGATTCCGAGCAGGGTCATAAGTGAGAGGTCGGCTTTAAACATCTTAGCTGCAAGGACCATGAGTCCGACAGCAAAAATGATGACGAGGACACTCTTCCACAAGAGGGGAAGTCCTTCATTGACGATCATGTTCATATTCAGACGGAGGCCGAATAAGATGATGGCCAGCCGAAGCAGTTTTTTCGCTGCGAATTGGATTCCGCTTTTCATTTGTTCGGGATAACCAAAATAATGGCGGTAGAGGACAGCCAGCAGAATGGCGGCAGCAAGAGGTCCGATCTGACTGACTCCAGGAAGCTGGGCAGCCAGAAAACCGACCGCTGATAGTAAGGCTGTAAATGCAATACCAGAAAGAAGAGGCTGTTTATATATCGTTGATGTAATGATGTTCATGATGGTTCTCCTTTCTATTCCTTCCTTATCATAAGCGCCCATTGATTATTAGTAAAATAAAACTTTATAATAGTTATAATAGGATTTAATAATAATAGGAGGGTCATCATGGATTTTGAATCATTGAAAACGCTCATTACGGTGATTGATGAGAAAAGCTTTACAAAAGCTTCTCACCTGCTCCGGCTTTCACAGCCCACAGTAAGCTCCCATATCCGGCACCTGGAAGAAGAATTCAATACTGTGCTGATTAACCGATCACCGAAACGCTTTGATGTCACACCGACAGGCGAGATGGTGTATAAGAGAGCCAGACAGGTTCTCGGCGTTATGGATAAAGCCAGAAAAGAAGTGCTGCAGTACCATGACCAGATGAAAGGGACGGTGAAAATAGGAGCGAGTTATACAGTAGGGGAATACATTCTTCCTTCCCTTCTCCGGGCGTATGACGAGGAGTTTCCTGAAGTGGATCTTCAGGTGACCATTGCCAATTCTGAGAGAATCAACAGAGAGGTTCAGCTTCATTCCCTGGACATAGGGCTTGTTGAAGGCCGTGTGGCTGATCAGGGGTTGTCTTCCTTCCCTTTTATGAAGGATAAGATGGTGGTCATCGTGCCGGATGACCACCCGATCCGCACATGTGAAACGCTGACGTTCGAGGATCTGCAGGATCACACGTGGATGATCAGGGAGGAAGGCTCCGGTACAAGGGCGATGATGGAATCGATGCTGGAGTCGTACAATATACGACCGAGAAAGACGATTACGATCGGGAGCAATCATGGAGTCGTCCAAGGTGTAAAAGAAGGGCTGGGGCTATCCTTTATTTCAGAAACGGTGGTGACCCACACAGCTGCCGAACACCTGATTATGCCCCTTCCTTATATTCAGCCGACCACCCGTTATTTTTCAGTCGTCACCCCGATGAGTGAAGAGGAAATCACAGAACAGGTGCAGGCATTTATCGGAAAGGTGAAGGAGTTATTTCAATTGTCATAAAACCTTAACGTCACAGCATGACCATTTTGTTATGATGGAAGGGAGAGAGATTTGGTGCAGATAAGAAAGATGGGGAACAACGATACAGATGAAGTCATCCGCTTGATGGTTGGTGCGATTATGGACATTCCGCTGGACGTGTATACGGATGAACAGAAAAAAGCATGGGCCGGGGCTGTTTCATTGAATGAAAGCTTGTCTGGAAGGCTGCTGAACGGGTTCACCCTGCTTGCCTTGGAACAGGATCAGGTTATTGGAATGGCCTCCTTAACCGATGAGGAATGTATCGATTTCCTATATGTAAGCCCGGATTACCAGCGGACAGGAACAGCATCCATCCTTTTGGAACAGTTGGAAAGAATGGCTGAATCCATGGGAGCGGTGCGCCTCCATACGGAAGCCAGTTTTGCTGCTGTCCCTTTCTTCATGAAGCACGGGTATGAGAAGATCCGTCATCAAGAGAAGACACTGAACGGAACGGTTATAAAAAATGTTCGAATGTGTAAAAAGGTGCATAACTGATTTAAGACAAGGGTATGGTTCATTGTAAGTCAAGTGAAACGTTTTGCGATGGGAGACGTATATAGAGTAATAAGTAGATTGTCGTCAGATTTCCTGCCAATTCTATTTCATACTGAGGTGAAAACATGCAGAGACTGGACCAGATCGTCGATTACTTGAAGACACTGGGGATCGAGGTTGAAAAAGTGTACCGTACACCGAAGGAAGAGACAAGATAACCGTACTTAACTTATACATGACCAAAGGTATGCTTTTGAAAAGCATGCCTTTTTTTATGATCAGGCGGTTCTCCGGTTTGTTACCGCTTGAAAATCTGGATGGCGGGACTGGATATGTGCCCACAAAATACCGGCACCAGCTGGAAGAAGCAGCCATAGGAAGACAAAGGAGACACCGGAAGTAGAAGCAATGGCTCCAAATACCGGCCCACTGATGACGACAGAAGACTGATTGGCGAGCATACGCAGACTGGAGAGTCTTCCGTGGAAAGCCGGATCCGACGCCATCTGCTGAACCGATTGAAGTAAAGCGCGAATGGATGATGTGCCGAAACCGATAAAGAAAAAACCTATAAAAGCGGGCCATACGTTGGTAGTCAGGCTGACGAGGAGCAGACCACATGAAGTAACGGCAAAGGCCCATACCGCCAGGCTGTGTTTGAATAGTTTCCACCACCACGTCCCCAGCAGCCCGGCTGCCATGCCTCCAATCGAAAACACCGCATCGAGCAGTCCGTAGAGGAAAGCCCCCTGCAGCAGGTGGGCACTGGTATAAACGCTTAAAAAGCCGAGAGAAGTATGAAAGGTCAGCTGCCCGATCATCAAGAGAAAGAACAAACCGTAAAACAGCGGGTGGTGATGGACATAACGGAAGCCTTCCTTCATATCCAGAAAAAATGAAAGGCGTTTCCGCTGTTCTTTTCTAAAGGGAGCTTCATTCAGCTGCATCACGGACAGGGTGGCTGCTGTAAACAGGAGAAGAACGACTGCTAAGGGGATTTCCGCAGGAAGGGTCCCTGCCAGAACCCCGCCTGTGCCTGCACCGATCAGGCTGCCTGTGATCGTCGAGGAATTGGACCAGGAGAAGATTTTCGGAAGCTCGTCTTTCGGAAAGATCGCCGCTGTCAGAGCCTGCAGGGCAGGACGGAATAAGGAGCCGGCTGTCTGAAGGAGCATATGGACGAGAATAATCAGCCAGGGGGCTTCTGTATCCACGGCAGATGTCGTCCATAAAAATAAGAGGATGAGCACACTGGATGCTCCGGCAGCTACAGCGAGTTTCTTCCGGCTGTACCGGTCTACAAGTACTCCGAAGAACAGGTTGGAGACCATCCCGGGCAGAAAGCCGAAGCTGACAAATAACCCTGTATACAAAGGGTCGTTCGTCCATTGGAACAAGATTCAGGTGGTCAGCACAAAATACATGGCCCGCCCGCATTCGTATAGAAAGTAACTTCCGATCAGACGTCCGGTTTTCAAATGAAGCATGTGATCCCTCCTTTTTCCCTTTTATCTTACTGGAAGGATAGAGATTTAAATAATATTTAATTATAATAAAGGGTGATAAGAAAAATGGATAGGGGGAACGTTCGGTGAGAATGGAAGATTATGATCTGTTAATCCAGCTTCATGAATGTGGTACCATCCGTTCGACAGCAAAAAAAATTCTTCTTTCCCAGCCGGCGATCACTCAGAGATTGAAATACATAGAAGAAGAACTGGGAGGAGCCATTTTCGTCCGCACCTCGAAAAAGCTGTGGATCACTCCTTTCGGTGAGCTGACGCTTGCTTCAGCCAGGGAAATCCTGCAAAAGGAAAAGGAGCTCAAAGATAAACTGGCGATGGCAGGAGGGAGGGTGTCGGGCACCCTTTCCATAGGAGCGTCGTCGCTGTACAGCCAGTATTTTCTTCCGGAAATACTCCAGTCATTTACAAAGATGTATCCTGAGGTAACGGTTGATCTTATCACAGGTATCAGCAGTGAAGTCCGCTCATCAGCGCTCGATAATCATCTATCCATCGTGAGAGGGGAGCCGATTTCCGGATTCAACTCGACCCATTTATTGAATGACCCGCTTTATTTATTCGATTTGTTACCTCTCCCCCCTGTAACGGAGAGGCCGTTCATCGAATTCAGAACAGATCCGGACTTTACACGTCTTCTTGAGGAGTGGCGGGAAAATCAGAAGGAACTCACTTACAGGCCGACGATGAAGGTCGATCATTTCGAGACCGCTAAACAAATGATGAAACACGGACTCGGAATGACGGTCCTTCCAGGAAGTATTGCGTACGAGGAAAAGGAAGAGTATGCCTGCCTGCCTCTTGTAGATCAAGAGGGGAATGCTGTAACCAGGGAGACATGGGCATGCGTGAAGCCGGATGTCCGTTCCCTTCCACAGGTAGAGGCCTTTCTTCAACACCTGAAAAAAAGGAGTGGAAATCATGAATGCTCTGGAAAGCGAGCTGATCGAAATCATCCAGGAGAAAACCCCTCACCTCCTTCCGATCTTTGACCAAGCCGATCATTATTTTTCGAGTTATTACATAGGAGCGGGGGCACTTGTGCAGAGTGTATGGAATGAGAAGCATGGGTTTGACCCCGCGTATGGGATAGGAGATGCGGATTTGATCTATTTTGATCCAGAAGGAACATTGGAAGAGGAGCGGCAGTTGGAAAGGGACATGAGAAAGCAGCTTTCCCGCCACCCTTTTGAAGTGGATGTAACGAACGAGGCGCTCGTTCACTTATGGTATGAAGAAAAATTCGACATTCCGCTTGATCCCTATCCGTCCCTCGAAGCAGCCGTGGATACATGGCCGACGACAGCCTCCTCACTAGCTGTCCAAAGAAGAGCACCAGGCACCTTCGATATGTATGCCCCTTTCGGTCTGGAGGATTTATTCAGCTTAATTGTCCGGCCGAACAAGCGGCTGATTCCGGAGGAAGTCTATTTGAAAAAGGCAGCGAAATGGAAAAAACGCTGGCCGAAACTTACTATTTTACCTTGGGAATAGATGGAAGTGGATGGATTAACTTGCAAGGGGTTTGTCATTCATTTTATTATAATAGTATTCATTCCATTTTAAAGGGAGCTGGATGACCGTGAATGAACTTTCGTTTGCTAGATTAGAAGAAATTCAACAAAATGAATTCATAAAAGCTGCGATCGACCGCGTGGGTGCAGGTGTCGTAATTTCAGATCCGGAGCAGGAAGATAATCCGATGATTTACTGTAATAAAGGATTTGAGGAACTGACTGGATATAAAGCTGAGGAAATTCTCGGACGCAACTGCCGTTTTCTTCAAGGGGAAGACACGAGCGAAAGTCAGGTTGAACGCATCAGAGAAGGATTGAAGAGCAAAGAGCCGGTTCTGCTGGAGATTAAGAACTACCGGAAGGACGGGACACCGTTCTGGAATGAGCTGCAAATCTTCCCGGTCTATATCTCGCAGATGGATCAGACTTATTTTGTAGGGGTTCAGAAAGACGTGACCCAGCGCAGGGAGCAGGAGGAATTGATTGGCCATTACCTTTCTGAAGTGAAGCGGCTTTCCACGCCGATTGTACCTGTGGAAGACAACATTTCTGTACTGCCACTTGTTGGAACAGTGGATGATGAACGGCTGCAGCAGATGTTGGAAGCGGTCAGTCATCACGTTAAAGAAACAAAGGAAGATTATCTCATCATGGATATGTCAGCGGTTCATTCCTACAATGAAGCGGTACATATGGGGATTTATCAAATGAATCAGCTGTTGGACTTGATGGGGACGACGCTGGTCATTACGGGCATTAAGCCGACCTTTGCGATTCAAAGTGCTCCATACGCGGACTTCAGTGAACTTTCGCTGCAGACGTATGCCTCTGTAAAACAGGCGTTGAAACAAATTCCTAGAAGGAAATGATCAAAGCACCGATCTGATGCATTCAGACGGTGCTTTTTTATGTGGAGGAAGAGCGCTTGGTGAGCGAATCACTTCCTGCCCGGCGGTTTATCCATTACGATGTAGAGGAGAATCCGGCTCGAGGTACCTGGATGTCTGCTGATAAAGAGCACGATTCCGGGTGACTCTATTGGAGTACGAATTCACAAATGCGATACGAAGAGAGGGAAGATGGTATGTATATTATTCATGCTGTATTTGAAGTGGCTCCTGATAAGGAACATGGTTTTCTGGAGGAAATCCGTCCACTGATCCAGGCATCCAGAGAGGAAGAGGGAAATGTCTCTTATGATCTGGTCAAGGATATGGACAAAGCATACACCTACAAAATGGTGGAAGTGTGGCAGAACGGGGAAGCCGTAGAGAAGCATAATCAAAGTGAGCATTTCCAGGCGTTTGTCGGAAAAGCTTCTGAATTTTTAGCTGCTCCTCTTTCTATTAAGATATACGAAGGTGAAGAAGTAAAACAAGGATAAAACAGGAACCCGGCTGAAGGCAGCCGGGTTTTTTACATACAAAGAGGAGACGGGAATGATTTATGAAGAGGCAGGGTATGTTGAAAAGAGAATCAAAAGAAGCACCGCGTTGGCTTCATTCCGAGTTGTCAGGTATGATTTAATTATAGATTACGAACCGGGAGTGGATAGGAATGACAGGTATGATTGAAACGTGGATTAAAAACGAACGTCAGGAACGTCTTTTTCAAAAAGCCGGAGCGATTGCGGATGAAGCAAAAAAACACATCCAGGAAACCGATCAGCAGGCAGCCTTTTCTCCGCAAACGCTGCAGGTCATGAAGGAAGAGGGGTACCCATCCCTCGCTCTTCCCCCTCAAGACGGCGGAGAAGGCCTTTCCCTGTATGAGCTGCTGCTGCTTCAGGAAAAAATTGCAGAAGGCGATGGTTCCGTCGCTTTGTCCATCGGTTGGCATATGGGCACAATGATGGAACTATCGCAGGAGAAGTTATGGGAACCCGCTTCCTACAACAGACTCGTCCAGGAAGTCGTCTCCAGCCAGAAAGTCGTCAACCGTGCAGCTACAGAACCGGCAACCGGGAGCCCGACCCGCGGAGGAATCCCTGAGACGACCGCAGTGAAAAGGGACGACCGCTATGTCCTCAGCGGACGAAAGTCTTTCACGTCAATGGCTGAGCATCTGGATTATTATATTGTATCCGCCTATGTGGAAGATAAAGACAGTGTCGGATGGTTTATGATCGACCGCCACCAGCCCGGCCTTTCGGTGGAACAGACGTGGGATACCCTCGGAATGAGAGGGACGGCCAGTCATGATTTGGTTATGAACGATGTGGAGTTGAATGAAGAGGACCTCGTCGAATTGAAGCAGGAGGGAAAGCCGTCTCCAAAAGGATGGCTGCTTCATATCCCTGCGTGTTACTTAGGCATTGCTGTCGCTGCACGCAATGATGCCGTGGCTTTTGCGAAGGAATTTCAGCCGAACAGTCTCGATCAACCGATCGCAGAAGTCCCTCACATCCAGGATAAAATCGGGGAAATGGAATGGAAGCTGATGCAGGCGCATGCCTACCTTTACAGTGTGGCACGTAAATGGGATGAAGAACCGGAAAAGAGGAAACATATGGGTCCTGACTTGGGCGCTGTGAAGCTTGCGGTTACCAACACAGCGAATGAAGTGGTGGATCTTGCCATGCGGATTGCAGGCGGCCGCGGACTGTCAAAGACTTATCCGTTTGAGAAATACTACCGTGATGTACGTGCCGGGCTGCATAATCCGCCGATGGATGATGCGGTTGTGTCCATGCTTGCCAAGCACGCCATTTCCGATGATCAATAAAAAATCCCAAAGCGGTTCGCCGCTTTGGGATTTTTCTCTTATTGTTCAGCGAGCAGGTCGGCGAAAGCTTTCGCATAAGGGGGAAGATCCGGCGGACGTCTTGCGGACACGATGTGGGCGTCCTGGACGACCGCTTCGTCCACCCAGGTGGCTCCTGCATTTGTCATGTCATCTTTAATACCTGGTGTACTGGTTACCGTTCGTCCTTCCAGAATACCTGCAGAAATCAGTACCCAGCCGGCGTGGCAGATCTGACCGATCGGCTTTTCATGTTCATTCATATGCCGGACCATATCGAGAACTTTGTCATATCTGCGGAGCTTGTCTGGAGACCAGCCGCCGGGGACGAGAATTCCGTCATAGTCAGAAGGATCGATTTCATCAAAAGCGAAATCAGATACGGCAGGAACACCGTATTTCCCTGGGTACTCCTCGCCGGCTTTTTCACCGACAAGATGAACCTCAGCTCCTTCCTCCTGCAGACGGAGAAGCGGGTACCATAATTCCAAGTCTTCAAAATCCTTGCTCACAAGAGCGATGATTTTCTTATCTGCTAAACGCATAGACTACCTCCTCCGATTTAATTCCTCTTCATTTTATCAAACCGCTGCGCTGGTTTCGAATCCTGCGAACAGGCCAGTACCCACCAGATGAGCACAGGCTGGAAAAGCGGGCGGATCCAGAGAGCAGCCGGACTTGCTTCCTCCGACCATGGAGCCGGTATAGAATAGATGGCTGCGTAGATATTGGCAGGGAGCACAGCAATCAAGAAGACGGCTGTAGCGAGGCCGGCGGCTTTTCTCGTCTGCGGGAAAACCAAGAGCAGCGACAGCAGCCATTCGGTGATGCCGGACATGTAAACAATTTCAAGCTTCAGCGGCACCCATTGCGGAAGCATCCTGGCAAATCCGTGGTCGTAGATGAAATGAGTGATTCCTGCGTAGAACAAAGCGGCAGCAAAAATATAAAGGCCGATTTTTCGTATCATGTCATGGTCACGCTCCTTTAAAAATATCAGTGCTTTTGAAACCTTTTTTCCCTCCCGGACGTCTATGTAAAAGACCCGTTTGAGAATGCGGGTATACTAGTAAGGTGATTCCGCCTCGTTGTATGAGAAGGAATCAACCACGATTAAGGGGTCGACGTTATGAAAAAACTGACAAGTATCTGGATGATGGCTCTGCTTCTCTTTTCTGTTTGGGCGGTGCCTCTGGAAAGTTACGCCTCTACAGGAGACCAGGGCATCAATGAAAAGCTGGGACTGCCGATTGTTGTCTACGGTGAAGCCCTTTCAGAAGCGCAGAAATCTGAGGTGGCGGACTTACTCAAGGTGGACCAGCATGAACAGGTCGACGAGTTTTCGGTCAACGGACAGGATCTGAATGAGTACATCGGTGGTAATCCAAATTCGAATATGTATTCTTCTGTGAAAATTCTTCATAAAGACAACGGAGAAGGATTGTCCATTGAAATCGTTACACCAGATAACATAACACAGGTGACTAAAGAAATGTATACGAATGCTCTCCTTACTGCCGGCGTCGAAAACGCTGAAGTGCTGGTGGCTTCCTCTGTGAAAGTGAGTGGACATTCCGCTCTTACCGGGATCTACAAAGCGTATGATGCCAAAGGGGTGAAACTGGATGAGAGCCGTATGAAAGTCGCGAGCGATGAACTGGATATTGCGACAGATATTGCAGAAGAAGAAGGGATTGACCAGGATAAAGTCAGCGAACTGCTGACGGAAATCAAGAAAGCCATCGCTGAGCAGGATCCAGCAACGAAGGAAGAGGTCGAGCAGATTGTTCAGGAGCAGCTGCAGACGCTGAACATCGAACTCAGTGAAGAAGACCGCCAGCGATTGACGGATTTGTTTGATCAAATGAGAAATTTGAATATCAATTTCGATCAAGTGAAAAACCAACTGGATGATCTGACAGGCAGCATCCAGGATATCATCAATGATGATGGGTTCTGGAACAGCTTCCGTAATGCCGTTCAAAGCTTCTTCCAGTCTTTGAAAAACTTCATAAGCTCCTTGTTCAACTAAGCCGGTTCTCCGGCTTTTTCATTGGTGGATACCTGCCGTGGGCACGTATTCAACTGACTTGGTCAGGAAGACGCCTGCCGAAAGAAAAGCCGCTCTCCCTATGAGGAGAGCGGCTTTTGGCTGTAGAAAAAGACTGTGTTAACCAGTTAGAGTTGTCCATTAGTCTTGTAAAGGGTCACATTCCGCTTATTGGTGGATGAATGCCGCGGGCACGCCCTCAGCTGACTTGGTCAGGAAGGCCGCCTGCCCAAGTGGATCTTCGGCCCGTGCTGTTCCCGCAGGCATCACCACCGAACGCTCCTCATCGACGGTAGAATATAGAGGAGAGAGATTGTGCACGAAGCAGGTTCGCGGATTCAAAAGAACGGCACGAGCTGCGCTATGGCCGCTTGCGTGGAAAAGAAAAAGGGAAAGAACAGGCGCTGATGACGGCTGCCTGCCGGAATATGAAAAAGATTGTCCTCCATCCTGCAAGGGTGAGCGGGGTGGAGGAGAGTCTTTTTCAATTTTAAAGAACTTCCAAGGAGCGGTGCCCCTTCCACTCCTGCGGAAGAACGAGTGGTCCGAGATCACCGAGCGTGGGTTTTGCGAGGAAGCTCGGGCGCTCGTCCGCGGAAAGGGAAGGGGCTTTCGCTCCTGGCGGTAAGAAACAAAAAAAGCTTGTAAAGAAACAGAGGTTTCTCTACAAGCTGAAGCCGCTCTCTATGAGGAGAGCGGCTTCTTGTTTATGAATCCACGGCGGTTTTCGTATCTTCGACAATCTGTTCGAAAGGAATGTCGGTGTCCCCTCTATATTTTTTCAGGACTTTCCCGTCTTCTCCTACTAAGTAAAAGGATGTACCGTGGGTGACCTGGTCATTGCCCTCCGTCTTTAAAACAGAGGCTTTGAAGCTTTCCCGTGCAAAGTCTTGAATCTCTTCCTGTGTATATTCCGTCAAAAATGTCCAGTTGGATTCATCCACGCCGTATTTGCTTCCGAACTCCTTCAACTTGTCTGGTGTGTCGACGGTCGGGTCTACACTGAATGAGACACTATGTACATCCACGCCTTCTTCTTTCAACATTTCTTTCACTTTCACCATGTTTCTTGTCATAGGCGGACAGACCGTGTTGCAGTTGGTGAAAATGAAGTCCGCCAGCCATACTTCGCCTTCCAGTTCATCAGTGGAAAAAGATTCCCCATTCTGGGTGGTCCCTTCGAATGACTGGATCTCCCAGTCCAATGTATCTTCCAGTTCGCTGGATCCACAGGCCGCTAGTATAAGGGCGAGGCTGAGCAATCCGCCTAAGAGTAACAAGCGCTTCATAGGTTTCTCCTTCCAGGTTATAAAGTCTCTTCTAGTTTACGACCGCCTTAAACAACGTGTCAATCGGCTGAGGGACTGTTCTTAAATTGGACAAATATACCTGCTTGTATAACCCTTTCAGTCCAGGGAATCCTAAGGGTCCATGATATTCGATCAGGGAGTGATAGGGTATGCCTTATTATACGGACAGCCATTCCGGAAAAGCATTGTTTTATGAGGATTCAGGGGAAGGGCAGCCGGTCGTTTTCATCCATCCGCCGGGAATGGGACGGATGGTGTTTAAAATGCAGCACGAGCTGGCAGCAAAGTACCGCATCCTTCTACCGGATTTGAGTGGGAACGGAGATTCTGATGTGGTAACACACTCCCCTGACATTACCTGGTATGCAAGGGAAGTGATCAGTCTGCTGGATCATCTCCAGCTGGAATCTGCTGTCATCGCCGGCTATTCATGCGGAGGGATGGTGGCTCAGGAGACGGCTTTGACCTACCCTGAACGAGCCAGAGCAGTCATTCTTGCAGGAGGATTTCCAAAAGTTGAAACCGGCGGGCTCCGTTTTGAGTTCCACGGGGGGATGTACTGGGTGGAGAAGAGCCCTGAAACCCTCGCTAAGCTGTTAAGTCATTCTCATTTCAGGGATGAAAAACTGAAGCGGGAGCTGAATGAACATATGGCGAAGTCGGATCCGGAAGCATGGCATGCCTTTTATGACCGGGCACTTCATTATGACTGCAGCCACCGGCTGGAGAACTTAAGGCAGCCGCTGCTTCTGGTTTATGGGAGCAAGGAGTTCTGGATCAGTGAACACAGTCATTTTTATCAGGCGTGTCCGCAGGCGAAGATGGTCGTCATCGAGGACGCCTATCATCAGACACCTGCGACTCACTATGACCGTTTCAATGAAGCCGCATCTCAATTCATAGACGCATTATAAAAGCAGAGGCTGTGCCTCTGCTTTCAGCTTGCTGGAAAGATACTTTTTTCATCCCGGGGTCATGCTCCTACAGCGTGTAGGTGGTCACGTTCCGCTTATCGGTGGGTGCCTGCCGCAGGCGTCACCACCGATAAGCTCTACGTCACCTCTTTCATCATCTCAATCATGGGAACAAAGTACTTTCTTCTTATGGACGTTAGTGCGCAAAGAGAATGTTCAGAGTTTCTGGATACATATAAAAACCTGAGGAAAACAGTGGTTTTTGTACGAGCCGAAGGTAAAGCTGTGCCTCTGCTTTCTTATTGGGGTTTCAAATCAAATGTCGTGTCGACTTCTTTTCCATACACCATCTGGTTGACGGTAATAGTGAGCGTCGAGGCTTCCTGAAAGTTGTGGGTCGGGAAAGATATCGTGGCCATCCCATCGGTACCTGCATAATCGGCCTGGACTTCCTGGCCGTTATCTCCCAGAACAGAAACGAAAGAAGAAGATTCTTCTTGTCCTTGTTCTGATGCAGGAAGGGGATGAAAGGATTCTCCGACCAGCTTTTCGTTTTGGTGGTAGTCGTGCGGGCTGTAGCTCAATTCCAAGCTCATGTGCTGGTCACTTGTTGTTTCCACGCTGTCCAGGTAAATATCCGTTTGGCGCGCTTCTCCGATTTTTTCGCTGATCCGTTTAGAAGTAGACGCGTTCAAGTCCATATGGTCTATATCTACAGTAAACGAATAAGAGGCATCTTCCTTAAGGTGGATATCTTCTACAACAAGCGTAAGCTCTTCAGGAATCTCTCCTAATGGTTGAAACCGCCCTTCATAAGTGCCGGCGTTCTCTTCCTGATCATAACCGAGAAATACCGGGATCTTCTCGCCTGTGTCCATCTTAAAGTAGGAATTCATCGTATGATTGAACACATCATCTTCATCTTCAATGGCCATTCTCACTTTTCCATAGGATGCCCGGACTTGGACTTCTTCGGGTTCAATGACAAGACCATCTTTTTCGTAGGTCCCGGTGGTGGTGAATGTTTTCAAGATATTCGCTTCCTCATTGTATACATAAGAAACAGGTGCGGCTTCTGTTTCATAGGTCTCGCCGTCCATTTGAAAGGTCAGGGATGTGGGAACCGTCCGGTTAACCTCTTCAACCTTCGTCTCAAAATCATTTAGTTCCCAAGGGTCATTGACCGGAGGGGTGGAGACTGCTCCATACAGGCGGTTTTCGTAGATCACAGCTTCCTGGTTACCAACCCCATCCTGCCTGAGGTCCAATGTCTGGGCACCGTTATCCTCTGTCGCTTTCATATGGATGGAATGCAGCGACGGCATATTCCCGATCCCCTCCGTTTCCTCCGTCTCAGAAACGAGGGCAGATAAATCAATACGGTACAAGAAGTGGATGAATTGTTCCCCATGCCACACTTCGTAAATCTGAGCCCTGCCGTCGCGTCCCGGCAGCGAAGCCGAAGCTTCGGTTGTTGTGGTCAGCCCTTCTTCCCGTGCAAGGGCCAGGCCCGGAATGCGCTCTTCAAAAAACTCGTGAAGACGCTCCTCTGACTCGATTTCCTTCCAGCTGCCAGGAACGTCTTCCATATCGACAGGCTTGGCTTTTCTATGTAAGGAACCGTCTTCTTCGTGAACCAATTTGGAGGAGTCTTGAGAACCTGTATAAATGTATGTACCTCCTGCAAAAAGGGTCAGGACAGCGCCAATGATGAGCCACTTCCATTTTCCTATGTTTTCCCCCATGGTGAATTCACCCTTTCATCATGCTTGTCACGCTCCCTTCTATACTAACAGAATTTTCTATATTTTTGAGAGGTCATAAAAATAACCCGCGGATAAACGCAGGTCATTTTTCGTCATCGGAGTAATGATGGAGCAGGGAGTCTCCTTCCGAATGGTTATGATCTTCCTGTAAGGCTTGCGGGGGCTCGTGGGAGAAAGCCTGATTGAATTTTGCTGACCGGTTAAAAGCTTCTGCCGCCTCATTCGATCGTTCGACACGGCCGCGGCGTGTTTTCTTTTCGCTCATCGTTCCACCTCCTTTTGTTTAAGATTTCCTCCTTGCTGTTAAATTAAACTTCTGGATATCATAGATCGTAATCACAGAAAGATCCGTATATAGGGAGAGGGGCTTAAGAGATGGAGGAAATGCTGGATATTTTTAATGAAAAGGAAGAAAAAACGGGTGTTAAGGCACGCGGGGAGGTTCACAGAGATGGAGACTGGCACGAAACGTTTCACTGCTGGTTTGTAAAGAAAATCGATACAAAGTGGCATGTGCTGATGCAGAAAAGGGCCTTTGATAAAGAAGATTATCCCGGCTTATATGATATAACGGCCGCCGGACACATCGAAGCAGGAGAGGGATTGATGAAAGGGGGACTGCGCGAAATTCAGGAAGAATTGGGGCTGTCACTGGAACGTTCTGCTTTAACACCGGCAGGATATGTGAAGGAGGAATTGATTGGGAAAGACAAGGTGGACCGGGAAATCTGCCGGTTGTTTTTCTATCATTGGCCTGGCGGGGATATGCCGGTGGGAGTTGAAGTGGCTGACGTTCTTGCCATCCCTCTGGATCAGTTATCCTTCTTAATGACGGGAGAGAGGGAAGTGGCTGCAGGTGTTTCGATTTGCACCGGGGAATCAGAAACTATGAAGGCGGAATCATTTGTTCCTCATACCCCTGCCTATCAAAGCCAGTTGCTGAAGGCTTTGTCTGAATATGTCGAAAAACTTTGACAATAACACCTCTCCATCGATATAATTTTTGATTAAGTGATCAGAAAGGAGTCGACGAATGACACACCCAAGCTTTGAAACAAAAATTGTCCACCATAAACAGGATCAATCACAGGTGCATAACAGCAAGACGACACCGATTTATCAGACATCCGCCTTTACCTTCAAGGACCTGGACCATCTGGAAAGTTACTATGAAGGGGAAAGTCCATACTTATATACAAGAGAAAAAAATCCGAATACCGATGAACTTGCGGGAACGGTTGCTGAGCTCGAAGGTGCTCCATCTGGAGTCGCTTCCTCCTCAGGAATGTCAGCCATCCTTGCAGGCATTCTGGCGGCTGTTGAACCCGGAGGCCATATTGTAGCCGCAGAAGATGTGTATGGAGGTACGCACAAACTCCTGACTAAAGAACTGCCATCCTTCGGAATCGACGTCACCATGGTATCCTTTAACAATTTGGACGAGGTGGAGAAATCCATCCAGCCTCATACCCATCTGCTTTATACGGAATCGATTTCCAACCCGTTCCTACGCGTGGAAGACTTGAAAGGTCTGAGCAGTCTCGCTCAAAAACACGGCATAAAGACGATGGTGGATAATACATTCGCCACCCCCTATCTTGTCCAGCCCTATCAGTATGGAGTGGACCTTGTTGTGCACAGTGCAACGAAATACATAGGCGGTCATAGTGATGTCACGTGCGGCGTCCTTGCCGGTTCGGAAGCATTGATTTCCAAAGCAGCCCAGAAAATCGTGACTCTTGGAGCAAATTTAAGTCCGTTTGAAGCTTGGTTGACCCAGAGAGGAGCCAAAACCCTTGCACTCCGGATGAAACAACAGTCTGCGAATGCAAAAAGTGTTGCAGAGGCACTTCGGGAGCATAGTGGGGTTAAAAAGGTGTTTTATCCTGAATACGTATCTGAACGTGGTCATGGAGCGATTGTTACCATCGAGCTCAATGAGAGCGTGGATGTGGAAGCCTTTTTCAAATCTCTTGGATGGATCAAAATTGCACCGACACTCGCTGGTGTCCAGACAACTGTGTCCTACCCTGTCCGTACGTCGCACAGGGCTCTGTCAGAAACTGAACGTGAAAAAATCGGAGTGAACGATTACGTCATCCGCTTATCCATAGGAATTGAGAGCGATGAAGATATCATTCATCAGCTGAAAAGAACCATTGACGCTTCAATAAAATAAAAATTCAGAATGTTATTGACATTGATGCAGATGGTCAGCTATAATTCACAACATAATCAAAATTAAATAACTAGTACTCTTATTAAGAGCGGCTGAGGGAATAGGCCCTGTGAAGCCCGGCAACCTTCAAACATCGGTTTGAAAAGGTGCCAAGTCCTACAGATCATGGATCTGGTAGATAAGAGGAGGATATCAGCACGTTCAGCCCTCTTCTTATATGGAAGAGGGCTTTTTGCATGGATAAAGACGCTGTAAGGACCAGTTTCTTTTTAAAACTGATTAAAATGATGAGAATAATAAACTTTAGGAGGCCATACAATGACCAACTCTTTTGAAGGCTACGATATTGATACCATTTCTCTGCACGGTGGACAGTCACCAGATCCTACGACCGGTTCAAGGGCCGTTCCGATTTACCAGACCACATCCTATGTGTTTCATGATACCGATCACGCCCAGAGCCTTTTTGCCCTCGATGAACCGGGGAATATTTACTCCCGGCTCGGAAATCCGACGGTGGACGTATTCGAAAAACGCATGGCTCTTCTGGAAGGCGGAGTAGCCTCGGTAGCGACGGCTTCAGGCATGTCCGCCATTGCACTGGCCATTTTGAATGTAGCTGGTGCAGGAGATGAAGTCGTGGCAGCATCCAATTTATACGGCGGAACTTATAATTTATTCGCCAACACTTTACCGCGGTATGGCATTAATGTTCATTTTGTTGACCCGGTCGATCCGGACAATTTCAGACAGGCCATCAATGAGAATACGAAGGCCGTCTTCGCTGAGACCATCGGCAACCCGAGTCTTCACGTGCTTGATTTTGAGAAGGTGTCCGCCATTGCCCATGAACATCAGGTTCCATTGATCGTCGATAACACGTTTGCCACACCTTACACGTGCCGTCCGATTGAACACGGAGCTGACATTGTCGTCCATTCGGCCACGAAATGGATTGGTGGCCATGGAACAGCTATCGGCGGCGTCGTTGTCGACGGCGGGCAGTTTGACTGGGGCAATGGAAAGTTCCCTGTTTTCACAGAGCCGGATCCGAGCTACAACGGGATCGTTTATACAGCCGATTTCGGCACGCTCGCCTACATTACAAAACTCAGGGTTCAGCTGCTTCGTGACTTTGGCTCCTGCCTCAGTCCGCAGAACGCTTTCCTTCTGCTCCAGGGACTTGAAACGCTACATTTGCGGGTGGAACGTCATTCAGATAATGCCCGGGAAGTGGCTGAATACTTGGCGGAACACCCCGATGTGGAGTGGGTTTCCTACCCCGGCTTGAAAAACCATCCGGCCCATGAACTGGCCAATCAATATTTAGAGGGCGGCTACGGTTCCATTGTCGTATTTGGAATCAAAGGAGGCAGAGAAGCTGGGAGTCAGGTGATCAACAACATCTCGTTGTGGTCCCATGTCGCCAATGTCGGCGATGCGAAATCTCTGATCATCCACCCGGCGTCTACGACCCACCAGCAGCTTTCTGTTGAAGAGCTTGCGGCGACCGGAGTGACGGAAGAGCTGATTCGTCTTTCCATCGGACTCGAATCCAGCAAGGATTTAATCAATGACCTGGATCGGGCCATTGCCAAGGCAACAGGCAATGATTCCGGAAAGCGGGCAATCACAGAGAATGATGAAGGTGTCATCAAGTGGGCGCTCAGCTCTGCGAAGATTACAGAAGGAGGAGAAACACGTCCGAAACGCCTGGCTGTCGTCGGTCTCAGTGGAAAGCCTTCCCGTCCGAGTCACCGACTCGCAAGAAAAATGCAGCGGCTCGGGTATCAGATCGTCCCGGTGAACCCTCGGGAGGAGGAGGTGCTTGGCGAGAAAGCTTACCCGGATTTGAGATCGATCCCATTCAGCATCGACGTCGTCCAGGTGTTCCGCAGCCCTGAGGCCGCCATTGAGATTGCCCGGGAAGCAGCGGACATCCAGCCTGGTGTGTTCTGGCTCCAGGAAGGTGTCATTTCTCCAAAAGCAGCGGAAATTGCCAGTGAAGCAGGTCTGGAAGTTGTCCATAACCGTTGTACCTACAAAGAAGCACAGCGGCTGCGCGGAAGCATAGATACGTACGCATGCGAAATTTAAATAGGGGAAGGGGTAAAAAGATGAATTGGAAAAAAGCCATAGCTGTCCTCAGTGCAGCGGCCGCCATCGGGCTTGCCGGTTGTTCAAGTAATGCCGAAGGTCAGGAGGATCAGCCGGATAAGGTAACCCTTGATTATGCCTACTACTCTCCAACCAGTCTGGTCTTGAAAGAAAAGGGATGGGCCGAGGAAGCGTTTGAAGAACAGGGCATCGAAGTGGAATGGGTGCTCAGCCAGGGAAGCAACAAGGCGCTTGAGTTTTTGAATTCAAGCAGCGTTGATTTTGGTTCTACAGCCGGAGCAGCCGCGTTGATGGCTAAAGCGAATAATGCTCCTGTAGAATCCGTCTATCTCTATTCCAAGCCGGAATGGACGGCTTTAGTCACGAATCCGGATTCTGGCATATCTACTGTAGAGGATTTAAAAGGGAAGAAAGTCGCCGCCACGCTTGGAACCGACCCTTATATTTTTCTTGTTCGTGCTTTAAAGGACCACGGACTGAGTGTGGATGATATTGAGCTTGTCAATCTGCAGCATCCCGAAGGGGCTTCTGCCTTGAACTCCGGCAATGTCGATGCATGGGCAGGGCTTGATCCCCACATGGCACGTAATGAACTGGAAGCAGGGGCAGAGTTGTTTTACCGTAAGCCTGAATTCAATACGTACGGAACGTTGAACGTCCGCTCTGCGTTTGCGGATGACCATCCTGACGTCGTCAAAGATGTGATTAAAGCCTACGAAAAAGCGCGGGAGTGGACGATAGAACACCCGGATGAAGCCGCTGAAATTCTGGCCGAGGAAGCCAATCTCGATCTTGAGGTAGCGAAGAAAAGCCTGGATCGCAACGACCTGTCGGATCCTGTTCCGGGAGCTGCTTTAAAAGAAACGATTCAAGGAGCCGGCACGGTCCTTCAGGAAGAAGAAGTGATCAAACCGGATGTGGATATTGATCAGTTGACGGAAGATCTTGTCCGGCCGGAATTTGCAGAAGAAGTGATTGAATAAGGAGGTCCAACGATGTCCAGTCGTACAGAAGCTGCTGTTTCATCACCAGCTGTGCAGCGAACGAAAATCAAACCGGCTCCTAAAAGGAAGTGGGGAGGGGCGTTGTTAGGGCTGGTCCTCCCGGTGCTCATCCTTATTCTGTGGGAAACAGCTTCCCGGGCGGGATGGGTGGCTCCTTACCTGCTTCCTTCTCCAACAGCTGTCGTTGAAGAAATGACCGGCATGGCACAGGAAGGGGAATTGTGGGGGCACATCAGCATCACCCTCTACCGTGTTTTTGCAGGATTTCTTGCTGGTCTGGCCGCGGCTGTTGTACTGGGAGCGGCTACAGGGTACAGCCGGATCGCCCGTCAGCTGCTTGATCCGATGCTCCAGGCCCTTAGAGCGATCCCATCGCTTGCCTGGGTGCCTTTGTTCGTCCTTTGGATCGGCATCGGTGAAGCGTCGAAAATTACGCTTGTTGCTGTAGGGGTATTTTTCCCTGTGTATTTAAATTTAACGTCAGGCATTCAGGGAGTCGATCGTAAACTGATCGAAGTCGGGCGTATCTATCACTTTACGAGTCTGCAGCAGATTAAAAAAATCATTCTTCCTGCCGCGCTTCCATCTTTCATCGTTGGTCTCAGGAGCGGTCTCAGCCTCGGCTGGATGTTCGTAGTGGCCGCTGAGCTGCTGGGTGCCAGCCAGGGACTTGGTTATTTGATGGTGTACGGTCAGAATACGTCTGCCCCTGCCCTTGTTATAGGAAGCATCCTGCTCTTTGCTGTTTTCGGCAAGGTTACGGATGAAATATTGAAGAGAATACAGACGAGAGCATTGAAGTGGCAGGATAATTTAGAAAATGCCTGACAGAAAGGAACGATCCATGTGCTGGCAGTCAATCAAGTGTCACGAACGTTCCAATCCGGAACGACAGGATTTGAAAATATAGATTTACAGGTAAAAAGAGGAGAAGTTGTCGGAGTGCTCGGCACGAGTGGATGTGGGAAGAGTACGCTTCTTCGTGTTCTTTCCGGTCTGGATCAGGAGTACGAAGGGAGCATCCAGACAAAGTCTGAAAACCGTGAGAGTGCCTTTGGGATGATGTTTCAAGAACCGCGTCTGATGCCGTGGCTGGATGTCCTTGACAACGTCACGTTCGGTTTTTCCAGGCCGTCCAAAAAGGAGCCCGCCTTGGAACTGATAGAAACTGTAGGATTAAAGGGGTTTGAGCATCATTATCCAAAGGACTTATCCGGTGGTATGGCACAGCGGGCTGCTATCGCAAGGTCGCTGCTCAGCCAGCCGGACATCCTTCTCCTTGATGAACCCTTCAGTGCCCTGGATGCTTTTACGAAAATGCAGCTGCAGGACCTTCTGCTTTCTATATGGGAGAAACACCATACGACAACACTCCTTGTGACTCACGATATTGATGAAGCTCTATATCTGTGTGACCGCATTGTCATCATGAGAGGGCAGCCGGGACAGATCGAGTCGGAACTGTTCATCCAGAGGCCGAAGCCGAGAAAGCGTGGCGATGCCGTTCTAGGTGAATTGAAAGAGCAGATCCTCAAGGAACTGGACTTTACGAAACGATAAGGAGGTACATCTATGACAAACGCGACAATCCCTCCGGAGAAGGGAGACTACCAAGTCGGACGCGAATGGAGGGAAGGCGCTCCATTTCATTGGAAGGATATTCATTCCAACTTTACCTGGCACGAGACCGGAAAGGTGAATATGGCCTATGAGTGTGTCGACCGGCACGTGGCGGAAGGCAGAGGGAACAAAACCGCGCTGCATTATTTGTCGGATGAAGAAGAAATCACCTATACGTATGCCGAGCTTCAGCGTGAAGTGAACCGATGGGCGCGTGTGCTTCAGAGGCATGGGGTGAAGAAGGGGGATTTTGTTTTTGTTTTCCTCCCAAAGCATCCTTCCTGTCATATTGCCATGCTGGCCGCCATCAAGCTGGGAGCTGTCGTCGGGCCATTGTTTGAAGCCTTTATGGAAGAAGCCGTAAAGGATAGGATCAACGACTGTGAAGGGGAATATTTAATAACCGACCACTCTTTTCTGGATCGTGTCCTTCGGGAGGACATCCCAAGCCTGAAAAGTATTTTTGTTACCGACAGGCAGGGCGGGGACTACATTTCCATTATAAAAGAAGCGGAAAAGGAAGATCCGGATCTCGAAACGGTATGGGTCGATCTGGAAGACGGTTTAAACATTCATTACACAAGCGGCTCTACCGGGAAGCCGAAAGGCATCATCCATGCCCACCGTAATATGATCCAGCAGTACCAGACAGGACGCTGGGTACTGGACCTCCATGAATCGGATATATATTGGTCTACCGCCCACCCTGGCTGGGTGACAGGTACGGTATACGGCGTGTTTGCTCCTCTGTTGAACGGGGTGACCACAGTCATTCACGGAGGGCGCTTTTCTGCTGAAGCGTGGTATGAGGTGCTGGAACGCGCGGGTGTAACCGTCTGGTACAGCGCACCGACCGCTTTCCGTATGCTGAAATCCCAGCCGGAACGTCTGCATAAAGACTATGACTTATCTAAACTACGACATGTCCTGAGTGTCGGAGAGCCGTTGAACCCGGAAGTTATTCACTGGGCTTACGAAACGTGGAGCCTGAGAATCCACGATACTTGGTGGATGACGGAAACAGGCGCCCAGCTTGTAGCCAATCTGCCGACGAGAACCATCAAACCTGGATCCATGGGCCGGCCGATACCGGGAATAAAGGCAGCGGTGCTGGATGATGATGGAAATGAGCTTCCCTCCAATAAAACAGGCCATCTTGCCATACAGGCATCCTGGCCGTCCATGATGAAGGAAGTTTGGAAAAATCCCGAAAAGTATCAGACGTATTTCCCGTTCGGAGGAGACTGGTATCTCGCTGGTGACCTTGCGTATATGGATGAAGACGGCTATATTTTCTTCCAGGGCCGGAGTGATGATATGATCAACTCTTCTGGAGAGAGGATCGGACCTTTTGAAATTGAAAGCAAGCTGATGGAGCATCCTGCTGTAAAAGAGTCCGGAGTCATCGGAAAACCGGATGATGTACGCGGAGAAATCGTCAAAGCCTATATCGTTTTAAATGAGAAGTATGAAGGAACGGAAGAGTTAGCGCAAGAAATCCGGATCTTCGTGAAGAGTGGGCTCGCGGCACACGCTGCGCCAAGGGAAATAGCATTTATAGAAGAGCTTCCTAAAACACAGATTAGTGGTAAGGTTCTGCGGAGGGAACTTAAGAAGTGGTAAAAGTGAAGGGGTTCTTTAATAAGAACGGCCGCTTGAGAGGCGGCTGTTTTTTTATGCATGGATTGTATATAATATACAACGCCTTTTATATTTTTATAAAATTGTAATATATTCTAAAATTTCTCATAATCCTGTAAAGACTGTCCTACAGCGGTTCTTCCGGCCGGTGAATCGCAGCAATCTCTCCAGTATGCGGATGCATAAAAAACTGCCAGCAAATTCTATTCAAAATTTAGTCATTCTGTGCTATAATCTATAAAGCACGATCCATCCACATGGTTGCAGCCAATAGTTAATGTCCGAAACTACGCCTACACACTCACACCCAAAGAGGTACAAACGCCCCGCTGCGTACGTCTTTTTTTAATGGTTCAAGACTGTTTTTTTCACTTTTTTTAAGAAATCAAGCTTGAAGGAAATAATAAGAAAGCGCTATCATATCTGTTTTCAGGAGGTTACGTCATGAAGTTAACAACCAAGATTTTTATTGGTTTAATCCTTGGTGCTGCGGTAGGTCTGGGTCTCCATTTAGCTGCACCCGATCTATTTACAACTTTGGATGCCTATATTTTCAGTCCATTGGGGACCGTCTTCTTAAATCTTATTAAGATGCTCGTCGTCCCGATTGTCTTCTTCTCCATCACTTTGGGAACGGCTTCCCTGGGTGATCCGAAGAAACTGGGGAGAATCGGCGGGAAAACCATCGGCTTCTTTCTAGCTACAACAACGATCGCCATTTCCATTGCGATCGGGCTTGCCTACCTCTTCCAGCCGGGCGATATTAATATCAGTACGGCTAATGCGGAGTATGAAGCCCAGGAGGCACCTGGTGTTGTAGAAACCTTTACGAACATTATTCCGACCAACCCGATCCAGTCTATGACGGATGGAAATATGCTGCAAATCATTGCCTTTGCGATCTTTATCGGTTTTGCTCTTGCTATGCTCGGCAAGAAAACAGAAGGGATCTATAAACTGGTGGAGCAGGGGAACGAAATTATGATGTTCCTCGTTAATCTGATTATGCGTTTTGCGCCGTATGGTGCTTTTGGTCTTCTTGCTTCCGCTATCGGAACAATGGGCATTGACGGTATGCGTGCGATGGGTATGTATATGTTTGTCGTCCTTCTCGGGCTGTTCATCCATGCCATTGTCACGTACGGTTCTGCTGTATCCTTCCTGGGTAAGATGAATCCGATTACGTTCTTCAAAGGGTTTTTCCCTGCTATGACGGTTGGATTCAGTACATCCAGTTCAAGCTCCACGCTGCCGATCTCTATGAAAACGGCGCAGGAAAACTTAAATGTCCCTAAACCTGTCAGTAGTTTCGTTCAGCCTCTCGGGGCCACCATCAACATGGACGGGACAGCAATTATGCAGGGTGTGGCGACGATTTTCATCGCCCAGGTTTATGGATCTGATTTATCTTTCACTTCATTAATTATGGTCGTGTTAACTGCCGTACTAGCGAGTATCGGTACGGCCGGAGTGCCGGGTGTCGGTCTGATCATGCTTGCCATGGTACTGAATCAGGTATCCCTGCCGGTCGAAGGTATTGCGTTGATTATCGGTATTGACCGTCTTCTTGATATGACAAGAACAGCTCTTAACATTACTGGAGATGCTGCGTGTGCAGTTGTTGTCGCTGAATCCGAGAAAAAGCACGGTGGATTGGATGAGGAAACACAACGTATGCAAGCATAAACGGAACACTGAAAAAGTGCAACCTTTTGGTTGCACTTTTTTTATTTTCTAAAAGTCTGCTGTGCCGGGCTTCATTCTGTTTCAAATGGAAGGAGGGAGCGCTGGGGATCATCCACGTCTCGACGTGTAAGGAAAGTCCTGCAGGGGTATAGTAGAAGATAGATATAAAAGTAGGAAGAGGTGAGTGTTCCCATGTTTTATTCTGTAACATTTCAAAAAATTATCTACTTAACCGCCATCGGGGTGATTATCGGGGCAGTTGTCGGTTTTTCCGCTGTTCTCGGGTTCGATCTCGGTGGAACATCCTTTATCCTTTCCATGTTTCTGAGTATTCTGCTCGTTTATGTAACGGCTATGTATGCAGAGCTCTATCACATCAGGGAGGCTATCAATAAACAGCGCAGAGAAGACCGGCGTTAACGAGGGCCGTTAAGCAGGCTGTAGGAAAGGACGACCAGATAGAGGAGGGCGAGAATTGCGACTGTCCAGTAGGTTCCTCTTGATAACTTTTTGAAAATCACGAAAAAAGTAGCGGTTACAGCGGAGAGGATGAAGATCCAATAAAATGCTTCCATCTTGATGCTCCTTTCTTTCTTTATATACTAAAGCCCTTCTTTGGGATGGGCAAGACCTGTTTACGGATGAAGGAACAGGGGAAAAAGGAGTTTAGTAGCAGCTATGCATGTGGAAAGGAGGGGCTGCTTTGTCTGTCTTTGAACTACTTTTTATGGTGGTGACCGTTTTCTGGATTGCGGAGTTTTTTATTTTCCGAAACGACAGATCTGACGGTGGTGACCAGGAACGCCGCTCCTTTCCGCTGATTTTTATCATTGTCGTCCTGACCGTCGGTTCTTCTCTTGGATTAAGAGAAGGCGCGGTGGGAATCACCACTGCCCAATGGGTATGGTGGACAGGACTGATCTTGTATGCTTCAGGGACGGCTCTCCGGTATTGGGGGATTCTCCATTTGAAGGAGCAGTTTACAAGGAATGTGGCGGTACGGAAAGGGGACAGGCTCGTGAGTTCAGGACCTTATCGGCTGCTGCGTCATCCTTTGTATACAGGGTTGTTTTTCATTGTTGTCGGCTTTTGTCTCGGAACCGGCAATGTCTATCCCGCTGTTCTATTTGGCATACTGATAACGATCGCTTTACTACATAGAATCCGGCTCGAAGAAGCGATGTTGACGAAAGAACACGGCGAGATGTACAGGGAATGGTGTGGAAAAAGGTACCGCTTCATTCCTTTTGTTTATTAATTTTGGAGGTGGATGGGTTTGAATAAGAAAACAGCGATTGTTGTAGGTGCAGGACTGGGCGGGATGTCCGCTGCAATCCGGTTGTCCGCAGATGGATATAATGTAAAGGTCATTGAAAAGAACAGCAACATCGGCGGAAAGTTGAACCGCCGCGAAGGAAAAGGCTTTACGTTTGATACAGGACCATCCATATTGACGATGCCGTGGGTGCTGGAGCAGCTCTTCGCCAGTGTTCACCGACGTCTGGAAGACTATATTACAGTGGAGCGGGTGGAGCCGCAGTGGCGCACCTTCTTTGAAGACGGTACACAGGTGGATGTAACGAGTGACCTTCCGAATATGTTGGAGGAAATGTCCAAAGTGACGAACCGTCCGAACCGAAAGCTGACAGATTTCCTTTCCTACAGCCAGGATATGTATGAATTGTGCATGAAGAGTTTTTATAAGTACAGCATCCAGGACTTGAAAGACTTGAAGAAACATCATAAGCTGAACGAATTGATGCAGATGGATCCGCTCAGTACGGTTGCGAAGTCCACGCATAAACAATTCAACAATCCTTATTTAGAGCAGCTTTTCAACTATTTCGTCATGTATGTGGGATCCAACCCATATTCAGCCCCTGCCATCTTGAATCAGCTCGTTTACGTCCAGCTGGGTCTTGGCATTCATTATGTCAAAGGCGGCATGTATAAGATTGCGGAAGGGATGGGCCGGTTGATGGACGAACTCCGCGTCGACGTTCATCTGAATACACCTGTGCAGCGCCTTGTTGTCGAAAATGACCGCGTGACAGGTGTGGAAACCGAAGATGGCACGCTGCACGAGGCTGATATTGTCGTTTCCAACCTCGAAGCGATTCCAGCTTACAGAAAGCTGGCACCGAAGACTTCCAAAGTGAAGAAGGAAACGAAATCTCTGGAGAAGAAGTTCGATCCGACGGTTTCCGGTCTTGTTATGCTTCTTGGTACAGACCGCAAGTTCGATCACTTGAAGCACCATAACTTCCTGTTCTCTGAAGATCCTGAAAAAGAATTCAAGCAGATTTTTGAAGAAGGAAAGCCGGCAGACGACCCGACCATCTACATCGGTATTTCTGCTCGTTCGGACGAAACCCAGGCGCCGGAAGGCAAGGACAACTTGTTTGTCCTGACCCACGTGCCGCCGATGACAGGTAAAAAACAGAAACCTGTGGACTGGGACGCTTACAGGGAAGTAGTTCTGGATAAGCTGGAACGTATGGGAATTGAAGGACTGCGTGATTCCATCGAGTTTGAATACCGGTTCACCCCGGAAGACTTGGAAGCTCTCTATGGTCCGAACGGCGGTTCCATTTATGGCATTGCAGCGGATAAGAAATCCAACGGTGGATTTAAAATTCCTTCCAAGAGTCAGGTGTTTGAAGGCTTGTACTTTGTCGGCGGGTCCACCCACCCGGGAGGCGGTGTCCCTATGGTGACACTTTCCGGCCAGCTGACCGCTGATTTGATTAAAGAGTATGAAAATGAAGCCGTACCTCAATCCTGAATACGTCTATATCCAGAAAAGACCAGCAAAAAGCGCTGGTCTTTTCGTTTATACACGGTTTACCGGGGGTATGGGGTAGGAGTTGCGAGAATTGAGTCTGGAGTGATTATATGAGCAGCTGGATCATTTTTGCGCTCTTTATATTATCAGGGGTCAGCACCTTTTTTGTGGCTTCCCGATTATCGATATATGGAGATGCGGTAAAAGAAAAAACGAAAGCGTCCTCTGCATTTATGGGAGCGATCATCGGAATCGCCATATCCCTGCCGGAGTTGACATCAAGTGTTACGGCAATCATCATTGACAGTCCTGATCTGGCTGTTGGTAATTTAATTGGAAGTAACTTGTTTAATATTATGGGTCTGGCTATTTTTGACATCGTTTATAGAAGGTATCAAATTCTTACCCATGCCACGGCGGAAAGCAAGATGTACGGCTGGCTGGTTATTTATATGACGATCATCGTCATAGCTGGATTGAGTCTGACGCTGCCGACGCATATATTCCATATCAGTTATACATCCATCGCTGTCATTATGCTGTATTTCATCGGGTCTAAATTCATCAATAACCGGACGTCCTATCAAGGGAGGAAAGTTAAGAAGCAGAATGAGCGGTATAAGGACTTTACGTACAAGCAGGTATTGTTCAGGTTTATTATGTATGCTTTGTTGATCATGGTCATTGGAAGTGTGCTGACGATTACAGCCGAACGGATATCTGTAATTACTGGTATCGGAGCTTCGTTTATCGGAGCCTTCCTAGTAGCGATCAGTACATCGCTTCCTGATGCCGTCAGTGTAGGGACGGCTTTAAAGTTGAGGAATTTCAACCTCGGCATCAGTTCGCTCCTGGGCAGTAACGCCTTCAATTTGATGATCCTGGCGATTACCGATTTGATTTACATCAAAGGGAATCTGCTTCAGCAGTCCTCTCCTGCGAACCTTTTTACAGGAGCGGCTTCGATTTTATTTATCCTGCTGATTATTTACAGCATTACCAGGAAAAAGGTGCAGCCTTGGAGCTACATGCTTCCTTCCGTTTTAATCATCATCAGTTATTTTGTGACGACGTATCTCGTTTTTCAGATCAAATAATAAAGCAGGGGGAAGCTTTCCTCCTGCTTTTTTTATTCAGATAGGCGTGGGCGGTCCGGTGCAAGCGGAGGCTGCTCGATCCAGCCTTTTTTAATTCCGATATGAAAACCTTCTGAGGAGAAGCGGGCGCTTTCCAAAAGGAGCCGGGCGGTGGCCAGAGACAGATCTTTGCGTGCTGTTTGAGCCAGGGCCGTTCCATAGTTGGCCATTCCGTTCGATGCAGCAAGTCCAGCGTGGTAAAACATCAGTTTGTCAGAAAACAAAGGAACATCAGATTCCGTCACTTCAGGGTCCCACAGCTGGGGAGCGGGCAGGTCTTCCGCCATCAATTGATTGATGAAAAAATGGATATGCTTATGGGCGGTTTTTCGTCCCTTCACCATATACTTTCGCAATTCATCGGAATCAGCGGATTGACTGAAGGCGATCATCAATGACTTCCCAAGCATATTCGTATCAAGGTTGATGTACAATTCTTTGATTTCCAAAGCAGAAATGGCCCGCTGTGACCCTTTGATGTGGCCCAGAAACGACCGGTCCTCCACCATTTTGACTTCGGTAGGTATAGGAATGGCCGGAGTGCGGATGACAATCCCCTTTTCAAGGAGAGCTTCGATGGCTGCATTAAAAATGTCGGCATATTCCTGTAGACTCTTAAGGAAAAACATCCGGATATCACGGCGGTGAGAGGCGAACATCGCGTTGGAATAATTCAGAATCGATGAGCGGCTCATTTCTTTTAGATAGAAAATATAAAACTTATCCGAAAACATTCGTGGAGCATCGAGAAACACATCCTGTTCACCGAAGCCCTCCGGGGTTTTCATGCCTTCCTGATCGAAAATCTGTCGATAGTGCTTGATCCGCTTCTTTACTAAAGAGGCATTGAGTTCCAGAAGTCTATGGGCATCTCTGTCTTTGACGTTTTGGAGGAAGCTGTCCATCACGCAGTTGATCATTGTTTCTCCTAGATACCCGGACCATAGCACTCCGATTTCGCCTGAAGTTAATGGAACAATACGTCCATCCTGGCTCATATGACACACCTTCCTGTTTTATGAATGATTATTTTGAGAGGCTGCATAATACTGAATCCAAAAGCGGAATTCATCAAAAAACAACTCAGGAGAGAGCTCCATATGCTCGAAAAAGTCCTCCAAGAGCGCTGGTTCCATGTCATCCAGCAGTCCTGTTACATACAGGGGTGTTTTAAATCGATGGTAGACACTGCTATACCCGTAATCGCTGAAAATGTCAGCCATATCCTGCTCTGTCACAAATACCGCCTCCTTTTTTATAGCGTGTCATCCTCCTGCTGAATTATACGACAGAAGCAGGAAATCCGGAGGTCCGCGTGTAACAGCGGGGTCCTGGTGGAACATAAATAAAAAAGAAAAGGGGGAGATGGCTGTGAAATGGCCCGAAGAGCTGGTTAATGAGGCGGAAAAGAATATGGAACCTTACGATGTGGAGGGATTTGTTCTTGGGTCCGGAGATGAGAAAGCGGACATTATGATTGTCGGAGAGGCACCGGGGGAGAATGAAGCGGTTAAAGGCAGGCCGTTCATCGGCCGTGCCGGAGATGAGCTGAACAAGCACCTGGATTATGCGGGCCTCTCTAGGGAAGAGGTTTATATTACAAGCGTTGTGAGGAGCCGTCCTTACAAGTGGGTGGATACAAATAAAAAAGGGAGTGGAGGGAGGCGGAAGGCGAACCGGAAGCCCAATCAAAAAGAAATCGATGCCCACGCCCACCTGCTGGACTACCAGATTGCCGAAATGGATCCGAAAATCATTATTGCCCTCGGAGGTGTGGCTTATCAACGGCTGACCGGGAGAAAAGATAAGATGACAGACGTGATTGGGCAATCCTTTCAGGTTCCTGTTCAGAAAAAAGGGGACACTGGCTACGAGCTGACTGAAAAAACATACACAATCATTCCGTTGTATCACCCGGCTGCGGTTTTTTACAATCCGGGGATTAAAGATACCATCTGGGAGTCTTTGGATCATCTGAAGAACGAGATAGAAAAGAACAGCCGCGGGGAAGGGTGACTGTTCTTGTGTGGAAGATTCAGGTCAGGAAGAGGTTTCGAATTTGATGCTAATCATTTATTCAGCTGTCCGAACTGTTTGAAGGGAGTTTTTCAAATACAAAATACCCTTGTGTGCTGACAGTGGGCGATCCGATTCCTGTGCTGCGCCAGCTTTGGACGGCTACTTTGTCTGTTTGTTTTTCTCCTTTGATTGTATAAATCTTCGCTTCCGGCTGGAAGCTGTTCACCTGGGCCAAAGGTTCGGCTTCTTCGCCGGGAGACTGGTGGCCGATCACGCCTACGACTTCACCAAGCTGTTCTTTGGAAACAAGAGTGTTGGTCTGATAAAATTCCTCATCTTCATAAATGATATATGTTTCCCGAACCATCGTTGAAGAGGTATGAGCAATATCGGCTCCTGCTGGGGGGGCGGGTGCTTTCACATGGATTGGAGTGGATTGGTAGGCCATTGAACCAGCTTCTTCTGTAGAGGGGCCGTTTGTGTTCCACGTGACTGTAAAAGCAGCAGCTGTAACGAAAGCCGGGACCCACACCCTTGTTTTCATCAAGAAGCTGGACTTGTGCCGGATCTTTCTCTGCTTCATCGTGTGAATCACGTTTTTTTTCATATATCGCTCATCAAATGGAACATGGCCGTACTTGACGCGGTGGTTCATTTTCTTTAATTTTCTGTCCGTCAAATCATTCACTCTGTGAACTCCCTTCCGTTGTCATCCGTTCCTGAAGAAGCTGGCGGGCCCGTCTCAACCTTGTCTTAACTGTATTCGGACTGGTATTCAAGACGTCTGCCATGCTTTTGATATCAAATTCTTCAAAGTAGTATAAGATGATGATTTCCCGGTATTTATCCTCTAGAGTTAATACGTGGGCAAGAAGTGCTTCATCTTCATCCCGGCGAATCACCAATTCCTCCGGGTTTTCTCTCGGGGAAGGAATCGACCTGAACAGTTCGGTTCCTTTTTTAACGACACGCTTCATATAGGAGCTTTTTAAATGGTCTTTACATAAGTTGACGTTAATTTTGTACAGCCATGTTTTAATAGAAGATTCTTGTTTGAAGGAATGGTAGCTTTGGTAGGCTTTGATGAAGGTTTCCTGTGTAATGTCCTCAGCTGCTGCATAATCTTTTACATAAGAGTAAGCGAGCCACTTGAGATCATGGCCGTATTGACGTATCCATTCTTCAATCCGTTGTTCATCCAGTTCATCGGGTTCATAAGCAGGCTGCGGCCGCTGTCTGCGTATCAATTTGTCCCACCTCATCTGTTTAGACGACACTCCCCGGAAAAAAGTTTTCATCCGTTGTCTTTTACTCTTATATTCGTCGTAATGACTGTTTTATCCTTGTCTGTGATCAGGATCATAAAAGCTGTTCCACGTGAAACCTGGCGGATGATAAAGAATGATAGGTGCAGACCGTGTAGAAATAAGGAAGCTGATGGAGGGATAACGGCGTGTGAGCGGTAAACTTTTTTCTTATGTTCTCTCCTATTTATGCTATAATAAAAGAGAATCGGCGGCAGATGCAGCTGCCGCCGCGATACCGTTCGCACAGGAAGACAGGATAGACCTTCACGTTCGTGAAGGTCTATTTTTTATTGTTCATTTTTATGATGAGCGCAAGGAGGGTAATGATGAATGTTCCAAACGCAAACATGATCATGAGGGCTTCATATGTGCTCATTTCAGGCCTCACACCCTTTCTAGTACAAAGTTCTGTTTATGATAGGGAACGGTATCTATCTACAAGGATACCATAATTTTCGAAAAATAAGAACGTGTGTTCGTAAAATAGACGAAAGGAACTAAAAAGGGATAGATTCACGGTGAAGTGAATCTATCCCTTATAGCAGGGGCGGGGTATTGCTTTTTCTCTTATTGTGCGGTTTTTTCCTTCGGTTTTTCCGGGGCCTGTTCAGACTGCAGGTCATTTAAACGGTGCAGCAATCCGACTCCGAAATCTTTAGAACCGTAATCAAGGTTTTCGTTGAAGATTCCTCTGGAGCTTTCATACGCCTGAGAACCATGTTCGGCGAAGTCCAGTCCGGCAATTTCTTCCTGACGGGAAACGCGGATACCCACAGCTGCTTTAATGACAGCCACCGTAGCAGCAGTTGTTACCATTGTCCAGGCAATGACAGCAAGTATGCCGACGGCCTGGATGCCAAGAAGGGATGCTCCGCCTCCGTATAGTAAACCGCCTTCGACAGCGAACAATCCGACGGCCAATGTCCCCCAGATTCCACAGATGCCGTGCACTGCGATGGCGCCTACAGGGTCATCGATACGTACGACGCGGTCCAGGAACTGTACGGCCTCCACGAGAATGACACCGGCAATCAATCCGATCACAATGGCGCCGGCCAGTGAAACGTTTGCTGTGCCGGCTGTGATCCCGACAAGGCCGGCAAGGGCGCCGTTTAATGTCAGGGAGGCGTCGATACGTTTGAACTTCGCATACGAGTAGAAACCTGACCCGAGTACACCGGCAGAAGCGGACAGCAGAGTAGTTGCAATGACAGAAGGGACGAGGGAAGGGTCGGCAGCCAGTGTGCTTCCGCCGTTGAACCCGAACCAGCCGAACCATAGAATGAAAACACCGAGAGCGCCGAGAGGAATGTTATGTCCAGGAATGACATTCACGGTTTTTCCACTGTACTTTCCGATACGAGGTCCGAGGAATAGAACGGCCGTGACCGCACCCAGGGCGCCCGTGAGGTGGACGACGGTGGACCCGGCAAAGTCTACGAACCCAAGTTCAGCGAGCCAGCCTCCACCCCATACCCAGTGGCCGACAACAGGATATATGAAACCAGTCATGACAATCGTAAGTAAAAGGTAGGATCCCAGTTTAATACGTTCCGCTACAGCACCTGAAATGATGGTTGCACAGGTAGCGGCAAAGACAGCCTGGAAGACGAAGAATCCGATTTGATCTTCCTGTCCGGATAATAGGAAGCCGTCTAGACCGATGAGGCCGCCTCCGGATGATCCGAACATGATGCCGTAACCAACAATGAAATAGAGAACAGCGGCGATCGACATCGTCATGAAATTTTTCATGAGGATATTCAAGGCGTTCTTCGAGCGGGTGAATCCGGATTCGACCATCGCAAAGCCTGCGTGCATAAAGAATACTAAAAAGGCGGCAATCATTACCCAGGCCATATCAACGGATTGAAGTACAGATTCAGCGGTTACGGTCGTCTGAGCGCTGGCGGCGACAGGAAAGCTGAAAAGAGCCAGCAGTGATAAAGGAATAACTTTCTTCATAAATGGATCGTCCTCTCCTATAAATTAAATAAGTGCCTGTTTGCCAGTTTCCCCTGTCCGGATCCGGAAGACCTCATCGATGGTGGATACGAATATTTTCCCATCCCCGACTTCATCAGTAGCGCAGGCTTCCAGGATGACATCAACGACAGAGCCGAGCTCGTGGTTCTCAATGACCATTTCAACCTTGACCTTCGGGTACAATTTGATTTCAAAACGGTTCCCTCGGAAGATTCCTTCCTGACCTTTCTGTTGACCGCATCCAGCTACTTCTGAAACGGTAAGCCCCTTGACTCCGAGGGCGTCCAGCTGCTGCCGGAGCTCTTGGAAAGCTTCGGGACGGATGATGGCTTCGACCTTTTTCATAAGCTCATTTCCTCCTCTTATTCATGTCAGGAAATATGACATGAGTAGTAGTTGTTATTTACTATATAAGAAATATTCTGAAAAATCAATACCTTTATTGTAAATATGTGAGGAAAGTTGACATGTTCGTGAGGGGAGAAAAAAGCCTGCCGGAACGCAAGGGTCCCCGGCAGGCTTTTCGGCAGGCTTATAAGTCATCAAATCCGTTCGTATCGGATACTTTTGTATATTGCCTGGATTTCTGTTCGAAGAAATCCGATTTTCCTTCATCCACGTCCTGATAGGCACGGATCCACTTGAATGGATTTGTATCCTGTTCAGGGTAAGGCTTATCCGTGCCAAGCATCCGGCACCGTTTGTTTGCGATATAGCGGATATAATCTTCAAGATCATCCATCGGTATGCCCGGAAACTGATCTCCGATAAGGTGGCGTCCCCATTTGATCTCAAGCTCTGTCGCTGTTTTAAACGTTTCTTTCGCGAATTCACGGTAAGCATCGGCATCAAGCTGAGGGTTTTCATTCAACGTCTCATTGAATATCCGCGTGAACAAGCTCACGTGAATCTGTTCATCGCGATTAATGTAGTTGATCATCGTACTGGTGGAGACCATTTTCTGATTACGGGCAAGGTTATAGAAAAAGGCGAACCCGGCATAGAAAAAGAGTCCTTCCAGGACGACGTCATAGACGATGGATTTCAAAAAGGAATCCAGGGAGGGGTCATCAATGAAATCCTGATAGCCGTCGGTAATGAACTGATTGCGCTCCTTCAGGACGTCATCGTGCTTCCAGTATTCAAAAATCTTTTCCTGTTCCTGCTGGTCTACGAGGGAGGACAGGACATAAGAGTAGGACTGGTTATGGACAACTTCCTGGAACGCCAGCACCTGCATGAGAGCGGACAAACTGGAATCGGTTAGATAATCCGAGATTTTTCCTGAGTAATCAGTCTGGACCGAATCCAGAAAAGCGAGCAGGCCGATAATCTTCTTGAACGATTCCTGTTCCTGGGCGCTCAGCTCCGGCCACTGCTTCAGGTCGTTGCTCATGTTGATTTCACTCGGAATCCAGAAGTTGGCGAGCATCGTTTTATACATCGGGTAGGCCCACGGATAGCGGGTGTCATCCCAGTTCAATATATTGGAGCTGCGTCCGTTGACGATTCCGGTGGACGCATTAGGTGCTTCGTGGTCGACTAACTTTCGTTTGTTTAATGTTTCCATAAGTCTTGGTCTCCTTTTTACGATGAGCAGCTTTCACAAGCATCAAAGTCTCCGGAACTTGAAGTGGAGCGGGTATAGTAAGTGGTTTTCAGACCGTTTTTCCATGCATCCATATGCAGCGCAAGCAGTTCCTTGGCCTGAATGGTATTTCTGACATACAGGTTGAAGGAAATGGACTGATCGATATATTTCTGGCGGATGCCGTTCTGGCGGATGCTTGCGTGCTGATCCACATCATAAGCGGATGGATAGTACCCGTAGGTTTCATGGTTCAGTTCGGGAGCTGTCACCGGGATTTTATAATTTTTCTTTTCTTCGGAGTAGAATTTCTTGAATACCGGATCAATACTTGCTGTACTGCCGGCAATTAAGGAGGTACTGGAGTTTGGCGCCACAGCCATCAAATAACCGTTTCTCATGCCTTGCTGGGAGACTTTCTTCTGCAGGGCTTTCCAGTTCCACGTGCCTTCCTGGTCAAACGACCGTTTAACAAAAAATTCTCCGGTTTCCCAGTCGGATCCCTCGAAATATGGATAGCTTCCTTTTTCAGCGGCCAGCTGACTGCTTGCTTCAATGGCGTGGTAGGCAAGCGCTTCATATACCTCCGATGTATATTCGAGAGCCTCATCTGATTCCCAGTCCAGCTGCTTCTTGGCGAGAAGGTGTGCCCAGCCGAAGGTACCGAGACCGACGCCGCGGTAGGAATGGTTTGTTAACTGCGCTTGAAGGACAGGAATCGTATTTTGTTCAATGACATTATCCAGCATACGAACCTGGATGCTTACGAGGCGCTTCATAACGCCCGCAGGAACGGCACGGCCTAAGTTGACACTGGACAGGTTACAGACGACAAAATCCCCCGGGGTTTTTACCGAAATGATTTTTCCGTCTTCGACATACTGTTCCTCCTGCACAGTCGCTTTTTGATTCTGGGCAATTTCTGTACAGAGGTTACTGCAGTAAACCATGCCCTGATGGCTGTTGGGGTTCATACGGTTCACTTCATCCCGATAGAACATGTAAGGGGTCCCGGTTTCCAGCTGACCGATCATGATCCGCTTCATAATTTCAATGGCGGGTACTTTTTCCCTGGACAAATCAGGGTTTTCGATACAGGCCTGGTATTTTTCCCGGAAAGAACCGGCTCCTTTATGTTCATCAAAGTGGTCTTCCAGAGAAAAGCCCATAACCGTACGAACTTCGTGAGGATCGAATAAATACCAGTCCTCCCGGTTTTCCACCGCTTCCATAAATAAGTCAGGGATGGATACCCCTGTAAACAAATCGTGGGTGCGCTGACGTTCATCTCCGTTGTTCAGCCGGCTGTCCAGAAACGGGAAGATATCCTTATGCCATACGTCCAGATACACGGCGACCGCTCCCTGACGCTGGCCGAGCTGATCCACGCTGACCGCGGTGTTGTTCAACTGTTTCATCCATGGAAGGACCCCTGAGGAAACGCCTTTGAATCCACGGATATCGCTGCCGCGGCTGCGGATTTTACCTAAGTACACACCGATGCCCCCGCCATGCTTGCTCAAATTGGCAATGTCTGTGTTGCTGTCATAGATGGACTGGAGAGAATCATCGATGGTATCAATGAAACAGGAGCTTAACTGTCCATATCTCTTTCCGGCGTTGGAAAGGGTCGGGGTAGCAACGGTCATGTACAGGTGACTGAGAGCCCAGTACGCTTCCTTCACAAGAGAGAGGCGCTTGTTTTCATCTTCCTGAGCCATTAAAACCATGGCAATAATCATAAAACGCTCTTGAGGGAGCTCGAAAATCTCCCCGGACTTACTTTTTGCCAAATAACGGTCCGACAGCGTTTTCAGACCGATATACGTAAATAAGTGATCCCGTTCCGGCGTGATAACCTGTTCCAGTTCATCCAGTTCTTCTTTTTTGTAATAAGTGAGCAGCTTGTGTGTGTAAATCTGTTTCTCGATCAACGTCTCAATCAAGCCATGAAAATTTTGATAGGCCTTCGTTGTGCTGCGGTTCCCTGCAGAGGCTTCGTACATACGGGTGAGCAGGATCCGGCTGGCCGCATAAGTCCAGTCCGGTGCCGCTTCATCTATTTCGGCGAGGCACTCGAGGATAAGGGCATCTGCCTGTTCATCATAGGGTTTGTCTGCGATCTGTGAAGACTGCTTTTCTAAAAAATCGTCCAGGGGAAGCTGAGGAAAGTCGTCCTTCCATTGTTGAATCTTGTCCGTCCAGCTTGTCGTCGTTAATGTGGCAGCCATAGTGTCACTCCTTTTTTTTCATAAAAAAAACCGCTCTTTGGGGGTGAGCGGATGAAACCATGAAACGAAAAAAAGGAAGAGACAAGGCTCTTTCATTTCATCGCTTCATCTTCTCAATCCCCGAAGAAGTTGAAACTGCGACGAATGAAGACAGGTCTCCTGGCTGACACTCGTTCTTACTCCGGTCCTTCCCGTGCGTGGCACAGTGGTTTTACCGTTTCGCGAGTGCTGACAGTTGCGGGGGCAGCTCCGGTTTTTCACCGGATTCCCTATTAAGCCTTGTGGCATCTTCGATTCGTTCATACTATATATAGTGTTTTTGTTGTTATTTAATAGCTTATCTAGTGTTTTTATCATAACGTGGGTGGATGAATCATGCAACTCTTTTCTTTTGGATGGTTGGTAGGATTCCCCTTTTTTCGATAAGGGAAACCAGTGAGTGGCGCGGTTTTATATACTATAATGAAAGTGGGAGAAAAATTTTTCAGGAGGGTTCAGAATGAGTGAAACATTTAACTGGCATAAGGAAGCAGAACGCCAATGGGACAGCCGTTCAGATATGTGGGGAGAAAAGAGCTGCACCATGTGGGAAGAGGGAAGCAGGAAGAGCATTGTCCCTTTTGTGAAAAAATATCTGCCGGCCGGCACAATTGCGGACCTTGGCTGTGGAGATGGATACGGTTCCTATATGTTATCCAAGGAAGGGTATGACGTGACAGGCGTGGACCTTTCCAAAGATATGGTGAACAAGGCCAATCAACGGGTGGACGATCATGCGCAGCTGAGGTTTGTGCAGGGCGATTTGGCGGATCTGCCTTTTGAAGATGAACAGTTCGATGGCGGAATGGCTGTTAATTCACTGGAATGGACAGAAGTACCTGCAGCGGGGCTGGAGGAAATGAAGCGGGTGCTGAAGCCGGGTGGACGCCTCTGTATAGGGCTTCTTGGCCCGACAGCAATGCCGAGAGTGAACAGCTACCGGAGGCTGTATGGGGAAAAAGTGATCTGCAATACGATGATGCCATGGGAATTACAGCAGCTGGCTGTTGAAAATGGCTGGGAAGTGATCGATGGAGAAGGCGTTTATAAAAGAGGGGTGGAACCTCACCTGCTTGCCGATCTTGATGAGGATTTGAAGCAGGCGCTGACATTTATGTGGCTGTTCATTTTGGAGAAAAAATAAACCGGCACCTATGAACAGGTGCCGGGAGTGTGGACTATAAATGCTCGTCAAAAGAGTTAAGGTTATCTTCGTCCGTTTCATCCCAAAGGAAAACGGCAAGCATCCGGTCCACTTCTGCAAGCTCATGCAGACCGGAATGTGTGGCCAGATTGTTGAAAATCAGCTCCTCTTTGTACTGACCGAAGGGAACAATCTTCTCCAGTCTGCTGACACTGGAAGAGTGGACGAGTCCATCCCAATGGTCTTCTTCCGGTTCCGTTCCGTTGATGACGCCCGCAATGGCAAGCACTTCAATTTCGGGCGGGAAGTTTTCCTTGTTTTCTTCCATCTGTCGGAGAGCTTCTGACCCGGGCTGGAGATCTGTGGTCGCCTCCCCATAGTTGGACGCAAAGTAGCCTTCCTTTTTAATGCCATTGAACGGACTTGCAATGACGGCCAGTTTTTCGACCTTGGGCGCCGGCAGGTCGGACTCTGACATGAGGTACCCGGCAGAAGCCAGGCCGCCCATCGAATGACCGACTAGATTCACCTGCTGGATCTTATGTTCCGTCCGCAGCTTCTTCATCACCTGCTGAAGCCAGTACGTCTGGTCCTGGATGCTTGCCCGGTTGTTTTCGAAAAGTACCTGGACAAATGGGCGGGGTGTACTGGAGAAGTTTCCTTGAATCGATACCATACCGGATGCAGAAACATAAATGGTCATATGTTTTTTCCCCCATTGAAGGTTTTCCATCCGGTCTATCATCGACTGAAAGCTGCGCGGGCCGCCTTTATATCCATGTACAAACAATGTCGGTGTCAGCTCAGAACGTTCCACCGGTTCAGAGCTGCTTGATTTTGCGCTTATAAAAAATATGAGAAGACCGATAAAAACCGAGCCTATGAAAATGAGGCTCCATTTTTTTGTAAACAGCTGCCGATTCAACACACTTCCTCCTGTTCCTTCTGTTAGATGATCGTTTCTTTTTATTTTAGCACAGACCCGGGTGGGCGCTGCGCATAGATGTACTATACCCCGGTGGTGTGAACTTCATGTCAATGATTTATCCCGGCACACTTTTTGGTTTACTTCCATTATTTCGGGGAAAACTGACTGTGAAATCAAAGAAATGAAAAGTGGAAAGGAGCATGACATTGAATCAGGAAGAATTGAAGCAGCAGATCCATCAACTGATGGATAATCATAAAGTTGGAACACTGGCTACGGTAAAGGACAGCAAACCGCACACCCGTTACATGACTTTTTTCAACGACGAGAATTTCACGTTTTTCACCCCGACGAGCAAGGAAACACATAAAGCGGAGGAGATCGAGGGAAATCCACACGTTCATATCCTTCTGGGATATGAAGGAGAAGGCTACGGCGATACCTACCTGGAAGTACAAGGGCAGGCGAAAATCCGCAGTGATCAGGAGATTAAAGAGTGGATTTGGAATGATGAGATGACACGATGGTTCGATGGCAAGGATGATCCTGAATTTGTCGTTCTTGAAATCCTCCCGGAAACGATCCGTTACATGAACAAAGGTTCCCATACACCGGAAACCCTGGAATTATAAGAACAACAAACAGCAGGCTGTCGAGCCTGCTGTTTTTAGGTTTCCAGCCCACATGGATCGTCTTCGTATTCAACTTCAATTGTTATGTGCTCCAGCTGGATGGATGTCAGTGTGTTTTTTACCCCTTCCTTAATGGAACAGATCTCCTGTTTCCCCGCATTTCCTGCTACGACTACGTGGGTGGAAAAAGCATGGTTTTCCCCATCAAGAGACCACAGGTGGGTATGATGGCTGGATAACACCCCTGGAAGGTCATCGATTTTTTTGATGATTCGTTTAAGGTCCACATCAGATGGAACAGCTTCCAGGAACAGCTTCATCGTTTGGACAAGATTTTTGACGACATTATACAAAATAAACAGAGTGATTCCAATGGAAGCCACAGGGTCCAGGATCGGTACGTCAAAGAACATCATGATAACACTGGCGATGAGAACAGCGATCCACCCGAGGACATCCTCAAGAAGGTGCCATGTCAGAACTTTCTGGTTCATGGAATCCCCGCCGCGCAGACGGAAAACGGCAGATCCGTTAATGACGATGCCGAGAATGGCCACGGCCAGCATCCCCCCGGCATGGGGTTCAGGGGGATCGAAAAGCCGGGGAACGGCTTCGACGAATATGAAAATGGATCCTACGATCAGGACGATACTATTGATAAGAGCGGCCAGAAGGGAGAAGCGCCGGTAGCCGAAGGAAAAGCTTTCGGATGTTCTTTTTTTGGAGAACTTCTGTAAAAACCATGCAAGGCCTAGAGAGAGCGAGTCTCCGAGGTCATGCAGCGCATCGGATAATATCGCCATACTATTCGTTAACAATCCGCCGATGATTTCAATTATGGTAAAAGCGAAATTCAGAAAGAAAGCGGTTTTGATTTTTCCGGTTGTCGAGTCTGCGTGATGATGATGGTGATGACCCATCCTTAAACCTCCCTTTATATGAATATATGTTCATATATTAAAAATAAGCAAAGAAGAAGAGGTTGTCAAACGATTTTCCATCGTTCCCCCTGAGGGGGGAGACTCCTATTCTCCTGCCATGCCTTTCAGCCATCGACTGGGTAAAAACGTCGGTAGATATGGTAATAGTCAAGCTTATGCCCTGTCGTCATGGCGAGCCTCTCCATCTCTTGAAGCAGGAAGGTTTTGTCGAGTTCATAAATGACTTTCTCTTCAATGTGATCAATGGTATTGCAGGCAAATTCCCAAAGCATTTCGTGTTTGGATTCATCAATGGATTCAGCAATAGATGCGATTGAACCGACAAGGTCGGTAATAATCAGATGGTTGTCCCGGGCATAATGCCGGATATAGCCGAAACCCCGGTAGATGTAGTACTCAAAGGATTCGGAAAGCAGGATGACACGAACCTGCCCGTCCTTATCCATCAAGTAAGGGGTGAAGGTAATATAATCTTCGACGGTGAGCATCAGTTCTGACATGCGGTAAATGGTATTGGAAGCCGTTTTGGGATCATCATTGCTGATGGATTTGATCGCAATTTCGGCAAGCTTATGCATCCCCATCTGCAGGTCCTGCAGCTCCGTCTCCTTATAGCCGATGCTGATCATCCGGATGTATTTCTCCTTTTCGATATGATCAGCTCCAGGCCCCCAGTAGCTGATCAGTTCATTTCCCCGCAGGATATAATCACCGACCTGTGCTTTGAATTGAACGATAATGTTATCTTTCCGAGCTTCTTCGATCATCGTCTGGTAATCGACAAGCTGGACATATCCGGATTGAACAGCACTGATAGGGAACGTCTTTTCCTGATAATCCTCCAGCAGATTGTCCGGGTTTTCACAGCGGTGAGCTTCAAGGTCTTTTCGGAGTGTCTGATTGATGATTTTCTCCGATGACTGCTTCATGGAGTCCGTGATGTTATGTACCTGCATCCATGTTGTCGCATGGTTGATGAAGTAAATAAACGTCACAGATGAAGTAAAGGCCATTAGAATCGTAATGGTCGGGACGGCCACAAAATACTCATATTCGGTATTCCCGATGAAAAGAAATACAAGAAGCACGTAAACAAAGTTCCCATTAAAAATACCCAGAGCATGCTGGGTCCGTTTATCAGAAACAAAGTTAATAAGCATCCTTGGAGAGAATTGTCCGCTGAAAGTTGTAAGCACAACAAGCAGGGAGTTCAATGTAAAGGCACTCAATGTAAGAATTCCGCCAATCAGAGTACTGACGAGCATTCGTGTGATATCGGCATTAATCCGGAAGAACTCATGTGTATATTGTTCCAGCTGAAAAGACAAGTCCAGATACAGGGTGGCTATGACGAAAAGAATCGAAGCGGCAATATAAATGAGCGGCATATACCAAATGGTCATTTGGATTTCATGTTTCCGCTGACGCTTCGACATCTCAAAATATTTACGTAAAGATATCGGGAGTATCTTCAAAAGCATGGGTGTTCCCTCCTTTTTTTGGGTGGAATCGTTATGAAAGAGACCACTTTATAATTCCCTTTCCTTCTTTTGTTAAAACCGTCATAATTGTAGGAAAATAGAGGGAGAGTGATCAGGAATGGACTTGAACTGGATGGAAAAAACGTATGAGCAGCTGACAAAGGAGGAACTGTACAGCATCTTGAAATTACGCGTCGAGGTATTCGTCGTAGAGCAGGAATGTCCGTATCCGGAAATTGACGGACGTGACCCCGAATGCCTGCACATCTGGATGGAGGATGAAGGAAGAGTGGCTGCTTACTGCCGGATCGTCCCCCCGGTTGAGGGTAATAACTCCTACAGCATCGGCCGTGTCATTGTACATAAGGATTATCGTGGAAAAGGAACGGCACGGAAGTTGATGGATAAGGCCATTCAAGCTGTCGAAACGAATTACCATACCGATCACATCTGGCTTTCAGGACAGGAACATTTAAGAGGGTTTTACGCTTCTTTCGGATTTGAGGAAATGACCGGCGTCTATCTTGAAGACGGCATTCCCCACGTGGATATGAAGAAGAATTTGTAAAGTGTCCAAATGTTTGAAAGGCATCCAGGCGGGAATGATAGCCCTGTATAGTTCCTGAATGGAGGTAATTGAGAAATGAGTCCACAAACATTTACGAAACAATATATCAATGGCCAATGGAAAAATGGCTCCAGTGAGAAATTTGTAGAGAATGTCAATCCATATACAGAGCAGTCCATCGCATCGATCCCGTCCGCCAACCAAGACGATTTGAATGAGGCATATGACGCGGCTGTCCAGGCGCAGGAAGGCTGGATGACAACGCTGCCTGCCGAGAAGCAGACGTATTTTGATCGGCTGCTTCACGTCGTGCAGGAGCGGAAAGAAGAAATCGTCGACTGGCTTGTGAAGGAATCCGGAAGTACGATCGTCAAAGCTGAAGTAGAATATCAGGCGGCTGTGTCCATCATCCGTGAATCCGCCAGTTTCCCGACGAGAATGTCCGGCTCAATTCTTCCGTCCAACACGCCGGGTAAGGAAAACCGGGTCTACCGTTCTCCTAAAGGGGTAATCGGCATTATCGGCCCATGGAACTTCCCATTCCACCTTGCTTTGAGATCCATTGCGCCGGCTGTTGCGACAGGAAATACGGTCGTCGTTAAACCAGCTTCTGATGCACCGGTAACGTCCGGCCTGCTCATTGCTGATTTATTTGAAGAAGCCGGCTTTCCGGAAGGTGTGATTAACGTTGTTGTCGGCCGTGGATCTGAAATCGGCGACGCTTTTGTTACTCACCCAGCCGCTAAGCTGATTTCCTTTACCGGTTCAACAGAAGTGGGCAGCCATATTGGAGAGCTGGCCGGTAAACACATTAAAGACACAGCGCTTGAACTTGGCGGGAACAACGCCATGATCGTCCTTGATGATGCAGATGTGGAGAAAGCCGTGCAGGCCGCTGCTTTCGGTAAATTCCTGCACCAGGGCCAGATCTGCATGTCTCTGAACAGAATCATCGTTCATGAAAGTGTTCATGATGCGTTCGTCGAGCAGTTCAAACAAAAAGTGGAAAGCCTGAAAGTCGGTGACCCTTCTGAAAAAGATACGGCGGTCGGACCATTGATCAACCGCGATGCTGTCGAGCGTATACAGGAAGATCTGCAAAAGACCCTTGATCAAGGGGCGGAAGTTCTTACAGGTGGAGAAGCAGATGGAAATGTTCTGCAGCCGACGGTGCTGACCGGTGTCACCAACGATATGCCGATTGCCAATAATGAAGTGTTCGGTCCTGTAGCTTCTGTCATCAAAGTGTCTTCGGAGGAAGAAGCGATTACAGTCGCGAATGGTTCTCCTTACGGTTTAAGTGGGTCTGTTTTCACCCGTGACGTCCACCGCGGCGTTGAAGTAGCGAAGCGTGTGGAAACGGGTATGATTCACATCAATGACCAGTCTGTGAACGATGAAGCGCATGTCGCTTTCGGAGGAGAAAAAGAGTCAGGCCTTGGTCGTTTCGGTGGCGAGTGGGCCCTCGACAAATTTACAACCGTAAAATGGATCGGAGTCATGAATGGCTATCGTGAATATCCATTTTAATCAAATGAAAAGCCCGGACCTTGTTAACAAGGTCCGGGCTTTTTTTTGGATGATATCGTTGTGGGTTCTCCAGAACTCTTCTGCCGTCAGGAAGGCTGCAAAAGGATAAGTAGTAGTGGAAAGGGAGGAGTGATGTTACAAATACTTCTCTATTTCCCATTTAGGGCCATGGGCAATTAACACGTTGAGTTTATCGGCATATTCTTTTGCATCTTCTTTGCGAGTAAATATCCGCTCTCTCCGGTCGATGGGATCCCTGAGGATTTCAATTACACTGCTGTCTTTTCGTATGAGCGCGTACATTCAAACCCCTCCTATAAGATATGTGTAATCTTTGTATAATATATATTTAAATCGATTTACAGTGAAAGTGCAACTTTTATTTTACGATAAAATCGAAATGATTAAGAAGAATTTCAACAAAAAACGCCTGTTCCTTGTAGAACAGGCGTTTTTGAGGTTTATTTTTCCGCGAATTTTTTGAAGCGTACAACAGCTTCCTTCAGTGTTTCTTCTGAATTATTCAAGCCGATACGCACATATCCTTCTCCACTCGCTCCAAAACCGATGCCGGGGGCCACAAACAATCCGGTTTCCTCAAGCAGGGCATCTGCAAAGGACTGGGAGGTATAGTCTTCCGGCACGCGCAGCCAGGCGAAAAATGAACCTTTGCACGGCTCTACATGGTATCCAGCCTCTTCCAGACCGGATAAAAGGAGATCGCGGCGCTGCTCATACGTAGCTGCCAGTTCCTCTACACCAGTCTGGGAACTTAGGAGGGCTGTAGCAGACGCTTTCTGGAGGCCGCCGAAAATACTGCAGAAATAGTGGTCCTGGATAGTTTCGATGGCTTTAATAACGCTGGGGTTCCCAACGGCGAAGGCCACGCGCCAACCGGCCATGTTAAAGGTTTTGGACATCGTGTAAACTTCTACACCTACATTTTTGGCACCTTCCACCTGCATGAAACTGAGCGGTTTGACGCCGTCAAAACCGATGGCTCCATAGGCGAAATCATGAATCACGCAGACATCATGCTTTTCGGCTTCTTTGATCGTTTCTTCGTAAAAAGCCTTGTCCGCTGTTGCCCCGGTCGGATTGTTCGGATAATTGAGGAACATAAGCCTGGCTTTTTCCCAGCTTTCGGCATCAATGGCTTCATAGTCCGGGAGGAAGTGGTTTTCAGCCAGCAGCGGCATCGGCTTCATTTCCGCTCCGACCATTTCGATTCCTGACCAATAATCCGGGTACCCGGGATCAGGCACGAGTGCGACATCTCCAGGATCAAGGAAGCACTGGCTTAACTCCACCAGGCCGGTTTTACTGCCGGGCATGATGGCGATCTCTGTTTCAGGGTCCAGGTCTACATCATACTCGCGCTTGTAAAACTCAGCGATCGCTTCCTTAAAGAACGGATATCCGTGGAAAGGAGGGTACTGATGAAATTCAGGGTTGTCGGCAGCTTCCTTCAAGGATTCAACAATGTGATCAGGAGTCGGCTGATCCGGGTTCCCCTGACCGAGGTTAATAGTGTCCCAGCCTTTATTTTCATAGGCATTTAATTTATCAATCAGCGTTGCGAAAAATTGATCCGGCAGACGCTGGATGGCTTTGGATGTTTGGAATTCTTTCATGGATGGTCACCTCAGACATATGTTTTTGGAAAAGTCGAACAAAAAGATAATATAGACAGTGTAACATGACGGAAGTTTGAGTGGGAACATTAATGGTAAAGAAGTAAAGATAGAAGGAACGTCTGCAAACAGGAAAAGGAGTGGGAAGAATGGATTATGTGATCATTGGCGGCGATGCGGCCGGAATGAGTGCGGCGATGCAGATCGTCCGTAACACAGAAGGCAGTACCATTACGGTACTGGAGAAAGGGGAGATTACTTCATACGGCCAGTGTGGTCTGCCCTATGTACTCAAAGGTGTGGTGGATTCAACGGAAGATCTCATTGCAAGAAAACCGGAAACCTTCCGTGAGAAATACGGCATTGATGTACGCATCCGTCACGAAGTGGAACAGGTGGATTGTGACCGGAAAAAAATCTACGCCAGAAACCTTGACGGTGACGAGCAGGTGGAAATCACGTACGATAAGCTCTTGATTGCTTCCGGTGCGTCCCCCATCGTCCCACCGTGGAATGGACGGCATCTGGACGGGATTTATACGTTGAAGACCATTCCTGATATTGAGGAAATCATGGCAGGAACGACGGAAGAGACAGAACATGTAACGATTATCGGGGGAGGGTATATCGGTCTTGAAATGGCGGAAAGCTACCGCGCCCTTGGAAAACAGGTGAGAATCATTGACCGTGGTGCTCAGCTTGCGAAAATTTTTGATGAAGACATGGGAGAACTGGTGCATGAGGAGGCCCGCACAAATGGTCTGGAACTCCATCTCAATGAATCTGTCGAAGGATTCAGGGGGGATGAACAGGTGGAAACCGTTGTCACGGACAAAGGAACGTATGCAACGGATCTCGTTCTTGTGGCTGCTGGTGTAACACCCAATACATCATTTCTTGAAGGGACAGGCATATACAAAGGGATCAAAGACGCTGTAGCCGTGAATGCTTTTATGGAAACCAGCATTCTGGACATTTATGCCGCGGGTGACTGTGCCGTTCAATATCACCGGGTCAAGGAAAAGATGGATTACATCCCGCTGGGGACCCATGCCAACAAACAGGGGCAGATCGCAGGATTGAATATGGCAGGCGTCCGTACACCTTTCCGTGGAATTACAGGCACATCCATTTTGAAATTTTTCGACTTGACGCTCGGGCGCACCGGCCTGTCCGTAAGGGAAGCCGAACAGGAGCAATTTTCAGTGAAGACGATGACTGTCCAATCCACACATGAAGCGGGTTACTACTCCAAGGATAACCCGATGACTGTAAAAGTGATTTACGATGCGGAAACCCGCCAGCTTCTGGGTGGTCAAATCATTGGAAAGGACGGGGTGGATAAACGGATCGACGTCCTTGCCACCGCCTTGTTCCACAAAATGAAGGTGGATGATCTGCAGGATCTGGATCTCAGCTATGCGCCTCCTTATAACAGCGTATGGGATCCGATCCAACAGGCGGCACGTAAAGCAGACTGATTGATAGGGGATTCTATGGGAATATGGTAGGATGGGGGATGAGCAACCTACAGGAGGATGTCATGCTGTGAATACAGATCTCTATACAAAGGCGGAGGAATTCATCCGCCTGTTCTACTATGAGCAACAACTTTCCGGAGTGGAGGACCGACTGGATGAAGTCCGGCAGTCCATCGACGAGGAAGGTACTTATACCCATACCTCTACGGAATTGGAATTCGGTGCCAAGGTGGCATGGCGGAACAGCAACCGTTGTATCGGCCGCCTGTTCTGGGATACGCTGCGCGTCTTTGATGCCCGCCATCTTGATACAGCCGAAGCTATGCGGGATGCCTTGTATGACCATATCGATTACGCTACAAATGGAGGACGCATCCGTTCAACAATCACCATTTTCAAACCGGAAACGGAAGAGCACCAGATCCGGCTTTGGAATCACCAGCTGATCCGGTACGCCGGCTATGAAGAAAATGGGAAGGTGACCGGGGATCCAGCTTCCGTGGAATTCACTAAACGCTGTCAGGAACTTGGATGGCAGGGGGAAGGAACGGCTTATGATGTTCTTCCTTTAGTCATTGAAGCGGATCATGGGCAGCCGCAGTGGTTTGAAATCCCTAAGGAGAAAATTTTAGAAGTCCCGCTGAGACATCCGGATTTTGACTGGTTTAAGGATTTGGAGTTGAAATGGTATGCTGTCCCCATTATTTCCGATATGCGTCTTGAAATCGGCGGGTTGAATTATACTGCAGCCCCGTTCAACGGGTGGTATATGGAAACGGAAATCGGAGCCCGTAACCTGGCTGATGAATTCCGTTATAATCTGCTCCCGGCAGTTGCTGAAGCGATGGGGCTGAATACGCGCCGCAATACATCGTTATGGAAGGACCGGGCCTTGATCGAATTGAATCAGGCCGTTCTTCATTCCTACCAGATGGATGGTGTGAATATCGTCGATCATCATACAGCTGCCAAGCAGTTTCAACGGTTTGAACAGAAAGAAAATAAATGTGGACGTCAGGCGACAGGTGATTGGACATGGTTGATTCCGCCTGTATCGCCCGCCGCGACGCACATTTTCCATTCTTCCTATGAAAACCGGATGGATTCACCGAATTATTTCTATCAAACGCCAGCCTATGAATAAGAAAACCGTCGGACCTATGAAGGCCCGGCGGTTTTTTAATGGATCAGGTGGATATCGATTTAATTTTCCGTATATCCATAATTTCATGCCGGTCACCATTTTTTTCGGTAGATATCAACGAAATCATTGATAGAGGTCAGGACGTCGGTCCTGGAAAATCGGAATCTGCTTCCGGATCGCCTCCACCTCGGAAAAATCGACTTCTCCGTATACGATTTCTTCGTCCAACCCTCCTTCGGCTGCAATCGTCCCCCATGGATCAATGATGAGCGAGTGACCGCCGAATGTATTATTCGGGTCGGAACCGGAGCGGTTACAGGCCATGACGAAGCATTGGTTTTCAATTGCGCGGCTGATCAACAAACTGCGCCAGTGATCGACGCGGGGCTTTGGCCATTCTGCGACAACCAACAGGCCGCGGGCTCCGCCGAGCATCTCCGTACGCATCCATTCAGGAAAGCGGATGTCGTAGCAGATGGCCCCTGCCAGCGGGATGTTATGTAAGTGGAAGTTTCCCTGCGTGTCTCCGGACTCCAGATATTTTTCTTCGTCCATCAGACGGAATAAGTGGACTTTACGATAGTTCAGCACACGTTCTCCGTTTTCATTGTAAGCGACCATCGTATTATAAAAGGCCTCCTTGTCCCGTTCAGCAATGGAACCTGCAATGGTTACCCTGTGGTCGCGGGCAAGCTTCTTCAGCAGCTGGTGGGTCGGCCCTTCCAGGTCTTCAGCGATTTCTTCAAGGCGTGTCAGGTCATACCCGGTTGTCCAAAGCTCTGGAAGCAGGATCAAAGTACTTCCCTGGTCGGCCGCTTCTTTTATTTTGGCCTGCGCCGTATTCCGGTTGGCAGACGGATCACCGAAGGCGATATCCATTTGAATCATAGCGATCTTCGTTTTCATTATCATCACCTCATTTTTCCCTAGTGTATCAAATAATTCTGACGTTTTCCCGCATTCCGTGTCTTTTTAGGAAGCGTGCTACAATAGAAAAAAAGATAGAAAGAGGAATGTGCGATGTTTGAACTTTTTCTTCCTATGCTGGAACGGCTTGGAATCATCGTCACGGCTGCCTTTATCTTCACCCGGTTCCACTTTTTCCGTGAACTGGCCGACCAGAAGATATTAACAGGGAAACAGCAGATGACTGCGATCGGATTTTTCGGCCTGTTCGGAATGATCGGCACATATACAGGTATTACGTATGATACAAGTTCCCTGGAATTCGGTCGTTGGGCGTATCAACTAGTGGATACAGAAGCACTGGCGAACTCCAGGGTTATCGGTATCGTGGCCGCTGGTCTGTTCGGTGGTTGGCGTATCGGCCTGGGGGCAGGATTGATTGCAGGGTTTCACCGGTATTTCCTCGGAGGATTTACAGGTCTGGCCTGTGGTGTTTCCGCTGTCGTTGCTGGTTTGATTGCCGGATTTTTTCATAAAAAAGGGAAGCCTTTGAAACTGAAAACGGCGTTGTTCGTCGGTGCCCTGGCAGAGACGATCCAAATGGGAATCATCCTCCTGATGGCACAGCCGTTTACAAGAGCGTGGGAGCTGGTTCAGGAAATCGGTCTTCCGATGATTGCTGCCAATGGTGTCGGGTCTGCCCTTTTTCTGCTCATTATCCGTAATGTGTTAAATGAGGAGGAGAAGGCTGGTGCTGTTCAGGCGCAAAAGGCCCTGAAACTGGCTGAATTGACGGTTGCCCACCTGCGTAAAGGCTTGACGAAGGAATCGGCAGCAAGAGCATGCCGGATCATTTATGATAAAGTTGATGTAAGCGCTATATCCATGACGGATAAGCAGACGATACTGGCTCATGTCGGCCTGGCTGATGATCATCATCATTACGGGGAAGCGATTCAAACCGATGCGACAAGGGAGGTTATCCGCTCCGGCCGCCGCGTGATTGCCGGACATGAGGACATTCAGTGTCAGCACAAAGACTGCCCGCTGGGAGCGGCTGTCATCGTACCTCTGAAAAAACGGGAGGAAGTGGTGGGGACATTGAAATTTTATGTAAGAACAGAGAAAGAAATATCAACGGTCCTTCTGGAACTGATTCAGGGGCTGAGCGCCCTCCTCAGCCAGCAGCTTGAACTGGCAGATGCCGACCAGGCGGAAGAGATGGCAAGAAAAGCCGAAGTGAAGGCGCTGCAGGCACAGGTGAATCCCCACTTTTTGTTCAATTCGTTGAACGTTATCGTTTCTTTGACACGTACAGAGCCGGATAAAGCCCGTTCCCTGCTCATCGCACTCTCTAAATTTTTCCGTCAGAATCTGGGGGCGACAACGAAGACCCGGGTCAGCCTGGCGGAGGAGTTGAAGCATGTGCGTGCCTACCTCTTAATAGAAGAAACACGATTTGTAGACCGATTGAAGATTGATTATGACATCGATGAGTCCGCTTTATCCGCTGAAATAGCCCCGCTTACGCTGCAGCCTCTCGTGGAGAACAGTATGAAACATGGGGTTAAGGATCAGGATGAAGAAGCACGGATTACTCTGGCCATACAGAAGGAGGGGGCCCGTGTGCATGTATCGATTGCTGATAACGGCAGAGGGATAGACCCGGACCGTCTTGAACAGCTTGGGGACGGAGTCGTAGATTCAGATAAAGGGGCGGGATTTGGTTTGTATAATGTCAATAAACGCTTGGAATATATGCATGGGGAAGAAGCGAAACTGCACATCGAAAGCAGGCCCGGAAAGGGAACGCGGATCAGCTTCACTCTTCCTCTGGTGGAACAGGAGGAAACGGCATGACTGACATGAAAGTACTGATTGTCGATGATGAACGCTTCAGCCGTGAAGAATTGAAATTCCTGCTTCAAGATTTTGAACAGATCAAGGTTGTTGGAGAAGCGGCTTCCGGTGATGAAGCCATTGTGGCAGCTTTAAAATACCAGCCGGACATTATGTTTCTGGATGTTGAGATGCCGAAAATGGATGGACTGGCTGCAGCCTCTGCCGTGAAGGACTTGAAAAAGGTGCCCGAAATCGTGTTCGCTACAGCGTATCCGGATTTTGCCGTAGAAGCGTTCCGCCATCAGGCGCTCGATTATCTGCTTAAGCCGTTTGATGAGAAACAGCTGGCTGAAACGATCAGACGGGTTGAAAAGAAGCTGCAGCCTCAGACAGATCACAGTCCGGGTTCGGTTCCAACCAAGTTTGCAGTTGAGGTGGACGACACCATTGAATACCTCAACCCTTCAGATATTATGTACGTGTACAGAGAGGACAGGGCAACGAAAATCGTCGGCCGGACAGCTGTCTATGAGACAAATGATGCATTGAAAGATGTGGAGGAGCGGCTTCAGCCGTTCTCCTTTTTCAGGATCCATAAGAGCTATCTCGTCAACCTTGATTATATCTACCGGCTCACTCCATGGTTTAATGGAGCCTGGCAGCTCGAACTCCGGGGAGCGGAAGAAAAGCTTTCGGTGAGCAGGAACTATGTAAAGGATTTACGGAAAAAGCTGGAGCTTTAAAAGACGCATTCTTTTTCGATGCGTCTTTTCTGCATGTTGAACACGAGTAACGACATGATAAACAGAACCTCCTCTTTTGTAAGCGTTACCATGATAGACTTTATGCAACCGATTACAAAGAAGAGGGGAGAACAGCTGATGATTACATTTCTAGTCAGTATTGCACTTTTAATCGTCGGATACTTTACTTATGGGAAATATGTAGAAAAGCAGTTCGGAGTTCAAACGGGCCGTGAGACTCCTGCATATACACATGGGGACGGTGTGGATTATCTGCCGATGGGGGAAAAACGGAACTCGTTGATCCAGCTTTTGAACATTGCCGGAGTCGGACCGATTTTCGGTCCTATTCTTGGGGCACTTTATGGTCCTGTCGCGTTTTTGTGGATCGTATTTGGCTGCATCTTCGCTGGTGCTGTGCATGATTATTTAACTGGAATGATATCGATTCGAAACCGTGGGGCTCATCTGCCTGAACTGGCGGGCAGGTTTCTTGGAAAAGTGATGAAGCATGTAGTAAACGCCTTTGCTATCCTGCTTCTCGTTCTCGTCGGAACTGTGTTTGTAACAGCTCCAGCTGATCTTCTGCACAATATGACGAACAGCTGGCTGTCCCTTCCTGTTATTCTGGCAGCAATATTTGTTTATTATCTACTTGCTACGATGCTTCCAATCGATAAAATAATCGGCCGTTTCTATCCGGTCTTCGGAGCGTTGTTATTAATCAGTGCCATTGGAGTCGGCGTATCTCTTGTAGCTACAGGCGCACCGATTCCAGAGTTGTCCATGACGAACATGCACCCTGACAACGCACCGATCTTCCCGCTGTTATTTCTAACGATATCCTGTGGGGCGTTGTCCGGATTTCATGCCACCCAGACGCCGATTATTTCAAGAACGACTCAGAAAGAGAAGCAGGGACGCCGCATTTTTTACGGCATGATGATTGCGGAAGGGATTATTGCCATGATCTGGGCAGCTGCTGCGATGAGCCTGTTCGGCGGATCCGGAGGCTTGAATGAAGTCCTTGCCAGTGGCGGCCCTGCTGCGGTCGTCAGTGAAGTATCGATTGCTATGCTTGGAGCGTTTGGCGGGACGCTTGCTGTTCTTGGTGTCATTATTCTGCCGATCACTTCGGGGGACACAGCTTTCCGTAGTGCCCGGATGATTATCGCCGACTACTTGAACATCTCCCAGAAAAAGCTGACCAGCCGTATCTGGATTGCGCTGCCGTTGTTTGTCATTTCTTTTGCTTTGACACGCATTGACTTCACTCTGCTTTGGAGATACTTCTCCTGGGCGAACCAATCCACGGCTGTCATTGCGCTGTGGGTGGGTGCGATGTATCTGTTCCTCGCTCGAAAAAACTATTGGATCGCCGCTGTTCCGGCCGCATTCATGACGATGGCTACATTCACGTATATCATCAATGCGCCAATCGGATTCGGCCTTCCGTTGAATGTAGCTTATGGGCTGGCTGCGGTCATTACAGTGGGGGTTGTAACAGCTTTCTTTATAGCGGCCAAGCGCGGCCTGCAGCGGAACATCCCGCTGGAAGAAGATTTGAAGCCGACAGCCTGAAGCATCTTCCTTTATATTTCTTAACATCCATGGGCCTTCCATGGATGTTTTTCTTATCGGAAGGAGGGAATGCTTTTTATATGAAAGGGGAGTTGAACATGGAACGAATGATTCATGAAGAAAAAGGAAGACTTTATATGGGAGAAAAACAGGATCCAGCCGCCGAACTGGTTTTTGATGTGGAAGATGATACAATGATCATTCTGAGCACTCATGTGGATCCGGCCGAGCGTGAACAAGGGCTTGGCAGGGAGCTCGTAGATGAAGCTGTGAATTATGCGAGAAAACATAAATTAATGATCGACCCTGTGTGCTCTTTTGCGCATAATGTAATAGAAGAAACCCCGGAATATCAGGTGGTTCGCAAGAAGTAGAGGAGGCGTTTGATTTGGCAGTGATCAGGGAAGTAGAGGACAGGGATTTAATGCACTTTACAAGATATGCCGTGGATTTTCTCCATGCCGTGAAAGATGAACAGGAAGGACAACTCTCAGGAGATGTACTCCGGGAGCGGAAATTCTGGGCTGCTGATCAGTTTACGAATACCGCGCCGGAACAGAAACTGATCGCCGCCGAAGTGGAAGGCCGGCTGATCGGCTACGGACTTGCTGTGATCAATTCGATTGCCGCTGAGGAAAGAAAGGGACGGATCGAAGAACTGTATGTCGATGAATTTTACCGCAGGGAAGGCATCGGTACACAGTTGTGCCGCTCCTTACTGGATTGGATGCAAGCGCAGGACGTCGAAGACATCCAAGTGGAATGGCAGGGAGCGGGACATGGAGGACAGGAGTTCTTCCAATCGTTCGGATTCATTCCTGTGCGGACGGTGTATCAATATCCTGAACATTTACTCGGCAGGGGTTCGGAAGAATAAGGCCCCGGCTGCAGGGAGGCTGAATCATGAAAAGCGCAATGCTGATCGTCAATCCTTCTTCTGGTAAAGAGGAAGCCCTTACGTATGTGGCTGAAATTCAGGAGATACTTGAAGATAAGGGATATGCTGTGAAAGAGGTGCAGACCGAAAAAGAATTGGATGCTACCAAATACTGCCGGAATGCCTGTAAAGAAGCGTATGATCTGGTCGTTTCTCTTGGAGGAGATGGAACACTTCATGAAACCATTAACGGCATGGTCGACCAGGAACACCGGCCTCTTCTGGCTGTTATTCCACTGGGGACCGTCAATGATTTCGCCAGAGCTTTGAATATACCGCTTCATCCAGATGAAGCGGTCCAGCTGCTGCGTAATGACCATTCCCGGAAAGTGGATATAGGTAAAGTGAACGACCGGTATTTTGTGAATATTACAGCTGTCGGAGCTCTCGCAGAAGCGACGTATGAAGTCAGTCCGGAGCAGAAGACGCGTTTCGGTCCGCTTGCCTATGTGATGGAAGGAATCAAAACGCTCTCTTCAGACGGAACAAGTCCGCTGACCATTCAGTTCGATGACCATAAAACGTGGGAAGGGGACGCGTTCCTTTTTCTGGCCGCTCTAACAAATTCTACAGGTGGATTTGAGCGCCTGGCGCCTGACGCAGAAGTGGATGACGGGATGCTGCACTGTTTCATTCTTCCGCGTATGAACATGATGCGCCTTGCCTCTATCGTTACATCCATTTTAAGAGGCGAATTGCAGGAAGATTCCTCGGTTGAGTATTTCAAATCCCGCCGGGTGGAGATCTCTTCCGGGGAAACGGTGAAAACCAATGTGGATGGGGAGGAGGGAGATCCTCTTCCGGTCGTTCTTGATGTTCTTCCTTCTCATATAGAAGTAATCTCTGTACCTTAGGACGGTGTCGCAGGACCCGTCCTTTTTTCCTGGGCTTTTTGAATGGATGTCCGTTGTTTGAACGTTCATAATAGAAGGGTGAGGTGATGGAAAAATGAAAAAACCGGATCTGGAGGATTACCTGCAGGAAGGGATATACGGAAGCAGAGAAACCAACCCGGGTGAACGCAGACAATTTTTAGGTACGCTGCGGGAACGGATTCTCCTTGCGCTGACAAACGGACAAGTGATGCAGGAGGAAGGTTTTGGGGAGCTGGAAAAGGAAATGAGCCGCAACCCCGACGCGACGCTGTTATTGAACGGGGAGATCAGCTACCGCTTTTTATCGCCGTTAAAGGATACAGCGGAAAAGCATAACATTCATCATACAACCATCTCCAACCAGGATACCGAAACGGAGTACGGGGCAGTGTTAACGCTCGATTATGCTGTGGAAAAAGAAGAGATTCATTATCATCCCCCCGCAGTAAAGGAAGAAGCTCCCGAGCGTAAAAGTTTCTTAAAACGATGGTTTGGAATATGAAAAGGACTGCCGGGAGCAGTCCTTTTTTTATTATTGATATTGTTTGAGGAACCGTGCTAAGCCAGTAAATATAAGTACAAATGAGAACAGAATCATCGCAATGTAGCCTGCGTAGTACAAGAACTGATCAAAGAAATTTCCACCCGTATCACCTAAGCTGAACAGGGCGTAACCAGCGAGCAGAGCAGCCAGGAAATAAAATGCATTGTTGTTGAATTCCATGATGGTTTCCCACCTCCTTTGTACTTTCAATATATGAGGAGCAGGCAGGCAATATTTATCTTTTGGAAAATATTTTGTCCTTCATGAAAAACAAAAAAAAACTCCCTTTTGAAAACAAAAGGGAGATGGTGCTCGTCTTTCGATGAGGGAAGACGTACCATGAAATCTACAGGTTATTTTTCCTGGCGGGGAAAAATAATAGGGTCATTCGACGTAAGAGACAAAAGAGTGTACCTATGTAAGAACAGTTACGATGTAACAATCGCTGAAGACGTGGACAACCTGCACGCCATCCCACTTACGGTGATGAGGAAACTCTTTTGCTTCTTTTATTGTACCACTGCTCCGGTGGGTTCTGCTTTGGGAAAAAGAGAGCGTGAAACGGTACTTAAATGAGTGATTCAGGAAAGTTTTTTCTCAAGTTTTGTCTAAGTCTGGAAACTTGTAAAAATGATCCAACAAGTGATTGTCGGAAGTTGACGCATCCTGTACACTTTACATATCAATGAGACGAGGTGGAAGCAATGGATGTCAACAAGCTTCAATGGATGATGCAGATGCAGAGCTTTTCTTTTTTGGGCAGCGCTCAGCAGGGGAATGGTGGACAGGATCTGCAGGGTTTGTCCTTTCAGGATTTGTTTCAAGCGGCAGTCAGTCAGGCGTTTGCGGCAGGGGTTTCTCCCGTGTCGATGAATACAGAGTCCCTTTATTTAAACGGGGCAGATCGACCTTTGGCTTCTCCGGTGACAACAGCACCGAAGCAGCAGCCGGCTCCTGCTGGACAAACAAAAGAATCAGGAAGCCTGGATGATTGGATATTGAAGGCATCTTCCCAATACGGGGTGGATGAAAGTCTGATTCGTTCTGTCATTCAGACCGAATCCAATTTTGATGCAGATGTTGTGAGTCATGCCGGAGCCCAGGGACTTATGCAGTTGATGCCCGCGACAGCAAGGGGTCTGGGAGTGGAGAACCCTTTGGATCCGGAACAGAACATTATGGGAGGGACCAAGTATCTGAAACAAATGCTTGACCGCTACAATGATGATCCGTCCCTGGCTCTTGCCGCGTATAATGCCGGGCCGGGTAATGTTGATAAGTACGGAGGTATTCCTCCTTTCCGTGAAACAGAAAATTATGTGAGCAAGGTTCTCGGACGCGTATGAAAAAAATCCCTGACAGGTTACTGTCAGGGATTTTTTCATTGATGCCTATATTCCATGGGCTGAACAGGGCGCCTCCGCATTTCTTTTTTTAATCCGGTTCCGAGGAGCAGTTCTTCGCGATATAAGCCGTTCATTTTCGTGAAGAAAGTTCCCTTCACTGCAATGCTCGGCTTATACGTGTCAGGCCTCCCCGCTCCTCTCCACACCCTGATCATGTCCAGCTCCAGCGCCCAGCCCCTCGAGGTCTTAAGCAGATCTTTTTACCGGCACAACCCGCCGGAAAAAGATCTGCTTAAGCTTGTCGGGTCTGAACAGGGCGCCTCCGCATTTCTTTTTTTTTAATCCGGTTCCGAGGAGCAGTCCTTCGCGATATAAGCCGTTCATTTTCGTGAAGAAAGTTCCCTTCACTGCAATGCCCGGCTTATACGTGTCAGGCCTCCCCGCTCCTCTCCACACCCTATTTTACTTATCGGGTTCTAAATGGCGGCTCATTTGCAGGTATTGGTTGAAGACGATGGTCATTTCTTTGAGGCGGCTGCGGACGTCTTCGTCGATGAGCTCGCCGTCGGTGGAGAAATGATTGGTATGGGTATAGACGTAGTTCGGTGTGACCATGCAGCGGAAGTAGTTCAGAATGGGTTTCAGTTGATTTTCGATAACCAGGTGGTGCTGAAGTGTTCCGCCGTTGGCGATGATGGTGACGGGTTTATAGCGCATAGCCAGTGGTGATACGGCATCAAATACGTTTTTCAATGTTCCTGGAATGGAGCCCTGGAAAATAGGGGTCGCGATCACATAGGCATCGGCTTCCTCAATTTCCTGGATCAGGCGCTGCATATCCTGGTTGTATTCCTCGGCCGGACGTCCGTCGACGAATTGAAGTTCGTAATTTTCCAGGTCGATGATTTTCGTTTCGTGATCATCTGGCAGCAGTTGAATGTATTTATCTATTTCATTTAGCAGGGTTCGTGTTTTTTTTCCGACAATTGTTCCGTTGAGCAGCAAGATCTTCATGACATCCTTCTCCCCTTTTGGTCTTTGTTTATAGTATATGCCAATGGTGTTGTCTGGGCTATTCTCTCTCTGTGATTCCGGGTTGTTCTCCTTTTTATGGTAAAGTATACGCACAGTGAAAGCAATGGAAAGCAGTGGCTGTACCAGCGCTCAAACAGGGAATGAATAAAAGGGGAGGGATGAGGAATGATACGTTTCTGGAGAAGAATCAAGTTTCTTTTTAATGTGCGGAAGTCTGTCCCGTTTATCATCCGCTTTTTTCAGTCCAGGCAGGTAAGTATGAAAAAGAAATGGATTTCCGTTCTTCTTCTGGCCGCTTATCTTGTTTTTCCATGGGACCTGATTCCGGATGTGCTCGTTTTCTTTGGCATTGTCGATGATCTGGCTGTTTTTACGTACATTCTTCAGTGGATGGTGAAGATGGCACCAGAATCGCTGCAGGACGAATTTCGGGTGTACAAGGAATAGAAAGGTTTACCATCAGGGAAGATGAGGTATGTAATGGATGGAGTCTCTATACTAGTCAAGGAGTGATAATGATGAGTAAAGTTATGTTTACAGCGCACGCAACAGCCCAAGGTGGACGTAATGGACACGTAAAATCTGATGACGGTCTTATTGATCTGAACCTGACCATGCCGGGTGAAGGTTCAGAAAAAGGTTCAAACCCTGAACAGCTGTTTGCTGCAGGATATTCTGCCTGCTATGATGGTGCCCTGAACCTCGTGGCAAGCAATCAGAAAAAGGATATCGATTCTGAAATCACTGCTGACGTAAGTCTCATGAAAGATGAAGCAGACAATGGCTTTAAAGTCGGTGTTGTCCTTAATGTAAAAATTAAAGGTGTATCTCAGGAAGAAGCGGAAGAGCTTGCAGAAGAAGCTCATAAAGTATGCCCTTATTCCAAAGCTACACGCGGCAACATTGATGTAGAGATCAATGCTCAGGCGGTATAATCGATAAGAAGGAAGAAATCCCGGGGTTTTCCCCCGGGATTTTTTTATGGGCGTTTAGGCGGATGATTTCTATTTCCATCAGGCGTGTGGTATTTTATAATGGAAGGGGTGAAGAGCTGTGCAAATCACCGATGAAGCGCGCGACTTACTGCAGCAGATATTAGAAGAGGAAGAGGCACCGGGCCTCCGGTTGTTTTTTGCCGGATATGGCTGCGGTGAGCCTGATATCGGTATGACACTCGGCGAACCTGAAGCCGACGACGAACTGCATTATTTCAATTCGATTCCGGTCGCCGTTGACCAGAGAATTGCTCATTTAATTGAACCGTTGACTATAGAAGGAAAACAGACGATGGAAGGGCCGAAGTTTCAAATGACCGGTCTTCCTGAGAAAGACTGTTAACCGAAAGCCCACTTTAGTGTGGGTTTATTTTTTTAGTTTGAAAAAGAAGAAAGGGGAGCGGCATACTCCATGATGGCACCAGGACACCAGGTTGTCGGCTTCACCTTCGGGGTAGGCGCGTTGACGTTGATTCCTGCTTTTGAAGTTGTTTCCGAGCGGCCGTTTCAAATGGTTTTATTTTTAGTTTTTGTTTTAATTGGTTCGCTGCTTCCGGACATTGATACGCCGACCTCTACGTTCGGACAGAAATTCTGGCGCGGCTTACTGACGATTTTTACGCTCGCATTTTTGTGTTACTTGTTTTTCCCATCCTATTTGAATACATATCGAGACGAATTGAAGATTTTTGTCATGATGCTCCTTCCGGTTCTTATTATGATCCGTGGGCACAGAAAAATGACACACTCCCTGTTGTTTGTAGGTCTGTTGATTGTCTACAGTGCAATTCTTGAACAGGCCTTCCAAGTTCCACGTGTTCTTGCTGCCGGGCTGGTGGTCGGCGTCATTTCGCACTTGTTCGGTGACTATTTGACGAAAAAAGGCATTCCGCTTTTTTATCCGTTTTCTAAGAAGCATCAGCAGTTCCTCCTTACATTCCGTACGGGATCGCCCAGTGAGAAAATGATTGTCTACAGCCTTGTTCTATGGAACGTCTGGTTCCTTACCTCAACCATTTTTTAATCTGCATCATCGATGGTTAAAGATTGAACAGTGCTTCAACTTTATATAGACAAATGGCAGAATTTTCAATAAAATGGTAATAGATATAGGAGAGGAGTCCTTGGACTGATGAAGGATCACCAATTAATAGAGCCGAGACCGTTGGCCAGCCTGCATATGCGGCATACATCCTCATTGTATATGATTTACCTGGAAAATCTTAAAATCCACTCTCAAAAAGAAGCGCTGCTTCGTACAAGAGATGTTATTCTTGGTGATTTTCCGACTCACATCGATGATCAGCTGGCCTGCCTTGAATTCTTTTATATGAATGATTTCTTCGAGGACTTAGCTGTCGTGCTCCATTCTCCTTACATACATCAGGAAGTCCTTCCGCTTTACAACCTTCTGCTCCAACGCGTGGAAACCCCCATGTCAAGGGAGCAGTTGACCCTGCTGCAGCAGTATCAATGCAGTCATCCTTCCCTGCACTGCCTTCATCTCTTTCTCATGATTTATGCTTATTATGATCTGAAAGTTTTTACAGCCCTGGACAAATACATCGACGATTGTGACCGTGCATTGGCCAACGTGGATGAGCCATTGATGTACTACTATCTCAATCAGCGGTATCAGGAGCTTTTATTTCACCATTATTGGAAAACAGACAACCCGATTCTAGCCAGCCGGCACGCCTACAAAATGATCAATACGGAGCTTTCGCCGCGCCGGAAAAGCCGTATGTATTTCATTCTTGCTCTTTGTCAGCTGTTCAACGGCTACGATTCGGCTATGGATCCACTGACGAAAGCACTGGAGATTGCTGATCAGTACGAATTATCTTCTTTTGCGGATATGATCCGTGTTCACACCATCCCGTTCATTTCCGCCTTTCATCATCGTACAGCCGGCGTATCAACGACGGATGTCGTGGAACAGGCTCACCTGGATCTGGCGGAAGGCCGCTTGGAAAAGGCCCGTCAGGCATTGGAATCCCTCCCATCCCCTACGCCTTTTCAGGAAAGCTACCTCGGTTATGTGAACGAGGATATGGACATGCTTTATCGTTCCTATACGCGCTTTATTAAGGAAAGGGGTGATCACTTTTTCGCCCGTGTCCCGTTGGAGTATATGAAACGTTTAAAAACCTGTTAGGAGGCTTTGAAAATGAAAAAAGCATTTCAAACGTCCATGGTTGGTTTCGTTCTCATGTTTTCCCTTTTTTCATCCTCGTCCGCCCTTATGAATGAAATTCAGGACAGTAGAGCTGGGAACGCAGAAGTGATGTATGATCCTGGTGATCCAGGAATCGGTTGAATAAGAAAAACAGCTGTCCTTTGCAGGGCAGCTGTTTTTTTGATCTATGCATTCTTTTTATGACTGTTGTCTTCGTTGGAATCATACTTCCGCTGCGGGAGCGGTTCCTTTCGTATGATCTTCAGGAAGGCGTAGATAAAGAGAATAATAATCACCGTGAACGGCAGGGCCGATACGAGAGAGGCTGTCTGCAGCGCATCGAGACCTCCAGCTACCAATAGAACACCAGCGATGGCCGCCATCAGTACTCCCCAGACAATCTTAATGAAAAGGGCAGGAGTGAGACTGCCGTTCGTCGTCATGCTGGCAAGGATGTAGGTTGCTGAGTCTGCCGATGTTATTAGAAACGTAGCAATCAGGAAGATGGACAGCAGCGACAGGATTCCGGTCAGCGGAAGAAACTCATAGGTTTCAAAAAGAGCCACGGTGACGTCATTGCTGACGGCCTGTGCAATTTGTGTTCCATTATTCAGATCGCTGTTTAAAGCGGTTCCTCCGAAGGTTGCAATCCACAAACAGGCAATGAGTGGAGGGACAACGAGAACACCGAAGATGAATTCCCGGATCGTTCTCCCACGCGAAACACGGGCTACAAAGGCACCGACGAAGGGGGACCAGGCAATGACCCAAGCCCAGTAGAAGATCGTCCACTCTCTCAGCCATGTTCCTCCCTCATAAGGGGTGAGACGCAGGCTGTAGGTCACAAAGTTCGTAATATAATCTCCGAGACCAAGGGTGAAGCTGTTTAAAATGAAAACCGTAGGACCGGCAATGAAAACGAACAAAAGCAGCAGCAGACAGAGGCCGAGATTCAAATTACTGAGCCACTTGATTCCTTTATCAAGCCCTGTACTGGAGGAGGTTAAGTATAAGATTAAAAGCACGCCTGTGATGACAAGCTGTATCGTGGTGTTATTAGGTACGCCGAAGACGGCATTCAATCCTCCATTCATCTGCAGGATGCCGAGTCCGAGGGAAGTCGCTATGCCCATGACTGTAGCAATCACGGCAAGGGAGTCGATGGTGTATTTGACAGGCTTTGACTTCCCGAGAACAGGTTCAAGGGCTGTAGATACCAAACCGTCTTTTTCTTTACGGAACTGCAGGAAAGCAATCAGCAGCCCGACGATAGTGAATACGGACCATTGGTTGACTCCCCAGTGGAAGAAGGAGTAGCCCATTGCGACACGCGCCGCTTCCTCTGTCTGAGCTTCCATTTCAGAAAACGGTGTTTCAAAGAAATGGCTCATCGGTTCAGCAACGCCCCAGAAAACGAGGCCTACACCAAAACCGGCGGAAAAAAGCATGCCGATCCAAGTAAAGAATGGGAATTCCGGCTTGGAATCGGGCGGACCGATTTTAATTTTTCCGTATTTGCTTAAGCCAAGTCCAACAAGGAAAATGACGAAGCCGAATACAGAAATTAAGTAAAACCAGCCAAAATTGATGGTTGTGAATTCGAATAAGGTTCCGGCTACAGCACCAAAACCTTCCGGGTTGACCGCTCCAATTACGACAAGAACGAGAATGACAGAAGCGGAAATGAGGAATACAGGGTTTTTCAGGTGATCTTTCATCGTCGTCTCCTTTCATAAGAATGACGTGAGAAAAAAGGGGCGGGGTCTGAGGTGTTGTGTATATAATTCCCTACATTTTCCTTGGGAAACCTTTGTCTCTCTTTATGCTTCAAATTCATTTCTAAGCATACCGAGAAGGACCGTATCATAATAAGAGCCCTGGACGAATTCATTCTTCCTCAAACGTCCTTCTTCGACGAAGCCCGCTTTCTCATAAAGTCGCAGGGCCTGGGTGTTGCCGCTCCACGTATCCATCTGCACACGCTCGAGGTTCAACGTATAGAACAGGTGCTTTAAAAGGGTGGATAAGACATCCTGTCCATAGCCCTGTCCCCAGTAGGCACGCTCGCCGATGCTGATCCCCACCTCCGCTGCACGTGTGACCGGGTTTAGTTCTCTGTAATCGCATTTTCCAATCGGAACGTTCGTGCCGATGGTGTACACAATAAAGACACGGCCTTTTTCCCATAACGCCTGATGGGTCAGGTTTTTTTCGTAAAACGCTTCGATATCTTCCTTCGGGTTGTTGTTTTGATAGGCGGAAGAGCTGCCGTGACCCAGGTCGGCCAGCTGTTCGTCATTCGCCCATCTGTATAAATGGTCCAAGTCATGTCTTCCGACTGGACGCAGTTCGACTAACTGTCCTTTTAACATCATCCACCTCCTTATTTTTGTTCATTGTAGCAGATGATTTATGGAAAAATAAGGGTAGTCATAAGGGCTCACATGTGCATAGTTCTTCAAGAACCTAACTTTGAAGGTTGACCTGGACCGTATGGATTTGTCGGCTTTTGACGTTTTTTTTGAGTTTACGGGAAAATTTGGTACACTTTGATCCGAGGAGTCCTTATTCATCTTAAGGGCTGTTTTTTTATGCAGGAAATGACGACAATTGTTTAATTTTTCTAGGTTTGGGTATTCGATAATTATGCAGGACCCAACTTTTTCCCCGCATTTCATATCCTCTATGACCATTATTTAGGAAGAAAGGAGCAAATTATGCAAAAAGTTACCTCGGTATTCTGGGTTACACTGGCCATCGCATTATTTTCCGTCATCTGGGGGGCATGGGCCCCGGGAAGTCTGGAATCCATTACAGGTGAAATCCAGTCTTACATCTCTGTTCACTTTGGATGGTATTACTTATTAATCGTTACAGGATTCGTCGTTTTTTGTCTTTATATGATATTCAGCCCGTACGGTAAAATGAAGCTCGGAAAGGAAAGCGATACCCCGGATTATAATTATGCTACTTGGTTTGCCATGCTTTTCAGTGCAGGCATGGGGATCGGTCTTGTCTTCTGGGGGGCTGCGGAACCGATATTTTTCTACGCAAACAATGCACCCACAGCGGAAACCGGTACAGCAGCGGCGTTGAATGAATCCATGCGTTTTGTCTATTTCCACTGGGGCGTGCATGCGTGGGGCATTTATGCGATCGTCGCCTTGGTTCTTGCGTATTTTAAATTCAGACGCGGAGCTCCCGCTTTGATCAGCTCCACACTCGAGCCGATATTTGGAGATAAAATGAAGGGGCCGCTCGGCAAGCTGGTCGACATCATTGCCGTCTTCGCCACTATTGTAGGTGTAGCGACAACCCTTGGTTTCGGTGCCGCTCAGATTAATGGCGGCCTGACCTACCTGACTCCCATTGAGGATTCCTTTGGAGTGCAGCTGATCATTATCGGGATTGTTACCGTTCTGTTCATGATGTCAGCCTATACAGGGTTGAGCAAAGGGATTAAATACTTAAGTAATACGAACATGTTCCTTGCGCTGGCTCTTCTTGTCATTATGCTGATTGTCGGGCCGACGCTCTTCATTATGAACATGTTTACGGATACGATCGGGGCGTACTTGCAGAATCTGCCGACGATGAGTTTCCGTCTGGCTCCGAATAATGAGGAAAACCGTGCATGGATCAACGACTGGACCGTCTTCTACTGGGCCTGGTGGATCGCCTGGTCTCCGTTTGTCGGAATTTTTATTGCCCGTGTTTCCAAAGGACGTACCATCCGGGAATTCTTGTCCGGTGTCCTTCTGGTCCCGTCGGTTGTCGGATTCCTTTGGTTTTCCACCTTCGGTTCCTCGGCGATTAAAGTGCAGCAGTCAGGAGATGCCGACCTGGCCGGACTGGCTACCGAACAGGTGATGTTTGGAATGTTTGATAACTATCCATTAGGTTTGATTCTTTCTATTATTGCTATGACACTGATTGGAACGTTCTTTATTACATCTGCAGACTCTGCAACCTTTGTGCTGGGCATGCAGACGACGAACGGGTCGCTCACTCCCCCGACAATGGTGAAGTTCGCATGGGGGATCGTCCAGTCTTCCATGGCGGCTGTGCTGTTGTATTCCGGAGGATTGCAGGCGCTCCAGAATGCTCTGATTTCTGCCGCCTTCCCGTTTTCCTTCATCATGATTCTCATGGTTGTTTCCCTTTACAAGGCACTGCGTGCTGATAAGGCCGCTCTTGAAAAAGGGCAGAGAGAGAAGGAAAAAACATCTGCCTGATGCATGAAAAAAGGTCCGGGAAACCGGGCCTTTTGCTTTTTGTATTTTTCTTCAAGACAAGGTATGATGGAAGCTTAAAGAATGACTATAAAATATCTGCCTGTGAAAAAGGAGTAAAGAAACATGTGGGAATGGAGAAATATTTACCGTGGTCTTCTCATGGGAGCCAGCGATGTTGTTCCCGGCGTCAGTGGAGGCACGATTGCTGTAGTTCTGGGGATTTATGATCGTTTGATTGAGGCCATCAACGGATTTTTCAGTAAGGAATGGAAAAAACATTTGAAGTTTCTGCTGCCGCTCGGTATTGGGATCGTCACTTCCATCGCGCTGCTGGCCAGCGTCATTGAATGGCTGTTTGAACATTACCCGGGTCCGACGCAGTTTTTCTTTCTTGGATTGATTATCGGGGTGCTTCCCTATTTGACCCATAAAGCAGACATGAAAAATAAATTTCAAGCGAAGCACTATATTCTGCTGTTGATGGGTGCCGCTGTGGTGGCTTCCATGGCCATCTTCCAGACATCGGAAACGACGGCAATGGAGGAAATCACACTGTCCGGATACCTGCTGCTGTTCTTTTCCGGATGGATTGCCAGCAGTGCGATGATTCTTCCCGGCATCAGCGGATCGTTCATCCTTCTGATTATCGGTGTGTACACAACCGTGACTTCAGGCATTTCGGATTTCCGCATCGATATCATCGCCGTGGTCGGATTAGGTATTCTGATTGGCTTGGTTTCTATGAGTAAAATCGTGAAGTTTTTCCTGGAAAATTACACGTCCGGAACCTTTGCTGTCATTATCGGGCTTGTGATCGGTTCCGTGTTTGTCATCTTTCCCGGGGTTCCTGAATCGACAGGACTTCTCATCGTCAGTATCGTCACTTTCCTTGCAGGACTGCTTGCTGCCTGGCTGCTCGGTCGTGTGGAATACAAGGACTAGCAGCCGTGAGCGGAAAGTAAGACAATTGAGCGTGATTTGATTATCATGAGGGTAGAGCTTGCTTAAAGGAGATTGATAGGAATGGAATCTATTCAAAGCGTGGATCAATTTAACGAAACGATTGCCAGTGAACAGCCGGTCATCGTGAAATTCCAGGCGGACTGGTGTCCGGACTGCCGCCGCATGGACATGTTTATCGGTGGGATTATCGAGGAATATAATGGTTACCACTGGTACGATGTGAACCGTGACCAGCTTCCTGAACTGGCTGAAAAGTACGAAGTTATGGGCATTCCTAGTCTGTTGGTTTTCCAAAATGGTCAAAAGACCGCTCATCTGCACAGTGCGGATGCTAAAACGCCGGAAGAAGTGCAGGAATTCCTACAGGCAAGCCTATAATGGGTGAGCGTCCACATGGCTGGTTCCATGTGGGCGTTTTTTATAAGGAGGTGGAAGGATGTCCAAACGATTGCTGCTTGTCGGCGCCGGTCATGCGCATTTGGAAGTGCTCAAGCAGATGGCTGAACACGGCCTGCCTGATGTGGATGTGTGCCTCATCACACCATCCCCCTATCAATATTATTCCGGTATGTTTTCCGGCTTTACCGAAGGGATCTATACAGAAGAAGACACGAGAGTCGACCTTCGTCCACTCACGAAAAGAGCTCGAGTGCAGCTGATTCAGAAGACAGCTGTGATGATCAGACCGGAACAAAAGAAGATCATCTGCCATGATGGGAGCGTGTACCCTTTTGATGCCGCCAGTTTTGACATCGGCTCACGCAGCCTGCCGGAGTCCGTCGAGCATACGGCCGCCCAGTCCATTAAACCGAACTACCTTTTCACTGAACGCATGAAGGATTTACGGGAAACCCCTCAGCCTTTGATTGTCGGAGGGGGAGCGGCCGGAACGGAACTGGCCCTTTCCATCCAGTCTTATAAAAATATGCATCAGCGGCCGGGGCAGGTACGTCTCGTTACTTCAGGACCTCTTCTGCCGGATACTCCTAAATGGGTCCGGGCGCGGATGAAGCATATCCTGAAGAAAAAAGGTGTCCGGGTGTGGGAAAATGAAGAGGTGGAAGCCGTCACGGATTCCAGCATTGAGACGAGCAGAGGGAACAAGATCCGTCACACCGGTGTCCTCTGGCTGGGCGGAGCTGTCGGGGATGCCATATTTACGCGGGCAGGGCTGGATGTGGATGATCGTGGTTTTGCTTTTGTGTCACGAACACTGCAGTTCAAGAACTATGACTATTTGTTCGGGGCGGGAGATTGTGTCACGCTGGAAACCGATCCTGACCTCCCGAAAAGCGGCGTTTATGCCGTGCGCCAGGGACCGGTTTTATGGGAAAACGTAAAGAATTTCTTCCATCACGAGCCGTTGGAAGCCTTCGTGCCTCAAAAGAAAGCTTTGTATATTCTTTCCACTGGAGATCGGAAAGGTTTTTTGATTTATGGACTTGTGCATGCACATAATCACAAAGCATGGCAGTTGAAGCAGAAGATCGATCGTGAATTTATGGCGAAATACAAATAAAAAAGCCTTTGAACCGTATGCCGAAGAGGGATGGTTCAAAGGCTTTTCTTATGGTTAAATCTTCAACCAGGAACGTACTTTATTCCGGAAAAGGTATGTCGTTACTAGAATAAGGGCAAAAACGCTCAGCGCGGCGAAAATCAATGTCCTGTCCCCGCTGGCAAGACTGGTACCGACAAGACTGTAGGCGAATGTGCCGGGCAGCATGCCGAGGACTGTGGCCAGGATAAAGGATGGCAGTTTCACCCGCGTCATCCCTGATAAATAACTGAGGATATCAAATCCGACAAGCGGGATGAGCCTGAGGACAAATACATATAAAAATCCTTGTCCTTTCATACGCTCATAGATGGAAGAAGCCCACTTGGACTGATGGAACTTCAACACGGAATCTCCGAAGAAGCGCCCCATCACCCATCCGGTGATTCCTGCCCCGGTCGCTCCGATGACAATGTACAGCATACCCGGCCACAGGCCGTAGGCAAAGGCTGCTGCCAAGGAAAGCACGGAGGTTGGAAAGACGACAATGGGGCCGATGGCATACAATCCCATAAAAATGAGCGGGCCGATACTGCCGAACGACAGGATGTAGGCACGGATGTTTTGTGGATCGACGTTAAACCGGCTCCGGGCAAACCAGGCCGCCGCAATGAAAATCGTCAGGAACAATAGCGAACGGAGCAGAGTTTTTTTATTCATGATGGTTCACCTCAAATCGTTGAATGCGGGAAGTCGGGATGTGCAGAGTGACTTCTTCTGTATCCGCTGTAACCTGTTGAACGGGTAACGCCACTCTGGAACCCAGGGCGGGAACGTTGATATGAGCGACTGGACGTCCGTGCTGGTAGGTCAGGTGCTCCATCCGACCTTGGAAGGTACGTATCTCGCCGTCTTCATGCCCCGGGGAAAGCTGTATGTCCCCCAGTGGGACAAATTCGTTTTCATTCAGGATCAGGTGGCCGCCCATGAAGGAAGCGACTTTTTGATTGGCAGGATGGTGATGGAGGACAGATGCTTCTCCAATCTGTTGAAACTCTCCATCCTGAAAGACGGCAATCTGGTCTCCCATGATCATAGCTTCTTCCATATCATGAGTAACGAACAAGGCTGTCGTTTTCTGTTCCACGAGGAAATCTCTGACCCAGTAGCGCAGGTCCTGCCTAAGCGATGGATCCAGGCTGCTGAACGGTTCATCAAAAAGTATCACTTCCGGTTCAGTCGCCATGGCGCGGGCAAGCGCTGTCCGCTGCTGCTGACCGCCGGAGATTTCTGAAGGGAAATAATTTCTATACCGGCTCATTCCAATCGCTTCAAGCAGTCTCTCTACTTTCTGTTTGTCATATTTCTTAGATACTTTCGCTCCATAGACAATATTTTCTTCTACTGTCATATGGGGAAACAGAAGCGGCTGCTGGAATACGAGACTGATATCCCGCCGGTTGGCTTTTGTAGCTGTAATGTCCTTACCGTTCATCCAGAGGGACCCGTGTGTAGGGGTTTCGAGGCCGGCAAGGACACGGAGAAGCGTTGTTTTTCCACTTCCAGAAGGACCGACAACGCTGAGGATTTCCCCTTTCTTTAATTGAAAGGAAAGACCGTTCAAAATCAGGTCTTCTTGAAAGCTTTTTTTCAATTGCTTCACTTCTAATGTAGTCGGGCTCATCTTTTATTCCTCCAAGGCAGGCGAGAGTAGGGAAGCAGAAGGATGACAGCTTCCACCAGGATATACATCCCAACGGGTATGACAGCAAACCAGAGGGAAAACGCAGACATGACGGAAGCATCCGCATTTTCCAGGAATGGAAAGAATACGAGAGGCAGCGTCAGCACACGTCCTCCGCCGATAACGGCTGTGATTGCGTACTGGCTCAGACTGATGACAATGGTTAAAAAAGTGACACTTCGAAGCGCCGGTTTCAAGAGAGGCAGCTCAACCGTGAACAGCTGCCTGAAAAATCCGGCACCGAGGATGTGAGGCTGCTCAAGCATCGCCCGTCCAATTTGCTGGTAACTGTTGTGAAATACTTTAATGCTGTAAGGGACGGTCGGTACAAGGTGGATGATGATGACACCAAGTGCTGTATCCGCCAATCCGGCACGGATCATAAAGATGTGGAGCCCCATGGCGATCGCAAGGACCGGGATAAGAATCGGTGACAGCAGTAAAGCCTCCACCCAGGGTTTTCCTTTCAATGGGACGGTGGCGAGCGCTTTGCCGGTGGACACACCGATCAATACATTCAGGAGCAGGACGATGAATCCGATCCATATCGATGTGAATGTAGCTTTCCAGAGCATCGGGTTCTGCAGCAGCTGTTCATAGCTGCGAAGCTCCCAGTCCAGTCCGGCGCCTGTTTGAAACCGCCACGGCGCACTGAAGCTCTGAGCGGCCAGTATGAGGAGCGGCATAAGGAAAAACAGGAGCGTAAGCACTAAAAATAAACGTGAATTCTGCTTCATGAACGACTTCCTCTCATAGCTCTCCATCTGGCTTTGTTTAAGTACCCGTATCCGATAAAGGACAGAACCAGCAGGACGAGGCTGATGCTGACCATAGCGGCAAACGCCAGTGGACGTTTCTGCCAGGAGCTTCCGTAAAACCAGTCATAGCTGAGTACGGAGACCATCTCCGGAAACGTGGTTCCCAACAGAGCAGGTACTTCATAAGCCGATAAGGTGAATGAGAAAATGATCAGGCTTGTCTCCATCAGAACCGGAAGCAGGTGAGGCAGTTCAACCGCTGTGATTCTGTTCCAAACCGACCCCCCAAGTGTATCGATGAGTGCATAGTATTCCGGCCGGATCGAGGCATAGACCGGCAGCAGCATCAAGATGACAAGGGGAACCTCTTTCCATACATAGGTTAAGATGATGCCGATTCCGTTCGGGTCCCTTGTGAGTATCGGAAATTGCTGCGGGTCAGAAATCCATCCGGCAGCCGTGAACAGCTGAGCGGCCACTCCGGTTTCTGAAAGAAGGAGAATGACCATGTAGCCCCAGACAAAGTGCGGGAACAGCATCGGAATCCATACACTCACCCTTGGTGCCATTTTTTCCAGGATGGGATAAAAACTGCGTGTGAAAGCGATCCCGATAAGAATGGACAACAGGGTGGCGATCAAGGCTGTCTGCAGGCTGAAAACAAGAGACGTGACAAAACGGTTGGATTCAAAGATCTGCCGGTAATAGTCCAGTGTCCATCCTCTGTGCCGGCCAAAGCTGTTCAAGACAGCTGTCAGGAGCCCGTAAAGAGGAAGGAGCATAAACAGGACAGCCGGCAGGAAAAGGAGAGAATGTTTAAGGTTGAACGACTTCATCAAACCACTGCTCTTTCATCCATTCGACGTAGGCGGCTTCTGATTCAGGGAGAAAGCTTTCCTCCAGCTTTTCTGTGGAAAGAACGCTGTCTCCTCTATCCACCGCTTCAAATTGCTGTTTCATATCTTCGGGTAGTTGATCTATGCTGATCGTGGTGTTTTCCCCCCAGTAATCCGGCTTGAATTTGGCCAGCTGGGCTTCCGGTGAAAGCAGGAAGTTAATGGCAGCCAGCGCTCCGGGCGGATTGGAACTATTGAAGGGAATGCTCAAAAAGTGTGTATTTCCAATAGAACCTGGTTCCAGGACGAACGAACGGGTGGATTCCGGGAACACCCCGTCAGCGACCAAGGATTCCGCACGGGACTCATTGTAGCCCATCGTCATCAAGACTTCTCCTTGACTATATAAACGATCCAGCTCTGTTAAGTCATTCGGGTAGTGATCACCGGAACGCCATAAATCCGGCTGAATATCCTTGAGATAAGCCCATGTGCGATCCGCCGCCGGCTGAATATCAGCTTCATTCAAGGGATTCTCATAAATATCTGATGGCTCTTCCGCCTTGGCATATAAGACGTGGCGTAAGAAAGCATTCCCGGAAAAGTCCTCCGCTCGCGGATAAGTGAACTTTCCTGGATTGTCATGAATCCAGTTCTGCAGTTCCTCAAAAGAGGAAGGAGGCTCACTGATCCGGTCGGCGTCATAGTGAAAGACGAACTGGACTTTGCCCCACGGGGCTTCCATGCCTTCTACAGATGTTCCGAAATCGGTCTGGAAAGCTGGATCATCTGTGTCGTAATATTCATTGAAAGCAGGCAGCTTGTCTGTAAACGATCCTGCCAGCAGTTCGTTTTCTTTGGCATTTTTAAAGTTCTCCCCATTGATCCAGATCACATCGATCGGGCCGTCTTGTTTTCCGGCCTGTTTCTCTGTCTGAAGTTTTTGGAGTATTTCCGCCGCATCCATAGGAACACGCTCCAGAGTTATGTTGTGTGCTTCTTTCAGGCGGGGAGCCGCCCATTCATCAATGTAGCGGTTGATCCCTTCATCGCCGCCCCACATATAGAGACGCACCTCCGTGCCGTCGGCCTCTTCTTCAATGGTTTCCCAGGACATATCCTTCCATGCTTCTTCCTGGGACCCGCCGCCACTGCAGGCAGCCAGTACTAGTGTGATCAGCAGCATAAGAATGCTCCACTTTTTCATGATTTTCCCCCTTAGGATCATTTTATAAAAAAATAAGTACAGGTCTCTGTCATCTATCATACAAACAAACGCCCGGGAAGGAAACTAAACCCTTTTCACCAATAGGCATACCTGTTCTTGAAGACGGGTACAAGAAGCGGGAAAGGAAGGAGAGGGAACCGATGCTGTATCAACATTTCGCAAGGCCTTCCGGCTGGATGGGGAAGCTTGCCGGACGTTTTATGGAAAAAGAAAATGAAAAGCTGAACGCGTGGACACTATCGTTTCTGGATCTGCAGAAAGGAGAGGAAGTTCTTGAAATCGGATGTGGAGCAGGAGAAGCGTTAGAGCAGGCATCCAGAATCCAGGGACTCCACCTTTACGCCTTGGATCCATCCGAGGTGATGGTCGAAACGGTGCTGCATAAATGGCGGAGCTTCAATAATGCTGCGCAGGTGGGTGTCATTCACGGGCAGGCTGAAGACCTGGTCCATTTCCACCGTGCGATGGATAAAGTCTATGCCGTTAACAATGTCACCTTCTGGGAAGATCCGGAAGAGATACTCGCCCATTTGTATACAAACATGAACCAAAACGGAAGAATAGCCTTAACGCTCCGTCCTCACGAAGAGGGGGCGGGAGATGATACCACACATATCCTCGGAGGCCAGATGAAGGCGATGCTGGTGCAGGCAGGGTTCCGGGACGTCTGCATCCATATCCGTCCTGAGAAGCCGAATAAAGCGGTCTGTGTCACCGGGATGGTGTGATAGGATAGAGGGAAAAGGGGGGATGGTTGTGAAGTTGAAAAAAGAACAACAGGAATACATGGCTGAACGTATTAAAGAGTGGTTTGAGCTTGAACGTGGGGAGGTCATTGGCGATTTGGCGGCCGATCAATGGGTTCATCAGATGGCAGAGGAAATGGGGCCTTTCTTTTATAACAAAGGAGTGGAGGATGCCCGACAGATGGTGGAACAGAAGGTCATGAATGTAGATGAAGACCTGCGCTCCCTTGAGCGTCCTGCCGGGCGTCCGAAGCGGCGGTAAAAAAACACCGCTTCAGGAAGCTGAAGCGGTGATGATTTCCTCATCGGCATGTGGGGGAGTCGTTTCCGGTTCCTTCTGCCATTGAAACTGCTGGATTTGTTCATTCAATTGGCCGATCATCGTTTCCAACTGTTCACTTTCCAATAGCAGCTGCTGGAAGGCGGACTGCTGCTCCACCGTAGAAGCCGAGATTTCCTCGGTTCCTGCTGCGGTCTGCTGGATGACACTGCTTACGTTTTCAAAAGCCGCATGAACATCTGTGCTCTGGTGACGGGACTGATCGAGTCCCTGTACGAGGGCTTCGAGGTGCTGGTCGATCGTATGGACATACGTACTGATCTGGTCAAAGGCGGCTTTTGATGCAGACACAGACGTGTTCTGCTGCTCTGTCACCTGGACAGTTTCTGTCATTTCCCGGCGGATCGTATCCACGCCGCTCCGGATTTGTGACACCATATCGGAGATGTCTGCTGTTGCAGCGGTGGATTGATCGGCCAATTTGCGCACTTCCTCTGCGACAACGGCAAATCCTTTTCCATGCTCTCCTGCACGTGCAGCTTCAATGGCTGCATTCAGGGCAAGCAGGTTGGTCTGGCTGGCGATATCGTTCACAAGGTGTACGGTCGATTCAATTTGATCAGTGTATTGGATGAATTGGTGCACCGATGTTTCGACTTTTGCTAAAGAAGCCGTATTTTGATCCATCAAGGTCCGCTGATTCATCAGACTGTTCTGTCCTTCCTCAACAGAATGAAGGGCTTGTGTACTAATTTCCCTGGATTCTTGTCCGTCATGACGGTTCTTCGCAAAGCGGTCGTCCAGATCCTCCATCAATACAGCGGCATCCTGAACGTCGTTGGAGATCGACTGGCTCCCCTGAGCCAGTTCATCCGTTGAATGAGCCACCTGGCTGGATATTTCCGAAAGGCCGTTCATTTCCTGATTCAACCTGGAACTGAACGTTTTGACGCTCTGTCCGATTTCGTCTACGGACTGAACCGTTTCCTGAAGATTCTCCACCATGACACGGAAGGATTGGGTCAGTTGTCCGATTTCATCGTTTTTCTTCGGATCGTCTTCGATGTTCACTGTCAAGTTCCCTCCGGCCACATCAGCAGCCTGGGCGGCCAGCTGGCGGACGGGGCGGGCGATATGTGCGGTCAGGCGGAAGGTGGAGTACAAGGTGCCGATAATTAAGATAACGGCCGCAATGATGGTGAACAGAATCAACTGACCGATCGTCTGTTGCTGTGCCTCCATTTTGTTTTCATACCATGCCTGTGATTCCCGCTGAAGCATGTACACATCATTGATTAACCCGGCTGTCCGTGATGCCTGCCGCTGAATCTCATTCGTGTCATCGGTATTCAATGCTTCCGTGGCCAGGCTCTCCCAATCGTTGAATTTCGCCTGGGCCTGGTCAAACCACTGCCGCTGTGTATCGGTGACAATGAGCGGCTCCACCGTCTGAAACAGCTGCCTCGTCTGCTCCACCTGGGTGAAGGCTTCCTGCTTGGAAGCTTCGGAAGGGTTGTAGCCATATGTCGTCAAGGCCTGTTCTACACGGACGAGCTGTCCGTGAAGCTCCTTACCATCAAGGAGCACCTGAATATCTTCATTCGTAGAGCGCTGTAATCCGATCATTTGAAACACAATCACACCGATTAAAATAATACACAACACCAGAGGCAGCAAAGTCATGACAAATAGTCTGCGGCTGATACTCATTTGTTTTCCTCCTCGTTCTACTGCCCCATAGCTGTTTGGAGCGTTTTCTCTTCCTGATCGTTTAAATCGATCAGGCGGATAGGGGCAAGCCCCACACCGTTTTCCTCAAGCCCGAGTGTACGGGCGCTGCCGTCCAGCTTTTCTCCTTCAGACAACTGTTCCATCACACCATATAAGGCGACATTGACGTTTTTAAGCATGGACGTCACGACGGATTCTTCCGCCGTATAAAATTGATCACTATCCACTCCGAAAGCGTAGATGTCCTGTTTTTCAGCTTCCTTCAGCACACCAATACCTGTAAAGCCGGCAGCTGGAAAAATATAATCGGCGTCCTGATCGATCATCTCCGCCGCAAGAGAAGCGCCTTTGTGGTCATCATCAAAGGTATCCGCATAGCTGACCAATATTTCGGCGTCGGGAGCGGCTTCCAGAACTCCTTTTGTGAATCCCTCTTCAAACCGGTTTACGACAGGAATGTTTTCTCCACCAATGAATCCTACGACACCACTTTTGGATTTCATGCCGGCAATGAAACCGATCAGGTAGCTTCCTTCATCTTCCTTAAAAGTGATGGATGATACATTGGGCTGATCAGAAATGGCATCAATCAAAACGAAATCCTGGTCAGGGAATTCGGCGGCCAGCTGATCGACGGCCGGCTGTGAGTTATACCCGAGACCGATAATGACATCGTGCCCCTGTTCAATCAGATCGCGGGCATGAGCTTCATAATTCTGGTCAAAAGGTTCACGGTAATCAAACGTTATATTCAACTCATCGCGGGCCTGCTCAAGGCCCTGAAAAGCGGAGTCACTGAAAGAATCATCTCCGAGACCGCTTTCAGTGACAAGCAGACCTGCACTGATTCCAGACTCCTCCGTTCCTTCAGCAGAACCACTGCTGCAGCCGGATATAAGAAAACTAAACAGAAATAGGACGATAAATAAGGTCGAACGCTTCAACTATTTCACTCCTCTGTATAAAATCCGCTGACATCATTTCCTTCGTTATGAAAGAGATGTCTGACAACTATATACATCGGCACATGCAGAGTGGAAATCAATAGGAATTGGAGAAAAGCATAAAAAAAACCACTACGACCTCAGGTCATAGTGGTGGACGTGGACAGTTCAAAAGCGCCGGCCAGCAGTTCGTAGGATTTCAGCCGCTCCTCAAATGGAGTGACAATCGTATTGACGATGATTTCATCTACCTGGTAAAGGGAAGCCAGTTCCTCAATTTCTTCCTTCACCCGCTCGATCGATCCGACAATCATCCTTTTACGGTTATCGGCGATGCGCTCCTCTTCAAAGACCGTGTAGGAGTGGGAAAGAGCTTCTTCCGGTGTAGGGAAGTGGGTGCGCCTTCCGCCTTTTTCAATTTGAAGAAGGGCAAGATCCAGGCTTGATGCTAAATACTCGGCGCGCTGATCCGTTTCTGCACATACGACGAAAACAGAAACATTGGCGTCCGGTTCGGTCTGCTGCAGCGAAGGGGTGAAATGGTTGAAATAACGCTCCATCGCTCTTGTGCCGCCCCGGCCATTAATGAAGTGGGCAAAGGAATACGAAGCTCCCAGCTCTCCGGCCACCCGTGCGCTCGTCCCGCTGGAACCGAGCATCCATACCGGTGGTGCAGTTTCGCCTGTCGGTGTCGCCTGTATCCCCATTCCGTGCGGGTCGTGCCCATGCAGATAAGCGATCAGTTCTTCAACCTGTGCAGGATAGCCTTCCACATTGGGGACGTTCCCTTTATTCAAGGCAAGGTTGATGTTCGGCAGGCCTCCGGGTGCCCGGCCGACCCCCAGATCAATCCGGTCCGGATGAAGGGTCTCAAGAACACGGAAGGATTCAGCTACTTTAAACGGGCTGTAATGCGGCAGAAGCACGCCTCCGCTGCCGATTCGTATGGTGTCTGTATGAGCAGCCAGGTGAGCGGCGAGGATTTCCGGTGAAGACCCCGCAAGGCTGCCGGTGCTGTGATGTTCGGATACCCAGAACCTGTGATACCCGAGCTGGTCGGTCCATTTTGCTAATTCGGTTGTTTGTCTTAATGCTTCCTGTGGGTCTGTCCCAGCTAAAACAGGGGACTGATCCAATACACTTAATTTCATTGTGGGCCCCCTTTAAAGTCAACGGTTTATTTATCTTTTATCGTCCCATGGACACGTAAAAGATGCAATACATATGGCTTGGAATGTGTGGGATATGGACCGGTTGCCAAAGCGTCTTGACCGGTTCCTTGAAGCAGTAAAAAACACGGGGGTTTTCTACAAGCAGAAGACGGCCGCGGGCGGCCGTCTTCTTTGTATGACTACCTCGATAAAAGTCCGAGAAGTCCGTAATTGAGCATCGTTGACTGATCCAGTTCCATCAGGTCTTTGACAGGAAGGTCCTCCGCCTGCATAGAGGTCAGAAAAACAGAGGCGTTACGGAATTCGTCCTTCGGTGCAACGGCCATCCACTCCCCGTCCTCGAGGCCGGATACGACTTGGACAAGTCCGTCCTCCTCCATGCCGGTTGTCACTTCCCGGCGTTCCAGGATGCCCTCTTCATTCATGATCCAGGCGTACAGATTTTCTTCCGTCGTCAAGGCAGCGTCCAGGGCAGCGACGGCTTGCGGTGCTTCCGCTGTGATCACCTGCATCTCCGCATGGTAGCCGGGAAGAAGCTGTTCATCCGCATCTTCCAGTGTCACGATGAATGGATACCGGCTCTTCCCGCCGAGGTCTGTCTGTTCCGGGAATTCGTCCACCCGGGTTACCGTTCCGGTCGTTTCCAGTTCAAGCTCGGGTACAAAGATCTCAACGGTTAAGTTTTCTTCCACCTGTGTCCGGTCTTCTTCCTGGATTTCGCCTTCCAATACGAGATTGGCAGACTTCATCGTAAGGATAGGAGCGTTGAGTTCTTCATCGATATCGGTGACGGTTCCTGAAAACTGGCTGGTGACTGTAATCTGTTCTCCCGTTTCCTGGAGCTGGTCCAGCTGGTCTTCCGCCATTTCAAGCAGCCCCTGCTGTTTGGAAAGTTCGGCCTGCTGTCTGGCAAGTTCCTCCTCTTTGAGATACTCCGCTTCTATAGAGGAATCCGGGGAAGAAGAGCTTTCTTCCCCGGAGGCATCCCTGTCTTCTCCGAAAAAGGAAGAAGTGGAACGGTTTGTTGGAGATGAGGGATCAGGGATATCATAGGCATCCAGTTGATCGATATAGTCCTCGACGGCTGTTATTTCTTCCTGAATGCGCTGCACTTCTCCTTGGAGACGGGATTCCTCTGCAGCGTAGTCTTCAACCTGATAGGTATAAAGGTCATCGCCTTCCTGCACCTTGTCCCCCTCGCTTACGAGGAACTGCTGGAAGGAACCATCTGCGCCGTCAAAGTAAACCGGGACAGATTCCTGCGATGTGAAGACGCCTTTGGTTTCCACTCTTTCAAAGAGGTCATATGTAACCGCCTGTGACCATGTATGGAGATAGGATTTCCGGTCCACTCTGTCATCTTCGTCCAAATAAATCAACAGGGCATTCGTCGTAATGAAAGCGATGATCAACAATCCGGTCATTCTTCCTTTAATGTTAATTTTCTTCATAATATGTCCACCTGCGGCTTTCCTACCTTATTAAATAAAGAAGATACAAATCGTAATAGGCAAGGGCGGAGGTTCCAGCCCACAGCAATAGATGCCAGAAAATGACGCCGGTCCAGATCCAGCCGATTTTTGTTCTGGACAGCCGGGAAAGGCATTTGACCTGGTACCAGATGATAAACAGCTGGAAAAGGGATATGGAACCGAAAAAATAAATGACCCACTCCAGGGAAGTGAAGTAGGAGGCTGCAACACCAAAGGAAAGAGGTGATACATACCAGTCGATTCCTGCATAGACCATCAACGGCACCCAGGTTACACGCTCAAGAAGCATAACGAGCAGGACGTTCATTTGTAGAATGATCAGCTTTTTGTAGGATACATGATTGAATAACCAGTAAAAAAACGAAGAGATAAATAAAAGGAATAAAAAAAACAGCAGCCCGTAAACAGCTCTGCCGATCAGGAACCATGCTTTTCTCAGTTCATAATCAGTCCGGGTCAATTCTGTCATATTAGCGGAAATCGCATCGGTACCCAGGCCGAGCCAGGCCGTCCAGACAAAGGTGAGTAAAGTGAGAGCGAGTAAAAAGAATAATAGATTCCAGACGTTTTTCAATTTTTCTGCTTCATTCAGCTTGAACAAATGATCATCACGGCGGATAAACAGTTTGATCAAGTGGACCGAGTAAGTCATACACTTCATCCTTTACCAGTGAAAAATAGCATTCTCTGTATCATTTTAACGGAAAATGTCATGGGTTGCTATCCATTGCTGAGAATCTTTGGGAAAAGATGGAGAACAAAGCAGTGCTCATTCAGATTTTTCTGCAGAAAAAGAAAAAACCCGGCGTCAAGCCGCCGGGCTGTTGATCAAGACGGGGCCGTTTCGTAATTGGATGCCCCGCGTTTCGGTTTGAAGAAAAGGGATCGGTCTCTGTAAAGAAAGATCATGGATAAAACAAACGCCAGAAGATCGGCCGCCGGGAAGGCAAGCCATACACCGGTGACACCGAAGAAATTCGGGAGGATCAGTACCAGCGGAATCAGGAACAGCACCTGGCGGGCCATAGACAGGATCATCGCCGGTTTGGCCATGCCGAGCGCCTGGTAAAGACCACCGCTGACGACTTGTGCGCCGATCAGGACAGCAAAGGCAAACATAATCCGGATGGCGTGAGCCCCGGTTTCGATCGTTGCCTGATCTCCTGTGAAAATCATCATCAATGCATTCGGGAAAGCCATCATGAGAACAAAAATACCGGCAGAAATGATGGTGACGACTTTCATTCCGAGCTTGACGGTTTCCTTTAGCCGTTCATAGTTCTGGGCCCCGTAGTTGTAGCCGATGATCGGCTGCATACCTTGGAGGACACCGATCATCGGCATGATGGTGAACATGGCCAGCTTCTGGACGATTCCGAAGACCCCGACTTCGAATTCGCCTCCGAACTTGATAAGCATCAAGTTGATAGCGATCATCATTGCGCTCCCAGCCACCTGACGGATAAACGCCGGCATACCGATGGTGATGATTTCCTTGATGATCTTCGTCTGAAGCTTCAAGGCGGCTCTCCTGACTGTCAGGGAAGATTTTCCTTTAAGGAAATAGTTCAGAACAACAATCGATACCGTCGCCTGTGAAATGACCGTCGCTATGGAAGCCCCTTGTACGCCCATGTCGAGTCCGAAGATGAAGATGGGGTCAAGAATGATGTTCAGAACCGCAGGTATGATCATCGTGATCATGGCAAACCTTGAATTCCCCTCAGAACGGATGATGTTGTTTGTCGCGAAGGCGAAGGAGAAGAACAGGGAACCGACCATGATCGGGAATAAATAATCCTTCGCATACGGCATGATGTTATCTGTAGCTCCGAAAATGGTAAGGAGCGGCTCTAAAAAGGTGAAAGCGCCGATGAAGCCGACACTGCTTATTAAGACAATCATGATCAGGACGTTTCCGAAAACAAGATCCGCTTCGTCTTTTTTATCTGCTCCGAGCCTTCGTGATATAACGGAGGCACCACCAATACCGACGGCTGCTGCAATGGCCATAATGATCATCATAACCGGGAAACCGATGCTTACACCCGATACTCCGAGAATCCCGACACCGCGTGCGATGAACAATGTATCAATGACGTTGTACAGCGCCATAACGAACATTCCGATCATCGCCGGAATGGACAAATTGGCCAACAGCTTTGGTATAGGCTGGGTACCTAAACGCTGACTTTGTTCTTTCATTCGTTTTCTCTCCCTGCTGTTTGTGACTTTATGCGTTCCTGGGTTCTTTTCAACCAGGATGTCATGATCTGCTGTTCCTCTTGAGAGAGGTCAGCGAAAGCTTCTGTTTCAATTTCCTTAATGGTTGTGACGATCATTTCGTGGAGTTCCATGCCGGCTTCTGTCAGAGTGATCAGTTTTGTGCGCTTATCCTCTTCACTCGGCCGTTTTGATATTCGTTCATATTTAAGGAGAGACTCCACAACGCCGTTCATAGAGGAAGGCTTGATGTGCAGCCGCTTCTGGAGTTCCACCTGTGGCTGCTCGCCTTCTCTGGCTAAAATGTGGATGACTTTGCCTTGGGCATGGGTCAATCCATATTCCCCGAGCCGTTCGTTATATACGTTTCTTAGAAAATGGGAAACCATATGAATCTGATATCCCAGTGATTCATCCATTTGTTTCTTCATAATTACTTAGCCCCCTAAACAAAATATAGTATAAAACAAAGAAGGCTATTCGTAAACCCATCTGCTTAGGTGGATGGGTGCGGCTTGTTCTAACAGAGAAGCCGCCAGGTGGAAGACGAAGTGGTGTACAATGGAAGATATGGAGGAATAAAGAGTAACACAGCAGGGTTGCCGATGAGGTTTTCCTGAATTCCTCTATGGAAAAAACAGCTTCATCATTTTTTCTGATCCTTGCCCAAAAGAGGAACCCAGTGGTTTTCCCGAATAGAGAATGTCCCGCCTATTTACTTAGATGCCGAAAGGATTTGCTTGGAGGTCGTAGGATGAAAATAGAGGAAATCGTTTCAAAGGTCCGCTTTTCGTCAATTATGTAAGGAGGAAGGAAGGGATACTATGCCGCGATTTGAAACCGGGATACTTCTATATAACGGAAATAAAGAAGAAAATGAAATCACACCTGCACTCAGCCAGGTGCTTCCTGAGGTCAGTAAAGAGGTCAAAGATCTGCGTGTAATTCAGACGGCTTCGCTGGAAGAACTTCGGGACGTCTGCAGGACGTACGGTCCAGAAACCGATGTCTTCCTAATCCTTGGGGGAGACGGGACAATTCATGAATGCATCAACAGCATGGCGGAACTGGAAAAGCGGCCGGTGATCGGGGTGCTTCCCGCCGGAACGTGCAATGATTTCAGCCGTGTCCTTGATATTCCGCAGCGGCTGGATCAGGCGGCTGCCTCCATTATGAAGGGGGAGGCACTGCAGGTGGATGCCGGCAAAACAGAAGATACGTATTTCATCAACTTCTGGGGCATCGGCCTCGTCGCCCAGACATCGTTCAACATCGATGAAAACCAGAAAAACCGTTTAGGGGTGCTCAGTTATTTCATCAGTGCATTGAAAACAGTGAACCGATCCGAACCTTTTCGTTTTTCATTGACCGTCGATGGGGAAAAACTGGAGGGGGAAGCGGTGATGATCCTTGTTATGAACGGGCAGTTCATCGGTACCCGGAAAGTTCCGATGTCATCGCTCGACCTGCAGGACGGGAAGTTTGATGTGCTGATTGTCAAAAATTCCAGCCTGGCTGTATTCAGAGAGTGGCTGGCAATGGGAAGGGAACGCTCTGTCGATCAAAAGTTCCAGGACCTCAGCTATCGTCAGGGACAGCATATTACCATTGAGACGGAAACGGATGAAGAAGTAGATATGGACGGCGAAATTAAAACAGAGACACCTGCACAAATCGATGTGCTGCCGGCCCATTTCACTTTTTTAGGAGGCGGCCCGAACGCCCTTCGAACGACAACTGATCTATAAAAGTCTTCAAGCTTATCCGTCCGTGCCTGATTGACAGTGCGAAAATGTTAAACTTATACTATCTTTATCTTTTAAAAAGGATGGGCGAACCGGATGAACGAACATGAATTGTACTTGAAAAAGAAACAAGATCCATCATTGAAGCTGTTTGTCGTCTTATCTAAGGCGCAGCGGGCCATCGGTGATTTAGTGAAGGACGATATTCAGCGTTATGAATTAAACCCGACGGAATTCGGTGTACTGGAGCTGCTATACCATCAGGGGGATCAGCCGCTGCAGAAAATCGGCGAGAAGATCCTTCTTGCCAGTGGCAGCATTACGTATGTGGTAGACAAGCTTGAAAAGAAAGGGTTTTTGAAGCGTGTCCCATGCCCGACAGACCGCCGGATTACGTATGCGTCGATTACGGAAGAGGGCAGGAAACTGCTTCACGGCATCTTTCCGGATCACTGGCAGCAGATTGAATCTATTATGAGCGGCCTGACAGATGAGGAGAAAACAACGGCGATTGACCTGCTGAAGAAACTCGGGAAAAATGCCGGTCATCAAAAAGAGTAGCCAATTTTCAGACAATCCGTTATGATAGACGTAAGACTAAAGACAAAGGGGGTATAAAGATGTTACAGATGCATGCGCTTGATTATCAACTGAACTATCTGCGTCGTGCAATTATTCACATTTCAGCTGTCAACGGGACACGTATGTCCAAAAATGACATCTGAATAGGAATCTGTAATGTCTCATACCTGATTGAATATGCATGAACAAAAGTCAGAGGTAACGGGACCTCTGGCTTTTTTTGTGCTTTTAAAATGTCTTTAGGAGGAACGGAAATTGATCATAACCCTTAAACATATCTATAAAATTATGGGCGGCGAAGTGTTATTCGAAGACTTGAACATGGAAATCAAAGAACACCAGCGTGTTGGTCTTGTCGGAAGGAACGGAAGCGGGAAGTCAACATTGTTCCGGATCTTAACGAAGGAAGAGCCGATTGATGGAGGCGATGTGTTTATCCAGAAAAGAAAAACCATCGGATATTTGACTCAGATGCCGTCCCATTGGACGGGAACCGGCCGGGAATATCTACGCTCGGCCTTTCAAGAGCTTCAGGACATGGAAGCGGAGATGCAAGAGCTGGAACAGAAGATGAGGATTCCGCAACATATGGAGAAAGCTGTAGAACGATACGGATTCCTGCAGGAGCGGTTTGCAGACCGAGGGGGCTACGAAATGGAGTCATCCATCCGTCAGGTCGCCCACGGATTAAAGGTCCACCACCTGCTCGATCAGTCCTTTACCACGTTGAGCGGTGGGGAAAAGACGAAGCTTGGTCTGGCGAAGCTGCTGTTGGAAAAGCCGGATGTGCTGCTGCTGGATGAGCCGACCAACCACCTGGATGTCAAAGGGGTCGAGTGGCTGGAAGAGTTTCTCCAGCAATATCCCGGCACACTCTGCATCATTTCTCACGACCGCTTTTTCCTCGACCGGGTCGTTACGGATATGTATGACCTTGCTGCTGGTAATATAGAAGCCTATAAAGGAAATTACACAACCTTTGAAAAGAAGAAGGAAGAAAAGCTGCTGGTCGAGTTTCACCATTATGAAGAACAGCAGAAGAAGATCAAGAAAATGAGGGATGCCATCCGCCGGTTGAGGCAGTGGGCCAACGAGGCCTCTCCTCCCAGTGAGAAGTTATTTAAAAAAGCGAAAAGCATGGAGCGGGCGCTGGAACGTATGGAGAAAATCAATAAACCGGTCATGGATCCAAAACGGATGAAGCTTTCCCTTGATTCAGAAGACCGGACAGGGAAGGATGTCTTCATCGTGGAAAACGGCGGGAAGTCCTATGGGAATTCCACGATTCTTCAGGGCTTCAACCTGCACGTCCGTTATCAGGACCGTCTGGCTATCGTCGGGACGAATGGGAGTGGCAAGTCGACACTTCTTCGTCTGCTTCTTGAGGAAGAACAGCTGGATGAGGGTACGATGAAACGTGCACCTGGGATGAAGGTGGGCTATCTTCCTCAACATCCGCTGCAGGAGGCTGATCAAGAGCAGAGGCTGATTGATTATTACCGCGCATCTATTCGTGTAACCGAAGGAGAGGCAAGGCGTCAGCTGGCAGGGTTTCTTTTTTACGGCTATGATGTCTTCCGGAAAATCCGCCATTTGAGCGGCGGGGAACAAATGCGCCTGAAACTGGCCATCTTCATGCAGCAGGACCTGCACGTGCTGCTCCTGGATGAACCGACCAACCACTTGGATATTGAATCCCAGGAGGTTTTGGAAGAAGCGCTGGACCGCTTCTCCGGAACGGTGATCGGTGTGTCCCATGACCGCCATTTTCTGAACCGGTGCTTTCCGGAAACCATGTATCTGGCAAATGGAAAAGGGTATCGATGTTCAGGATCGTATGAAGATACGAAGCACCACTGGCCGGAGGAAAGAAAAGAGGAAGCGGAAAAGAAGGCGGCCCTTGAACCTGTGGAAGAACCCGCATCCCTGGAAGACCGGATTACGGATCTCGAAGAAGAGGCCGCTCGTTTGGAAGAAGAATGGGCGGTGGCTTCGCTTTCAGAGTCGGGGAGGCTGGAACAGGAAAAGCAAGAGCTTGATGAAAGACTGGAAGCATTGTATGAGAGCTGGCTGGCCGAAGCGGGAGAATGAGAAAAACGGGAGGGCAGATAACCCCTCCCGTTTCTTTTTGTGGAATTTTCCATTGAAACATCCTTACAGAATAGAGACATGCTTAGCTGGGTTGTTTTTATGCTCTTCATAATAATGAATGAGCGGCTGTGTATAGTAGAAGAGGTCCGGACAGTAGAGACCGGAAGACGCCAGGTCGTTTTCTGCCTGGGCTGAATCATAATCGGCGGCGGTTTCAAAGTAGTCGAGCGCCTCTTTTTGAATGCCCAGCTTTTGACGGATGTGTTTCAGTTTTAACGGTGGACGGGCAGCCGGGAGCGGCACCGTCAGATGAGGCTGTTTATCGGCATACAGATACGCGAAATGATGATAAATGTCCTTTGCTGTATAGGGGTGGGGATCTGTCAGGTGGTAGGTCTTACCTTCCGCGTCCGGCAGGTGGGTGAGAACGTTGGCTGCCTGGACCACATAATCGTGGGGGACGAGGTTCACCCGGGCCTGACCTTTTCCAAAATAAGGGACAACAGGGAGGGACTTCAGTGCATGCAGGAGATTCAAGATAAAGTAAGGGCCGTCGAATTTCGCTGTCGATCCTGTCCGCGTATGACCGACGACGATGCCGGGCCGGACAATGGTGAGGGGCAGACGATGCTGATACTCCTGTACCAGCTTTTCTGCTTCGTATTTCGTATATTCGTAATGGTTTTTGAAGCCGTCTCCATGCTTCAGCTCATGCTCGTAGACGGTTCCCTGCCTTTTTCCGGATACATAAGCCGTACTGAAATAAAGACAGCGGTTCAATCGCTGGCAGTCTTGCAGAAAACGAAGCACTTCTCGTGTTCCCTGAACGTTTACTTGAAGGGCAGGCGCCAGCGGAACGGCCAGATCATATAAGGCAGCCAGATGATAAAAGTGGGTGAGGTTCTGTTTCAGCTCCTCGGCTGTCGAAATGTCGAGCCCGAGATCTTTCTTTGTAATGTCTCCGGTTATCAGTGTAATACGGCCGCCCTCCACAGCAGGGTCCTCCAGACAGTCATGCAGCCGCATTCGTGCTTCCTTTTCCATATGAGGAAGGTGAAGAAGATAAACATGCTCCACCTTCCGTGTGCGGAACAGATCTTTCAGCAGCTCAGCCGCCAGAAACCCGGGGAAACCAGTACATACATACGTAAAAGCCATAAAACTGCCTCCTCCATCTTGTTTTTACCTCCATTCGGGATGGTGGAGGTGAATTCCTTTTTTCCTATGTAAAAAGGGGGATTAATAAGTGGGAATACGTGGTAAACATAGGTGAGGAATAGACGTTTAAACTAAAATGATCAGGGAAAAATCTGTAGAACGTTTATTGAACCGGCATGAGGAGGGGAGTCATGGGAAACCAGAATGTTGTTGTGTACACCAGTCGCGATTGTGCCTCTTGTAACCAGGTCATGGATTTATTAGATGAGTGGAATGTAGATTTTGAGGAACGGAACGTATCGGAAAACCGCACCTATTTTAAGGAGCTTCAGGGGAAGGGTGTCTACGGGACCCCGGCCACCTTTGTCGATGATCACCGTGTTTTAGGGTTTCAGAAACGCAAGCTCCAGCAGGTGCTGGGGTTGAGGGAAGACCTATATGCTCAAACGGACTCATTCAACTTTTCATAAATAAAGGAAACAAGTGATGAGAGTCACTTGTTTTTTTATCGTGTCGGGTACTGGATGATTGCGTCTCACTCTTTTCCTGCCTCTGTCATAGGCTGAAGTAAATACGTTAAAGGTGGCACAGTCATGTACCCATATTATTCCTACCCTTATTACGAAAACTGGTACCGGTATCCGGCTCCTCCTGTGTACAGCCAGGATACTTACCCGCAGACCTATTATCAGGGGAACGCCTTCTACCCATATCAGGGAGGTGCATCCTACGGCTTTCCTTATTACCAGGTGAATAGTACCCCTTACTCCGGTTATACTGAAACCGGGAATGAAGGCGGCTCCACCTCTTTCCAACCCGCAGCAGCAGGGAAGAGTGTGATCGGCTATTTTCAAAATGAGGAAGGTCAATTTGACTTTGATAAAATGATGAATACGACCGGTCAGGTGATGAAGACCGTTCAACAAGTCAGTCCGATTGTCAAAGGCATCGGTACTTTTGTGAAAGGGATCAAATAGACGCGCTGCTGATGTCAGCGCGTTTTCTTTCTTCCATATTGGAAAAACTGCAGGATGCGGAGGAAAAAGTTATGAGTATTGGATGTTTGTGCATTCACGGATATACAGGAAGCCCGGAGGAAGTGCAGCCGCTCGTAGATTTTCTTGAAGCGAGAACCGAATGGGAAATCGCCAACCCGACCCTGCCCGGCCATGGGGAGGATCTGGATCTTGAAGGGCATTATTATCAGGAGTGGATTGCAGCAGCTGAACTTGCGCTGTTGGATTTGATGAAACGTCACGATGAAGTGTATATCGTCGGATTCTCCATGGGTGGCATGATTGCAGCTTATTTGACGGCCAAATACCGGATTGACCGGCTTGTGCTTCTCTCAGCCGCCGGCAAATATGTGAGCCTTCCGCAGATGGCGAAGGATGTTCTGGAGATGGCTGGAGATGCGTGGAATGGTGCGCTGGCCGACAATGATCTGTTCCGCCGCTATCAGAAAAAAATGCGCGATACGTATGTATTTTCAACCATTGAATTTATGAAATGTGTTCAATTTACCCGCCCTTATTTAAGGGAAGTGACGTGCCCTGTCCTGATTATCCAGGGAGAGCTGGACGGCATGGTTCCTAAAGCAGCAGCGGTTTATTTAGAGGAGGAAATTCCGTCTACAGAAAAAGAAGTGGTCTTTTTGAAGCAGTCGAAGCATCTTATCTGCCACGGAGATGATAAAGACGAACTGTTTGACAGAGTGCTCGAGTTCATCGGCAGCGCTCAGCAGGAGGGGGTAACTTGAATAACCGAACAGACGGATCACCCTTTTATTATGGATGGGTGATCGTTTTTATTGCCGGTCTGAGTGTGTTTTTCTCCGGGCCCGGGCAGACGTATTCTATTTCTATTTTCATTGATTATTACATAGATGATTTTGATTATACCCGCTCGCTTGTCTCTGGTATTTATTCCGGTGCTACGCTTGCGGCCGGATTCCTATTGTTTATGATGGGGCGGCTGATTGACCGTTTCGGACAGCGGGCGATGATGGTCGCCGTCGGAATGTGCCTCGCCCTTGCGCTGTTCTGGAATGCCTTTTTAGCGGGTCCTGTCATGATGTTCATCGGTTTTTTCCTGATCCGCCTCTTTGGACAGGGGTCGATGACATTGATCCCGAATACCCTTGTTCCGCAGTGGTTCATCCGGAAAAGGGGGCGGGCGCTCAGTGTGATGGCCATCGGGGGTTTCGCAAGCTCTGCACTACTGCCGCCATTGAACACGTGGCTGATTGAAGCGTTCGGTTGGCGAATGACCTGGGGAATCTGGGGAACCGCTCTGCTGGTGATATTCGTGCCGCTTGCTTTTTACCTCGTGAGAAACCGTCCGGAAGATATAGGGGAAGTGCCTGATGGGGGCCGTAAACCGGCAGACGGGCATGAGATCAACAATCTGAATGCCGAAGTGAATGAAAAAAGCTGGACATTAAAAGAAGCAATGGCTGCGAGAGCTTTCTGGTTCATTTTGTTTTGTGTGACGGTTCCTGCTCTCGTCAACACAGCGATCACGTTCCATATGGTTTCCATTATGGAACTGCGCAGCCTTGACGCTGGAGTAGCAGCAATGGTGTTGACGCTTATGGCCGTTGTCGGGTTTCCGGTCACTTTTATTAGTGGCTGGCTTGTCGACCGCTTCCAAGTGCATTACATATTGGCTGTTACATTTTTCGGACATATCTGTACGCTGCTGCTTCTTCTTGTGACGGATTCCTGGGCTGCCGCTGTCGGTTTTGGCTGTTTATGGGGAGTGGTGAATGGATTTGAGCGGATTGTATTGAACATCGTATGGCCGAATTATTTCGGGCGTGCCCACCTCGGGAGCATTAAGGGGCTTGCCCAGACGGTGATGGTCGTTGGATCTGCTCTCGGGCCGCTTCCTTTCGGTATTTTTTATGACTGGCTCGGGGGCTATCAGGAAATCATCGTGCTTACCGTTTTATTTCCAGTCACCGCGACAGTTCTGGCACTGCTTTCCCCGCAGCCTGATTATGAAACCTATCATGGATAAACAAACTCCTTAGGCTAAGGCCTAAGGAGTTTGTTGGCTGTAGAAAAAGCCTGTGTTAACCAGTGAGAGTTGTCCATTTGTCGTGGGAAGGGTCACTTTCCGCTTATCGGTGGATGAATGCCGCGGGCATGCAGGCATCACCACCGAACGCTCCTCATGCCGACGTTAGAATATAGAGGAGAGAAATTGTGCACGAAGCAGATTCAAAAGAACAGCATGGGATGCGCTGGTGCGCACTTGCGTGGAAAAGAAAAAGGAAAAGCACAGGCGCTGATGACGGCTGCCTTCCGGAATATGAAAAAGACTCTCCTCCATCCAGCAAGGGCGAGCTGGGTGAAGGAGAGTCTTTGTCGATGTTAAGGAATTCCCAATGAGCGGCGCCCCTTCCACTCCTGGCGGTAAGAAAGAAAAAAGCTTGTAGAGAAACAGAGTTTTCAGCTTTTAATCTTTGAAAAAGGCAATGGCGAGGCCGCCTTCCCCCGCATAGGTGGCAATCAAAGGCCCCATTTCCATAAACAGGCTTTCCTTAAATGGATAGCGGTCTTTGATCATATCAAGCACCTGACTGCCGCGTTCCTCATCATTGGAATGGGACAGAGCAATGACGCGGTCTTCGAAGGAATGGGCGTATTCCCCGATTTGATCGACAAAGCGGCGGATCGATTTTTTGTTTCCCCGCACCTTTTCCGTTACTTCGACGGCACCGATTTCACTTGCTTTCATAAGCAGCTTGATGTTCAGGGTCTTGGCCAGAGCGCCTTTGACTTTATCCAGGCGTCCGCCTTTAATGACGTTCTCCAGCGTTTTCAAAATGAACAGCGTAATCGTGTTCTCGATACGGTCTTCCATATGGGCGACAAGTTCGTCAAAGGAGACGCCTTCGTCCATTTTCTTTCCTGCTTCGTCGACAAGAAGAGCGATACCACAGGAGGCCGTTTTGGTGTTCATAACTGCGATCCGGCGGTCGGGCTCTTCTTCAAGCAGCATGTTTTTGCCGATTTCAGCACTTTCGTAGGTGCTGCTCAACCCGTGACTGATGGCAAGGATGAGGATATTCGCAGACGGGTCCACGCGTTTGTACATTTCATAAAAATCATTCGGGCTCGGGGAAGAGGAGCCGGGGAGCTCTTCTGACTGTCTCATCTTCGTATAGAAGGTATCCAGATCAATGGTTTCTTCCGTTTTATAATGTTCGTCCCCGAAATGGATGTTTAACGGGACGGAGAGGATGTTATGCTTCTCCATCATTCCCGGCGCGACATCTCCGCCGCCGTCGATGATTAGTTGTGTAGTCATTCGTTCACCTGCTCTCAAAATATCGTCTTTCCAGTATACCAGACTCGTTTCAGTGATCTTTTTTCAATTCGTGGGTCAGTTTCGGCTCGACTTTTTTCGTGGTGCTCAAAATAAACATCATCAAGCCGAATAAAACGATGGACCCGCCAAGCCACTGCACCCAAGTGATGGATTCCTTAAGGATCCAGTAAGCTAACAGAGAGGCTCCAATCGGCTCCAGGAGGGCCGCCATCGATATGGAGGCCGCGCTCAGCCAGCGCAGTGTCCAGTTGAACAGTGAATGTCCGAAGAACGTCGGAATCACGGCAAGGGCCAGGAAAATAAGCCACTGCTCTCCAGAGTAGCCTGTGAAGGCCGTCCCGGCGGCCACGTTGTAAAGGCCGAGGGTGACAGCTGCCATTCCATAGGCAATCAGTGTATAGGTGAGAAGCGACAGCCGCTGGCGCAGACTCTGGCCCAGCAGGAAGTACCCGGTTACGGTAACCGCTCCGAGGAGCGCAAGAATATCACCGGCCAGTGCTGTTCCACTCAGCTGAAGATCTCCCCATCCAATGATGACACTGCCGATCAACGTAATGAAAAGGCTGAGAATGGCTCCGACGGTAAATCGTTCCCGGAAAAACAGATAGGCGCCCGTAAAGGCAAAGACGGGCTGGAGGGAAACGAGAAGAACGGAGCTTGCCACGGATGTATATTTTAAGGATTGAAACCAGAAGATAAAATGGAAGGCGAGAAAAATTCCTGAAATTGTGGCAAGGAGCCAATCTTTTTTATGAATGTGTTTGAATTCACCGGAATGTTTCCATAATACATAAGGGGCCATCAGTCCGGCGGCAAGCAGCAGCCGGTAGAACGCGGTCATCGAAGCAGGGGCGCCGCCCGCAAGCTTGACGAAAATGGCCGAGGTGGATATGGAAACCACTCCGATAAACAGGATGAAATATGGATGCACCGGAGGCTTTTCCAATCTAGCCCTCCTCTGGTATAGGTCGGTTTTTACTCATTTTATCATTATTGGGTTTGAAAAGCATAGCGGAAATGTGTAGAATATAATGTGTTAAATATGTTATGATGAATAAATCTATCAGGCAGATACCAGAGAAGCCTCTCCCGTTTCCTGTGGCAGAAGGCTTTTTTTACATGGATATAGGTAGAAGATTTAAACATAAAGGAGTAGGAATTAAGTGACAACATTCGAATCACTAGGATTATCAAAGCCGATTCTAAAATCATTAGACGTAATGGGCTTTGAAGAAACCACACCAATTCAAGAACAGACCATCCCTCTAGGACTAGAAGGGAAAGACGTGATTGGGCAGGCTCAGACAGGTACGGGTAAGACGGCGGCATTCGGTATTCCGATGCTTGAAAAAATCAACAAACAGGTGAAAGGCGTTCAAGGTCTTGTCATCGCCCCGACAAGAGAACTGGCTATTCAGGTAGCTGAAGAAATGAACCGTCTTGGTAAAGGGAAAGGCGCACGCGTCCTTCCGATTTACGGTGGATCCAATATGGAGCGCCAGATCCGTGCGTTGAAAAACAACCACATCGTGGTAGCGACACCTGGACGTTTACTTGACCACATTCGTCGTAAAACGATCAAATTGGAGAACGTGCACACAGCTGTCCTTGATGAAGCGGACGAAATGCTGAACATGGGCTTCATCGATGATATCCGCGACATTCTGAAGGCTCTTCCAGAAGAACGTCAGACACTCTTGTTCTCTGCGACCATGCCGAAAGAGATCCGCGATATTGCAACAACTCTTATGAACAATCCGGAAGAAGTTAAAGTGAAAGCGAAGGAAATGACGGTGGAAAACATCGAGCAGTTCTTCGTAGAAGTTCCGGAAAAACACAAGTTCGATACACTGACGCGCCTGCTTGATATTCATGATCCAGCCTTGGCGATCGTCTTCGGTCGTACGAAGCGTCGTGTAGACGAAGTAGCTGACGGTCTTCAAGCCCGCGGATTCAGCGCGGAAGGGATTCACGGAGACCTGACTCAAGGAAAGCGTATGTCTACGTTGAACAAGTTCAAGCGTGGCCGTATCGAAATCCTTGTCGCTACAGACGTAGCTGCCCGTGGACTGGATATCTCTGAAGTGTCCCATGTGTACAACTTCGATATTCCACAGGACCCGGAAAGCTATGTACACCGTATCGGCCGTACTGGTCGTGCCGGACGTAAAGGAGAGTCCATCTCCTTCGTTACACCACGTGAAAAAGATCAGCTTAACTTGATTGAAAAGCTGACGAAGAAGAAAGTGGATCGTCTGAAAGTGCCTTCTTCTGAAGAAGCTGCACGCGGTCAGCAGAAAGTGGCTGTCGAAAAGATTGCTGAAACTGTGAACAACAATGACTTGAACAACTACAAAAATGCAGCAGAAGAACTGCTTGAGCGCTATGAGTCTTCAGACCTTATCGCAGCAGCTCTGAAGTTGATGACTAAAGAACGCAGTGAAGTTCCTGTTAACTTGTCCTACGTTGCACCAATCAGCGTGAAAAACGCCCAGCGTGACAAAGGCAAGAAAAAAGGCGGCTACCGCAAAGGCGGAGGCGGCCGTAACTTCAACAACAAAAACAAATCCCGCAACCGCAACTTCAGCGGTAAAGGCGGTAAGCGCGGCAGCTACCAAAACAAAGGCCGCAGCTAATATATAAAAAAGATCCGCTTCCTATCTGTCAGGAAGCGGATCTTTTTTTGTTTCAAGGGAGCGGTCCGGCGCACGAATTAAAGGGATCGGTTCACAAGCGCAAACAAGGCGAGGAAAATGATAATGCCCCACAATACATATTTTCCGATCCCTCCACGGCCGAACCGTCGTTTTTTCCACCGGTTGGGGTCGAAGGAAATCTCATCACTGTCCCGGCGGGAATGACGGGTGCGGATCTGCCATAGGGAAAAGGGACGGGCGTTTTTTAAGATGGCAGGGGCGATGGCGAAGCCGCCGATCAAACCGAACAGATGGCCGAGCACGTTGATGTTCGGACGGGTGAACGTCATGAAAAGCCCGAGAGCGAAGATGACGATGATGATCTGTGCATTGGCCTGATCGATGAAGTGCTTCCGAAACAGCACCATAAACAGATACACCCCGAAAATCCCGAAGATGGCTCCGGATGCACCGAGGTGCGCGTAGTAAGCATCGGGGTTTACGATAAATGTCCCGATGTTCCCGGCAATACCGGCGGCCAGGTACATGACGATAAACCGGACGCGGCCGAGCATCTGTTCAAGCGCAGGTCCGAACAGGACGAGGGAGAAGGAATTGAATACGGCGTGCATGAAGCCGGCATGCAGAAAGATGGGGGTGATCAGCCTCCAGTACTCTCCATTTAATACGAGTACGTTCACGCCGATGCCCCACTGCTTCAAGTCGACAGCAAAACCAAGCTGAAGGAAATCCGCAAGCAGCCATAACGCAAAATGGATTCCGACAAGCGCAGAAACCACTGGATAAAATCTCAGAAACTCTTTGAAGCTTTCTGTTCGTAAAAACATGACATTCGTCTCCTTTGTGATGTCTTGTTATCTAAAAGTGTAGTCCCACCACCGTCTGCGTATTCTTTTTTTAACAAAGGTACGTTCGGGTATACTGGTGGTAGATGAATAAGGAAAAGGGAGATGCTGTGTGATCAGAGGAATCGGAATCGATATGGTTGAAATCGATCGTATTAAACAAAGTATAAAGCGTCAGCCGCGCTTTGTTCAAAGAATATTAACGGAAAATGAATATCAGCGCTGTCATAACCTTAAAGAACAGCGTCAGGCGGAGTTTGCCGCCGGGCGCTTCGCTGCCAAAGAAGCCTTCTCAAAGGCGGCTGGGACCGGCATCGGAGCTCTCGGTTTTCAGGATATGGAAATTCTGCCATCGGAAAAAGGCGCCCCGCAGATGACCGTCAAGGGCTTTGAATCCTTCCACATCTGGGTATCGATCACCCACAGCCGGACTCATGCGGTCGCCCAGGTGGTTTTGGAAGAGAGCGGCCGGGAATAGACAGGCAAGACATAATTGAACCGCTTGTCTCATAACATGTAATGCGGGTAGGAGGGAACGAGTTGGATATTGTAACCGCACAAGAGATGTACGAACGGGATCAGGCTGCAGCGGAAGCCGGACTGGCAGGATCCATGCTCATGGAGAATGCCGGACGTGCGACCGCCTATGATCTGGTTAAACACATGCAGAAATCGGACCGCATCATCGTATGGATCGGTGCGGGAAGCAATGGAGGAGACGGATTTGTGATTGCGCGTACCCTTTTGAACCTTGGGTACACGGCTGAGGCTGTGCAGGTCGTTCCGGACGAGAAAATTAAGGGAGACGCCGCCGTGCATAAGCAGATCTTCCAAGCTTCCGGTCACACAGTGAAAAAATGGACGGATGTGGAAGACGCGGAAGGATACCTGCTGCGTGCGGATGTTTCCATTGATGCCATGCTCGGCATCGGCGTCCAGGGTGATCTGCGTGACCCTTATAAACAAATCGTCCAGCACTGTAATGAAGCTTCTCTACTTCGTCTTGCCGTCGACCTCCCAACCGGCGTTCCTGCGGATGAAGGAGTAGAGGAATTCACAGCATACAAAGCTGATTACACCTCGGTGATTGAAGCTCCGAAACTGAGTGCGTTTCTCCAGCATACACAGCCCTGGTACGGGCAGTGGTCCGTCGTTGAAATCGGTATTCCGCCACAGGCTGCTCCTGCCGTGCGCCGGAGCATGTGGACGGTGGAGGATGTGAAACGGACGCTCCCTTCCCGTGATGATCATTCGCATAAAGGTTCCCATGGCAGAGGTCTGGTCATCGGAGGGTCTATGTTGATGCCTGGGTCTGCAGCGATGACGTCGCGGGCGGCCCTTAGAAGTGGGGCCGGGCTGATCGCCATCGCCACGGAGGAAGGAGCGGTTCCGTCCATATCCCCTTATGTCCAGGAGGCCACTTTTGTGGAAAGGGAGACAATGGACCTCTCCACCTATGATGGTGTAGCGGCCGGTATGGGCATCGGCAGGGGAGCAGAGGCCCAGGCGTTGATCCGTCGTGTGGTCACTCATACTAAAGGGCCGCTGCTGATTGATGCGGACGGGTTGTATGTGCTGAAAGACTTTCTTGGGGAAGTGGAAAAGAGGCAGGAACCGACCATCCTCACTCCACATCCGGGAGAGTTTGCTCATCTGACCGGGCGATCGATCAAGGACGTGCTGCTTTCTCCGTTCTCCCTGGCTGAAGCTTTCGCGCGCCGGCATGGGGTTTACCTCGTCTTGAAAGGGCCGGCAACGATCATTACCGCCCCTGACGGCCGGCAGCGTGTCGATACCACGGGGAATGCGGGCCTTGCCAAGGGTGGAAGTGGGGACGCCCTGGCCGGCATCCTGCTGGCGATGCTGATGCAGTCACAATCCATGTTGGACGGACTCAGCAGCGGCTGTGTCCTGCACGGCCATACCGCCGATCAGCTCGTGCAGCAGGGACGGTCGAAAGTGGATCTGCTGGCCACCGATGTAATAGAAGGCCTGCCCGGAACCTTTCGTACACTCTCTTCATCCATAACTTAACGTTCCCTTTGTCCATAAGTAGAGACAAAGGAGTGGAGTCTGATGCAAAGACGTTTTCTGATCCTTTTATTCAGCCTGTTCATCCTGGGGGCTCTGACCGCGTGCGGCTCCCAGTCAAAAGAGGACGTAGTCAAGAAGCTTGAGAAGCAGACAGAAGAGATGGCGGGTTATAAAACGGAAGCAAACATGAAGATGCGCACAGGCAAGGAAGAGCAGAAGTACCATATTCAAGTATGGCACAAGAAAGATGATTACTACCGCGTGAAACTTCAGAATGATCAGGACGAAAAGGGAAGTCAGGTCATTCTGAAAAACGATACCGGCGTCTATGTCCTCACTCCGGCTTTGAATAAGAGTTTCAAATTCCAGAGTGACTGGCCGCAGAATACAAGTCAGCCCTATTTATTCGCTTCTCTTTTAAATGATATCAAGGCCGACCCGGAAGCCGAATTCACCGCAACCGAAAACTATTTTAAATTCAAGACGAAAACCAACTATCAAAACAACAAAACACTCCCTTATCAGGAAATTTATTTCGATAAAAAATCCTACCAGCCGGTTATGGTCAAAGTTTTCGATCAGGATATGAATGCGCTCGTGGAGGTCTCTTTTGCGAATTTCACAAAAGATGACTCGCTGAAAAAAGAAGATTTCGATGTAGACAAGAATATGGCGATGTCTCCGGCTGAGGCTCCAGTAGCGAATATGGATGGGGCGGAAGAAGAGCTTGAGGAAGTGCTGTACCCACAGGAAACCTTCGGTGCAGAGCTTGCGGAAGAACGCGAAGTAAAGACAGATGACGGCAAACGCATGATCATGACATATGCCGGAGAGAAAAACTTCACACTCGTTCAGGAAAAGGCAGAAGTGCAGCCGGCCAGTGCCGGGTATTCTGTCCACGTGAACGGAGATCCGGTGCAGCTGGATGACGGTGTCATTGCTGCGCTAGAGCACAACCGTCTGGAGTGGAGTCATAACGGAACGACCTACCAGCTTGCAAGTAATGAGCTGACCCAGGAAGAAATGGTCTCCGTTGCCAGTTCGATCAACCATGGGGCTATGGTGAAATAGTTGAAAGTGGAGCAGGCGTCCTCGTCTGCTTTTATTTTCTTACTTAAACATCCGCAGAAAGCGCTCTGCGGATGTTTGGTATGGGAAAGGAGGTGTCCATTTGACAGGGAGGAATGTTCCGCTCAATAATAATAGGATAGCTAAAGGAGAGGAGCGGGCAAGGTGCAGCAGGATAGATACTACAGAGATTCGATAGCAGAAATTGATTTATCCGCCATTGAAGCAAACATTCAGCAGTTGAGACAGAGGCTTCACCCTGGGACGGGGATCTACGCGGTCGTCAAAGCGGACGCTTACGGGCACGGCGACGTACAGGTCGCTGCCGAGGCCCTGCGTGCGGGAGCAGGTGGACTGGCGGTTGCGATTATGGATGAAGCGCTCAAACTTCGGGACGCGGGCATTGAGGCTCCCCTTCTCGTAATGGGATGGACGCGTCCGGAAGACGCTCCGCTGGCGGCAGCGAACGACATTACCGTCACGGTTTTCCAGAAGGAATGGCTGCATCACGTGCAGACGGACGCATGCCCGAAGCCGCTGTCGATTCATTTGAAGCTCGATACAGGTATGGGAAGAATCGGAGTCCGTGACACGGAAGAAATGGACGCCGTCCTTGAAGCCGTTAAAGCAGAAGATATGTTCCGGCTGAAAGGAATCTTCACCCATTTTGCCACGGCAGATGATGAGGATACGAGCTATTATCAGAGGCAGGCGGACGAATTTCAGCGATTGATGGACCATTTTAAGAGGGTTTGGCCGGAAGATGTCGAAATACATACGAGTAACAGTGCGACAAGCATGCGTTTTCCAGAGCGGATGGACCACTTTGTCCGTTTCGGGATCAGCATGTACGGACTATATCCATCCGCAGATGTGAAAGAGGGACGCCCGATAGAATTGACACCTGCCTTTTCCCTGACCAGCTGTCTGGTTCACGTGAAGCAGGTGGGACCGGGGGAATCGATCAGCTACGGAGCGACGTATACAACAGATAAAGAGGAATGGATCGGAACCGTTCCATTGGGTTATGCCGATGGCTGGATCCGCCGGCTGCAGGGCATGGAAGTCCTTGTCGACGGGAAACGTCATCCGATTGTCGGAAGAATCTGCATGGATCAATTCATGATTCGGCTGGATCAGGAATATCCTATAGGGACAAAGGTTACCTTAATTGGTAAACAGGGGAATGGCGAAGTAACGACAGATGAAGTGGCTGACTATCTGGATACCATCAATTACGAAATTCCCTGCATCATCAGCCGCAGGGTCCCCCGTGTATACCGGAAGGACGGGAAGACCATCGAAGTAAGAAATACGTTGTGACAGGAAGGAACAGGTGCAAGACAAATCTCCCGATGTAAGGATAGAAAGCTGCACAAAACACAAAAAAATTCCAACACGCCTTTGCAATGGACACTCCCGTTTGATAAGATTAGAGTGGACTATTTGACTGGTTTCTTTTGAGAGAAGATGGTGGAGGTGTATGGTTTTGTCCGACAGCATGCAGGAGATTGTCATCCGGATTCCGGATAACCTACTCAATGAAGTGGATGGCTTCATTCAACTCGATAACAGTGATCGGAGCGATTTCATGTGTCAAGCTACTAAAATGTATTTGCGTGAGAAAAAACAACGTCATATTCGGGAATCAATGCGAAGAGGTTATATGGAAATGGCGAAAATTAATTTAAACATCGCTTCAGAAGCGTTTCAAGCTGAAGAGGAGGCCGAACACACCCTGGAGCAATTAGTGAGCGGGGTGTGAAGCCTGTGATAGTCAAACGAGGTGACGTTTATTTCGCTGATTTGTCCCCGGTTGTGGGATCCGAACAAGGCGGCGTTCGTCCTGTACTCATCCTTCAGAATGACATTGGTAATCGCTTCAGCCCGACCGTAATTATTGCTGCGATTACAGCGCAAATACAAAAAGCCAAACTTCCTACTCACGTTGAAATCAATGCAGAAAAATATGGGTTCGAGCGAAATTCTGTGATCCTATTGGAGCAAATCAGAACGATTGACAAGCAGCGTTTGACCGACAAGATCACCCAATTGGACGAACCGATGATGCAGCAGGTGAATAAATCCCTGCAGGTCAGCCTCGGTTTGATCGACTTCTAACTTATCTTTTTTCTTTTTGTTAAAATAAAGTTGCCTCGTATGCAGGCGGCTTTATTTTTTTTGTCGAATGTAGTTTATAATAGAAATACAAAGGGTATTGTTGTTGGCATGTTTTTTTTACAAACGGATTGGTGTAATTACCCGGCCTTTTTTGTTAACATTATACCCAGATAGCAAAAACAGCAGTTGGAAAATATGAAATGGTATCAATGGCGGAGGGTTCGATAATGGATGAACGATTAAAAAACGTAGTGCTGGAACACAGTGACGATATTGTCAATATGTGGTTGAAGGAAGTTGACGCTCATAAAAAGAATGATTATACATCAACGATTTCTGAGGAAATGTTTGAGAATACGAACCGGGAGTTTGTGAATGTCATTTTCTCAAGCATTGAAAAACAGGGATTGTCCTCGGATCTGGATGATTTCTCTGAACGCCTCATTAATCTAGGCTGGCCTTTGAGCTACCTGACGGACGGCATGCAGGTATTCCGCCGCGTTGTAACCGATTTTATACTCAAGCAGTCGGAAAAGGTCAATTCTGACCATTTTTCCGAAATTCTGCGGGAGGTGGATGGATGGGTGGATCCGATCATCAACCGCCTCGTCAATGAGTACTCGGGCAGCTGGGAGCACATCGTATCCCTGCAGCGGGTCGCTCTGCAGGAACTGTCAGCACCGCTGATACCGGTGATGGATAACATTACGATCATGCCTCTGATCGGTACGATTGATACGGAAAGAGCCAAGCTGATCATGGAGAACCTGCTTGATGGAGTGATTAAACACAATGCAGAGGTTGTGCTGATCGATATCACGGGTGTGCCGGTTGTCGATACAATGGTCGCGCATCACATCATCCAGGCGGCAGAAGCGGTCCGTCTAATCGGTTCACGCTGTATCCTTGTCGGTATCCGTCCGGAAATTGCGCAGACGATCGTCAACCTCGGTATCGACCTTGGGAAGTTCCCGACGAAGAGTTCCCTTCGTAAAGGCTTCCAATCAGCTCTTGAGCTGACAAACCGCCGGATTGAGGACACGCGTTCCAATGACCAGGATATTGAAAAACTGATTGATTCGCTAGATGGGGAGTGAAACAAATGAGGATACCTATATTAAAGCTTCATAATTACCTGCTTATTTCCATCCAGATCGATCTTGATGATCAAACGGCTATCCAGTTCCAGGAAGACCTGTTGAAAAAAATCCATGAAAGTGGAGCTACAGGTGTCGTCATTGACCTGACCTCTGTCGACATTATTGATTCGTTTATTGCTAAAGTACTCGGCGATGTCGTGACGATGTCAGATTTGATGGGGGCAAAAGTAGTGCTGACGGGAATTCAGCCTGCGGTAGCCATGACGCTGATTGATTTGGGCATTCATATGCAGGATGTTCCTACAGCATTAGATCTAGAACAAGGATTGATTAAACTTCGCCAGGAATTGGAGGAGTGAGTATGGATTTTCAATCCTGTGTAAACATACAAAAGGAGTGGGACATTGTCGGAGCAAGGCAGCTGGGCCGTGACATCTCTAGAAAAATCGGCTTCGGCACCGTTGACCAGGCAAGGATCGCCACTGCCATCTCGGAATTAGCGAGAAACATTTATTTATATGCAGGGACCGGAAAAGTCTGTTTTGAAACGTTGGAGGATATGAACAAAAAAGGCATCCGGATCGTTGCCATGGACGAAGGACCTGGGATTCAGGACATCAGTCAAGTTATGGAGGACGGCTTTACGACTTCCGGGGGGCTTGGCGCAGGACTTCCAGGGGTAAAGCGGCTGATGGACGAGTTCGATATTATCTCCCGCGTAGGGGAAGGTACGGAAATCAAGGTTGTGAAATGGCTCCGTTAGAGGAGGTATAAACGATGAGTACATTGAAACTCGACTTGGAGAATTACAAAGAGCTGCTGCAGGAGTATATTACTACGAAAGATGAGCAGGCTCTGTATCAGGCAGAGCAGTTCAGTAAATACTCGATGCAGCAGAATATATCACCAGAAGAAATTATTAACGTGCATATTCAATCATTACAGGAAATATACCCGGATATGCCGGAATATATACAGACATCGATGAATTTCCTTTTGGAAACCATGATTTCCTATGGTCTCGCCTATCAGGAGTATCAAACGCTGCGTGAAAAGCAGCTGGAGCTGAAATCCGAAATTTCGGTTGCGGCCAATATGCAGAAAACACTGCTGTCTACGGTGAAGCCGGACATTGATGAGCTGGACGTCGGGGCGCTCAGTGTACCGGCGAAACAGATGAACGGTGACTATCACCACTTTGTCCACGACAACAAAGGCGGCCTGGGTATTGCGGTGGCTGACGTCATCGGAAAAGGCGTGCCGGCCGCTTTATGCATGTCCATGATCAAATATTCCATGGACAGCTTCTCTGAGATGCAGACTGATCCAAGTGTCATTCTGGGCAGCTTGAACCGGGTTGTGGAACGCAATGTGGATGCAAGCATGTTCATTACGATGTTCTATGGCTTGTATAATAACAACAATCATACGTTTACTTATGCTTCTGCCGGTCATGAGCCGGGCTTTTATTATCATAAGGATAAGGACGAATTTGAAGAAATCGATGCTCCGGGCCTTGTTCTCGGTGTATCTCCTGAAATCACCTACACCCAGTATGAGAAACAGGTGGAAAAAGGCGATATGATCGTCCTTTTGACCGATGGTGTGACAGAATGCCGGACGGGCGACCGTTTTATCGAGCAGGAAGAAGTGCTGCACGTTATCAAGCAGTATTCTCATCTGCCGGCACAGGGCATCGTCGACCAGGTGTACAAGCACTTTGAACGCCTGCAGGACTTCCACCTGCGTGATGATTTCACGTTGATCATTCTCAGAAGGAATGTTTAACGTTTTATCGATCCGGGTATTGGCTATTTAGGTTACTTTTCAGCAACACGGGAGGGATATTTATGAATTTATCGATAGATGTAACAAAGAATGACGGCGTGGCGAACGTGATGCTCGGCGGTGAAGTCGATGCATTCACGGCACCTCAGCTTAAAGAGACGCTTCTTCCATTGACGAAGGAACAGGATGTCGTTGAAGTGAATCTTCAAGACGTGAATTATATGGATTCCACAGGACTGGGTGTCTTTATCAGTGCCTTGAAAGCGACGAAAGAACATGACAGCACGCTCCGTCTCGTTCATATGCAGGACCGTGTCTACCGTCTGTTCAAGATTACCGGCCTGACTGAAATTATGAACATCGATTCTACAGTGCAAGGTGGAATGTAATGATGGAACCATTTGATTTTGTTGAAGTGAAGGTGCCTGCAAAAGCGGAATATATCGGAGTCGTGCGTTTGAGCACGTCCGGGATTGCCAACCGCATGGGCTTTTCCTATGAAGATATTGAAGATTTGAAAGTGGCGATTTCAGAAGCGATCACCAACGCCGTCAAACATGCCTACAAAGAAACGGGTGAAGGAGAAATCACCATCGGTTTCGGCGTGTATCAGGACAGACTCGAGGTGATGGTGGCCGATCACGGCGGAAGCTTCAATCTTGGTGAAGTGAAAGAAGACATCGGACCTTATAAGCAGGACGGTGATATTGAAGAGCTCCGCGAAGGCGGATTTGGCCTGTTTTTGATTGATGCCTTAATGGATAAAGTCGAAATCAACAGTAAATATGGAGTGATTGTATTAATGACGAAATACCTCCATGAAACCGGGGTGGGTCATAATGGCGACCAGATCACAACACCACAATGAGGAAATTTACGAATGGATTGCCTACTTACAGGAGAATCCAAAAGATGAGGCTGTACAGGAGAAAGTGGTCCTTGTTTATAAGGACCTTGTAGAGTCCATCGCCCGTAAATATTCGAAGAACAGTACGATCCATGAAGATCTCGTTCAGGTCGGAATGCTCGGCCTGCTGGCAGCGATCCGCAGGTATGATAAGGATTTCGGAAAATCATTCGAATCGTTCGCGATCCCGACCATCATCGGTGAGATTAAACGCTTCATCCGGGATAAGACATGGAGTGTGCACGTACCACGCCGGATTAAGGAACTTGGGCCGAAGATAAAGAAAGCGGCTGAAGAGCTGACGAATATCCAGCAGCGTTCCCCGTCTGTCCTCGAGATTGCTGAATACCTGGAAGTCTCTGAAGAGGATGTACTGGAAACGATGGAAATGGGTAAAAGCTACAAAGCCCTGTCCGTGGACCGTAAAATCGAAGCGGATTCAGATGGAAGTACTGTAACCATTCTCGATCTTATCGGGAATCAGGATGAAGGATACTCCAATATCGATCAGCGGATGCTGCTCGAAAAGGTGCTGCCGATCTTGAGTGAACGGGAACAGGAGATTCTTCAATGCACGTATTTTGAAAACATGAGTCAGAAAGATACAGGTGAGCGGCTGGGCATTTCCCAGATGCACGTATCCCGGCTGCAAAGGCGGGCGCTGCGTAAATTGAGGGAAGCTCTCCAGTCGGAATCGGTTGAGGTGTTCTAGTGGAAAAGGGGAACGAACGGGTGGAGTTATCTGTCTTCCAGAAAGCTAAAAAAGGAAATTATTACTGTGGCGACAGTTATTTTTACCGTGAAACAGATGATGCGTTCCTTTGTGCACTGGCTGATGGCCTCGGCAGTGGAGAGATGGCCAGGGAGTCTTCGAAAGCTGTGATGGAAATCATAGAAGATCATCCTTCTCTTTCTGTAGAGGCGCTTGTAAAAAAATGCAATGAAGTACTGGTCGGCAAACGCGGGGTGGTGCTCGGTATTTTGAAAATCGATTACCATGCGATGACTTATTCGTATTCCTCCATCGGGAATATTGGAGTCATTACTGTAGACCCTGACGGTACACGCCACCGGAATATCCCGCTGGCGGGTTATTTATCCGGGTATTCGAAGTCACTGCGGGTTACTCACGGAAATATCCAGAAAGGGATGATTTTTTTGATGTTCTCTGATGGAGTGAACGACCGCCGCCTGTCTTCAAAGCTCACACATGTACGAAACGCGGAAGAGATTACGTCCTTGTACAAAAATGTGTACGGACAGAACCGCGATGATGATACAACGCTGATCGCGATGGTTTACCATTAAAAATCCTTATTCTTCGGTGTGAATCCGGGAATAAGGATTTTTTAATTCGTTGAACCATCCTGGAACAACGAGGTAAACGCTTCGTTGTTTTGTTACAATAAGAGGGACGTCATTGAAGGAGGTCTTTTTTTGAGTGATTGGAAAAACAGTCCGGAGCTGATTCAGTCAGTAGCCGGACAGATGAAGCTGAAAGAAGGAATTATCCAGCAGGTGATTCAACTGCTGAACGAAGGGAACACCGTCCCGTTCATCGCCCGTTATCGTAAGGAGATGACCGGTGGTCTTGATGAAGTTCAAATTAAAACCATTGAAGATCAGTGGAATTATGCCGTCAACCTTGCTGAGCGTAAAGAGGAAGTCGTTCGCTTGATCGATGAGCAGGGGAAACTAACGGATGAATTGAAAGCCGACATAGAAAAAGCAGAAAAACTCCAGAAGGTGGAGGATCTTTACCGTCCTTACAAGCAGAAAAGGAGGACGCGTGCCACAGTGGCGAAAGAAAAGGGGCTTGAACCTCTGGCCCTTAAAGTATGGGCGCAGGAATCTTTCGGCTTTGAAGCAGAGGCGCAGACGTACATTTCCGAAGAACAGGAGCTGCCGGCTGTTGAAGACGTGCGTGCAGGTGTGAATGACATTCTGGCGGAATGGATATCAGAGGACGCAGCATTCAGGGAAAGAATTCGTAAGCAGACGCATGAGAAAGGCACCATCGCTTCTTCGGAGAAGGACAAGGCCAAGGATGAAAAAGGTGTCTTTGAGATGTACTACGACTACCAGGAGCCCGTCCGTTCCATCGCCTCCCACCGTGTGCTGGCCATGAACCGTGGGGAGAAGGAAGGGATCATCAAGGTTTCTGTCCAACCGCCTGAGGACAGTATTACGCAGTATCTGGAAAAAGAAGTCGTGAAGCGGGGAACAGGCGGAGAACTCAGAGGAATCCTGACAGACGCGATCCAGGACAGCTACAAACGACTCATTCAACCTTCTGTGGAAAGAGAGATCCGCAATTCTCTTTCCGAAGTGGCTGAGGAGCAGGCGATTGATGTGTTTTCGAGCAACCTGCGAAGCCTCCTGCTACAGCCTCCGCTTAAAGGCAAGGTTGTACTTGGAGTTGATCCGGCATACCGTACGGGCTGTAAGCTTGCGGTTATCGATGAAACAGGAAAAGTGCTCGATATCGGAGTCATTTATCCAACCGCACCTAAAAAAGATACCAAAGGCGCAGAAAAGAAACTTCTGTCATTGATGGAACAGTACAACATGGAGCTCATCGCCATTGGAAATGGAACCGCCTCTCGAGAAACAGAGCAGTTCATTAGTGATATGATCCAGAAGCACAGTTGGAAAGCTTCCTATATGATTGTGAACGAAGCGGGAGCCAGTGTGTATTCAGCATCCAAGCTGGCCAGGGAAGAGTTCCCGGATTTTCAAGTCGAAGAAAGAAGCGCGGTATCGATTGCCCGCCGAATCCAGGATCCACTCGCGGAACTGGTGAAAATCGATCCTAAATCCATCGGCGTCGGGCAGTATCAGCATGATGTTACCCAGAAGAAATTGAACGAGTCCCTGACGTTTGTTGTAGAAACGGCCGTCAACCAAGTCGGAGTAAACGTGAATACAGCCTCTGCTTCCCTGCTTCAATATGTATCCGGCTTGAGTAAAACGGTGGCTAATAACATCGTGAAGAAGCGGGAGGAACTCGGGAAGTTTACGAAACGCAGAGAATTGAAGGACATTCCAAGGCTCGGAGCGAAAACGTTCGAACAGAGTATCGGATTTCTCCGGGTACTGGACGGAGAAGAACCGCTCGACCGTACGTCGATCCACCCGGAAAGTTATCAGGCGACAAGGAAGCTGCTTCAGAATCTTGGATTTACAAGTAAGGACCTCGGGGATGGACAATTGGGTGAAAAGCTGAAGCAGATGGACTTGAATGCCGCTTCGGAAGAATTCGGCATTGGTACGCTGACGCTGACAGATATTCAAAAGGCATTGATCCAGCCGGGCCGTGACCCACGTGACGATCTTCCTAAGCCACTGCTCAAGACGAACGTCCTTTCCATGGAGGATTTGGAAGAGGGAATGGAACTGGAAGGAACCGTTCGTAACGTGGTTGATTTCGGTGCGTTCGTCGATATCGGAGTAAAACAGGACGGGCTTGTCCATATATCCAAACTGGCTGACAAATTCGTCAAACATCCGATGGACATGGTCTCTGTTGGAGATGTTGTAACAGTATGGGTGGACAAGGTGGATGTCCAGAAGCAGAGGATTGCTTTGACCATGATTCCTCAATCGTAAAGGGATACCTGGGAGCTGCGGCTTCCGGGTATTTCTATTTATAGAGGTGCTGATAATAGTACCAGCACTGGTTAAGCAGCTTGATCTGATACTTATCTTTATTGAAGAAAGCACGCTCCATCTGTACTTGCAGCCAGGAAGGCATGACGGACAGCTCCTTTCTGTTCCTCTTTTTAAATACGTATGATACAGTATGCACAGAACAGGGGAGGTGTGCTTGTGCAGTCTTTGACACAACAACAGCTGGAAGCATGGACGGACCAATTATCCAAAAAACATTTTGACAAACCATTTGTGGATGATGTATACTTCAACTCTCGTCTTCGAACGACAGGCGGGCGGTACATTCCTTCAAAAAGAACCATTGAAATCAATCCGAAGTATGTTGTAGAATTGGATGGTGCTGAATTAGAAGGGATTATCAAACATGAACTCTGCCACTATCACCTTCATATAGAAGGAAAAGGCTTTGGGCATGGTGATCCTGAATTCAAAGATCTTTTACATAAAACAGACTCTCCGAGATTCTGCGCGCAGCTGCCTTCTGAAAAGAAGAAAGGGTTCCACCATTATGAGTGTGTCCAGTGCGGTCAGACTTATCAGCGGAAGAAGAAGGTGGATACGAAAAAGTATCACTGCGGAAAATGTAAAGGCCGTTTAAAAAAGAAGTAAAAATTGTGTTGACGAACGACTTCTCACATGTTAAATTAAATAAGCCTTAACAAAACAACCAAAAAAACGTAAGAAACTACAATTTTTCACGAAAAAGGGTTTGACATTGCAGGCAGGATGTTATAAGATATTAAACGTCGCCGATAAACGAGCGGCACGAAATGAGACATTATTCCAACGTAGCTCAGTGGTAGAGCAATCGGCTGTTAACCGATCGGTCGTAGGTTCGAATCCTACCGTTGGAGCCATTACGGAGAAGTACTCAAGTGGCTGAAGAGGCGCCCCTGCTAAGGGTGTAGGTCGCGTAAGCGGCGCGAGGGTTCAAATCCCTCCTTCTCCGCCATTTTCTTAATGGCCCGTTGGTCAAGTGGTTAAGACACCGCCCTTTCACGGCGGTATCACGGGTTCGAATCCCGTACGGGTCACTTTGCATCACCCTTTAAGGGGTCCGGTAGTTCAGTTGGTTAGAATGCCTGCCTGTCACGCAGGAGGTCGCGGGTTCGAGTCCCGTCCGGACCGCCATTATCTTTGGGCCATAGCCAAGCGGTAAGGCAACGGTTTTTGGTACCGTCATGCGCTGGTTCGAATCCAGCTGGCCCAGCCATTTTTTCTTCGGAAAAAGGATGGACAACATTATCAATAAGATGTATGATGGTTCTTGTGCTTTTAAAAAGAACAAATCATTTTCAAGTGTAATAGATTCCTTTCTTTAGAGCCATTAGCTCAGCTGGTAGAGCATCTGACTTTTAATCAGAGGGTCGAAGGTTCGAATCCTTCATGGCTCACCATTTATTTGCGGGTGTGGTGGAATTGGCAGACACGCTAGATTTAGGATCTAGTGCTTCACGGCGTGGGGGTTCAAGTCCCTCCACCCGCACTTTAATTACCATGATCAGCATTCCATTATAATAATGCTGCGGTCGTGGCGGAATCGGCAGACGCGCTAGGTTGAGGGCCTAGTGGGAGTTAATCCCGTGGAGGTTCAAGTCCTCTCGACCGCACCAACTAATTTCTTTAAAAAAGTTGTTGCAATCGACACGGAAACGTGTTAAGATAGAAAAGTCGCTTTCAACGCAAAGCTATTATAAAATGCGCCCGTAGCTCAATTGGATAGAGCGTCTGACTACGGATCAGAAGGTTAGGGGTTCGACTCCTCTCGGGCGCGCCATTTTAACGGGA